>NZ_JBHSCN010000006.1:0-656587 GCF_042651345.1 Gryllotalpicola reticulitermitis
GAGACACGAGAGACCTCCGTGGGTTCGAGCTGGCGAACTAGACAGCTCCAACTCGACCCCGGAGGCCTCTCCTACGTCAACAACGATCCGGGTCAGTACAGCTAGAGCAGACACCGACACTGGCGCGCGATCCGGCGCATAGATGTGGGTATGGAGAAGACATCAGCCATCGCCGTCCGCGCCACCGAACTGCGGACTGGCGACATCGTGATCGCATCCGACGGCGCCCGGTCCCGCGTCGCGGGAACGTCCAAGACCGCCCTCGGCGACGTGCGTGTGATCCTGCCCAACACCGACATCCTGGTGCGTGGCTCGTTCCCGTTCACCGTCGAAGCCGCCGTCTGAGCCGGGAGAATGGCCCCGATGAGCACGAGCGAGCACCCCGCAGACGCCGAGCCGGTCCTGGTTCAGATCGAGGACGGCTCTGAACTTGAGATCCGGAACAGGTACGGCGAGCGTCGCACCGTGCGCGTCGGCCGCGAGTGGGAGCTGCGCGTCGGCGACGAGGTCGTCGGCCACATCAGCTACGCCATGCTCACGCGCGAGCGCCGGTCACCGGGGAAGCGCTACGTCAATGCCCGGTGGCAGTCGCCCGGATGGCGGTATCGGGAATCTGGAGACCACCACTGGCTGGAACGGCCGAGCCGGAAAGAATGCGTCGAGTCCCTGATGTGGGCGTTGTCGCGCCGCCGTGCCGCTGGTGGGAGCTAGGCGTGGACCTGCTCACGCCATGCCATCAGGCGTCACTGCTGATCACTACCCGGGTGGGGGCAGTGGGTAGCTGACGAGCGCTGTCCCCGACGAGATCCTGTGCCCCGCCGAAGGCTGCAACAACTGCTGGAGCGCAGACGGAACCGCCGACGAGTGGAACAGCTACCCGCCGGGCGCGACCGCAGCTCCGCAGAGCGCATAGATGCTGATGAAGGCGCGCCGCGGAAACGGAACGCTGACGGAGAAGAGGCAACCGCTATGACGACCCCGAGCGCACGCGAGCAGTCGCGATTGCTCAACATCGGCGACGGCCTCACCATGCCCCTGGAGGCCGTGACCCAGACGTTCGCCATCGTCGGCAAGCGCGGGCGCGGCAAGACCGCCACCGCGAAGGTGCTGGCCGAAGAGATGATTGGGGCGGGTCAGCAGGTTGTCGTCATGGACACCGTCGGCGCGTGGTGGGGCCTGCACTCCAGCCTGGACGGCAACGCTCCCGGGCTACCCGTCGTCGTCTTCGGCGGCATTCACGGCGACGTTCCACTGGAGGAGACGGCTGGCGCCGTCATTGCCCGGGCACTCATGTCACACCGGGTGCCCGCCGTCATCGACCTGTCCGGGTTCCGGAAGGCCGCGCAGCGCCGATTCGCCACCGCGTTCATCGAGGAGCTGTACCACTCGAACCGCGAGCCCATGCACGTCATCTTCGATGAGGCCGACGAGTTCGCCCCGCAGAGCCCCATGCAGGAGGGCAGGCACCTCCTGGGCGCGATGGAGGACTTCGCCCGGCGCGGGCGGCTGCGCGGGCTCACCTGCACGCTCGTCTCGCAGCGCCCCGCCGTCATCCACAAGGACGTGCTCACCCAGGGGATGCGAGGGAGTTGCGCACGGCCTTCGCCTCCTCGTCGAAGTTGTAGGTGATCTCCTTCACCCCGCCTGGAACGACGCCTGCAGAGCTGGTGAGCCTCCAGGCTCCCGGGCCTCGAACACCGCGGTAGACCCTCTCCATCGTCAACCTGCGCGGACCGACGTACACGGTCGCGGCCGTCTGCGCCGCGGCTCGGAGTCGGTCCTTTCGGCAACTCCATTATTTGCATAGTATGCATACTATGTTGATTCGCTTGAACGACGCATCACCTGCGACATTTACGGAGCAGATCGTCGCGCAGGTAAGGCTCGGCGTCGCCAACGGGGAGATCTCGCGCGGCGAACGGCTGCCAGCCGCGCGCGAACTCGCTGCTTCTCTGGGAGTGAATATGCACACCGTGCTACGCGCATACGACGCTCTGCGTGCGGCCGGCGTCATCGACCTGCGCCGCGGCCGAGGTGCAATGGTCGTCGGCGGCGACCGTCCCGAGATTGGCCGACTGTTCCAGTCGGTATCGGCGCTCGTGGTGGACGCCCGGAACTTGGGGATTTCGGCTGTCGAGTTGTCGTCACTGGTGAAGGGGTTGGCATCGTGAATGGTTCCGCGGTACGTGCAAGGCTTTTTCTGGCGTCCATCGTGGCGGTGCTGCCCGTGGTCGGGATCGTGTTGCCCGCGATCGGGCTCGGAGCGAGGCTTGGGGCGACGATCGCCTCGCATTGGTCGGGGTCAGGTCCGGCTGACGGGTTCGCGTCGACCTGGGGTGCGTTCCGCATATTCACGGGGATCACAGTCGTGGTGACGATCGCGGCTATCGTGACCGCCGTGCTCGCTGCCCGGCGGAGCGTGCCGAAGACGGTTCCGGCGGTCCTCACGCTGGTCGCCGGGTTCACGGCCTGCGCATGGACGGTCGCAGCATGGGCGACCGCGGATGCCGCTACCCAGGCCGACGCCCGCCTGGGTGCGCGCTTGCTGATCCTGCTGGCCGCGGTGGCCTGCGCCTGCCTCGTCGATGTCCTGCTGCCCCCAGGGCCAACCCCGAGAACACCGGCCGGCCGGCGGCCGGCCTTGACCGCGGACCCGCAGGAGCGGATTTCATGGACGGGCGTGACCGGAAGCCGTGCCCTGGCAGTCATCGCGGCCGCCGTCGCGCTCGCCTTCATCGGGAGCGTCGTCTTGGCACTGACCCTCCGGCAAGGTGGCCTGTGGACGGCAGTGATCCTCTTCGCCGTGCTGACAGCGCTCTCCATCGCGCTCGTGCAGGTGCGGATCACCATCGACCGGCGCGGTATCCGTCTGGAGCCCGCACTGCTGCATGCACCGCTGATCCGCATCCGCCTGGAAAATCTCGCGTCGGTGACGGCCGACACCATCGAGCCCACCCAGTGGGGCGGGTGGGGCTTCCGGATCTCTGGAGCGGGGCTTGCCTACGTCGCCCGGCGCGGGCCGGGCCTCATCATCACACGTCGCACCGGCAGCGCCGTAGCGATCACGGTCGACCAGCCCGAGCAGCCCGCGGCCGCCGCCAATGCCCTCATCGCGCAGCACGTGGACAACACCGGCGCCCGCTGACCTCGACGCCCCTATGCTGAGGCAGCATGACGGAGCCAAATGCCATCGTGCGTCGCGAGGAGATCGTTTACGCGGCCGCGATCGAGTTCGACAAGGCCGGCTATGCGGCTGCTGCCCTGTCTGGCATCGCCGCGCATTTCGGCAGGACGAAGGGGGGCGCTTTCCTATCACTTCGCGTCGAAGGAGCAGATCGCGCAGGCGGTGATCGAGACCCAGTATTTGCAGTGGGAAGACGTGCTCGCTGCCGTGCGTGCGGGCGGTTTCGCCGGCATTGATGCTCTGATCGTGCTGTCGTTCGTCACCGCGGCGCGGTTCCGCGATGACGTGCTCGTGCGAGCCGCACTGCGCTTGCTGGAAGATCCCGCGCTGCGCGAGGTCGAGCTTCCCACGCCGTTCGTGGGATGGATCGGCATCACGGCGCGCCTGCTAACCGAGGCTGGGTCTCTGGGTGAGCTGGACTCTGCTCTTCCCCCGCAGGAGGCGGCGGAAGCGCTCGTGGAGCTGTTCGTCGGCGCGCCGGCGATCTCCAAGCAGCTCACCGGCATGCAGGACCTCACCGCACGGGTACGCAGGTACTGGCTGCTCTATCTCCCTGGCCTCGGCATCCACGACGGCGTGGAGCGCGTGCCCCCTCTGGCGCGCAGAGCTGCCGCTTTCTGACACGGCCGAGGCGGTCTCCGGCGGCCGGGACGGCGGAGCCTATGACGGCCTCCCGGAGCGCGGCGCCGATGAGCCGATCGCTCGAGTCGTAGAACTCGATCCGCATCCCGAGTGCGACGGCGACCAGCGCGCTCATGACTCGTCGACCTCGCTCGTGTTCCGGGGGATGATGCCGAACCGTTCGGCGCAAGGCCGACCAGGCCGCTCGCGAGGCGGCCGCTCTGGAGCGCCACCGCGCCCGGCAGACCGCGCGCCCGGCAGAGTTCGAGTACAGCGAGGGCGAGGTCTTCTGGCGGCGCCTTTCGCCGGCACCCTATTCGGGGTGAGGTTATTACTGGTGACTCTGACTACACACTCCGCCCGGTGAACCAGGTTTGACGGTAAGACGTGCCGGTGGAGATCCACGTTGACCCGAATCAGCCCTCGACCGCGACGCTCACACCATTCGCGTCATCGACCGCGACCCCACTTGTGGCCGTGTCAGCGCCGTCCAGCCACCCGTAATGTCAACGCTGCGACGCACAGTCGCGCTAGTCCGCCATTCCGAAGCCGTCTAGAGGATTGACGTCGCTCCGGCATGTCGAAGGGTTCAGGAGTGGCGATGCGCTCTGACAAGCGACGACGAAACAACTTTTCCTTCGCCATTTGGTGCGTTGTTCTCACGTTGGTCATCATTGCCACAGCGACGCCGATTACGGGCGATCAAGCGCAGGCGGTGACGCCCGGACACAGCACTGCGCCTGGGTCTATCCATTCTCCCCGGCTATCCAAGCGGTCGGCGACAGTCCCGCGCGGCACTTTCACCTCAACATCGTCCGCAAAGCTGCCAGAGGCGGCTAATGAGATCACCGCGGATCGGACGGCGTCCACGTCGACGTGGCAGAACTCGGATGGCTCCCTGTCGATTCGTGAGTATGACCAGCCCCACTTCTATAAGCCGCAGGGCAGCTCGTCTTGGACGCCTATTGACTCTTCCCTGACTCGTGATGCGGGACGTGACGACCCGTCGTGGCATAGCGGAGCAAACAACTGGGAGGCTGAATTCGGCCCGCTAGACACGCCCGGCGGGAGTGAGCGGCTAGACGACGGTGTGCACCCGTTTGGCTTTGCGCCGGTCGGAACCAGCGACCCGACGCTCGTTCCGACCGTGTCCGCCAGCACGGCCACGTACCCGAGTCTCTGGCCTGACACCGACATCATCGACAATGTGCAGCCGGCCGGCATCAGCGAAGACGTGGTGCTCAAGAGTGTGGCGGCCCCTTTCGTCTTTGATTTCAACCTCACCGGCGCCACTCTGAGCGGTGGTGGCGACGGAACCGTCAAGATCGAAGCGGACGGTGCACCGGTCGCGATCGTACCGGCGCCCATGGTGGCGTTGTCAGATACGGCATCGGAACGATCGCAAGCTGTCAAGACGCTTCCGGCAACGGTTGCCGACGCTGATGCCGTCGTAACCGCTAAGGACGCCACGACCCTCGAGCTGTCCGTATCCGCCGAATGGCTAAAGTCGCTGCCGGTCTCGGCTTTTCCGGTGACGATCGATCCGACCGTCTCATACACCGAACCGAACATCGCGGAAGTAGATTCCAACAACGACGCCACAACATCGACGGTGAGTTGGAGCAGCACAGGGTCAAAGGTCACCGGTGAGGTTGAAGTAGGCCCGAACGCGAGCACAGGTGTTACATGGGTCGGGGCGGCCTACTTCACGCGACCGCAGCCGCCGGCCCCAACCAACGGCGGACCGGCCTGGCAGCTAAGTCACGCAGCCATCGAGGGAGACTGCGAGCCGTCAACATGTGGCCTAAAGCTTATGAACGTGTACGGCCTGACATTGGCGCAATCTACAACGCCCACGTACACAGACATCACCAGCGCCCAGAACCTGCCGACGACCGTCGGCGGCACAACGGGCACCGCCGTCATCGGTTCTTTCGACGCTGAGTTGACTCCGTGGTTCATGGGTAAGTCCGGAAGCTGGCTGGGCTTCTCCGGAATCGCCTCCACATACAGCGGGCACACCACGTCCCCGGTGATCTTCAAGCCAACCGACTTCTATACGACGTTCTACTACTACCAAAACGTAAAGCCGACGACGATCACCCAGCCGGCCGCCGGAAGTTCCCTTGCCACCACGACACCTACATTCGAGGCAGCACAGGTGTCCCCGTGGGCCTCCGGCGAAAGCGTTTGGTACGACTTCAAACTGTCCACACAGGCCGACGGATCCGGCACCGAAATTGACTCCGGATGGTTGTCGAGTAATTACTGGACGCCGGACGTTGGGTCCCTGCAGAACGGGCTGACCTATTACGCGACGGTCTCGGACTCTTCCATCGACCCGTCGATCTCCACCACGGACGACGGGTATGTGCCGCCCGCCACACCGCCGACGGCCATCCCCATCAAGATCAACCTGCATCTGGGCTCTGGCGGCTCTTCGCCCACTGACACGGTGGGCAACTCGGCGCAGGGCACCACCACTCCGAGTCAGGGAGCGCCGAATCCGGGCACCTCGCCGTCGAGCGAGACGGTCAACCTTGTCACCGGAGACCTGGCCTTGACCGTTGGCACGCATTCCCTCCAGGCGGCATCTGGCCAAGCGACGCTCGCGCTGAACTACAACTCGCTGTCCTCATCAACGTCAGCTTCAGCATCGGGGGGTACCAACTATGGCCTCGTCGGCGCCTATTTTCTCGACCCAAACAACGCGCATGTCTACCCATCCAACGAGGTCGGCCAGCGCACGGATGCCAACATCAACCTCTCTGGGGAGTATGGGACCTCGATCATCGGCGGGGTGCCCTCAGGGGCCAACGGATATCTGATTCGCTGGACGGGGTATATCACCCTTCCATCCGGCACGTGGGACCTCGGCGGTAAGACCACAGGGGGGATGCGGATTTACCTCAACGGGTCCACCCTACCTACATACGATGACTGGTCGGGCTCCGCAACCGATGCGACACCGTCGTACAGTACCAATACCGTCGCTGGCGGCCAGCAATATCAAATCGAAATCGATGACTGGGAGGCTTACGGCAACCTTCCGAGCGTCAGCACGTGGGTACAGCTATGGGCTAAGAACACCGCCTCCGGCGCGGCGAGCCCGGCGATCGTGCCGTCAAGCTGGCTTACTCCAACCACTTCGTCGTTGCCTTCAGGTTGGTCACTCTCCGCGGACGCAGCAAACGGAACTTGGACACAGGTAGTAGACGACGGGAGCCAGGTCATCGCGACCGCGACGACGGGGCAGACCACAACATTCACGCAGCTACCGAGCGGAGCATATCAAGCCCCGGCCGGGGACGACGATCATCTCGCCCGCGACGGCAACGGGGACCTACAGCTATCGACCGCCGATAATACGCTCTACACATTTAATGCCGATGGCAGCTTGGCATCGTATTCCACCGCCACGGACGACGGGCACCCGGCGACCCTGCAATACGGATATGGCGGTACCCCGTCCTCTTTGCAGACGATCACTGATCCCGTGTCGGGCCGAATCATCCACCTGTACTACGGCGGCAACGCAAATTGCCCGCTAAGCGATCCCGCACCATCCGGAATGTTGTGCGACGTGTCTTGGTGGGACGGTGACAGCACCACGTTCGCCTACAACACCAATGGGCAGATCTCTGGAATCACAGATCCAGGCAACACGACCACTCTCTTCGGATATGACTCCAGCGACCGCATCGATGACATTCGGGATGCGTTGGCATCCGATTACATAGCATCCGGCCGCCCCGACGTGCCGGCCGCGTGTACCGCCGCCTCCACATCCACGAGTTGCGATCTGGACACCATTGTCAATTACGACGTGAACGGCCGCGTCCTTGATGTGGAGCAACCGGCCCCAACGCCGGGGGGAACGCCCCCGTTGCGCTCGTACAACTATGGCAGCGGCTCAACCACGATGCTGGTTGACGGCCAATCGGCGACCGCAGGCTACTCGCGGGACGTGACCTACGACAGCAAGAACGAAATCCTCACGGATGCGCAGTGGCAGCAGAACCCGACGGAGAGCGCCTGGGATTCCGATGGGCGGCAGATCGTGAGCGTGACCCCGGCAGGTTTGCAGACGTCCACGGTCTACGACGCCAGCGGCGACGTGACTGATACGTACGGGCCCGCCCCTAAGGCCTGCTTCACAAGCGCCTGGCCGTCAGGAGCAAGCACTCCGTACACTTACACGCTGACGGGGTATCTCCCTGCCGCCGACCCCGCTTCGGTTTCCGGCTGTGCCACGACCGTTCCGCATACCACCAGCACTTATACTCCTAATGGTCTAACTGCAAGCTATTGGTCTAATTCGACGTATGCCGGTACCCCCGTAACGGTGGGTCCGGCCAGCACAGCGTACGACTCCGACTACACCGGCTGCGATGGCCAAACTCTCTGTATGGCTTGGGCGAGTCCACCGGTCCCGCTGGACGCCAGCGGGGAGTGGAGTCTCAAAGACACCGGCGGTCTCGTGCTCCCGCAAGCCCAGACCCTTACGCTCGCTCTGGCGTCTGAGCAGCCGGCGAGTCTCTGGATCGATGGATCAGAGCGAACGAGCCTGACCAGCGCCCAAACGTCAGGTTCGCTGTGGTCCACCTCAAACTCCGCGACGCTGACCCTGGCTGCGGGATTCCACTCCATCGAGGTTGACTATCTCGGCGCAGGAGGCGAGAACAATGGATTCGAAGTTGACCAGTCGACCGCTTCGGGATGGGCGGCGCTTCCTGATTCGGACCTAGTGCCGGTCGAGCGTGAAACCGACACGCTCGCCGCGACGTACTGGCCGAACGCCAACTTCGCTGGCACCCCAAGTTTGCTAGGCGAATCCGCCGCCCCCGCAAACTCCGCCGCGTCCTTGCCTTCAGGTTCGCTCTGCGGCACCGGTCCGAACGGCACGCAAGCTACTGACCTGTGCATGGCCTGGTCGGGGGTGCCCTTTGCTGCGGGCACCGCTCAGGCGTGGAGCGTGAGACTCACCGGCACACTCAATCTAGCCAGCGCCCAATCGATGCCGTTGGCTCTAATGTCTGACCGTCCGGCATCGATGTGGGTTGACGGCGCTGAGATAGCGGACGTAACGGCCGATCAAGTGGACAATTCGGACACCGGCCTTGCTGAGGACGCCGATAACGCCCTCACCCTGTCAGCCGGAGCGCACCAGTTCGAGATTGATTTCGTCGGCGAGGTGGGCACGGCCCCAAATGAGGCTGCGGTATATCTCAATGAAGGTACCTACCCGCAGATACTCAACGACGCTCTGTTCAACCCCGGCTTTCACGCTCTGACAGGCACCACGGACCCAGACGGCGACACCACGCAGACCGACTACTCCTCTCCAGATGGCGTACTCGGGCCGTGGGATGGACTAGCGACTCAGAGCATTCAGGACCCTGGCGGCCTAAACCTGGTGACTGCAACTGGCTACGACGACAGCGGATCGGGCGCGTACGATCAGAAAGCGTCGTCCACGCTTCCGGCTGGAAATACGACAAGTTTCAGCTATTACCCCGGTACGGGGGGCCCTATCGCCGCCGTATGCGGCGCCAGCAGTACAACTCCACAGGGCGGCCTACTTGAGTCCGAAATCGACCCTGCGCCGGCTGCTGGACAGCCTGCTCGTGAACAGCAGTACGTCTATGACAACGCTGGCCGCATGGTGGGTGAGCGTACGGGCACGACGGCCGAGATCGACACCGAAGGTTGGCAGTGCACCAGCTATGACGCCAGGGGCCGAATCATCAGCGAGACCATTCCGGGAAATGCGGACTCGTCGGCTGGGCGCACGATCACCTACAGCTATAGGGTGGGCGGCGATCCGTTGCAGTCGTCCGTCACTGACTCGCGGTCAAATATCACAATCACCAGCTTGGTTGATCTTCTTGGGCGTGTGATCACATATGACGACAACGGTCACACCAGCACGGTATCGTACAACCGCGCCGGCGAAGTAGTGGCGACGAGCGGCCCGCAGGGAAATGTGTACAACACGTATGACGACACGGGGCGGCTGGTTACCGTCCAAAGCCCCGCGCAATCGGCCGCCGACACGCTTGCCACCGTGCAATACGATGCGACGGGACGAACGACAAAGACGATCTACGGGAACGGTACGACCGCCACCGAGACCTACGACTCGCATGGAAACGAGAACGCCATCGAGTACACAAAAACCAGTACCGGGGCAGTGATCGGCGGGGAGCAAGCCACGTACAGCGACGCAAGCCGACTCACCACGAATCTGGTGGCCTCTGGCGGGACTTTCGTGAACCCCAACCCGGCCGGGGTTACCGCATCGGACTATGACTACGACGCTGCCGGACGTCTCACCCAGTCGTGGCTGGTCGGTGAACAGCAGAGCTATTGGTACGGGGGCGTAGTGGACTGGGCGCCTAACTGCATGAACTGGGCGGCTGGTGAGAACACCGACCGCACCGTCGTGACGACGATCAAGAACAACGTCGCGACGGGAACCTTCACCTGCTACAACAATGCCGATCAACCAACCCAGACCAGCACTAACGCAGGCCCGGCTGACAGCACGGGCGGCGTTCCCTCGATCACCAATTCGACCGCCTACGCCTTTGATGAATATGGCAATCAAACAGATGACCAGGGCACGCTTCTGACCTGGGACAGTAGCGGTCGTGTCACGCAGACCACGACCCCTGCCGGGGTGACAACCTCAAGCACGTACGACCCTCTAGATCGACTCGCTACACAACAACAGTCCGGGGCTAGCCCCTCGACGGTTGACTACGTCTACGCGGGGCTTGATGACGACCCGGTGGCGACTGAAGACGCATCCGGAACGGTCGTTCAGCAATATATTTCACTGCCAGGCGGGATCGAAGTCACTGTTCAGGCCTCAAATGCGCAGACTTGGTCCTACCCCGACCTTCAAGGCAACGTCACGCTCACGACAAATGGGAGCGGAGCGCAACAGGGGGCCGCCATCGCATATGACCCGTGGGGCACTGTGATTAGCGGGGGCGATGCACCGAACGGCAACGGCATCTCCGACTTTGGCGGGTTCGGCGCCGATGGCAAGCTCACCAGTGATGCCACCGGATTCATCCTGCTCGGCTCTCGGGAGTTCAATCCCGCTGAAGCCCGGTTCCTATCCGTAGACCCGACCCAAGGAGGATGCGCCAACCCCTACACATATGCCCACGGTGATCCGCTCGCCCAGGTCGATCTCAACGGACAATTCTGTTGGAAGACTGCCTTGGGAATCGGTCTTGGAATCGCGTCAGTCGCCCTCGGTGTGCTGGCAATTCCTCTGAGCGGTGGCTTGTCGATCGGATTGGCTATCGCAGGAGTCGCAGCCGGAGTGGCGGCTACTTCCTTGGATCTGCCCGGCTGTTTCAACCAAGACGATGGCGTGGCTTGCACGGGTCTGGCCTTCGGCGCCGCAGGTGCCGCGATCGGCGCCGGCGGTGTCATAGTTGACGGGATTGCAGCCGAAGGCTCGAACCTGGCGCTGATCGGAACCGCGGCGGACACTCAAGCGGCGATGTTCGGCGGGACGGGGACGTTGGTCGACACGGCCGCAGCCGCAACGGCAAAGAAGAAAAAGAAGGGGTGCTAGGCGACCACGATGAACGCGGACTCGAACACCGGGCGAGGCTTCGAAGGGCGTGGGCGTGCGAGCCGATGGGGTGGGAGGCTGCCGGAGACCGCGCTCGCCCACTACCGTCGGTATGCGCGGATCTTGGTTCTCGGTTTTAGCATCGTCGGCGCCATATTGGTCTGCGGGTTCGTTGTCCTGATCCTGGTCCGGGACGCGTGGATCGGGAATTCGATTTTTGGTCTCGGCGTCGCCGTGGCGGTAGTCGTGGGTGTGATCTCACAGGTGGAATACTCGAAGGTCAAAGCCCTCGCCGGAGCAAGCTACGCGCTGACTCGTGCGCAGAGCCGAAAGCTGGACATTTGGACTCCGGCTCAGTTTGATGCGAGCCTGTCAGCTCTGCGGGCGCAGCAATCTCCCGCCGCGCAGCCGGAGGCTGAGGCGCCGAAGTTGGCGCTGTACAGGGCGCTCCGGATGCGGCGCTCGTGGCTGGCATGGAGATCGGCCGGGATAGTCGCGCTCTTGCTTGCGGTGTTTGGTGTGCTTGCGCTGCTGGTGGTGGGCAGCCCGCTGGCCTGGCTTCCGATCCTGCCAGGCTTCGGGTGTCTCGTCTGGTTCATGCTCATCGGCGGGCAACGCCTGCGTCTGGCCAATAGCTTGGCCGCCGAAGCTCTTGGAGTGCCCGCAGACCGGGCAGCAGGTATCGATCTGCGTAACATGGACGCCTTCAACGCCTACTACCAGCGTCAGCGGAGCGCAGACGGCAGTCCAGACAAATAATTCAGTTCCGTGGTCTCGTAATAAACGAGACTGTTTCAGCGTGAGTTGACGCGGATCGTGTAAATCCCAAATGTGACGTGGGCGCGCTGTTCAAGCTCGGTCGGGGTGACGTTTCCGAAGCGTGTTGGCGTTTTCGGCCGTCGTAAGCCGCATCAATCAATGAAGCGCCCGCGCAGCGCAGTTAGTGAGGCGCGCGCCCTGCCCCCGCAGGGCACATGGATGCCATGGGTATCGAAGACGCGAACGGCCACCTCCACGACGAGGTGGGCAAGTACGCCGAGAAGGCGGGAACGCGCCCCGGCGGCAGCCTGGGGTCGCACAGCTCCGCGCCCGTAGACGCGGCAGCCCTGGACGCTGCCGCCGAGCGGGAGGCGGTGCGCCTGATGTCCAGTTGCGAGGGCCGAATCCTTCAGGAGATGCTGGACGACGTGCTGCCCGTGGTGCGCCTGGAGGCGCAGTTCCACGACGCCGAGGTCTCTGACGGCGAGCTGTTCTCCCTCGCGTTGAAGATGTGCCTGGAGATCGACCGCGAGGACTTCGGCGGCCGGGTCTCCGCCGCATTCGATGAGGCCCGGAGGGAGGCTCTGGTGGAAGCTCAGCAGCGACAGGCGATGGCCGAGCGGAAGGTGGTCAGGCCGACGGTGGGGGAGACCGCCAAGATGCTCCGGGCGGAGCCGAAGGCGCGGTTCCCGGGCGTCAAGTTCTCGGTCACCCAGTCGCGCGGGACAGCAAGCTCGTGGCTGCGGGTGGAGTACACCGACGGCCCCGTCCTCTCCGAGGTGCGCGATGTCGCCGGGCTGTTCGAGGGGCGCCAGTTCAACGGCATGACCGACAGCTACGACACGCTCGACAACCGGCTCATGGCCACCCCCGACGGCGAGGTGGCCGAGTACCGTTTCCCCACCGACGGCGTCAACGTGCAACGCAGCTTCGGTCCGGCTGGATATCTGAGGGCCCAGGCCCTGCTGAACGAGGCGGGGTACTCGGACATCCGGATCTGCGACGACGACGGCAAGCCGGTCGATCACCGGGTGGACCGCACCGTCCTCACCCGCAAGGGCGACTACGTCATGGTCGGCAGCGGCTCAGGGCAGCGACGCGATGTCGAGGTGTGGGGCGGCCGGAACGAGTACATGAACAGCAGTGCGCAGCTCGGCTACGGGCTCCTCCACGAGCTCGACCTCCGCGACTGACCGCCATCGCGGAAGCGCACGCGTGGAGCGGGACCTCCACGGCGATGCGGACCTTCCCCTCTCGAACCCCGGTGAGACCCCAGAGCCACAGGTCGACGTTTACTCGACGCTTTCAACCGCCGACAGCCGACGTTGACCACCCGAAACCGCCTGCCCTCCAACAGGCCAAGGCCAGGACTCCCCAGTAAACTGGCGGCGTTCCACCTACATCCACCAAACCGGGTTTCCCTTGCATGGCATGCAGGGGGTCAGGGGTTCGAGTCCCCTCAGATCCACCATTTCAGTGCCGCTTCGGCGCTTTCCTCGGTCAGCCCCTCCCTCGCGCTGAGGTGTGCTCGCGCGAGCCAGACGACGTCGCGACCGAACGATTCGACCAGCAGGGCGAGTGCCAGAGCCACGGCCCCGCCGGCGAGAGCGGAGGGCGCAGCTCCTGTGGCCGCGAGCACGAGCGTGATGCCGCAGACGGCTGTGACGACCTTGCGCCAATAGCGGGCGGGCAGCCGGGCCTTCAGCCACGGCATGGCCCATCCCGCGGCGACGAACGCGTAGCGCATCAGACCGATTGCGACGACCCACCAGCCGAGCGTGCCGGCTACGAAGACGCTGAGTGCAAGCAGGGCGAACGCGTCGACCTCCATGTCGAACCTCGCGCCCAGCGCCGTCTCCGTACCGGTGCGGCGAGCGAGCCATCCGTCCACTGCGTCGAGCGCAAGCGCCGGGGACGCGATGGTGACCACCACCCAGGGCGGAACCGGTTGTGTGAGCGAGGTTGCGACGAGTGCCGTGACTACGCCGATCAGCACCGAGCGGGCTGCGGTCGCGGTGTTGGCCGGGCCGAAGCGCGCCGGCCGTTGCCGCCCGAGACCCCGCGCGACGAGGAGCGTCGACACCACGAGATAGGAAAGTCCTGCGACCCACCCGGTTGCGGACAGTGGCGCCAGCGCGCCGACGAACGCGAGGGCTGCCACACCGGCTGCGGCCCACCCCCACGAAATGATTTGAACCCTTGCCGTGGTGTCCTCCGTGTATTCATCATGGCCTTCACCATGGACACGCAGTCAGGGTCCCGTTCGGTTCATTCGCCCGGCCAGCACACGGTCGCGTTCTGGACCACCGGGCCTGGGCGGGGTGAATTGCGCGCGCAGCCGCTGGCGCCCCCGAGTGCCGCCGAACTTCGTGTGCGCACCCTCTGGACCGGGGTGAGCCGCGGCACGGAGTCGCTGGTCGCACGGGGCGACGTGCCGGAATCCGAGTGGCAGCGCATGAGGGCGCCGTTCCAGGACGGGGAATTCCCGTTCCCGGTCAAATACGGATACCTCAACGTCGGCGTCGTCGAGGAAGGCCCTGGCGAGCTGATCGGGCAGCGCGTATTCACCCTGTTCCCGCATCAGGCGGAGTTCGTCGTGCCCGTCACCGCGGTGACGGTCGTTCCCGAGGCGGTGCCAGCGCGGCGAGCTGTGCTCGCGGGAGCCGTGGAGACGGCCGTGAATGTGCTCTGGGACGCCGGCCCGATGATCGGCGATCGCATCGCGGTGATCGGGGCGGGGATGATCGGATGCTCGATTGCACGGCTCGCTCGCGGCATTCCGGGGGCCCGGGTCACACTGATCGATGTCGAACCGAGTCGTGCTGACGTGGCCGCGAGCCTGGGCGTCGACTTCTGCGTCCCCGATGGCCTCACCCACGACTACGACGTCGTCATCGAGGCGAGCGGAACCGACGCCGGAGTCGCTCTCGCGTTGCGAGCGGCACCCGATGACGGCGAAGTCATCGTCGCGAGCTGGATCGGCGCCAGGATGGCGCAGCTTCCGCTGGGCGCGGACTTCCACTCGCGCCGGCTGACCCTGCGCGCGAGCCAGGTGGGCGCCGTCGCACCGCGGCGGCGCACCAGGCGCACCACGCACAGCCGCCTCGAGCTTGCGCTCGACCTGCTTGCCGATCCCGCGTTCGATGTCCTGCTGTCGGGGATCTCCCCTTGGGGGGAGTTGCCCGCGGTAATGGCGCGACTGGCGGACGGGTCGTCGCGCGCCGAGTTCTGCCACACGATCAGCTGGGAGGGCGCGTGATGTTCTCGGTGACGGTACGGGATCACATGATGGTCGCCCACAGCCTCTCCGGCGACGTGTTCGGCCCGGCCCAGCAGCTGCACGGCGCGACCTACATCGTCGATGCGACATTCCGCGCGCGCGAACTCGACGAGAACGGCATCGTGGTCGACATCGGTCGCGCAAGCGAGGCGCTGCACGAGCTCATCGGGCATCTCACATACCGCAACCTCGACGAAGTCGCCGAGCTCGCGGGGATCAACACGACCACCGAACGGCTCTGCCAGTTCCTCGGCGAACGGCTGGCGGCAAGCGCACGGACCGGCGCGCTCGGTGGCACGACCCTTGCCGCTGTCGCGGTCACGCTGCGCGAGTCGCACGTCGCGTGGGCGACCTTCGAGGTCGACCTGTGACACGTGCACTGTGGTTTCTCGTGCCCGCTGCCATCGATGACCCCGCGCAGGTGAGCGGGGGGAACGTCTACGACCAGCGGCTGCGAGAGGGACTCGCGCGCCTCGGCTGGCGGGTGCGGACACTGCCAGTCGCCGGGGCCGCAGAAGCACAGGCGGCGCTCTCGGCGATACCGCCGGGGGAGCTGGTGCTCGTCGACGGGCTCGTAGCCGGCTGGGCATCCTCGGAGATCAGCGCTGTCGCTTCCCGCATGCGCCTCGTCGTACTGGCTCACATGGTCGCCGCAGCATTTCCCGACACCGGACCCGACACGGCGCGTGCCGAGCGAGAGGTACTGGCCGCCGCGGACCTCGTCATCGCGACGAGCGAATGGACCGCGGGCGAGCTTGTGCGTCGCGAGCTGGTAGCGGCGAACGCTGTTGCCGTGGTGCGCCCGGGTACATCGAGAGCGGCGGACGCGGACAAACCGGGGGCCCCGCGCACCGATGCCGAGTTGCTGTGCGTCGGTGTGATCGCGCCACACAAAGGACACGACGTGCTGATGTCGGCGCTGCGCCGTCTGCCTCGCCACGATTGGCGCTGTACCCTCGCCGGGTCCACGACCGCTGTGCCCGAATTCGCCGAACGGATCGCTCAGAGTGCGGCGCGCTTCGACGGGCGGATTCGCATGCCTGGGGTCCTCGCCCCGCCGGAACTCGACCGGGCCTACCGCCGGGCCGGAGTGCTGGTCGCGCCGTCGCTCGTCGAGAGCTTCGGCATGGCGATCGCCGATGCGCGACGTCGCGGCATGCCGGTGATCGCCAGCGACGCGGGCGGCATCCGCGAATCGGCTGCGGGAGGCGGCGTCGTCCTGGTGCCCCCGCGCGACCCCGAGGCACTCGCCCATGCCCTGTGGCGGTGGCTGTCGGTTCCCGCCGATCGTGTCCGCTTGCAGTCCGCAGCGGCGTCGGCGCGAAACGCGGTACCCGACTGGTCGGACACGGTTGCGCGTGTCGACCGCATTCTGGGGGCGCTATGAGCATGATCTCCACCGTCTCAGCGGACTGGCTCGCACTACGCTGCGAGGCCGACGACGCCGCACGATCCAGCGCACTCCTTTCGCAGCTCAGCGCACCGGCCGGCCCCTTGGCCGGCATGGTGCACGACCTCGGAAGTGGCACCGGCGCAATGCTCCGCTGGCTCGCGCCCCGGTTGGCCGGGCCGCAGCGCTGGGTGCTGCACGACGGCGACGAGGCGATCCTCGCGGCGAGGGGATCGCAGCCGATACTCGACGCCGAGGGAGCGCCGGTCGAGGTGGCAACGAGCATCGAGGCGCTTGCCGAGCTTGACACGAACGCGCTGCGCGGTGCGAGTCTCGTAACGGCATCCGCTCTGCTTGACGTCATCACCCGTGACGAAGCCGCGGCGATCGTCGCTGCCTGCACGGCCGCCGCTGCGCCGGCCTTCTTCAGCCTGACGGTGACAGGCGAGGTGGCACTGCGCCCCTCCGACCCCCTGGACCGCGCCCTGCGAGACGCGTTCAACGACCATCAGCGGCGCGTCGCCGACGGGCGCCGCCTGCTCGGGCCCGAGGCGGTGAGCATCGTGCGCGGTCTCTTCGTCACGGCCGGCTGGCGGACGCGCACAGCATCGACCCCCTGGCTGCTCGGGCCCGACTCGCGGCGACTCGTCGGGGAGTGGCTTGACGGCTGGGTCGGTGCGGCCGTCGAGCAGACGCCCGAGCTCGCCGCGCACGCGGCCGCATATCTGGTGCGGCGGCGTGCAGAGCTCGCCACCGGGTCTCTCCGGGTCCGAGTGCAGCACGAGGATCTGATCGCATGGCCCGCATGATCGGCGCCGGTACTACACGGTCGCGCATACGCGGTCTCGTGTCGCTCGTGATCGGCGCGCTCGTGCTCGCGGCGACGGTCGCGACCGTCGGGGGAGCGCCGTTCCTGCGCGCGCTGCACGCGATCGACCCCGTCGACGTCACGGCGGCTCTGCTGCTGGGCGCGGCAGCGACCGCAGCCGCCGCGTGGCGGTGGCGAACCGTCGCCGCGGGCGTCGGCGTGCCGCTCGAGTGGACAACGGCGGCGTCCGAGTACTACCGATCGCAATTCGTGAACTCTGTGCTGCCCGGCGGCGTGCTCGGAGACGTCGACCGTGTCTACCGTCACGCCACCGCGAGCGCGCGTGGCGGAGACGCGGCGAGAGCGGTGGTGCTCGAGCGATCCGCGGGACAGATCGTGCAGCTCGCGGTGACGGCGATCGCACTGAGCGTGCTCGGTGCGGCGTCGTCGCTGCCGGACCTCGGCTGGGCCGTGGGCGGATTCGTCGCCCTGGCGGTTCTCGCGGTCGCCGCAGTGTGCACGCGAGCGGGTGGACGCCGGATGCTCCGGCGCGAGCTGGGCGTCATGGCCCAGGTGTTCGGGGCGCCGCGTGCCGGCCTCAGGATCGCTGTGGCCTCCGTCGTCGTGTTCGCCGCGCACGTCGCCACGTTCGTGATCGCGGGAATCGCCGTGGGGGTGCACGGCGATGCGCGCGAGTTGATCGCCCTCGCGCTCGTGGCCCTGACGGCCGGGGCCATCCCGGTGAACGTGGGCGGGTGGGGTCCGCGCGAAGCATCCGCCGTGCTCTTCGCTTCGTCGCTGGGACTCGGTGGCGGTACCGGCGCTGCGGCCTCGGCCGCGTTCGGCGCTCTTGGCCTGGTCGCGGTCCTTCCGGGCGCGGTGATCAGCCTGTCGGTGCGCGCCTCGTCGGCGCGACACACCCTCAGCGGGGGCGGCAGCGGCCGTTCTCTTCAACGGAAGGAACTCGCATGACAACGCTTCCCTACGTGACGGTGAGCTGCGCCATGTCGATCGACGGCTACCTCGATCGCGCCGACGGAGACCGTCTCGTACTGTCCAACCCCGCGGACCTCGACCGGGTAGACGAGCTTCGCGGCCAGCACGACGCGATCATGGTGGGCGCCTCGACCATCAGGCGGGACGATTCCAGCCTGCTGGTCAAGAGCGCGGACCGCCGATCTCGGCGCATCGCACGCGGACTCTCGTATTCACCTGCCAAGGTCACGGTGACGTCGAGCGGCAGACTGCCGCGAGACGCGGCGTTCTTCACGACAGGCGCGGTCGACAGGCTCGTCTACTGCCCCGCGGCACGTGTCGCCGAGCTGGCCGGCGCACTGGGGGAGTGCGCGGTCGTCGTCGGGCTCGGGACTGAGGTGACGATGCGCGGCCTCCTCGAAGACCTTGCCGCTCGGGGCATCCATCGGCTCATGGTCGAAGGAGGCGGCACGGTGCTCACCCAATTCCTCGCGGACGGACTGGTCGACGAGCTGCAGCTCGTCATCGCACCGCTCTTCCTGGGCGACGAAGGCGACGCCCGCATCGTCAGCCGGGCACGATTCCCGTGGACGGCGGCGCATCGGGCGACGGTCTCCGAGACGCGGCAGATCGGCGACGTGGTGCTCGTGCGTTACGCGCTGTCAGACCGGGCCGAGCGTCGAGCCGGCCACGGTGCGAGTGGCGGTCCCGTGCTGGCGGGGAGGAAGGCGTGAACTCGCGCGGCTGGGCTCGGAGCATCCGCACCGCCGTCGCCGTCATCCTGCTCATCGCACTGCCACTCGCACCGGCGTTGATCATCTCGCGGGCGCCGCTCGACCTGCTGCGGCTTCCCGCGGAGTCGATCGTCGCCACGATTCTGCTGTCGCTGCTGCCCTGGCGCTCGGCGCGCGTCGTCGTCGCGCTTCTGTTCGGGGTCGTCGTCGCTTCGGCGATGCTCGCCGCAGGTCTCGACGCGGGCTATGAAGCCGCGCTCGACATCCCGTTCGACCCGACCGACGCATCTCAGCTGACGGATGCGTTCGGTGTGCTGCGCTCATCGATCGGTGGCGCAGCCGCGGTCGCGGTGCTCGCCGGGCTCATCGTGGTCGCGCTCGGCGTGGTGGCCGCCGTCGCGTGGGCCGGGCTGAGGGTCGGTGCCGCTGTGCGTGCCGTTCGGGCGCGCGGCTTCGTCGTGCTCGCCGCCGCGTCCGCAGTCTGGCTCGCGGCCGCAGCTGTCGGCGCCCCGCTCGCCGCCTCAGCGTCGCTGGCCTCGCTCGACTCGACCGCACAGCAGGCCGCCGAGACACAAGAGGCGGTCGCGAAGCTGCCGAGCGAGATCTCGACGGATGCCTACGCCGGCGTCCCCGCGTCACAACTGCTCACCGCGCTGCGCGGGAAGGACGTCGTGCTCGCCTTCATCGAGAGCTACGGGCAGGTCGCGGTGCAGGGCACCTCGTTCTCCTCCGGCGTGGACCAGGAGCTGCAATCGGGGCAGACGCAGCTCGCGGCCGAGGGCTACTCCGCGCAGAGCGCGTTTCTCACATCGCCGACCTTCGGCGGCCTCAGCTGGCTGGCGCATTCCACGCTCGAATCCGGACTGTGGATCGACAAGCAGCCGATCTACAGCAAGGTCATCCGCAGCGCTCGCTTCACCCTGAGCGACGCGTTCCGGAAAGCGGGGTGGAAGACGGTCAGCGATGTGCCGTCGGACACGCAGCCGTGGCCGTTCGGCACCTCGTTCTATCACTTCGGCTCGTTGCTGACCGCGAACAACGTCGGATATCAGGGACCCGCATTCGGCTACGCCCGGATCCCCGATCAGTACACCTGGAAGTACTTCGCCGACCACGAGCTGAATGGCCCGCACCAGCCGGTGATGGCGGAGATCGACCTGGTGTCGTCGCACACGCCATGGGCGTCCCTGCCGAAGCTCGTCCCCTGGTCGAAGCTCGGCAACGGCTCGGTGTTCGAGGCGCAGCCCGCGCAGGGGAACTCGGCCACCGAGGTGTGGCAGAGCGCGCAGGGCGTGCAGCAGGCCTACGGCCAATCGGTGCAGTACTCGCTCGGAGCCATGTTCTCGTTCCTCAAGAACGTCGACGACCCCAACCTCGTCGTCATCGCGCTCGGCGATCATCAACCCGCAACCATCGTGAGCGGAAGCGGCGCCAACCACGACGTGCCGATCAGCATCATCGCGAAGGATCCCACGGTGTTCCGCAGCATCGCCGGCTGGCACTGGCAACGTGGCGTCATGCCATCGCCCACGGCGCCGGTGTGGCGCATGGACACGTTCCGCGACCGCTTCCTCAGTGCCTTCGATCAGAAGCCGCAGTGAACCCCAGAGGCCGCCGTCGCGTGGTCTCGATAGCGGGCCGCACCGAACCGGCCCTGGGATGGAAGCGAGCATCACGATGACTCAGATGACCATGAGAATCTCGACCCTGCCGACAGCGATGCGGGTGATCAGCGCGATCCTGCTCTTGGTCACCGGGCTGATCCACCTCTTTCTCGTCTTCGACGGGGTCGGCGGCCTGCTTGGTGTCCTCTTCGTATTGAATGCGGTCGCCGGGGTGGTTCTCGCGGTCGCGATGATGCTGTTGCGCGGCCGGCTGCTCGCCGCCGCGACCGTGCTGAGCCTGCTGTTCCTCGTCGCGAGCCTGCTCGCCCTGCTGCTGGCGCTCACGGTCGGCCTGTTCGGAATCACCGAGACGTGGACCTTCACGCTGGTGCCCGAGACGGTCATCATCGAGGCGATCGGCGTGATCGTCCTGGCCTGGGCCACTGCTCGCGCGTTCCGCCGCGGCGCCCTCTGATACGCGAGCTGCGGCGGCGACTAATACCAGTTCGGCGTGTGGGACAGCTCGAACGACCACGCGGCGCACGGGGTTCCGTATGAACTGCGGATGTAGTCCAGGCCCCAGTTGATCTGCGTCACATAGCTGGTCATCCAGTCGCTGCCGTAGGTCGCCATCTTCTGGCCCGGCCATGCCTGCGGAATCCCGTACGCCGCGCTGGAGACGTTGTAGGCGTTCACGCGCCACCCGGACTCGTGGGTCCAGAGCTGCACGAGGCAGCTGAACTGGCTCGAATCCCACCCGTACCGGCCCATCTGGGACTGCGCGTATGCCTGCGCGGCTGCGGGGTCGGGCGTGATGTTCTGAGCGACGGCGTACAGCGAGGAGCTATTGCCCTGAACTGCTCGCTGACGCGCGAGCGCCGCGAGGTACGCCTGGTACTCGGCGTACTTCTCCTGCAGCTTCGCGCTCTGATGCTTGAGCTCGGCCATCTCCTGGTATGCGACCTTGCTCTGCTTCTGAGATGAGGCGAGTGCGCTGTTCGCCGAGGACTGCGCCGCCTTCGCGTCGGAGAGCGCGGTCTGCGCCTGGCTCGCGAGCTTGGCCCGCGCCTTCTCGGCCGCGGCCGCCTGAGCGGACAGTGAGGATGCGACGTTGGCCTGCTGGGTGGCCGCGGTCTCGAGCCCGGCGGTGAGTCCCGTCAGACGGCTCATCGCGCTGAGTCGATCCAGCAGCTGCGACGCGTTGCCCTGGCTCATCAGCAACTCCGTGGTGAGGCCGCTGTTCCCGCCCGAGCGATAGACCTGAGAGGTGATCGAGCCGAGACGCCGGTCGGCGGCGGTGGCCGCCTGCTTCGCCGCCGTGGCCTTGGCTTCGAGCCCATTCGCCGTCGTGGTGGCCTGCTGCAGCGCGCCCTCCGCCTTGGCGTAGTCGTTCTGCTTCTCGAGGGCGACAGTCGCAGCCGTCACGGCCGCTCCCTGCGCCTTCCGCACCAGACCTTGAATCTTGTTGTACTCGGCCTGGGACGCCGAGGCGTTGGCCTTGGCCTTGTTGACCTCGGCCTGTGTCGGCCACTTCTCGGTCGCCGCGCTCGCGGGCGCCGCGCCGATACCGGCAACGAGCAACGCCGCGACGACGGCCGTCACGGCAGCAATCGTCACTCTCGTCCTACGCATACTGCGGCAACCTTACAAAGGGCCGCGGGCACCGCCAGGAACCGGCGAGGCGTGGCGCGAAGCTCAGACGCGCTTTCCCTCGTCATGGTGGCCGCCGACGAAGCCGAGGTCGCGCAGCTGACGGTAAAGAGACATGCCGTCGGGTCCGTACACCCACGGTACGCCGGCCGCCTCAGTGCGCCGTTCCGCGTTCGAGCGACCGCCGGCGAGCACCGCCTCCGTCACGTAGAGCTGGCGGATCGCGACGGCGGCGACGGAGTACGGATGCTGCGCGATGAAGTTGCTGTAGATCGCCTCGTCGTGCTGCCCGTCATCGCCGAACAGCAGCCACTTGACACCGGGGAACTCCGTGGCCAGGCGCTCGAGGTTCTGCTCCTTGTGCACGCGGCCGCTGCGGAAGAAGCGGTCGTGCGTCGGGCCCCAGTCGGTGAGCAGCAGAGGACCGGAAGGAAAGAGGTTGCGTGTGAGGAACCGGCGCAGCGTCGGCGCGACATTCCAGGGGCCGGTCGACAGGTAGACGAACGGTGAGCCGCGGTGCTCGGAACGGATGCGCTCGTAGAGCACAGCCATGCCCGGGGTGGGCACGCGCGCGTGCTCGTCGAGCACGAAGGTGTTCCAGCCCGCGAGCATGGGTCGCGGCAGCCAGGTCACCATCACCGTGTCGTCGATGTCGCTCACCACGCCGAACTCGATGCTCGGAGCCACGACGATGACCCCGGCTGTGCTCACCGAATCGGAGCCCTGCGGGCGCAGCAGCACGTCGTGGCGGCCGGGGGAGAGCTCGGTCGGAATCACCTGATCGATGACGCCACCGCGATCGGGTTGCAGGACATGCTCGACCCCGCCGACGGTCGCGATGACCGGCACGTCGCTGATGGGCACGCTGGTGAAGCTGCGCCAGCCGCGAATGCTCTCTTCCCGCCGTCGATACTGGACGCCCAGGCGACTGTCGGGGCGCGGTTCCTTGGCGAGCACGGTGCGCGCGAGGACACGGACCCAGCTCGTCGTGCCGTAGCCCGCGTAGGGAATGACCGTCGGCAGAAATCCGTGGGACCGGGCACGCTTCGCCCGGATCCGGGTCACCGCGTCATCGACCCGCGCGGCGCGGTGAGGTGAGGTGCCGCGAACAGAGGACATCGCAAGAGAGTCTGGCATGAACGCGCGACGCGCCGACTCAGGAAAACCGTCTACGCGGGCTCCGCTCGATAGGCCCGGTCTAGACTCAGACCCCAGAAGCAACCGAAAGGGACCCGACTTCCGTGCCGATTCACGATCTCGCCAAAGATCCAGAGCGTTCACTCGCCGCACTCGTCCGCACCGAGCCCATCCAGGAGCGAAGTGCCGCGCGTGTGGACGCGCTGCTCGACGCGGCGGCGGCTGTCGTCGATCAGATCGGATTCGACCGGCTGACGACAGCGATGGTCGCCGAGCGGGCGGATGCTTCGATCGGCACGGTCTACCGCTATTTCCCCGACCGCATCGCGCTGCTGCAGGGCCTGCGGGAGCGTGCGCTGCTGCGCTTCCGACGAGCTGTCGTGGAGCGCATCGAAGAGGTCGATCCCCCTCGGTGGATCGACGCGGTGGAGTGCTCGATCGACGCGTTCGTGCGCATGTACCGCACCGAGCCGGGCTTCCGCATCGTCCGCTTCGCCGACGACGAGCGCGGCAATGGTGACGACGAGGCTCAGGAGTCCGAGGGCTTCGCCACGTCGCTGGCCGAGGTGCTGTCCGCCGAGTTCGGGCTCCCCGCGGGCGACGAGCTCGAGTTCCGCCTCGGAATCGCCGTCGAGATCGGCGATGCGCTCGTGAGCCGCGCGTTCGTCGCGTCCGAGGACGGCGACGAGGGGTACATCAGCGAGGCGCGCGCCGTGATCGCCGCGTATCTTTCGCGCTATTACGACTAGCACACGCGAGCCGGGTCTGTCGCGCATTGCGCCTCGCATTGCCCATGTCGGTGGTCCGTGGTCCTATTGAGCGGTGATCGAATTCCGGAACGTCACCAAGCGCTTCCCCGACGGCACGGTCGCTGTCACTGAGCTCGACCTAGTCATCCCTCCGCGGAAAGTGACCGTCTTCGTCGGCTCGTCGGGAAGCGGCAAGACGACCATCCTTCGCATGATCAACCGCATGGTCGATCCGACCAGCGGCTCGATTCTGATCGACGACGTCGACATCGCGACCCGTGAGCCGGTGGCGCTGCGCCGCTCCATCGGCTACGTCATGCAGAACTCGGGGCTCTTGCCGCACCGCACGGTTGTCGACAACATCGCGACCGTTCCGATGCTGCGCGGCGAGAAGAAGAAGTCGGCACGTGCTCGCGCGCGTGAGCTGATGACGGTGGTCGGCCTCGACGAGTCATTGGCGGCCCGCTACCCGGCCCAGCTTTCTGGCGGTCAGCAGCAGCGTGTCGGGGTCGCCCGCGGGCTCGCGGTCGACCCCAACGTCCTCCTGATGGACGAGCCGTTCGGCGCGGTCGACCCGCTCGTTCGGCTCGAACTCCAGACCGAGCTGAAGCGCCTTCAGAACGACCTCGACAAGACCGTGGTCTTCGTCACCCACGACATCGACGAGGCGTTCCTGCTCGGCGACCAGGTCGTGCTGTTCAAGCCGGGCGGCGTCATCGCGCAGGCCGGCACGCCCGCCGACCTCCTCGAACACCCTGCCGACGACTTCGTCGCCGGGTTCATCGAGGCCGGCCGACCACGGAGCATCCTGCGGTGAGCTGGCTTCAGAGCAACTGGCCCCAAGTCGTCGACTATGGGCTCGCCCACGTGTGGCTCAGCATTCCGCCCATCATTCTCGGGCTGCTGATCTCCGTGCCGCTCGGCTGGGTCGCCAACCGCTACCGGCTGTCCCGCGGTGTCCTGCTGACGCTGGGCGGAATTCTCTACGCCATCCCGTCGCTCCCGCTGTTCGTGCTGCTGCCATCGATCATTGGCACGAAGATCCTCGACCCGATCAACGTCGAGATCGCGCTCACGCTCTACGCTCTCGCGCTGATGCTCCGCACGACCGCAGACGCGCTGGCGTCTGTCAGCGGCGATGTGAAACTGTCTGCGACGGCGGTGGGCTACGGGGCATGGCGTCGATTCCTCGGCGTCGAACTGCCGCTCGCCGGCCCGGTTCTGCTGGCGGGGCTGCGCGTCGTCTCGGTGAGCACCGTCTCCCTCGTGACGGTCGGCTCGGTCGTCGGGGTGAACAGCCTCGGTTTCTTGTTCCTCGACGGTTATCAGCGCAGCTTTTTCACGGAGGTGTGGGTCGGCATCATCGGAACGGTGCTGATCGCGCTCGTCTTCGACGGGCTGCTCGTGCTGGCCGGGCGACTGCTCATGCCGTGGACTCGGAGCCCGCGCGACCGTGCGCGCCGAGCCGCGGCAGCCCAGAGTCGATGGGCGGTGCTGCGATGAGTTCTTACACGCAGGCATTCGCGTGGCTCTTCTCGGCGGCGAACTGGTCGGGCCCGGGGGGCATTCCGACTCGACTGCTCCAGCACCTGGGCTACAGCGGATTGACCCTGCTCATCGCGGTCGTCATCGCGATTCCGATCGGGCTGTACATCGGTCACACCGGCCGCGGGCGCTCGGTCGTCGTTCCGTTCACCGGCGCCCTCCGCGCGCTGCCGACCTTGGGCCTCGTCATCATTCTGGCCCTGTGGCTCGGCATCGGGCTGACCCCGCCGCTCATCGCGCTCGTGATTCTGGCGATCCCGCCTCTCCTTGCCGGCGCGTACGCCGGCATCGAGGCGGTGGACCGTGAGACGGTCGACGCGGCGCGCTCGATCGGGTTCACGGGGTGGGGCGTGCTGTGGCAGGTCGAGGTGCCGCTCGCGCTGCCCTTGATCGTGGGGGGCATCCGCTCCGCGTGCCTGCAGGTCGTAGCCACGTGGACGGTCGCGGCGTACCTGCCGCTCGGCGGCCTCGGCCGCTTTCTCTACGATGGATTGCCGATTCGGGACTATGCGGAGATGCTGGGGGGTTCCATCTTGGTGATCGTCCTCGCTCTGGTTCTCGACGGCGTGTTCGCACTCGCGCAGCGAGGCGTCACACCCCGGGGAGTCATCGCCGGCCGCATCACAGATATCCGCACCACGACGCAATCACCAGACCGGAAGGAACGCTCATGGCTCGCACCAGAGGCCTGATCGCCGCCGCGGGAACGGTGGCAATCGCCGCCCTCGCACTCACCGCCTGCTCCTCGGGCAACCCGCTCTCGAGCGGCAGCAGCTCGTCAGCAAAGTCATCGAGTTCGACCATCACGATCGGTTCGGCGAACTTCGCCGAAGACGAGATCCTGGCGTACATCTACGCCGACGCCCTCTCCGACGCCGGGGTGAAGACCGACGTCAAGCCGAACATCGGCGCGCGCGATGCGTACATCGCCGCTTTGAAAGACGGGTCGATCGACCTCGTTCCCGAGTACACGGGCAACCTGCTGCAGTACTTCGACGCGAAGGCGACTGCGAAGTCGAGCAACGACGTCTACGACGCCCTTCACGGTGCGGTCCCCAGCGGCTTCGAGGTACTCGACCAGGCACCCGGTCAAGACGCCGACTCGTACAACGTGACGAAGAAGTTCAGCGACCAGAATCACGTGACGAGCCTGTCCGACCTCAGCAAGGTGAAGACCCCGCTCAAGGTTGGCGCCAACCCTGAGTTCGGCACCCGCCCCTACGGCATCCCGGGGCTCAAGTCGCAGTACGGCGTGACCGCGACCCTGGTGCCGATCAGCGACGGCGGTGGGCCCAACACGCAGAAGGCGCTGAAAGACGGCCAGGTGCAGCTCGCCGACATCTACACGACCGACCCGTCGATCAAGTCCGACGGCTTCGTCACGCTGTCCGACCCGAAGAACATGATCGTCGCGCAGAACATCGTTCCGCTCATCTCGTCGGCGAAGGCGAGCACGAAGGTCAAGCAGGTGCTCAACAAGGTCTCGGCGGCGATCACCACCGACGAGTTGATCGCGATCAACACGAAGAGCTCGGTCGACAAGGAGTCCGCTGACCAGATCGCGAAGGACTGGGTGCAGCAGAAGGGCTTCTAAGCCCGCCAGGGCCACGCCACGTGTGCCCCGTCGCCGCGCAGGGGACGTGCGCAATGCTCCGGTAACCTGGGTGTTCGGCGCAAAGCGCCGAACACCCCCCCAGCACGGAAGACGGGACACACGTGGCAGACCACGAGCAGACGGCGATGCGGGAGAGCGACGAGCTGCGCGAAGAGCGCTATGACTTCGCCGCGATCCAAGACAAGTGGGCGCCAGTATGGGAAGCCCTCAAGCCGTTCGCGACCGACGACCCGGCCGACAACCGGCCGCGCAAGTACGTGCTCGACATGTTCCCGTACCCGTCGGGCGACCTGCACATGGGCCATGCCGAAGCGTTCGGTTTCGGCGACATCGTCGCGCGGTACTGGCGCCAGCAGGGCTTCAACGTACTTCACCCGATCGGCTGGGACAGCTTCGGGCTGCCCGCTGAGAACGCCGCGATCAAGCGCGGCATCGATCCCCGCGGGTGGACGTACGACAACATCGCCCAGCAGAAGGCGAGCTTCAAGATCTACGCGCCCAGCTTCGACTGGTCGCGCGAGCTGCACACGAGCGACCCTGAGTATTACAAGTGGAATCAGTGGCTGTTCCTCAAGCTGTACGAGAAGGGACTCGCGTACCGGAAGGACGGCAGCGTCAACTGGTGCCCCAATGACCAGACGGTCCTCGCCAACGAGCAGGTGATCGACGGTCATTGCGAGCGCTGCGGCCACCTGGTGACGAAGAAGAAGCTGACGCAGTGGTACTTCCGCGTCACCGATTACGCCGACCGTCTGCTCGACGACCTCAATCAGCTCGAGGGCAGGTGGCCGACGCGTGTGCTGACGATGCAGCGCAACTGGGTCGGCCGCTCGGTGGGCGCCGACGTGCGATTCACGATCGAGGGGCGCGACGAGTCCCTGCCGGTCTACACGACGCGGCCCGACACGCTCTACGGCGTGACGTTCATGGTCGTTGCGCCCGACTCAGATCTTGCCGCGGAACTCGTGGCGGGGGCATCCGCCGAAATCCAGGCCGAGTTCACCGCCTACCTCGAGAAGGTGCGCGGTACGTCGGAGATCGATCGGCTCTCGACCGAGCGCGAGAAGACCGGCGTGTTTCTCGGGCGCTATGCGAGGAACCCGCTGACGGGCGAGCGCATCCCGATCTGGTCCGCCGATTACGTGCTCGCGGAATACGGCCACGGCGCGATCATGGCGGTGCCGGCACACGACCAGCGCGACCTCGACTTCGCTCGCGCCTTCGGGCTGCCGGTGAAGGTCGTCGTTGATGTCAACGCGCCTGTGACGGGTGCGATCCCGGTCATCACGGGCGACACCGAGCCCGACGACCTGCCGCCCGTGCTGCCCGATCCCGCTGCGACCGGCGAGGCGCTCACCGGCGCCGGCCGTCTCGTGAATTCGGGTCCGTTCGACGGGCTGAGCAAGAACACGGCTATTGCCAAAGTGACCGAGGCGCTCGAGTCATCCGGCATCGGTGGTCCTGCCCGTAACTTCCGCCTGCGGGACTGGCTGATCTCCCGTCAGCGGTACTGGGGAACGCCCATCCCGATCATTCACTGCCCGGTCGACGGCGAGGTTCCCGTCCCGGAGGACCAGCTGCCGGTTCGGTTGCCCGACGCATCCGGCCTCGATCTTCGCCCGAAGGGCTCGAGCCCCTTGGGTGCCGCCGAGGACTGGGTCAACGTGACCTGCCCGACCTGTGGCGGGCCGGCTCGCCGTGACAGCGACACGATGGACACGTTCGTCGACTCGTCGTGGTATTTCCTGCGCTTCCTCTCGGCGACCGACGACACGCGCGCATTCGACCCGGCTGAGGCGCAGAAGTGGGCGCCGGTCGACCAGTACGTCGGTGGCGTCGAGCACGCGATTCTGCACCTGCTGTACGCGCGCTTCGTCACGAAGGTGCTGTTCGACCTGGGGCTGGTGGATTTCACTGAGCCGTTCATGTCGCTGCTGAACCAGGGTCAGGTCCTGATGGACGGCTCGGCGATGAGCAAGAGCAAGGGCAACCTGGTCGAGTTCGCGTCCCAACTCGCCGAATATGGCGCCGACGCGTTGCGCGTGACGATGGCGTTCGCCGGCCCGCCTGAGGACGACATCGACTGGGCGGATGTCTCGGCGACGGGCTCCTCGAAGTTCCTCGCCCGCGCGTGGCGCGTCGCTCGCGACGTGGCCTCCGCGCCCGACGTGATCTGGAAGAACGGAGACGTGGCGCTACGTCGTCACACTCACCGCTTCCTCGCCGACGCCCCAGGTCTCGTCGAGTCGTTCAAGTTCAACGTCGTGATCGCGCGCTTGATCGAGCTCGTGAACGTGACGCGCAAGGCGATCGACTCGGGCGCGGGGCCCGCCGACCCGGCGGTGCGCGAGGCCGCCGAGGTCGTCGCGATGTCACTGAACCTGTTCGCCCCGTACACAGCCGAGGACATGTGGGAGATGCTCGGCTACGAGCCGACGGTCGCCAACGTGCAGTGGCGGAAGCCCGATCGAACGCTGCTGGTCGAAGAGACGGTGACGGCGATCATTCAGGTCAACGGCAAGGTGCGCGACCGGTTCGACGTTCCCGCGAAGATCAGCTCCGACGAGCTCGAGCAGCTGGCCCGCGCGTCCGCGGCCGTCGCCCGCGCCGTGGGCGAGCAGCAGATCGTCAACGTGATCGTGCGCGCACCGAAGCTCGTCAACATCGCGACCAAGCCGTAGCGGGGCTGCGCCGAGCGGTCTTCCCCAGCACAGTCCGGGGTGTCGGGCATCCGTTCACACAACGGGTGCTTGGCGCCCCCCTGCCGCTCGGTCGCCTTCTAGCGTCGTCGTGTGACGGAGACCGCGCCGAGTAGCGACGAGAGCGATGACGCGCTCGCGCCGTCTGCGAAGGCCACGTCGCGAGTACGCATCGGGCTCGGTGCCGCTGTCGTGCTGTTCGTCATCGGCATCGGTGTGGCCGTCGTCTCCGGTCTGCTGAATTCGGGTGGCGGGCTCGAGCCGGTGACGGCCGACGGCTCGGCCGGCAGCGCGGCCATCACCGCGGCACCGTCACCCATAGCGTCGAGGTCGCTGGTGCACGTGCTCGGGCAGGTCGCACGCCCGGGCGTGTATGAGCTGGCCGCCGGCGCGCGCGTGATCGACGCGGTCGGCGCGGCAGGTGGCTTCGCCGCCGCCGCCGACCGGACGGCGCTCAATCTCGCTCAGCGGGTAGCCGACGGCGAGCAGATCTACGTGCCGAAGCCGGGTGAGGCGCCGCCGGTCGCCGCGGTCGGCGGCGTGGGCGCGTCAGGTGGTGGAGCGGTCGCATCGGGCGACAAGCTCGATCTCAATTCGGCCACGCTCGAGCAGCTCGAGACCCTGCCGCGCGTCGGTCCTTCGCTCGGGCAGCGCATTCTCGACTGGCGAACACAGAACGGCCGCTTCTCGTCGGTCGACGATCTTCAGAACGTGTCGGGCATCGGTGAGAAGACCTTCGCTGATCTCAAAGACCTGGTGACAGCCGGGTGAGGCGCAAGGGAGCTGATCTCCGTCTTGTCTTCCCGGCGATGGCCGTATGGCTCACCGCGGGGTTGCTGGTGGCGTGCCCCGGCTGGGGCTGGGCGTGCGCTGGGGCCGCTGCCGCGGTCGCCGCCATAACGGCCGCCGTCTCGGCGCCCGGGCGGCGGCGCGAGGCACGACCCACGAGTCGGCGTCAGGGCGCCGCTGGCACCGTCATCGTCATCGCGGCGGCGATCGGGCTCGCCGGTGCTGCTACTGCGGCGGCCGGTGCGATGCGGCATCCGGCGGCCCTCGACTCAGCTGCGAGCGGCCACCGCGTCGCCCTCGATGCGACTGTCACCAGCACGGCGCGCGAGTCCGGCGCGGCGGCGTTCGGCGATCGCCGCATCACCTTCCGAGTGACCGCATTACGCGTCGACATCGGCACCGGGCGCATCGTCGGGCGCATGCCGGCGCTCATCTCGACGACGCAGGATCGTGGCGCGCCGCACATCGGTGAGCGGATTCGTGTGACCGGCGCGCTCACCGCGAGCGAGCCGGCAGACAACATCGCCTTCGCGGTGTTCTCAGCGCGCTGGCAACATGTCGCGGCGCCGCCGGCGTGGCTGGGCTGGGCCGACGGGTTGCGCGGGGGCTTCGCCGAGGCATCCGTTCAGCTGCCGGGCGACGGGGGAGCGCTGCTCCCAGGTCTCTCGATCGGCGATGAGTCGCGCGTGTCGGCCGAACTCGACGCCGACATGAAGGCGTCATCGCTCAGCCACTTGACCGCGGTGTCCGGCTCCAACTGCGCCGTGATCGTCGCAGGCCTGATCGGACTCGGGGCGAGCGTCGGTTTGTCTCGGCGCTGGCGTGTCGCGATGAGCCTCATCGGTCTCGCGGGCTTCGTCGTGCTCGTCACACCGGGCGCAAGCGTGCTGCGCGCCGCCGTGATGGCGTCGATCGTCGTGTTCGGCCTGACGCTCGGGCGCCCCGGCCGCGCGCTGCCCGCCCTCGCGCTGGCGGTGATCGTACTCGTCGTCCAGAACCCGTGGCTCGCGCGGGACTACGGGTTCGCGCTCTCGGTGCTCGCGACCGCCGCCCTTCTGCTGCTCGCGCGTCCCCTCGCCCACCGCCTGGAGCGCTGGCTGCCGCGCTGGCTCGCCATCGGCCTCGCGGTTCCACTCGCGGCGCAACTGGCGTGCCAGCCCGTGCTCGTGCTGCTCAATCCGACGCTTCCGCTCTACGGCGTGGTGGCGAATGTCCTTGCCGAGCCTGCTGCCCCCATCGCCACGGTCATCGGACTGATCGGATGTCTACTGCTGCCGCTCTGTCCGCCGCTCGCCACCCCACTGCTGTGGCTCGCGTGGTTGCCGTCCGCGTGGATCGCGAGCATCGCACATACCTCCGTCGCCCTTCCGGCGAGCGCCGTGCCCTGGCCGGCGGGCGTCGCCGGCTTCGCCCTCGCCGTCGTTCTCACGGGCCTGGTCGTTGTGCTCGTCGCCCGTCCGAGGACGGCGCGCAGCCGGCTCGTGCGGCGTGTTTGTGCCTCGGCGGCCGCCGTCACGCTCGTCGTGGCAGCAGCAGGCCAGCTCGGGGTGGGAGTTGCACGCCGGGCCTCGATGCCACGCGACTGGGTGGTCGGAATGTGCGACGTCGGGCAGGGCGACGCTAGCCTGAACTGCGTTCTAGCCGAGATTAACACCTCCCCGATCAGGAAGCGTTGGAGTCCCGGGGCGCGACCGTCGCGTTAGAGGACTTGGCTTGACTGGACGCGGCAAAATCAGCAGCGGCAAGTCCGCGCAACTCGGCCAAGCTCTTCTTCTCACCGTGTGGCAATAGGCGGAGTTCATAGATCGCCGCCGCCTCAACAGCCGCAACCGCCGCCTCAAGCGCGTCGAGCGGTACGTCGTCACTCAGGTCAGATAACTCGGATGCTTCGAGATGCAGGAGCGCTGCGGTTACGGCGCTTTCTGCCATCCGCACGGCACGGGCGCCATCGCCTGTGCCGAGAATGCCGATACGCGCTCCCAGTTCCGACACCCGCCGGAGCACGGCGGTGCTGTCGACTGGGGCCGGAAAGCCGCGATCGCGCTGACGGGCCAGGCTTGGCCCTAGCAGCGGATCGCTATCCAACTTGTCTGCAAACTCGTTGAGTTGCTTTGCGAAGACCGGGTCCACGGAGGTCGCCGCGTCGGCGCGCGCCTTGGCTGCGAGCCCGATGGGCCAACGCTGGCGGAACCGGCCCGACACTTGCACGCGTAGGCGAATTGACAGAAGCAACGTTCGTAGCTCCGCGGCGAGGTCAGCGTAGAGCTTAGACTTTGCTTCGTACTGTGCGAATCGGTATCGCTCGCGACGCTCGGCGTTGACTCGCTCTTGCTCTCCTTTGCGTTGTCCTCGGGCGAGTAGGTGCGTGCTGAGGATGCCAGCGATGCCGACAAGCGCGGTGATACCGATGCCAACCAGCTGCTCGTTCATGTCAGCAGGCTATGTGGGGCGAGCAGCATGGTGCGCACTTGATCGCGTGTCACCCAGTGAGTGACGAGCCCGACATTGTACGTACGTGGAGTTGTCGTCGCACGAGGTCGGCGTTGGGTTATCGCTTGCGGGTAGAGCCGTAGCAGTTTAGGGCGTCGCAGATACGCGGCGTGGGTATGATCCTGAGTCGCAAGGGCTGCTGCCGCGGCTCATTGGGGGCAGGGCGATTCGCGCGGAACGGACGAGAACGTCTGTGGCCCAAACGCGCGCGTTGCGGGGGCTACCTCATATGCGTGGCTCGCGTTATGCAAGAAAGCCGGGCTTCGCGACAGCCACTTCTAAGTGCGATGCCGAGCATGCATCGGCGCTGCCGACGCGTGCGAGCGCTTGGACGAAGTTCTCAAGGTCAGACCGCCGTATGCGCATACGCGAGCCGAGACGAACGGCCGGGAGCCGCTGTTGCGTTATAAGTTCGTAGACCGTATTGCGGTGGATGCGAAGCTCCGATGCGGCTTCGGGAATCGTGAGCAGCAGGCTTCCGTCGAACATTGGCTTCTCTTGCATCACGGCATTTCGCAGGTGACAGATTGTGTGCCCTGACCGTGCGCAGGGGCGATGGTCTGGGTCGCAACAACCTTGCCGGTCTGCTTGGCCGTGATTGTGCAGCGCGCGCCGTCGCCCGTCTGGCTAATGACCTGGATGCTGACGCCGGTGGCGGACGCGGGCACGTCTTCCCATGACGTGCCGCCGATGCCCTTGAGCGGCGTACGGGTCTTGTACTTGGGGTCGTCGGCCAATACGAGCGCTACGCCGTTCGCGCTGGTGGCACTAATGCGGTAGCTCGTGACGGTCGGCGTCGGCCGCGTCTTCGCCTGGGTGGCGGTCGCGGCGGCCTTGGCCGGCTCTGTGGCCGTCGTCGTCGCGTCGCCGCTACCGCTGGGCGCGCCCGCCACAATTACGAGCGGAAGGCAAAGGATAACGGCGGCGGCGGCGATCAGGTGCCAGTTCTCGCGAAGGCGTTTACGTGACGCCGAGGACAGCGTGAACCGCGGCATCAGGCGTTGGCCTCGCCCCATGCGTCCGCTGCCATCATGGCCGCGTCGAAGGGTGATTCGCCGGATCGCAGTGCCTCTGCGATGAAGTTGTGCAGGAACTCGGAGCGGCTCGTGGGGAAAACGATCATGAGGCGAGATTAACGACGCCGCCATCGCATTAACAGTCGTCGCCTACCCCCAGTCTGGGGTTAATGAAAATGGCCCTGACCGGGGACTCTATGCGCAAGGTGACTTGTGTAAGTCGTCAAGTGTGGCTCGTGCGCAGATGTTGCGAGGCAGCGACGCCGCATCTACGATCGAATCTGCGTTCGATTGGAGGCGGAGCGATGTTCGTACAGGTGATCGAGGCAGTTGTGCTTGAGTTCGGCGGTGATAAGCCTGTGTCGATGACGTGCCGCGGCGTGCGGTGGCGGGTGTCGGACACCCCGACGGAGTTGAGGGAAACGATCTATCTGACCCATCCGATGAGCAGGCGGGTTGGCTGGCGCTTCCAAGCGACCAGCGCCGGCGGGGTAGCCCGCGTTTTCGATGTCGCGGGGGACGCCGCGGGATGGCGGCTTGCTGCGGTCTATGACTGAGGTGAGGCAGCGAGGCTAGTCCATGTAGGCGGAGCGGGCGACGCCGCCCATACCCGGGGTGATGTGCTCTTGCATGACAGCGGCACCCTCGGCCCGGTCTGGGGCGATGACCTCGAACCCACAAGCGCAGCGAAAGCGCGTGCGGGGCGGCCATTCCATCGCGAGCGAGAGTGAGGTTTCTGGCTCGGAGACGAAGGGCTCTTTGCGGTGTTGCGGCTGCTGGGCTTCCACGGTGCTGAGGATACGGCCGGACACCGACATCGCCTACGCGGCCACCTCAGGTTGGGCAGGTTGCCGAAACGCCCCACTTCCCTATTAGCCCTTAAGGGACTGGCTCTTTAGGCGGTAATAGGGAAGTGGGGCTTTTTCGTCACTAGCCCAACCTGGGGCGGCGACTTGGCAGCGTAAGCACCTTATGCAAACGACAGATTCATGTGCGCGCGGGCGGTCTGCGCGGACGTGCGGATCGACTGCATCGGATCCTTGGCGACGGGGTTGTTGGTCACGAACGTCTGGTTGACCGTCGTTCCGCCGACGGCCTCGCGCGTCGAGTTGGCAGACGCCGAGGTGGCGCCAACGTTGACGCCGGCGATCTTCCGCGTGACGGCAGCGAGAGTGCCGCCGAGCGCCGGCATCTGCGACTCGATCCCAGAGCGAAGGCCATCCATGACGGCTTGACCGGCGGGAGTCAGGAGCACCTTGTCGTAGCTGAGCGGGCCCTTGTGATCCTTGATCCAGCCAGCGACGCCGCCGACGAGCGACTGCACCTTCGAGTAACCGGCTTCGAGGCCGGACAGGAAGCCGCCCATGATCGACTCACCGGCGCCTTCGAGCATGCCGCCCAGGTAGCCGATGTCACCGAGGATGCGACCGCCGATTCCGCCGACGAACGACGCGACGCCGCCCCATCCAGACTCGATGCCGCTGAGCATGCCGCTCAGCACGTCGCGGCCCTTCGAGACGAGCCATACGCCGGCGTTGCCGACCGCGGAGACGACACGGCCACCGAGTGCGCCGACCGACGAGACGATGCTGCCGACGCGCGAGGCCCAGCCGTTGAGGAAGCCCTGCACGGTGTCGGACGCGATCTGGATGAACACCTTCGACGGCGACTGGATGCCGAGGAACTTCTTGATGGACGTGATCGCGTCTTTGAAGGGCTGCGTCAGGTGGTCAGCGAAGCCGACGATGGCCTTGCCCCAGCCCTTGTTGAAGCCGCCGAGCATGTCGACGGCGGCCTGGGTGAGGCTGCGCACCATGTCGACCGTCAGGTACTTCAGCAACGCGAGGAGTGCCTTGGTGATGCCGTTCGACATATCGAGGACGCCGGTCTTGAGCTCGGAGAAGCCCTTCGAGACCTGCTTGCTGTTTCCCGTGGCCCAGCCGTCGATCAGGTCGAAGAATCCTTGGAGGAATCCGAAGGCACCCTTAAAGACCTCAAAGGTGCCGTTCCATAGGCTAAGTAGCGCCTTGACCGCCGGCACAACGATGTCCTTGACCACGGGCGCAAGCTGCGTGAACAGAATGACCATGGTGTTCCATGCGCCGTCGAGAGCGCCGATCGCTGGCGGTAGGACACTCGTCATGAGCTTCGCAAGCTGCGGTAGGGCGGTCGAGATAAGCGGCGCGAGCCATGAGCCAAAGGCGGCCCAGACCTTGCGCAGACCGCTGCTGTAGTCGGCTACGAAGCTGCCCCAGGCAGTGGACGACTTCTGAAGGTTCGTCACCGTCTGCGCGATGTCACTCGGGGAACTGCCCTTGGGTGCCGCGGGCGTCTTGGGCGGAGTGAGATCGGGCGGCGTCGGCGCGGTCGGGATGAACGACGGGCGCGGGTTGAGGACGTTCAGGAACGACGGCGGCGTCTTCGCCTGGGCCGGCACGACGGGGTGCTTCTCGACACCCGACGAGAAGCCGTTGCCCGAGAGGAACGACGGGGCCTTCGCGGCTTCCGTGATCGGCTTCGCGATGTCGGCGGGTGGCGCGGACGGCGCAAGGAACGAAGGCGGGGCCGACGCCTCTTTCGTGCTCAGGGTGATCGGCTTGGGCTTGGTCGTGCCGCCCAGGAGACCCTTGAGGAACGGGTCACCGAAGATGTTTGCGAACACGTCGCTGAACGACTTCGCGGCGCCCTGCGCGTCCTTGAAGAACTTGCTGATGCCGTTGATCGCGTTACCGGCGATGCTCGCCACGGCGGGGAGCTTCGTGGCGAGCCAGTTCGCGAGCGGTGTAAACGCGACGCCGAGGGACTGGTTGATCGTGTCAACGACGTTCGACCAGGCGCCGGTCAGCGTCTTGGACTGGGCGACCATTGAGCCGCCGTAGTCCTTTTCCATCTGCGAGAGCAGTTTGGGGAGGGCGACGTTCGAGGCCAGGTTGCCGTAGCTGATGAGATCCTGGATGCCTGACGCGGGCTTGTGCAGTGCCTTGGCGAGCTCGGTGAAGACCGGGATGCCCGAGTTCGAAATCTGGCGAAGATCCTGCAAGTCGAGCTTGCCGCGGGTCATCATCTGCGTGAAGCCGAGCATCGCGTCGGTCATGTCCGACTCGGAGCCACCGACGGCCGACACCGCGTCACCCATGTCCTGAAGGTCAGGGACGATGGACTTCGCATTTGCGCCGGCGCCGAGAAGCTGCTGGGCGTACTTGACGACGTTCTGGGCACTGAACGGCGTGCGCTCAGCGAAGCCGTAGAGCGCGGCCATTTCCGACTGCGCGGTCTTGGCGCTGCCGGTCAGGACAATGAGCGACTTGGACGCCGACTGTAGGAACGAGGCGTCGCTGAAGCCCGCGGTGATCGTTTGGGTGATGCCCTGCTGCAGTCCTGAGAAGAGCTCGTAGCCAAGTTGCGCGGTCAGGAACGAGCCTGCTGTCTTCAGGAAGCCGCCGCTGAAGTGGTTGCCGGCATCGGAGCCGGCCTGCTCTGACGCGCTCGACGTGCTGGCGCTGATCGACTCGTTTACAGTGCCGAGTTGCTCTTTGACCTTCGACGTGAAGCCGTCCATCGAGGGGATTAGCTGGACGGTTGCGTATCCGACGACGGCCAAGGTGCCTCCTAGGCATGGGCGCGGTGAGTGCGCGCAAAGGAAAGCCCCGCGGCGGACACCGAGGGGCTGATGAGTGGGAGCGAGGTCGGGGACCTACGCTGAGCGGTATGGAGTTCAATTCAGGCGCACTGAGGGACGCGCACGGCGCTCTGCGCGCGTACGCGTCCACCGAGGACCCGAAACAGTTCGAGCCGGCGCATGCTGCGCTGTCAACGCTCGTCGTGACAGCTCAGCGGCGAGGAGACTCAGCCATGGCGGCCGAGTTGATCGAGGCCCGCAACATGCTGAATTACGGCCCCCAGGGCGCCACGGACGCCGAAGCGGTTCTCGACCGCATCGAGACGCGCTAGCTGGCCTGCTCCGCGTCGTCGGGCCGGCCGGCGCCGTGGGTGCGATGCCAGCCCATGAGTTCGTCGAACTCGTCGCCGTTGCTTGAGTTGGCGACGGCGCGCCGAAGCTGCTCGACGGTCACGGGCGTCGCCCCATCGGCGTTGCGGGGCCTGGCGTACAGGCCCACTAGCGGTTTAGCCGAGGCGTGTAGTGGTCGACGCGGCGACCGCCGCGACTCTTCGGTGCGGGTGCATCAGGGTCGGGAAGGGCGAGGTCTTTGAGCGTGGCGAGAAGCACGCGCTCGGCTTCGGCCAATGCGATCAGGGCGCCGTTTGAGCGCGCCTGACCGCGCGAGCCGACGGCCATGACGCCGTTCGCCGCGACTGACCTCTCGATGGCTTCGATGCGGTCGAGTAGCGACGCGGCCCGGTCGATCAGAACGGCCTGCGTTGGCGTCGGTTCGCCACTGTAGGTGGCTGCTATGTGGGCGCGGAACAGCGCGCCGCGCGTTGCGTCTGGGCCAGTCATGGCCCTCCAATCGGTGAACTGGTCGGATGCGTATGCGAAGGCGTGAAGGGGCAAAAAACCGCTGGCGCCACTCGTTGCGGAGCGCGCTATGCCGTGTCGAGCGCGCCGGCCGGGCGGGGGAGGGCTGGGAGGCGGCTATGTGCCTGCTGATCGTCACTGTGCTCGACTCGCGACGCGCGACGATGCCGCGAACTTTCGAATGACGACGCGCGCCGTGCGAGTGCACGATGCATCGCCGTTGCGAAGCGACGACGCCGCGACGTGAGCACAGCGACGCGCATGACTGGCACGTGGCCAGCACACGACGGCACGCACGAGGGGCGGTCTGCTAATTGGGGGTGTGTGGCTAACCGGGGGTGTGTGCCAGTTCGGGGGTGTTGGCTGTACGGCGCTGTACGGGCATATGGCGGTGGCAGGTATGGCGCTGGTGTGTTCATATCGGCGGGTTCGTGCCGGCCCGGTTCAATCACGCGCGGCACGGAGCCTAAGTATTGCCTCACCCGTAATCGTGGACAGTGGCGCTGAGGGACGCGCCAACGCAATCGCGGTGATGGTCTGGGCGGCGTCTGCTTGGGTGCTCCCAGACTGCACAGCGACGTAGCGAAGAGTCGCCGCCACGTCCGCGGGTGTCAGCACGCCGGCGTCGGCGCGCGGCTCGGACCGGCTGAACGCGGCGAGGTTGGCGCTCATACGCTGGTAGGCCTCAAGAACGCCACAGCGCCGTGAGGGTCGTCGGCGTCGAGCCTCGTAACGGCGACGGTCACGCGGGCTTTGAGGTAGTCGAGACGGGCGAGTTCGAGGCTGATGGCTGTGCGTGCAAGATTGGTCAGCGCATCGCTGTACGGGTCGGTGTTCGGCATGGGAATCCTTCGATTGGGTTCTGTGCAGGTGAGGCTAGGCGCACACGTGTCTGCCGCGCGGTGTGTGGATTTGTTAGACGCGGGATACGCGACCTGATGAGGTGCGGACGAAGCCGAGCGCGTAAAGCGGTGTCCGCGCCGCGATGTACTCGGGCGAGAGGCCGACTACGGCGGTGCGCTCAGTACCGTCGGAGTCGACCCAGCGGATAACGTCGCCGGGCTGCGCCTCTGGGGCAGGCATCAGCGCGACTGACCGTAACCGCGGCCGTAGGCGTCGCCGGGCCGCGCATGCCACTGGCCGCTGTGACGGAGGTTGCTCACGAGCACTTCGGCGCTGAAGTCTTCCACCCTCGCGGCCTCTGCGGCGCCGTCAAGGGATGCGCGCCGCGCCGCCTCCATGTCGTACTTCAGCCGGTCGAACGCTTCCTGCTCGGCGCGGCGAAGGACCTTGGTATGTTCCAGCAGTTGCTCCGAGCGCTCAAAGATTGATGGGTCGTTGTGGGTGCTTGCGCCGGCAGCGATGCGCTCAGCCGCTGACGCCTGGTTATAGATGCTCATTTGGATGCCTCTCGTGGGTGTTGGGGTGTGGGGTGGCGGTTGTTCAGAGCGCTGCTCGCGTCAACCGTCAAAGGAGACGGAGGGAAAGTTGGGCCTACGGCAGGCGCGCGCCCGTGATGCCATAGCCGAGTGATCGGCCGCCGCGGGGTCGTGTGGGACCGCGGCGGCCGAAGGTAAGCCCGCGCTAGGTGCATCTGCCAGCGACCCAGGCGGGAGTGTGCGAGTGGTTACACGACGACGAAGCCAAAGCGGCCGGGGTGACGGCGCACGGCTGGACCGAACTGGGCTTCGGCGGCGGCGTAGACCGCGGTCTTGCCAAGGCGCTTGCGCGTAGATTCCGGTACCTGGGCAAAAAGGTCCGCGCGGGCGATGAAGCCGGCGGGAAGCGTGTCAAAGAGCGAAGCGAGTTCGTCAGCGGCCGTGACGCGATACGCCCGGATGACGGGCCGGAAGGTGCGAAGCGTAAGAGTCCGAACCGACGGCCACCGTCGTATTGCGCGGGCGGTGTCGCGGGCGCCGAGTTCGTATAGCTCTAAGTCTCGCAAAGGCATCGGCAGCGTGCCTGCGGCGTGCTGGCGCTCTAGACGCAAAGCGTTTGCGGCAGCGCTGTGGGGTGCGAGCCCGATGAGATGGGCATCAGCATCACGGATAATCTCTACGGCTAACGAGTCGCTTAGAAATATGCTCATGTTCTCGGCCCCCACGGCGAGAATGTCAGCGATGGCCACCGCCGCGGCGTCGGGCGTCACCGGACGGCCACCACGGCGGTAGGTGTTGCCGCGACCGGGGGTGAAGGTGATGCCGGCGGCCTCGATGTCGTCGCCAAGGCCCGTGGCCGGTAGTAAGGCTACGTCCCACGAATAGTTGGGAAACGGATCGTTGGACTGATGAGGGGCTGGTGAGTGGCCGAATGGCGGTGGCCCAAGGTGGGGTTGTGCCATCCATTGCGTGAAGCGCATGGGCAGATGCTTGCTTTCGGACGCGTCTAACCGTGGTTTCTGTCACGCAAGTGTCACGCGCGATTCCGCTGACTAGCGCGGCTTTGAGAACGAACGTGACAGAACTGGGGTTTAGATCAGGGGTTTGTGGTTGATCGGTTTGGCGACGTTGGGCAGAGGCCAACTAGCCCAACTGCTCGGCGGCGAGTTGCGCGAGACGGCGCACCGCGTCGATGAGTTCAGGCGCGAAGCCCGTGGGCGTGTCCGCGAAACTCGCGGCGAGGGCTTCCCAGTCGCCGCCCTGAGCAAGCGGCGCAACGGTTCCGAGCCATTCACGCCGTTTTGCGTCGGCTACGGCTTCGCGCGCCCGGCGCTCGCGGCGGTACTTCGCCGTGCGGCACGAGTCCGAGCACGTCAGGCGCGGGGCGCGGGCGCCTTCGGGCATACGCCGCCCGCAAATCGGACATGAGATCACGTGACGGGCTTTCTGTGACGTTGACGCTTTTGAGGTAAAAAGAGGAGCCGCCCGCCCGTGGGAGTAGAGGCGCGGGTGGGCGGCAATGAGGCTGCAATATCACCCTCTACATCCCTATACGGCACGGTGGCCCACGTGTGTAAACGAAAGTCTGGAACCCGCGCGCGTAGTCGGGAGGGAGAGCCGAAGTGGCTCAGACACGGCGCCGGCCCCGGCGGATACCAGGGCCGAGGCAGCGAAGCGGCGTTTAGACAAGCGCCGGAACCGGGCCGTTCGAAGGGTAGTCGTCGGGCTCGACCGCTTCCGGGCTGAAGCGCTCGACCGGAATGACGCGCGGGGCGACGGGCTCGACGGTGCTCGTCGCCTTGCGGATGCGGATTTCTTCGTAGTGCCAGGCCAGCAGCGCGCGCATGTACGCCGTATCGCCGGCTCTCTCCGCTTCGGCCCATGCTTCGGCGTGAGTGCGCCCGGTTGGGACCGCCGTTGTAGTGGGGGGCGGCACGGCCGCTTCGAGCTCGGCGCGCTGCGCTTGAAGCGACTGAAGCTGATTAGCAAGCTCGGGCGAATAGGCGTCGGCCATCTGGCGGAGAACGTCCCGAATGGTGCTCAGAACATCAGCCACGGCGGACTCATGCTCCGCTTGGGCGTCCGTGGCCGTCGTCGTCATGAGTTCAGGAAGATCGCCAAAGGTCGCCAAATGGTGCGCGATCACATGGGATTCGAGCCCTGGGGCGGCGATGGATGCCTTCTCGCGGCATACTGATGTGTTGGCGGCGCATCGGTATAGCGTGCGGGTGCCGCCGCGAGTGGTCTGTGTGATGGCATAGAGCTTCGATCCGCAGAAGTGGCAGACGGCGATGCCAGACAGAAGCGCAGTCGCTTTCCGGCGCTGCGGGAGTCGCGGACGGTACTTGGCGCGATCCTCGGGATTGTTCACGACCGCGCGTACCGCCGCGAGCTCTGCCGGCGTGAGGATCGGTGGCCAGAACTGGCGCGGCTTGCCCTCGGCATCCTTGACGGTCTGAAGGGCAACCTTGGCCATGTAGGGCTTGCCGTCGGCGCTGACACGCGGTCCTCGCTTCCACTCTGTGCGGCGCCCTAGCAAGGTGTCGCTGGTCATGATGCTTTGTACGCTCTGCGTCGACCAGTTGCCGCGGTCGTCGCCAGCGTTACGCCGGTATGGACTCGCGGCCGTGGGAATTCGGCGCTCGGTCAGTTCACGGGCGATGTGCGAAGGGAGCTCGCCGGCCCCCAGACGTGCGGCAAGTTCGCGCACGATGTCAGCCTCATCGGCGTCGACTTCGAGCGTGCGGCCCTTGCCGGATTCGTGCGGAGCCGTCTTGTAGCCGAAGGGGACGCGGCCACCTTCCCACTTCCCTTCGCGGCGCAGATACGCCTGCGAGTTGCTGACGCGAAGCATGACGTTCTCGCGCTCGATCTCGGCTAGGAACGTGTATAGGCCGACCTTCGAACGCCATCCGCGGTCTGTAGTCCTGAAGTGGTCCTCTAGGGAGATGATGACGCCGCCGGCTATGGCGCGGCGGTCTACGGCTTCAATTAGGTCGGCGGCGTCGCGCACGCCCCGGCGCCCGAAGCGGTCGAGCTTCCAAACCGCCAGCACGTCGAAGTCGCCACGCACCCATGCGTCTAGCGCGTGCTGTGCGGTGGGACGCGTCTTGCCGCCTGAAACGCCCTCGTCACGGAATACGTGCTCGGGAATCACTGTCCAGCCTTCGGCGGTGGCAAGTGCGCGTAGATCGGCCTCTTGCCGCTCGACGGAGGTCGAAGCATCGGTTAGTTGCGAGATGCGAAGGTAGATCGCGGCGCTTGTCATGGGTCACCTGCCTTGTCGCCCTACGAGTCGGCCGGGCCGGCATTGCTGGCCCTAACTCAGTTCAGGCAGGGCGACGCCATCGTGCTGCGCAGCGGGTCCGAGTTCGGGCTGATCGACACCGGCGCCGACCCCGACGCGCTCATGGCGTGCCTTCGTCGGCTCGGCATCCGGCACCTCGCGCTGCTTGTCCTCACGCACTATGACGCCGATCACGTCGGCGCGGCCCCGGCGGTGTCCGCGATGGTGGGGACGGCTCTCGTCGGCCTCCCCGACGAAGGCGATGCGTCGGCCGCGCGGCTGCTCGGCGACCTGCGTGAGCATCACGCTGACATTCACGTGGCGACACGCGGCGACAGCGGGTCGCTCGGGGCGCTGCGCTGGCGGGTGATCTGGCCGGATCGCGCGCAGTCCGGCACGACGACGAGCAACGAGGCGAGCATCGCGCTCGAGATCGCCGGGAAGGGCGTGCGAATGGCATTCCTCGGCGACCTCGATCGGAAGGCGCAGGACGCGCTGATCGCGGACGGCGACGCCCGTCGCGCCGATGTGGTGAAGGTCGCCCACCACGGCAGTGCCGATCAGAGCGGGCGGCTGTACGGGCTGATCCGGCCGCAGCTCGCCCTCATCTCGTCCGGCGAGGGCAACGGCTACGGCCATCCGCGAGGCACTGCGCTCGATCTTCTGCGGTCCGCGGGGGCTCAGCTCGCACGCACTGACCTCGAGGGAACCGTCCTGGTCGCCCTGCGCGAGGGGCAGCTTGCGGTCTGGGCGGAACGGAGCGCATCAGTCGAGGCGTTGTGGACCCCCGCGCAGAGATGAGGGCGGCATGGTCGGTAGGCTGAAACTCCGAGGAGGACGAGTGGCCGCACCTGCCCGTTCCGGCGCGAGAACGCCGGCGAAGATCGCCATTCCGCAGCTTGCGTGGAGCGAGGTGCGGGGCGCGCCGATCGTGCTCGTGTCGGGCACCGAGACGGTCCTCGCCGAGCGCGCGATCCGTGACCTTCGCGAGCAACTGAAGGCCGCGGACCCGAGCCTCGAGGTCAGCGATCTCGACGCCGGCGACTACGCGCCCGGCGAGCTCGTGACGCTGGCGAGCCCGTCGCTGTTCGGCGAACCTCGGCTCATTCGCGTCTCCGGCGTCGAGAAGGCATCCGACGCCTTCATCGCCGACGCGCTCGACTACCTGTCGATGCCGGACTACGACACAGTCGTGGTCCTGCGGCACGCGGGCGGCGTGCGGGGCAAGAAACTGCTCGACGAGATCCGGGCGGGCCGCGGTGGGGGAGTCGAGGTCGTCTGCGCCGAGCTCAAGCGCGATTCCGACAAGTACGACTTCGCGCGTGATGAGTTCCGGCGCGCCGGCAAGCGCATCACGAACGGCGCCTTGCGTGCGGTGGTCTCCGCGTTCGCCGACGACCTCGCCGAGCTCGCCTCGGCCTGCTCCCAGCTGATCAGCGACACCGGAGCGCAGGTCGATGAGAAGGTCGTCGACCGCTATTACGGCGGCCGCGTCGAAGTGAACGCCTTCGCCGTCGCGGACGCGGCGATCGCGGGTCGCTACGGCGACGCGCTCGTCACGCTGCGGCATGCTCTCGCCTCGGGCGCCGACCCTGTGCCGATGGTCGCGGCGTTCGCGAGCAAGGTGCGCACGATGGCCAAGCTGAAGGGGTCGCGCGGCGGCGACGGGCAGCTCGCGAGCCAGTTCGGCCTGTCGCCGTGGCAGGTCAAGCGCGCCCGTGAAGAGCTGCAGGGGTGGGACGAGCGTGGACTGGTCGTCGCGCTCCAGGCGCTCGCAACGGCCGACGCCGAGGTGAAGGGCGGCAGTCGTGACGCCGTCTTCGCGCTCGAGCGGCTGGTTCGCATCGTGAGCGCCAAAGGACGGTCCTGAAGCGCCAGCAAGCGCTACGAAAAAGGCCCCGCCGAAGCGGGGCCTTCATCATCGATCTGCTTACAGGCTGTTGACGAGCTTGCTCAGGCCGGACTTGCGGTTCGCGGCCTGGTTCTTGTGAATGACGCCCTTGCTGACAGCCTTGTCGAGCTTCCGCGATGCGGCCTTGAGAGCGGCGGCGGCGGTCTCGGCGTCGCCCGAGGCGACGGCCTTGCGGGTCGAGCGCACGAGCGTCTTGAGCTCGCTCTTGACTGCCTTGTTGCGCTCTTCCGCCTTGCGGTTGGTCTTGATGCGCTTGAGCTGCGACTTGATGTTTGCCACTGAGTTGTGTTCCTTCGCGTTGAACGGATGTGATGAATGGCCACCAGGTGGTAGAGGGGCACCGGTGGCAATCCGCACGCGTGTGGGACACGTGCGCAAGCCAAGGGAAAAGAATACCAGAACGGCACGCGAGGTTCCTCTCACCGCCGGTCTGCGAGAATCGGTACCGACATGTCACCACGAGCCACCGCCGCACTCGAGCCCGCAGCGACCGATCCCGAGCGCATCCGGAACTTCTGCATCATCGCGCACGTCGACCATGGGAAGTCCACCCTGGCCGATCGCATGCTGCAGCTCACCGGTGTGGTCGAGGAACGCGACATGCGGGCTCAGTACCTCGACCGCATGGACATCGAGCGCGAGCGCGGCATCACGATCAAGAGCCAGGCCGTGCGCATGCCGTGGGCGCTCGCGGGCGACGACTACGCGCTCAACATGATCGACACCCCCGGGCACGTGGACTTCACCTACGAGGTCTCGCGCAGCCTGGCGGCGTGCGAGGGGGCGATTCTGCTCGTCGACGCGGCGCAGGGCATCGAGGCGCAGACCCTCGCGAACCTCTATCTCGCCCTCGAGAACGACCTCGAGATCATCCCGGTCCTCAACAAGATCGACCTGCCGGCGGCGGATCCCGACAAGTACGCGGCCGAGCTCGCCAATCTGATCGGGGGCAGCCCCGACGACGTCCTGCGCGTCTCCGGCAAGACCGGCGCGGGTGTCGACATGCTGCTCGACCGCGTCGTCGAGCGGATTCCTGCGCCGAAGGGCGACGCATCCGCCCCCGCTCGTGCCATGATCTTCGACTCGGTCTACGACGCCTACCGCGGCGTCGTCACCTACGTCCGCATGGTCGACGGCAAGCTCACGCCGCGCCAGCGCATTCAGATGATGTCGACGCGCGCGACGCACGAACTGCTGGAGATCGGGGTCAGTTCGCCCGAACCGGCGCCGACGAAGGGTCTCGGTGTGGGCGAGGTCGGCTACCTGATCACGGGCGTGAAGGATGTGCGGCAGTCGAAGGTCGGTGACACGGTGACGGATTCCGTCAAGCCGGCCACGACCGCCCTCGCGGGCTACACCGACCCGAAGCCGATGGTGTTCTCGGGTCTGTACCCGATCGACGCGAGCGACTATCCCGAGCTGCGCGAGGCTCTCGACAAGCTGAAGCTCTCCGACGCGGCGCTCAATTACGAGCCCGAGACGTCGGTCGCCCTCGGCTTCGGTTTCCGTTGCGGATTCCTCGGGCTCCTGCACCTCGAGATCGTCACAGAGCGCCTTGAGCGCGAATTCGGGCTCGACATCATCACGACGGCGCCGAGCGTGGTGTACGAAGTGACCACCGAGGACAAGAGCACGGTCACCGTGACCAATCCCTCCGAGTTCCCCACGGGCAAGGTCGACTCCGTGAGCGAGCCCATCGTGCGCGCCGCGATCCTCGCGCCGAAGGACTACGTCGGCACGATCATGGAGCTGTGCCAGTCCCGCCGCGGCACGCTGCTCGGCATGGACTACCTGAGCGAGGACCGCGTCGAGATCAAGTACATGATGCCCCTCGGCGAGATCGTCTTCGACTTCTTCGACCACCTGAAGAGCCGCACCCAGGGCTACGCGAGCCTCGACTACGAGCCGGCCGGCGAACAGCAGGCCGATCTGGTGAAGGTCGACATCCTGCTGCAGGGCGAGCAGGTCGACGCGTTCAGCGCGATCGTGCATCGCGATAAGGCCTACGCGTACGGCGTTCTCATGACGGCCCGCCTCAAAGAGCTCATTCCGCGACAGCAGTTCGAGGTTCCCGTGCAGGCGGCGATCGGTGCGCGCATCATTGCCCGTGAGTCGATCCGCGCGATGCGCAAGGACGTGCTCGCGAAGTGCTACGGCGGCGACATCACCCGCAAGCGCAAGCTGCTCGAGAAGCAGAAGGAGGGCAAGAAGCGCATGAAGATGGTCGGACGGGTCGAAGTCCCGCAGGAGGCCTTCATCGCTGCGCTCTCCGGCGACACGGAGCGGAAGGACAAGGAGAAGTGACCGCGGCCCGCAGGCAGCGCGAGGGCGCGGCCGAGAACCCCGTGACCTACGGCTCGATCGGCGGCACGCAGGCCATCGACCTGTTGCAGTACCCGCCGCGCGGCTTCAAGCCGCTGGAGCGCACCGTGCGCCTCGGCAGTGGCGAGGCACGGTGGGAGAGCTCGAAGGCGTCGCTGCTCTCGTGGGGCGTCCAGCGCGGTGCCGGCCTCGACGTCGTCGACATCGACCTCGGCACGGGGGAGCAGTACGCGGGCATCCGGTACAACGACGACGGGTCACCGGCCGGCATGCGCGAAACCGGTGGCACGGAGTCCGTGTACAACGAGGCGGGCGAGCCGCAGATCGCGAACGGCATGACCGCGGTACTGCGCGGCCACGTCGGGCCGCTCACCGTCGACGCGCCGGTACGTATCGTCTACGTCATCGACGATGAGCGTCGCGCCGGCTTCGCCTACGGCACGCTGAAGGGTCACCCGGCGAGCGGGGAAGAGGCGTTCATCCTCGAGCACCGCGACGATGACTCGGTCTGGCTGACGGTACGCAGCTTCTCGCGCCCGTCGTCGTTCGGCTGGACCCTTCTCGCGCCGATCTACGGCAGGGTGCGCAAGGGTCTCGTGGCGCGGTACCTGCGCGCGCTGCATCCGATCAACGCCGCCGCCGACTGACGATGCCGTCGACGCTGCCGCTCGGCGACCCTGCACCGGTCGACGGCCTCCTGCCCGCGCAGGCGGGGGAAGGCGCGAGCGAGCGCGATTTCGGCGTCTATCTGCACGTGCCGTTCTGTCGCGTGCGCTGCGGCTATTGCGATTTCAACACGTACACCGCGACCGAGCTGCGGGGCGTGAAGCAGACCGATTATGCCGATCAGGCGATCGCCGAGGTCGGGTTCGCCGCCGCAGCGTTGCGGGCCTCCGGTGTCGCCGAGCGTCCCGTGTCGACGGTCTTCTTCGGGGGCGGAACGCCGACGCTGCTGCCCGCGGGTGATCTGAATCGGATGCTCGCCGCCGTTCGCGCCGCGTGGGGCCTCGCCCCTGACGCCGAGGTCACCACCGAGGCGAATCCGGACTCTGTAGAGGACTCCGATCTGCGCGCTCTCGCCGACGCAGGCTTCACACGCGTCAGTTTCGGAATGCAGTCTGCGGTGCCGAGCGTGCTCGCGACGCTCGAGCGCACGCACGACCCGGAGCGCGTCCCGCTCGTGGTCGAGTGGGCGCGGAGCGCCGGGCTCGACGTGAGTCTCGACCTCATCTACGGCACCCCCGGGGAGACGCTCGACGACTGGCGCCGCTCGCTGGAGGCCGCGCTCGCGATGAGCCCCGACCACCTGAGCGCGTACGCGCTGATCGTCGAAGAAGGCACGAAGCTCGCGCGGCAGATCCGGCGTGGCGAGGTCGCGCAGCCGGACGACGATCTGACGGCCGATATGTATGAGCTGGCGGATGCCGTGCTCGCGGCCGCGGGATACGAGTGGTACGAGGTGTCCAATTGGGCCACCGGCCTCACGCACCGCTCGCGCCACAACCTCGCGTACTGGCGCGGAGCCGACTGGTGGGGCATCGGGCCCGGTGCGCACAGTCATGTCGGCGGTGTCCGCTGGTGGAACGTCAAGCACCCTGCCGCGTACGCCGCCAGGGTGCTCGTGGGCGAGTCGCCCGCCGCCGGCCGCGAGACTCTCGACGCGCAGACCCGCCACGTCGAGAACGTCCTGCTGCGGGTGCGTATCGCTGACGGGTTGCCGATCGCCGAACTCGATGACGATGCACGCGCCGAGGTGGCCGGTCTGATCGCCGACGGCCTGGTCGAGGGGGCCGACGCCCTGCGCGGCACGCTGCGACTGACACTGCGCGGCCGTTTGCTCGCCGACGCGGTCGTGCGCCGGCTCACGTGAGCCCGCGGCCGAGGCTCCTGGATAACGACGCTATTTGAAGATAGGAATCGAGATCGGGTACGTGTAGGCCCGACCTCGGCCTGCGGCCAGCGCGCCCTGGATGCTGAACACGATGTTGACCACCCACACGGCTGCGAGGATGAACCACCCGACGAGCACGAAGATCAGGATCAGGCCGATGATCTCGGCGATGATCATGGTGATCTGGAAATTGAGCGTCGTGGCCGCGTGACTGCGAACGAACGGGCCGCGGCCTCTGAGCAGGATGAATGCGATGATCGCGGCGATCAGCCCGGTGAACAGGCCGCCCGTGACGAGGTTGAGGCCACCCGCGATCACATGCACGAGCACCGACCATTGGCGCTCGGTTTCCGGCCGGAACGGCTCAGCCGGCGGCGGCGTATACGACATGATGTCAGGGTAGCCGCGATAGTATTGGCACTCATAGGTTCGGAGTGCTAGTCGCGTAGAGGGGAGCCCGGGCGTGGTTTCTGAACGTGGATTGGCAGTACTTCGCGCAATCGTCCAGGACTATGTCGCGACCCGCGAACCGGTCGGCTCGAAGAGCATCGCCGACAAGCACCGCTTCGGGGTGTCGGCCGCAACGATCCGCAACGATATGGCACTCCTCGAGGACGAAGAGCTGATCGCCGCCCCCCACACCTCGTCGGGCCGCGTTCCGACTGACAAGGGCTATCGCGTGTTCGTGGACCAGCTCGCCGACGTGCGCCCGCTGTCCGCCGCGCAGCGGCACGCGATCGAGCTCTTCCTCGGCGCATCCGTCGACCTCGATGATGTGCTCGCCCGCACGGTGCGCGCGCTCGCACAGCTCACGCACCAGGTCGCACTCATCCAGTACCCCTCGATCTCTCGCGCGCGCCTGCAGCACGTCGAGTTCGTCGCCCTCGCCCCACGCCGGGTGCTGACCGTCGTCATCGCGGACTCCGGCATCGTCGAGCAGCGCGTGGTCGAGCTGAGCGCCGACCAGAACCCCGAGCTGCTGAGCGGGCTGCGCGACGCGGCGAATGCTGCGGTCGCGGGCGTACCGATGGCGGATGCGTCGCCCGTGCTGCTGGGGCTGGCCGCCGCCATGCCCGAGCCAGTACGGGTTCTCGCCGACGAGCTCGTCGCCTCCGTCATCTCGGTGATCGAGGCGACCAGGCAGGAACGGCTGATCATGGCGGGCACCGCCAACCTCGTGCGCACCGAACACGACTTCTCGGGCAGCATCTACCCGATCATCGAGGCGATCGAAGAGCAGGTCGAACTGCTCAAGCTCTTCGGCGAGATGGCGGCGGACCAGCACGGTGTTGCGGCCAATCGCGACGTCACGGTGTCGATCGGCCGCGAGAACGCGCCGTTCGGTCTCGCCGAGACGTCGGTGCTCACCTCGGGCTACGGGCTCGGCGGCGACGCCGTCGCCCGTCTCGGCGTGCTCGGCCCGACTCGTATGGATTACTCAACGAACATGGCCGCGGTGCGAGCCGTCGCCCGTTACCTGAGCCACTCGCTCGGCGAGCAGGCTTAGGCCGAGCTCGCTCGCAACTGAACCCCCGAAACCCGTGAGGAGCCGCCAGCAGTGGCAGCAGATCATTACGAAGTGCTCGGCGTCGATCGCGACGCCACCCCCGACGAGATCAAGAAGGCGTACCGCCGGCTGGCGCGCGAACTCCACCCCGACGTCAACCCGAGCGCCGACGCCGCGGAGCGGTTCAAACTCGTCACGCACGCCTATGACGTGCTGTCCGACCCGAAACAGCGCGAGCAGTACAACCTGGGGCCGCAGGCCGGACCCGGCGGCTCGCCGTTCGGAAGCGCGCAGGGCTTCAGCGGCTTCGAGGACATCTTCTCGACGTTCTTCGGGGGCTCCACCGGCTCGCGCGGGCCGAAGTCGCGTCGCGAACGCGGCCAGGACGCGCTGCTGCGGGTCGAGATCGACCTCGCGGACGTCGTGTTCGGCGCCCACCGCGATCTCGAAGTCGACACGGCCGTCGTGTGCGGGCGCTGCAACGGCTCATGCTGCGAGCCGGGCACCCATGAGGTGACGTGCGACATCTGCCACGGCACCGGCTCGATCCAGCGCTCGGTGCGGTCACTGCTCGGCAATGTGATGACGTCGAGCCCCTGCGGCACGTGCCGCGGCTACGGCACTGTCATCGCGACCCCGTGCACGACCTGCCAGGGGCAGGGCAGGGTGCGTGCGCGCAAGACGATCCCGGTCGACATCCCTGCGGGTGTCGACACCGGGCTGCGCCTGCAGCTGCCCGGGCAGGGCGAGGTCGGGCCGGCCGCGGGCCCCAACGGCGACCTGTACCTCGAGATCAAGGTCAGGCACGACGACGTCTTCAGCCGTGACGGCGACGATCTGCTCGCCACGCTCGAGGTCTCGATGACCGACGCGATCCTCGGCACGCACGCGAATTTCTCGGCCCTCGACGGGCCGGTCGACGTTGAGGTGCGGGCGGGCACGCAGAGCGCCGAGATCGTCACGGTGAAGAGCCGCGGCATCACGCGCCTGCGAGGCAGCGGCCGCGGCGATCTGCGCATCGGCATTCAGGTGGTGACGCCCACGAAGCTCGGACGGGGCGAACGCGAGCTGATCGAGAGGTTCGCCAAGCAGCACAAGGCTGAGAAGCCGCGTCTCTCGCAGTTCCAGCAGGGACTCTTTGCCAAGCTGCGCGACCGCTTCCTGAACCTCTAGCGCGCCGGTCAGCGATGGCGAACTTCTATCTCGTCGATGAGCTCCCCACGGAACCCGGCGGTCTCCTGACCGTCACCGGCGCCGAGGCGAAGCACATCGCGACGGTTGCGCGCACCCGCGTCGGCGAGCGCATGCTCGTGGGCGACGGCCGTGGGCGGGTCGTCGAGGCCGTCACCGAGAGCGTGGCCCCGGCCGCCGTCGCGGTGCGCGTCGAGAGCGTTCGGGTGACGGATGCCCCGGCGCCGCGCATCCGTCTGGCCCAGGCCCTCGCGAAGGGTGACCGCGACGAGCTCGCGATCCAGGCGGCGACAGAGCTCGGCATCGACGGCGTCGTGCCGTGGCAGGCCGAGCGGTCGGTGTCGCGCTGGTCCGGCCCGAAGCTCGAGAAGGGACGCGAACGCTGGGGGGCGATCGTGCGTGAGGCCACGAAGCAGTCGATGCGGGCGTGGCTTCCCGGTGTGGCCGATGCGGCATCGACGAAGGCGCTGATCGCGGCGGCCGCAGGCGAGCGGATGCTCGTGCTCGAGCCGTCGGCGCAGCATCCGATCACCGACATTCGGCCGGATGGCCGCGACCTGCTGCTCGTCGTGGGGCCTGAGGGCGGGATCGCTCCGGCGGAGCTCGACGCGTTCCGCGCGGCCGGCGCAGAGCTCGTGCGGCTCGGGGCGCACGTGCTGCGCACGTCGACAGCCGGACCCGCCGCACTCTCCGTGCTGAACGCGGCCCTCGGCCGGTGGTGAGGCCCCCCGCGTCGTCGGTCCCGCTCCGTAGACTGGAGCTATGACCGACCGCGAACCGTCCGTGTTCTCACGCATCGTCGCGCGCGAGATTCCGGCCGACATCGTCTACGAGACCGACCGGGTGATCGCGTTCCGCGACATCGCTCCGAAGGCGCCACTGCACCTGCTCATCGTGCCGAAGACCGAGGAATACGCGAACGTCGCGGAGCTCGCCGCGGGCGACCCCGTGCTGCTGGCCGAGGTCGTCGCGACGGCGCAGAAGCTCGCCGACGAGCACGCCGACGGTCATTACCGACTCATCTTCAACACCGGCGAACGCGCCGGCCAGACCATCTTCCACGTGCACGCCCACGTGCTCGCTGGTGGCCTCACGGAAGGATCCTTTGCCTAACGCCGACACTCCCGCCACACCCGCCGAGGCTCGCCTCGAGGTCGACGGCGTCGCCATGGTCCGACTGCTCGGGCCGCAGGACCGGCTGCTGACCACGCTCGAGAAGCAGTACCCCGGCGTGCAGGTGCACGTGCGCGGAAACGAGATCTCCCTCGTCGGCGACGCAGAGCAGGTCGCGAGCGCGCGCACCCTCGTCGAGGAGCTGCTCGCCCTGGTCCGCAACGGCCACGACCTGAGTGCGACCGAGGTGAGCCGCGGCCGGCAGATGGTCGACTCGGGGCTCAGCCCGGCGGCGGTGCTCGGTGAGGCGATCCTGCAGGTGCGGGGAAAGACGATCCGCCCGATGACGCCGGGGCAGGCCGAGTACGTGCACGCGATCGACCAGAACACCATCGTGTTCGGCATCGGGCCCGCCGGCACCGGCAAGACGTATCTCGCGATGGCGAAGGCCGTTCAGGCGCTGCAGCGCAAGGAGGTCGACCGGATCATCCTGTCGCGGCCCGCCATCGAGGCGGGGGAGCGGCTCGGCTATCTGCCCGGCACCCTCACCGACAAGATCGACCCGTACCTGCGGCCGCTCTACGACGCGCTGAACGAGATGATGGACCCCGAGCTCGTGCCGAAGCTGCTCGCGGCCGGCACCATCGAGGTCGCCCCGCTCGCGTACATGCGCGGCCGCACGCTGAACAGTTCGTTCGTCGTCCTCGACGAGGCGCAGAACACGACCCCCGAGCAGATGAAGATGTTCCTGACGCGTCTCGGCTTCGGCTCGCGCATGGTGATCACCGGCGACGTCACGCAGATCGACCTGCCCGCCGGCTCGTCCGGGCTGCGCCTCGTCTCTCGCGTGCTGAACAACGTCGACGACATCCACTTCTCCACCCTGACCAGCGACGACGTCGTGAGGCACAGTCTCGTCGGGCGCATCATCGACGCGTACACCGAGTACGACCAGAAGCAGCAGGCGAAGCACTATGAGCGCGAGCAGGCCCGCGAGTTCGCCAACCGGGCGGAACGCCGCGCCGCCGACCCGGCCTTGCGCCCGAGAAGGCCTCGCCAGTAACGGTGTCCGAGCGACGCGACGCGCACGGTCGTCATCGAATCCCATTGGCCCGAACGCAGTAAGGCACCAGTCGAATGAGCATTGAGGTAAACAACGAATCGGCGATCTCGGTCGACGAGTCGCGCCTGCAGCGCCTGGCCGCGTATGCGCTCGGCGTGATGCACGTGAGCCCCGAAGCGGAGCTCGCCATCGTACTCATCGACGAGGCCGCGATGGAACAGCTGCACGTGCAGTGGATGGACGAGCCCGGCCCGACCGACGTGCTGAGCTTCCCGATGGACGAGCTGCGCCCCGGCACGGAAGAGCAGCCCACGCCTGCGGGCCTGCTCGGCGATGTGGTGCTGTGCCCTCAGGTCGCGCAGGCACAGGCCGAGTCGGCCGGGCACTCTCTTGTGGAGGAACTGCAGCTGCTGACGACGCACGGAATTCTGCACCTGCTCGGGTTCGACCACGCGAGCGCTGCCGAAGAGCGCGAGATGTTCGGCATCCAGCGCGACGTGCTCGTCGGGTTCACTCTGGCCGAACGACGCCGGTAGCCGCCGCGTGATCGTCGCGCTGCTCTTCGTCGTCGCGTTCCTGCTCGTCGCGCTCGGCGGCTTCATGGCGGCCCTCGAATCCGCGCTCGGCGTCGAGGGCGGCGACATCCACGATCAGAACGCGATCGGATTCGTGCGCGTGGTCGCCGAGACGACGGCCGGGGTGCTCGTCACCCTCGCGTTCGTCAAGGTGCTCGACTCGTGGTGGCTCGCGCTCGTGCTGAGCGCCCTGATCATGACGGCGGCGAGCTTCGTGCTCGTCGGCACGAGCCCGCGCAGCGTGGCTCGCGCGCATCCCGAGCGGATGCTGGCGTTCGCCGGGCCGATCATCCGGGTCCTGCGCGTGATCCTCGGACCCGTCGCCGGGCTGCTCGTCGCGCTCGGCGACCGCGTCACCCCGATGCGCGCCCGCTCGACCGTCGGAAGCGAGGAGCAGTTGCTCAGCCTGATCGACGATGCCACCGAGCACTCGGTGCTCGAGCAGGCCGATGCCGAGCTGATCCATTCGGTCTTCGAGTTCGGCGATCGGATCGTGCGCGAGGTGATGGTGCCCCGCACCGACATGGTGACCGTCGATGCGAGCGCGACTGTGGCAGCGGCGATGAGCCTGTTCCTCGGACGCGGTGTCTCACGCGTGCCGGTGGTCGGTGACGGTCCGGACGACGTCACCGGCGTGCTGTACCTGCGTGACGTGTCGCGCCTCGTCTACGAGCGGCCGGGCAATGCGGACGCGCAGGCCGTGGCGACCCTGCAGCGCCCTGCCGTCTTCGTACCGGAGTCGAAGCCCGCCGACGCCCTGCTGCGGCAGATGCAGCTCGAGAAGAATCACCTCGCGCTCGTCGTCGACGAGTACGGAGGCATCGCCGGGCTTGTCACCATGGAGGACCTGATCGAAGAACTCGTCGGCGAGATCGACGACGAGTACGACAAGACCGCGCCGCTCGTCGAGGCGCTCGGCGACGCGTCGATCGCGCCGGGAAGCGGCAGCTATCGGGTCAGCGCGCGGCTGTCGATCGATGAGCTCGGCGAGCTGTTCGACATCGAGTTCGATGAGGACGACGTCGAGGATGTCGACTCCGTCGGAGGCCTGCTGTCGAAGGCGCTCGGCAAGCTGCCCGAGCCGGGCGATGAGGTCGGGGTGGCCGGACTCGAGTTGACGGCCGAGCGTAACGAGGGGCGCCGGGGCAGCAGGCTCGCGACCGTGCTCGTGAGGCGTGCCACCATAGACCGTGATGAACAGGGGCACCGTTGAGTGAGACATCCGCTACGCCGTTCAAGGCCGGCTTCGTCAGCTTCGTCGGCCGGCCCAACGTGGGAAAGTCGACGCTGACCAACGCGCTCGTCGGCGAGAAGGTCGCGATCACGTCGTCGAAGCCGCAGACGACGCGGCGCGCCATCCGCGGCATCGTGAACCGCCCTGACGCGCAGCTCATCGTCGTCGACACGCCGGGTGTGCACCGCCCGCGCACGCTGCTCGGCGAGCGGCTCAACGCGCTCGTCGAAGAGACGCTCGGCTCCGTCGACGTGATCGGCATGTGCGTGCCCGCCGACGAGAAGATCGGGCCGGGCGACCGCTTCATCAACGAGCGGCTCGACGGCGCCCCGCGCGCGAAGAAGGTCGCGATCGTGACGAAGACGGATGTCGCAGGCAAGGCGGCTGTCGCAGAACAGCTCCTCGCCATCAGCCGCCTGCGCGACTGGGACGCCATCGTGCCGATCTCGGCGACCACCGGCCGCCAGCTCGACGACCTCCTCGGTGAGCTCGTCGGCCTGCTGCCCGACTCGCCGCCGCTGTATCCACAGGACCAGCTCACCGACGAGGAGACCGTCGACCGCATCGCCGAGTTCGTGCGAGAGGCCGTTCTCGAGGGTGCACGCGAAGAGCTGCCGCATTCCCTCGCTGTGACGATCGACGACATGATCGAGCGCGACGACAAGGACATCGTCGAGATCTACGCGAACCTGTTCGTCGAGCGCGACAGCCAGAAAGCGATCGTCATCGGCCGGGCCGGCACGCGCCTCAAGGAGATCGGTCAGACCGCCCGCGCACAGATCGAGGGGCTGCTCGGGCGGAAGGTGTTCCTCTCGATCCACGTCAAAGTGGCGAAGGACTGGCAGCAGGACCCCAAGCAGCTCGGCCGCTTGGGCTTTTAGGCCTGACGCGCCTTAGTGGTAATCTGACAGCAATGTTCCGCCAGCTCCTCCTTAGCTGCCGCGCCGAGTCCTCGATCTAGAGGCCAGACTCGTCGCGGGGTTTCCTGTCGGCTTCTTTCAGACCCAGTGCGTCTCAGACGACAGCGCAAGCGAAAGAGTTGAAGCGATGAAGAACAACCAGCAGCCCAGCACCATGCCGATCCATCGGTACCGGCCGTTCCACGAGCAGATCGCCGTCGACCTGCCCGACCGTACCTGGCCCACGAAGCGCATCACCGAGGCACCGCGCTGGTGCGCCGTCGATCTGCGCGACGGCAACCAGGCGCTCATCGACCCGATGAGCCCCGAGCGCAAGCGCATCATGTTCGATCTGCTCGTGAAGCTCGGCTACAAGGAGATCGAGGTCGGCTTCCCGAGCGCGAGCCAGACCGACTTCGACTTCGTGCGCAGCCTGATCGACGAAGGCGCGATCCCCGACGACGTCACGATCCAGGTGCTGACGCAGAGCCGCGAGCACCTGATCGAACGCACCTACGCGGCGATCAGGGGTGCGAAGCAGGCCATCGTGCACCTGTACAACTCGACGAGCATCCTGCAGCGCGACGTCGTGTTCCGCACCGACGTACAGGGTGTCATCGACATCGCACTCGAGGGCGCCCGGCTCTGCCGGAAGTTCGAGAAGACGATTCCCGAGACGGCCGTCTACTACGAGTACTCGCCCGAGAGCTACACGGGCACCGAGCTCGAGGTGGCGGCGCGCATCTGCAACGAGGTGCTCGAGGTGTTCGAGCCCACGCCCGAGCGCAAGGTGATCCTGAACCTGCCGGCCACGGTCGAGATGGCGACGCCGAACGTCTACGCCGACTCGATCGAGTGGATGTCCCGCCACCTGAACCACCGCGAGAACGTGATCCTCTCGCTCCACCCCCACAACGACCGCGGCACCGCGGTGGCCGCCGCCGAGCTGGGCTACCTGGCCGGCGCAGATCGCATCGAGGGCTGCCTGTTCGGCAACGGCGAGCGCACGGGCAACGTCGACCTGGTCACGCTCGGCGTCAACCTGTTCACGCAGGGCATCGACCCGCAGATCGACTTCAGCGACATCGACGACATCAAGCGCACCGTCGAGTTCTGCAATCAGCTGCCGGTCGGCGAGCGCGTGCCGTGGGGCGGCGATCTGGTCTTCACGGCCTTCTCGGGGTCGCATCAGGATGCGATCAAGAAGGGCTTCGAGCGCATGGCGGCGGATGCGTCGGCAGCCGGCATCGAGATCGACCAGCTCGAATGGGCGGTGCCCTACCTGCCCGTCGACCCGCGCGACCTGGGGCGTACCTACGAGGCGGTCATCCGGGTCAACTCGCAGTCCGGCAAGGGCGGCGTCGCCTACCTGCTCAAGACCGACCACGCGCTCGACCTGCCGCGCAAGCTGCAGATCGAGTTCAGCGCTGTCGTGCAGGCGAAGACGGACTCCGAGGGCGGTGAGGTCACGAGCGACGAGCTCTGGGCCGTTTTCCAGGACGAGTACCTGCCCGCTGAAGCCGATGAGGCCAAGTGGGGTCGCTTCGAGTTGCTCGGCACCAAGATCGACAGCGAGGCCACGGGGGAGTGCTTCTTCACCGCGCGTCTCCGCGACGGCGACGAGGCGGAGATCGCGAGCGGCGAGGGCAATGGGCCGATCGACGCGTTCATCAAGGTGCTGGAGCAGCGCGGCATCCGCGTCTCGCTCTACGACTACGTCGAGCACACCATGAGCGCGAGCGGTGACGCGAAGGCCGCGTCGTACGTCGACCTCGACGTGAACGGCACGCGCCTGTGGGGCGTCGGCGTCGACGCGAACACGTCGATCGCGAGCCTCAAGGCCATCGTCTCGGCGGTCAACCGCGCAATCCGCGCGACCGAGTCGGAGAACGAGTCCGAACTCGTCACCGCATAGCAGACGGGCCCGAGGTCACTCCGTCGGCTTGCCGCGGCCCACGTGCAGCACGTGCGCGGCGTCATTGTGGGGTGAGGCGTACAGATTGATCTCGGGGTGGGTGCCATCGGGGGCGGTCCACGTGGCGACGTAGCCGCTCACCCGATGCCACCCGCGTGACTCGTACAGACGCATCGCCTCGCTGTTGTGGCTCACGACCTCGAGGAACAGATCTTGCGCGAGGATCTTCGAGTACGTCTCGACGGTGGTGAGGAGCGTGCTCGCCACGCCGTGACCGCGGGCACCGGGGCGCACGAAGAGGCGGTGCACGCTGAGCGCGTTCGGGTCTTCCTCGGCCTCGGCGACGGCGATGTGGCCCACGACCTCGCCCTCGTGCTCGGCGACCCAGGCCATGCCGTCGTCGCCCTCGAGCAGCCATTCGCTCGTCACGTGGGTGGGCAGCACCGGGTACTTGTCGACCTCGTGAGTGGCCGCGAGCGCGAGCAGGAGCGCCGGCAAGTCGGCATCCGTTCGCACCCTGATCTCCACGTGATCAGCCTATTCGCTACGTGTGTCGCGTTCGTTACATACGTCGGCGACGATCTCTGCGGCCGTCCGGTCGAACGGGTACGTGGCCATCATGACCCGTTCGAGCGCCTCGTTCGCCGCACGGCGTGCGCGCACGACCAGCTCCTCCGGGTAGTCCTGCGCGAGCTGGTTCCACTCGAAGTCCTCCTCGCCGGTGAGGCGCACGACGCCCTCGGTGACCTCGACGCCGAGATCGAGCACGATGAGCTCGACCACCTCGCTCGAGATGTGCACCGGCTTCACGACCTGGGCGAAGGCTTCGAGACCGTCGGCGTCGCCCTCGTAGAAGCGCACGCACCAGTCGGCGTTCCAGGGCACGAACAGCACGGATGCTTCATCGATGCTGAACCACGCTCCGCGCTGGTCGGCGCCGCGCGGTTCGCACCGCACCGTCTCGAGCGTCGTGTGGTCGTACTCCTCGAAGCGGACGATCATGCGCTCGACGCATCCGCCTCAGTCGTCGCGTGCGGGGTGTCGACGGCCCCGCCGAACCGCCGGCTGCGGCTCGCATAGATCTCGATCGCGCGCCACAGCTCGGTGCGCGAGAAGTCGGGCCAGAGCGTATCGAGGAACACCATCTCGGCGTACGCCGACTGCCACAGCAGAAAGTTCGAGGTGCGCTGCTCGCCACTCGATCGGACGAAGAGGTCGACGTCGGGCAGATCAGGCAGGTACAGGCGCCGCTGAATGAGCTTCTCGTTCACGGCGCTCGGGCGCAGGCGCCCGGCGGCGACGTCGTCGGCGATGCCGCGCACGGCGTCGGCGATCTCGGTGCGACCGCCGTAGTTCACGCACATCGTGAGCGTCATCGCGGTGTTGTCCTTGGTGAGCTCTTCCGCGAACTGCAGCTCTTTGATCACGGAGCCCCACAGCCGCGGCTTGCGGCCCGCCCAGCGCACCCGCACGCCCCACTCATTGAGCTGGTCGCGGCGGCGGTGCAGCACGTCACGGTTGAAGCCCATCAGGAAGCGCACCTCGTCGGGCGAGCGCACCCAGTTCTCGGTCGAGAACGCATAGACGCTCAAATGCTTGACACCGATCTGCAGAGCACCCGCAACCACATCGAGCAGCACGGCCTCGCCCGCGCGGTGCCCCTCGATGCGCGGCAGCCCGCGCCGGTTCGCCCACCGGCCGTTGCCGTCCATGACGACAGCCACATGGTCGGGCACCGCCGCGGGCGGCAGCCGGGGCGGGTAGAGACCGGTCCAGTCGACGGGGCGGTACGCGACGGCGTCCTTGTGGGTGAACGGCTTCGGGCTCACAGCGGGGGAGGGACCTCTCGGGACACGTGGCTGAGCGAGCGCAGACCGCGCTCCAGATGCCACTGCAGGTAGGCGGCGACGATACCGCTCGCGCGGGCGCGAGTGTCCACGGCGGATGCCTCGGCGGCCGGCCAATCGCCCGCGAGCAGCGCCCCGAGCAGACCGAGCGTCGCACCGTCGAGGTGCGCCGTTCCGGGGGGCGCGCAGTCACTGCACACAACGCCGCCGAGCTGCGGCACCACACGGTCGTGGGGCCCGGGTTTCCCGCAGCGTGCGCAGGCGCCGAACGAGGGCGCCCAGCCGGCGACGGAGAGCGATCGCAGCAGGTACGAGTCGAGCGTGAGCCCCGGCGTGTGCTCTGAGCGGCTCAGCGATCTCAGAGCGCCGACGAGCAACAGGTACTGCTGCAGCGAACCCTCAGCGTCGGTGAGTCGGTCGGCGGTCTCGACCATTGCGCTCGCGGCGGTGTAGCTCGCGTAGTCGCCCGCGATCTCGGCCCCGTAGGCGCCGAGCGTCTCGGCCTGCTGGATCACGTCGAGGCTGCGCCCCTCGTACAGCTGTACGTCGGCGACCATGAACGGCTCGAGCCGCGCACCGAACTTGGACGCGGTGCGCCGCACCCCCTTTGCGACCGCACGGATCTTCCCGTGTCGCCGCGACAGCATCGTCACGATACGGTCGGCTTCGCCCAGCTTGTGGGTGCGGAGGATCACCGCCTCGTCACGATATACAGGCACACGGCGATTATCCCAGCGTGCGCATTCAGGCGCGCGCGGCCCACCGTGCCAGGATGAGACCTCGTGAACGGCGCGACATTCTCGATTCCGCACTGGGCAGAGTTCGCGGCGGTCGCGGTGGGCAGCGTGCAGGGCGCGGCATACGCGAGCGGATTCCGGGAGCGGCGGATCGACCTGTTCGGCGTCGCCTTCATCGGCGTGGCGACGGGCCTCGGCGGCGGATTCCTGCGCGACGTGTCCCTCGGGCAGCCCCTCGTCGCCCTGTCCAACAACTGGTACATCCCGGTGGCGATCGCCGCCGCCCTCGTCGGCATGCTGCTCGCGGCCCTGTTCACCCGTATCGACCCGGTCATCACGGCGCTCGACGCACTGACCCTCGGCCTGTTCGGCGCCATCGGCACGACGAAGGCCATCGCCCTCGGCCTGCCCGAGATCCCGGCCGCCTTCGTCGGCATGCTCGCGGCGGTGGGCGGGGGAATGCTGCGAGACATCCTGCTCAACATGCCGATCGCCGTCATGCACGTCGGCTCGCTCTATGCCGTTGCGGCCGCCGCCGGAACGCTCGCGCAGGTGGGGCTCCACGACGCCCACGTCTCCGTCTTCTGGTGCGCGGCGATCTCGACGGCCGTCACCTTCGCCGTGCGGCTCATCGCCGTCGCGTTCGGGTGGAGCCTGCCCGAGCAGCGCACCCTCACCCTGAACCGCGTCTCGGTCGGCTTCGGGCTGCTGCGACGACGCCAGAGGGCGCCGCGCGAGTACACGACCGCGACGGGAGCCATCCCCACCTACAAGGTCGTGCCGAGATCGGAGAAGAGCGACGGATGACGGAAACCAGCTACCTTGCGGCGAACCGCGCCAACTGGGACGAGCGCGTCGAAGGCCATCTGACCGGCTACGACACCGAGGGTTTCGTGGCTGACGGCTCGCGCATCTCGACCGTCGTGCGCGACGACCTGCGGCTCATGTCGCCGCATCTGCCCGGCGGTTCGGTCGCCGGGCTCTCGCTCGCCCACCTCCAGTGCCACATCGGCACGGACACGCTGAGCTTCGCGCGGCTCGGCGCGCACGTCACCGGTGTCGACTTCTCGGCGGAGGCGATCGGCGCCGCACGCACGCTCGCCGAGCGCGCGGGGCTCGAGGCGCGTTTCGTCGAGTCGACCGTCGACGAGGCATCCATCGCAGTCCGCGACACCTTCGACGTCGTCTACACGAGCATCGGCGCGCTGTGCTGGCTCCCGGATCTCGCTGCGTGGGCGCGAAGCATCCGCACGCTGCTGAAGCCCGGCGGTGTCTTCTACGTGCGCGACACGCACCCGATGCTGTACGCGCTCGACGACGAGCGCGACGATGAGGCGCTGGTCGTGCGCTACCCGTACTTCGCCGTCGAGTCGCCGCTGCGCTTCGACAGCGAGCTGAGCTACGCGGGTACCGCGAAGCTCGCGAACTCGACGAACTACGAGTGGACGCATCCGCTTTCGGAGATCATCGGCGTGCTGCTCGCCGAAGGGCTCATGATCGAGGCGTTCGGCGAACAGAACACGCTGCCGTGGAAGGGCCTCGCGCAGATGGTCGAAGCGGAAGCAGGCAGCCCCTTCGACGGCAACTGGATGCTGCCCGAAGGCCGGGAGCGGGTGCCGCTCACGTTCTCGCTCGCCGCCCGCGGGTAGTCAGCAGTCGCAGGTGATCGAGTCGAGCGGAGCCGTCAACGGGTCCTTCGCGCGCTTGATGCGCCCGTGGTCGTCTTCGACCGGGTAGCCCTCGCGGGCCCAGTACTCGAAGCCGCCGATCATTTCCTTGACCCGGTAGCCGAGCTTGGCGAACTCCAACGCGGCGCGGGTCGAGCCGTTGCACCCCGGCCCCCAGCAATAGGTCACGACGGGCGTCTCGAGCGGAATCTCGTGCGGCGCTCGAACGGCGATCTCCGCCGTCGGAAGGTGAAGCGCGCCGACGATGCGGCCCTGCTGCCATGCACTGTCGCCACGCGAGTCGACGAGCACGAATCGCACCCCGTTCTCCTGGTCGGCGTGGACGTCGGAGGAGTCGGTCTCGAACTCGAGCTTGCCGGCGAAGTGGGCCACGAGCCGATCGCTCGCAGTGGCTGCAGAAGTCATGGCCGAAAGCTAACCGAGCGGCGCCTGGCCACCAAATAGCCACTCGCCGCCAACTGGCCCGCCTGCTCGCGGGCCGCCGTGGGAATAGCGCGAGCGAGCGGTCGTTGACATTGACGTGACTGACTCAGCCCAGCCGATCAAAGTCGACATCTGGTCCGATATCGCGTGCCCGTGGTGCTACATCGGGAAGCGTAAGTTCGAGGCGGGCAGTGGCCTGTTCGCCGGCGCGGGCGAGCAGCGCGGCGTCGAGATCGAGTATCACTCGTTCGAGCTGAGCCCTGACACGCCCGTCGACTTCGAGGGCAACGAGGCGGACTTCCTCGCAACCCACAAGGGAATTCCGGCCGAGCAGGCGCAGCAGCTGCTCGACCGCGTGACCGGTATCGCGGCATCCGTCGGCCTGAACTACGACTACGACCACCTGAAGCACACGAACACGGTGCTGGCGCATGAGGCCGTGCATTTCGCGAAGTCGCAGGGCAAGCAGCTCGAGATGACGGAGCGGCTGCTCTCGGCGTATTTCCTCGAAGGCCGGTACGTGGGCGACGTCGCCGAGCTTGCGGCGCTCGGCGCTGAGATCGGGCTCGATTCGGATGCCTTGACCACGGCGCTCGAGACCCACGAGTTCCTCGCTGCCGTCCGTGAAGATCAGCAGACCGCCGTCGAGTACGGCATCAACGGCGTGCCGTTCTTCGTGATCGATGGCAAATACGGGGTGTCGGGTGCGCAAGAGGCGCAGACCTTCGCCCAGGTGCTCGAGCAGGTCTGGCGCGAGCGCGGTTCAGTTCCTGAGGCGGTCGACGCGTGAAGCTCGTTCCCCTCGGCGACGCGCAGGCGGCGGCATGCGTCGACGGCGTGTGCGAGCTGCCGGCCGCTTCTTCCGTCTATTCCGGGTCAGTGATGTCGGCCACCGTCGCGCCGAACGCCGAGACGAGCGCGTCGGCGGAGACGAACGCCGAGTAGCCGTGCTCGCCGGCCCCGAGCGCGATCTCGCGGCCGACGATCGTCTCGTCGGCGTAGACGGGCCACTCGCGTGCTGAGCCGAGCGGAGTGATAGTGCCGCGCTCATAGCCGGTCGCTCCGAGAGCGACCTCTGGCGCAGGCAGCTGCAGCTTGTTCACGCCGACGAGTGCGCGCAGCTTCGGCCAGGAGATCTTTCGGCCACCGGGCACCAGGGCGAAAAGGAAGTCACCATCGTGACGCTTGACGACCAGAGTCTTCACGATGCCCGCCGGCTCGAGCCCGAGCAGAGCGGCGGCCTCGGCCAGCGAGCCGGCCGCAGGTCTGGTGACGATGCGTACGTCGAGGCCACGGGCTGAGGCATCCGCTGCCACACGCTCGGTACCGGCGAGCCCCGGAAATCGGTCATCCACGTCGCCGCACGCCCTTTCAGCATCCATCTGAGAAACTTGGAGAGATGTCTACCGCCACCCTAAACGCCGCGCCCCTGCGTCTCGGCGATCACCAGATCGACGTGCCCGTCGTGCTGGCGCCGATGGCCGGCATCACGAACACGGCATTTCGCCGGCTGTGCCGAGAGTTCGGTGCGGGGCTCTACGTGAGCGAGATGATCACGAGCCGCGCGCTGGTCGAGCGCAACGCTGAGACCATGCGCCTGATCGGGCACCACCCGTCCGAGACGTTCCGCTCGGTGCAGCTCTACACGACTGACCCGGTGACCGTCGGCGATGCCGTCCGCATCATCGTGGCCGAGGGCCTCGCCGACCACATCGACCTGAACTTCGGCTGCCCCGTGCCCAAGGTGACCCGCAAGGGCGGCGGCAGCGCGCTCCCGTGGAAGCTCGGCCTGTTCCGCGAGATCGTCGCCAGCGCCAAGGCGGCGGCCGAGCACCTGCCGCTCACCGTGAAGATGCGTAAAGGCATCGATGATGACCACCTCACCTACCTCGACGCCGGGCGTGCCGCGCAAGACGCCGGCGTCTCGTACGTCGCCCTGCACGGACGCACTGCGGCCGACATGTACTCCGGGCACGCGGACTGGCAGGCGATCGCGAATCTCAAGGAAGCGCTCGACATTCCCGTCCTTGGCAACGGCGACGTGTGGTCCGCCGACGACGCCCTGCGGATGATGCGCGAGACGGGCGCTGACGGGGTGGTTGTCGGGCGCGGATGCCTCGGGCGCCCGTGGCTGTTCGGCGATCTCGCTGCGGCCATGCGCGGGCAGTGGCATGAGGGCGCCGGCTTCCACCCCGGGCTCGGCACCGTCGCCGCCGCGTTCCGCCGGCACGCCGAGCTGCTCGTGGAGTTCTTCGAGGACGAGGGGCGCGGCTGCCGAGACATCCGCAAGCACGTCGCCTGGTACTTCAAGGGCTACCCGGTCGGCGGCGAGCTGCGGGCCAGGCTGGCCACCTCGTCGAGCCTCGCCGAGATCGACGAACTGCTCGCCACGCTCGACTGGGCGGCACCGTATCCGGGTGAGGGCGCCGAGGGCGCCCGAGGGCGCCAGGGGAGCCCGCGAGTTCCGTCGCTGCCCGAGCACTGGCTCGACTCGCGCGATGTCGACGGTGCGATGCGTGCCGACATGTCGGCGAACGAGGTCCACAACAGTGGCGGTTGAGCCGCGCTCCGGCGAACTGCGCTCGTACGGCGAGTTCGACCGCGAACGCTGGCTGCCGGAGCAGCACTCGGGTCGCCGTAGCGACTTCGCACGCGATCGGGCCCGGCTCTTCCACTCGAGTGCGCTGCGGCGCCTCGCGGCGAAGACACAGGTCCTGAGCCCCACTGTCGGTCTCGACTTCGCGCGCAATCGCCTCACGCACTCGCTCGAGGTGGCGCAGATCGGGCGCGAGCTGGCGACGAACCTCGGACTCAACCCCGACGTGGTCGACACGGCGTGCCTGGCGCACGATCTCGGTCATCCGCCCTTCGGTCACAACGGCGAGCGTGCGCTCTCCGAGTGGAGCGCCGACATCGGCGGCTTCGAGGGGAACGCGCAGACGCTCCGTCTACTCACGCGCCTTGAGCCGAAGGTGTTCGGGCCCGACGGGCATCCGTACGGTCTCAACCTCACGCGCGCGAGCCTCGACGCGAGCTGCAAGTACCCCTGGCCGATTCAGAGCTCCGTCGCCGACGCATCCGGTCGGGAGAAGTTCGGCTTCTATGCCGACGACACGGCCGTCTTCGAGTGGCTGCGCGAGGGCGCGCCCGACCGAGTGCGGTGCATCGAAGCGCAGGTGATGGATCTGTCCGACGACATCGCGTACTCGGTGCACGACTTCGAGGACGCGATCGTGAACGGGTACATCGACGTCGACGTGCTCGGCTCGCCTGCGGCTCACGACGGTCTGATGGCGAAGGTGAAGGACTGGGTCGGCGACGAGTTCACGACAGACGAGCTCGAGGCCGCTCACCAGCGCCTCACCGCCATGGAGCAGTGGCTGCACTCCTGGAACGGCTCCCGCCTCGACCAGGCACGGCTCAAGAACCTGACGAGCCAGCTGATCGGGCGCTTCGCGCGGAACGCGACGCTGGCGACGCGCGCCGCCTACCCGCGACCCAGCCTGACCCGCTACAGCGCCCAGGTGGTCGTGCCGCCCGACGAGGCCGCGGAAATCGGCGTCATGAAAGGCCTCACCGCCGCCTTCATCATGAGCAACAACGACCGCCAGCCGGTCTATCGGCGTCAGCGGGAACTGCTCGTGGGCCTTGCTGACGCGCTGCTCGCCACCGGCCCCGCTGACCTGGACCTCGGCTTCGCCGAGGACTGGCGCGCGGCCAGCGACGACGCGGCACGCAAGCGCGTCGTCGTCGATCAGGTCGCCAGCCTCACCGATCAGGCGGCGATCTCGTGGTTCGAGCGCCTCGTGCAGCAGTGACGCGCCGCTGACGCGGCCGCACGGAACCTAGGATCGAATCATGCCCGGCCTCATTCGTCACAGCGACATCGACGAGGTCAAGGCGCGCACGAACATCGCCGATGTGATCGGCGAATACGTGTCACTCAAACCCGCCGGCGTCGGGTCGCTGAAGGGCCTCTGCCCCTTCCATGACGAGCGCACGCCGAGCTTCCATGTGCGCCCGCAAGTCGGCTTTTACCACTGTTTCGGCTGCAGCGAGTCCGGCGACGTGTTCACGTTCCTGCAGAAGATGGACCATCTGCCGTTCGCCGAGGCGGTCGAGCGCCTCGCCGCGCGCATCGGGTACGCGCTGACGTATGAGGACGGCGGCCAGGCGAGCGAAGATCGCGGCACGCGGGCGCGGATCCTTGCCGCCAACAAGGCGGCGGAAGAGTTCTTCATCGCGCGCCTAATGGCCCCAGACGCGGAACCCGCCCGCAAGTTCCTCGGTGAACGCGGCTTCGACGCTGCGGCGGCCGCACGCTTCGGCGTCGGCTATGCGCCGAAGAGCTGGGACGAGTTGACGAAGCACCTCGGCGCGAAGGGCTTCGGCACCGACGAGCTCGCGGCCGCCGGCCTCGTGTCACAGAACGAGCGCGGGGGAGCGTACGACCGATTCCGGGGCCGGGTCGTCTGGCCGATCCGCGACGTGACCGGAACCACGCTCGGCTTTGGCGCGCGGAGGCTGTTCGACGACGACAATGGCCCGAAATATCTGAACACGCCCGAGACCGCGGTCTTCCACAAGGCGCAGGTGCTCTACGGCCTCGACCTCGCCAAGCGAGACGTGAGCCGTGGCAAGCAGGTGGTCGTCGTCGAGGGCTACACCGACGTGATGGCGTGCCACCTTGCGGGCATCACCACTGCGGTCGCGACCTGCGGTACGGCGTTCGGCACCGAGCACATCAAGCTGATCCGTCGCATTCTCGGCGACGACGGCACCGGGGGCCAGGTCGTATTCACGTTCGACCCTGATGCCGCCGGGCAGAAGGCCGCGACGCGGGCGTTCGCCGAAGAGGGCCGCTTCACCGCGCAGACGTACGTCGCGGTCGGCCCTGAAGGGCTCGACCCGTGCGACCTGCGGCTCGCCCAGGGCGACGCCGCCGTGCGGCGCATGATCGACGAGAAGACGCCGATGTTCCAGTTCATGCTGCGCCAAGTGGTGAACCGATTCGACCTCGACACCGTCGAGGGGCGGGTCGCGGCGCTGCGCGCGGGCGCGCCGATCGTCGCGGGCATCCGCGATTCGGCGCTGCGTCCGGGTTACACGCGCGAGCTCGCCCGTATGGCGGGAGCCGAGCTGATCGAGGCGCAGGGCGCGGTCCGCCAGGCGGCCAGCCGGGCGAGAGCGCAGTCGGATGCTCCGCCGCCCGAGCCGTGGGCAGACGCATCCCCTCCCGCGGGTGCAGGCATCCGTCCTGTCACGCTCGCCGACCTCGGTCGCGACCCGGTGACGCAGACCGAGCGGCAGGCGCTCATGGCCGTGCTGCAGCTCCCCGAGGCGATCGGCGCCGAGCTGGTCGCCCGGGCGATGCAGGCGCGGTTCACGAACCCGACCCTCGAGCTGATGAAGACGGCGATCGCGGCGAATGTCGACGCGGTGGGCGCGCCCGACTGGTTTGCACGCATCCGTAACGACCTGCCCGAGCAGTTCCGCGCCGTCGTCGATCAGCTCGCGATGTCGCCCGTGCCCGAGCGCACGGAGGAGGGCGCGAAGGTGTGGGCGCGCGCCATCGTGGGCGCGCTCATCGAGAAGGACATGATCGGCCTCAAGGCCGAATTGCAAAGCCGATTGCAGCGCGCCGACCCGTCGGACAGCGACACGCGCGCCTCGATCAGCCGCGCGATGGCGGACCTGGAGCTGGAACGGCGTCGCCTACGCGGTGAATAGCGGTGTTTCACATGGCGACGCTGCTTAACAACCCGGAAACAGTTATGCCTTTAGGGTGAGAACACATTTCCCCACCAAGAAAGTGAGTCCAGAGGCATGAATTCCGTCTCGGCTCGTCGTGTTCGCCTGCTCGGCTCCGTCGCCGCTGTTGCGGCTGCCGCTCTTGTTCTCGCCGGTTGCTCCGGCGGCGGCAGCGGCTCCTCCGGGTCCACGGCCAAGGCCATCACGATCGGCACCACTGACACGATCACCTCCCTCGACCCCGCAGGGTCGTACGACAACGGCTCCTTCGCGGTCATGACGCAGGTCTATCCGTTCCTGCTCGACACGCCGTACGGCAGCCCCGACCCGAAGCCCTCGATCGCTGAGAGCGCGGGGTTCACGGCCCCCAACATCTATGAGGTGAAGCTCAAGCCGGGCCTCACGTTCGAGAACGGCGACAAGCTGACCTCGTCCGACGTGAAGTTCAGCTTCGATCGTCAGCTCAAGATCAACGACCCCAACGGCCCGGCGTCACTGCTCGGCAACCTGGCGTCGGTATCGACACCCGACGCGACCACGGTCGACTTCCACCTCAAGGTCCCGAACGACCAGACGTTCGCCCAGGTGCTGACCAGCCCGGCCGGCCCCATCGTCGACGAGCAGGTCTTCAGCGCCGACAAGGTGACCCCCGACAACACCATCGTCAAGGGCGAGGCGTTCGCCGGGCAGTACTACATCGCGTCGTACAAGGTGAATCAGCTCATCCAGTACAAGGCGTTCAAGGGCTACAAGGGCCTTCTCGCGCCCGCGAAGACGCCCACGATCAACGTGAAGTACTACGCCAGCTCCGACAACCTGAAGCTCGACATCCAGTCGGGTGCGATCGACGTCGCCTACCGGTCGCTGTCGGCCACCGACATCTCGAGCCTCAAGAACGACAAGAAGGTTCAGGTCATCGACGGCCCCGGCGGTGAGATCCGCTACATCGTGTTCAACTTCAACACGATGCCCTACGGCGCGAAGACCTCCGACGCCTCCCCGGCCAAGGCGCTCGCCGTCCGACAGGCGGCCGCCGACCTCGTCGACCGCCAGGCGATCTCGCAGCAGGTGTACAAGGGCACCTACACGCCGCTGTACAGCTACGTGCCAGACGGTCTGACCGGAGCCACCCCCGCACTCAAGTCGATGTACGGCGACGGCAACGGCGGACCGAGCCTCTCCAAGGCGAAGGCGGTCCTCGCCGCAGCAGGCGTCAAGACGCCGATCGCGCTGAACATCCAGTACACCGGTGACCACTACGGTCCGTCGTCGGGCGATGAGTACGGTCTGATCAAGAGCCAGCTCGAAAGCGGCGGCCTGTTCAAGGTGAGCCTGCAGCAGACCGAATACGTGCAGTACTCGAAGGACCGCGTCAACGACCTGTACCCGGCATACCAGCTCGGCTGGTTCCCCGACTACTCGGACGCTGACGACTACCTGACGCCGTTCTTCTCGGCAAACAACTTCCTGGCCAACCACTACTCGAACCCCACGGTTCAGGGGCTGCTCACCAAGGAGGTCGGTGACACGAACAAGGCCGATCGCACCCAGGTGATCGAGCAGGTCCAGCAGGACGTCGCGAAGGACCTGTCGACGTTGCCACTGCTGCAGGGCTCATCGGTGGCCGTCGTCGGCAGCGACGTCCACGGCACCACGCTCGACGCGTCGTACAAGTTCCGCTACGCGACCCTGTACAAGTAACAACCACAACTGCGGGGGCGGCCGAACGGCCGCCCCCTTGCAGTGCCGCCAGAAGGAACCTCAGGAATGAAGGACCATCAGCAATGACGACCTCCCCCGAGACAATTCCGTCGCCGACAGCGCCGGCGCCTGCGCAGCCCGCAGGCGCAGCGCTGCGCTCGGGCGGCGGCCTGGTGCGCTACCTCGTCGTGCGCTTCCTGCTCATCTTCCCGACGATCTTCATCCTGGTGACCGTCGTCTTCTTCCTGATGCGGTCGACCGGCGATCCGATCACCGCCGCTCAGGGCGGGCGTTTGCCGCCAGCAGAGCTCCAGGCGCGAATCCACGCCGCCGGCTACGACCGGCCGCTCATCGTGCAGTACTTCCAGTACCTCGGCCAGATCGCGCACGGCGACTTCGGCACGACGTTCAGCGACCACCAGAAGGTCACCACTGTTCTGCTGAGCTACGGCGGCGCGACCCTCGAGCTCGCGTTCTACGCCCTGATCGTCGCCTTCATCGTCGGCGTTCCGCTCGGCATGCTCGCCGCTTACATCCGCGACCGATGGGGCGACGCGGTCCTGCGGGTGCTCTCGATCGTGTTCTACGCGACCCCCGTCTTCTTCTCCGGGCTGCTGCTCCAGCTCGTCTTCTCGATCGGCCTCAATTGGTTGCCGGTCGCGGGGCGAGCAGATACGACGACAGAGCTCGAGATCCAAGAGTTGCCCCACCCGACCGGCATCTACCTGATCGATGCGTTCCGCACGGGCGATCCCGCGGCCGTTCCTGACGTGCTGAAACATGCCGTCCTTCCGGGCGTCACCCTCGGACTGCTGACCGCCGGTGTCTTCCTCCGGCTCGTGCGAACCAATGTCATCGGCACGTTCAACACGCAGTACGTCGACGCGGCGCGCTCGCGCGGCGTACGAGAGTCGCGGCTTGTCACCCACCACGCCTACAAGCCCGCGCTGATCCCGATCATCACCGTCATGGGGCTGCAGATCGCGATGCTCCTCGGCGGTGCCGTGCTCACTGAGACGACCTTCGAGTGGAAGGGTCTCGGTTTCGAGCTCAACCATTACCTTGAGGCGCGCGACTTCGTAGCGGTGCAGGGCATCGTCGCGCTGCTCGCCGTCATCGTCGCGGTGGTCAACTTCATCGTCGACATCATCGCCGCCCTCATCGACCCGAGAGTGAGGTACTGAGATGAAGCGATCGTTCCTCAGTCGCGTCCCGATCGTCGCGCAGTTGCGCCAGAGCGTCGGCGTACAGCGGTTCATGCTGCTGACCGGCGTCATCATCACCGGTGTCTATGTCCTCGTCGCGATCTTCGCGCCGCTCATCGCGCCCTACGGCTACGGCCAGCTCAAAGGCTCGAAGGGCAATTTCGGATCGCAGCAGCCGCCGAGCGCCGCGCATCTGTGGGGTACCACCGTCGGCGGCTACGACGTATTCAGCCGCACGATCTACGGCGCTCGCACCGCGCTCGTCGCGATCGTCATCGCGATCATCCTGTCGCTCATCATCGGGGTCCTGCTCGGGCTGTTCTCGGGGTACTTCGGCGGCCCCGTCGACCGCGTGCTCGTCGTCGTCTGCGACGCGATCTACGCGTTCCCGACGCTGCTTCTCGCCATCGTGATCTCAATCGCGATCTCGGGCGGCTCATCGAACTTCTGGTCAGGGGTGTTCTCAGCGGCATTCTCGATAACGGTCGTCTACATACCCCAGTACTTCCGCATCGTGCGCGCCGAGGTCGTCCGCATCAAGGTCGAGGCGTTCGTCGAGTCCGCGCGCGTGATCGGGTCGAGCGACATGCGCATCATCTTCCGCCACGTGCTGCGGAACTCGATCCGCACGCTGCCGCTCATCATGACGCTCAATGCGACCGACGCGTTCGAGACGCTTGCGGGCCTCGGCTTCCTCGGCTTCGGTATCGAACCGTCGAGCGCGGCGGAATGGGGCTACGACCTGCAGAAGGCGCTCTCTGACGTGACGAGCGGCATCTGGTGGACGGCGCTCTTCCCGGGCCTCGCCATCGTGCTGCTCGCGGTCGGTATCTCGCTGATGGGCGAGAGCCTCAATGACCTGGCTGATCCCCGGCTGCGCCGCCGTGGTGCCGCCGCCGAAATCACCGAAGCCGAGACTGCGGAGGTAGCGCTGTGAGTGACGTCGTCGACATCACCGACCTGACCGTCCGCTTCGCGACCGACGCCGGTTCGGTGCCGGCTGTGCGCGGGGTCACACTTTCGGTTGCGCCGCGCGAGATCCTCGCGATCGTCGGGGAGTCCGGGTCGGGCAAGTCTGTCACGGCGAAGACCATCCTCGGCATGCTGCCGGAGACCGCGACGACCGGCGGCGCAGTAGTACTGCGCGGTCGCGACTCGGCGAGTGCATCGCAGGGCGTCGACGTGACGCGGCTCGACAAGGCGGGGCTCAGAGCCGTCCGCGGCCGTGACGCCGCGATGGTCTTCCAGGAGCCGTCCACGGCGCTCAATCCCGTCTACCCCATCTGGTGGCAGATCGCCGAGGGCCTGCGCGCCCACGGCAAGGTCACCAGGAAGGAGGCGCGTCAGCGTTCGATCGACATCCTGCGTCGCGTCGGCATCCCTGAGCCCGAGAAGCGCATCGACTACTTCCCGCACGAGTTCTCCGGCGGTCAGAAGCAGCGCATCGTCATCGCGATGGCGCTCATCCTCAATCCGAACCTGATCATCGCCGACGAGCCCACCACTGCGCTCGACGTGACCGTGCAGGCCGAGATCCTCGAGCTGCTGCGCTGGTGCCGCGACGAGTACGGCTCCTCGATCGTGCTGATCACCCACAACATGGGCGTCGTCGCCGACCTCGCCGACCGCGTGGCCGTGATGTACCAGGGCGAGATCGTCGAGCAGGCCGAGGTGCGCGCGCTGTTCGAGCATCCGTCGCACGCCTATACCCAGACCCTGCTGGCCGCGGTTCCGCGAGTCGGGGCGGGGCACTCGGGCCTGGTCACGACGGAGCGAGCGACGGATGCGTCGCCCGAGGCGTCCGAGGGCGCCCCCGTGGTCCGGGCCCGCGGGCTCGAGATCACGTACCCCGGGCGTCTCGGCCGGGCAGGTTTCCGCGCCGTGCGCGGCGTGGACTTCGACATCGCGCAGGGTGAGGTCCTGGGCCTCGTCGGCGAGTCGGGCAGCGGCAAGACGACGATCGGCCGCGCCATCGCCGGTCTCACGAAGGTCACCGGCGGATCGCTGAACGTGCTCGGGCACGAGATGGTCGGCATTCATGAGCGCGAGTTCCGGCCGCTGCGGCAGGACATCGGCTTCGTGTTCCAGGACCCGGCGTCGAGCTTCAACCCTCTGCTCACGATCGGCGATGCGATCGCCGAGCCGATGCTGGTGCATCGCACGGTGTCGTCGGCATCCGCCGCCCGCACTCGCGCCGGCGAATTGCTCGCGGCAGTCCAGCTGCCTGCGGACTACGCCGACCGCTTCCCTCACGAGTTGTCGGGTGGCCAGCGCCAGCGCGTCTCGCTCGCACGTGCGCTCGCACTGCGGCCCAAGCTCGTCGTCTTCGACGAGCCGACGTCGGCGCTGGATGTCTCGGTGCAGGCACGCGTGCTCGAGCTGATCAGCGCGCTGCAAGCCGATTTCGGCTTCGCGGGCCTGTTCATCAGCCACGACCTCGCTGTCGTCGACCTCATCGCGACCCGCATCGCGGTGATGCATACGGGCGAGATCGTGGAGCACGGCGACAACGCATCCGTTCTCGGTTCACCGCGCGACCCGTACACCCAGCGTCTGCTCGCATCGCTGCCCGTGCCGGACCCGGTCGAGCAGGCCGCGCGGCGCGCCGAGCTCAAGGCGCTGACCGCCGGCACGACGTCGTAGCTCAGTAGGCTCGACGGGATGAACGAGAGTCCCGACACCGACCAGAGCCCCATCGTCGTCCACGACCTGGTGGCCGAATACCGGAACTCGGGGCGAGTCGGCGTGCACGCACTGAGGGGCGTCTCGTTCACCGTCGGCCGTGGCGAGATCCTGGGCGTGCTCGGTGAGTCGGGCAGCGGCAAGACGACTCTTGCGCGCATCCTCGCGGGGGAGCTGGTGCGGAAGGGGCCCGGGGGCTTCGACGTGCGCATCTCCGGCGGCGAGGCTCTCGTGAACGGCATCGCGCTGCGCACCCTGTCCAAGACGAAGCTCAACCGGCTCACGTTTCACACCGCCTACCTGCCGCAGGACGCGAACGATCGGCTCGATCGCACCTCGACGGTGTCGGAGCTGATCGCCGAGCCGATCTTCGCGCGTGACAAGCGCTTCGACCCGGATGCGGCGCAGTCGCGTGCTCTCTCGGTGCTCGACGCGGTCGAGCTGCCGCTGTCGGTGCTCGACAGATATCCCTACGAGCTTTCGGACGGCCAGCGGCAGCGTGTCGCGATCGCTCGATCGCTCGTCCTCGGCCCCAACGTGCTCGTCGCCGACGAGCCGACCGCAGGCATCGACGTGACGGTGCGGGACACCGTCGTCCGCGTGATCGGCAAGCTGCGGGAAGACCCGAGCTTCGCTGCGCTGATCGTGACGCACGACCTGGCGGTGCTACGCCAGCTCGGCGCGACGATCGCGGTCCTGCACGACGGCGTCATCGTCGGTTACGGCGACATCGACACGGTGTTCGCAGAGCCGAACCACTCGTACGTCGCACGTCTGGGCCGTGCACTCGGTTGGAAGTAGCGGGTGAACCGCAGATGCTCCCCGGCTTGGACTCGAACCAAGAACCTATCGGTTAACAGCCGATTGCTCTGCCAATTGAGCTACCGAGGAATGGTGCCCGGCGTGCCGGGCAACGACATCTAGCTTAACGGGTCAAAAGGGCGCGTTCCAAATCGGCTGAGCGCTGATTCGGTCCCGCGGCCGGGGCTCAGGCCTCGAGGTCGTCGACGCCCGGCTGCCACGCCTTCTCGGGCACGCCCCAGCCGCGCTTCTTGCTGATCTTCACCCACTCGCGGTCGAACGGTCGCGGTAGCCGGTCGAGGTACAGGATGCCGTCGAGATGGTCGTACTCGTGCTGGAAGATGCGGGCGAGCCAGCCCTCGGCGTGCACCTCGAAGGCCTCGCCGTCGAGGTCGGTCGCCTGCAGAATCGCCTCGGGGGAGCGGCGCAGCGGGAACCGCTCGCCCGGGAAGGACAGACACCCTTCGATCTCCTCCTCGTCGTCCGCCTCGCCGGTGGGCGTCGGCGTGATCCACAGCACGGGGTTGATGGCGACGCCGCGGTGCTCGATGTCGTCGTCGTCCGTCCAGCCGTAGACGAAGAGTCGCTTGCCCACGCCGACCTGCGGTGCTGCGAGCCCCACGCCCGGCGCGGCGTCCATCGTCTCGTACATGTCAGCAACGAGCTGTCGCAGCTCATCGTCGAAGACGGTGACGGGCTCAGCGGGCGCGTGCAGCACCGGCTCACCCTGAATACGAATCGGGAGTACGGCCATTCGCCCAGGATATCGGCGCGGCGTCCGGTACCTTTCTCTGGTGCTCGCCACTGCTCCGGGGCTCTCTCCGCTCAGTCTGGACCCCAGACAGTTCGTCGGTATTCCCCTCGCGCTCATCGGGGCGATCTTCCTGTCGCTCGGCGCGCAGCTGCAGCACCGCGGGGTCAACAAGGTCGACAGCGCGAGCGACACGGACGCCTCGAAGGGCGGCCTGAGCATGCACCAGCTCCGGCAGCTGCTCGCGCGTCCCAGCTGGGTGACAGGCACCCTGATGCTCGGAATGGCCATCGTGCTGCAACTGACGAGCCTCGCCTTCGCCCCCCTCATCGTGGTGCAGCCGCTGGGGGCGGTCGCGCTCGTCGTGACCGCGGTCCTCAACGCGCGGGTCACCAAGTCGGCGCTCAACCGGCTTTCGGTTCTCGCCATCGTGCTGTGCGTCGTCGGTGTCGGCGCGTTCGTGCTCGTCGCCGCATTCCAGGCGCGCGAAGTGCCCGTCACGGAGCGTGAGCTGATCGAGATCCTGATCATCCTCGCGTGCGCTCTGGTGCTCGCGGCCGTGTTCTTCCTCATCTTCCGCGCCAAGATGCGTGCGCTGATCTACATCGTCGGCGCAGGCATCCTCTATGGTTTCGTCGCAACGCTCGCCAAGGTCGTGATCGCGCGAGTCGAGCAGAGCGAGTTCGACCTGCTCACCGCTGTCTGCATCGTCGCCCTGCTCGCCGCAGTGGGCCTCGGCGCGTACTTCGTGCAGAACGCATACGCCTCAGGGCCGCCCGATCTCGTCATCGCGGGCCTGACTGTGATCGATCCGCTCGTGGCCGTGACGATCGGTATCGCGATCCTCAATGAGGCGGTGCAGGTGCAGGTGTGGGCGGCCGTCGTGTGGGTGATCACCGGAATCGTCGCCGTCGCCGGCGTGCTGCTTCTCGCGCGGCACCATCCGCAGGCTCAGGGCAACCCCTGAGGCGCTGTGAAAATGCCATGCCTAGACTGGTGCGCCATACACCCCGCCCCTGTTGATATCAACCGACACCCCTGCGAAGAGGAATCCGCAACGTGACAGAGTCGAGCGACGCGAGCACCAAGCCGCTGACGATCGTATTGGGCTGCGACACCTTCGCGCCTGACGTCAACGGGGCTGCACGCTTCGCAGAGCGCCTCGCGGCCGGCCTCGTCGCCCGCGGCCACACGGTGCACGTCATCGCGCCGTCGCGCACGATCTTCAAGACCGGCTCGTGGGACGAGCGGCACGAGGGCGCACGTCTGCACATGCACCGGCTGTTCAGTCTGCGCTGGTACCCGCACCCGTGGCTGCGCTTCATGATGCCGTGGACGATGGCGCGCAACGCCGGCCGGATCCTCGATGAGGTCAAGCCCGATGCCGTGCACTTCCAGTCGCACTTCGTCGTCGGTCGTGGCCTCTCGATCGCGGCGCGCAAGCGAGGCATCCGCGTCATCGCGACGAACCACACGATGCCCGAGAACATGATCGAGCACACGACCGTCCCCAAGCCGCTGCAACCGGTGCTGCTGAAGTGGTCATGGCGCGACGCGACGCAGATCCTGAAGCAGGCGGATGCCGTGACCACGCCGACCCGCCGCGCAGCCGACTATCTCGAGTCGGCCACGGGTATCCGTGACGTGTACGCGATCGGCAATGGCGTGCGGGTGAGTGACTACACGCCCGACTTCGAGCATCGCGGCAACCGCATCGTGTTCGTCGGCCGCGTCACCAGCGAGAAGCGCATCGAGGTGCTCCTGCACGCCGTGTCGATGCTGCCGAAGACCCTCGACTGGTCGCTCGAGATCGTCGGCGACGGCGAGCTGCGACACAGTCTCGAACGCCTCGCCGCGCAACTAGGCGTGGCCGATCGCGTGACGCTCTCCGGTCTGGTCAGCGACGAGGACCTCAAGAAGGCGTACTCGCGCGCCGACGTGCTCGCGATGCCGTCGACGGCTGAGCTGCAGTCGATCGTGACGATGGAGGCGATGGCGTCGGGCCTGCCGGTCGTCGCGGCCGACGCGATGGCACTGCCGCACCTCGTTCATGACGGCGAGAACGGATTCCTGTTCCGCCCCGACGACGCACGCGATCTCGCCGCGAAGCTCCAGCGCATTCTCACGCTTCCCGATGACGAGTTCCGCCGCATGAAGAAGGCGTCGCTGCGGCTCATTCAGGGCCACGACATCGAGTGGACGTTGACGGCGTTCGAGTGTCTGTATCGTGGGAGGCCGGTGGTGGACCCGACGGCCCGGCTCGATTCGGAGGCGGAGGACCGCGAGGACCACGTCGCCGAGGGGCGGTAGCTCAGCCGGTTAGAGCAGGGGACTCATAATCCCTGGGTCGCGGGTTCAAGTCCCGCCCGCCCTACACCCCTGCAATCACTGGGAACGGCGGTCGCTCTGTGGCCGCCGTTTCGTCGTCCGTCTCTGCGCGTGCCCACACTTTGCCCACCTTTCGACCGACGGCGGCGTGAAGTTGAGTAGCCACGGCGCCGAGATCGTCGTCGAGTGGAGCGCTGTAGGTGTCAGCGTCATCGCTGCCGAAGCGTGCCCGAGCATGCGCTGGGCCGCCTTCACGTTGGCGCCGGCGCCCATGTTGTGGGCGATCAGCACGATCGAGGAGCCGTACTCGTCGCGGCACCAGCGCAGCAGCTCGAGGATCTCGGCCTGCACGGTCACGTCGAGCGCAGTGGTGGGCTCGTCGGCGATGATCAGGTTCGGATTGAGGATGAGCGCCATCGCGATGACGATGCGCTGCTTCTGACCGCCGGAGAACTCGTGCGGGAAGTAGTCGATGCGCTTCTCAGGCTCAGGGATGCCGACGCGACGCAGGATGTCGATCTCGCGCTCGCCCGCGCATCGGTGTAGTGAAGTCCCGAAAGGGAAGCAATCGGGGCACGAGCAGAGAAGAGACGAACATGGGTACGTATCTGGTGCTGATCTACGACGACGAGAAGCGCTTCGCCGACACCCCGCGCGAGGTGATGGCTGACATGCACGCGCGGCACGTCGCGTTCATCGCGAACAACAAGGGGGCGATCGTCGGCGGCGCGCAGCTGGCGACGAGCGACACAACGACGACCATCCGCCAGGCCGAGGGCGGCGTGACCGTCACCGACGGCACATTCCTCGAGACGAAGGAGGTGCTCGGCGGCTACTACGTGATCGAGGCGCCCGACTACGACCAGGCGCTGGCGCTCGCCAAACAGGTGCCGAGCGTCTACGGCGCGATCGAGCTGTGGCCGCAGCGCGTGCCCAGCGACGACCTGCGGATCGAGGCGTAGCAGATGGCGAAGTACATGGCGCTGATCTTTGGCCCGGAAAGCGTCTGGCAGGACAGTGACGAAGAGACCCTGCAGGCGATGTATGCCGAGTACACCCGCTTCGGCGAGGAATACGGGCAGTACCTGCGCGGCAGCGCCGAGCTCAAGCCGAACGCGACGGCGAAGCTGATCAAGAAGACTGGCGACGACGCATACGCCGTAACCGACGGTGCGTTCGGTGAGACCAAGGAGGCGCTCGGCGGCTACTACGTGATCGAGGCCGACGACGAGGTCACCGCGATCGAAATCGCCAAGCACGTGCCCGCCATCGGCGGCTTCATCGAATTGCGCCCGATCGCCGACGAGTGAGCAGATGACGGATGCCGCACGCGCGGTCGCCGCGGCACACGAGGCCGAGTGGACCTTCGTGCTCGCGGCGGCCGCGCGCGTTGCGGGCGACCTCGACGTCGCCGAGGACTGCGTGCAGGACGCCTATGCGCAGGCGCTCGTGCACTGGGAGCGCTCGGGGGTGCCCGCGAAGCCGGGGGCGTGGCTCACGACGGTCGCGACCCGGCGCGCCCTCGAGCTGCGTCGCCGGGCGCAGACGGTGACTCGGAAGCTGCCGCTGCTCGTGCCAGACCCGGTGGAGGAACTGCCAGGTGCCGACGTGGACGAGGCTGGATTCCCCGACGAGCGCCTGCGGCTCGTGTTCACCTGCTGTCACCCTGCGCTCGCCGCAGAGTCGCGCATCGCCCTGACGCTGCGCTTCGTGTGCGGGCTTCGGACACGCGAGGTCGCCCGGGCGCTGCTCGTCAGCGAGACGACGATGCAGGCCCGCATCACCCGCGCGAAGAAGAAGATCGCGGCGACTGGGATTCCGTACCGGGTGCCCTCGCCCGGCGAGCTGCCGGAGCGCGTGGCATCCGTTCTCGACGTCGTCCACCTCGTCTACACGAGCGGGCACACGGCCGCATCGGGCGCCGAGCTCACCCACCCCGAGCTGGCCGAGCGCGGCATCGGCCTCGCCCGCATGCTGCACGCGCTGCTGCCCGCAGAGGGCGAGGCGGCCAGCCTGCTCGCGCTGCTGCTGCTCAGCGAGGCGCGGCGCACGGCCAGAACGGATGCCGCCGGCGCGCTCGTGCTGCTCGAGGACCAGGACCGCGCGCTGTGGGACCGCGCGCAGATTGCTGAGGGCCAGACGCTCGTCGAGGGCGCGCTGCGGCGACCGCCGGTGGGCCGCTACGGGCTATTGGCCGCGATCGCGGCGCTGCACGACGAGGCCGAGAACTGGGAGGCGACGGACTGGCCGCAGATCCTCGCCCTCTATGACCTGCTGTTCGCACGGTGGCCGTCGCCCGTCGTCGCGCTCAACCGCGCGGTCGCGCTGAGCTTCGCTAAGGGGCCGGCCGCCGCGCTCGCTGCGGTCGACGAGTTGGCCGAGGTGCCCGCGCTCGCCGCATACCCCTATCTCACGGCGACGCGCGCCGACCTGCTGCGCAGGCTGGGCCAGGCCGACGCCGCCGCCGACGCGTACCGCGAGGCGCTTCTGCTCACCGCGAACGAGGTCGAGGCCGCGTTCCTCCAGCGGCGGCTCAGCGAGCTGACTTAGGTCAGCCGCCGCTAACCCCGTTACAGCCGCGAAACGCCGACACAAAGTGGTCGCCGATAGCGAGGCCACCAAGGCGCGTGCCCTGGCCAGTGACGAGAACGGGGCGTGCAGGTTTTTCTTCGCCCGCGGGTGCCTGAGGATGCATCCGCGTTGCTCACGGCTCGCTGGTCGAGTGCGGACCTCTGCGCCAGCGTGCAGGCGACTATTGCCACGCCTCATCCCATTCGTACAGGGGCGCCGAGGTCTGGTACTCACGCAGTTCAACGATGACGCCGCCGACGCTGCGAGAAATCGTCGCACCATCGAAAGTGGTGCGCTGGCCGTCCCAGGTGCACTCAAATGTCCATTGAGCGGCCTCGCGACCGCTGGCAACAAAGTGGTCGGTGACGGCCCAGTTGTGCACGGTTCCGCCAGCGCGGAACCACGTCGTGGCCCACTGGCGCACTCTGTCGCGTCCCCGGTAGATCGGCCCGTAGCACTCCGTGATCACGCAGTCTGAGTCCACCGCCATCGCAATGCGATCGACATCGTTCGAGGCCCACGCCTCGATATAGTCCAGAAGCGCCGTCACGCAAATACGCTACTGCGCGACCAACGCTGACCGATCCGTACTCGTTCGTGTCGTGCGGCCGACCTCGTCGGAGCGGCATGCCAGGTTGGATCATGACGTCGCCGTCTGAGACTCTGTTCCGTACCGAGATTTCTGGCCGCTCGATCGCGTGCGCACGCCACGAGGTTATCGGCGATGCGGCCGTCATCTTCAGCGAGCCGCGCCCGGCACGGTGAGCGAGCCTCAGAGGGCGTCGTTGAGCACGGCGTCAATCCACTCGTGTCGCGAGACTCCCTGCACTTCGTCCACAGTGAACCAGGCGGTCTCGATCAGCTCCTCCTCTTCGAAGCTGAGCGGGCTGTTCGGGAGGCGGCACTCGAAGGCAGCCGTGACATAGGCCACACGGTCGCCGTTGGGATAAGTCGCCTCCAAGGCTGCGCCGCCGTACGCTCCGATAGCGTAGGCGGATTGGCCGGCGCAGATGCGGCGGTTCAGGATCGCCACTCCAGCAAGAGCGAATTCCCATGCACGGGGTCGGATTCGACGCGATCGGTCTCGGTGAAGCCAACCTTGTCGAGCACGCGCAACGAGGCCCGATTCCAGTCGCGAACCGTTGACGCCAAGTGGTGGTGGCCGATCGCGGCTGCGAACGCGATGACCGCCCGGGCTGCTTCGGTGGCGAATCCTTGGTTCCAAAACGCTTGTAGGAACTCAAACGCCAGCTCGGGCTCCGGGCGGCCGAGCGAGTTGGGGACTAGGCCGCAGTAGCCGATGGTGGTGGCCGACTCTTTGGCGACAACGGCAAGGAGCCCTGGAGCCGGCTCCCCGTCATAGCGCCGGATCCAGTCTTCCTGATCGGCTACGGACGGTCGGCCGTCGTTGCCGAGACGGCGGTGCGCCGGCACGCGAGGGTCACGTTGCTTCCAGAGCTCGTGGAGTAACGGGGCATCCGCAAGCTGCCAGTCGCGAAGCAGCAGGCGCCCAGTGGCGAGGCGCGCGTGCGGCCGTTGTGCGTCATCGTGAGCCATGAGACAAGCATCCCGCTGACACCCCCCCAGGCGAATGACGCGCACGTGCCGGGCGGCGCGCGTTCATGCCTCGGAGTATTCCCACTGCGGCGGGAGGTTCTTCATGCGGAAGATAGGGGAGGCCGCGAAGACGGCGGCGCTGCAGGCCATGATGCCGGCACCGATCCATAGGGCGATGTCGTACCCGGTGAAGATTGCGAGGGCTCCCGCGATCAGGGTCCCAAGTGGGATGACCCCGACTGCGACGGTGCGGCGTGCGGCCGTGACGCGGCCGAGTAGGTGCGGTGGTGTCATGCGGGCGTAGATCCCGGAGCTGCTGATGGCCGCGACGACGATGACGAAACTGATGCAGAACTCTGCGACAGCCACCGAGACCGGTTTCGGCGCCGGCAGGAAAGGTGCCAGAGGGGTCGGCGCGAATGCGAGCGGGATGGCGGCGTAGCAAAGGATCTGGGCGCGGATCTCGCCCAGCCACCGACGTATCCTCATTCCCGCGAGCGCGCCGACGATGCCTCCGATTCCTCCGACGGAGAGCACAAGCCCGTATTCAGCGGGGGAGAAGTGCAGAGTGCGGAGGATGAATAGCGGCTGGATCGCGGCGATGAAGCCCGACCCGAAGTTCACGGTTGCTGCCGCGAACATGAACGTGCGCTGCAGAGGCGCGCCGATGACGTAACTCAGGCCCTCGCGCAGCGACGACCAGAACGGCGTGCGTTCGACACGCTGTGCCTGCGACCCGGCTCGGATCGATCCCGCCGACAGCGACGACACAGCATGAACGACGGCGGTGACGATGTACGCGACGGGTCCGGCGGTGACCGCGATCAGCTGGCCGGCGAGGCCGGGACCGAAGACCCTCACGGATGCGTCGACTGACTGGAGCTGCGCAGACGCCGCCGGAACGCGCGTGCGCCCGACGAGGCTCGGCAGCACCGTGGTGTGCGCCACGTCGTACGTCACGTTCGCGGCGCTCGTGACCGCGGCAACACCCATCAGCTGCGCCACGGTCAGCCCGTGCGCGAAGTACGCGACGGGTACCGTCGCCACCGCGACGAAACGAGAGAGGTCGGCGATCAGCAGCAGCCGCTTGGGGTGAACGCGATCCGCCCAGACGCCGATCGGCACGCCCAGCACGAGGTAGGCCCCGTTGCCGAGCGCGGCGATCACCGCGACTTCGAAGGTTGAGGCGTGCAGGAACACCACCGCAGTCACGCTCAACGCGACCGTCGCGAACGCCGAGCCGATGTCACCCAGCAGGTTCGAGACCCACAGGTGCACGTAATCGTGCACCGCGAACAGACGCGGTGATCCCCCCGAAACCGACATGAGGGTCTCAGGCTACCCAGTCGACGCCACGCAGGCGCCGACTCGCTTCGGCGCTGCCATGGGCTCGCTCCCGGTGGCGAATGAGCGAGTTACGTGAGGGAACCGCGATTCGAGGACGCGCTTCTTGCTTACTGGCTACCCCCGGCGGAGGTATCGAGCAGGCCGCCGAGTGGCGACCGCTGAGGCACGATCGTTCGCCGGGCGATGCGCCACCCGGCCGCAGTACGGCGGAGGACGTCGTGGTGGGTGACGCTGCGCATGTGGCCATCGCCTGTCAACATGAACCCCTTCGAGTCGACCTCGACTTCATCGCCGCCATCGCGAACGACGAAGACATTGGTGACGTGATGCGCGATCGGGTTCTCGGCTCCGAGGCGAATGGCTCCTGCCCGAAGTGCGTCGACTCCTTCGATCACAGGGAGCCCTGCCGCGCTCATGTCATAGACCGCGTCGGGGGTGAAGACCGCGTCGAGCGTGTCCAGTTCCCCTCGGTCGATGATGTGGCTCTGCCGGGCGATCACCTCGGCGATGTCTAGGCGGTCTTGCGTTTCCATGGTTTGTCCCTTCGCTTGATGAGACCAATGGTACTGAGTACCGAATAGAACACAAGCCCGTAAGGGACCCTGTTACCATCGTTACGTGACAGACGGAGCGCCACTGATCGAGCGGAAGCAGCGTCGAGCGCGCCAGCGGATCATCGAGGCCGCTGACGAGCTCTTTGCGAGCCGCGGATTCGACGGGGTATCCGTCAGCGACATCGCTGAGCGCGCAGAGGTCGGGCGCACTTCGTTCTTCCGCTACTTCGGCGACAAGCAAGAGGTGGTGTTCGCACGCGAGCAGGAAGTCCTGGCCCTGGTCGCAGCAGAAGACGTCCCGGAGCCCGGCTCCGATCCCGGCAGCCTCGGCGACGCGCTGCGTGCGCTGGAGCCGGTGATCCTGCGCATCACCGCCCAGATGACCGCGAACGCCGACGGGTTCCGACGGCACATGGAACTCGTCGAAGCGCGCACCGAGCTGCGAGATCGAGACGCCGCCAAACTTCAAGTCATCGCAAGCCAGCTGGGCGATCTGCTGACCGCTCGCGGCTGGGACCGCTTCGTGTCCGCATTCTCCGCCCGGATCGCCGTCGCGTGCTTCGCGACCGCTAGACACACAATGACCGATCCCGAAGGTCTGGTCGAGGCCACTCGGCGCGCGCTCGAGCAGGCCCTGACACTCGGCACAGCCCGCAACTGAAGGTAGACGCCCTACCCGCCCGCACCGCCGACCGACGGATTCTTGATCCGGCACTGTTCCGCGGGCGGCAGAGCGCTTTCAGTCCGCGTAGATCCGCACGAGCGGCAGGAAGATCTCGTCGACGATCGAGCGGATACGTTCGGAGCGGAGCGGTTTGAGATCCATGATGAGGTCGTGACGCACCAGGTCGAAGGGGGTGGCCAGCACCGCTGACGGGATGCGCTCCAGATCGAGCTCGCCGCGAGCGGCAGCCTGGCGGTAGATGGCTCGCGCCTGGGGGAGAAGCTGTTCGCCCATGATCTGCTCCCGGATCTGTGCGGGTGATTTGCCGGTTGAGGCGAGAAACCCCGAGAACGCCGCGGCGACCGTGATCGCGAAGAATCCCGCGAGCGAGTCGCTGAGCGCGGTCAGGTAGTGGAGCAGGTCGTCGCGGAGATCTCCGGTGTCGGGCACCCTGACCGGATGCCTCGCCCGGTGCCTGTCCAGCACCGCAAGCACGAGCTGGTCCTTGTTCGCCCAGCGGCGGTAGAGGACGGGCTCGCTCGTGCGGGCGCGCGTCGAGACGGATCCCATGGTCAGGCGGGCGTAGCCGAACTCGACCAGCTCGTCCCAGCCTGCGTCCAGGATGGCGGATTCGAGCGCCGCCCCGTAGCGGCGGCTCGGCGCCGAGGCGGAGTCGATCTGGGATGCGGTCATCCACTCACCTTAGAAAGCATTGTCTTTCTCGACAACCTCGATTATCGTATTAGACAGATATTCCTTTCTTACATGGAGATGTGGTGAGCGAACTGTTGAGTGGCTCTTCCGCCGACGTCGACCGCACCACGGTGCTGATCGTGGGTGCCGGCCCGACCGGTTTGACGCTGGCCGTCGAGCTGGCGCGCAGCGGCGTCCCCTTCCGGCTGATCGACGCGGAGCCCGGTCCTCACCCCGGCTCTCGCGGCAAGGGCGTGCAGCCGCGCACCCTCGAGATCTTCGAGGACCTCGGCATCGCCGAGCGCGTGATCGCGAACGGTCAGCTGGCCATTTCAATGAACTCGACCGGCCCCGACGGTCAGGTGAAGCATGGTGGCACGATCCCCGCGTCGCTGGCGAATCGGCCGGACATCCCGTACGCCGCGAGCCTGATCACACCCCAGTGGCGCGTCGAGGAAGCTCTTCGGTTCCGGCTCGAAGAACTCGGGGGCGCCGTCGAATACGGCACCACGCTGGTCGGCTTGGACCAGACCGGGGACGAGGTCGCGGCCGAGATCATGAGGAAAGGCACGACGTTCACCGTCACCGCGCGCTGGCTGGTCGGCGCCGACGGCGGACACAGCGTCGTCCGCAAACAGATCGGTGTCCCGTTTGCCGGTGAGACCCGCGAGGACGTTCGTATGGTCTTGGCGGACCTGCGGGTGTCAGGACTCAGCCGCGACGCGTGGGAGACCTGGCGTCACCCGACCGGCCTTATGAGCCTGTGCCCGCTCCCATCGACCGATCTATTCCAGTACGCGGCCAGCCTCGCCCCCGGCGCGGAACCCCGGCTCGACCTCGCCGATCTCCAGGCGACCCTCGAGCAAAGAACGGGCCGCACAGACATCCGCCTTCACGACCCTGAGTGGACCTCGGTGTGGCGCGCCAACGTCCGTCTCGCCGAGCATTATCGCGTCGGGAACGTGTTCCTCGCCGGCGACGCGGCGCACATCCACTCGCCGGCCGGTGGTCAAGGTATGAATACCGGAGTCCAGGACGCCCACAACCTCGCCTGGAAGCTCGCCGCTATTACGAACGACGGCGCCCCGCTCGGCCTTCTCGATTCCTACGAAGCCGAGCGTCGACCGATCGCCACGCACGTCCTCGCCCTCTCGAACGCCCGTCTGGCCACAACCATCCAGACGAACGCGATGCCCGTCGACCGGGACGCGAGCACAATCCAGCTCGATCTCGGCTACCGGGGGTCTGCGCTGGCACGCGACGACCGCGACGCCCAAGGGGACCTTCGCGCTGGAGACCGCGCTCCGGACGCGACCGGTCTGACAACGGTCGACGGCGAGCATCGTCTGTTCGACCTGATCAACGGCGGCCGGTTCACCCTTCTCAGCTTCGGCCCGGCACCGGCTGTTGAATTTCCGCGGATCACGCCGCGCATGCTCCAGCTCGTCACGGATCCGGCGAGAGCGGGCGAGATCGCCGACACCGAAGGCACTCTCAGGGCTGCATACGGAGCATCCGATCGAACCCTTGTCCTGATCCGCCCCGACGGTTACATCGGCATGATCTCCGATGCAGGCGACTCGGCCGCCGTCATCACGTACCTCGCCGCGGTCGCCGCGCAATAGCCCGGCGGGTGAGGCAAGGCCAGCGGACCTCCTTCGAAGCCCGGCGCCTCGTCGTTGGTGCGTCGTGGCTGAGCGGCTCCTAGCCGATCGTCTGGGAGGATCGCACGCGTGAGGACACTACTTACCGCCAGCGCACTCTCTCTCGCGTTCTCACTGTTCCTCACACCGCTATTCGTTCGCCTGTTTCGAAGGCTCGAACTCGGCCAGTACATTCGCGACGACGGCCCGAAGTCCCATCACGCCAAGCGCGGCACGCCCACCATGGGCGGCATCATCATCACTCTGGCCGCGGTGTTCGGCTATTTCGTCTCCGCGCTGCTGTTCGGCAGCGGGATCTCAGTCCCCGCTCTGCTCGTATTGCTGATGCTCACCGGCATGGGCGTGGTCGGCTTCATCGACGACTTTCTCAAAGTGCGCCGGCAGAACTCAGCCGGTCTGAGCGGATGGGGGAAGGTCACCGGTCAGTTGATCGTGGCGACAGTTTTCGGTGTGCTCGCGCTCCAATTCCCGAACGCAGGAGGTTACACGCCGGCATCAATGGCGGTCTCCGCGATCCGGGACGTGTCGACGCTCGACATCGCGAAGATCGCAACGGGCGTTCCCCTCGTGGGAATCGTGATCTACCTCATCTGGGTCAACTTCCTTGCGGCGGCCACCACCAACGGCGTGAACCTTGCAGACGGACTCGATGGTCTGGCCACAGGAGCTTCGATCCTCGCGATCGGCGCCTACGTCTTCATCGGCTTCTGGCAGTTCAACGAGTCGTGCTTCAACCCCGCGATCGAGCAGGCCAACCTCGCCAAGTGCTACCCGACCGACGACCCGCTGTCGCTCGCGATCGTTGCCGCCGCAATCTGCGGCGCCCTCATCGGATTCCTGTGGTGGAACACGAACCCGGCCAAGATCATCATGGGCGACACCGGCGCGCTCGGCCTCGGCGGTGCGCTCTGTGCTCTCGCAATCGAAAGCCACACCGAACTCTTGCTCGTGCTCATCGGCGGTCTCTTCGTCATCGAGACCAGTTCGGTCATCATCCAGCGCACATACTTCAAGGCCACTCACGGCAAGCGTCTCTTCCGGATGACGCCGATCCACCACACCTTCGAGCTGATGGGCTGGGCCGAAGTGACGATCGTCGTTCGCTTCTGGATCATCGCCGGCCTGTTCGTCGCAGTTGGTGTCGGCGCGTTCTATCTTCAATGGCTCGGATGAGCGACAGGCGCCGCACTGTCGCGGTAGCCAATCGGCACTCGCGTTTCCGCTGGGACCGCGAGGGCGCTTTAGTTGCCGTCGCCGATCGCGTGCACCCACTCTTCGAAGCGCTGACGCAGCACCGGTGCGCTGAGTTCTGGGCGCCCAACGCCGCGATAGTTGGTCGTCCAAGTTTCAACTGACGAATCGGCGTGCGCTGCGGCAACCAGATCCCAGACGCCGACATCGCTGACTACGGTGCCGGCATGTTCCTCGTACACGCGCAGAAAGTGATCGGCGGCGTCCGCGGAGCCGAGGAGGGCGAGATCCTGCCGGCACCATGCAACATCGACGCCGCGTGGTGCGGCCCGGGCACCGGACCAATCGACGACTCCGCTCAGCACATCGCCGTTCCACAGCGCGTTCCCGGACCAATAGTCATAGTGCGTCAACACGCGCTCGAGTGCTTGAAGCTTCCGCGATGCCTCATGAGCGTGGCGTGCTAGCGAGGATGCCCCTTCCGGCGGCCGTACTTCGGCGTCGCGAAGCCCCGCTGGGTCGATGGCATGAATGCGTGCGAGCATCATCGCCATCTGGGCGGCGATGCGGTGTAGTGACACCGTCGGATCGGGAGTAGAGCCGGCTACCACAGACGTCACGATGAGGGGATGCCCGGCGGCAATTCCGTGTCCAAGCACCCGCGGTACCTGCTCGCCAAGAGATCGTAGGCGCGGAAGGACGCTGACCTCGTGGTGGACCGCAGCGTCGCCCGGTGGGAAGACGCGAACGACCGCGTCGTCCGAACCGTCGCGAACGAGCAGAGTTCTCGCGTGTGCGCCACCCGAAAGCTCGCGGCGAAATTCGAGCGGACGCCCCATCAGAGCCGATGCCTCGTCCACTATCGAAGGCACGTCTATGCCGGTCACCTGAGCATCCCATCATGGCCGGAGGGGCAAAGCCCGCGGGGCGTTGCTGGCCCGATGAATCTGCGCGAGCTGAGCGAAGGCAGCGCGCCGCCGGATGTGCACGCCGTGAGTGTTCCTTGGCACCCATGCTAGCCGACCGTCTAGACCCGGCGCCGTGCGGGAAGTAGTCTGTGTTGCAATGAGACAGCGGAGCGAGCGGGGTGTCGTCTTCGTGGCAGTCGCTCTGCTGTTGGCGCTCGGGTCAACGCTCACTGCCTGCGCCGATGAGAGCACTGACGCAGGCGCCTCGGCCTCCGGCGTGCCCTCGGCTACAGCGTCGAGCCCGAGCACGGCCCCAACGCCCACGGCGCCGACATTTCCGGTCGCGAGCCCCGGTGGGAAGGTCGACGCGGCCTCACAGCATCGAGCGGACAGTTGGTTGGCCGGCGCGGCCGTGCCACCCGGCGCCGTGCGCTCCAGCGCACGGCCCGACGGCGTCGCAGACACTACAGGCACGGACATGTGGTGCGCGCCCATGGCGAACGCCGTCGGGTACTGGACGGTGCCGGGCATGTCTGCCGACGAGACGATGATCTGGCTGGAGTCGCATGCAAGCCAGGGCATGAAGGTCACTGGCGGGAGCGGCAATCAGGCATCTGGCAGCGAAACAGACACCGGTGGGACGATCGTGGACGAGCCCAGCCCGATGTCCCTCGAGGCGTTGATCTTCACGGTCACGCCGATCGGCTCCGGGTCGGGCATCCGTGCCGATGCCTTCACCAAGGCGACCACCTCGGTCTGCGCCACCCCGCCGCCCGGCACGATGCTCGGCATCGGCGGCTGACGTTGATGTCTATGGGGCCAGCCTGACGGCCTCCGCTGACGCACGCACGCACGCTGACCCGCGCTCCGTGCACCGGCTAATATCGCGTGAATGGCTGAGCCGTGGGACCTCGAGCAAGCTCGTCTGCAGGAGCGCGCGGAGGACGTCCGCCGGAGCCTCGGGCTAGACGAGGCCCTCGGCCAGCTAGGGACCGCGACTCTGGTGGGCAGTGCGGCACTGGGCGTCATGGTCGCTCGCGACGTCGATGTGACAGTGTCGGTCACCGCGTTAGGCCCGGACGAGTTGCTCGCGATCAGCAGGCTCGCTGCCTCCCTGGCCATTCACAGTGCCGTGCGTGAAGTGAGGTTCCGCAATGACACCGGCGCTTGGAATATCGACGCGAACTATCCGGACGGCGTCTACCTCGGTATCGAATGCGCCGACGAGCGTGGCGAACTGTGGACGTTCGACATCTGGTTCGTTGATCAACCCGAGCGCCAGCCAGACCTGAGGCACTTGCGAGAGATCGCACCGCGCATCACCCCTGAGCGGCAGGCGGCAATTCTCGCTATCAAGTGGGCGACCATGGGCCGCAGACCTGACGGGTCGCGGCTTCCGAGCTATGAGATCTACGCGGCCCTGGCGCCGTTACCGAGCGCAGACGCCCGCGTCACTCGTTCCCAACCGCTTCGCTGACGGTTGCGAGAAACTCATCGACGACAGCGGCCGCGGCCGCGGGCTGCTCGAGAAACAGGAAGTGCCCTGCCTCGGCAACGAGTCGAAGCGCGGCACCCGACACGCCTGCGGCGATCTCGTCACTCGATTCCACGGGAATCAGTCGGTCTTCGGCGCCGTGGATCACGAACGTGGGGCAGGAGATACGCGCAAGCAGGTCTCGTGAATCGGCTCGGGCGACCACCGCGGCCTGTTGGAGCATGAAGTCCTGGGCGCCGACGGTCGCGGCCATGTTGCGCCAGGTGCGCAGCAGCTCGGCATCTGCCTCGTGCCGCTCGGCAACCACGCCACGGAACGCAGCGTCGACAAGTTCGTCGAAGCGGCCCCGCGCGACGAGCTGCGACTGCCGCAGCCGAGCCGCGAGCTGCTCGGACGAATCCGCCCGTGCGGAGGTGCTGACCAGCGCGAGCCCCGCCACACGCCCCGGTGCTTGCCTGATCACCTCGAGCGCGACGTAGCCGCCCATGCTCGTGCCGAGCAGTGCGAACCGCTGCGGGGCATCGCGGAGGAGACGTGCGGCCATGCCGGCGATCGTGTCATCGCGGCGGGTGTCGGCGATAGTGACGGCCCCATACGACCACGCCGTGTCTACGACCGGTGCGTAGACCTGGGGGGAGCACAGCAGCGGCGGCACAAGAATCGTTTGCACGACACCTACGATGCCGTGGGCCACCGACATCGGCGCGACGTGGCCGGCGATGCCGCGCGAGCGGTCACCGATAACCCACCGCGCGACGACGGCCGCTGCTAGCGTGGCCGTATGCTGATCGCGCTTGCCGGCCTTCCGGGAAGCGGGAAGAGTGCGATCGCCCGCGAACTTGCCCGCATGCTCCCCGCCACGCATCTTGCTGTCGACGATCTCGAAGACGCCATGCTGCGCGCGGGCCTGCGCAATAGTTACGAGGTCGGCTTGGCCGCGTATCTCGCTGCTGAGGCGGCAGCCGAGGCGAATCTGCAGGTCGGCGGCAGCGTCGTCATCGATGCCGTCAACGACCACCCGTACGCGCGCGGCCAGTGGGTTCAGCTCGCCCAGCGCTGCGCCTCGTCGTTCGCATTCATCGAAGTCCAGTGCAGCGACGAAACGCTGCACCGTACCCGGCTCGCGCACCGCGAACGCAACTATCGTGCTCTACCCGAGCCGACGTGGGAATCTCTCCTCCCGCGGCGTGAGGCCCTGCGCGCGTGGGACGGCGAGCGGATCACGATCGACACCGCGAACGCCAACCCGGTCGAGCTCGCGGCCGGCGTCGTGAACTGGCTGCAGCCGCACTGAGCCCGGCCGGGCCGAGCATGGCCCCGCGCGTTCCGTGTCGGTGATGTGTTCGACAATGGAACGGTGCACATCGTCCTCGACCTTCATGACGGGGTGGTGACCGCGACACGAATCGAGGGCGACGGCGCCACCGGCGACGCGGCTCAGCTCGACCTGACCGCGCTGGTCGAGTTCGTCGCGGAGCGCGAGGCGGCCGAGCGGCCGCGCTGGGTCTGGGCGAATACGCGTCAGTGGTACCCCCGGCTGCTCGCGGCGGGCGTTCGCGTCGAGCGCTGCGTCGACCTGACCCTGTGTCATCGGATTCTTCGCCGCTCGGCCCTGACGGCAGAGTCCGCGCTCGCGCGCGGCCCGGAATCCGCATGGGACGTGGCGTCGTCGGCCCTTATCGAGCCCGTACCCGCGCAGTCGCCTGCCCTCTTCGACGTCGAGGTGCCGGCTACGACGGCAGGCCTCGATCCGGTCCGCGAGTTCGAGGCGCAGCTGGCGGCAGTCTCGAGCGCTGAGCAGCCCGGCCGTATCCGTCTCCTACTCGCCGCGGAGTCCGCCGGTGCTCTCATTGCCGAGGAGATCCGCTTCACGGGTCTGCCCTGGCGCGCCGACGTGCACGATCGCGTCCTTACTCAGGCACTCGGGCCTCGGCCGGCGCCCGAGCGGCATCCGGCCAAGCTCGACGAGCTGGCAACGCGCATCCGTGAGCTTCTCGACGCCCCGGCACTCAACCCCGACTCACAGCCTGAGCTGCTCGCGGCCCTGCGCCGCGTCGGGCTCGACGTCGCCTCCACCAGGAAGTGGGAGCTGCGCGAGTTGCAGCACCCCGTCATCGCGCCGCTGCTCGAGTACAAGAACCTCTACCGGCTCTATACGGCGAACGGCTGGGCGTGGCTCGACGCATGGGTGCACGAGGGCCGGTTCCGCCCCGACTACGTCGTGGGCGGCGTGGTCACAGGTCGGTGGGCGACCAGCGGCGGGGGAGCGCTGCAGCTGCCGAAGAACGTCCGGCAGGCGGTCGTCGCCGACCCGGGCTGGAAGCTGGTCGTCGCCGATGCGGCTCAGCTCGAGCCGCGGGTTCTGACCGGCCTTGCGCACGATCGGGCGATGGCGGATGCCGGGCGCGGCCGTGATCTGTACGACTCGATCGTGGCGGCACAGGTCGTTCCGAGCAGGCCCCACGCGAAGGTTGCGATGCTCGGGGCGATGTACGGCGCGACGACGGGGGACTCGGCTCGGCTGATGCCGAGGCTGAGGCGCGCCTTTCCCCAGGCGATCGCGCTGGTCGACCACGCTGCGGAGGAGGGCGAGAGAGGGGACCGGGTGATGAGCCGGCTCGGTCGCACCTCGCCGCCTCCGAGCGCGGGCTGGCGCGCAGTGCAGCAGCGGGCGAGTGAGCCCGGCGCTACGTCGTCCGACGAGAGGCGAGCGCGGTCGCAGGCCCGGGACTGGGGCCGGTTCACGCGCAACTTCGTGGTGCAGGCGTCGGCTGCGGAATGGGCACTGTGCTGGATGGCCGAGACGCGGTTGCGCCTCGCGGCCCTCAACGGCCGATCTCTCAGCGGCGCGCCCCATCTCGTGTACTTCTTGCACGATGAGGTGATGATTCACACGCCTGAGCAATTTGCGCCTCAGGTCGAGCGTGTTCTGCACGACGCCGCACGAGCGGCCGGCGAGCTGCTGTTCGGAACATTCCCCGTGGACTTTCCGTTGACCGTGGCGACCGTCGACACGTACGCGGATGCGAAGTGATCGACCCCACCACTCTTAGGATCGAGCCCATGACCGACACCGCTTCGACGACGACCACGCAGCCGACGCCCGAGGAGCGCCTCGCGAATTTCCACCGTCGGCGCGAAGAATCGGTGAAGCAGCCGCAGGGCAGCCTCGCCCTCGTCAACACGCAGTGGATCACCGGCGCCGTCGACGCCGCGCAGACCGTGTGGGGCGTCCCCGGCACCTACTATCCGTTACCGGCCGGCGAGAAAGGCATCCGTCTCGTAGCGGCAGCCGCCGACGGCATCTCGGTCGACGGCGAGGTCGTCGACGGCGAGGTCACGTTGTTCGCTCGCGATGCCGAGAAGGCAAGCGCGATCCGCTTCGATGACCACACCACGGGCACGGTCATCGTGAACGAGCCTGGCGACCAGTACGGCCTGCGCGTGTGGGATTCCCAGGCCGACGACCTCCTCGCCTTCGGCTCGATCGATGCATACGCCTACAACCCCGAGTGGGTCATCAACGCGACCTTCACGCCCGTCGAGGGACTCTCGGTCGGCTTCGAGCATCTGAAGGACGAAGGCGAGCGCGACACCGCGATCCCGGGGGAGATCACGTTCCGGAAGGACGGCGTCGACTACAACCTCGCCGCGTTCAAGTCGGGGCGTGCACTCCAGCTCGTCTTCGGCGACAGCACGAACGGCGACGAATCCTATTCGGTCGGCCGTTTCCTCTTCGTCGCGCCGAGCCCCGACGGCACCATCACCCTCGACTTCAACCTCGCCGTTCTGCCTCCGTGCGCCTTCAGCTACCAGTTCAACTGCCCGATGCCGCCGAAGCAGAACCGCTTCGACGTGCCGATCCGCGCGGGCGAGAAGCAGGTGCTGAAGGCCGACGGCAGCCCGCTGCACGAGTTCTAGGCGTTCACGCGCCCTCAGCGGCGTGTACTCGCGCTGGGCGCCCGCGCTTCGGGACATCGGTGCTCAATGGCAACGGCCCAGCGACGCCTGCGGCTACGGCGCTGGCAAGGCGTCCCTCACAGTGATCGAGCCAGCGCAGCTCGCCGTCGACCTGGAAGATCTGCGCATCGACGAGCAGCAGCAGGGCGAGGTCTTCGGGGGAGCGGGGCTCGTCGATCGCCTCTCTTCTGCGCGAGAGTTCGCGCAGAAGCTCGAGAGCCGCGGCTCGCTGGACGTGGATCACCTGCTCGAGATTCACCCCGGGCAGCGTCGCTGCGATAGCGAGCTTGATCGCGAGCTCGCCACGCGCGGCGGTCTGTCGCTCGACGGGCGCAGCGAGCCACGAGGCGGCAGCGGCATGCCCTGCATCGGTGATCTCGTAATACGCTCTCCCTTCGCGGTCCGAGTCGCTTTTGGCCACGAGGCCGTCGCGTTCGAGCCGCTCGAGAGTCTGGTAGATCTGCCCGACGTTCAGGGGCCACGTGCCACCGGTGCGGCGATCGAATTCGCCGCGGAGCTGGTAGCCGTAGCACGGACCCTGATCCAAGATGGCGAGCAAGCTCTGTCGGACTGACATGCAGTATGTATATACCGAGTATTCCCGCGCGCCGCTCCGACACGCGGCCTGGCTAATTACACGCTTGGCATTCAGGGCCGTGCTATGGCACGATATCTGAGTCGACATCGACATTCGTTCTTCGGTCGGAGGGGAAGCCGTACCGGAACGGAGGAATGCGATGACGGCACTAACTGCACACGCTCGAGGGGTGCTTTTCGTGCACTCCTCACCTCGCGCGCTCTGCCCGCACCTCGAGTGGGCGGTCGGGCGCGTGCTTGGCCGCGCCGTGAACTTCGACTGGACCGAGCAGCCGGCGTCGCGCGGAACGATGCGCGCTGAGCTCTATTGGGAGGGCGACGCCGGAACCGGCGCCGCGCTGGCCACCGCTCTACGCGGGTGGGAAGACGTGCGCTATGAGGTCACTCAGGACCCGACCGCGTCGACCGACGGGGCGCGCTACCTGCACACGCCGTCTCTCGGCATCCACTGTGCGCAGACCGACACCGCCGGCAACGTCGTCATCTCGGAAGTCCGCATGCGCTACGCGATGGAAATCGCGGGAAGCGATGCCCTCGCTCTGCACCGCGAACTGCACCTGGCGCTCGGCCAGGCCTGGGACGACGAGCTCGAGGTCTTCCGTCACGCGAGCGACGGCAGCCCGGTCGTGTGGCTGCACAGCTTCGCCGGCTGAGTCCAACCGGCCGCAGGCGGCCGCTCAGACCGTCTTGAACGCGACGACCGCGTTATGGCCGCCGAACCCGAACGAGTTGCTCACGGCCGCGAGGTCGCCCGCAGGCAGCTGGCGCGGCGACGTCACGACGTCGAGGTCGATTTCGGGGTCCTGGTTCTCGAGGTTGATCGTCGGCGGCGCGAGGCGCTCGTGCAGCGCCAGCACGGTGAAGATCGCCTCGAGCGCGCCCGTGCCGCCGAGCAGGTGACCGGTCGAGGCCTTGGTGGCGCTCACCGGAACCTCGGACAGGTGGTCGCCGAAGATTGCCCGCAGTGCGTGGTACTCGGCGATGTCGCCGACACCCGTGGACGTCGCGTGGGCGTTGACGTGAGCGATATCGGATGTCTGCAGCCCGGCCTGTTCGAGGGCGAGCTTCGTGGCGCGCGTGGCGCCGAGACCCTCGGGGTCCGGGGCCGTGATGTGGTACGAGTCGCTCGTGATGCCGGCGCCGGCGACCTCGGCGTAGATCTTCGCGCCGCGAGCCTTGGCGTGTTCCTCGGTCTCGAGCACGAGCGCCGCAGCGCCCTCGCCCATGACGAAGCCGTCGCGGTCCCGGTCGTACGGGCGCGAAGCCCGCGCGGGGTCGTCGTTGCGCTTCGACAGCGCCTGCATGTTCGCGAACGCGGCGACCGTGATCGGGTGGATGCAGGACTCCGACCCGCCTGTGATAACGATGTCGGCCAGACCCTGCTGCAGATGGTCGTAGGCGTTCGCGAGCGATTCGGTGCTCGACGCGCACGCTGAGACGACCGTACGTGCCCCTGCGCGCGCGTTGAGGCTCATCGAGATCGCGGCAGCGGGGCCGTTCGGCATGATCATGGGGACGGTCATCGGCAGTACGCGACGCGGGCCGCGCTCACGCAGCGTGTCCCAGGCGTTGAGCAGCGTCCACACGCCGCCGATGCCAGTGGCCCAGTCGACCAGCAGGCGGTCGGGGTCGAAGTCGACCACGCCGGCATCCGCCCACGCCTCACGCGCCGCGATCAACGCGAACTGGCTCGCAGGATCGTGACGCCTGACCTCCACCCGCTCCATGACCTCCTCGGGGCGCACGAGCGCCTCGGCAGCGAACGTCACGGGAATCTCGTACTGCGCGACCCACTCGTGCTGGAACGAACGGGTGCCGGATTCACCTGCGAGCAGGGCCTTCCAGCTCTCCGGAGCAGTGCCGGCCAACGGCGTAGTCGCGCCGATACCTGTGACGACGATCTTCTTCGGTCCCACGATGTTCCTCACTGTGTCGCTGGTGTTCCTGACGCACGGCCCGCTGCGCGCAAACACGCACGCGGCCGCGCCTGACCGGCTGTCAGACGCCGACCGCGTGCGGGAGGGTGTTGCTAAGCCTGCGCCTTGACGATGTAGTCGACTGCGTCACCGACGGTCTTGAGGTTCTTCACCTCGTCGTCGGGGATCTTCACGTCGAACTTGTCCTCGGCGTTGACCACGATGGTCATCATCGAGATCGAGTCGATGTCGAGGTCGTCAGTGAAGGACTTGTCCAGCTGAACGGAGTCGGTGGCGATGCCGGTCTCGTCATTGATCAGCTCGGCCAGGCCGGCGAGGACTTCTTCGGTGGACAGTGCCATGTTGGGTTCTCCTAGATGTGTCGTGTGACCGGCCCCAAGTCTAGTAAACGGCCGGACGCGGGTCGGGTACGCGGCGGTTACCGTGCCGTTTGCGTGAGTTCGAGTGCGGCGGCGACATCGTCGGGGGTGCTGATCCCGACCGACGGCACACCTTTGAGGCCGCGCTTGGCGAGGCCGACGAGGGCACCCGCGGGCGCGAGCTCGACAATGCCGGTGACGCCGGCGGCGGCGAACGCCTCCATGTCGAGGTCCCAGCGCACAGGGCTCGCGACCTGCGCGACGAGCAGTTCGACGAACCGCGCGCCGGAGGAGATCGTGGAGCCGTCGTTGTTGGTCCACAGCGTGATGCCGGGGTCGGCGGGGCTGAAAGCGGATGCCGCGTCCCGAAGCACCTCGCGCGCGGGCGCCATGAAGCGGGTGTGGAATGCGCCGGCGACCTTGAGCGGAATGACGCGGGTTCCACGCAGGGGCTCGTCACTGAGCTTCGCCAGGGCGTCGAGCTCACCGGCGACGACGATCTGACCCCCGCCGTTGTAGTTGGCCGGTTCGAGGCCGAGCTCCGTGGCATGCTCGACGACGGCGTCCTGGCTGCCTCCGAGTACGGCGCTCATGCCGGTCGGCGTCGCAGCCGCGGCATCCGCCATCGCAAGCGCACGGGTGCGCACGAAGCTGAGCGCGTCCGTCTCGCTGAGAACGCCTGCGATCGCCGCGGCGGTGATCTCACCGACGGAGTGCCCCGCGACGGCGCCGATCTCCGCTCCCGCTGCCCGCAGCGCTCGGGCCGTGAGAAGGCCGGCCGCCACGATCAACGGCTGGGCGACCGCGGTGTCACGGATCGTCTCCGCGTCGCTCACTGTTCCGTGCGCGACGAGGTCGACTCCGATGGTCTCAGACCACGCTCCGACCAGGTCGCGGGCGTCGGGGTCCGCGAGCCACGGCTCGAGGAACCCGGGGGTCTGAGAGCCCTGGCCGGGCGCGACGAAGACGATCACGTTGTCAATCATGCCGAACCGCGTACGCGCCGGGCTGGCGCGACGCGACAAAGAAACGTGTGGATGCTTTGGCGATGCCCTACAGGCGAGCGCGGCGCCTGCCGCGGGCATCCGGCTCAGCGATCGCGCCGATGATCAGCGCGGACTGAAGGATCAACGCCTCGCGCGTGCCCGTCGCGTCCCACCCGATGACGTCGCCGACCCGCTTCAACCGGTAGCGCACGGTGTTCGGGTGGACGAACAGTTCCCGAGCCGTCGCCTCGAGGCTTCGTCCGTTGTCGAGATAGGCCCAGAGTGTGTTGAGCAGCTCGGGGGAGTGAGCCTTGAGCGGTTGGTAGATCCGATTCACGAGCGTGGCGCGGGCGAGCGGATCGCCGGCGAACGCGCGCTCGGGGAGCAGATCGTCGGCGTGCACGGGGCGCGGGCAGTTTCGCCACGCCTTCGCGACGGCGAAGCCGGCCAGCGCCGCCTTCGCGCTCTTCGACGCGTCGACGATGCTTGCCACATCATGCCCGAGCACGAGGAATCCGGGCCCGAAGTTCGGCTCGAGCTGCGTGGCGATCTCGAGGAAGCCGACCGGCGGGGGCGCCGCCTGCTCCTCATCGTCGCTGGGGTGCGGCGTGCCCGCACGGCCGATGACGACGACGAGTCGACTGCCCTGCACGCCGATCAGCACGTCGGCACGCATATGGCGTGCGGCGCGTCGGATCTGATCGACGTCGAGCATGCGCGGGGCCGTGCCGACGAGTACTGAAACCTCGCCGTGTCCGTGCCATCCGAGCGCCGCGATACGGCTCGGCAGCTCGTCGTCATACTCGCCGGTCAGGATCGAGTCCACGACGAGGGCCTCGAGGCGGGCGTCCCACAGGCCGCGCGCTTCCGCGGCCCTGGCGTAGACATCCGCTGACGCGAACGCGATCTCGCGCGAGTACAGCAGGATCGCGTCGTGCAGCAGCTCACCGCCGGCCTTCGCGCGGTCCTCGACGACAGACACCACGACCCGGATCAGCTGCAGCGTCTGCTGCAAGCTGATCGATCGCAGCAGCTCGCGCGGGGCCGACCCGAAAACGTCCGAGGCGACCCACGGCGTCGCCGTCGGGTCCTCGAACCAGTCGATGAACGACGTGATGCCCGCCTGGGCGACGAGCCCGACTGCGCTGCGTCGCCCCGGCGGCATCTCGCTGAACCAGGGAAGCGTGTCTTCGAGACGCTTCACCGTCGCGGTCGACAGCTCACCGGAGATCTTGCGAAGCCAGGTGAGTGTCTCCTCCTTGGTGCGGCGCACCACCCTATGCGTCACCACCGGCGTTGCCGGACGTGCCCGCGTTGACGTTGAACAACTCGTACCGCTGGATCGCCTGGATCGGAGCGGACGGGTCGATCTTGCCGTCAGCGGCGAGCTGCTCGAGCGTGCGGACCACGACCGAGTGGCTGTCGATGTAGAAGTAGCGTCGTGCCGCCGCACGCGTGTCCGCGAAGCCGAACTCGTCGGCGCCGAGGGTCGCGAAGCGGTTCGGAACGAACTGCCGGATCTGATCGGGCACCGCGTGCGTGAAGTCGGTGACGGCGACGATCGGGCCTTCCGCTCCCCGAAGCTTCTCGGTGACGTACGGCAGGTGGGCGGGCTCCTCGGGGTGGAGGAAGTTGTGCTCCTCCGCCTTGAGACCGTCGCGGCGCAGCTCGTTCCAGCTGGTCACCGACCACACGTCGGCCGACACGCCCCACTCGTCGGCGAGGATCTGCTGGGCCTCGACCGCCCACGGCATCGCCACGCCCGACGCCAGGATCTGCGCCTTGATACCGCGGTCGGCCGGGCCTTCCTTCAGCTTGTAGATGCCGCGCACGACGCCATCGACGTCGAGGTTCTCGGGCTCCGCCGGCTGGACGATGGGCTCGTTGTACACGGTGAGGTAGTACATGACGTCGGGTTCCGGGTGCGTGCCGCCGTACATCCGCTCCAGGCCCGCGCGGACGATGTGCCCGATCTCGTAGCCGTAGGCGGGGTCATAGCTGACCACGGCCGGGTTCGTCGACGCGATGATCGGCGAGTGACCGTCCATGTGCTGCGTGCCCTCGCCCGTCAGCGTGGTGCGCCCCGCGGTCGCACCGATCACGAAGCCGCGCGCCAGCTGGTCTCCGGCCGCCCAGAAGGCGTCGGCCGTGCGCTGAAAGCCGAACATCGAGTAGAAGATGTAGACCGGGACGAGCGGCTCACCGTGCGTCGCGTACGACGTGCCGAAGGCGGTGAAGGCGGCGGTGGCACCGGCCTCGTTGATGCCCACGTGGTACAGCTGGCCCTGCTGGCTCTCCTTGTAGGACAGCAGCAGCTCGCGGTCGACCGACGTGTAGTGCTGGCCGTGCGGGTTGTAGATCTTCGCGTTCGGGAAGAACGCGTCCATGCCGAAGGTGCGCGCTTCGTCGGGAATGATCGGGACGATGCGCGGTCCCCAGTTCTTGTCACGCAGCAGGTCCTTCAGCAGACGCACGAAGGCCATCGTGGTCGCGATCTCCTGCTGGCCGGAGCCGCGCTTCGAGATCGCGTACGCCTTGTCGTCGGGCAGCTCGAGCTGCGTGTACTTCGACCGGCGCTCGGGCAGGAACCCGCCGAGCGCACGACGACGCTCCAGCATGTACTGGATCGCCTCGTCGTCGGGGCCCGGGTTGTAGTACGGCGGAAGCCAGTGGTCGCCCTCGTTCAGCTGCTCGTCGGTGAGCGGGATCTGCATGGTGTCGCGGAAGAGCTTCAGGTCCTCCAGCGTCAGCTTCTTCATCTGGTGGGTCGCATTGCGCCCCTCGAAGTGCGGCCCCAGGCCGTAGCCCTTGATGGTGTGCGCGAGGATGACCGTCGGCTGGCCCTTGTGCTCGACCGCCGCCTTGTACGCCGCGTAGATCTTGCGGTAGTCGTGACCGCCGCGCTTGAGCGCCCAGACCTGGTCGTCGCTGTAGTCCTTGACGAGCTCGAGCGCCTTGGGGTCGCGACCGAAGAAGTTCTCACGCACGTAGCCGCCGTTCTCGGCCTTGTACGTCTGGAAGTCGCCGTCGGGGGTGACGTTCATCAGGTTGAGGAGCGCGCCGTCGGTGTCACGGTCGAGCAGGTCGTCCCACTCGCGGCCCCAGATCAGCTTGATGACGTTCCAGCCCGCGCCGCGGAAGTAGCTCTCGAGCTCCTGGATGATCTTGCCGTTGCCGCGCACGGGCCCGTCGAGGCGCTGCAGGTTGCAGTTGACGACGAACGTGAGGTTGTCGAGACCCTCGTTGGCCGCCACCTGCAGCTGGCCGCGCGACTCGATCTCGTCCATCTCGCCATCGCCGAGGAACGCCCACACGTGCGAGTCGGCGGTGTCCTTGATGCCGCGGTTCGCGAGATAGCGGTTGAAGGATGCCTGGTAGATCGCGTTGATCGGGCCAAGACCCATCGACACGGTCGGGAACTGCCAGAACTCGCGGAGCATGCGCGGGTGCGGGTAGGAGGGAAGGCCGTGCGGGGCGCGCGACTTCTCCTGCCGGAATCCGTCGAGCTGCTGCTCGCTGAGCCGCCCTTCGAGGAACCCGCGCGCGTACGCGCCGGGGCTCGAGTGGCCCTGCAGGTAGATCTGATCGCCGCCGGACTCGTGGTCCTGGCCGCGGAAGAAGTGGTTGAAGCCCACCTCCCACAGCGAGGCGTACGACGCGTAGCTCGAGATGTGACCGCCGACGGCCACGCCCGGGCGCTGCGCGCGGTGCACCATGATGGCGGCGTTCCAGCGCAGCCAACGCCGATAGCGACGCTCGATCTCCTCATCGCCGGGGAAATCGGGCTCGTCCTGCGCCGAGATGGTGTTGACGTAGTCAGTCGTGGGCACCTGGGGGACACCGAGGTGCAGCTCTTTGGAGCGCCCTAGCAGGCTGACCATGATCTCGCGGGCACGCTCGGGCCCAGCGCTCTTCACCAGATCGTCGAGGGACTCACGCCATTCCGTGGTCTCCTCCGGGTCCGAATCGGTGCTCGTCACCGAATACGGGTCCTGGTGGTTAACAGTCACTTCGACCTCTTTCTTGTGCCGGTCAGTACCTGTGGGGAGCGCAGGGTTGTCGGTTCGCGACATCGCGCCGAGGATCAGCCTAGTCTCGCCCAGGGCCTGCTCGCCGCGCTGTGACCGCGTGACGAGTAGCCCGTCGGTGGCACGCCCGGAATAGTCTTTAGCCCATGGCATTGGAGAGCGACACCGAGGCCCCCGACTTCGAACTGCCCAATCAGTTCGGCCAGCCGATCCGCTTGAGCGACTATCGCGGCAAGAGCGCCGTCGCGCTCGTCTTCTTCCCGTTGGCGTTCTCCCGCACCTGCACCGGCGAGATGTGTGAGCTGCGCGACAACCACGCACTCTTCGGCGACGCCGACGTCGAGTTGATCGGTGTCTCCGTCGACTCGAAGTGGACGCACCGGGCGTGGGCCGAACAGGAGGGCTTCGAGTTCAGCCTGCTGGCCGACTTCTGGCCGCACGGCGCCGTCGCTGAGAAGTACGAGGTGTTTCTGCCCGAGCAGGGGTATGCGAATCGCGCGACGTTCCTCATCGACGAGCAGGGCATCATCCGCACCAGCTTCGAGACCGCCCCGGGCGAGGCGCGCCCCCTGTCGTTCTATCGCTCGGCGCTCGACGAGCTGGCGACGCTCCGCTCGCGGTAGCCGGGCCCGCTCACTCGAACCTGGCGAGCGCGTCCTCGAGGAAGGCGTCGCGTCGCGCGACGAGCGTCTGCCGGTCGAGGTCGGGGCGCTCCGTCCCCGTGATCCTTGCACCGGCGAACGACCCGAGATCTGGCGGCGTGCAGAGCGCCGCGACCACGTCCCAGTAGGCGACCGATTCGGCCTCCCGGGCCGCCTCCGCCTCCCAGCCGTGCAGAACATGATCGGATGCCTCGAGCCCATAGCCCAGGGCGGCATCGAGCCGAAGTGACCCGAGGTCGATGCCCGCCGGCCCAAGCCCGGCCGAGTCCCAATCGGTCACCGCCACGATGCGGTCGTCGCGCCACATCGTGCTGCCCACCCACAGATCGCCGTGGACGAGGCCGATGCGATCATCGGGTTCGTACCCCGCGATACGCTCAGCGGCGCGTTCGAGCAGCGGATGCGTGCCCGAAGCTCGCATGGCCGCGAAATCTGCGCCCTGCATCGGCCGGGAGATGTGCGGAAGCTGCGCCTCGCCCGGATCGGCGCGGAAGATCACGGCCGCCATGGCGCCGAGGGATTCGAGCCGCGCGGGATCGGCTTCGACCGGCTGCGCACGGGTGCCGTCGATCCACTCCGTCAGCAGCAGCGATACCTCGTCGTCGATGCGCGAGCCGAGCACGTTGGGCACGGGAACTCCCTGGCGATCCGCGATGGGCATCACGCTCTCCGCCACCGCCTCACCGCCGGCCTCCGTTGCATCATCGATGCGCAGCACGACCCGGCCGGTTCCGTCGTCGCCGACCCAGCGCAGCAGAAACGGTGAGCCGCCGGCCCGCAGACCCGTGATCTCGGCGATCGCGTCACCGCCGGCGATCTGCAGCGCCCACATGAGCTGTTCGGCGTTGGGCAGTGCGGGCGCGGTACCGGCGTGAGACATGCCGTCCACGCTACGCAAGGATTGAGTGATGAGCTACGAGGCGACCGAGCGCAGCACCGACTATGCAGGCACCCGCGTCGAGCTCGCGTCGAATGCCCGCTTCGAAGCTCTGGTCGCCGCCTTCGAGCAGGCCGTGCCGGAGCTGACGGATGCCGCAGCGCTAGCCAGAGTCGCAGAAGAGGGGGACTGGGCGAGCTTCGCACGCGGTCTGGCCTGGGAGGCGCCGAGCGGGTTCGTCCGCGTCTTCAGCTCCCGGCCGGGGGAGCTGTTCCGGCTGGCCGGGAGCGGCACGCCGAGCGCGGTATGGCTCATCGTGAACCATCCGATCGCGGCGCGGCTGTACCGCCACGATCCGGCGACCATGCTGTATTCGCCACTGCGCATCGAGGCTCATGCCGCATCGCCGGCGGGGACGGTTCTGGCGTTCGACGTGCCGAGCGCACGGCTACGCGGCTTCGGAATCAACAAGATCACCCAGGCCGGTGCCGAATTGGACCGTGCGCTGGGTGATCTCGTCGAAGACCTCGGGCTGCCGAGGCCGGCGGCGCTGCGTCGCTGAATGCAGCGCCGATGAGGGCGGCTTAGAGGGCCGCCTGCTCCGCGAGGGAGAAGCGGATGTTGCCCTCCGTGCTGACGTCAGCGTCGAGGACCTTGTCGTCGAGCGCCGTTGCGGCGTTCGGCTCGAGGAACACGCGGGCGCCGTCGGCCTCGACGATCGTGTCGGTCTCGGCGGGGCCCGGGGTCACCTCGACGGCGTACTCGGTCGACTCAGGGGTGGAGGTGCTGATCCGCAGACCACCCTCAGCAGTGGTGCCCCCGCGGGAGGCGAGGGTCTTCACGACAGTGGTCGCGTTCTCGGTCATGGTGAGCATGGTGCTTCCTTCCGCTAGCGATCAGGAACCAGCCACGAAACCCCACCACAGCCGATGCTTCAACCCATCTCGCCGCACGTTGCGGAGATTGCCAGGTCGCTGTGTGCCTGACACCTAAGGTGGGTACCGAGGGCCTTTAGCTCAGTTGGTAGAGCACTTGGTTTACACCCAAGATGTCGTCGGTTCGAGCCCGGCAGGGCCCACCACTTGCCACCTAGTCCACGCTGAACTGCGTCAAGAGGCTCGGGCCGGTCTTGAGGGCTGCGATCACCTCGCCGGTCTCCGGGTCGACGAGGAGTTCGGCGGGACCGCCGCCGTGCTCAATAGTGGCGATCTCCTCTGCTGTCTGCTTTCCGACCAGAGCGTGCAGTCGCGCGAGATAGTCGGGAGCGCTCGTGCCGGGCTCGCCGACGGACTCGGCCGACCCAGTCGGGGTGTCCGCGTTCGTAGGTGAGCCGGCAACGAGCACCAGTGCTGCGGCCAGAGTCGCGAAGACTGCGCCGGCTGCGCGATTGAGGGGATTCGGATTCGTTCGTGGGCGCACTTGACCTCACTGCTCCTTTAGGACGACGGCGATTCGACGATGCCAGCCTGGGTCAGGCAACGGACGCAAGGAGCGGTTTGAGGGCGAACAGAGTAGGACTCGCGGGCATGTTGGGGAATTCGCGCCGTGAGTCTGTGCAGTGCACGAGCACATGCAGAATCGTCTCAACACCATCGTTCGCCCCGCACTCAGCCGAAAGAGCACTGCGCCGTCATGGAGTCCGCTACCGCACCAGAACCCATCGACTACTACTCGTCGGGCACGAGGTGTTCAGCGCTGCTGTGGCACCCGGTGACATCGCCGAGCGGCCCTGCTGCGCCGGCTGTCGTACTCTGCCACGGCTTCCGCGGCATCAAGGAGTGGGGACTGCCGGCGTTCGCCGAGCTCTTCGCTCGGGCAGGTTTCGTCGCACTCGCGATCGACTATCGCGGCTTCGGTGAATCCGACGGCGAACAGGGGCGCCTCGTGCCGCGCGAGCAGGTCGCAGACATCCGTGCCGCGCTGTCGTGGCTCGAGGCGCAGGACTTCGTCGATTCCGCGCAGCTCGTGCTGTACGGAACGAGCTTCGGCGGCGGGAACGTCGTGCAGGCGGCGGCCGAGGACGAGCGAGTCAGCGCAGTCGTGTGCCAGGTCGGTCTGGGTGATGTGCGACGTCGATGGGCCCAGGTCTGGGAACAGCTCGAGCCGATCGTCGTCGAGGATCGCAAGCAGCGCGCGGTCACTGGTGTGTCTCGGCGGATCGATCCGGGCGGCATGCTCGACAACGCCCAGTCGAACGCCGCCATCGCTGCGGCCGAGGCGCGCTGGCCGCGCATCAGCGTCAGCTTCCCGCTCGAGGCGGTCGAGGCCGTCTTTGAGTTCGCGCCCGAGCGGGTGGTCGATGCCATTTCACCGCGGCCGATCCTGTTCCTCGGCGCCCGGAACGATCTCGCCGTCCCGCTCGCCGAGACGGAGTCGCTGTTCGCCGCGGCACGCGAGCCGAAGCGCATGCACGTCTACGACATCACGCACTACGACATCTACGAGCACCCGCACCTCGATCGCGCGGTGGGGGACTCGCTCTCCTTCCTCGCCGAACACGGAATCGGCCCGGCAACGCCCGCACGATGAGCACCGATCCCAGCGACGAAGCCCGATTCGAGCGGATGCTTCGAGCCCGCCGGGCCGAGCTCGACGACGATTCCGCGGCGGTCGACGCACGCCTCGAGGCTCTCGGTGCCATGCGCGACGCGAACACCGATGACGAACACGACCCCGACGGCGCACCGGTGTCGGCCGAGTGGTCGCGGCTCACCGGCATCCGTCTCGAAGCCGACCGCGAGCGCGCCGCCACCGACGCCGCCCTGGCCCGCATCGCGGCCGGCACTTTCGGGACCTGCGAGAGCTGCGGCCGGCCGATCGCGACCGCACGACTCGAGGCGCGGCCGACCGCGACGCTGTGCATCGAATGCGCCGCCCTTATACGCCGCCCTTAGTCGAATCTCAGAATGTCGTGCGCAGACTCGGCGCGTGCGACGAATGGCAATCAAGGTCCCCGAGATCACCGCTCTGTTCTGGGTGACGAAGCTGCTGACGACGGCGCTCGGCGAAGCCGCGAGCGACTGGTTGGTCACAGCGATAAACCCGGTCGTCGCCGTCGCACTGACCTTCGTCGTGTTCGCCGCCGCGATCATCGCGCAGCTGCTGGCACGTCGCTATCACCCGTGGCTGTATTGGCTCGCCGTGACCATGGTCGCCGTCTTCGGCACGATGGCGGCCGACGTGCTGCACGTCGCGCTCGGAGTGCCGTACTACGCGAGCACCGTCGGCTTCGCGGTGATCCTCGCCATCGTCCTCGTCTGGTGGCGCGCAGCCCAGCACACGCTCGACATCCACAGCATCACGACGACGCCGCGCGAGCTGTTCTACTGGGCGACGGTGAGCGCGACCTTCGCGCTCGGCACCGCGGCCGGCGACATGTTCGCGACGTACTTCCACCTCGGATACCTCGGCTCCGCGATCCTGTTCTTCGTCGTGATCCTCGTGCCGTGGGCCGGCTTCCGCTTCCTGCACTGGAACGAGGTCGGCAGCTTCTGGTTCGCGTACATCCTGACCAGGCCGCTCGGAGCCTCATTCGCCGACTGGTTCGGAATGCCGCGCTCGAACGCCGGGCTCGGCTTCGGCCACGGCCCTGTGGCCCTGGTCCTCTTCGTCGCCGTCGCCGTGCTCGTCGCCGTCATCCAGGCCCGATACCCGGGCCGCCGCGCTGCCCACGCCGCATCGCTCACCGGGGCGGCAGATACCGCTCCTTGAGCTGCACGACCCGCGCGCACGCCGACTCCACCTGCGCGGCGAAGGCCGGCGTCGTGCGTGCGGTCGAGAGAACGCCGGCGATCATCTCCGGCGCCTCCTCCGGCGCAGCAGAGACAAGCACCAGGTCGACGCCGGCTCCGATCGCGAGGATCGCCCGCTCCGCCGGCGACCATGCGGCCAGCTGCTGCGCCGCCGAAACGTCATCCGTCATGATCACGCCACCGAAGCCGAGCTGGGCCCGCAGCAGCGTGGTCACGACCGACTGCGCGAAGACGGCGGGCACGCCGGGGGCGAGCTGCGAATAGATGGCACTCGAGACCATGACGACCGGCAGGCCGTCCGCAATGAGGGATCGGTCCACGGCGACCGACGGGCTCGCCGCCGTCGTCGTGGTGTCGGTCACGCCGGCCGAGAAGTCGGTGTTCGCCGTCACAGCGCCGAGCCCCGGGAAATGTTTGGCGACCGGCACGACGCCGCCCGCTCGCATCCCGCTCTCGAAGGCCTCAGCATGCGGCAGCACCGACGCTGCGCCGTAGCCGTATTCGCGCTGCAGCTGCCCGATGGGCGGGTTCGCCGCGGCCTGCTGCGCGGACACGATCACGTCCGAGACCGGCGCGAGATCCATGTCGACGCCCGCTGCGCGCAGCTCAGCCGCCCAGGCGCGGGCGGCTGAGGCAAGAGCAGCCGGACTCATGCTCGCCTGTGTCTCGGCGCTCGGAATGTCACTGAAGCCGGGCCCGCGCAGGACCTGCACCTCGCCGCCCTCCTGATCGGTCGCGATCAGCAGCGGCTGCGTCGAACGATCGGATGCCTGGAACTCGCGCGTGACCTGCGAAGTCACGGCGGCACCCGCCGTGGAGCGCCCCGAGAGGAACACGCCGCCTACTCCGAGATCGGCGACATCGCCGATCGTCGCGCTCGCGGCCGTCGTCGCGGGGGAGCCCACCATGAACAGCTGCCCCACGCACTGCGCGAGACTGAGCCCCGGGGCCGGACTCGCCGTCGGGGACGCCGTTACGGTTGCGGTCTGAGTCGGCGAGACGGATGTCGAGGTCGGCGTGGGGCTCGGCGGGAAGGTCGGCGTCGGCGTGCGAGTCTCGGCCGTCGCCCGAGTCGGCGCCGAATTCGGCACGGCCGAGGGGTGCACGGTGGTCGCGCTGGGCGAAGAACACCCCCCGAGCGCCACGGCCACGGCCGCGGCGAGCAGCACGAGCCGCCCTGGCCTCACGGCTGAGATGCTACGCCGTTCAGCGGGCGAGGAGACGTTGCAATCGTGCCTTCGCCCGGTTCTCCTGCACGATCCACGCGAGGTCGGCGTCGCTGGCGGCGCGCGCTTCCAGCTGCCGCCACAGTTCGAGCCCGCGCTCAGGCGAGCCGGCGATGGCGACGCTCCAGCAGTACCCGAGCCCCTGCCGCAGCGTGCGCACATCTTCGCGTCGGCGCTGCTCGAACGGCACGTTGAGGAGGTGGTCAGTGGCCCGAACGCACGCGTCGAGCGCGGCCTCGGCGAGCTCGGGGTTGCGCAGCAGGCGCGGCTCGCAGATGCCCGCGACGGCGGCGCGCGCCACCCGGGCAGTGCCGCCGAGGAATCCGTCGACCAGCGTGAGGAGCAGCACGGGCGCGTGGTCTCCCACCCGCTGCAACGCCATCGCCACGCCCTCGCGAACTCGCCAGTTGTCGTCGGCGGCGAGCTCGGTGAGGCGCCCGGCCACCTGGGCGTCGTCGGGCCGTTCGAGGTACACGCGCCCGAGCGCCGCCGCAGCGCACGTGCGCCGGAATTCGTCGGGTGAGCCGGTCAGCTGCCAGATGATCTCTTCGGGCGCGACGTCGGCGAAGGCTTCCACGATCGTGAGATTCGCGCGCGGTCCGGGGAGCCCTGAGTTCTCGTCGAGGTAGCGCAACAGGTGCAGCGGCTTGTGCCGCAATGCCGTCAGGTCGTCCCGAGCGTCGGTGAGTGCGGTCATGTCGTGCGCAACCCCACGGCCACGGCGCCCTATTTCTGCGGCACGACGATCGTCGGCCCCTCGAGGTTGAGCACGACGGTGTGACTCACCGAGCCGAGGAAGAAGCGCTGGATGCCGCGCGACGATCGGGTGCCGACGACGAGCAGCGACCCGTTCGCCGCCTGGTCGAGGAGCCCCCATGGCGCGAGGCCGTGTACGAGGCGCTTGGTGATCACGAGCTCAGGCCACTCTGCCGCGAACTGCTCGACCGACTCGTCGAGGACGTCCTGGTGCACCTTCTGCAACGACTCGAGGAAGTTGTCGTCAGGCGGCAGGTAGGCGTCCTGCCAGGGCGTCGGCTCCTGCCACACGTGCACGATGACCAGCTCTTCACCGCCACGCGCGAGCGCGATCCGCGCGGCGACACGGGCGGCAGCGAGAGACGCGGGCGTGCCGTCGACACCGACGACCACGCCGTCGCCTCGCGGGGAACCGCCGTGGGGGATCAGGGCCACCGGGCCCTTCGCGCGCGCCGACAGGCGTGCGCCGAACGAGAACGCGTAGCGGACGGACAGGCCGCGTCGCCGGTCGGTGCCGACGACGACGAGCTTGTCGGGGCTCGTCAGCGAGGCGAGTACCTGGGGCGGGTCGCCCTCGACGATCTGCGGCGTGACCGTGATGGTCGGATGCTTGCGCCGGATGTCCGCCGCGACCTGCTCCGCCTTCGCCTGCACCTCGGCGCGCTTGGCGTCGTCGTACGTCTTCTTCGCATCGAAGACCGTCAGCAGCGTCAGGGGAGCCGCGAGACGATCGATGCGCTCGAGCACCCATTCCAGCGCGGCATCTGCCGAGTCGGCGGGCTTCCAGCCGAGGACGACTTCGTTGACTTCGTAGACGTGGGTTTCGGATGCATCCGCCATTCCGCCACTCAACCGCCGTGCGTGTCCCGTCGTCAAGGAGATGAAATACTTGAGCTATGGCAATCGTCGCAGTGCTCTGGTCCGTCGTCGGTCTCATCGCCCTGGTCGGCGCCGTGCTCGGCATCGCTGCGGCGATCGCGCTCGGCGGTTCGGCCTACCGCAAGTAAGTCAAGAACCGGTAGCGCAGGCCCGCCGGGCTCGTGTGCCAGCCCTCCGGCGGGTCAGCGGATGCCTGGCGCCAGTCCTGCCCGATCAACGGTGCGAACGCGTCGCCCGGAACATCGAGGTCGACCTCGGTGACCTCGAGTCGGCTCGCGTAGGCGATCGTCTGCGCGTAGAGCTCGCCGCCCCCCATGCACCACGCCTGCTTCGCCGGGTCGGCTGCGCCGAGCGCTGCCGCGACCGAGTGCACGACGAGGGCGCCCGGCGCGAGGAATCCGCTGCTACGCGTCACGATGATGTTGTCGCGGCCCGGCATCGGCCTCACCCGCTCGGGCAGGGATTCCCACGTCTTGCGCCCCATGATGACGGTGCCGCCAGTCGTGAACTCCTTGAAGCGACGCTGCTCGCCGGGAATCTGCCATGGGATGTCGCCGTTGCCGCCGATCACGCCCGTCGTGGTCTGTGCCCAGATGAGCGCCAGCGGCGCAGGCACTAGACGGCGACCGCGGCGCGGATCGACGGGTGGTGCTGGTAGCCCACGATCTCGAAGTCCTCGTAGCGATAGTCGAAAATCGAATCGGGCTTCCGGGTGAGCGACAGAGCCGGATAGGGGTACGGGTCGCGGGTGAGCTGCAGCTCGACCTGCTCGACGTGGTTGTCGTAGATGTGGCAATCGCCGCCCGTCCAGACGAAGTCGCCGAGTTCCAGGCCGGTCTGCTGAGCCACCATGTACGTCAGCAGCGCGTAGCTCGCAATGTTGAACGGCACCCCGAGGAACAGGTCCGCGCTGCGCTGATACAGCTGACAGCTGAGCTTCCCGTCCGCGACATAGAACTGGAAGAGAGCGTGGCACGGCATCAGCGCCATCTGGTCGAGCTCGGCAACGTTCCACGCACTCACGATGATCCGCCGGGAGTCGGGGTTCGACGTGAGCGTCTCGATGACCTTCTGGATCTGATCGATGTGCTGACCGTCCGGCGTCGGCCACGAGCGCCACTGGACGCCGTAGACCGGCCCGAGCTCGCCGGCATCGTCCGCCCACTCGTCCCAGATCGTGACGCCGTTGTCGCGCAACCACTGCACGTTGCCTTCGCCGCGCAGGAACCAGAGCAGCTCATAGGCGATCGACTTGAAGTGCACGCGCTTCGTCGTGATGAGGGGGAACCCCTTCGACAGATCGAAGCGCAACTGGCGGCCGAACACGCTGCGCGTGCCGGTTCCCGTGCGGTCGCTCTTGTGCGCACCCGTCGCCATGACGTCGCGCAGCAGGTCTTCGTAGGGCGTCTCGATCAGCTCTGCCACGCCACCCAGAGTACGGCGATCAGGTCAGCGCGGAGCCTCGCGCGTGGCCGCCGGTGGCGGGTGCGTGCTGTCGCGAGGTCGATACGCTGGTCACATGGACAAAAGCGACAACGACAACGGCGTGTCGCGATCCGGTGACGCCGGCACAGGCGACGACGACTCCGACCCCGACGTGACCGCCATCAGCCGCAAGCTGGACGATACGGGCGACACTCTCGGTGCGATCCAGGCGCTCGAGCAGCTCATCATCGAGCGCACCGGCGCGATTCCGATCATCACAGCGGTCCCGGTCCCGGAGCCGGGGCCGACACCGACGCGCGCACCTGAGCCCGAGCCCGCGACCACGACCGTCGTCGAGGCCGAGTCCGTCGCGCCGGCTGAGGTCGCGGAGCCGGCGCAGGTCGCGGAACCCGCGAACGTCGAGGTCGACGCTGCCGACATCGACTGGTCCCTCCCGGAGCCGACTGCGTTCGACGACGAACCCGGATTCAGCGCGTGGGTCGACCCCGAACAGATCGCGGCGGCTTACGACAGCGAACCCAAGCCGAGCTATTCGGATGTCTCGACGCAGGTCTTTGCGGTGTTCTCAGCTGATCGGAGCGAGCCCGAGCCACCGCCCGAACCGACATCGACATCGACATCGACATCGACGCCAGAATCCGAGGCGCCGACGGTGACGCCGGCACCGGAACCCGAGTCGACAGCCGGACTCGCCGCAGAGGCAGCGGCCGCGCCCGAGGCCGTACGCGAGCCATCGACGTCGGCGCAGGAGTCGGTGACCATCTCCATGCAACTCGGCTCGCTCGACGTGACCCCGCAACTCGAACCCGAGGACTCGGACGACGACGTGGTCGACGATCTCGCCGGCGCTGCTCTCGCCGGGCTCACACCGATGGCATCCGCCCCCGAGGCCCTGTCCTCGCCCCCCAGACGCCGCCGCTTCTGGTTCTTCGGGCGCCGGTAGGCTGACCTGCATGCCCTACGCCCTGTCCGAGGTGCTCGCCGTCGCCGAGCGACTGTGGCCCTCGACCGGTGCGGAATCCTGGGACGCGCCCGGACTGGTCACAGGCGCGCTGCAACAGCCCGTCGCCGCGATCCAGCTGAGCGTCGACGCCGTCGCCGCGTCGGTCGATGAGGCGATCGCATCCGGCGCAGACCTCATGATCGCGCATCACCCGCTTCTGCTGCGCGGCGTGACCTCCGTCGCGGAGACGCACTACAAGGGCGCGCTTCTCGCAAAGCTGATCCGTTCAGACACCGCGCTGCTCGCCGCTCATACGAATGCCGACGTGGTGGCCGCGGGCACGAGCGCCGTGCTCGCCGACCGCCTCGGGCTCGTCGACCAGCGCCCGATCGACCCGTCTGCCACCCCCGGCACCGGCATCGGCCGCGTCGGGCAGCTCGCCGAACCGACGACGCTCGGCCGCCTCGCTCGTGCCGTCGCCGAGCTGCTGCCCGCGACGGCGGCCGGCGTGCGCGTCGCAGGCGGGTACGACCACCCGATCCGCACTGTCGCCGTGTGCGGCGGCGCAGGAGACTCGCTGCTGGGTGAGCCGGCCGTGCTCGAAGCCGACGCCTATATCACCGCCGATCTGCGGCATCACCCCGCCTCCGAAGCGCGCGAGCAGCACCTCATCGGTGCAGGCCCGGCTCTGATCGACGTCTCCCACTGGGCGAGCGAGTGGCTGTGGCTCGACGTGGCCGCGGCGCAGCTGCGCGCGCTGCTGCCCGAAGCATCCGTCACCGTCAGTGACGTGCGCACAGACCCGTGGGACTTCGCGATCGTCCAGTGAGGGCGCCTCGACCAGATCACACGTGAACCGAGAAGAGCCGAATGAAAGCAACCCCAGCTGTACAGAAGGAGCTTCTGCGCCTGCAGGAGCACGACAACCACTTGACGCGTATCGCGCACTCGACGAAGAACCTGGCGCAGGACAAGCAGCTCGCGGAGCTGCGCCCGCAGGCTGAGCAGTTGCGCGCGCGCCTCGTCGAGGCGACCGGCCGCGCGGAGGACGCTCGCGCCGAGCAGACACGGTTCGAAGCCGACCTCGCGATCGTCGCGCAGCGACTGCAGCGTGACAACGAGCGTCTGCGGGCGTCAGCCTCCGGAAAGGATATCGCCGCGCTCGAGGGCGAGATCGAATCCCTGCGCCGGCGCCAGCGCACGCTGGAAGACGCCGAGCTCGAGGTCATGGAACGTCTCGAGCAGGCCGAGGGCGAGATCGCCCGAATCCGGGCCGAGCAGGAGCAGCTGCAGGCATCCGTCGATTCGCTGACCACGGCGCGCACAGACGAAGTCGCGCGTCTCGAGCGTCAGCGCGACGACGCGCGGGCCGACCGCATGGTCGTGGCGCAGGGGATTCCCGAGGACCTGCTCGCGGTCTACGAACGTCAGCGCACGCGGTACGGCATCGGCGCTGCCGCAGTCCGCGGGGGAGTGAATCTCGGCAGCAACCTCACGCTCGCCCCGAACGACCTCGTCGCCGTGCGCAACTCGGCACCAGACGATGTCATCATCGACGGCGAGTCGGGCGCGATCCTGGTGCGCGACGAGAACTCCTAGAGTCACCTCGTAGACTCGTCACTCAGGAATGGGTCGGCGAGACGGTCGCGTCAGCTCCGGCCTCGAGTCGAAGCTGCCGAGGAACGTCCGGGCTCCATAGAGCAGGGCGGTGGGTAACACCCACCCGGGGCAACCCGCGAGACAGTGCCACAGAGAACAGACCGCCGCGCAGACCGTGCCGAGAGGCGCGGGCGCGCGGTAAGGGTGAAACGGTGGGGTAAGAGCCCACCAGCGATCGGGGTGACCCGGTCGGCTCGGCAAACCTCGCCCGGAGCAAGGTCAGACAGGGGACCACGAGGCTGCTCGTCTCGTCCCCGGGTAGACCGCTAGAGCGGCGCGGCAACGCGTCGCCGAGAGAGATGGCCGTCCAGGGCTCCGCTTGATCGCGGGCCTCGACAGAACCCGGCGTATCAGCCGGCCCATTCCCCCTTGGTTCAGCTGCGCTGCTGGGCGGCGAGTGCGGCGGAGCCGAGAATCCCGGCGTTATTGAGGAACTTGGCCGGGATCATCTCGGTCTCGATCTTCACGAAGTGGCTCCACTCGTCGAACTGCTTGCTGACGCCGCCGCCGACGATGAAGAGGTCGGGCGAGAACAGCTTCTCGAGCGTCGAGTAGTACTTGGTGAGGCGCTTGCCCCAGTGCTCCCAGGTGAGGTCCTCGCGCTCCTTGGCGGAGTATGCCGCCCTTTTCTCGGCGTCATGGCCGTCGATCTCGAGGTGCCCGAGCTCGGTGTTCGGCACCAGGCGCCCGTCGACGATGAGTGCGCTGCCGATGCCCGTGCCGAGGGTCGTCAGCATGATGGCGCCGGACCGCCCCTTCGCTGCGCCGTACTCGGCTTCTGCGTAGCCGGCAGCGTCAGCATCGTTGACGAACAGAATCGGGTGGCCGATCGTCTGCTCGAAGAACTTCTCGGCGTCGAATCCGATCCACTTCTTCGACACGTTCGCGGCCGACATCGTCTTGCCGTGACGTACGACCGCGGGGAAGTCGATGCCGACGGGAAGGGACTGGTCCGCCTCGAGCTGCTCGAGCACCTTCTTGGTGGTCTCGGCGATGTCGTCAGGCTTTCCGCCTTCCGGAGTCGGGAGCTTCACCCGAGGGGTGATCATCTCGCCGGTGCTGAGGTCGACGACCCCGCCCTTGATGCCCGTTCCGCCGATGTCGATGCCGACTGCCGTCTTCGCCTGCGTCATAGGCAAAAGGCTACTAGGGCAGAGTGAGAACCTCGGCGCCGCGCTCCGTGACGACGAGGGTGTGCTCGAACTGCGCCGTGATCGACTTGTCGCGGGTTGTCACCGTCCAGTCGTCCGCCCACATGTCCCATTCGATGCCTCCGAGAGTCAGCATGGGCTCGATCGTGAAGACCATGCCGGGCACCATGACATCGTCGTAGTGGGGCGCCGAGTCGTAGTGAGGGATGATCAGACCCGAGTGGAACGGCCGCCCGACCCCGTGCCCGGTGAAGTCGCGGACCACGCCATATCCGAACCGCTTCGCGTACGCCTCGATGGCGCGGCCGACGACATTCACCTCGCGCCCTGGCGCCACGGCCTTGATACCGCGATTCATCGCCTCACGCGTGCGCTCGACGAGCTGGGCGACCTCGGGCTGTGCCGTGCCGGCGATGAAGGTCTGATTGCTGTCGCCGTGGAAGCCGTTCTTGAACGCGGTGATGTCGATGTTCACGATGTCGCCGTCCTCGAGCACCGTGTCGTCGGGGATCCCGTGGCAGATCACCTCGTTCACCGACGAACAGAGCGACTTCGGGTAGCCGCGGTAACCGAGCGTCGACGGGTACGCGCCCTGCGCGATGAGGAACTCGTGACCGATACGGTCGAGCTCCTCGGTGGTGACGCCGGGCTTGACGTGCTGGCCGACGAGTTCGATCGCCTGCGCGGCGATGCGGCCCGACTCGCGGATCAGCTCGACATCGCCCGGCGAGTAGACATCGCCCTCGGTGTGCTTCCGCGGTGCGGGCTTGCCGACATAGGCGGGCCGGGGGATGTCCGAGGGCACGGCACGACGCGATGAGATGCGTCCGGGGATCAGGTGACCGGCGGAATCCTTGGGCATAGAGTCAAGCTTATGAGCGACGTGAGCGTGCCTGATATCGAGCACAAGTGGTGGTTCAACACCAAGACCGGCGCCGTCGAGCAGGGCTTCGTCTCACCGGCGCTGGAGCGCCTCGGGCCGTTCAACACGCGCGAGGAGGCCCAGAACGCTTGGGAGAAGATCCGCGAGAACAGCGACAAGTGGGCTGCCGAAGAGGCCGAAGAGGACTGACGCCTCAGTAGCTGTTCTCGGGGCCCGGGTACTCGCCGGCCTCGACATCCGCCTTCCACGCACCTGCCGCGTCGCGCAGGGTCTGACCGATCTGCGCGTACTGCCGGACGAACTTGGGGATCCGCCCCTGGGTGAGTCCTGCCCAGTCCGTCCAGACGAGCAGCTGCCCGTCGCAATGCGGGCCGGCCCCGACACTGATCGTCGGAATCGTGAGCGACTCGGTGACCTTCTTCGCCGCCTCCGCGGGCACCATCTCGAGCACTACCGCGAACGCGCCCGCTTCTTCGACCGCCCGCGCGTCGGCGAGCAGCTGGTCCTCGCCGGCGCCGCGACCCTGGATGACGTGGCCGCCGAGCCGGTGCTCGCTCTGCGGCGTGAACCCGATGTGCGCCATCACGGGTACCCCCGCGTCGACGATATGGCGGATCTGATCGGCCGAGCGGATGCCTCCCTCGAGCTTCACGGCGTGCGCTCCGGTCTCCTTCATCATGCGGATCGCCGAGTGCACGGCATCCGCAACGCCCGTCTCGTACGAGCCGAACGGAAGGTCCGCGATCACGAACGCCCGCGACGCGGCGCGAGCGACGGCCCGCACCAGCGGAATCATCTCGTCCACGGTGACCGGCAACGTCGTGTCGTAGCCGAGCACGTTGTTGGCTGCCGAGTCGCCGACGAGCAGGAAGTCGATTCCGGCCTCGTCGAAGATCTTCGCCGTGAGCTGGTCGTAGCTCGTCAGGCCCGTGATCTTGGTGCCGTTCTGCTTGGCGCTGAGGAAGTGGCGGGTCCGTACGCGCTTGAGCAGCTGCGGCTCTGTCATGGCGTCAGTCTAGGCAGTGGCCTCCGATAGGCTGAGCCGGAACGGAAGGGGCCTATGTCCATGGACAAGCAGCGGGACTTCGTCCTGCGCACCATCGAAGAGCGCGGTGTGAAGTTCGTGCGTCTCTGGTTCACCGATGTCATCGGCACGCTCAAGTCCGTGGCGCTCGCCCCGGCCGAGGTCGAGGGGGCGTTCTCAGAGGGCCTCGGTTTCGACGGCTCGGCGATCGAGGGCCTCACCCGGGCCTACGAGTCCGACCTGCTCGCACACCCCGACCCCACGACGTTCCAGATCCTGCCGTGGCGGGGCGAGATCGACCCGACGGCGCGCATGTTCTGCGACATCACCACGCCTGACGGGGAACCGGCCGTCGCCGACCCGCGCAACGTGCTGAAGCGCACCCTCGAGACCGCCGCCGAGGCCGGGTTCACCTTCTACACGCACCCCGAGATCGAGTTCTATCTGCTCAAGTCGGCGCGCTTCGACAACGACGGCCCCGAGCCGGTCGACGCGGCCGGCTACTTCGACAACGTACCCGGCGGCACCGCGCACGATTTCCGCCGCCGTGCCGTGCGCATGCTCGAGGACCTCGGCATCTCGGTCGAGTTCAGCCATCACGAGGCGGGCCCTGGTCAGAACGAGATCGACCTGCGCTACGCCGACGCGCTCACCATGGCCGACAACATCATGACCTTCCGCACCGTCGTGAAAGAGGTCGCGATCGAGCAGGGCGTGTACGCCACGTTCATGCCGAAGCCGCTGTCCGGCCACCCGGGAAGCGGAATGCACACCCACATGTCGCTCTTCGAGGGCGACACCAACGCGTTCTTCGAAGCCGGCGCGCAGTACCAGTTGTCGAAGACGGCGAAGAAGTTCATCGCGGGCCTTCTGCGCCATGCGCCTGAGATCTCCGCAGTCACCAACCAGTTCGTGAACTCGTACAAGCGCCTCTGGTCGGGCGACGAGGCGCCGAGCTACGTCAGTTGGGGTCACAACAACCGATCCGCGCTCGTACGAGTGCCGCTCTACAAGCCCAACAAGGGGCAGAGTGCGCGCGTCGAATACCGGGCGATCGACTCGGCAGCGAACCCGTACCTCGCCTACGCCCTGATCCTTGCGGCGGGCCTCAAGGGAATCCAGGAGGACTACGAGCTCCCGCCCGAGGCGACCGAAGACGTGTGGTCCCTGACCGACGGCGAGCGGAAGGCACTCGGCTACGAGGCGCTGCCGTCCAACCTCGATGCGGCGATCCGGCTCGTCGAGGGGTCGGAGCTCGTCGCGACGACCCTGGGCGAGCAGGTGTTCGAGAACGTCCTGCGCAACAAGCGGCAGGAGTGGGTGGCGTATCGCGCGCAGGTCACCCCGTGGGAGCTGCGCAGCAACCTCGAGCTGCTGTAGGCGGCCGTTCTCCAGCAAGAAAGGGAGTCGGTCCGATGCGCGTGCGCGAGCCGCTGTCTCTGACTGTCTTCGCTCGCGCCGGGTTCGTCGATCTTTCCGCGTCGCGAGAGCGCCTCAGGGAGTACAGCGAGCTGGTCGGCACCCGACCCGAGCGCGCCATCGAGCTGTTCACGCTCGTCGCCGACCCCGACGCGGCGCTCGCGAGACTGCTGTCGCTCGTGCGACGCTCGCCCGACCACGCCGCTGACTTTCTCGCCGACACGGCACGCGCGGCCCGGGTCGCGCGCGTCGTCGGGGCGAGCGAGGGGCTATCCGAGTTCCTGCACCAGCACCTCGACGAGCTGAGCGCCCTTGAGCGCCCGGTCACCTCGCTACCGAGTGCGGAGGAGCTGCGGTCCGATCTGCTGGAATCGGTCGGTGCCGAGCGCCGGGCAGCAGTGCCCATCGCCGCGCTCGTCGACGAGGAAGGCTGGACCGCCTTCCGGCGTCGCTACCGTCACTGGCTGCTGCGGCTCGCCAGCTATGACCTCGAGCAGGACGACCCGGTCGCGGGGCTCGACGGTGTCGCGGCGTGCCTCTCGGATCTGGCGGGCGCCGCGGTCGAGGCATCCCTCGCAGTGGCGCGCGCGACCGCGAGCGGGAAGGGGCCGGGCAAATTCGACCCGGACCAGGTCGCGCAGACCGCCCTCGCGGTGATCGGCATGGGCAAGGCGGGCGCGCGCGAGCTCAACTACGTGAGCGACGTCGACGTGATCTTCGTCTGCAGCGGATCGGTCGACATCGCGACCCGACTCGCCGTGCTGACCATGCGCGGCACAGATGCTCCGGCCGTCGAGCCCGGACTCTGGCAGCTCGACGCGAACCTGCGCCCCGAGGGGAAGGACGGCGTGCTCGTGCGCACGCTCGAGTCGCACCTCGCGTACTACGACCGCTGGGCGAAGACCTGGGAGTTCCAGGCGCTGCTCAAGGCGCGACCGCTTGCGGGCGATCTCGAGCTCGGGCAGCGCTACGCCGACGCACTCGCACCGCAGGTGTGGAAGAGCGCGGAGCGCGATGGATTCGTCGAGTCGGTGCAGCGCATGCGTGAGCGGGTTGTCGGGCACATCGTCCCTGAAGACGTCGAGTGGGAGCTCAAGCTCGGCCCCGGCGGCCTGCGCGACATCGAGTTCACCGTGCAGCTGTTGCAGCTGGTGCACGGTCATGTCGACCCGGCGGTGCGCGAGGCTGCCACGCTGCCCGCGCTCGCGTCGCTCGTCGCCGGCGGGTATGTGGCCCGTGACGCCGGCGCGGAATTCGCCGCGGACTACCGGACCCTGCGTCTGATGGAGCATCGGGTGCAGCTCACTCGACTGCGCCGCACGCACCTCATGCCGCGCGGCGAAGCGGCGCAGCGAGCACTCGCTCGCGGCACTGGGCTCGCGACGAGCGCCGCGATGCTGGTCGAGCGCTGGGCGGCGATCAAGCGGCGAGTGCGGGGGCTGCACGAGCGGATGTTCTACCGCCCGCTCCTGTCCGCCGTCGCCGCGCTCCCCGCCGAGGACGCGCTGATGGGCGATCGGGCGCTGTCGCCGGAGCAGGCGCAGGCGCGACTCGCGGCGATCGGATTCCGCGACCCGCGGGGTGCGCTCGCGCATATCGGCGCGCTCACGGAAGGCGTCTCACGCGCTGCGACGATCCAGCGCACGCTCTTGCCCGTCATGCTGCAGTGGTTCGCCGACGGCGCCGACCCGGACTACGGGCTGCTCACCTTCCGGCGCCTGTCGGACGAGCTCGGAAACACCCACTGGTTCCTGCGCATGCTGCGCGATTCCTCCGGGGCCGCGCAGCGCCTGACCCGCCTGCTCGCCGGATCCCGCTTCATCGGAGGCCTGCTCGACCTTCTGCCGGAGGCCGTTGCGTGGCTGGACTCCGACGACGAGCTTCGACGGCGACCGCGTGCCGTCCTCGATGACGAGTGCGCCGCCGTGCTCGCCCGCCACGACGGCCTCGACGCCGTCGCGCAGGCCATGCAGACCGCGCGGCGCCGCGAGGTTCTGCGTCTTGCGATCGGCGGCATGCTCGACGTCCTGACGATCGACGAGGTCGCGCAAGGGCTGAGCGACATCACCGAGGTCGTTCTCACCTGCCTCCTTGAAGGCATCCGCCGCGAGAATCGGGCGACGGAGCCGGCCGGTTTCGAGTTCGCGATCATCGCGATGGGCCGCTTCGGAGGGCGCGAGCTCGGCTTCGGCTCCGACGCCGACGTGCTGTACGTCTTCCGGGCGCTGGGGGAGCCGACAGCAGCGAGCACGGCGGTGCGCATCGCGGGCGACCTCAAGCGCCTCTCAGAGGACCCGCGACTGCCGTTCGACCTCGACCTCGACCTGCGGCCCGAGGGCCGCAATGGCCCCGTGGCGCGCTCCCTGGACGCGTACGCCGCCTACTACCAGCGCTGGTCGCTGACCTGGGAGGCGCAGGCCCTCCTGCGGGGGCGCGGCATCGCGGGGGATCCATCGCTCATCGCCGATTTCGAGCAGCTCGCCGACCGCACCCGTTACCCCGCATCCGTTGGCCCGAACGAACTGCGCGAGGTACGTCGCATCAAGGCCCGCGTCGAGTCCGAACGGCTGCCGCAGGGGGCCGATCCCGCCAGGCACCTGAAGCTCGGGCGCGGTTCCCTCTCCGACGTCGAATGGTTCGTGCAGCTCATCCAGCTGCAGCACGCAGCCGCGCTTCCTGCGCTGCGCACCACCTCGACGCTGCGGGCTCTGCAGGCCGCTACCGCAGCGGGACTGGTGGATGAGACGGATGCCGAGCGCCTGCGCGCCGCATGGGTGTTCGCCTCGCGCGCCCGCAGTGCCATGACCCTCTGGACCGCGAAGACGTCTGACGTGCTGCCGTCGGATCGAGGCCAACTCGATGGCGTCGCCCGCCTGATGGGCTACCGCCCGCACTCCGCGAGCCGCCTCGAGGAGGACTATCTCGCGGTCACGCGGCGTGCCCGCGCCGTCTTCGAACGCGGCTTCTACGGCTCCTCCTCCTAGACGACGAAGGCCCCCGCCGAAGCGGGGGCCTTGTGTCTGATCACTTACACGCCGTAGTACAGCTCGTACTCGAACGGGTGCGGGCGCTGAGCGAGGGGCTTCAGCTCCTTCTCGCGCTTGTAGTCGATCCAGGTCTCGATGAGCTCCTCGGTGAACACGCCACCCTTGGTGAGGAACTCGTGGTCGGCCTCGAGCGCGTTGAGCACCGCGTCGAGCGAGCCGGGGACCTGGGGGATCTGCTTGGCCTCCTCGGGGGGAAGCTCGTAAAGGTCCTTGTCGACGGGCTCGTGCGGCTCGATGCGGTTCTGAATGCCGTCGAGACCGGCCATCAGCTGCGCCGCGAAGGCGAGGTACGGGTTCCCCGACGCGTCCGGAGCGCGGAACTCGATGCGCTTGGCCTTGGGGTTCGTTCCCGTGATCGGGATGCGGATCGCCGCCGAGCGGTTGCCGGCCGAGTAGACGAGGTTGACGGGCGCTTCGAAGCCCGGGACCAGACGGTGGAACGAGTTCACCGTCGGGTTCGTGAAGGCGAGCAGCGCGGGCGCGTGGCGGAGGATGCCGCCGATGTACCAGCGGGCCAGGTCGGACAGGCCGCCGTACCCCGCCTCGTCGTAGAACAGCGGCTGGCCACCGTTCCAGAGCGACTGGTGGGTGTGCATGCCCGAGCCGTTGTCGCCGAACAGCGGCTTCGGCATGAACGTGGCGGACTTGCCCCACTCCTCGGCCGTGTTCTTGACGATGTACTTGAACTTCAGGATGTCGTCGGCCGCATGCACCATCGTGTCGAAGCGATAGTTGATCTCGGCCTGGCCGCCCGTGCCCACCTCGTGGTGCGCGCGCTCGAGGATCAGGCCGGCGTCGATCAGCTTCAGCGAGATGTCGTCGCGCAGGTCGGCCTGCTTGTCGACGGGGGAGACGGGGAAATAGCCGCCCTTGTACGGCGTCTTGTTGCCGAGGTTGCCGCCCTCTTCGGTGCGACCCGAGTTCCAAGCGCCCTCTTCAGCGTCGACGTGGTAGAACGAGCCGTTCTGCTTCACCTCGTAGCGAACGTCGTCGAAGATGTAGAACTCGGCCTCGGGGGCGAAGAACGCCGTGTCCGCAATGCCGGTCGAGGCGAGGTACTTCTCGGCCTTCTTGGCGACCTGGCGCGGGTCCTTGGCGTAGATCTCGCCATTGCGCGGGTTGTAGATGTCGAACACCATGATGAGCGTCTTCTCAGCACGGAACGGGTCGAGGTACGCCGTCGTCACGTCGGGGATGAGCTGCATGTCCGACTCGTGGATGTTGGCGAACCCACGGATCGACGATCCATCGAAAAGCTGGCCAACGGTGAAGAAGTCTTCATCGACGGTTGATGCGGGGATGTTGAAGTGCTGCTGCACGCCGGGGAGGTCGGTGAAGCGGATATCAAGGAACTTGACGTCTTCGTCCTTGATGAACTTCAGCACCTCGGAAGAATCCTTGAACATTCAAGCTCCACGGGGTTGGCGGACGGGCGCGAACGCGACCCGTTTGCAGGGTATGGGCAGGCCATTTCTCTGCAGTGACGCGATTGTTTCCGGCATGTTACACGGCCCGCGTGAAGCAGCCGCTTCCTAGGATGAGCAGGTGAGCGCACGTACGGATGTCGTTGCCCCGAGCATCTTCCCAGGGGAGCGACTCGGCCTGCCCGAGTCCGGGCACAGGTCCGTCGGGCGCTTCGGGCGCCGGATCGTGGCGCTCTTCATCGACTGGGCGATCGCATCGGCGATCTCCTGGCTCATCACTCGCCACTACGGCGGCTGGACCGTGTACCCGATCTTCGCGGCTCTGCAGATCCTTGCGATCTGGGCGCTCGGCGGCTCGATCGGCCACCGAATCGTCGGCCTGCGGCTGTCGGCGCTGCCCGGATCGAAGCCGGCCCTCTGGCGGCCCGTGGTACGAAGCATCCTGCTTGCGGTCGTCGTGCCCGCGCTCGTCTGGGACTCGGATCAGCGCGGCTTCCACGACAAGGTCGCGGGAACCGTGCTGGTCCGCAGCTAGTCCGCTAGCGCGGCTGGCGCGGCGCGCGCACGCGGGTCGGGTCGACGCCCTTCGGAATGGGCAGCGCCGTCTGCAGCGACGAGAGCCTGTTGTCGACCGCACCGATCTCGGTCTTGGTGAGCGTCGGCTTGATCTTCGCCAGCGTGCCGGCGACCCTGTGCAGCGGTACAGAGTCGGCGTCAGGGCCGACGCTGATCGTCGTGACGGCGACGTTGGGAACCGTGCGATTGATCTTGCGACGCTCTTCGTCGACCATTCGTGCAGTACGCGACTTCGGGCCCTCGCTGATGAGCACGACACCGCCGCGGCCGACCGCTCGGTACACAGCGTCGCGAGTCTTGCTGTTCACTGCGACCGGCATCTCGCTGCCGCGCCAGCCGCGTCGCAGCGACGAGCGCAGTACGGCTCCGACGGCACCCGCCTGGCCCTCGATCTGCGAGTACGCCGCGCGCTCGGCACGACGCCCCAGTACGACGATTGCGAGCAGCACACCGCCGAGGACGCCGGCGACGATCCACATGACCCGCGTGAAGATGTTCCCCGACAGGAACAGGCCCAGCACGACACCCACGACGACCGGCAGCAAGAAGCCGCCGATCATCAGCGGAAGAGCCTGACTGTCGTACTTGCGGGTCATCTTGAAGACGTCCCACATCTGACGCATGCGACCCGGTTCTGCGGGCTTCTGCGCGTCCGCAGAGCTGTTTCGTGCCATGGCTAAAGGGTACCCGACGCGACCTGTCCGCCCGGCTATGCGGAGCGCTCGACGAGGGCGTCGCGCGCCTGCGCCCAGAGGCGCCCTGCACGGTACGACGAGCGCACGAGCGGTCCCGACATGACGCCGAGGAATCCGATCTCGCGTGCCGCCTCCTCGAAGTCGAGGAACTCCTCAGGCCGCACCCAGCGAGCTACCGGCAGGTGCCGCGGGCTCGGTCGCAGGTACTGCGTGATCGTGATCAGGTCCGTGCCCGCGAGGTGAAGGTCCTCGAGTGCCTGCAGCACCTCTTCCGGCTCCTCACCCATGCCGAGGATCAGGTTCGACTTGGTGATGAGGCCGGCTTCCTTCGCCTGCGTGAGCACACCGAGCGAGCGCTCGTAGCGGAACGCCGGGCGAATGCGCTTGAAGATGCGCGGCACCGTCTCGACGTTGTGCGCGAAGACCTCGGGTCGGGCGCTGAAGACCTCTCCGAGGTGACGCGGGTTGCCCGAGAAATCGGGCACGAGGATCTCGACGCCGACACCGGGAGCCTGCCGGTGGATCTCGCGGATCGTCTCGGCGTACAGCCACGCTCCTTCGTCCGCGAGGTCGTCGCGCGCGACGCCCGTGACCGTCGCGTAGCGCAGCTGCATCTGGGCGACCGACTCCGCGACCCGCCGCGGCTCGTCCATGTCGTAATCGGCGGGCTTCCCGGTGTCGATCTGGCAGAAGTCGCAACGCCGGGTGCACGCCGAGCCGCCGATCAGGAACGTCGCCTCGCGGTCCTCCCAGCACTCGAAGATGTTGGGGCACCCGGCCTCCTGGCAGACCGTGTGGAGCTGCTCGGTCTTGACCAGGTCTTGCAGCTGGCGGTACTCAGGGCCCATCTTCGCCCGGGTCTTGATCCAGTCCGGCTTTTTCTCGATCGGGGTCTGCGCGTTGCGGATCTCCAGGCGCAACAGCTTCCGGCCCGTCGTGTCCTGTGCGGGTCCACCGCCGTTCGTGATGCTCGTGATCGTCACGCGGCCACCACCTGCTGGGCGAAGCGGTGCTCGAAACAGCGCTGCACGACCGGAACGGCCGCCTCGGGGTCGACGATCGCGGTGTCGCCGCGACGGGCGAGCTCGCGCGAGAGGGTCGTCACACCGGCATCACGGATGCCGCAGGCCACGATGCGGTCGTACGGCTCGAGGCCGTTCGAACAGTTCAACGCGAAGCCGTGCATGGTGACCCCTTCCGCGACCCTGAGCCCGATTGCGGCGATCTTGGCGTCGGGAGCGGGTTCGCCGGCATCCGTCGTCTGCGACACCCACACGCCGCTGCGGCCATCGACTCGATGCCCTTCCACGCCGAATTCGGCGACGACGTCGATCAGGACCTGTTCGAGCTGCCGCACGAACGCGACCACGTCGACGGGCTGCGGCAGTCGCATGATCGGGTAGCCGACCAGCTGGCCCGGCCCGTGCCAGGTGATCTTCCCGCCGCGGTCGACGTCGATGACGGGGGTGCCGTCGTCGGGCCGCTCGGAGGCCTCGGTGCGCTTTCCCGCGGTGTAGACCGAGGGGTGCTCGAGGAGGAGGACAGTGTCAGGCGCCGAGCCGCGAACCACGGCAGCGTGGGTTTCACGCTGGAGTTCAAGGGCTTCGAGATACGGCACGGAATTGGCGCTTAGTCCCGTGACGCGGTACTCGATCATGTCGGAGGGTTTCCCTACGTCGGTGGTCTGGAGTTGTATCGCCAGCCTACGCTCCGGCGACGCACGTCAACGGCGGTGCAGCACGAGGAAGTAGAAGAGCGCGAAGACCGCGACGATGGCGACGTTGACGATGAGGCGCACGACGAAGTGATGACGCAGGAACACGACATCGAGGCCGACGATCAGCGCGATCATGACGATGAGTCCGATGATGGCCACAGCAGTGCGTCCCACGCAGCGTTTCTAGCACCTCGCCGGTGCGTCTCGACGTGCACACGCGTCGGGTCGGACCAGTTGTCCACACCTCGCGCTCCCAGCCGAGCGAATCGAGGCCGCGGCTTGCGAGCATCAGGACATGACGGATGCCGCGGCCACTGCGCACGCCGACGACGCGGGGCGTTTCGGCCGTCAGGTCGCCGCCCTGCTTGCCGCGGACTCGGCGCATCTGCCGACGGTGCTCGATGTCACCGCGCTCGGCGGCCGACGCGAACTGGTGCTCGAAGCGGTGGACGGCCCGACGCTCGCCGACGTCGTGATACGGCGACGCCTCACACCGAGCGAGTCCGTGACAGTGGTCGTCAGCGCGGCGCGCGCTGTCGCGGCGCTCCACGCGGCCGGCTATTGCGGCGCCGACCTCGCCGATGACGAGCTGCGCTTCGACCTCACCGGCCGCCCCGTGCTGTTCGGCGTCACCGCGTTGCGCGAAATCATTCAGGCCGGGGCAGGCGGTTCCGCCGACGACTGGCGCGCCATGGGGGCCCTCGCCGAACGACTTGGTCTGCTGATGTCGGCGCGCACCGGCGGCGGTCCGCTCGGCGCACGACAGCTCGGGCTCCGCCTCGCTCTCGCCGCGCTCGGTGCGAACGAGTCAGCCGCGCACCTGGCTCAGCTGGAAGAGGCGCTCTTCGACGTGGCCGAACCGGCGCCAGTTCAGCTGACTGTGCCAGGGCAGTTGAGTGCGCCAGTGCCGCTGAGTGCCGTGTCGGAGCGAACGAGCCGCTCGGTCTCCGATGCCCGAGCAGCACGCAGCGAGATGCGCTCTGGCGCGGCGCACCGCCGCCCCAGCGCTTCGGCACTGGTCGAGGCATTCGACGCCGGACCCGCCGCGCTACTCGCGGCACCGCGCGAGCAGCTGCGACAGTGGCTGGCGACGGCCCGGTCGCGCCTGCGCGGCCGCGCACGCGTGGTCCTCGCCGGAGGCGCGGCAGCGGTGACGCTCATCATGGCCGCAGTCGTTCTCCTGCCCGACGGCACGCCCAGCGGCGCCGCGTCGTCGGCGTCGCCGACCGCGTCCACAGCGCCGACCGCGCGCGACGAGCCCGACCTGGGCGCTGGACCGAGCCCGCCCCATTCGGCTCCCGTGGCGACGGCGTCAGGCTCGGGCTCCGTTGTGCTGGGCGGCACAGACCCCGTCGCCGCGACCACCGAGTTGCTCCTCCGTAGAGACGCCTGCCTTGCAGCGGCGCCGGACGAGCGCACGGCATGTCTCGCGCGGATCGCCGACGGCGGGGCATCCGATCTCGATCGACCGGCGCGGCCGCTCGGCGCGTTGACGCCGTCACTCATCGAGCGCGCAGGCGACTCCGCGCTAATCGCGCTGACCCCGCAACACGCGGAGACAGCACCGGCCTCGGCCCTCGTGATGAGGACCGAGGCCGGATGGCGGCTGAGACAGCTCTACGAGAACTGAGCCCTTAGATGCCGAGGTCCTGCTCGAACGCGCCCTGCTCGAGGCGTGCCTTCACGGCCCCGAGATAACGGGCGGCATCCGCGCCGGCGATCGTGCGGTGGTCGTACGACAGGGCGAGGTAGACCGTCGAGCGGATCGCGATGACGTCTTGACCATCGACCGTGATGACGGTGGGCTCCTTCTGCACGGTGCCGGTACCGAGAATGGCCGACTGCGGGAGGAACACCACCGGGGTGTCGAACAGCGCTCCGCGCGACCCGGTGTTGGTCAGCGTGAAGGTGCCGCCCGCGAGCTCGTCGGGCTTCAGCTTGTTGTCGCGGGTGCGGCTCGCGAGGTCAGCGATCTGCGCGGCGAGCTCGGCGATGTTGAGCGCACTGGCATCGGTGATGACCGGCGTCAGCAGGCCGCGCTCGGTGTCGACCGCGATCGCGAGGTTCTCGGTGCCCGGGTAGGTGATCGTCGACCCGTCGAAGGTCGAGTTGATGATCGGGTACGCCTGCAGGGCTTCGAGAGCTGCCTTGGCGAAGAACGGCAGGAACGACAGCTTGTTGCCGGTCTTCTCGAGGAACGTGCCCTTGGTGCGATCGCGGAGCTGCGCGATCTTGGTCACATCGACCTTGACGATCGTGGTGAGCTGCGCAGTCTGCTGCATCGACTCGACAGCGCGCTGCGACATCACCTTCGTGAGGCGAGACGCCGCGGCGGTCGTGCCGCGCAGCGGCGAAACCTCGAGCTTGATCGGCGCGGTGGCTGCCGTTGCGGGGGCGGCAGCGGCCGAGCCGCCGGCCGCGGCGTTCAGCACGTCCTCCTTGCGGATCCGACCGCCGACGCCCGTTCCTGTGATCGAGTTCAGGTCGACGCCCTGCTCGCTCGCGATCTTGCGCACGATCGGGGTCACGTAGCCGCTGGCGGCGTGGGCGCCCCCAGCAGCCGGAGTGCTGGCCGCGGCAGGCGCAGGCGCAGCGGGCTGAGGAGCAGGAGCAGCCGCTGCGGGCTGAGGAGCGGATGCGGCGGGCTGAGGAGCAGGAGCAGGCGCTGCTGGCTGAGGCGCGGGCTCCGGCGCAGCGGCGGGCTGCGGGGCCGGCTCGGCAGCCGGCTGCGGCGCGGGCTCAGCAGCGGGTGCAGGCTCGGCGGCGGGCGCCGGCTCGGGCGCGGCGACCGGCTCGGGCGTCGCTGCCGGAGCGGGTTCGGCCTCGGCCGGAGCGGCCGCGGCGCTGCCGTCGCCGATGGTGACCAGTGCCGTACCGACCTCGACGGTCTCGTCTTCCTGGACCAGGATCGCCTCGATGACGCCGGCGACCGGCGAGGGGATCTCGGTGTCGACCTTGTCGGTCGAGACTTCCAGCAGGGGCTCGTCAACTTCGACGCGGTCGCCGACGTTCTTGAGCCAGCGGGTGACCGTGCCCTCTGTGACACTCTCGCCGAGTGCCGGGAGGCTGACGGATTCGCTCATGAGACTGTCTCCTTTAGACCTTCAGTTGAGAAATAGCTTATTGCGTGCTGCTCTGCTCACAGCGCGTGCAACGGCTTACCGGCGAGCCGCAGGAGCGCTTCACCGATGGCTTCGTTCTGGGTGGGGTGGGCGTGGATGAACGGGGCGATGTCTTCCGGCTCGGCTTCCCAGCCCACGATGAGCTGAGCCTCGCCGATGAGCTCACCGATGCGCGCGCCGAGCAGGTGGACCCCGACGACCGGTCCGCCGGCGACGCGCACGACCTTGACCATGCCGTTCGTGCCGAGGATCTCGCTCCTGCCATTGCCCGCGAGGCCGTATTCGTAGGTGCTGACGGCGTCCTCCCCGTACCGCGCTGCGGCTTTCGCCTCGGTCAGCCCGACGGACGCGACTTCGGGGTCGCTATAGGTGACGCGGGGAATCGACGCCTCGTCGACGACGCGCGGTGCGAGCCCGGCGATCCGCTCGGCGACGAAGACGCCCTGCTGGAAGCCGCGGTGGGCCAGCTGGACACCGGGCACGATGTCGCCGACGGCATAGACGCCCGGAACGGATGTCTGGAGCCCGGCATCCGTCACCACGAAACCGCGATCGAGCTCGACGCCGGCCTCTTCGAGCCCGAGCCCTTCCGTCGCCGGCGCTCGCCCGACCGCGACGAGAAGCAGCTCGGCCTCGACGACGTCGCCGTTCTCGAGTGTCACGGTGACGCCCTCGTCGCCCTGCGTGACGTCGCGAAATGGCACGCCGAGCCGGAAGTCGATCTCGCGACGGCGGAATGCTCGCTCGAGACCTCGGCTGATCGCCTCGTCCTCCGCGGGCAGAAGGTGGGGGAGTGCCTCGATGATGGTGACCTCAGCGCCGAAGGATCGCCAGATACTCGCGAACTCGACGCCGATGACGCCGCCGCCGAGCACGACCGCGCGCTTCGGGACCCAGTCGAGCCGCAGCGCCTCATCGCTCGTGATCACGCGGCCGCCAAGGTCGAGCCCGGAGAGCGAGCGCGCGTACGACCCCGTCGCGACCACGATGTTCTCGGCGGTGTACTCGTCATCGCCGACGCTCACAGTACGCGCGGAGGTCAGGTGCCCCTCACCCGGCACGACAGTGATGCCGCGGGCGCGAATCAGGGTCTCGAGCCCTTTGAACTTCTTCGCGACGAGTCCGTCGCGGTAGCGGGCGAGCCGCTCGGGTTCGACTTCCTCGAACGCTGCGAGCACGCCGAACTTCTCGGCCCCGCGCGCATAGTCCGCGACCTCGCCGGCGTGAAGCAGCGCCTTGGTCGGAATGCAGCCGCGATGCAGACACGTGCCGCCGACCTTGTCCTTCTCGATCAGCGCGACCCGGGAGCCGAGCTCCGCAGCACGCAGTGCCGCAGCGTAACCCCCTCTGCCACCGCCGAGAACGACGAGATCGAAGCGATGCTGGGGCACAACCATCGACCTTATACCCGGGGCTGCGGCCGCTTCTGTGACGCTTGCGCAACGCGTTCGGAGTGCCGGATCAGCAGGCGTACCGCGACGCCGGTAGCGCCCTTCTGAGTGAATCCGAACGGTGCGCCCTTGTTCTCCTCGGAACCTGCGATGTCGAGGTGGGCCCAGGGGATTCGCGGCGCATCGTCTCCATCACCGCGCGTGCCGACGAACTCCCGCAGGAACACCCCGGCGAGCAGCATGCCGCCGGCCGGTACGCCCGGGTTCGCGTTCGCGATGTCCGCGATCGGCGAGTTGATCGTCGCACGCAGTTCCTCGGGGAGCGGCATGGGCCAGAACAGCTCCCCGGTCTCCGCTGCCGCCGCACGTAGCTCGCCGATCAGCTCCTCGTCGCCCATCAGCGCCGAGTAACGCGTGCCGAGTGCCGTCACCTTGGCTCCCGTGAGCGTCGCGATGTCGATGATCTGGTCGGGCTGCTCCTCGGAGGCGGCGACGAGGCCGTCTGCCATCACAAGGCGCCCTTCAGCATCGGTGTTGAGCACCTCGACCGTCTTGCCACCGCGAATGCGCAGAACGTCGCCGGGGCGGATCGCCGACCCGGACGGCATGTTCTCAGCGAGGCACAGCCACGCCGTGAGGCGCACCGGGAGCTCGAGCTCGGCGACCGCGCGCAGCACGCCGAGGGCGACCGCGGCGCCGGTCATGTCGCCCTTCATGCCGATCATGCCGGTCGGCGGCTTGAGCGAGAGACCGCCCGAGTCGAAGGTGATGCCCTTGCCGACGAGCGCGAGGTGCGCTGCCGTTCCGGCGGGTGAGTAGCTCAGCTTCACGAGGCGTGGCCCGCGAGTCGAACCCTGACCGACGCCGAGGATGCCGCCGAACCCTTCTTGGGCCAGCTCGTGCTCCTCCCACACCTGCACGTCGACGGGCAGGTGGCCGACCGCCTCCCGAGCGGCGTGCGTGAAGGTCTCGGGGTAGAGGTCGATCGGGGGCTGATGGAACAGGTCCTTCACGAGGGCGACCGCGGCCGCCTCGACGGTGGCCCGCGCCGCCACCGCGGCCGAAGCATCCGTCTCATCTGCCACGACCGCCACGCGCTCGACCGGCTGCTTCTGCGCCGGCGCAGAGCGGTACGCGTCATACGAGTAGGACCCCAGTGCGGCACCGGTCAGTACGGCGGGCAGCAGTTCGTCGTCGCTCGGGAAGGCGAGGGTGACGGATGCCGCGCCCGCCAGTTGTCGGACCGCGGAGCCCGCCGCTGCCCGCAACGAGTCCGGGGTCGCCTGCTTCCCGACTCCGATCACCGCGTAGGGCCGGCCGTCGACCACGAGCCGCGCAAGCTCATCGGGCGCGCCGCCGAAGCCGATGAGCGGCAGCTGACGGGCGATCGCTTCGGCGAGTCCCGGATCGCGTTCCGCGGCGAGCACGGTGGGGGAGGGCCGGGTCGACAGCGCTGCGAACACCGTGACGTCGGTGTCCGCGGCGGCCGCATGAGGAATCACGGAAAGCGCGGGGGTGGTCATGATCAGAACCCTACCGACGGCCTCCGAGGCTGTTCGCTGTGGGCATCAGCAGACCGCCCCGAGCGCGTGCGCACGCGCGCCTACAGTTGACACATGCGCAACCCCCGGGAACTGTACGAGCTCACCGCAGAGGCGATGGACGTGCCTGCCGGACTGCCCCTGATCGCCGGCCTCACCGGCTTCGCAGACGCCGGCGGCGCCATCTCACTGCTCGGCGCGTACACGCTCGAGAACCTTCCCGGTCACGAGCTGCTCGCCCGCTTCGACAACGACATCCTTCTCGACTACCGGGCGCGCCGCCCGACCTTCACGTTCGAGCACGACCACGTCGAGGACTACAACCCGCCGAAACTCGCCCTGTACCTCGTGCATGACGAGGTCGGGCGCCCGTTCCTGTTCCTCGGCGGGTATGAGCCCGATTTCGCCTGGGAAGCATTCGCTGCGGCGGTGGTCGGCCTCGTCGAGACGTTCGAGGTCTCGAGCGTCAACTGGGTGCACGCGATCCCGATGCCGGTTCCGCACACCCGCCCGCTGCAGCTCACGGTGAGCGGCAACAACGCGGAGCTCATCGAGCAGCTCTCGGCATGGCGGCCGCGCTCGCAGGCGCCGGCCACGGCGATGCATCTGATCGAGAGCCGGCTGATGGAGAAGGGTCACGCCACCAACGGCTTCGTGGTGCTCGTGCCTCACTACCTCGGCGACACGGAGTATCCCGCCGCGCTCATTACGGCGTTGCAGGGCATCTCGGCGGCGACCGGTCTCGTCTTCCCGACCGACGACCTGCGTGCCGACGACCGCGACTTCATCGCGAATATCAACGAGCAGGTGCTCGGCAATGCCGAGCTGCAGCGACTGGTCGGCGCGCTCGAAGAACGCCACGACACCTACATGCAGGACAACCCCGTGCGGCGCGGGCTCGGTGAGGCGGGCAACCTGCCGACCGCCGATGAGATCGCCGCGGAGCTTGAGCAGTTCCTCGCGCACCAGCGCCGCCACGGCCGGGACGACTCGAGCGACTGAGCCGCGCTGAATCGGGCTGCAGAGCCGCGCCGACCGGAATACGCGACACCCCGCCGGACGTTGGACCTGATGACGCACTCGCCTGTGTCATACTGTAACTTCTAGGACCATTCAATCCCGCGGGGCGCTAGCTGAATGACAGCGGCGCCGCTCCGACCCGGGCTTGACATGGGCCTTTGTAATGTCCGCACTACGGACGAAAGGTGACCACCATGGCAGCCAAGACCGCCACTACTGAGGCCCCTGAGGTCGTCGAGGAGACGGCGAAGCCCGCGCGCAAGCCCGCTGCGAGCCCGAAGCGCGCCGGTGCGAAGACTCCGACCACTGCGAAGAAGACCGCCGCAGCAAAGACCGCGGCGACCACGAAGCGCACGGCGACCAAGAAGGCCTCTTCATCGGCTTCGTCCGACGAGCCCGGCGACGACGAGGCCGAGGAAGAGCTCGACGAGACCGAGCTCACCGAGGAGCCGGCCGCTGAGGCTGACACCCCGGCCACCGGCGACGAGGCCGAGGAGACCGAAGACGAGGCGAAGCCCGCCGCGCCGGTGATGACGGAGCCGCTCCCCACGGGGGCGATCGTGCTGCGTGCCGCCGACGAGGACGACGACGTGCCCGTCTATTCGACGACGATCACCGGCGCGACGGCCGACCCGGTGAAGGACTACCTCAAGCAGATCGGTAAGGTCGCACTGCTCAACGCCGAGCAAGAGGTCGAGCTCGCAATGCGCATCGAGGCGGGCCTCTTCGCCGAAGAGAAGCTCTCTCACATGGACGACAAGGAGAAGCGCACTCAGCTCGGCCGCGAGCTCTCCTGGGTCGCCCGCGACGGCCAGCGCGCCAAGAGCCACCTCCTCGGCGCGAACCTGCGCCTCGTGGTGTCGCTCGCCAAGCGCTACACCGGCCGCGGCATGCAGTTCCTCGACCTGATCCAGGAAGGCAACCTGGGCCTCATCCGCGCGGTCGAGAAGTTCGACTACACCAAGGGCTTCAAGTTCTCGACCTATGCGACCTGGTGGATCCGTCAGGCGATCACCCGCGCAATGGCCGACCAGGCGCGCACGATCCGCATTCCGGTGCACATGGTCGAGGTCATCAACAAGCTCGCCCGCGTGCAGCGTCAGATGCTGCAGGACCTGGGCCGCGAGCCCACGCCGGAAGAGCTGAGCCGCGAGCTCGACATGACCCCCGAGAAGGTCGTCGAGGTGCAGAAGTACGGCCGTGAGCCGATCTCGCTGCACACGCCGCTCGGCGAGGACGGCGACAGCGAGTTCGGTGACCTCATCGAGGACACCGAGGCGGTTGTTCCGGCTGATGCCGTGGGCTTCACGATGCTGCAGAAGCAGCTCGAGAGCCTGCTCGACTCGCTCTCCGAGCGCGAGGCGGGAGTCATTCGCATGCGCTTCGGTCTTGGCGACGGCCAGCCCAAGACCCTTGACCAGATCGGCGACACCTTCGGCGTGACGCGTGAGCGTATCCGCCAGATCGAGTCGAAGACGATGGCGAAGCTGCGCCATCCCTCGCGCTCGCAGTCGCTGCGCGACTACCTGGAGTAAACCGAGTGGACCTGACGGCGAACGAAGGCAAGAACCTCACCATCACGGTCGACGGCAGCGAGTACCAGCGCATTCCGATCAGGACTCCGCTCGTGCTCGCCGGCGAGAAGCTCGTGCCCTTCGTGGTCGAGCACGCATCGCCGCACGTCGCGGACGGCGACACCCTGTTCATCACCGAGAAGATCGTGGCGATCACACAGGGTCGTTCGTATCCGCTCGAAGAGATCAGGGTGCGACGGCTCGCGACCGTGCTCGCGAAATACGTGCAGAAGACGCCGCATGGAATCGGTCTCGGCATGCCCGAGACGATGGAGATGGCGCTTCGCGAGTGCGGCACGCCGCGAATCCTGCTGGCAGCGGGGGTCGCCGCGGTCTCGAAGGCCGTCGGCCGCAAGGGCGACTTCTATCGCATCGCCGGCCCCAAGGCGCGCGGCATCGACGGGCCGACTTCCGGCACGATCCCGCCGTACAACCACCAGGTCGTGCTCGCTCCGGCGCGCCCGCGCGACGTCGCCCGTGAAGTCAAGGCGGCGCTCGGCTGGAAGGTCGAGGTCGCGATCGTCGACATCAACGACCTGGGCGGGAACATCCTCGGCTCTACCCTGACGCGGCAGGCCGACCATCGGCTCGCGCGCATCTTGGCCGACAACCCTCTTGGGCAGGGCCACCAGAGCACGCCCATGGGTGTGATCCGGCCGGTGAAGTGAATGACGGCGCCCAGCATCAACCGCAGCCGCTTCACCTTCTTCCTCACCCGCGCCAGGGGCCTCGATCTGGCCTCCGTCGCGCGCCGCGCCCGGCTCGCCGCGGATCAGCACCATCGCTCCGCCGCCGCCGTCTTCGCGGACATGATGTGGTCGGCGGCATTTCGGGACACCGCGTTCAACGACTACTTCGAGCTCGACTTCGCGATGCTGAGTCGCGCCGAGCGGCGCACCTTCATGACCTCGCCGCTGTCGAACCACATCGCGATGCGTCACGACGCGCCGGCGTACCGTGACCTGTTTCTCGACAAGATCGCGTTCAATCACACATTCGGTGCGTACCTCGGGCGCGAATGGCTCGACATCAGGGAGAGCGGGCCGGCGGCCCTCGAGGCGTTCGGCACGAAGCATCCGATCTTCATCGGAAAGGTCCCGACGGGGCAGGCCGGCAACGGCGTCGAGCGCTACCAGACGAGCACCGTGTCCGACTGGGCGGCCCTGCACGGCGAGCTGAATGCCCAGGGCCAGTTCCTGGTCGAGCAGAACATCGAGCAGCATCCGGTGCTCGCCGCCGCCTGTGCGGGAACGGTCAACACCACGCGCGTGAACACCTTTTTCGACGGTGAGCGCGTCCACATTCTTTCGTGGGCGCAGAAGTTCGGGCGCGGCGCGGTCAGCGACCAGCCGGTCTCCGGCGGCTTCTACACGATGCTTGATGAGCACGGCCGCTCGTACGGCGCGGGGCACACGGGGAAGAACACGAACAGCTTTCCGACGCATCCGGAGTCCGGGGTGTCGATCGTCGACTTCCAGCTGCCGCTTGTCGACGAGCTCAAGGCGCTCATCGATGTAGTCGCCCGCACGGTGCCGCAGATTCCGTACGTCGGTTGGGACTTCGTGGTCGGCCCCGACGGCCCGCTGGTCCTCGAAGGCAACTGGCTGCCGGGCATCTACGAGCACAAGCCGTCTGTCACCGGCATCCGTACCGGAACGCGTGCGCGATTCGAGCGAGCGATCGTCGCATGAGCGTGCCGTTCCGCGAGGCTGAGATCGATCTCGACGCCCTCAAGGCGAACGTCGAGCGATTTCGCGAGCTGACCGAGGGCGCCCCGCTGTTCGTCGATGTCGGGGCGGATGCCTGGGGGCACGGCCTCGCCGTCGTAGTGCCGGCACTCGCCGAATGGGGCGCGCAGGCGTTCGTCGTCACGCGCGCCGACGAGGCGCGCACTGTGCGCGCCCTGGCCGCGGAACCGCTGATCGTGACGACGCAGCACGTGCCGGGCGACGACTTCTCGTGGGCTGAAGAACTCGGCGTGGCACCGACGGTGCGATCGCGCGAGGAGTTCCATCGCGCACTGGCGGCCGGGGTCCAGGGCGTCATGCTCGCCGAGGACACGGGTGAGGGATTCCCGGGCTTCGCTCCCGACGAGCTCGAAGCCATCGTCGCGGAGGCCGAGACTCGCGGGGTGCCGGCGATCGTCGACTCGGCGTTCCCCGTGATCGGGGCGGAGCTGTTCGGCGTGAGCGAGCTCGGCGTCGACCAGGCCGACAACTTCGCTCCGGTGCTGCGGTTCTCTGCGCCGATCGCGCTCACGAAGCGCGTCGGCGGCGGCGAAGGGGTCAGCTACGGGTACACGTACCGCACCGCCGCTGAGACCACCTTGGCGCTCATCACGCTCGGCTACGGCGACGGGCTGTCGCGGGCAGCGGGCAACCGCACCGAGGCATCCGTCGACGGCACGAAGCATCCGCTCGCCGGCCGCGTCGCGATGGACGCGACCATGCTCGACCTCGGTGATGTCTCCGCTCCCGCCCTCGGCACGCCCGCAGTGATCGTCGGCGACGCGGGGCGCGGCGAGCCGACGGCGCAGCAGCATGCCGAGGCGCTCGGCACGCACAGCGCCGAGATCACCACACGGATCTCGAAGCGCGTGCGACGCAGCGCAAGCGGAGGCGCCCAGTGACCAGTCCGCTCGTCGAGGCCGTTGTCGACTTGGGCGCCCTCGCCCGCAATCTCGGACATCTGCGGCGCACGGTCGCACCAGCCGAGCTGATGCTCGTGGTGAAGGCCGACGCATACGGCCACGGTCGTGTCCGCACCGCCCAGCAGGCGGTGGCGAGCGGAATCCGCACGATCGGCGCGCTCGATGTCGAGTCGGCGCTTGATCTGCGCGCCAACGGAATCGGCCCCGAGATCGCGGTGCTCGCCTGGCTGTACCCGCCCGGGCAGGGCTTCGCCGACGCGATTCGCGCGCGTGTCGACCTGTCGGCCTCCAGCGTGGCCGAGATCGCAGCGATCGCCGACGCCGCGCGCCGAGTTGCCTCCGAGCCCGGGTTCGCGCCTCCGCGACTGCACCTGAAGCTCGACACGGGGCTGCACCGCAACGGCGCGACGGCCGCCGACTGGCCGGCCGTCGTCACCGCCGCCGTCCGCGCCGAGCGCGAAGGGCTCGTGCGCACGCACGCGGTGTGGACGCACATCGCCGAGGCGTCCGACGATGAGGACACCCTGTCTCTCGAACGCTTCCACGCCGGCGTTGCGGTGGCCCGTGACCTCGGCGCGACGGTCGCTCTGCGGCACCTCGCCGCGAGCGCCGCGGGCATGGTGCGGCCCGACGTACGCCTCGACATGGTGCGCATGGGCGGTCACAGCTGGGGCATCCCCTCGATCGACGGCGTGACGCCCGCCGAACTGGGCCTGACGCCCGTGATGACGCTGCGCGCGCAGGTGCTCGGCACGCGACCGGGCCCCGACGGAACCACGCTCGGCTTCGTGAGCGCCGGCTACGGCGACGGCGTCCCACGCAATGTCGCAGGGGCGTGCGCCGTCGCTGTGCGGGGGGCGCAGCATCCGATTCTGCAGGTCGAGCGCGACCACCTGGTGATCGGCGCGACAGGGGAGCTGGCGATCGGCGACGTGGTCACCCTTTTCGGCCCCGGTGCCGATGGCGAGCAGACGGCACGCCGGTGGGGCGACCTCTCCGGCACGCTCGGCGACGAGATCGTCACCCGGATCGCTGCACGCGTGCCTCGCCGCTACGTCGACGCGTAGCGGACGACGCACCTGCCGGTGGCCGCATCGGGCGCCCCGACGACGCTAGGCGTCGATCTGGTCGCGCGACAGGGTCTCGGAGTTGTCGACGATGAACTCGCGCCGCGGGGCGACGTCGTTGCCCATGAGCATCTCGAAGACCTTGGCGGCAGCCTCTGCGTCTGATACCCGCACGCGACGAAGCATGCGATGCGCTCGGTCCATGGTCGTCGTCGCGAGCTGATCGGCGTCCATCTCACCGAGCCCCTTATAGCGCTGGATCGGGTCCTTCCAGCTCACATTGCGCTTCTTGAGGTCCGCGAGCACCGCGTGCAGCTCGGCCTCGGAGTAGGTGTAGATCGTCTCGGAAGCGCGGGAGCCGCGGCCGTTCGTCTGGACTCGGTGCAACGGCGGCACGGCCGCGAACACGCGCCCCTCTTCAACCATCGGCCGCATGTAGCGGAAGAACAGCGTCAAGAGCAGGGTGCGAATGTGAGCGCCGTCGACATCGGCATCCGACATGATGATGACCTTGCCGTAGCGGGCCGCTTCGAGGTCGAAGGTGCGGCCGGACCCGGCACCGATCACCTGAATGATCGCGGCGCATTCGGCGTTGGACAGCATGTCCGACACAGACGCGCGCTGCACGTTGAGGATCTTCCCCCGGATCGGCAACAGCGCCTGATACTCGCTGTCACGGCCGCGGCGCGCGGTGCCGAGGGCAGAGTCGCCCTCGACGATGAACAGCTCGGTCTGCGCGACGTTGGTCGACCGGCAATCGACCAGCTTGGCCGGCAGCGTCGAGCTCTCCAGCGCGTTCTTGCGCCGCTGCGTCTCTTTATGAGCGCGGGCCGAGATCCGCGACTTCATCTCGGACACGAGCTTCTCGAGCACAGCGGATGCCTGGGCCTTGTCGTCTCTCTTCGTCGACGAGAACCGCTCGCCGAGCCCCTTCGCGAGAACGTTGGCGACGATGTTCCGCACGGCCGGCGTACCCAGCACCTCTTTGGTCTGCCCCTCGAACTGAGGCTCGGGCAGCCGCACCGTGAGCACGGCGGTGAGGCCGGCGAGCAGGTCGTCCTTCTCGAGCTTCTCGTTCGCGGCGATCTTGAGCCGGCGCGCGTTCTGTTCGAACTGCGCGCGGAAGAACTTCATCAGCCCTTGCTCGAAGCCCGTCTGGTGGCTGCCGCCCTTCGGCGTCGCGATGATATTGACGAAGCTCTTCATCACTGTCTCGTAGCCCGTGCCCCAGCGCACCGCGATGTCGACCTCGCAGTTGCGCTTGACATCGGTCGGCACCATGTTGCCGCTCTCATTGAGAACTGGCACGGTCTCCGTGAAGTGGCCCTCGCCGGTGATTCGCCACGTGTCCGTGACTCCCGAATCGGGCGCGAGATACTCGGCGAACTGCGAGATTCCGCCGTCGAACCGGAACTCGGCCGTCTCGCCGGTGCCGCCTGCCGACTCAGCACGCCGATCGTCGATCGTGATGGCCAGCCCAGGGACGAGGAACGCGGTCTGGCGAGCGCGGGCGATGAGGCCGTCGGGCTGGAATGTCGCGTCACGCCCGAAGATCTGCCGATCGGCCCAATAGCGGATGCGTGTACCGGTCTTCGCCTTTGCGACCTTGCCCACGACGCGGAGCTCACTGCCCGCGACGAACGGAGTGAACGATGCGTCCGGCGTCGGCTCGCCGCCCCGGTCGTCGAAGATGCCCGGCTCGCCACGGTGGAAGCTCATCGCCCAGGTCTTGCCGTCGCGGTCGACCTCGACGTCGAGCCGCTCGGACAGCGCGTTGACCACGGATGCGCCGACGCCGTGCAGGCCGCCCGATGCTGCGTAGGAGCCGCCGCCGAACTTGCCCCCGGCATGCAGCTTGGTGAAGACGACCTCCACACCGCTCAGTCCGGTCTTCGGCTCGATGTCGACGGGAATGCCGCGCGCGTGATCGCCCACCTCGACGCTGTCGTCAGGGTGGAGGATCACTTCGATGCGGTCGCCGTGGCCGGAGAGCGCCTCGTCGACCGAGTTGTCGATGATCTCCCACAGGCAGTGCATCAGGCCGCGCTCGTCAGTCGAGCCGATGTACATGCCCGGGCGCTTGCGCACCGCTTCGAGTCCCTCGAGCACCGACAGGTGCCGGGCAGAATAATCCGACGTTGCCACGCGTTACACCCTATGAACCGGAAGACTCTAGAGCCTGATGACACCCTGTGGTGCGGCGTACGCCGGGAGCGAAATGCCCGGCCGCAAAGCACCGATTGTCGGGCCGGCGTGTTTCACTGGTTCGAGTTCGACGATAAGCGGTTCGATACGTAGGAGGTACTCGTAATGTCGTTCAACACCACCCCGACCGACGACCTCCGCGCTGAGCCGCAGCTGACGGCGGCCGACCGCTGTGATGCATGTGGCGCGCAGGCGTACGTGCGCGTCACAGTCAACGGCACCGAGCTGCTGTTCTGCGCGCACCACGCCAAGAAGCATCAGGAGAAGCTGGAGGCAGTCGCCGAGAGCTGGCACGATGAGTCCGCTCGACTCCTCGAGGAGTCCCGCGCGTAAGTCGCGCAGCACTGATCACGACAGTGAGACGTAAGGGCCAGGCAGTTGCCTGGCCCTTTCTCTGTGTCAGAACAGCGTGTCGTCCCCGTCGCCGGAGAGTGGCGCGGAGGTCACGGCAGGCAGAGCCAGGCGTTCCGCACCGACCGCCGTACCGACTGCGGAGACGACGCTGTCGAGCGGCGTGCCGCTTGCGTCCCTCTTCGACAGCGTGTCCGGCAGCTGACGGGCAGAGCCGTCCGACCCGACGGCGCGCGGCGGCTTCGGGCCGGCCCACGCGAGTGCCAGAACGCCGTCGCCCTTCAAGAACGCGTGCGCGCGCACGCCGCCCGTCGCCCGCCCCTTAGCGGGGAACTCGCTGAACGCCGAGATCTTGCCACGGCCGGGGTCGGCCCCCGGCAGCGTCCCGGCAGGTACTGAGACGGTCACGACGACGTTCTCGTCAGCAGGGTCCAGCACGAAGAATCCGATCGCTCGCGCCCCTTGGCCGAGGTTGATGCCTGCCATGCCGCCGGCCGCCGCGCCCTGCGGGCGCACAGCCGACGCCGCGAAGTGCAGCAGCTGAGCATCGGATGCCGCGAACACCAGCTCGCGATCCGCCGCGGCATGGGCCACGCCCATGACCTCGTCCCCTTGCTTGAGCGCGATCAGTTCGAAGTCCGGCCGGTTCGGCCACCCGCCGGGCGCGACGCGCTTCACGACGCCCTGTGCGGTGCCGAGCGCGATCGGCTCGGCATCTGCTGCAAGCGACACGATGCCGAGCACGCGCTCGCCCTTGCCGAGACCGCCGACATACTCGGCGATCCGCGCCCCCGCGGCGAGGTGGATCGAGTTGACCGGCACGACCGGCAGATCGACGGGGGAGAAGCGGATGAGTCGTCCACGGTTCGTCACCGCGCCGATCTCAGCGCGACTCGTCGTCGCGAGTGCCGAGATCACCGCGTCATGCTTCGAACGGCGGGGCGCGACCGCCGGTGCCGGTGCGCCCTCCGCAAGATCGACGCGCACGGCCCGCCCCGTGGTCGACAGGTAGACGATCGCGGGAGCATCAGCGATCTCGAGCGCGGGCCCCGCGAATGTCGCCGACTTCTTGGCGCCGACCGAGGCGATCGACGCCTTCGCCTCGGTGAGCAGCGTGCGGCGCGGCGTGCCGAAGCGCTCGGCGACGTCGTCGAGCTCCTCGGCGACGACGGCCCGAATCCGTGCGGGCGAAGCGAGGATCGCCTCAAGCTCGGCGATCTCGCGCTGCAGCTCTGCCTGCTCCGTCTCGAGCTCGATGCGGCTGAACTTCGTGAGCCGACGCAGCCGGAGTTCGAGGATGTACTCGGCCTGCACCTGCGACAGGTCGAACACCTGCTGCAGCCGCCCCGACGCCTCGGCCGAGTCGTCCGAGGTGCGGATCAGCTGGATCACCTCGTCGATGTCGAGGATCGCGACGAGCAGTCCCTCGACGAGGTGCAGGCGCTCCTGCCGGCGAGCCAGCCGGAACCGGGAGCGCCTCGTGACGACATCGATGCGGTGATCGAGGTAGACCCGCAGCAGGTCGTGCAGCCCCAGCGTCTGCGGGCCGCCCTCGACGAGCGCGACGTTGTTGATCGCGAACCCGTCCTCGAGGGGAGTGAACTTGTAGATCTGCTCGAGCACGGCGTCGGGATTGAACCCCGTCTTGATGCCGACGACGAGACGGAGGCCGTGCTGCCGGTCCGAGAGGTCGGTGACGTCGGCGATTCCCTGCAGCTTCTTCGAATTCACCCCGTCCTTGATCTTCTCGATCACCTTCTCGGGGCCGATGAGATAGGGCAGCTCCGTGATCACGAGCCCGGACTTGCGCGCGGTGAGCTGCTCGACGCGCACCTTGGCCCGGGTGCGGAAGGTGCCGCGCCCGGTCTCGTAGGCCTCGCGGATGCCTGCGAGCCCCACGATCGTTCCCCCGCCCGGCAGATCGGGGCCGGGCACGTATGCCATCAGCTCGTCCAGCGACGCGTCAGGGTTCTCGAGCAGGTGCTTCGCGGCGCCGACGACCTCGATCAGGTTGTGCGGCGCCATGTTCGTCGCCATGCCGACCGCGATGCCGCTCGCGCCGTTCACCAGCAGATTGGGGATCGCCGCCGGCAGCACGGCGGGCTCCTGCTGCGACGAGTCGTAGTTGGGCTGGAAATCAACGGTGTCCTCGTCGATGTCTGCGACCATCTCGAGCGCAACCGCGGCCAGACGAGCCTCCGTGTAGCGCGCGGCGGCCGGTCCGTCGTCGAGCGAGCCGAAGTTGCCGTGGCCGTCGACGAGAGGCACTCGCAGAGTGAAGTCCTGCGCCATTCGCACGAGCGCGTCGTAAATCGCACCGTCGCCATGGGGGTGCAGCTTGCCCATCACCTCGCCGGTGACACGCGCCGATTTCACGTGACCACGATCGGGCCGGAGGCCCATCTCGCTCATCATGTACAGGATGCGCCGCTGCACCGGCTTGAGACCATCGCGCGCATCGGGGAGCGCGCGAGCGTAGATGACCGAATACGCGTACTCGAGGTACGACCCCTGCATCTCGGCCGCGACGTCGACGTCTTCGATCCGCTCGGCGATCTCGTCGGGGGGAGTGCGGTCTGCTGGGGTCATCGGAACCTTTACTACTCTGGGCGCATGGCGATGCTACCGACTGCCTATTCGCGTTCCATGAGCCTCGCCGCCGTGCTCTCCAGTTGCTTCGCCGCACTCGACCGCGGCGAGCCGCAGTTGCCGCTCGAGCCGGTCGACGGCGCGGTCGTCGTGCTCGCCGACGGGCTCGGAGCGCTGCCGCTCAAGGCGCGAGCCGGTCACGCACGCACGATCGCGCCGCGGCTCAACAAGACGACGACGATCGAGAGCGGATTCCCGACGACGACAGCCGCCGCCCTCGCGACCCTCTGCACAGGCGCGTACCCGGGGCAGCACGGCATCACCGCGTACGAAGCCGTGGATCCGTCGACGGATCGCGTGTTCAACCACCTCAGCGGCTGGAAGACCGACCCCGATCCGGCCGTGTGGCAGCGGCTGCCGACCCTGTTCGAACGCTACGCGGGCTCGGGCATCCGCTCATATCTCGTCGGCCAGGCCCGTTATGCCGACACGCGCCTCACGCAGGCAGTGCATCGCGGGGCCGAATACGTCTCGGCCAAGTCGATCTCCGACCGGATGTCTGCGGCCGTCTCACTCGCCAGGCAGGGCCGAGCGCTCGTCTTCGTGTACGTTCCCGAGCTCGACATGGCGGCGCACGCCACCGGCTGGCAGTCGCCGGAGTGGACGAACGCGCTCGAGGAGCTCGACGCGGGCATGGCCGAGCTCGAGCGCGGCCTCGGACGGACCCGGGGCGCTCTGCTGACGGCCGATCACGGAATGGTTGACGTGCAGCCGTCCGGGCGGCTCTTCTTCGACCAGGAGGCCGAGCTGATCGCCGGAGTGCGCCATGTGGCGGGCGACTATCGCTGCGTGCAACTGCACCTCGAGCCGGGCGCGAGCGACGGCGACATCCAGGGCCTTGCGCGCGCGTGGCAGGCCGCAGAGGGAGAGCGCGCGTGGATCGCCACACGCGACCAGGCCGTCGCTGCGGGATGGTTCGGCCCGAACGGCGTCGACGACGATGTGCTGCCGCGCCTCGGGCACGTATTCGTCGCCGCCCGGGCGCAGGTCGCGTACTACGACGGGCGCACTGCGGCCGAGCGCGCCGTGGCCATGGTCGGCCAGCACGGGTCGTTCAGCGCCGACGAGCTCAACGTCCCGCTCATCGGCTTCGGCGCGTTCGCGGCCTGACCGTGCTGCTCGCCCGCTAGGCCGACGTGTCATCGTCGCCGCGCGCGCCGAAGACGATCTCGTCCCAACTCGGCATCGACGCACGCCCGCTGCGGCGGGACGAGCCGCGGGTGCCGAGGGGCCCGGTGTCGCGCGCGCTGAATCTCGCAGCGGGCGTCGAAACGGACGGGGCGCCCTGCTCAGGCGCCGATGCGCCCGGTTGCTCGACGGGCTCGTCATCGACGCCGAGGTCGAGTTCGAGCGGCTGTGAGTCGTGGATCGTCGTTGCGGCATCGCGTTCGCCGCGGCGCCGACGGAGCGCCTCAAGGAGGTCGGCGGTGTTGTGCACGTCTTTGGGCTCGCCGTCGTCCGCGCGCTTGATCGCGCCGAACGGCTTCGGAGCGGACTGCTGGGCCGTCGCAGCTGCCGGTGCCGGCGCCGCAGAAGCTGTCGTCGGCTCCTGACGTCGGGGCTCGGCGAAGTCGAACTGACCGGAGTCGAAGCGCGTCTCGTCGTGAACGAGCGGGGTGACGGCACGCAAGCGCGGAATCAGCCCGGTTGGCGGCAGCTCGCCCTGCTGCGAGAGCGTGCTGGCCTCGGCGTTCGCGGGGACCAGATGTGCTTTGCGCGGTTCGTAGTTCCAGCGGGCATCATGGTCGATGTCGTCTGCCGTGAATGCAAGCTTCACGATCCAGCCGCCGTCTTCTTCACGCCAGCTCGCCCAGCGCTCGCCCGTCGCGTTGAGCGAGGCCAGGCGGTCACGGATCGCGCCGCCGAAGGTGGCGTTGTCACCGAGCACGTCGACATCGGCCGGCACGTGAACAGCGACGGCAAGCGCCTGCGCGACCACGTGCTCGCGCTCGGCGATGATCGGGCCCTCGAAGCGCTGCACGTACTCGAGCGACGCCCCGGTCAGCTCGGCGACGTCTTCTGCGGAGAGGCCGCCGCGAATGTGCGCCTGGATCTCGCGCGGCGAGATGCGCACACCGGAGGCGGATTCATCGGCCTTGAGACGGCGCAGCTTCGTCAGCGCGACCTCGTCGATCGCAATGCGATAGCGATCGCCGTGGTCGCTCGCCGCGAGCAGCGCGCCTTCTTCTACTCCGATGACCTTCAGTTCCTGCATGATGATCTTCGCCTTCCGACCCGTTACGGGAACGTCGCCAGAATGCCATGCGGAACGCGCGAGACAAGGGAATAACGCGGGCGTGCCGCGAGTTTCCCCGAGCGCACCGCGGCACCATCCGAATCGGTTTGATAATCCGAAATCGGTGATGCATACTATCGCCGCCGATCATGCTGATCGGCGGGCAATTTCAGAAGTGGATGGGCATGGCAACCGATTACGACGCGCCAAGGAAGAATGACGACGAATCCGAATCAATCGAGGCGCTGAAGGAGCGGGTCCCGGACAAGTCCGCCGCCGTCATCGACGAAGACCCCGACAACCCGGGCAGCTTCGAGCTGCAGGGTGCCGATCTCTCGGACCTCGACCTCGATGTCGTCGTCCTGCCGCCGCAGGCTGATGAATTCACCTGCGTGAGCTGCTTCCTCGTGAAGCACCGCTCCCAGTTGGATCACGAGACGAAGCTCGGTCCGATCTGCATGGAGTGCGCCGCTTAGACCGAGCGACTGCGGATCCAACGGCACTCAAAGACGAATCAGCCCCCGGTATCGACCGGGGGCTTTCGCTATTCGGTGATGGCTGATCGGCGCCGATCGCCGTTCAGCGCCGCCGCGAGCTCGCGGGGGCGACGGGTCGAGATGATCCAGTAGGGCACCGGGTCTGCGGCATCGAGGATCGGCACCTTGACGATCGGCAGCGATCCGCGCAGGAGCAGCCATGCTCGCGCGTCCAGGCGCTGGCCCCGCTCGAGCGTCGCCTCGGTCCCGGTGAACGACTGCACGGTGCCGATGAACTCGAGCTCGACATTCGCGCGCCCGGCGCGGAATTCGGCTTCCGTCACCTCAAGCACGGGCGAGAACCCCACCAGCAGCGCGACGATCACGACGTAGAGCACGATCGCGAGCACGATGCCCACCGTCAGGTTGATGGGCCAGAAGATGGCGAGGGTCGCTGGCATGATCAGTGCACACGCGACGAACAACCAAGGCGCGGCGTACAGCCGCTCGCGGAACAGGCTCATAGGTCAATCCCACCACGAGAATCCCTGACAGCTTTCTGCACTAGCCTCTTGCCGTGACCGAAAACGTCGACGTGCCGATCATCGCCGCCGCCGCACCCGTTTACGCACACGCCGGCGACGCCGGGGCTGATCTGACGTCCACCGATGCCGCACGCCTCGGCCCAGGTGAGCGAGTGACGGTGGGCACGGGCGTAGCCGTTGCCCTGCCCGAAGGTTACGCCGGCTTCGTCGTCCCGCGCAGCGGCCTCGCCGCGCGCCACGGCATCACGGTCGTGAACTCACCGGGAACCGTCGACGCGGGCTATCGAGGCGAGATCAGGGTCACGCTGCTGAACACCGACACCACCGAGCCGTACGAGATCGCCGTGGGCGACCGCATCGCACAGCTCGTCCTCGTTCCGGTGGCCCGGGCGGTTTTCGTCCCGGTCGACCGGCTGCCCGAAAGCGTGCGCGGTACGGGCGGCTTCGGCTCGACGGGCTACGCGGCCCGGTCGGCCGCCAACGAGACCACATTCGAAGGAGAGCGCGCGTGAGCGACATCGAGCCCGTCGACTTGGAGAAGTCGGCTCCGGAGGATCGCGAGACGGAGGGTCCCCTCGACGACAGCGAGGCGAATCCCGTCCGCCCTTATATCGACCTCGGGGGCGTGAAGGTTCTTCCGCGCGAGGGCCTGCACCTGCGCCTCGAGATCGAGGAGGAGTCGCAGCGCGTCGTCGCGGTGGCTCTCGACTACGCGGGCTCGACCGTGCAGGTACAGCCGTTCGCCGCCCCGCGCTCGAGCGGCCTGTGGCACGAGATCCGCGCGCAGATCGCCGATCAGGTCGCAGCCCAGGGCGGCCGCTCGAGTGAGCGCGACGGGGTGTTCGGTCCCGAGCTCGTTGCAGAGATGCCCGTCGTGGGTGCGGCGCCAGGGGAGACCCGCATTGCGCGGTTCGTCGGGGTCGACGGTCCGCGCTGGTTCCTGCGCGGCGTGATCTCGGGTGAGGCGGCCGTCAATCCGGAGGCCGCGAGCGCGGTGGAGGATCTGTTCCGCAGCATCGTCGTGGTGCGCGGCTCGGTGCCGATGCCGCCGCGAGACCTCATTCCTCTGACGATGCCGCCGACGCCCGCGGCACCCGGCGCCTGATGAGCGATCGCGAACGCAACCACGAGACGGATGCGTCGCGCCCGAGCCTGAGCGACGCGCTCGGCGCCGCAGCGGCGAAGAACACCGGCCTGAGTGCAGCTGCGGCCGGCCAGGCCCCTAACGGAGCGGCCCTCCTTACCGCGATGGGCGGAGTGCGCGGCGTCTGCGAATCGGTGCTGCCCGGCCTCGCCTTCATCGTCCTCTTCACTGCGCTGCTGGTTCCGCTTCCGAACGCGGCCGTTCCGATCGCGCTCGGTGCGTCTGTTCTCATCGCTCTCGTGTTCACGATCTGGCGCCTCGTCGCACGCGAGAACGCAACCCAGGCGGTCGCGGGCCTGATCGGTGTGGGCGCCAGCGCGATCCTCGCGATCGCGACCAATCGCCCAGCGAACAATTTCCTGCTCGGGCTCGGCATCGACGCGCTGTACGGGGTGGCATTCCTCATCTCCGTCTTCGTGCGCTGGCCCATCATCGGCATCGCCGTGGGCTACCTCTACGGCGAGGGCGTCAAGTGGCGCGCGAGCAAGCCGCACTACCGCGTCGCGGTCGTCACGACCCTGATCTGGGTCGCGCTCTTCGCGGCGCGGCTCGTCGTCCAGGTGCCGATGTTCCTCGCCGACAACACGGCGGCCCTCGCCATCGCACACCTCGTGATGGGTGTTCCGCTCTATGTGCCCGTTCTGCTCGTAACCTGGCTGTTGGTGCGCGGTGTGTACCCTCGCGGCGGCGCCACAGCATCCGATCCGTCAACGTCTGCGAAATAGCAGACGCTGGTAGAGTTATCTCGACGTCAAGATAAATTCACTAGTTCGCCAAGGAGGCCGACCCCGTGTCAGCAGTCAACAGCTTCGGCGCGAAATCGACGCTCGCGGTCGGGGGCACCGACTACGAGATCTTTCGCGTAGACAGCGTTCCCGGTTACGAGAAGCTGCCGTTCAGCCTCAAGATCCTGCTCGAGAACCTGCTGCGCACCGAAGACGGTGCGAACGTGACGGGCGATCAGATCACGGCCCTGGGCGACTGGGTGCCGAGCGCAGAGCCCGACACCGAGATCCAGTTCACCCCGGCGCGCGTCGTCATGCAGGACTTCACCGGCGTGCCCTGCATCGTCGACCTCGCCACCATGCGTGAGGCCGTTGCCGCTCTCGGCGGTGACCCGAAGAAGATCAACCCGCTCGCGCCGGCCGAGATGGTCATCGACCACTCCGTCATCGCCGACCTGTTCGGGCGCGCGGACGCGTTCGAGCGCAACGTCGAGATCGAGTACGAGCGCAACGGCGAGCGGTACCAGTTCCTGCGATGGGGCCAGACGGCGTTCGACGACTTCAAGGTCGTCCCGCCGGGCACCGGCATCGTGCACCAGGTGAACATCGAGTACCTGGCGCGCGTCACGTTCACCCGCGAGGTCGACGGCGTCCTCCAGGCATACCCCGACACGCTCGTCGGCACCGACTCGCACACGACGATGGTCAACGGACTCGGCGTGCTGGGCTGGGGCGTCGGCGGCATCGAGGCCGAGGCCGCCATGCTCGGCCAGCCCGTCTCGATGCTGATCCCGAAGGTCGTCGGCTTCAAGCTGACCGGCCAGATCCCGACCGGTGTCACGGCGACCGACGTTGTCCTCACGATCACCGACATGCTCCGCAAGCACGGCGTCGTCGGCAAGTTCGTCGAGTTCTACGGCGAGGGCGTCGGCGCGGTGCCGCTCGCCAACCGCGCCACGATCGGCAACATGAGCCCGGAGTTCGGGTCGACGGCGGCGATCTTCCCGATCGACGACGTCACGCTCGACTACCTGCGCCTCACCGGCCGCCCGGCCGAGCAGATCGCGCTCGTCGAGCAGTACTCGAAAGAGCAGCACCTCTGGCACGACCCGTCGCACGAGGCGGACTACTCGGAGTACCTCGAGCTCGACCTGTCGACCGTCGTGCCGTCGATCGCCGGCCCGAAGCGCCCGCAGGACCGCATCGTGCTGAGCGACGCGAAGCAGCAGTTCGAGAAGGACCTGCCGAACTACGCCGACGAATCGGATCAGAGCGAGCTCGACGACGCGATCGCGGAGACCTTCCCGGCCTCCGACCCGGTCGCCGCCGGTGCCACCACCCACAATGGCGTCTCGCACCACCACGTCAGCCACGCGCCCGTGAAGATCTCGAAGCCCTCGCAGGTCGAGCTCGCCGACGGCACGAGCTACACGCTCGACCACGGCGCGGTGACGATCGCGGCGATCACGTCGTGCACCAACACCTCGAACCCGTCGGTGATGCTCGCGGCGGGCCTGCTCGCCCGTAACGCGGTCAAGAAGGGTCTCAAGGCCAAGCCGTGGGTCAAGACCACGTTGGCCCCGGGTTCGCGCGTCGTCACCGAGTACTACGAGAAGGCCGGGCTCACCCAGGACCTCGAGGACCTCGGCTTCTTCACCGTCGGCTACGGCTGCACGACGTGCATCGGCAACTCGGGTCCGCTCATCGAGGAGGTGTCCGCCGCTGTCAACGACAACGACCTCGCCGTGACCGCGGTGCTTTCGGGCAACCGCAACTTCGAGGGCCGCATCAACCCCGACGTCAAGATGAACTACCTCGCGTCGCCGCCCCTCGTGGTCGCGTACGCGCTGGCCGGCTCGATGAACTTCGACTTCGAGAACGACGCGCTGGGTACGGATGCCGACGGCAACGGTGTCTTCCTGAAGGACATCTGGCCCGCCGCCGACGAGGTACAGAAGACGATCGACGAGTCGATCAACAACGAGATGTTCACGCGCCAGTACGCCTCGGTGTTCGAGGGCGACGACCGCTGGAAGAACCTGCCCACCCCGAGCGGTGACGTCTTCGAGTGGGACGGCGCGTCGACCTACGTGCGCAAGCCTCCGTACTTCGAGGGCATGACGCTCGAGACCACCCCGGTGGCCGACATCGCAGGTGCCCGCGTGCTCGCCAAGCTCGGCGACTCGGTGACGACCGACCACATCAGCCCGGCGGGCTCGATCAAGGCGGACTCGCCGGCCGGCCGTTACCTGGGTGAGCACGGTGTCGAGTTCAAGGACTTCAACTCCTACGGCTCGCGCCGCGGCAACCACGAGGTCATGATCCGCGGAACCTTCGCCAACATTCGTCTGAGGAACCAGCTGCTCGACGGCGTCGAGGGCGGCTACACCCGCGACTTCACGCAGGCGGACGGCCCGCAGTCGTTCATCTACGACGCATCGATCAATTACCAGGACAAGGGGATCCCGCTCGTCATCTTCGGCGGCAAGGAGTACGGCTCGGGCTCGAGCCGCGACTGGGCCGCGAAGGGCACGAACCTGCTGGGCGTCAAGGCCGTCATCACCGAGAGCTTCGAGCGTATTCACCGCTCGAACCTCATCGGCATGGGTGTCGTGCCGCTGCAGTTCCCCGCGGGTGAGTCGGCCGAATCGCTCGGCCTCGACGGCACCGAGGTCGTTTCGATCTCCGGCCTCACCCAGCTGAACGACGGGGCGACGCCGAAGACGGTGCACGTCACGGCTGAGCCGAGCGAGCACTCGCCCGAGGGCAAGCAGACCGTAGAGTTCGACGCGGTCGTGCGCATCGACACGCCCGGTGAAGCCGACTACTACCGCAACGGCGGGATCCTGCAGTACGTGCTGCGGAGCCTGGTATAGCACGGCGCGCTACGCCCGGGCATCCGTCTGACTCTCGGATGCCCGGGCGTAGCCTTGCAACCATGTCTTTGCTCGACCGGATCCGCAGCCCGCGTGACCTGGACTCCCTCACAGAAGTGCAGCTCGTGCAGCTCGCGGCGGAGATTCGCGACTTCCTGATCGCGAACGTCTCGAAGACCGGGGGCCACCTCGGCCCCAACCTCGGCGTCGTCGAGCTGACCATCGCGATCCACCGGGTGTTCGACAGCCCGAAGGATCCGATCGTCTTCGACACCGGGCATCAGGCCTACGTGCACAAGCTGCTGACCGGTCGACAGGACTTCAGCCGGCTGCGGCAGCGCGGCGGCCTCGCGGGGTACCCCCAGCGTCAGGAATCCGTTCACGACATCGTCGAGTCGTCCCACGCGTCCAGCTCGCTGTCCTGGGCCGACGGCATCAGCCGCGCGTTCACCGTCACGGGCCAGACCGGGCGGCATGTCGTCGCCGTGGTCGGCGACGGAGCGCTCACCGGCGGCATGACATGGGAGGCGCTCAACAACATCACCGACGACAACGACCGCAACCTCGTCATCGTCGTCAACGACAACGGCCGCTCGTACGCGCCGACGATCGGCGGCATGGCGCGCTTCTTGAACGGCGTGCGCACGCAGAAGACGTACCGCGACCTCTACCTGAAATCGCGTAAGGCGGCTGATCGGTTCGGCTCGCCGAGTTCGGCTCTCTACCGGGGCATGCGCGGTGCGCTGCACGGATTCCTGTCCCGGGTGACCGGCAACGAGCAGCTCTACTCGAACCTTGACATCAAGTACATCGGTCCCATCAACGGCCACGACGTGGTCGCGATGGAGGAGGCTCTGCGGCAGGCGAAGAACTACGGAGCACCCGTGATCGTGCATGCAATCACCCAGAAGGGGCGCGGCTATCAGCCCGCTCTCGATGATGAGGCCGATCAGTTCCACGCCGTCGGTCAGATCGACCCTTCGACGGGCGTGCCCGTGGCCCCCACCGACACGACCCCGTCGTGGCCGTCGGTGTTCGCCGATGAGCTTCTCGCCCTCGCGGAGCACAATCCGCGTCTCGTGGCGATCACGGCCGCCATGGAGCGCTCTGTCGGTCTGCACAAGCTCGCTGAGCGGTATCCGTCCCGCGTGCACGACGTGGGAATCGCGGAGCAGCACGCGGTGACCTCGGCGGCCGGGCTCGCCTATGGCGGCCTGCACCCCGTCGTCGCGCTGTATGCGACCTTCGTGAATCGCGCGTTCGATCAGGCGTTGATGGACGTCGCGTTGCATCACGCCGGGGTCACCTTCGTGCTGCCGAGCTCCGGGGTCACGGGCCCCGACGGCCCGAGCCACCACGGCATGTGGGACCTGGCGCTGCTGCAGCTGATTCCCGGCATCCGTCTCGCTGCGCCGCGCGACGCCGCGCGGTTGCGCGAAGAGCTCGCCGAGGCGGTCGTCGTCGAGGACGGCCCGACGGTCGTGCGCTTCCCCAAGGGGAGCGTGGGGGAGGACCTGCCTGCCCTCCGCCGGCTCGACGATGGCGTCGACGTGCTGCGCGAGTCGGCTCAGAAAGACGTCCTCTTCGTCGGCGTCGGCGCGTTCGCGCGTCTCGCGCTCGGCGCCGCCGAGTTGCTGGAGGCGCAGGGCATCGGTGCGACGGTCGTCGACCCCCGCTGGGTCGTGCCGATCCCGCGCAGCATCGTCGACCTGTCGGCCGAGTATCGCATCGTGATCAGCCTCGAGGACGGCATCCGTGTCGGCGGCATCGGCACCCGGCTGCGCCAGGATCTGCGTGCAGAGGGGATCGACACGGCTGTCGACGAACTCGGCCTGCCTGACGACTTCATCGGCCACGCGTCGCGCGATCAGATCCTCGAGGACGCCGGACTCACCGCTCAACGCATCGCACGCGACGTGGTCGAGCAGGTGCTCGGCAGCAAGGTGCCCCGCGCACGAGCTGCGGAGGACACCGATACCGGTGCCCTCCGCAGTTGAACGAACTCTCTAGCCGGTTCTAGCCGACGAGCTGCTCCGCAGCCTTGCTCTTGGTCTGCGCGCCGACGATCACCGGCGTGTGGAAGGTGCCGCCGAAGACGCGCTCGCTCGCCCCGACCCGGTCGAGATAGGGCGTTACGCCGCCCATCTGGAACGGGTAGCCGGCGCCGAGGATGAGAGCGAGGTCGATGTCCTCGGGCGCGGAGACCACGCCCTCCTCCAGCATGCGATGCACCTCGTCGGCGAAGCCGTCCTGCACGGCCTGCAGCACCTGCTCCCTGCTGTGCGGCTGGCCGCCCGGGTTGAGGTTCGCCTTGACGAGGCGCTCGGCGTCCTTGCTGATGCCTTTCACCTTGCCCTTGGCGTCCTTCTCGAGCAGCGGGCCGTTGTCGGCGACGCGGTGCAGATTCTCGGAACGGTAGAACCGGTCGGGCCACGCGGCGTGGTGCGTGTCGAGCACGTGCGCACCGACCTTGAGGCCGACGAGATCGAGCAGCACCGACGGCGGCATCGGCAGGCCGAGCGGGGCGAGTGCCTCGTCGACCACCGAGAACGGCGTGCCGTCGTCGACGGCGCGCATCGACTCGCCAAGGACCTTCGCCAGCACGCGGTTGACGACGAACCCGGTCGAGTCGGTCGTGATGATCGCGTTCTTCTTCAGGTTCTTCGCGACCTGCATGGCTGTGGCCAGCGTCGCCTCGTCCGTCTTGGGCGCATTGACGACTTCGACCAGCGGCATGACCGCGACCGGGTTGAAGAAGTGGAATCCGACAAGACGCTCGGGGTGCTCGAGCTTTGCGCCGATCTGGTCGACGGAGAGCGACGAAGTGTTCGTGGCGAACACCGTCTCGGGCGACACGATCTTCTCGAACTCGGCGAACACGTCCTGCTTGACCGACAGCTCTTCGAACACCGCCTCGATCACCCAGTCGCAGTCGGCGTATTGCGAGCGATCGGTGGTGCCGGTGATCAGCGCCTTGAGCCGGTTGTGCTGGTCATTGCTGAGACGCCCCTTGTCGGCGAGCTTCTGCAGCTCGTCGTGGATGTACGCGAGACCTTTGTCGACGCGTGCCTGGTCGAGGTCCGTGATGACGACCGGCACCTCGAGGCGTCGCAGGAACAGCAGCGCGAACTGGCTCGCCATGAGACCGGCGCCGATCACGCCGACCTTGGTCACCTTCTTGGCGAATGACTTGTCCGGCGCACCGACCGGCTTCTTGGCCCGGTGCTGCACGAGGTTGAACGCATAGATGGATGCGGCGAACTGGTCGCCCGACAACAGCTCGGCGAGCCACTCGTCTTCACGCGCGAACCCCGCCGCGACATCGCCGTCCTTCGCCTTCGCGAGAGCGTCGAGCGCGGCGTACGGAGACTTCGGGACCGTGCCGATGCGGCTCTCGAGCGTCTCCCGCGCGATCTTGATGGCGACCGGCCACTTCACCGTGCGCTCGATGCGGCCGGGCTCGTTCTTCCGGTCGACCTTGATCGACCCGCTCAGCACGCCGTCTGCCCACTTGAGCGAGTCCTCGAGGAAGTTGACGTGCCCGAAGATCGCGTCGAAGATGCCGAGGTCATAGGCCTGCTGCGGCTTCAGGGTCTGGTTCATCTTGAGCGGGTTCTCGATGACCACCTTGAGGGCGTTCTCGATGCCGATGAGATTCGGCAGCAGGGTCGCTCCGCCCCAGCCGGGCAGGATGCCGAGAAAGACCTCCGGCAGCGCGATCGCGGCGGCCGACGAGTCGACCGTGCGGTACGTCGAGTTGAGCCCGATCTCGACTCCGCCGCCGAGCGCGAGCCCGTTGACGAAGGCGAACGACGGCACGCCCAGCGTGCCGAGGCGTCCGAGCGTCGAGTGACCGAGCTGGGCGAGCAGCTTCGCGGCGTCCTTGCTCGGGATGTCGTCGACGTGCGACAGGTCGGCGCCCGCCGCGAGGATGAACTGCTTTCCCGTGATGCCGACCGCGTCGATCTCCCCGGCCGCGGCCCGCTGCTTCAGCGCGTCGAGCACACCGGCGAGCTCGAGATGCGTGGCGGGCCCGAGCGTCGCCGGGCGCGTGTGGTCACGGCCGTTGTCGAGCGTGATGAGGGCGAGGGTCTTGCCGCTCGGAAGTCGGATGTCTTTCACGTAGGAATGCGTCACGACCTCGTCGTCGCTCACCTGCAGGAGGGGAGTGAAGTCGATGCCGACGTACTGGGCCGTAGGGTCCTGGCTCATCTGGAATGTCGTCCTTTCGTACGATCGCAGTTCGGGGGCCTAGCGGCCGTTCCAGTTCGGGTTCTCCCAGATGACCGAGCCGCCCTGACCCAGGCCGACGCACATCGCGGTCAGGCCGTAGCGCACCTCGGGGTGCTCGGCGAACTGGCGCGCGAGCTGCATCATGAGGCGAGGACCAGAGGCCGCGAGGGGGTGCCCGATCGCGATCGCACCGCCCCAGAGGTTGACGCGGGGGTCGTCGTCGTCGATGCCGAAGTGGTCGAGGAACGAGAGCACCTGAACGCTGAACGCCTCGTTCAGCTCGAAGAGGCCGATGTCATCGATCGACAGGCCCGCCTTGCGCAGCGCCTTCTCGGTGCTCGGTACGGGGCCGAGACCCATGACCTCGGGCTCGACGCCGGCGAACCCGAAGTTCACGAGTCGCATCTTCGGGGTGAGACCGTACTGCTTGACTGCGTCGCCGCTCGCAAGCAGCGAAATGGTCGCACCGTCGGTCAGCGGCGACGAGTTGCCCGCCGTCACGCGGCCGTGCGGGCGGAAGGGAGTCTTCAGGGTCGCGAGAGCCTCCATGGTGGTCTGCGGTCGACGGCCTTCGTCTTCCGTGGCGAGCCCCCAGCCGTCATTGCTGCTGATCGCGACCGAGATCAGGTCGGGCTGGATCTTGCCGCCCTGGTATGCGGCCTCGACCTTCTGCTGGCTGCGCATGCCGTAGAAGTCCGACCGCTCCTTCGTGAGGGCGGGGAAACGGTCGTGCAGGTTCTCCGCCGTGTTTCCCATGAAGAGCGCGTCCTGCGCGACGATCTTCTCGGTCAGGAAGCGCGGGTTCGGGTCGGCGTCGAGACCCATCGGGTGGCGCCCCATGTGCTCGACCCCGCCGGCGAGGGCGACGTCGTACGCGCCGAAGCCGATCGCGGACGCCATCGTGGTCACGCTCGTCATGCCCCCCGCGCACATGCGGTCAATGGCGAACCCCGGCACCGTCTTCGGCAGGCCCGCGAGGATCGCGGCTGTGCGACCGAGCGTCAGTCCCTGATCGCCGGACTGCGTAGTGGCGGCGATCGCCACATCGTCGACCGCCTCCTTCGGAAGCCCAGGATTGCGCTCGAGCAAGCCGACCGTCGCCTTCACGACCAGGTCGTCCGCACGAGTTCCCCAGTACATCCCCTTTTCACCGGCACGCCCGAACGGTGTCCGGGTTCCATCGACGAAATACACCTCGGCTGTCATGGCCACACTGCCTTTCCCATGATCGTGGATTCGACAACGATCCTAGGAATTTTCGCGCACCGAGCGCCGAATCGGCTGTCGGATCCTACGAAGGGCTTTCGGCCCTTGTGGAGTCCGTCTGTTCCGCCTCCACAAACGCGGTGGCAATGAGCCCAGCGGTCTCCTGCACCTGCCACGGCCGGGCTCCGCCCGCCTCGAGTGCGGCTGCGACGGATCCCTCGTCGGCCACAGCCGGCGGCTCCCAGGCCACCCTGCGCAGCAGCTCGGGCGTCAGAAGATTCTCGACCGGAATCTGGCGCTCCTCCGCGTGCGCGGTGATGCTCTCGCGAGCGGCCCGATAGCGCACATCCGCCGCGGGATTGCGATCGGCCCATGCACGCACCGGCGGGATGCTGTCGCCCGCGGGCCGCTGCACCGGAAGGTCGGTCGTCGACCGCCCGAGCTCGATCGCGTTCCACCAGCGGTCGAGCTCGCTGCGGCTCGCGCGCCCGGTGAATTCCTTGAGGCCCACGAGATCGCGCTTCGACGCCGGCAGCACCCGCGCGACTGCGGTGAGCGCGGCATCCGGCACGAGCCGCCCGGGTGCGGTGTCTCTGTCACGTGCAAGCGCATCGCGGGCCAGCCACAGCTCGCGCGCGACCGCCAGGTTTCGTGACCCCCGCACCGAATGGATGCCGGAGAGCTTGCGCCACGGCTCCGCACGCGGCGGCTTCGCCTCTTTCACGAGCTCGCCATGGAACTCCTGCCGGGCAATCTCCGTCTTGTCGCTCTCGTCGAGCAGCCGCTCGACCTCATCGCGCAGATCGACGAGCAGCTCGACGTCGAGCGCCGCGTAGACGAGCCACGATTGCGGCAACGGGCGCGTCGACCAGTCGGCCGCGGAGTGCTCCTTGGCGAGATGGATGCCGAGCAGGCTCTCCGTGAGCGGCCCGAGCCCCACGCGGGGCAGGCCCAAGAGCCGCGCCGCGAGCTCGGTGTCGAAGATCCGCGCGGGGTCGAGGCCGACCTCGCGCAGGCACGCAAGGTCCTGGCTGGCGGCGTGCAGCACCCATTCCTCGCCCGAGATCGCCTCGTTCAACGCCGTGAACAGTGGGCCGACCTCGTCGCTCAGGGCGATCGGATCGAACAGGAAGACGCCTGCACCCCGGCGGAACACCTGGATCAGATACGCGCGCTGGGAATACCGGAATCCGCTCGCCCGCTCGGCATCGACCGCGACCGGTCCGCTCCCGGCAGCAAGGGCCGCCACCGCGGCCTCGTACTGGGCGGCGGTGGCGGTGACTTCGTATTCGGCGGTGATGTCGTTCTCAGGCACGTCTTGTTCTGGCAGGTTGCTTTCAGGCACGCTTCGTCTTGGGCCTCCGTAGTGAGAGTACGCTCACACCCTCTGCCGTCGGGGGAATACCCGCCAGCATGCACACGAGGTCGCCCCAGGCCTCGACGTGCGCGCCGAGATCAACGTCGCTCGGCGTCCACGAAGCGCGCAGCTCGATCTGTGCGCCGTCGCCCTGTCTCGCGAGTTCCCCGAAGCCGGTCGAGATGATCTTGGTCGCGGTTCCCGACGCACTGCGATAGCCGGCACCGCGCGAATCGAGCGCGTCGATCAGCCACGACCACGTCACATCGGCGAGGAAGGGGTCGAGCCCGATGTCCGTCTCGAGCGGCGCCTGGGCGAAACAGACCACGCGAAACCGGCCGCCCCACTCCTCGGGCTCGCTGGGATCGTGCAGAAGAATGAAGCGCCCGGTGCCGAGGTCGGAGTCCGCGCCGTGCCGCGACGGGGACACGTCAGCCGCGAGGGCATACGCCTCGGGCGCGAGCTGTCCGGGCGCGCTGATCGGCGACAGGACGAGCTCGGGGCGGATGACGGCTCCCTTGATGGAATCCAACGCGGCGGTGAACTCGAGCGAGGCCGCATGCCCGGACGGTGTGGACGACACAGCATGAACATTAGAGTTCGAGGTGAGGGTCCGCGCACAGGCACGCCGGGCGAGGGGGGTCGGAATGACGGGTTGGCGAAGTCGAGTCGGCGTTCCTCTCGCCTTCGCAGCCCTCGGAGCTGCCAGTTTCGGCGTCGCCGCCGCGGCGGCGTCCGTGTTCATCGCTCGCAAGGTGCTGACGCCTCCGCGCCGGCGGGACGAGAACGTCATCGTGAGAGCCGTCTCGCCCGACGCATCCGTCATCACGCTCTCGCCCACGCCTGACAGCCTGCTGCGCGGCGACTACAGCTTCTGGTTCGACCAGGACGCCGGTCACGCGCGGCTCGGCGCGATCCTGTCGCGCAGCGGCGTCTCCGTCACCCGTCGCGTCGAGCGGGTCACGTTCGGCGACCTGACTCGAGCCAAGCGCGGCCGCATCAGCGGCTGGTGGTACGTCCGGCCGGAAGAGCTCGGCCTCCCGCTCAAATCCATCGGCATCGAGACCGATGGGGGAGTAGCACCCGCCTGGCGCTTCAACGGCCCCAAAGGCGATGACGGCACGCGCAGCGGCAAGTGGGCCATCCACGTCCACGGGCGCGGCACCCAGCGCCAGGAGTGCCTGCGCGCCGTGCCGGTCTTCCGCGAGCACGGCTGGACCTCACTCGTCATCTCGTACCGCAACGACGGCGACGGCCCCCGCAGCGACGACGGCCGCTACGGCTTGGGCTCGACCGAGTGGCGCGACGTCGAGGCCGCGATCGAGTACGCGGTCGACCACGGTGCGACGGACATCGTGCTGATGGGCTGGTCGATGGGCGGTGCGATCGTGCTTCAGGCGGTCACGCGATCGATGCATGCCGAGCTCATCCGCGGCGTCGTGCTCGAGTCGCCCGTGATCGACTGGGTCGACACCCTGCGCTACCAGGCCGAGGAACTGCACGTGCCCGATCCGATCGCCGAGAGCGCCCTCAAGCTCCTCGACGCGCCATGGGGCGGCCGGCTGACCGGGCAGGCCGCGCCGATCGGGCTGCCCGAGCTGGACTTCGTGCATCGAGCGGATGTCTTGACGAAGCCGATCCTGCTGATGCACAGCGACGATGACGGCTATGTCCCGGCCTACGCCTCCCGCGCACTCGCGGCCCGCCGCCCCGACATCGTGCACTTCGTGCGGTTCACGCGCGCACGGCACACCAAGCTCTGGAACTTCGACCCGAAGAAGTGGACGAAGGCCATCAGCAGGTGGCTGAACGAACTCGAGGTCGGCGACGGGACCCCGACGCCGCCCGACGCCTGAGCCGCCCCGGCCTTCAGGCGGCCTGGCGCTTGAGCGTCACCTGGTGCTTCGCGCGGCCGAGCAGCGCCGCCATGCCGCGCAGCCGCAGCGGCGACACGGCCTGGGTCAGCCCGAGCGTCTGCGGGTAGTCGTCGGGCACCGCGAGGACCTCGTCGGCGGTCAAGCCGGCGAGGCCCTGCACAAGGATCGAGGCGAAGCCGCGGGTCGTCGGAGACTCTCGCGGCGCCGTGACGAACAGGTGCACCACATCGTCCTGATCGACCTCGACGAACAGGAACACCGGGCTCTGGCACTCGGCGACGCGTTCGAACAGATCCGGATGCTCCTGATAGCGCTCGGGCAGCTCAGGGAGTTCGTTCGAGAACTCGAGCAGCAGCTGCAGTCGTTCACTCTGGCCGACCGCCAGGAAGTCGGAGCGAATCTCTTCGAGGGCCTCTGGAAGCGCGGAATCCGTCACAACGCGATTATCGCGCGGCTTGCGCCACCGTCAGGCGACGGATACGAGGCCGGGCTCGCTGCCCTGCGCAATCGGGACACGCACGGCCGAACCCCACTCAGTCCACGAGCCGTCGTAGTTCTTCACGTTCTCAAAGCCGAGCAGGTGCGTCAGCACGAACCAGGTATGACTCGACCGCTCGCCGATGCGGCAGTAGGCGATCACATCGTCGCCCGGCTTGAGGCCCGCACCCTCGAAGTAGACCTGCTCGAGCTCGCTGCGCGACTTGAACGTGGCGTCGGGCGCGGCGGCCTTCGCCCACGGCACCGACGCCGCCGACGGGATGTGGCCAGCTCGCAGGGCGCCCTCCGTCGGATAGCCGGGGATCTCGGTGCGCTCGCCCGAATACTCCTCGGGGCTGCGCACGTCGATGAGCGGGCCGTGACCGAGGTGGGCGATCACGTCCTCCTTGAAGGCGCGGATCACAGAGTCGTCGCGGGTGACGATCGGGTAGTCCGCCGGGGTCACGGTCGAGGCATCCGTCGTCAGCTCGCGGCCCTCCGCGATCCACTTGTCGCGGCCGCCGTCAAGAAGGCGCACATCCTCGTGGCCGAACAGCGTGAACACCCAGAGGGCATACGCCGCCCACCAGTTGTTCTTGTCGCCGTAGATCACGACGGTCGTGTCGCGGGCAATGCCTTTTGAGCCGAGGACCTCGGCGAAACGCGCGCTCGAGATGTAGTCGCGCACCACGGGGTCGTTGAGGTCGGTGTGCCAGTCGATCTTCACCGCGCCCGGAATGTGGCCCGTCTCGTAGAGCAGCACGTCTTCATCGGATTCGACGACAGCGAGTCCCGGTTCACCGAGATGCTCCGCGAGCCATTCGGTCGAGACCAGGCGCTCGGGGTGAGCGTAGGCGGCGAACTTCTCCGACGGATCCGTGGCGACGGGCATGGCGCACTCCTTGATTTAAGCTGTAGACGGCTTCCCCGCAACGCTATGCGCGTGTGCGCATCTGCGCACCGGGCGCGGGTAAGACTTCGACATCTTTCCTGCACCGGTGGTTCATATGACGAGCGACGCCCTCGGCACAAGCCTGACCAGCCTCACCCAGCTCAACCCGGAGATCACGGGCGAGCAGATCGTGGCGAGCCTCGTGCCGCCCGCGCAGTTCGACGCCGCGCACTTCGACAACTACCGGCCGGACACCGACTACCCGTCTCAGCAGGAGGCCGTCGAGTTCCTGCGCGGCTTCGCCTCCGCAGCGGCCGCGCCGGCGAAGGGCGGTCGATTCCTGCGCCTCGGACGCAAGAAGAAGACCGCTGAGGACAGCCAGAAGAACGGCGTCTACCTCGACGGCGGGTTCGGCGTCGGCAAGACCCACCTGCTCGCGGCTCTCTGGCACGCCGCAGCCGGCCGCAAATACTTCGGCACCTTCATCGAGTACACGGCACTCGTCGGGGCTCTCGGCTACGCGAAGACGGTCGAATTGCTGAAGGGCAGCGCACTCATCTGCATCGACGAGTTCGAGCTCGACGATCCCGGCGACACGATGATGATGACGCGGCTCATCGGCGACCTCGTAGCCGGCGGCACGCGCTTCGCTGCGACCAGCAACACGCCGCCGAATGCGCTCGGCGAGGGGCGCTTCGCCGCGAGCGACTTCCTGCGCGAGATCCACGCCATGGCGAACAACTTCGTGACGCTGCGCATCGACGGGCTCGACTATCGCCGCCGTGCGACAAGCGACCAAGCGGTCGTGGCGGATGCTTCGACTATCGAGACAGCGGTCGAAAAGGTCCGCGCCGCCGGGGGAGTGGCCACGCGGGACGACTTCGCCGAGTTCGTCGACCACCTCGCGAGCGTGCACCCGTCGCGTTATATCAAGATGGTCGCCGGCGTCGACCTCATCGCCTTCGACGACGTCGTGGTGCTGCACGACCAGATGGAGGCGCTGCGGCTCGTCGCGTTCATCGACCGCGCCTACGACGCCGAACTGCCGATCGTCGCGAGCGGCGTGCCGCTCTCGGAGATCTTCGACGAACCCATGCTGAACGGCGGTTTCCGGAAGAAGTATCTGCGCTCGGTGTCGCGCATGATCGCCCTCACTTCGGCACCCAAGGCCTAGGCGATTCACACCTGTTCGGGGGCAGCCGGAAACACGATGTTTACGTTCTGAAGCTCGTCGTAACGTCCGTGTAATGAAGCACCGTACGTCGCGAAACGTGCGGTGATCAGACTGACGACGTCCCCGCTACCCGAACAGAGAGGTACCAGACGTCATGTTGGTTCTCGCTAATGCCACCACGGACAACACGAGCAATATCAATGCTCTGTGGCTGATCGTCGGTGCCGCCCTCGTTCTGCTCATGACCCCCGGCGTCGCCTTCTTCTATGGCGGCATGGTGCGCGCGAAGTCCGTCATCAACATGATGATGATGAGCTTCGGAGCGATCGCCGTCGTATCCGTGCTGTGGGTCCTCTACGGCTACTCCATGTCGTTCGGCATCGCCGGTGCCAACGGCAAGATCACCGACTGGGTGATCCCGCACTTCCTCCTCAACCCGTTCGCGAACATCGGCCTGCACCTGTTCCTGCCGATCCACTCCGACGGCTCGATGTCGGGGATGAACACCGCTGACACCTACTCGCTCGCCTTCGTCGCCTTCCAGGCGACCTTCGCGATCATCACGGTCGCGCTGATCTCGGGGGCGATCGCAGACCGTGCGAAGTTCGGCGCGTGGATGATCTTCTCGGCAGTCTGGGTCACGGTCGTCTACTTCCCTGTCGCCAGCTGGGTGTTCAACTTCACGGTGGGCCCGAACGGACAGCTCGCAGACGGCGGCTGGTCGGTCTTCGGCCTCAAGGTGAACGACTTCGCCGGTGGCACCGCGGTGCACATCAACGCCGGCGCGGCGGGCCTCGCTCTCGCACTGGTGCTGGGCAAGCGCGTCGGCTTCAAGAAGGGCATGGCCAAGCCGCACAACGTGCCGCTCACGCTCCTCGGTGCCTCGCTGCTGTGGTTCGGCTGGTTCGGGTTCAACGCCGGTTCGGCCGCCGCGGTCAACACCACGTCGGCGCTCGCGTGGATCAACACGCTCGCCGCTCCTGCCGCCGCGTGCATCGGCTGGCTCATCACCGAGAAGATCAAGGATGGCAAGCCGACCTCGATCGGCGCCGCCTCGGGTGCGGTCGCGGGCCTCGTCGCCATCACCCCGGCCTGTAACATCCTGACGCCGGGCTGGGGCATCGTCCTCGGCCTGATCACCGGCGCGATCTGCTGCCTCGCGATCGAGCTCAAGTGGCGCCTCGGCTTCGACGACTCGCTCGACGTCGTCGGCGTCCACCTGGTCGGCGGCCTCGTCGGCACGCTCTACATCGGCATCTTCGGCATGGGCATCGGCCTCGTCGACACGGGCTCGCTCCGTCAGCTCGGCGCTCAGGCGATCGGTGGCTTCGGCGTCGCGATCTACTCGTTCGTGATCGCTTACGCGATCGGCTGGATCATCGAGAAGACGATCGGCTTCCGCATCACGAGCGAAGACGAGAGCGCCGGCATCGACGTCACGGCGCACGGCGAAGAGAGCTACGAGCTCGACCCAGTCGCTCTCTGAGCCTCACCGCAATTCAGCTGCTCCCCGGAGTCGGTCGTTCCTGCACTGCAGGACCCGGCGCCGGGGAGTACGTCGTTAACTCAGCAGCTCGAGTGCGCGACGGCGGCGGCGTGAACCGCACACAGTCGGCTGCGCCGCTCGCTCCCGCCACCCCGGAAACATCCCGTTAATAATCACCCAGGAGACTGTCACAACCCCGGCCCCGAACGAGATGGGTAACCCCATGACGGTTTTAGCAAACGCCACGGCGGACGCCACGAGCAACCTCGGCTCACTCTGGCTACTCGTCGCTGCTGCGATGGTGCTCCTGATGACCCCCGGCCTCGCTTTCTTCTACGGGGGCATGGTGCAGGCGAAGTCGGTCATCAACATGATGATGATGAGCTTCGGCGCGATCGCCCTCGTGAGCGTGCTGTGGATCGTGTACGGCTACTCGATGTCGTTCGGCGTTGCGGCGGCAGACGGTCGTGTCATCGACTGGGTGATCCCGCACGTGCTGCTGAACCCGTTCGCCAACGTCGGCCTGCACGACTACCTGCCCATCCACGCCGACGGCTCGCTCTCGGCGCTCAACACCGGGGACACCTTCTCGCTCTCCTTCGCGGCGTTCGAGGCCACGTTCGCGATCATCACCGTCGCGCTGATCTCCGGCGCGATCGCCGACCGCGCGAAGTTCGGCGCGTGGATGATCTTCGCCGGCGTGTGGGTCACCGTGGTCTACTTTCCCGTCGCCAGCTGGGTCTTCTCGCACGGCGGCTGGCTGCAGGACCTTGGGCTGCACGACTTCGCCGGTGGCACCGTCGTCGAGGTGAACTCGGGCGCCGCGGCGCTGGCTCTCGCGCTGGTACTCGGGCGCCGGATCGGCTTCACGAAGGGCATGGCGAAACCGCACAACGTCCCCCTCACCCTGATCGGCGCCGCGCTGCTGTGGTTCGGCTGGTTCGGGTTCAACTCGGGGTCAGCCCTCGCGGTCGACACCACGGCAGCCCTCGCCTGGATCAACACCCTCGCAGCGCCGGCCGCCGCCACCATCGGCTGGATGATCACGGAGAAGCTCAAGGACGGCAAGCCGACCTCGATCGGTGCCGCATCCGGCGCTGTGTCGGGCCTCGTCGCCATCACCCCGTCGGCGAACATCCTGACGCCGATGTGGGCACTCGTGCTCGGCCTCATCACGGGCATGGTGTGCTGCCTCGCGATCGAACTGAAGTGGCGCCTCGGCTTCGACGACACGCTCGACGTCGTGGGCATCCACCTGATCGGCGGTCTCATCGGCACGCTGTTCATCGGGTTCTTCGGCGCCGGCATCGGGTTGCTCGACACGGGTTCGTTCGGGCAGCTCGGCGCGCAGGCGATCGGATGCCTCGCCGTCGGCGCCTACTCGTTCGTCGTCGCGTACGCGATCGGGTGGGGCCTGCAGAAGACCATCGGGTTCCGCATCACGAGTGAGGACGAGAGCGCCGGCGTCGACAGCACCCTGCACGGCGAGGAGAGCTACGCCATTTAGGCCCGGCGCTAAAATTGCGCGGTGACCTTCGCGCGCGTCTTCGCTCTGATCTGGTGCGCCCTCGCCATCAGCTGGGGCCTGTTCCTCATCATTCGGCGTAATTGGCTCTCCGAACTCGCGCAGGAGCTGAAGCGCACGAACGGGATGCGCCTCGCGCTGGGGTCCCAATCGCCCATCTGGATGCTCAGCGGGGGCATCGCATTCCTCGCCGTCGGCCTGGGCTGCCTCGGCTTCCTCGCCTGGTCGATCGCCCGCTGAGGCGCCGGCCAAGAGACACGCCAGCCCGCCTCAGCGGCGCGCGGTCCCGAGCGCTCCCGCGCAGAGGAACGCGGCGAGCATGAGCGCGGCCAGAAGCCAGAAGGCGTTCAGCAGCCCGGCGCTGTTGGCGAGGAATCCGATGATCGGCGGCCCGGCCAGGCTCGAGAAATAGCCGATCGACGCGACCACGCTGACCCGCGCCGCCGGGTTCGGGCCTTGCGCCGCTGCCGACATGCCGAGCGGGAAGCCCATCGAGACGCCGACTGCCCAGAGCAGCACGCCGATGAGGACGATCCACGGCGATCCGCCAAGGATGAACAGCACGAGACCGACGACTCCGAGCGCCGTGGTGATGCGGATCGTCGTGACGCGGCCGACCCGGTCCACCAGCGGGCCGCCGAAGATACGTGTGGTGGCCTCGCCGATCGCGAATGCCGTGAAGAACAGGGCGGCGACAGCCGCGGTCTGACCATGATCCTGCTTGACGCTCAGCGTCAGCCAGTTGTTCGCGGAGCCTTCGCCGAGCTCGACACCGAGCATGACGACACCGATGAGCAGGAGGCGCCAGTCGGACCAGCCACGCAGCCACTGGCGGAACGCGTCGGCCCGGCTGTGATCGGGCGTGGCCGGAGCGGGTTCCTCGCGTGAACCGAGCGGGATGCTGGGCGCGAACGCGAGGCCGACGACGGCGATGAGCACGGCCTCGCCGGCGAACTGCTCGGCGGGGGAGATGCCCAGCGCGGCGCAGGCGGCGCCGATGCCGGAGCCGATCGCGGCGCCGATCGACCACGCAGCGTGCATGAGCGGCATGAGCGTGCGGCCGGCCCGGCGCTCGACCGCCGATCCCTCGACGTTGATGAACACGTCGAGGACTCCTGTCGCCATACCGATGATGATGAATCCGATCACCATTACCGGCAACGAGCGCAGCGCGACGCCGAGTGCCATCAACGCCATGGCCGCAGCGATCGTCACGAGTGCGCTGAGCACGCCGCGCCGGCCGCCCAGCCAGTGCAGCAGCGGGGTCGACAGGAACAGGCCGACGATCGAGCCGATCGTGATGAAGGCGAGCAGGATGCCGATCGTCGCCGCGCCGATGTGCAGTTCGGAGCTGATCGTCGGCAGGCGCGGGCCCCACGCCGAGACCGTGACGCCGCCCATCGCGAAGCCCGCGATGATGGCGTTTCGCCAGCGTGCGAGGTGGCGCGGATCGACGGCGGTGTCGGTCATGTCTTCCTGGGAGAGTCGGCCCGGCTCGGCCGGGGGAGCGGCGAGAGTCGCTCTCGGCCGACTCCGTGAGTCAGGCTAGCCGGTTGCCATTGCGCTGCACGCGCTGTCGGTCGTCGGCGCGCCGATGTGGGGGATTCGTCACGCCCGAGCGCTACCTTCGACGGCATGGCGAACAAGCCGCGCGGCGTGCCACCCGATGCTGTCACGGCATACAGCGGTCGGGCCACCGACTACGACGTCGGCGTGCGCGGCCGGCTGCATCGCGGGATCGCCAACCGGGTCGTGACGACGGCTGTCCGCGTCGCACCGGCCCCTCGGCGCGTCCTCGACGTGGGCTCAGGCACCGGATTCCTCCTGCGCCGGCTCGCTCAGCGGCTGCCCCAGACCGCCGAGCTCGTCGGCGTCGAACCTGCGCCGGGCATGATCCGGGTGGCGGAGGCCGCCGCGGCAGAGACACGCATTCGGTTCCTGAGCGGCGTCGCCGAGCAGCTTCCGTTTCCTGACGCCTATTTCGATCTCGTCACCACGGTCACCTCGTTCGATCATTGGCCCGACCAGCTCCAGGGCCTGCGCGAGTGCGCGCGCGTGCTCCGGCCCGGCGGGCAGTTCGTGCTCTGCGACCGGATCTCGTCGGTCTTCGCGCTCACCGCCCCCGGGCGCCGACAGCGGAAAGCCCGAACCCCTCGGCGCGTCGAGTATCTGCTCGGCCAAGCGGGGCTGACAGGCCCGACGTGGCAGCCGTCCTACGCGCTGATCATCGGCACGGTGTCCGCAACGAAGCTCTAGCGGCGCGGTCGCAGTCACGGGCGCGACGGTTTGCACTTAGGTTGCATACAGCAACATAGGCGTATCGTTGAAGAATCATGTCGAACCAGTCCGCTGAGATCACCGCTGTCGAGCCGCAGGAGGAGCGTCCTGCCCGCGTCGCCCCTGCGCATTCATCTCTCCTTCCGCACCCGAGCATGTGGAAGCACCTCGGCCTGCACATCCTGGTTCCGGTGCTGCTCGGCATCGGCATGACGCTCGCGTACCTCGGTGCGTTCCACCAGCCGAGCCCGCATCACCTGCCGGTCGCCATCGTCGGTGACAGCGCGCAGAGCGAGGTCTTCGCGCAGACCCTCAACAACCAGGGCGACGGCGCCCTCGACGTGCGCAACGTCGCAGACGCACACCAGGCGGAGCAGCTTGTTCGTGACCGCACGATCAGTGCGGCCTACGAGGTCACTCCCACGCAGGCGAACCTCTACGTCGCGACCGCTGCGTCCGCGACGACGACGGAGACGGTCGAGAAGATCTTCCAGCCGATCGCCTTCCAGCAGCACCTGCCGTACAACGTCGTGGACGTCGTACCCGTGGGCAAGCACGACGCGACGGGTCAGGGCATCTTCTTCCTGCTCGTCGGCCTCTCGGTCGGCGGCTACGCCGTCGCCGCCGCCGTCGCCGCAGTGACGGGCAAGCACGGCTTGCTGGCCCGCATCTTCGTTCCCGTCATCGCATCCGCCGTGGTCTCGGCGATCGTCGTCGGAATCGCCAGCTACGTCTACCACGTGTTCGACCACAACGTGCTGCAGGTCTGGCTGCTCTCGTGGCTGTACGACCTGCTCGTGATGTGGATCGGCGTCGCACTCATGCCGATCCTCAAGAACTGGACCGTGCTCGCCATGACAGTGCTGTTCGTGCAGCTCAACTTCACCTCTTCCGGCGGCATCTTCCAGAAGACGATGGAGCCCGGCTTCTTCGCCTCCCTCAACGACTTCTGGGCCGGAGCCGGTTGGCTGAACTCGGCCACCGCACTCATCTACTTCCCCGGCCAGGGCTTCGGCCGTGACGTCGCGGTGCTCGCCATCTGGGCGGCAGTCGCCGTCATCGCCGTGCTGGTCTCTCACCTCGTGGTGCGACGTCACGCGCGCGTCGAGGCGGCACTCACGACCTCGCCGCAGCTCGCCGCCGCGCACTGATCACGTCGCATCAACGCACTTTCGCGTAAGCGCCTCCGCTCTATTCGACTTCTCGTCAACGTTTCCGCGCTGCGCGGGAACGTGCAGGGTATGAGCGAGACCCCGACGAAGGATGCGACGTGGCGGTGAACATGGACGAGCTGCTCGAGGCGGCCGCGCCACTGCGCGTCCTGCCGCCCGGAACCGATCGACTGCTGGTGCGATTGGCAGCCGACGCGCGACGCCCGGCGCGGCGCCGAAAGTGGCTGTCGCGATTCGGGATCGGGGCAGGGGTCGTGCTGCTTCTCCTCGGCGGCGGTGCCGCATATGCCGCGTTCGTCGAGCCGATCGACTTCCAACCCGACAACGGCCAGCCCTGGTCAAGCATCCGTCAATGGCAGGCGTCTGCAAACGGCGTCACCATGGCCTGTTCGCTCGGCTTTTCAGCGGATGCGGATGCGCTGCCGCCCGCGGAACGACCATCACTGAGCGAGGCGCGCCGGTTCGTTTCCACGCTGAACCTCGACACGGTCGCCGCCTCCGCCTCGTTCCAGCAGCGGCTGACGGCCGACGAGGGAACCCAGCACCTCGATCCCCGGCCTAGCGGCATCACGCCAGGGGTGTGGAGGGACGACCAGGCCGAGACCGCGGCCGGTGATGCCATGCAGTCGACGGTCCTTGCGCTCATCTCCAGTGATCTGAAGGCCAAGCACCTGCCGGCTGTCCCTGATGCCGCGAACGAGGAGCTGGGCGGGCAATGCCAGCCCGTCAGCCGATGAGCGAGACGCGCCTGGAAACAGCATTCGGCGCGAATGCGGCCGACCTGCTGCGCTACCTCGCTCGTCGTGTGCCCGAGGCGGAGGACGCCGCCGACCTGCTCAGCGAGACCATGGAGACCGCATGGCGCAAGATCGGATCGCTGCCGGCCGAGCCGGAGCGAGCGCGAATGTGGCTGTTCGCTATTGCCCGCAACAAGCTGCTTCATCATGGACGGGCGCGCAGACGCCGCTCAAACGCCGTGGACGCACTCCGCGCCGCACTCGCCACGCACCCGCCCGGCGACGAACACACCACTGACGTGGCGATCGACGTACGCCGAGCGGTCGAACGGCTGACACCCGAACTCGCCGAGATCATCCGGCTCATCCATTGGGACGGCTTCACCGCGGCCGACGCCGCCGAACTCCTGCGCATCCCTGCGGCCACCGCCCGATCACGGCACGCCCGAGCACGCGAGCTCCTCGCAGGCGAGCTGGCCGACCTGACCACAGCCGCGAACGCTGACTCACCCGCGTGACCTCAGAGGGCTCACTCGGCTGATTGCGCGGTGGACCCGGTGCGGCCCCATTGGATCATCGCTGCGCGAAGATGATCGGGGGTCAGCATGAGCTTGGGCTCGAGCTCCTCCCAGCCCGGCTCCTTGACGCGCCGACTGTAATCGACGTGCAGCGCGTCGATGGGAATCGACTCGTCGTTGCCGCCACCGTCGGTGCCCATGAGGCTGAGGTGATAGATCCACGTCGAGCCGTCGGCCTCGGTCGAGCGGAACGTCGCCTCGAAGACCTGCCGCTCGGCCGGCAGGCCCTCCTGCATCTCCGGGTAGCGCTCGTTGAGCGTCGACATCCATTCCTCGAACTCGCCCTCCTTGCCGTCTCTCACCCGAGCCCGGCTGAGCTCGAGGCGAAGACCGTCGGGCACCGACGACGGCATCGGGAATCCCTCCCAATCGCGCGGTCTCGGGCGGAACGGAATGGGCGGGAAGCTCTGGTCAGTCACGAATGCATTCTTCCCGCCGCTTCTTCTGCCCGACGAACGACCCGGCGCGTACGCGGACGCGGACGCTAAGCCCAGCGGACTGAGAGCCAGCTGACGGCTGCGTCTGCTTCCGCTTTCTGAAACGCGCGGATCGTGGGCATGTCTGCGGACGCCGGACGCCGGGCCAGGTCGTACCAGGCTCCCGCAAGACCGGCGAGCACGGCGTCGGCGTCAGCGCCAGACATCCCGTCGAAGATCGCGTGGTTCAAGTACCGATCGACGTCTACCGGCTCTGCGCGCATCACGACGTCAAGGAGGTAGGTGAGCGCGTCGATCCAACGCGCACCGATCGAGGCCCACGGCCAGTCAATGATCCAGGCTGCGCCGGTGCGATCGATCAGGACATTGTCGGCTCGGCAGTCCTGGTGCACCAGATATTCTCCATCCACCGCTTCACGCGCCCTCGCCGACGCGTCGACCATTCGATCCCGCAATCCGAGGGCGGCCGGCGGCAGCGCCCCGTCGGCGCCGTCTGCGATGAGCCGATCCCAGCCGTCGAATGCGCCGGCGAGTTCATCGGTCAGCCGCGGAAGTGTGCTGAGCCGACCGCCGGCGACAGGCAGCTCGGCCAATGCGTCCAACACCGCGACGATGTCGGCGCCGCCTCTCCTGCCGGGATGCTCGCCCGCCACCTCGGCCAGGAGCAGAGCCACCCACTCGTCATCGTCGAAGACACCCAGCAGCTCGGGAGCACGGACCTGAGTCGGCAGCCGCCGCATCACGGCCGCCTCGGCGCGATGCAGCTCGAACGTGCTGGCGTTGCGGGTCCGCGACACCGCTTTCACGAAAGCCCGGCGCCCGTTCTGCGCGCGCACCAGATCCGCGGACCCAGACGAGAACCCGCTCAGTTGCGGCATGACCGTGACGACGGGAGCACCGAGCTGCTGCCCCACCCATTGCGTCACGGCCGATGGTAGAGAGGACCATTGCACACGCACAGCCATGCTCGACCATATCCGGTGCGCAGACCGAGCTGCGTATCGCCCCGGGTAGCACAAGCTGTGCCACCGAGTTCAGGTCGAATCGCCGCAGAGTGAGTGAAGCAGCCCTTCACCAGCACGCTGCGGGAAGTAGAAGGATGACCATGGGAGGCGGTGTGGGGAAGTCGGCCCGAATGCGTGATCTGGGTCCGCTCGGCGGAGCGTTGCGCGCCTGGCGGGAGCGTCTGACTCCAGCTGACGTCGGAATGATCACCGGGCCCGACCGCCGGACACCAGGGCTGCGTCGTGAGGAACTCGCCGCTCTCGCCGACGTCTCCGTCGACTACGTGGTTCGTTTGGAGCAGGGGCGCGCGAGACCATCTCGCGCAGTCCTCGGAGCCCTGACCCGCGCGCTGCTGCTGTCCAAGGACGAGCGCGATCACCTCTTCCGTCTCGCCGGCCAGGAGCCACCGGCCGCGGACATGATCTCCGACTACATTCCCGCCGGAGTGCAGCGACTGATGGTGAGGCTCGGCGACATCGCGATCGCCGTGTTCTCCGCCGACTGGACGCTCGTCTCCTGGTCGCCGTTGTGGGGCGCGCTCATGGGCTTTCCCTCCGCACGCACGCAGGAGCTGCCGAACCTGATCCGGATGACGTTCCGGGGCGATGGCGTTGCGCACGGGTTCGGCGACTACCCGATCCGTACCGTCGGCGACCCGGCTCAGGACCGGGCGGATCTAGTCGCCGACCTCCGCGCCGCGACCGGGCGGTACCCGCACGACCCACGGCTCGCCTCCCTGATCGACGAGCTGCTCCTCAACGAGGAGTTCGCCGCGATCTGGAAACTCGGCGCGGTCGCACGGCATGAATCCGTGCGGAAGCACGTCTCGCATCCGCTCGGTGAAATCGTCCTCGACTGCGACGCGATCACCGTTCCGGGTGCTGACCTCCACATCCTCGTATACACGGCGGCCGAGGGCACGGCCGACGCTCAGCTGCTCGAGTTCCTCCGCGTCACGCGGGACTCATCGATCGCCGATCGCAACCGCGGCTGACCCTCCTCCATCTCTGAGTACGCAGCGGCCCGGCACATGCCGAATGGCGGATGCCGCGCGCCACCGACCCGTCGACCCGTCGAAAGGGCACCCCCACATGTCAACGCACACTCCGCAGCCGCTCCGCGAGGCCGGCCATGGCATCCTTCCGCGGCCTGTGAGCTTCGCCGCCGTCGAACTCGTCTTTCTCGGCGTCTTCTTCGCCACGAGCGCGTTCTCGCCCTTCCTCTCCTTCTACGAGACGGAATGGCATTTCGGGATCTGGCTCGTCACCTTCGCGTTCGGGATCTACGCCCTGGCTCTGCTCGTAGCTCTTCTCACCGTCGGGGCGCTCTCCGACTACCTCGGGCGCCGGCCGGTGCTCGTGATCTCGCTGCTCCTCTGCGCGTTGTCCATGGTCATGGTGATGCTCGCGCCGAGCATCGGGTGGGTGATCGCCGGGCGCATCATCCAGGGCTTCGCCACCGGAGCCGCGACCGGCGCCATCTCGGCCGGAATCGTCGAGCTCGCCCCGCGCCGTCACCACTCGGTCGGGGTGTTGCTCGCCTCGATCACCCCGCCCGCCGGACAGGCGGTCGGCGGGCTGATCACCGGGTCAGTGCTGTCGCTCAGCAGGAATCCGTCGCTCATCATCTTCGGCACCCTCGCCGCGGTCTTTGTCGTCGGCGCGGCGCTCGTCGGTCTCGGCGGAGAAACGGTGAGCCGCCGGCCAGGCGCGGCCCGATCCCTGATCCCGCGCGTCTCTGTTCCCGCGGCTTCGCGCGTCGCGTTCACCGCCTCAGTACCGGTCCTCATCAGCACGTGGATGACCGGAGCGTTCTACCTCGGCCTGCTGCCCACGGCCGCGGGCCCCGTGTTCCACACCGGCGGTGGCTTCATCACCGGACTCACCCTCACCCTTCTCAACGGCGTCGGCGTGCTCACCACGCTCGCGACGCAGCGGCTCGCTCCCGCCACGCGGGCGATCTTCGGAGAGGCTGTGCTCGTCGTGGGGATCGTGGCGCTGGCCGCGTCGCTCAGCCTCGGCTCAGTGGCATTGCTCATCACAGCGACCTGCGTGGCCGGGGTCGGATACGGGTGGGCATTCTCCGGCGTCCTGGGCACCGTGCTTGCGACCGGGAGCACGCGCGACCGTGCCGCACTCTTCTCCGCCATCTATGTGGTCAGCTACCTCGCGCTCGGTGTTCCGGCGATCATTGCCGGCATCGCCGCAGACAGCCTCGGCGTGCTTGCCACAGCGATCGGATACAGCCTCATCGTCGCCATCGCGGCGGCCGGTGGCCTGCTCACGCAGCTTCGGCTGAACGGCGCATCACGCCGATAGTGCCGGGGCTTCGCCTGATGCCCTCATCTGGCTCGCACGCGCTCGAGGATCTCGGGGGTCGGTCGGTCGATGACGTCCTCCCAGTCGTCGTGCTTCGTGAGGTACGTCGTGATGTAGGGGCAGAAGTTGACGATCCGCTCGCCTCGCTCGCGAACATCATCGAGGGCTGAGCGCACCAGCTGAGCCGCCAGGCCACGCCCGCCATAGGCCGGATCGACCTCGGTGTGCAGGAACACTCGGTGGCCGTCGTGGTCGAAATACTCGGTGAAGCCGACGACTTCCTCGTCGAGCCGGATCTCGTATCGACCCTTGTCCGGCGCATCCCGAACGCTGATCGCCGACCCGTCCTGGCTCATGCGCGCCCCTCTGTCCTTGGTCCTCGCGTGGTCTCGGTCTCTCAGGCTAGGCGCGGTGCCTCTGGATCGCCAGCGGGCGCGGCTTCGCCGCGCAGGTCTATGTCGGCTCGATGAGCTGGCGATTGAGGTAGCCGCGCACGAGGGCGACCATGTCGGTTCTGCCGCCCGACAGCAGCCACTGGATCTGCAGCCCGTCCATCAGCGCGATCAGCTCCGCCGCCGCAGCGTCGGGTGTCAGGCGGCTGTCGAGGAGCCCGGCCTCGCGGCCCCGCGTGTAGGTACGGCGCAGGGTCGAGAGTCGGCTTTCGTACCGGCCGGCGAAGAATTCGTGCCCGGGGTTGTTCACGCTGACTGACTCGCCGGCGAGCACCGTGAACAACTCGACGATCCCGGGATGCGTGGAGTTGAAGCGCACGAGGCCGACGACCGCGTCCAGCGCGTCGTGCGGATCGGTGATCGCATCGAGGTCGATGCGCTCCTCATCCTCGTCGTCCCGACGGCTCAGCAATTCGCGCAGGAGAGCCTCCTTGTCGGGGAACGCCGTGATCAGCTTCGAATAGCTCACCCCGGCGAGCACGGCGATGCGCACCATCGCCGCGGCGTTGTACCCGACCTCACAGAACACGTCTCGCGCAGCAGCGAGAATCACTTCGCGCATCGCCTCCGCCATGGCACCAGATGGTAGTTCCAGGAAGGCGGTGCGGCACCGCGAGCATCGAGTTATTGTTCGCTCCATGAGCGGACCGCTCACGGAAGGACAAAGACAGCGCGGCCGGGAATTCACCCAGGTCGATGGCCCTGGCGCGGTACCCCTGCGAGCGGGTGACTGATGCCGAGCACGCCGGAGGACTGGACCGTCCAGGTTCTGATCTTCGTGCTCGTCGCCTACCCGATCGTGGGCGGCCTCGCCTTCATCGTCTCGAGCTTCTACTACAAGCTGTTCCTGGAGAAGCACGACCTTCCGCGGTACCTCGAGTACGAGCCGCCGTTCGTCACTATCTTCGTTCCGGCCCACAACGAAGAGGCATCCATCGCGGGCACGGTTCGCTACTTGTTCACGCAGCTGAACTACCCCGTCGACAAATACGAGGTCATGGTCCTCAATGACGGGTCGACCGACCGTACGCCGGAGATCCTGGCCGAGCTGGAAGACGAGTTCCCGGCTCTACGCGTCGTGACGGTGGTCGCGAATCGCGGGAAGGCTGCCGCATTCAACTTGGGACTCGGCTTCGCCCGCGGAGACTTCATCCTGTCGAACGACGCCGACACGAAACCCAACCCCGACGCGCTCTGGCAGTACATGAGCTACTTCGAGCGGCCCGGCGGCCACAATCTCGGCGCGGTCACCGGCAACATGCTCGCAGCGAACCGCACCACGATGACGGCGCTGGCGCAGCAGAACGAGCTCAACTCCATCATCGGGATCATCAAGCGCGGCCAGATGGCGGTCGGTGCGCTCTTCGCGTTTTCCGGCGCGAACACCATGTATCGCCGGCAGGCAGTGCTGGATGTCGGGGGCTGGCACCCGGAGCAGCCGACCGAGGACATCGCCAACGCGTGGGACATGCAGACGATGGGATGGCGTGCCATCTTCGCCGCGCACATCCGTTTCTTCCTGGACGTGCCGGAGAAGCTCGGGCCACTGATCAAGCAGCGCCGCCGCTGGTCGGCCGGCGGAATCATGGTGCTGCTGACGAAAGGGCCGCGGCTGATGCGGCACCCGGCTCGCAATTACGCCATGATCCCGGTCGTCGTCGACTACAGCCTCAGCATCGTGTGGAGTTTCTTCTACTGGGTGAGCATGACGATCTTCCTGCTTCTCCAGCTGTACTTCCTCGCCACGTTGAACTGGGAGCGCTTCTTCCACAACTGGTACATGGTCGGCATCTTCGTCGCGATCGAGATGATCGTCGGCGCCATCCAGATCAGCACCGCGTCGTATTACAACGACGGGGGGAGGACCCTGAAATACCTGCTGTTCGCACCGTGGTACATGCTCGTCTACTGGATGGTGAACACCTTCACCGTGGTGTGGGAGTTCATCCCCACGGTGAGGAAGGTCGTCGCGCTGCGGGAAGGCGGCGTGTGGAAGTCGCCCGAGCGATCAGCCAGCCTCACCGGCGGCCAGCCACGACCGGGAATCGGGAAGCAATGAGCCAGCGCGAGCCCGCCGGCGCCGCGCCGGACTACCTCACCCACACCGTGGACGAGAAGGACCTCACCGTCGACTGGTTCTTCGGGCACCACACCTTCCGCGAGAAGCTCCCGCAACTTCTCGCGGCGATCGTCGGGTGGATCTTCTCGATCCTTCCGATCTGGATCACCGTCTCGGCGATCAGGCACCGGTACGACGCCGGCGGGTGGTGGAGCTACCACGAGGGCTTCGTCATGTTCGAGGTCACGCTGGACACGCTCGCGATCCTCGTCGTGATCTTCATCGTCGGCTATCTCGTGCTCCTCCTCATCGACCTCCGCCAGGACGGGTGGCGGCGCGACCACATCAGCTATGACTCCGAGCGTCTCGACCTGCGTCTGGCGATCGCCGAAGACCTGTATGCGGAGAAGTTCGGCCCCGAGGGGGAGCGGCTCGCGATGCGCGACATCCGCATCGAGCCGTACCTGGATCTCGAGACCTACGAGCTGCGCAACCGGTATCGCGACTACGACGTGGGGGTGGAGTGATGGCGCTGTCACCGGAAGACCAGCGCGTAATCGGCGACATGAAACAGCGCGAGTTCGCGCAGAAGAAACGCCTCCGCGCAGCCAGCTCGATGTATCACGAGCGGCGCCGCTACCGGGGGCTGCTGGTCACTGTTGTGACCATCATGATCGCGGTCATCGTGGCCATCGTCTATGGACTGGCCCGGCACGTTCTCCCTAGCCCCTGGCCGCAACTGTGGGCCCGGACCTGGCCGGCTCTCGTCATCGGCGCCATCATCGGATGGCTCGCCGCATCGCTCTGGGTGCGGTCCGCCGGCGGCCGGCGCGCTCTAGCGGCAAATGACCGCCGGCTGAACGAGAAATACTCCGGCGACCTGCACGCGGGGCGCCGATGGCAGCAGTTCTTCTACAACGGCGAGGAGATCTCGACGCTCATCCCCAGAATCCTCTACGCACTGGAACGCGACGTCGCCCCTGAGAGCCTGGATGCCGTCATCGCCTCTGTGCGCGCCACTCGCTACGAGAACCCGCGCTTCCGCGCCCGCGGGCGGGAGATCTTCAACTCACTGACCGCCGCTACCGACCTGCTGCTGCTCTCCACCTCCGACGAGCGGGGGCAGCCATCCAGCCGGTTCATGCGGTTCGTCACCACCGACCGCCCCGGCGTCTGGTACGTCACCTCCGCACCCGACGCGCCGAAGATTCACGAGTTCGACCGCGGCTGCGCAGCGCTCCTCACGGTACCGACCGACAGCGGCGCCACAATCAGCAGCAATCGCGTCCGGCTGCGACGCTCAGACAAAGCCTTCCCAGACGTTGCCGACCTCTACCGCGCCCAGGTCCCGCGCTACCTCGACGGGATGACCCCCGCCGACCAAGCCTGCGAGGTGGTCTACGAGCTGACAATCGAATCCGCCTGCGTCAGCAGCTGGGAGTACAACGAAGTCGTCCAGTTCGAGAACAACCAGCTGCTGTCCGCCCGAGCAGCTACGCCGGGCGCACTGCTCGGCTGACGGTACGGGCGGCGACATACAGCACGAACGCGGTGACGACCGCGAGCACCAGCCACGACCAGAACTGCCAACCGGCGACGCGCGTGAGATCCAGCCAGTGCAGCGCGTAGTTCGCCGTTGACGCAAGAGGGAAGGTGAAGATCCACCAGGACTGGCCGAACCGCAGCTTGCCGTATTCGGTGATCAGAAAGCCCTGCACGAGGAGCATGATGACCAGCACGCCGGTCAGCATCTGCTGGGTCGTATCGACAGCTGTGGGATGCGCGAGCAGCCAGGCCAGGTTCGTGGTGGCGGTCGCGGCGAGGAATCCGGCGGTGCCGGGTTTGAGGGCGACCGGCACATCGGCCCCGCTCACCATTCGAACGATCATCGCCGCGGTGATCGCGATCCAGAAGAAGATCCCTGCACCGACCGACGCGATCGCCGCGTCGTGCATGCCGAGGGTCGAGAAGCCGATGCTCGCGACGTTGGGGCCCGCAACCACGGGAATGAAGTACCCGCCGTGCAAAGACGCCAGCTCCACGCCGCCGTTGAGCCAGTGGGCAATGAGCCGTGCCATGACGACCGCCAGCGCAGCGATCGCGGCGCCGCAGATCCACCCGAACACCGTGAAGTCGTACTTCGTGTAGTGCGCGGCCAGCAGCACTGCGATGAGCGGGATGACGGCGACGAACGGTCCACCTACCGGATGGGTGACGTCTGCGCGGAACGTGCCGCGCCTGCGCAGGCCGCCGGAGAAGTACAGGGCGCCGAGGATGAGCCACAGAGCACTGCTCGCGGCGTACAGAACCTCGGCCGGCCACACAGGTGCACCGAGCGCGACCGTCGCCGTCCATGCGCCGGCCAGCCCGGCAAGCCCCAGCGGCATGCCGAACAGAGCGAGGGGAATCGTTCTGCCGGCGACCTTGGCGCTCGATGACGGGCTGAGGGTGCGCACTCGGTCGGCCCCGCTTCCCGTAGAGATCAAGTGAGTTCGATATCGGAACCTAGCACACGAGTTCGATGAGCGAACTCGGTGAGTGAATGGCTTATTGTTCAACAGGGTTCGCTGACCGAACTGACTTAGTGAGCGCAGAGAGTTCGAGGGGCATGACGCAGCACATCAACGATGACGTGGCCATGACAGGCGGCGGCGCTCCGGTGCCACCAGCGAGCGACGCGCCCGCGTCCTCATCGGCACTCGACAACCCCGTCTGGTACTCACTTCGGTCGGCGCATCGATCACTCGCGCGCGGCGATGAGCGCGCCCTCCGCTACCCCGCTGACGTGTCTCCGTTCATGGCGGTCGCTGACGACCACAGGGGCGAGGACTGGGAACGGCTGGCTGAACTCGTTGGCACCGACCCCGTGGTGCTGGTGAACCCGCCTGCCGACGTTCCCGCCTCGTGGGTGCGGGTACGCCGACTGGACGGCCTTCAAATGATCAGCCCCGAGAATCCATCGGACGCGACGCCTGGCGCGAGTGCAACCGCAATCACGGTGCTCGGCGAATCCGATCGGGCCGAGATGCTCGAGTTGGCGACGATCACGAAGCCGGGCCCGTTCGCCCTACGCACAGGCCTGCTTGGAAGATATGTCGGCATTCGCGAAGAGGGCCGACTCATCGCCATGGCGGGGGAGCGGCTGCAGCCCGACGGCTGGGCCGAGATCAGTGCAGTGTGCACGCTCCCCGAGTTTCGCGGGCGAGGGCTCGCGCGTCTCGTGATGGACGAGATCAGCGCCGGCATCCGTGCCCGCGGCGACCGCCCGTTCCTCCATGTCGTCGCAACGAACATCGGTGCGATCCGCCTCTACGAGCGAATGGGGTTCTCTGTTCGACGGCCCGTCCAGATCGACGCCTACGAGACGCGCTAACCCAACGGCTCAAGGAGCAGCCGGGGCTCATCGATGGCCCGCGAGATCGCATCCCCCGACACCCTGCTCGGATCGAAGCCTGCCCCGCGCTCCACGCGCATGGCCCGCAGCGGCACGGCACTGCCGCACACGGTGCAGTGGGCTTCCTCATCAACGAGGCCGCCGTCCGCCTCGTGACGGAATATGCGCTTAGGGCCTGCTGGCGAGTAATACTTGTCGCCCCAGCCCATCAACATGCGCATCACGGGCCAGAGCTCCTGACCCTTGGCCGTCAGCCGATAGTCGACCGCGCCGCGCTGATCTCGTTCGCGGACGAGAATGCCCTCATCAACGAGAGCTTTGAGTCGAGCCGTAAGCACCGCGCGAGGGATGCCGAGCTGAGTCGCGAAGTCGCCGAAGCGCCGAACTCCATAGAACGCGTCGCGAATGATGAGCAGCGTCCACCTCTCGCCCACGATCTCGAGCGCCCGGGCAAGCGAGCAGTTCTGCTCCGGGTAGGTACTCGGCAACGTCATGCCGCCCACGATACCCACATGGTTCGCTCAGCGAACTACGCGGGTACGGCAGCAGCTCGGTCGCCGATAGGGTGCCGAGCTGCGCCCATGCCGGCTACACCGCGTGGCGGCCGCGCAGGACGCGCAGCGCAACGCTCGCGAGAGCCGCGACGATGCCGGCGATGACCAGAGACTGACCGACGTAGATCAGCACGCTGATCTCTGGTTGAACGAAGCCGGAGACCAACGGGGCCGTTGACGAACCCGGCGTCACGTCGCCGTTGTTCGGGAGCAGCGCCCACGACCCCTGTGCGACGAGCGCCCCGCCGATAATCAGCGCAAGCCCAATGACCGCGAGCCACCAGCGGCTGAGCCAGCCGCTCGGCTGCGGAGAGTTCGAGTCGCTCATGAGGGTCAAGCTACTCGGAATGGACCGCGTTGCCCATCAGGGACGGGGGATGCCTCGTGACTGAGTCGTCTTGATCCCGTCGACCACGATGTCCAGCAGGTGGGGGATGCGCGTGTCGCTCCGCGTGTCGAGCTGCCAGAGGAACCCGACGAGCGGCAGGAGTTCCTCGGCATCGAGGTCGGGGCGCAGCGTGCCTCGCTCGGCACCGGCGTCGAGCATTGCGCGAATGGCCGCGATGATCCTGTCGTACTGCTCGTCGTGGAGTTCGGCCCGCGTCGCGGCGTCCAGCACGTCGGCCAGCGCATGCTTCTTGCGACCGAAGACGGCGAGTCGGTCGAGCCAGAGTCGAAGCGCAGTCTCGGGTGCGTGCTGACGGAGCAGCTCTGTCGGCCCAGCGATGAGCGCGTCGAAATCGGTCCGGTAGACCTCGATGAGAAGCGCTTCGCGCGTCGGGTAGTGGCGATAGATGGTTCCTTGGCCGACGCCGGCAGCCCGGGCTATCGCCTGCATGCTGGTCTCGCCGTCGCCGGCCAGCGCCTCTCGGGCCACAGCGAGGATGCGCGCTCTATTGCGTGCTGCGTCGGAGCGCGTCCGCGGGGCGGTCTCAACGCCATTTTGTGAAACGGACATATGTCCAGTAGCCTCCGTTCCGAATGCGGACGAGTGTCCGCTTCATGATAGCCGCGACGAGAGGAAGACGATGACGGGGATTTCAGGGAAGGTCGTCGCGATCGCCGGTGCGAGCAGCGGCATCGGCGAGGCGACCGCTGTGCACCTGGCCGAGCGTGGGGCGAAACTCGTTCTCGGCGCCCGGCGCAGTGATCTGCTCGACGTCCTCGTCGAGCAGATCACGCGGGGCGGCGGCGAGGCGGTCGCCGTCACCACAGACGTGCGGCGCCGCGCGGACCTCGAAGAGCTTGTGGCGACCGCTCAGCGGCGCTTCGGCAGGCTTGACGTGTTGTTCTCGAATGCCGGGAGCATGGCGGTGTCGGCATTCGATGAACTGCGCACTGACGACTGGGAGCTCATGGTCGACGTGAACATCAAAGGCGTGCTCAACGGCATCGCGGCCGCCCTGCCCGTCTTCCGCGCCCAAGGCTTCGGGCAGTTCGTGCACACCGCATCGACCGCCGCGTACAAGGTCGTGCCGCAGCAGAGCGTCTACGCGGCCACGAAGACCGCGGTGAAGGTGCTCACCGAGGGTCTGCGTCAGGAGGCCGGTCCAAACCTGCGCGTGACGCTCGTCTCGCCCGGGTTCACGAATACGGAGGGCGTCGGGAAGGGCGGGAGCGCCGAGACGGCTGCCGCACTCATCGCGCAGCGGGATCAGATCGCCATGCCGCCCGACGCGATCGCACGTGCCGTCGCGTTCGCCATCGAACAGCCGGACGGGGTGGATGTCGGCGAGATCGTCGTCCGGCCGACCGCGCAGAGCTGAGCGCGCCGCCGGGCCCCAGTCCCCAAACAGCGGAACGCGCCGGCGGCCGACCCCGGTCTACAGGCCGAAGATCTGCGCTTTGACGCCCTCGGGGTCAGCCAGTCCAACGACCACACGCCCGTACTTCTCGCCGGCAAGTTCGATCTGCAAGCCGCGCGTGGCGTCCCGGTGGACGAATGCGAGAAGAATCCCATCGCCCTCGCCATTGCGGAACGTGCCTGCCGCAATGACCCCCGGGAGGTAGCTGCCCGCGATCTTCGCGTCGTCCCACATGCCCTTTACTGCGCCGAACGCGTCGTCGAGCACTTCGACCGAGGTCACGCTGGCGAGCGGAAAGCGGATGTCGCCGTGGAGCCCCTCGAACTTCTCGGCCGTGGACAGTGACACAACGACGTTCGCGCCGTCGCGGGAGAGCTTCGCCATGCGGCTCACGCTACCGGCCCTGAGCCGAGCCGCGCGTGGAGACCGTCTGAGCGGGGCGGTATCGTCGTGCGGTGATCATCGCGCTCGACAGCCCCAAAGCGCCGGACGTGCTCGCGCTCCTCGAGGAGCATCTCCGCGAAATGCACGCCACCTCCCCGGCCGAGAGCGTGCACGCGCTCAGCCCTGACGCACTGGTCCATCCGTCGATCAGCTTCTGGTCCGCCCGTGACGACGACGGTGCTCTGCTCGGGGTCGGCGCATTGAAGCAGCACGACGCGATCATGGCTGAGCTCAAATCGATGCGGACGAGCCAGACGGCCCGCGGCCGCGGCGTCGCGAGTGCGGTACTCGCCACGGTCATTGCCGAATGCCGGGACCGCGGGATCAAAGAGCTCAACCTGGAAACGGGAACCGAGGACTACTTCGCGGCCGCGCGAGCGCTGTACGTCAAGCACGGCTTCGTCGCCCGCGGTCCGTTCGCCGACTACGCGCTCGACCCGAACAGCGCCTTCTTCACCATCGCGCTTTGAGACGCGACCGAGCCCGCCTCGCGCGCCGTCTCCGAGAACCGAGGGGACACTCGCGCGTCGCGACGGCACTGATCTCGGAGACACACGGGCGCTGCTGCCGGCTCAAGAACGACGGCTGTGCCACGGATGCGGGGGAGCCAACTCCGCACGGCGCCGATAGCTTCGAGTCGTGGCGATATCACAGGGGGAGATCTTGGCTAGCTTCTGGTCCGGCATGCTTGCGACGTTTCGCGTGCTTGGGGTCGCCATCGCTCACCAGCCAGTGGTTATGGGCGCGCTGATCCTCGTGGTGGTCATCGGCTTGGTATCGCAGGCCGTCCCGCGTCGACGACGACGTCGTTCCCGGTAACGGACCAGTCCGAAGCAGGCTGGGTTAGCGCGCGAGCGCTTCGAGCACTTCAACGAATCGTTCGCGCTCCGCCCTCGGAATGTGACCCGCGAGCACACGTCTGACAGCGTCGGCGTGCACGGGGCGTGCCGCGGCGATGACGTCGTGCCCGGCATCCGTGATCGACACGTGGACGAGCGGTCCGCCGCCCTCTCGGGTGACGAGGCCACGTGTCTCCATGCGGGTGAGCTGATGGGAGAGGCGGCTGCGGTGCCAGCCCATGGACTCCGCGAGCTCGCTCTGCCGCAGGGTGCCGCTGCCGAGGTCCTCGAGGCGGGTGAGGATGGCGAAGTCCGGGTCGGATAGGCCGGTTGCTGCGGTGATCTGCTCTCCGATGCGTGCACGCACCGTGTCGCTTGCTTTCTTCCAGGCATGCCAGAGGCGTAGTTCGTCGGGCGTCAGCTTGGGCATGCCCCCAGACTACGCAGCCGACGTTGACATGACAACATGGAGGGCGCATCATGTTGTCATGACAACAATGAATCAGAGGGTCGCCCTCGTCACCGGCGCGACCCGCGGCATCGGGCGTGCCATCGCACGCGGACTCGCCGCCGAAGGTTTTACCGTTCTCCTCGGCGCGCGCAGCGTCGAATCGGGCCGGAAGGCCGCGGAGGGGCTCGGGGGAGATGTCCGTCCGGTGCTCCTCGACGTGACCGACCAGCGCCAGGTCGACGCTGCCGCCGCGCTCGTCGAAGCCGAGTACGGGTGGCTCGATGTCCTCGTCAACAACGCCGGCGTGAATGTCCAGGGGAGGCGCGAGCTCGACCATCTCCCGAAACCGAGCGAGGAGGATGTCGACGACATCAGATTCGTCTACGAAACCAACGTCTTCGGCGTTGTACGCATGATCTCGTCGTTCCTCTCCCTTCTTCACAAATCCAAGGCGCCGCGGATCGTGAACGTGACCTCGATGCGCGGGTCCATCGGCGAAGAAGGCGCATGGGTGGGCCAGCCGTCTCTGTCCTACTCCTCGTCAAAGACAGCACTCAACGCCATCACCGTCCATTACGCGCGAGAGTTCGCCGACACCACGCTCAAGATCAACGGCGCCGCCCCCGGGCATGTCGCCACCGATTTCAACGGATTCCGCGGAACCCGCACACCCGACGAAGGCGCAGCTGTCGCGATCCGTCTCGCCACCCTGGATGCCACCGGACCAACGGGCGCCGTATTCGAGGACGAGCACCAGCTCGCATGGTGAGACTCAGCGTTGCGTCCGCCGCGATTCTGGCGCGATCTCGGACTCTGTGTCAGCAAACGCGGCGTTGATCAATGCGAGGGCTGACGCGCGAGCCGCGGCGATGATGTCGGCGTCGTCGACTGTCATGTCGTCGGCAGCCTCAACGGCGGTGCGGATGCTGAGGAACGCCATCCTCGCCAAGATCCGCCGTTGGGGCGACATGCCGACGGGGAGAAGAACCTGAGCCATGGCGCCGAGGGCTTCGCCGACATCAGCGCCCGCATCGGCGGCGAAAGTGCGCACGAGCACCGGGTTGGCGTTCATGAACCTGATACCGCGCAGCTTCTCAATGGAGAACGAGTCGATCCAGGTCGTGACCGCCTCCCGAACCAGCTCAGGTGAGGCCGGCTGCGCCCGGACCCAGTCGCCGAGCTCACGAGCTTCGTCGCTGCGCCCGGTGAGCAGGCTGCGGACGATTTCCTCTTTCCCGGCGAAGTGGTAATAGAGGGACGGCTTCTTGATGCCGACTTCGTCGGCGATCCGCTGCATCGAGGTCGCCTCGTATCCGTACTTGCTGAACAACTCGAGCGCGACGCGCTGTACCTCGGCCCGGGTATCAGTGCCGGTGCGCTGTGACTTCGCGTCCGCCTTGCGACCCATGTCGGAAGCCTATTCCGCAATCTACCTACCGGACGGTAGGCTGAGGGCTACCGAACGGGAGGACGAGCCAAATGACGCTGCTCTGGCTCGACGTCGTTCAGATCGTGCTCGTCGGGCTCCTCGCGGGCGAAGAGTTCATCGTGCGCTACGGCGTCCAACCCGCCCTGGACGCGCTGCCCGACTCAGCGCACGTGGCGGCGCGCATCGCGCTCGTCAAACGCCTCAAGGTGGTGGTGCCGAGCCTGATGCTTCCGGCCGTCGCAGCCAGTGTCGCGGTCGTCGTCACGGAGGGCACTCTCGGGCTCTGGTGGCGCATCAGTGGACTCGCCGCGCTCGCTGTCTTCCTGTGCTTCTCGTTCCTCGGCACGGTTCCGATCAATATCGGCGTCAACGACTGGGACCCGACGGACCCTCCCGCGGACTGGCGGCACGTCGCGCACCGCTGGGAGACGATCGACACGTACCGCTCGTCGGCGGCGATCCTCGCCTTCGTGCTCTTCGCCGTCGCCGTGTCGCTTCGCGCGCGCTAACTGCCGTCGCATAACGCCGAGCCGGACTCGTTCGACATGTGCGTAGGACTTACCACGGAGCCGGCAATCGTTGACAACCATCGACCTGCCGGCGCGCCCCGCGCAGCCGTGCTCGATGGCGGCTACAGCGGCCGGGGTTCGGCCTGCAGTCCGGTGAATACCGTGGCGATCAAGCGGCGCCCCTGCGCGACTCCGTCGTCGTTATCCGGTCACGGGCCGCAAACGTGAGGGGTGTGCCGCGATGGAGCCGGGGATTAGGCCAGGCTCCGGTCGGCAGTTGGTCGCCAACATGCGATGCGGTACCCAGGCCACCTACGGGCTGCGACACATCAACAATCAACACGGGCAGGCCTGGCAGAACATCGTCACCAAATACCAGCTTGGCGGAACCTGGGCCGACTTGGCGATCTGGGCGGCGGAGGAGTCAACAACGGCACCCTCAGGTACTGCCCCAATCGCCTCGAACAACACCTACCAGTACCAAGCCCCAGTTCAGATCAAGAACTCCGACGGCAAGGTTGTCCGCACGTATACCGTGTGGACTCCGGTTTCAGCCGACAACGACAACGTGATCACGTGCTATCCCACAGATGGCCGCTAGAGAATGTCGACTGTGGGAACAGCGCGTGAGGTCGAGATCTACCGGCGCGTCCTCTCCCGTCTAGCGCAGCAGGACTACGCGAGGGGCGCAGACCTCCAAACCGGCATCCTGACCGTCGCGCCGCGATCGAGGCACCTTGATGACGGATCACAGATGCCCGCGCGGCTCGACATCCAGATCGACCGGTTCGAGTTCGGCCGGGCGTATCCGACCCTCGTGCATGGCGGCCGTCAACTGTGGACTACCGGGACTGACGAGGACCACGTTTTCAACCTGCTCGACGTGCATCTCCGCGAGTCGATCGACAGCATGAATGCGCCCGGAAATCGCGGTTTCCGCTACGAAGACGGCAAGTTCGTGCCCTGGAGTCAGTAGGACCCCTGCCGACGGACGGACGCGCCCGTGTACGTCCCGCCGTCGGCACGGCTACGGCTTGAGCGGTGCCAGCCCGATGCCCTGGCAGATGTCGCGCTCATCGCCGGGGACGACTGCGGCGCTGCCGTCTTTCATCACGCACACGGTGAGCTGCGAGGGGACCGTGCCGAATCGGTTATTCGACGACGTCGGGTTATAGCCGGGCTCGAACACGCCCTGTCGCCACATGTCCTGGCACAGCCCGATCGCGTCGTCAGCGCGTGAGACGCCGGAGGTCGAGGCAAGCGATGCCGATGCGTCAGGGTACTTCCCTCCGAGGCCGCGGTGGGCCGACGACAGACAGTGCACGACGGACGTGTTCGTCACCCCTTGGGCGTGAACGACCAGGCCGGCTCCGATCCCGACGCTCGCGGCGACGAGCACGCCGATCGACCCGAACACGAGAGTCCGCCGCCGCTTGCGCTGCCGGCGTACCGTCGGGTCGGCGTCGACGGTGTCCATCAGCATGGTGCGGATGGCCTCGTCACGTGGAGGCGAGACAAGCTCATCGTCCTGGCTCATCGGTCACCTCCCGGAAATAAGTCGCAGTTGTCCTGGTGCCGCGCGAGTCCTTCAGGAGCCGCTGTAGTTTCTCCCGAGCCCGGTGAAGGCGCGACTTCACTGTGCCTACCGGAAGGTCAAGCACGGCCGCGGCCAGTACCAGAGACAGCTCGTCGACGAGGCACAGCTGCACGATGATTCGCTCCTTCGGCCTCAAATGCGAGAGCGCGTCGATGAGCGCCCTGACTTCTGCCAGGCCGTCGATCGTGTCCGCCACAGTGGCTGCGACATCTGGGGCCGGCACTGAGGCCGGAAGCTTGGCGAGGGCGATGCGGTGGCGTCTCTTCGCCCGCTCGGTGTTCATGGCCGTGAACCCGGCCGTCGCATACAGCCACGGGAGCAACGAACCGTCGACGATGCGCACCTCGGTCCGCTTCCGCCACGCCTCGAGGAACACGATCGCAAGCACGTCCTCCGCGTCCGTGACATCGCCGGTCAGCGCGTAGGCCTTGCGGAACACCTGGCGGCGATGCCGCTCGTAGACGACCGCGAACGAGGAGGCAGTGCCGCTGAGCACCTCAAGCCACAGCGCAGCATCGCTCTCTCCAGAACGGTCCCCCGACATGCCGCCAGCGTAGGGCGAATGCCGATCGCCATTCGACAACCCCCCGCGAATGGGGGTCGTGCGCGCGCTGCGGCGAGCGCAGTCACTTCGACTGATCGACCGGGCCGCGGGTCAGCGCCTGCTCGACAAGGTAGCTCACGTCTATCTGTGTTGTCCGCGGTAGTTCGATGTCCACGGCGGATGCGGCGTTGATGTCGATCATGGGTGCTCCAAGGCTCTTGCGTTCGGACGTGTCACTAGAGCTATGTCCGTAGCCCGAGAAAGGTTCCGCCGCACTGGGGCGCACTAGCGACGGCCCGCGTCGTCGAACGGTGCCCGCCCTCGATCGGAGGACGGGCACCGTTCGCTCGTGTCGTCGCCACGGACATCTCGTTCACTCGATCCGCCACGCCACCGTCGCATGCCCAGCACCGCCCCTCTTCGCTCCGACGCGAAGCTGCGCGCCAGCCAGCTGCGGCAACCGGTGTAGGCCGCGCACCGTGCGGCGCAGGCGTCCTGGGACGCCGAGGCACGGCGTGGCTGGGGACTCCGCGGCGCCGAAGATCACGACGATGCCACTGTCGTCGAGCCGGCGACGGTGCACGTATTCCGCCCAGCGGTGCACCCACGTCTCTGCCGCACCCTGCACGCTGGTGAGTAGGATGATCGCGATCCTCAGCCCGTCGGGCCGGACGACCACGAGGTCAGCGTCGAGAGATTCGAGCCCGAAAATGGGGGCGTTCCCGTCGAGCTCGGAGAGGCGCCCAGGGGACCTCAGGAGGACCGCTGAGACCTCGCAAAACTCTGCGGACGCGCAGGCCGAGCTCGGTCGCGAGGAGCGCCTTGCTCCCTGTCCCACGGCCGACGTGATCGTTGTCGCCGAACGGCCGCCTATGGCTCCAAGGTGCCGAACTCGTCCGGCACGGCTTCAGATTGATGTGGCCTATGCCCACTCCGGCTTGGACTGAAGCCCAGTGAACACGGTCGAGATCAAGCGGCGCCCCTGCGCGACGCCCTCGCCGGTGTTCGGCACGCGCCACAGGAAGCTCATCAGCATGATGACGTCAGCGGCATCGTGCCCCGGGGCGATGCTTCCTTCGGCCACGCAAGCGTCGAGCAACGTCGCGACCGCGGCGCTTGCCGGGCCCCAGGAGTCGTCGACGACCTGCTGAGCGGCGGCGGAATGCAGTGCGTCACCCAGGCCGTGCTTGATGCGGATATAGCCGGCGAGCATCTCGAACCACTCGACGAACGCCGCCTTCGCTGACGTGTTGCGCGCGAGCGCGTCCTCAGCGGCGCCGCTGAGCCGATCGATGTCGTGCTGGTAGGCGGCGAGGATCAGGTCATCGCGGGTGGGGAAGTGGCGGTAGAGGGTTCCGATGCCGACGCGCGCCTTCTTGGCGACGTCGCTCAGGGGAACGAGTGGATTCTCCGCGAAGAGCTCGTGCGCCGCGTCGATGATCGCCGTGCGGTTCTTCGCGGCCGCCTGGCGCTGCGTGCCGTAGCCCGTTGCTGTCTCGCTGCTCATGACTCGACCTCGCCTCATGTTGACATGCGGATGATCCTCCGCTAACTTGATTCACACTTGCGGAGCATCCTCCGCGACTCACTACGTTACCAGGACCTGACCTAAGGACGTCTTCATCATGCATTACATCAAACTCGGCACGACCGGCTTGGATGTCTCTCCCATCGCCATAGGCGCGATGACCTACGGGCAGCCCGACCGCGGCCATCCCGTGTGGTCGAAGCCCGAGGAAGAGTCCCGGCCGCTGATCAAGCACGCGCTCGAGGCGGGCATCAACTTCTTCGACACCGCCAACCTGTACTCGCTCGGCTCCAGTGAGGAGATCCTCGGCCGCGCGCTCAGCGACTTCGCCGACCGCGACGAGGTCGTCATCGCGACGAAGCTGCGTCACCCGATGCGTCTCGGCCCGAACGGGCGCGGCCTGTCACGCAAAGCCATCATGCAGGAGGTCGATCACTCGCTCGAGCGCCTCGGCACGGACTACATCGATCTGTACCAGATCCACCGCAACGACCACGAGACGCCGTGGGAGGAGACACTCGAGGCGCTTCATGATCTCGTCAAGGCGGGCAAGGTGCGCTACCTCGGCGCCTCATCGATGCATGCGTGGGAGTTCGCGAAGGCGCTGCACCTGCAGAAGATGAACGGTTGGGCCCGGTTCGCCACGATGCAGAACCACTACAACCTGCTCGCCCGCGAGGAGGAGCGCGAGATGATCCCACTCGCGCTGGACAACGGGGTGGGCACCATCATCTGGTCACCTCTGGCACGCGGTCGCCTCGCCCGCGCGTGGGATAACGCCAAAGCCACGACTCGCTCCGAGAGCGACGGCGCCTACGCCGATCTGCTCTACAGCCCGGCTGAGGAAGACTCGAACCGCGCCATCATCGACGCGGTCGGCCGCGTCGCCGAGGCGCACGGCGTCAGCCGAGCGCAGATCGCATTGGCGTGGCTCCGCCGTCAGCCGGTCGTGACCGCCCCGCTCGTCGGTGCCGGCTCGATCGCGCAGATCGACGACGCGGTCGCGTCGCTCAACGTGGAGCTGTCGGATGAAGACATCCGTTCGCTGGAATCGCCGTACACGCCGCGCTACGACTGGCAGGGCGTCTCCGACGAGGCCGAGCTCGAAGCCATCCGCAAGCGCGTGCCCGGCATGGCGCTGTAGTCAGAGCACCGACCGGCGCGCAAGCCGAAGATCGGATAGAGGGGGATCGGGTTGGGATGCAACGACGCGTCGCTCGCTGTCCCACTGGAGACGGCTCTACGCGCAGGACTGCCTTTCGCTCTCAGTCGTGGCGCCCCAGAACGCTGACGAATCGCACAACGTCCGGCGACACGACCCCGCCGCGCCTCTGGACGCCCCGAGCAAGATACGCGGCGCCGAGCAGAAGGAGACATAGAGGCATCAGGAGCTCTGCGTGCGCCCGAGCGAGGCCGAGAACAATACTCACGTTGCCGACAAACAGCGAAGCCGTGAGCGCGACATCCGCAGCGGCGACGGCCCAGAGGAGCCCTCGTTCGAGGCGCGATCCGCGGCGACTGCGCGTCTGCGCGACCGCGACGATGACGATCGCGACAGCGAACACAGCGGTCGGCAACAGGAACAGGGCAATCGTCACCAGGGACTCGCGCGCTGTGGTGGCGAGCGCGTGCCGCCCGGCCGTGGTCATGACCTGAAATACCAGATTTCGCGCGCCGAACACGATCGCGCGGCGGAGCCGACGGTCAAGAGTGAGCACCGGTGAACGAGACAGCTGGCCGGGAAAGAGACCTCTGCCCGGCAGGGTGACTGCATGCCCCGGCACGGTCCTCCGGCTAGGCGGCCTGAAGCAGCCGCTCGGCCCGCATCACCGCGCGTTGAATCTGTGCGGGCGGTCGCTCGTTGATGATGCCAAACGCGATCACTTGCAGCGCGAACGTGTCGCGATACGCCGCTGCCCGGGTCGCAGTTTGCGCGTCGGTGAGTTCAGACACCAGCGACCAGTCATGCCATGACGCGAGGGCAGCGACATCCTCCGCCGGGTCGCCAGGCGCGGCGAGATCCCAGTCAAGGATGCCCGTCACTCGCCCGCCGGTCCACAGAACGTTGCTCCCAGCGAGGTCGCCGTGGACAACAGCACTGCGATCCGGTCGAAGCGCTGCGAGAGCACCGACGCGCCGTCGCGCTTCCGGGCGAGCCCGCGCGTCGAGCAGCGGCACTACACGCTCGAGAAGAATCCCTTCCCAAGCGTCGCCGCCCATGAACGCGTGCGGCCGTGTCAAGAACTCGGCGAGTGGCTGGGGATCAAGCTCGTGCACTGCGGAGAGCAGGCGCCGCAACTCATCCGGGTTCCCCGATCCGGAAGAGTGGGGTGTGCCAGACAGGCGATCCGTCGGGATCGCAATGTGCCCCTCGAGTTCGACCGCTTCGCCTCGCGAGCGGGCGACCGCGAACGGCATATCGGGAAGCGCATCGACAAGCGCTTGCGTGCGGAGCAACTGCGCGACCCCGGCCGGTTGGCGAGAGATGCGAACAGCCGTGTCGCCAGCGAGCACCACGAGAGAGTTAGAACCGTGCTCGACCCAGGTCCACTCATCGCCCGCTGAATTGCCGCCGGCGTTCCTCACCGCTTGACGTGCAAGCTCGTCCAGCAACAACCACGGCGGCCTCGGGAATCGAATCTCGGCAGCGGCCCCGGCGGTCACACGGCGAGAGTAGCCCGCGCCCCCGTATGGGACTTCTGGAGCTCCATCGCGAACGATCGCCTCGATGCTTACCGCGGTTCGTTTAGCCGTCGCGGGGGAGTGGTGCCGTGCCTACGCGGCGTGGCGCTCGCCGTTATAGTCGCGGGCTTCGACGATGCGCCCGTTTCTCACCCGGGTGACCCAGATGCAGGGTGTGATCAGCGTCTGACCGTCGACGATGGTCTCGTAGTGAAACTCGGTGACGACGAGCTCGGGGTCGGTCGTCTCGCGGACGACAACATCCGCGGCGCGATGGGAATCCGGACGCGCACGGCGCGTGCCGATCGCCGAGGCGTGACGGCGAAAATCGTCATGAGTCCTCACTGGCGGGAGATCCGGACGCATCGGGTGCAGGACATAGGTCGGGTCTGCGTAAAGCTCAGTCATATCGTCGAGCGCACTCGCATCGCCCATGACCGCCCGGCTCACGCAGTCGAGCACCGCGTGTACGACCTCGGCGGGGGTTCTTGTCTCGTCGACTGCAGGCACCATCTACACTCCTTCTAACTGGCAAACGGAGTATCGACTCCGTGTTTCGAAGATTACCGGAGTGCGTACTCCGGTTCAAGGGAGTGCGATGCGCGCGGACGCTGAGGCAAACCGACGCCGGGTGCTGGATGCCGCTGAGGAGGTGTTCGTCGAGCAGGGGACCGACGCCTCGACGGAGGAGGTGGCGCGTCGTGCCGGCGTGGGTGTCGGCACGGTCTTTCGGCATTTTCCGACGAAGCGCGACCTGGTCGAGAGCGCACTGCTCTCCCGCTTTGACGAGCTCACTGCGCAGGCTCAGGCCGCCGAGTCCGAGCCAGACGCCACCACGGCGCTGTTCAACCTCATCGCCACGCTCGTAGAGCACGTCCCGGGAAAGCTGGCACTGGGGCACTACCTCTTCGGAGCTGAACGGTGGAGCGGACCCGCAAAGCAGGCGTCGATCGAGCTGGGAGCGGTCATCGAGCGGGCACTGCGCCGCGCGCAAGAGTCGGGCGGCGTCCGAGACGACATCGACGTCGACGAACTCGTCTTCCTCATCCGCGGACTGGCAGAGCCACGGATGCCTGGACCCACGCCCGACGCAGCGCGGCAGCGCGCCCGCCAGGTGGTCTTCGACGGACTACGCCGACCCCACCGGCCACCCATCGCGCCGTAGTCCTCGTCATCAGGCTTCGTCACCCCTTGTCCGACCACCCCTCGAAAACCAACCGATCCGATCTCGCGAGATCCTGCGCCGCCGCACAGCCACCAACACGCTTTCACGGCTCCCACAGCGCAATCGCACCGGATGATGCAGCGAGGATTGCGCCGGCATCCACCGCGGTGGACCCTTCCTGGATTCCCAGATCACGCCATTGAAAGTGAAAAGTAAGTAGTCCATCAGGCGGGAGCGGCCACAGCCACAGCCGATACCCCATCGAGTAGGCCCTGTCAGAACCACCGCCCCCGCGATGGTTCATCGACAGGACGGGCCCCTGAGGTGTTCTCACGCTCGACGGCTCCATCCGCCACCCGCGGTCTGCGGATGCCCGCCGTCGATGCGCCGTAGCGAGAAGACGGCGCCCGGCGTGCGCGCGAGAACTGAACCGACGGCGACTGGCACCGGAACCTCACCGATAGGAGGCTGACGCCACGGGGGTACCGCGGGCGGAGCCTCCTCTGGCGGCTCGGCATCGGGCAGAGAGTCGAAGAACTGCATGCCGCCAGTTCACCCCGATTGCCTCGCCGCGTCCACGCACCAGCTGCGTCCGTCAGCGCCGATCATGTAGCCGGCGTTCACGCCCTCGATTCGACCGATACCTTTGCTGCCCGGTTCGCGGCAGCAGTGCCCCAGAGGAGCCCCACGACGACCACGGCGAGGCCGACCAGCGCGATCAGGATCTGCGCAAGCTCGCCGAATGCGGGAATCGCGGCGACGAGAGCGATGACCACGGCGATCGGTGCAACCCGCGCGACCGCGGGGATCGCCGCTTTGTGGCCGGCCTCCCATGCCTCCTCGTCATGCAGGACCCAGCCGACGCGCAAGCCGATCGCCAGATTCAGCTTGATTCGGCCGTTCGCGCACGCCCGCACGCCGAGAACCACACCGAGCGCCATGATGACAACGATCAGCGGCAGGACCACGGTTGCGATCACAGGCTCAGCGTACGCGTCTCCCCGGCGTGGCCTTCTGGGCCCCTCGCACCCGCATCGGCGGTGCAGCCGCGGATGAAGGTACGTGGAGTGACTGCGGCGGCCACTCAGTTGCGCATCAGAACCCGGTGGCTGACGTGTAGCTCTTGGTCGAGTGGTCGTTGACCGCGCTCATCCGCCAGGCGACTGCCGATGACGGGTCGACGAGGCTGATCATTTGCACATCGATCTTGCCGTCTGCGAAACGGATGACGACGAGTGCGTCCGCACTCACCCCGGTCTGCTCGATCTTGACGTGGGCGAGCCCGGATCGCGCGTCTTTGGAGAACCGGAATGCGCCGGCGCCCGGCTCCTCAGTGGCATTCGGCGCGCCATAGTTCGAGCGCGTGACCGTTCGCATTTGCGGGGCGCTGGCGTCGGCGAGGGCTTTCAGGTAGCAGCGGACCGGTCCGCTCTGCCCGGCGATCGCGCCCGTGATCCGTGCCGGATCTCTGACTGAGCATGTCGTCGGTCGCTCCTCACGCGAGAATGAACGACAGCACTGCGTCGCACATGCGCCCGACCACGAGGACAGAGACCCGCTCATGTTGAAGAAGATCGTGCTCACCGACGCCTTCACTCGCTTCACCGATACGTGGAGTCCGAAGATCGCCGGTGACATCAACGACATGCAGGTCAAGGTTGCGAAGTTCGAGGGGGCGTTCACCTGGCACCACCACGACGGCGAAGACGAACTGTTCCTGGTCGTTGACGGCGCGCTGCGCATCGAGCTTGAGGACGGCGTCGTTGATCTGGTACCTGGCGAGCTCGTGATCATCCCGCGCGGCGTCGAGCACCGGCCTGTCGCGCAGCCGACGGCGAACGTGGTGCTGTTCGAGTCGGCAGCCACCGTCAATACCGGCAACGCGACGGACGACGCGCGCACAACCACGGACCTTGACCGACTGGAAAGCCTGTGACTCTTCCTGTCTCGTCGGCAGGTAGTCAGTGGCGTACCACGCGTCCCGGGTGCGGGATTCGCCGGCGATCGGCCCGTGATCTCGTTGACGGCGGCGCGCCGCCGAGGAGAATGCGTTCGTGGGGTTTCAGCGCCGAACCATCCTTGCCGCTGTTGACGGGTCGCCGTCCTCCTATCGCGCAGGGGCCTTGGCCGTCCATATGGCGCGTGTGGAGAGCGCTTCCTTGATCGGCGTGTTCGTGCATGCGCCGTCGACGCTTCTCGTGGGCACGGTCCCCGGGGCTGACGTCGCAGCCTACAAGGCGAACGCCGACCTGGCGGACGAACTCAGAACCCTCGCCAGTGTGCGCGCACAGTTCACCGATGTGCGCGTGCAGTTCATGGAGCGCCGCGGAGACCCCTGCACGGAGATCCTCTCCGTAGCGGCACAACAGGCGGCCGACCTCATCGTGGTCGGTGCGTCCGCGAGCCCCCTGCACCGCGTCGCGGGTTCTCTAGCAGCCCGACTCATCCGCAACGGAAGATGGCCCGTGACCGTCGTACCGTAAGGATTCATAGTTGGTCAAGGAGACCCCGTCGTTTCAGCCCCGCGCGGATGACGCGGCCGAGGCTGGCGCCGGCGACCACGAATAGCACCGCCATGCGCGGGCCGACGACCAGCAGGGCGAACCGTCAGGTTCTCCGGCGCGCAGCACGAGGCGCGCGAGCCGACGCCCGGCCGATGGAAGCTCCCGGTAGGCCACGTTGACGAGTCTCGCGTATCGGGCATAGCCAGCACCAGATCGAATCCAGGCAGATCGTGGGTGGAGAAGATCTCCACCCGAAGATACGCCGGAGGCCCGAGGCGGCAGCGGCGCGGGATTTCTACCTTGGGACACGTCCAGTTGAACGCACAGAGCTTAGGAGGTGGGATCGATGAGCGGTCCTATCGAGGTCATCCTCATCATCGTGGTGATCGGCTACCTGCTGATCCGTCGTCTCATTGGGGAAGCGGCAGAGGGCCGGCGGATGTTACTGCTGCCCGCGATCCTCACCGCGATCGGGCTGATGGACTTGGCGAAGGTCGCCCAGTCTCCCGTCTCAATCGGGTTCCTCATCGCGACGACGGCGGTAAGCGTGGTTCTCGGCTTGCTGCGTGGTGCGACGATCCGGGTCTTCGAGCAGGACGGACTGGTCTTCATGCGGTACCGCGTCATCACCGTGGTCTTGCTCGCCCTCAACTTCGCGATCAAGTTCGGTGCGAGCTTCGCGCTGGGTCTCGTGGACCCGTCCGCGGAGCACGCCGCGAGCAACGGTCTCCTCCTCACGCTGGGCTCTGGTCTGCTCGTAGAGGGGCTCGTCGTGCTGTCCAAGGCGGTGCGGACGAACAGTCGCATCCTGTGGAAGCAAGGAAAGGACGGGGAACCTCACAAGACGTCTTCGTTCCTCGACGGGCTGCAGCAGCGGGCGCACAGCGGCGCCTGGTCAGAGGCGGCACGCGATCGTGGGTTCGGTTCGCGGCCCGATGATGACCGCCGTTAGAGGAGAATCCGGGGCCATGAAGAGGTCTGTGGGCACGGAGACGAAGCGGGATGCTGTCGGCGAGTGGTGGACGCCCAGGTTCGGTGACGATCTGATCCGCCCGTTCGTCCTGGTCGGGGTGAGCGCGATCGCGATCACACAGCTCGTGCTGGACCCGCCGCGATCGTTCGCTCCACTGGTGTGGTCTCTGACAGTCGCCGTTGTGGTCATCGCCCTCAGCACATTGCTTCCCTGGACATCATTTCCGGAGTCGGCGCGCGTCACCTTGGTCACCGCGTTCGCAGTTCTTGCCGGCGCGCTCTTTCCGTTCCCACCGGCCGGGGCATCTGTTGTGCTCGTCTTCATCGCATCCAGCACGGCCGGCGAGAAGCTCGCCACGCGACAGGCCGCGCTCACGGTCGCCGCGACCGGTGCGGCTGTTGCCACGGTCGCTACGTGGTTGCTGTCCGTGACGGGCGTGCTCGGGTACCAGTCTCAGTGGTGGCTTTCGCTGGCCGTGGTGCTTCCGGTCTACATCGGCATCTCACGCCGGGACCGCGGCATGGCGCTACGCGCAGCCGAGTACGCGGTGGCCCAGCGCGAGCGCGCGTCCGCGTCGGAGGCGCGTGAAGCTGCGCTTGAAGAACGGGGCCGCATCGCCCGAGAGATTCACGATGTGCTCGGGCACTCGCTCTCGGGTATCGCGATGCAGCTCGACATGGCGGATGCTTTGCACGACAGTGACCGCGACGTCGAGGCGAACGAGGCCGTCAAGCGCGCCCGCGGGCTCGCGGTCTCGGGAATCGCCGAGACGCGGCGCGCGATCCAAGCGGTTCGCGAGGACACCCTGCCTCTGCCGCGCACACTGCAGAACCTCGCAGACGGCGCCGGCGCAGACCTCCGCGTGACTGGTGACCCGCTGCCCGTGGGTGTCGAGGTCGCCCAGACCGTTATCCGGGCCGCGCAGGAGGCGATCACGAACGCCCTCAAGTACGCGCCCGGGGGCCGCATCGACATCAGCCTCGACTACACGAACGACGCGCTCATCCGCCTGACCGTGACCGACAGCGGCGCGCCGCCCGACGCTCTCCACCGCGAGCCGCAGAGCGGGGGAATGGGCCTCGTCGGAATGCGCGAACGAGCAGCGCTCCTCGGCGGAACCGCGAACGCAGGCCCGAGCAGCCACGACGGCGCGGGCTGGATCGTGACCGTGGAGCTCCCACGATGAGCGCCATCCGCCTTCTGATCGTCGATGACCAGGCCGCGATCCGCGACGCGCTCGCGGTGATGCTCGACCTCGACCCCGACGTCAACGTTGTGGGAACCGCCGGTGACGGGCGCGCCGCGCTCGCATCCGTCGGCGCGCTCTCGCCAGACGTCGTGCTCATGGACCTGAACATGCCGGTGATGGGTGGCGTAGAGGCCACCAGCCGACTTCACAGCAGCCGTCCCACGCTTCCGGTGGTCGTGCTCACCACCTTCGAGGACGACGAATCGATCCTCGGCGCGCTACGCGCCGGCGCCCGCGGCTACCTCACGAAGGATGCGGACCGCGCGGTCATCACCCAGGCCGTGCGCAGCGCACACGCGGGTCACGTCGTGCTCGACCCCGACGTTCAGCTGCGGCTCGTAGAGCTCGCCACGCGCAGCCCCGCGCTCGAGCCGGCCCCCGCCGTGGCGCTCACCGCGCGAGAGCGGCAGATCCTCGACCTCATCGGCCAGGGGCTGCGCAACACGCAGATCGCCGAGCGCCTCACGATCAGCGAAGCGACCGTGAAGACGCACATCAACAACGTTTTCACCAAAGCCGACCTGCACTCCCGGGCCGACGCGGTGCGCCTCGCCCTGACGATGGCCGGAGCCCGCGGAACGGAGGAACGGCGATGACCCGTGCCTCGCTCATCCTGCCGACGGAACGTCGCGCGAGCAGCGGCCCGAGAAGTCTCATCATCCTGGCTGCGTCGCTACTCGTGGGCAGCTGGGCCGTCATGGTCGTCGACATGCTCTTCCATCCGCCTCTCGATGTCGGCGGACAGGTGGCCGTCCACATCCTTGCGGGCATCGCCGCGACGGGCCTGATCGTCGCCGCGATGATCCTCGCCTGCGTGACGCTCGCGTGGGGCGTCGCCCAGCGCCGACGGGCACAAAGCTCGGGACTCTCAGCCGCGACCGTGACCCCGATCGTCGTACTCGCCGCCGGCTCGTTCTCCTTCGTCGCCGAACGCGTCATCACGATCCTCGGCTACATCAACCTGCACTGAGCGGGCGTGTTCCAACGGGTCAGCGGACCGACCGCGCCTAAACCACCTCGCTGGCACGGTTCACGCCGTCGCGGCGCGCTGGTTCTGATTCTGCGCGGCATTGCCCGCAGACGGCGCGAGCGAGCGCCAGAGGATGGCGGACGCGAAGGTCCGCCACGGCGCCCACGCTTCGCCGCGCTCGCGGGTTTCGGGAATCGTCGGAACCTCGTCGAGACGGTACGCGGCTGCGATGGCGTTTCGGATGCCGACGTCGCCGGCGGGCAGGATGTCGGCGCGGTGGAGCTGGTGGATGAGGAACATCTCGGCCGACCACTGCCCGATGCCCTTGACGGCAACGAGCGCCTCGACGGCGTCGGCGTCGGAGAGATCTGCCATCTGCTCGATCGGCAGCCGCCCGTCGGAGACGTGCTCGGCGAGGTTCACGAGGTAACCGGCCTTCGCCCGGGACGTGCCCAGCCCTTTGATGCGCTCGGCGCCGAGTTCGAGGATTCCTGTCGCGTTGGGCGTGCCGTCGAGTGCGGCGACGAGCCGGTCGTAGAGGACGAACGCGACCTTCGTCGAGATCTGCTGGCCGAGGATGTGCAGGGCCATCGCTGCGAAGTTGGAACCTGTGGTGCGGCCGCCGTCGTGGAACTCGAACGGGTCGGGCATCCCGTACTCGACGACCAGCCGCGCGAGAACGGGATCAACATCGCCGAGCGCGGCATAGTCGCTCTCGCGCTCCCCGACGGCGGCCATTCGCGTCACCAGAGCGGGAAGTCGAGGCCGCGCTCGGACTCGGGGCGGGGGCCGAAAATACGGCGATCGGATGCTGCGATCTGCACGTCGTTGATCGAGGCCTCGCGCCGGCACATCAGGCCATTCTCGTCGAACTCCCATAACTCGTTGCCGTAGCTGCGCCAGTTCTGCCCCTCGGCGTCGTGCCACTCGTACTGGAAGCGCACGGCGATGCGGTTCTCACGGAAGCCCCACAGGCCCTTGCGCAGGGCATAGTCCTGTTCGCGCTCCCACTTGCCGGTGAGGAACTCGACGATCGCCGCGCGACCCGTGACGTGCACGTCGCGATTGCGCCACTCGGAGTCGGGCGTATAAGCGAGCGAGACCTTCTCGGGGTCGCGGGTGTTCCACGCGTCTTCGGCGGCCTGGACCTTTTTGAGGGCGCCCTCGGTGTCGAAGGGCGGGAATGGGGGACGGGTGTCGGTCATGGTCGATGGTCCTTTCGGTCAGTGACTACAGGGTTGCGCGGGTAGGGCTGGTGGGTGATCTCGTGGGCGCCGAGGCGTCGCCCGGAGACGACGCGCTGGGTCTCGAAGACGACCCGGCGGCCGGTGCCCGCGTCGTCGCCTGGGTCGCCGACGTGATCCCATTCCACATGCGCAGTCCCCGAGAGTTGAAGGGTGCGGCCGGCGTCGAAGTCGATGAATGCGAGGGATGCCTCGGGGTCGACGGCGAGATTGCCGAGGCTGTTGAAGAGGTTGTTTCCGGGGTAGTCCGGCCACCACAGCAGTGTCCGCGTCTCCACCCGCACGAATCCGGCTGCGCCGCCGCGGTGCGAGGCATCCGCCCCACGCTCGGGATTCACTGTTCCGAGAAACAGGGTGTCTGCGGTGCCGATCAGCTGCGCGTCGGAATCCGACAGCGCGACGTCGGGGAAGATCTCGGCAGCCGTTGGCGCGCCTGCTGCCGGTTCGAGCAGGCGCTGCTGGATGTACTGGGGGCAGTTCCCGTAGGCCTGGTCGACTTCGACGACAAGCCGGTCCTCGCTCGCCGCGACGAGTGCGCCGTTGATGCGCACACGCCGACGAGCAGCGAACTCGACTGTCGTCATGCCGAGTTTCTGCCCGGCGCGGATTTCTGCGAGCGGGTCGCCTGCGGGAATCCGCGTGCACCACAAGCCGCGTCGGTGAGACGACCTTGAGGAACCCGCGCGGCCCGACGAGCGGAGACGTCCACAGCCGCCCCGCCGCGTCGCGGGCGGTGATCACGCGGAAGGTGCGGTCGGCAAGGAATCCGGAGATGCCGCCGGAGAGCTCGACGGGCTCCAGCATCCGGGAGAGGCGTGCTGCCTCGCCTTGGACGCCGGCCCGCTGCTGGACGGCCAGCTCGCCGGCGTGGAAGCCCGCGTCGGCGAACTGGCTCGTCTTAGTCATGTCGTTCTCCTGCGGCGGCGCGTCAGAGGGTGACGACGGGCCAGTCGTTCTCGACGCTGGCGAGGACGTTGAAGTAGTTGGTGAGGATGTTCAGTGCGAGGTTGGCGACGACGTCGCCGATCTCGGCGTCGGTGACGCCGGCCGCGCGGGCGGCCGCGATCGTCTCGTCGCTCACATCGCCAGCGTTCGAGGCGATCTCGTTCGAGAGCTGCAGGAGCGCCTGGACGTGCGAATCCTCGGACTCGGCGCCGCGCGCCTTGCTGAGCTCGTCGGGAGAGACCTTGGCGATGTTCTCGCCGATGTAGGTGTGCGCCGAGAGGCAGTACTCGCAGCCGTTGAGCTGAGCGGTGGTGATCGCGAGCCGCTCACGCACCGCGGCAGGCAGCACGCCGGTCGCGACGGCGCCGTTCAGCGCCAGGTAGCTCTTCAGCAGCGCGGGGCTGTTCGCCATGACCTTCGTCATGGTCGGCACGAGGCCCAGGGACTTCTTGACGTCGCCGAGCAGCTCGGCGGCCTTCCCGGTCGCGTTCTCCGGCTCGATGGGGGCGATGGTCGTCATGTGTGACTCCTCAAGTTATCACGGGTGATGCGGTCTGCATCCGTGAGAAAGGGTGTAGCACGACTCTTCTAACGGATGCAAGTCAATTCATCCGTGATAAGGTGATTGTCATGAACAGCACAGCCGACGCCCGCGCCTGGGTCCTTCCCGAGGAGCCGACGCCGATCCGGCTGATGTCGACGATCTGGTGGGACACCGACGGCATCCACGACGACTTCGCCACAGCATCCGACGTCGACGACTGGCTCGACGCCGTCTCCATCGACCGCGCCGGTACCCACGCGACACCGTCCGAGCTCGCCGCCGCCATCCGACTGCGCGACGCCGCACGACGTGCCGCCGCTCATCTCACCGATGACGACCGACCCGCCGCGGCCTCCGCGATAGCAGATCTCGATGAAGCGATCGACACCATCAACACCGCCGCAACCCACGCGGCAAGCCCGCGGATCGAGAACCACGACGGCCGGCTGCACCTCACCGCTGAGACGTCGACGTCACCCGTGGTCGCCGCATTGGCGACCGTCGCGGAACAAATCATTGAGCTCGTCGGCGGCGATGATGCGGCGACGTTGCGCGCCTGCCATGCTCCCGGCTGCGTGCTCTACTTCGTCAAGACGCACCCTCGCCGTGAATGGTGCTCGGTCGCCTGCGGCAACCGTGCGCGTGCGGCACGGCACTACGACAAGGTACGGGTGCGCAAGACGGACTGAGCGGCCAGCGGTGAACACGGTCGCGCGATGAGTCGACGTCGTCGAACGGTGGACCCCCGCCCGCGGCTCCTTGCTCACCGTTGCGTGCATCAGCGCCATCTCGCGTACACCGCGCAGTGCACCTGGGGATATCGCAGGCCGTGCCCGTCCTTGACACGCGGGCCAACCCTCTCCTGGAGGCCTCACCAGGCTCCGCGGACAAGGCCGACGACGAAATGCCGTAGTCACGTCTACCCGGCCGTTCTGGCGAAGTGAGATGAGCCAGCACTTGTGAGCATCACGGAAAAGGCGCGGAAAATTCCTGGTCATCGGCTCCGCGACCCGAACTAATCCAGGCAAAGAAAAACCCCGACTAACCAGGAAGTTTCCCTGTGGTGGGCGATGCCGGACTCGAACCGACGACCTCTTCCGTGTGAAGGAAGCGCGCTACCCGTTTGTACCAAGCGGCCACCCGCCGAATCGTTGATTTTTCGCGCTCTATTTCCTGTGTTTGTAGCAGGCCAATCGGTCGAAATAAGCCCAAATGAGCCAGGTTTACGGCAGCGTGTGGACATTTTGTGGACACAAGGCGTCAAGGCGGTTACGGGAAGCACCGCGCCGTCGAGTCTCAAACTGCGCCGCGCATAGTCATCCGTGACGAAAATGGCGCTGGACGGTGAACTGCGCGACGAGCCACAGTTCGATGCGCGTGGCGGGATGTTCCGCTTCGAGTTGCGCGACCTGGACGCGGAGCGCGTCTTCTACGGCCCGTCAGAGTCATACCTTCTCGCGACCCAGATCCCCGGCTACCCTGTGACCGAGTTCCCGCTTGTTGCCGATCTCGCGATTCAGTTCGCCGATCGGCGCGCGTTCGCAATCGACCTCACGACGGCTCTGCAAGCGCGCCAGATTACTCGGTTCGAGGAGCAGAGCGTTGCCGGAGCCGTCTACCGGATGCCGGCGCGTGCCTCCCGGGTCCTCCACGGCGACAAGCGCCGGCCCGTCGGCATCCACGTCTGCCGCCACCCGATTCCGCTCGTCGTGCTTGAAAGCTCTGCGCTCTTCTCGACACGCCCCGCACTCCGCGCCGGCAACGTCATCATCATCCGCGACCTCGACGAGCGGTCCCTCCTCGAAGACATCGCCGCCGCCCACGGCCTCGCCCTCGTCGAACGGGACAACGCCAAATGACGCGCCACACCCGCGCCGTGAGCCTGGCGGTCATCGTCGTGCTGACGATCGTGGTCACGCGCATCGAGGGTCTTTCGACGCTGGTCTCCGTGGGCGTGGCCGTGGGCGCCGTCGGGGTATTCCTGCTGCTCGCGCCGCTCAGCGTGAGAGCTCGACCAGATCGGCCGGCCGCTCGGAAGTCACCTGAATGCCGAACGACGCTGACAGCTAACTGCCTCGGGTGTCGGCTCAGGCCAACGGTGTTGTGATCTGCTCGATCCACAGGATGACAACGCCCTTTCGAGTTCCGCTCCAGTAAGCGTTGAGGCTCACTCGCACAGTCCCGCGGTCCCACACGGACTTTGGTGCGCCGTACTCATCGATATCGCGAATCGGATCTCCAAACGTCGTCTCGAGCGCGCTCGCGGCTCCGTCGTAGACGACTCTGAGCCCGTCCTGATCCGGGGGCTCGATCTGCGCCAGCCAGGCCGAGACAAGCACCGGTGCCCCTTCGCGCTGGGTCCAATCACCTTCTACCCCGTCGAACGGGAGGACGAGCGTGGACTGCCCGTATTCATTGGCCCCGTCGCTGAGGGCTTTGACGCCGTGACGAGCTGCGAAGGTGGGGAAGTCTTCGGCTCTTGCCGGCCATCGGTCAGCGGCAAGCCCAAACACCCATTTGGCGAACTCGTCGTAGTCGACCGATGCAGTCATCGGTGCAGCGTAGTGGAGACGCCGGAATGTGTCAGCAGGTCGCCGCTTCCTTGACGTTCCCGGTGGCGAGCCCGGTCGTGCTCGACGGAGCAATCACGATTCGGGGCCGCGGCGAGCGGTGCACGAGCCGCGGCGCAGGTTGTCATCCTTGACCCTGGTCGTAGAGCCGCCAGCCGTGTGCGGTCTTTGTCCAGCACCAGCCCCACTGGAATGTGGCGGCGATGCCGGGGCCTTGGAAGCCCGGTGCCCGGACCGTGGACTGGACGCATTCTTCATTCGCGCCGCCCTCCGCTCTCGGGACGAACTGCGCGTTGCCGGTCACTCGGTAAGACACGAGAGGCGGAAGCCCGACGGCGTATGCCAGGAGATCGTTGCACCACGGGTCGGTATGCGCGAGCGTGAGGGCCAGAGTTGCCGGGCAGTTCCCCCACCGCGCGTCGCGCAGATAGGTGATCGTCATCTGCCGCGGTGTGGCGTGCTCGGACGCCTGCACGGCGAGGGCGGCGTCACTCGCCCAGGAGGCCACGCCTCCGCCGAGGACGCACACGACGACTGTCGCAGCGATAACCAGGCGACGACGCGTTTTCCACACCGCGCAAGTCTTTCAGCACGGGCGTCGGGGTGCTGTCCCACGCCCCGGGGCGGTGGACTCATCGCGTACTCAGTAGCCGTCGGCGGACGTGTAACTCTTGGTGGTGTGGTCGTCGACGCTGCCCATCCGCCAGGCGACTGCCGATGACGGGTCGACGAGGCTGATCCGCTGAACGTCGAGCTTGCCGTCCGCGAAGCGGATGACGACGAGCGCGTCCGCGCCAACCCCGGTCTGCTCGATCTTGACGTGGGCGACCCCGGACCGCGCGTCTTTGGAAAATCGGAATGCGGAGGGATCTGGCTGCTCGGTCACGTCCGGCTCACCGAAGTTCGAGCGCGTGACCGTCAGCATTTGCGGTGTGCTGTCGTCCGCGAGGGCTTTCAAATAGCAGCGCACCGGCCCGCTCTGCCCCGTGATCGCGCCCGTGATCTTCGCCGGATAGGAGCAGGACAGGCCCTCGGTCCACGGTTCGATGCTCGCCCACGCATAGATGCCGCCGACACCGAGAAGCACCGCGCCGAACACGGACAGCATGACGATGAGTGGCGCGAATCGCCGCCGGGAACGAGGCGCGTCGCGCATGTGGGTCATGATCGCATACACCGCCCACGAGGCCGCCGCGACGCCAGGATTCGCGGACTGCGTCTTGGTACTGTTCCGCGGTGGCCGTCTCGTCAGTCAGTCGCCCGGACGTCGGCGCTCATGGCCCCCGGCGACTGTGGGCGACGGCCCTCCGCTGGCTTCTGGTCACTGTGCTTGCCGTGCAGCTTGGCTGCGGCGCTGTCGCCCTCGGATACGGGTTCGCCGGCCTCTACCCACCGTCGGACGCTTGCAGTCCCCAGTTCGTGCAGGGTATCGAGCCCTACTGGGTGGGCGACTTGGCTGCGGTCGGCATCTACCTCGGGGCCCTCGTGGCCTTCGGCACGGTTGTCGGTCTCGTCGTCCGCCGTGTCAGTGTGGGGCGTCTGTCACGGCTCAGCTGGACCGCAGGGATTATCAGCCTTTGCATTTTCGCTGGGCGTCGTGCCTGATTACGACGCGCGTCTGGTGGACCTGTACGACGAGGACAACCCCGACGGCCCCGAGCATGACTTCTACCGCGGCCTTGCGAGCGAGCGCGGGGCAACGGCGATCCTCGACCTCGGATGCGGGACGGGGATTCTCACCGTCACGTTCGCGCAGGGCGGTCGGACTGTCGTCGGGGTCGACCCGTCGAAGACGATGCTCGACTACGCCGAGCGGCGCTCCGGCACCGGCGCCGTGCGGTGGCTACATGGCGACAGCCGAGACATCCCAACCGCGGACTTCGATTTCGCGGTGATGACCGGCAACGTGGCGCAGCACATCCTTGACCTGGACTGGGCCCGGACTCTGCGTGACATCCGGTCCCACCTCAGAACAGGCGGCACGTTGGCGTTCGAGAGCCGGAATCCCGCCCGACGCGCATGGGAAACATGGCAGTCTGACGCGCCGACGGTTCGAGACACCGTGCACGGGCCGCCACGCGAATGGGCCGAGGTTAAAGAGATCGGAGACGACCTCATAGAGGCCACCTTCCACAACGAGTTCGCTCGCACAGGCGACTGCGTCGTGGAGACGGTGCGCTTTGCGTTCCGTGACGCGCGGACGCTGACGGCGCAACTGGCGTGCGCCGGGTTCGACGTGGAAGCGATTTATGGCGACTGGGATCGAACGCCCTTCTATGAGGAGCACGAGCTGCTGATCGTCGTGGCGAGAGCTCGGTAGCCGCCGAGTACGGCGTAGTCGCTTCGACCGCCGCCTGCGGTTCCGGCCTCCGCTCACCGTGGCGCAGCGTTGGTGCACCGCTATCCGCGGCGGCAGCGTGACGCGCGACTGCGGAACGATGGGCGCGCCGAGTGCGTTGCGCGGCGGCCGGCGAAGCCGGCCCGGGCGTGGCGCCTCGCGCCGAGGACGCTGCGGGAGCGGCAGAGGGGTTACGGGAGCTCGCACGGGCGAATGCGCCCACGTCTTCCGTAGCGGCCGCCGAACGGGGGATGATTCCCACATTTGTCGAGAGAGGTGGGAATGCGCGCGTCACGCCCGATCCCCGGCAACCCGTGGCCTCACGACATGGTGTTGGTCATCGATACTCCGCACACGCTGCTCGACCTCTTGTGGATTCGCGAAGCGTGGGGTCTGCGTCCGAAGGGTGCTGACCTGCCGCCTGCGGTGGGGACGCAACCGGAGCCTGTAGACGCGGCTGCGCGGGCCGCGGCACCGATCGCGGAGTGGGAGGCAGGTTGGACTGACGTATGGGAGGCGTGCCTCCGTCATGCAGGCGTGCCTCAGGATGATCGCCTCGTCAGCCAGCTCCGGAGCACAGAGCTCAGCAGCGAAGAACGCCGCGACCTACTCGAGCAGCTGCGCGGCCCGGAGTGGCACGACCGCTTCGGTGCCGACGCGTATACCGACAGACACCGCACATGGGTGAACGCCCCGAGGTCGAGCAACAGCATGTGCGACGCCACGGCATCGAGCGGACGCTGCTCGATGCCGTGATCCCCGCATGGGAGGCCGGGTTGCTGAAAATCGTCGAGATCCCGTGCCGCGGCACCTTCAACCGTCGGGTCGGCGAGCACGGTCTGCTCGTGACTGTCGAGACGAGGGCCGACGACGAGCGGTATCGCGAGGCGCTCAGTCTGTTTCGCTGAGCGGTGACGCGCCATGCAGCAGCGCAGGCTACCGCAGATGACGACTGCGCGTCCGCACGTGACGGCTACGAGCTCGTAGTGGCGTGCACGCTGGCGAATGGGAACGGCTGGATCACAAGCCCGTGATGGACCCAATACGTGACCGGCATCGCGAAGAAATAGATGCCGCTGGCGGCGACCGCGACGACGGCCACCGCCGCGATCACGAGCATCGCATGGTTGAGAGTTTTCACTGCGCGTCGCTCGTCAGTGCCGCCTCGAAGGGCTCTGCCGATCGCGACAAACAGGACGACGCCAAAGATGATGTAGAGCGCGGGGCTCGCGTGCATCGAGGCGTCGACCAGGGTGGTGCTCGTGCCGACCTCAGCGCCCTTGCCGTCGGTCAAGAGGATTGAGCACGAGAGTGACGCGGCGACGGCGACCACCATCAGTCGGCGCGCGACCCGCAGAACGCGGCCGCCGGGCAGCGCGTTCGAGCTTTCAGGCGTGATCGTGGATTCGGCAGTCTGCGTCATGACGCCCTCTTCTCTAGCGCTCACTGTCGCACAAGGAAGAGCGCGCTGTGAAGACCTCTGGCCGTTCAGCTCACGGAGGACCGCTGCCTATATTCCTTGCCTCGAAAGCGGGTAGCGGGCGTTGAGGCGCGGGTCGATCACGAACCGCAGCAGAGCATCGCGCGCGACCCGGCCGCCCAGCCAGTACATAGGGATGATGAAGATGCCGATTCCTGGGAGTACGCCGGCTCCGATGAGCGCGATCGACGCGAGCACGACGATGACCCCAAGAACGAGATAGCTCTTTCGGACAGTATCGGCGATCAGGTCACGCCGCTGTTGCTGGTCACGAGTGCGCCTTTCGAAGCCGCCAACAGCAGCCGCGTAGTCCGAGTCGTTCACTGTTACGAAGAGCTCGGTGACCTGGACGCCGAGCACCTCGGCGACCCGCGCCAACGTGTCCAGGCTGGCGTCGCTGCCGGACTCGAGCCGCTGAATAGTGCGGACCGCGATCCCGCTCGCCTCAGCGAGGCGTTCCTGGGTCCAGCCCTTCGCCTTTCGCAGCTCGCCGATCCGCGTTTGATTCATGCTCACACCGTAGAGCGGTGCGGCTCAGACAACCACGACAGGAACCCGCCACGAGCACGACACCAAGCCGCTCACGGCAACCTCGGCGCCCGGGCCATAGGCTCGACGCGTGTTTCTGGCGATGATGTGCGGCATGTCGTTCTCAGCAAAGAGCACGTTCGCCGCGCTTCTCGCCCCGAAGCTCGACGCGGCCGTCATCAGCCTCGATGCAATCAACGAAGAGCGCGGGTTCCACGGCGGGCAAGGAATCCCGGTCGAAGAGTGGGGAAGAACGAGCGCCATTGCGCACGAGCGGGCCCGCCGCGCATTGTCTGGGGGGTGCAGCGTGTTGATCGACGACACGGGGTCGCCCCGCTTCCTGCGCGACGCGTGGCGCGAGACCGCAGAAACACACGGGGGGGCGTTCGCCCTCGTATGGGTCTGCATCTCCGCGGAGCTGCAACACCAACGGCTGCTCGCAAGCCGGAAGACACGCGACCGCCACGATGTCACCGACGAGGTCATGGCACAGCACGTCGCCGGCTTCGAAGAGCCACTCGACGAGAACCCTATCGTCGTCGAGGCGGTCGACGCGGCGAGCGATGCCCGTGCCGACGAAGTCGCATCCCTCATCCGCGCAGACGAGACGCTCTCGGAATCGGCCCTATTCGACGAGGATCAAGCGCGCATTGCTCTCGCAATGGACCCCCGTCGTGCGCAGCGCCGGCGACCTCGACTTCTGGACGTCGGACCAGCCCTCGTCGCAGGCCGCCGATACAGCGCTTATGCCGTTGCGTCAGGCAACTCAGGGTGACCTCGACGCGGACAAGGAAGAGGCCGCGTGAAGGGCCGAAACGCGGCGTCGCGGGGCGGAAATGACCGGCGACTAGCGGAGGCCGCGGAAATCCAGCGTAAAAGTCGGTACGTGCCACACGACGGAAACCTCACGGATATGAGAAAACCCCCGGCTGGCCGGGGGTTTTGCTTCTGTGGGCGATGCCGGACTCGAACCGACGACCTCTTCCGTGTGAAGGAAGCGCGCTACCAACTGCGCCAATCGCCCGCGTGTGGTGCCTTCCGATGTTAGCCGACCGGCGAGCGTTTCTACGAATCGCGGCCGTCCCGCGTCGATTTGAACTGGGCGTGACGCGTGGGTTATGGTTGACAAGTCGCCGGGGCGGCCCGCAAGAAAGCCCCACGACAATGCGGATGTAGCGCAGTTGGTAGCGCATCACCTTGCCAAGGTGAGGGTCGCGAGTTCGAGTCTCGTCATCCGCTCGAGTGTGAAGCAGTCGATTCGGCTGATCATGCGGGCCTGGTGGCGTGGCCGAGAGGCGAGGCAGCGGCCTGCAAAGCCGTATACACGGGTTCGAATCCCGTCGCCACCTCACACTCTGTTGGATACATATCTCGGTTGGATTTACGTCCCGTCGGGTGTGTACCCTGAATCCCGACTTCGACTCTGGCTCGCTAGAGTGAAGACAGGGCGCGATTGGCGCAGCGGTAGCGCGCTTCCCTGACACGGAAGAGGTCACTGGTTCGATCCCAGTATCGCGCACAACAAGAAAAACCCCCGGCTAGCCGGGGGTTTTTCTGTGTCCTTAGTCGATCAGCTGATCGACCACGTCACGGGCTTCGACGTCGACGCAGGGCCGCCGCCCGAGCCGGGCTCGTACTCGGCGACCAGCGTGTACTCACCGGTCTTGTAACCGCTCGGCAGGTCGATGGTCACCGATCCGTTCTTGAGGCTGGCCGACTTGTCGGTCTTCGTCGTGCCGTCCGGGTTGTAGATCGTCACCTTCGCAGTGCCCTTGATCGCCTGCGTCGATGAGCTGGCGACGACATCCACCTCGACCTTCGCCGGCTTGTCGTTCGAGAGGATCGTGACGGTCGTCGTCGTGAACGGCGCGTTGTTCACCGTGATGGTCTCGGTGATCGTCACCTTGGTGCCGGCCGCATTGGTCGCGGTGGCCAGCAGCGTGTGGGTGCCGTTGCTCAGCGTGGTGGTGTCGAGCTGGAACGTCTGCGTGCCCGCCTTCGGCTGGTAGACGTACTGAAGCCCTGCCGAGTCGACGCGCAGGTTGTACGCCTGCAGCGTGCCGCCGAGTGCGACGCTTACCGGCACGGTGCCCGAGACGGTCGAGTTGCTCGTCGGGGATACCCAGGCGAGCGTCGGGTTGTCGACGGTGATCTTCTCCGTGATCGTCGTCTTTGCCCCGGCCGCATCGGTGGCGGTCGCGAGCAGCGTGTGCACGCCGTTGCTCAATGCGGTGGTGTCCAGCTGGAACGTCTCAGTACCCGACTGCGGCTGGTACGCATACTGCAGACCGGCCGAGTCGACCCGCAGGTTGTACGCCTGCAGCGAGGTTCCGGCGAGCGATACCGAGACCGGAATCGTCCCGGTCACGGTCGCGCCATCCGTCGGCGTCGTGAAGCTCAGCGTCGGGGCCGCGGGAGCCGTCTGCGGGTTCAGTCCGACGACGACCGGGTCGTGGTCGGATGCCGCGAACGGGTTCGTCCCGTCGAACAGCTGCGTCACGTTGTAGTTGTAGCGGCTGTAATCGAAGGCGACGGATTCCTGCGCATTGATCTGCCAGACATCCGCCCCTGTGACGAGCTTGAGTGCCGCCGCATTCGCGAGGACGTGGTCGAGCGAGCCCTCGAGGCCGTTGTACGAGTACGTCTGCTCGGTCGGGTCGTAGGTGCTGCCGAGGTCGGTGTAACCGGCCGAGTACAGCGTCTGCATGGGGTCTTCCTGCGTGTACGAGTTGAAGTCTCCGACGAGGAAGACCGGTTGCCCGGGCGTCTCGATCGAATTGACCCAGGTGTTGACCGCCTCGGCCTCGTGGACGCGGGTCGCGTTGAACGCGCCCTGGTCGACGGCGGGCGATGAGGTGTCCTCGTCGTCGCCGGGGTACAGGTCAGATGCGTCACCGCTCTTCGACTTCCAGTGATTGGCGACCACGAGGAACTCATCGCTGTCGTGTGCGCCGGCCGCCTTGAACTGCTGCGCGAGCGGTTCGCGGGCGATCGAGAACGGCTGTCCGTCGCCCGACTGGTCGGCGAGCACCTGCGAGGCGCCGACCGGCGAGACGTCGGCAGGCTTGTAGATGAACGCCGTGCGGATCACGTCCTGAGTGGCGAGCGGCGGGAGCGCGTCGGTGGACGGTGAGGGCACATAGGCCCAGACATCCGAACCTGCGGCCGTGTTGAGCGCGTCGACCAGGCCGGCCAGGGCCGTGTCGCGCGGCTCGCCGAACTTTGCCGAGTTCTCGATCTCCTCAAGCGAGACGATGCTCGCGCCGAGGCGGTTGATACCGGTGACGATCTTCTCCTGCTGGCGCTGGAAGTTCGCGTCGTCCGCCGCACCGCGAGGGCCGGGGCCGCCGTCGGTCGTGGTGCAGGTGTTGACCGCGATCCGGTTGCCCTGGCGGTCGGTGTAATAGGTGCAGGTACCGAGGCCCTCTGACTCGAACTTCTCACCGGTCATCGGGAAGTAGTTCTCGACGTTGAAGGTCGCGAGCCGGGTGGCGCCGCCGACATCGGCCGGCTGTTGGTTGGTGGCGCGCGTGTCGCTGAAGGTGGCGACGGATGCCCCATCGTCGGTCACCTGCGAGGTGGGCTGGAAGTTCCACAGGTCGTAGCGGTAGTCGAGGACGACCGGCGAGTGGAATGTCACGGCCGAGCCGACGCGAACGGGGTTGCTCGGCGTGAGCCAGGGCAGCGGGTCGTTCTCGTAGGTCGACGTGCTGTAGTTCCAGCTCGAGCCGTCATCGAGCGTGATCGTGCGTGCTGCGTTGTCGGCTGCGACCGCCTCGGCCGCCGCGGAGCCGGCGGCACCCGCATCCGTCGGCTGCCGCAATGGCGTGTCGCCCGCGGCCAGCGTGAACGAGCCGTACCAGTTCGCGTCGTAGTTGTCCGAGACGGTGAAGTCGCCCTGCGGCGCGACGAGCTCACCCTCGTGCGCCTCCTTCTGGGCGTCGGTCGTGAGGTCCGACCAGGGCAGCTGGTCGGGTACGACAGCGGGCAGGGGCGTCGCGAGCTCTGTGACGGTGGGGGAGTCGATCTCGGTCTCGCCGTCGTACTCCTCGACGGTGCCGCTGACGGTGACGCTCTCGCCGATCGTGACCTGCTTGGCCGCGCTGGTGCCATAGACGAATACGGCGTCGGATTCGCCCGGCGTCTTGTCATCGGCCGCGGTGCCGCCCGCGCCGCCGGTCTCGAGGTAGAAGCCGTTGAAGCCGCCGGTCGCATAGTCGGCCGTCACGACACCCTGCGTGGTCACGCTCTGGTTCGCGTAGGGCGACGTATCGGTCGTGCCCTGGATGTCGGCGATCGACACCTCGCCATTCGCCGGTGGCGTCGTGCCGCCCGACCCCGGGCCCGTCGACGTCGAGCCCGAATTCTCGGGCGTCGGGGCCGCGGCCGTGAAGTCAGCCGCGTTGTTGTCAGTGTCGGTGCCCGCGGCGTCACGCTGGTAGCTCAGCGTCAGCGAGTTGCCGCTCGCCGCGGTGCCCTCGGGCGAGTTGCTCGTGCCCCAGCCGATCTTGTCGATGACACTCGCATCCGTCGGCTGCACCCCGGTGCTGCTCGCGGCGACGAACAGCGTGCCGCCGCCGGCGCCGGGATTGATGCTGCCGCCGGTGCTGAGGTCAGGCGTCGGCAGCGCCGCTCCCGGATTGCTGCTCGCGCCGTTGCCCGGCAGCTGGATCAGGAAGTATCCGTGCGACGCGACCGAGCCGCTCAGCGCGAAGACCTGCGACCCGCTCGGCGTGACCGTGCTGGTGGGCGCCCGGTACTGCAGCGTGTCACTGCCGAGGGCGATCGCCGACGACGTCGGGTTGTACAGCTCGACGAACTTGTTCTGGTAACTTGCGCCGCTCGAGCCGCCGTTGACGTAGGCCTCGCTGATGACCAGGCCCGTTCCGGACGTATTGGCCAGCGCAGGCGCGGACAGGCCGGCGGCGAGCAAGCATGCCGCAGACGTGGTGATTGCGGCGAGTGCGAAGCGCCGCGAAAGAACAGAGGGCATCAATGCCCACCTTCCAGTGTCGGTGGTTTGCGTGAGGCCCGTGCGTGACCCCCATGGGGACGCTATGGCCGCGTTCGAGCGACCAATCGAGCGGCAGTTGAACGACAGATGACGGATGCCTGGCCCGATAGGGTTGATCCATGGTGGCCGATGGCTTTGAGCTCTTCCCGGATCGGAATGTTGTCGCACTTCGCGTCAACGGCGAACTGAAAGACAAAGCCACGACGACGACCGACGACGACGAGGTCGAACCGGTCACGATCGACTCACCCGACGGCCTGAACATCTTGCGGCACTCGACTGCGCACGTGCTCGCTCAGGCCGTGCAGCAGGTGAATCCCGACGCCAAGCTCGGCATCGGGCCGCCCATCACCGATGGCTTTTACTACGACTTCGACGTCACCGACACCTTCACCCCCGAGTCCCTCAAGGACCTCGAGAAGGCGATGCTTCGCATCGTCAACCAGGGCCAGCGCTTCGTCCGCCGCGGTGTGACCGACGACGAGGCACGTAGCGAGCTCGCTCACGAGCCCTACAAGCTCGAGCTGATCGGGCTCAAGGGCGGAGCGTCAGGCGGCGCAGATTCAGCACCCACTCGCCCGTCGGGCGAGGAGTCGGTCGAGGTCGGCGCCGGTGAGCTGACCATTTACGACAACATCAACCCGAAGACCGGCGAGACCGTGTGGAAAGACCTCTGCCGCGGGCCGCACCTGCCCGACACCAAGCTGATCGGGAACGGTTTCGCGCTGACCCGTGTCGCCGCGGCCTACTGGCGCGGCAGCGAGAAGAACCCGCAGCTCCAGCGCATCTACGGCACCGCGTGGCCGTCGAAAGACGATCTGCGGGCCTACCAGGAGCGCCTCGCAGAGGCCGAGCGCCGCGACCACCGCAAGCTCGGCAAGGAGCTCGACCTGTTCTCGTTCCCCGACGAGATCGGCTCGGGCCTGTCGGTGTGGCATCCCAAGGGCGGCATCGTCCGCTACGAGATGGAGCAGCACGCCCGGCGCCGCCACCTCGAGCAGGGCTACTCGGTCGTGTACACCCCGCATCTGGCCAAGTCCGACCTGTTCTCGATCTCCGGCCACCTGCAGACCTACGCCGACGGCATCTGGCCGCCGATCCGCATGGACGAAGAGCGCGACGCGACCGGTGCGGTGACCAAGCAGGGCGCGGACTACTACCTCAAGCCCATGAACTGCCCGATGCACATCCTGATTTATAGGGAGCGCGGACGCAGCTACCGCGACCTGCCTCTGCGCCTGTCGGAGAACGGCACCGTCTATCGCAACGAGCTCTCCGGTGCGCTTCACGGACTCACCCGCGTACGCGGGTTCACCCAGGACGACGCGCACCTCTTCGTCGCCCGCGATCAGCTCGAGGCCGAGACCACGAAGGTGCTCGAATTCGTCATCTCGCTGCTCAAGGACTTCGGTTTGACCGACTTCAAGCTCGAGCTGTCGATGCGAGACGACGAGAAGTCCAAGTGGATCGGCGACGAGCAGCACTGGGCGGAGGCCACCGACGCGCTGCGCCGTGTCGCACTCGCCTCGGGCCTCGAACTCACCGAGGAGCCGGGCGAGGCGGCGTTCTACGGGCCGAAGATCGACCTCAAGACCACCGACGCGCTCGGCCGCAGCTGGCAGCTCTCCACCGTGCAGGTCGACTTCAACCTGCCCGAGCGCTTCCAGCTCGAGTACACCGCACCCGACGGCTCGAAGCAGCGACCGATCATGATCCACCGGGCACTCTTCGGGTCGATCGAGCGCTTCTTCGCGATCCTGCTCGAGCACTACGCAGGCGCCTTCCCGGTGTGGCTCGCGCCCACGCAGGTCATCGGCATCCCGGTCGCCGACGAGTACGCCCCCTATCTCGACCAGATCATCGCCAGGCTCGCGACGCACGGCGTCCGGGCCGAGGTCGACCATTCCGACGACCGCATGCAGAAGAAGATCCGCAACGCAGCGAAGTCGAAGGTGCCGTTCCAGCTCATCGCGGGCGAGGAGGACCGGTCGCAGGGCACGGTCAGCTTCCGCTTCCGCGACGGCAGCCAGCTGAACGGCGTGCCCGTCGAGGAAGCGATCGCGAAGATCACGTCCGCGATCGCCACCCACGAGCAGGTCGACACCGCCTGGGCGGTGTGACGTGGCGCGGTTGTCGCTCGACGACTATGGCGACCACGATCCGCAGAGCGGTACCGAGCCGGCGGGCGCCGAGTCCGCCGTCGAGGTGACGGATGCCTCGCACCTCGCCGGCGTGCCGGACGAGTTCCAGCGCCTGTGGACCCCGCATCGCATGGTCTACATCCAGCAGGGGCAGCAGCGACCGCACAGCGACGACTGTCCCTTCTGCGTCGCCCCGACGCTGCCGGACGAAGAGTCGCTGATCGTCCACCGCGGCCAGACGACATTCGCTCTGCTGAACCTCTTTCCCTACAACAGCGGGCATCTTCTTGTATGCCCCTACCGGCATATCTCGATGTATGACGAGGCGACGGTGGTCGAGGTCGAGGAGATCGGGGCGATCACCCAAGTCGCGATGCGAGTGCTGCGCCAGGTCTCGCGGAACGACGGCTTCAATCTCGGAATGAACCAGGGCGCGATCGCCGGCGCCGGCATCGCGAGCCACCTGCATCAGCACATCGTGCCCCGCTGGGCGGCCGACTCGAACTTCCTGCCGATCATCGCCAAGACGAAGGCGCTGCCGCAGCTCCTCGGCGAGGTCCGGGCGACGATCGCGGAGGCGTGGCCCCGCTAAACTACTCTCACTATGACTAACGGAGAGATCGGCTCGAGCCGCGTCAAGCGCGGGCTCGCCGAAATGCTGAAGGGCGGCGTCATCATGGACGTCGTCACCCCCGAGCAGGCGCGCATCGCGGAAGACGCCGGCGCGGTCGCGGTCATGGCGCTCGAGCGCGTGCCCGCAGACATCCGTGCCCAGGGCGGCGTCGCTCGCATGAGCGACCCCGATCTCATCGACCAGATCATCTCGACGGTCTCGATCCCGGTCATGGCCAAGGCCCGCATCGGTCACTTCGTCGAGGCGCAGGTGCTGCAGGCCCTCGGCGTCGACTACGTCGATGAGTCCGAGGTGCTGTCGCCGGCCGACTACGTCAACCACATCGACAAGTGGGACTTCACGGTGCCCTTCGTCTGCGGTGCGACCAACCTCGGCGAGGCGCTGCGCCGCATCAATGAGGGTGCCGCGATGATCCGCTCCAAGGGCGAGGCAGGCACGGGCGACGTCTCTGAGGCGACCAAGCACATCCGCAAGATCACGTCCGAGATCAACGCCCTCAAGGCGATGACGAAAGATGAGCTGTACGTGGCCGCGAAAGACCTGCAGGCGCCGTACGAGCTCGTTGCCGAGGTCGCGACGACCGGGAAGCTGCCCGTCGTGCTGTTCACCGCCGGTGGCGTGGCCACGCCGGCCGACGCCGCGATGATGATGCAGCTCGGCGCCGACGGCGTGTTCGTCGGCTCGGGCATCTTCAAGTCCGGTGACCCCGCGCGCCGTGCCGCAGCGATCGTCAAGGCGACGACGATGTACGACGACCCGCAGACGATCGCCGAGGTCAGCCGCGGGCTCGGCGAGGCGATGGTCGGCATCAACGTCGCCGACGTGCCCGCGCCACACCGCCTGGCCGACCGCGGTTGGTAGTGACGCCCGAAGACAAGGTCCGCGTCGGCGTCCTCGCACTGCAGGGCGACTTCCGTGAGCACCTCGCGGTGCTGCGGGAGCTCGGAGCCGAGGCGGTTCCTGTTCGGCGACCCGAGGAGCTCGCCTCCGTCGCGGGCCTCGTGATCCCGGGCGGAGAGTCGACGGTGATGGACAAGCTGTCGCGCACCTTCGGGCTCCGCGAGCCCCTCGTCGAGCGCATTCGGGAGGGCATGCCCGTCTACGGCACCTGCGCCGGTCTGATCATGCTCGCTGATCGTCTGCTCGACTCGATCGAGGGCCAGCAGACGCTCGGCGGCCTTGACGTGACCGTCCGGCGCAATGCGTTCGGCTCTCAGCTCGATTCGTTCGAGACCGATCTCGCCGTGCCGGTGCTCGGCGACGCGCCGGTGCACGCCGTCTTCATCCGGGCGCCGATCGTCGACTCGGTGGGGGAGGGCGCCACGGCGCTCGGCACCCTCGACGACGGTCGAGTCGTCGCCGTCGAGCAGGGGAACCTGCTCGGCACCTCGTTCCACCCCGAGGTCACGGGCGACTATCGCTTCCACCAGTATTTCCTCGACCGGGTCGGCGCGGCAGAGTAGGCGCATGACCGCATACGTCGCCCTGCTCCGCGGGGTCAACGTCGGCGGCATCACGGTGAAGTCGGCCGAGCTCGCGGAGCTGTTCCGCGGGCTGGGCTTCGCGGGCGTGCGCACGGTGCTCGCGAGCGGAAACGTCGTGTTCGAGACCGACAGCGCGGACGAATCGGATGCCGGCGCCCTGAAGCCCCGAATCGAGAACGCACTGCGCGAGCGCTTCGGCTACGACGCCTGGATCGTGCTCGTCACGCGCGAGCGCCTGATCGGGATCATCGCGGACTTCCCATTCGACGCCGAGCAGGAGGGCTGGCATCCGTACGTGCTCTTCGGATCGGACTCCGCTCACCTCGCCGAACTCGCGGCCGCAGCCCCTGATCTCGACCCGGCGGACGAGTCGATCCGAGCGGGCGACGGCGTGCTGTACTGGCACCTGCGCATCGCGGTCGGCAGCACGAGCAGTCCGTTCGCGAAGCTCACGGCCAAGCCGCGATTCAAGGCGACGACGACGAACCGGAATCTGAGGACGCTGCGGAAGCTGGTATGACGCTGCCGGTGCCTATTCGCGCGAAGACGATGTCGCCTTCGGTCTCGAACAGCATGGCGGCCGAGCCGTCGGGCAGGGCGACGAGGTCGGCGTAGCCCGACGGCCCCTCGCAGACGACGGTGCTCGCGCCCCAGGTCGTTCCGCCGTCGGGGGAGAGGCGCAGTGCGAGGCGTCTGCGCCGGCTGTGGTGAGCGTGGTGCGTCACGAGCAGCGCTCCCGAGGCGAGGCGCACGATGGCGCCCTGGCACGCGGTGCTGCGCAGCGGCGCCCGCCAGACGCGGTCGACGGAGCATCCGTCATCGCCGCTCTCGGCCAGCCACTTGCCGCCGAGTCGCTGGTCGCGCAGGTACATGACCACGCGCCCGTCCGCGAGCTGGACCGACTGCGCCTCATTGCTGCCGGTCACCTCGACGATCGCCCCCACGGCCCACGTATCGCCGCCGTCGTCGGAGTAGATCAGGTGCGACCGGTACGGCGCGGGCTCGCCGTACGCGGGGTCGGAGTGATTCGCGGCGATCAGGACGCGCCCGCTCGCCAGCGGCTCAGCGGAGCCGGGACCGGTCGCGTACCAGCGCCAGCTCGGCCGCTTCACCTGGTCGGTGATCTCGACCGGGTCGCTCCAGGTCTCTCCGCCGTCGTCGCTGCGCAGCACCCGCACCCGCCGGGAGTCTTGCGCCGAGCCGTCGAGAATCGCCCGCTCGGTATCTTCGCCGAGGTTCCAGGTCGTGACGAGCAGGATGCGACCCCCGGCGAGCTGCACCGGCACCGGGTTGCCCCAGGTGTTGGCACCGTCGTCGCAGACGACCGCGACCGGGCCCCAGGTGTTCCCAGCGTCACACGAGCGACGCATTCCGATCGCGATGTGACCGGCGTCACCTGCCGCATCGCGCAACTCGGCGAAGGCGAGCAGCGACCCGTCGGCGCACGCGAGCAGAGCCGGGATGCGCGTGCTCGGCGCCTCGGACCCGCTCGAGAACACGACGCGCTCACTCTCGCGGTCGTATTCCCCCGTGTTCGCAACCGGGCTCATCGGCGTGATGTCGCCGCCCAGTGCTCGCGCACCATACCGGCGACCGCGTCGGCGTCTTCGAGCGGCGCGATGTTGCGCACGCCATGGAGCGTGCGGGTCCGGGCATCGGTCATGCGATCCGTCACGGCCTGCGCCTCACGCGGCCCCCAGCCGCTGCGCGAGTCACCCGCGACGAACACGGTCGGTGCCTCGACGGCGAGTGCCGCCTTGTCGAGTGACGGCCGCTCGAGAACGAACGACCGTGCGGCGTGCACGAAGCCGCGCCGATCGGTGTTGATGAAGCCGTCACGCACGATGCGCACCGCCTCCGGGTCGATCGCGATCGTGCGCGGCGTCAGCACCGAGCGGAGAACGCCCCGCTCGATCGGCCCCCGGAAGCCGAACAGGCGAACAAGCGGCAGCGCAGCGGCGAGGTCACGCCGCTCCCTGCCGGCGATGGGCGAGGTCGGCGCGCCGATCGCAACGAGCGAGCGGATGCGTCGCGGCTGCTGCACGGCGGCGGCGATACCGACCTGGCCGCCCCACCCGTTGCCGACCCAGTCCGCACGCCGGATGCCGAGCGAGTCGAGCACCTCGAACGCGGCCTGCGCGCACTCCTCAATGGTGGCCCGCCTGCGGAGCGGCTCGCTCGCGCCGAACGACGGCCCGTCGATGAGCACCAACGTGCGCAATCGCGTGAGGGCGCGCGCCACGCGCACCCAGCTGTGCGAGTCGACGAAGAAGCTGTGCCAGAGCACCGCGACGGGCTTCGGCCCCTCCTGCACCGTGACGCCCAGCCGCCCGAGACGAGTGGGGACGGTAGACGGCATGTCCAAAAGCGTAACCAAGGGGCAACGTAGAATTAGCCGAACGCGATTTTCAATCAGGAGACGTATGTCCGGGCATTCCAAGTGGGCGACGACCAAGCACAAGAAGGCTGTCATCGACAGCCGTCGCGCGAAGTCGTTCGCAAAGCTGATCAAGAACATCGAGGTCGCTGCGAAGATCGGCGGTGCCGACATCTCCGGCAACCCCACTCTCGCCGACGCCGTGCAGAAGGCGAAGAAGACCTCGGTCCCCAATGACAACATCGACCGTGCCATCAAGCGCGGCGCCGGTCTCACGGGCGAGACCATCGACTACGCGACGATCATGTACGAGGGCTACGCCTCGGGCGGCGTCGCGCTGCTCGTCGAGTGCCTCACCGACAACAAGAACCGCGCGGCCGCGGAGGTGCGCACGGCGATGTCCCGCAATGGCGGCACCCTCGCCGACCCCGGTTCGGTCGCCTACAACTTCAGCCGCAAGGGCGTGATCGTCGTTCCCGCCGAGGGCACAAGCGAAGACGACGTGCTCGGTGCCGTGCTCGATGCCGGTGCCGAAGAGGTCAACCCGCAGGGCGAGAGCTTCGAGGTGCTCACCGAGGCGAGCGAGCTGGTCGCGACCCGCAGCGCCCTGCAGGAGGCCGGGATCGATTACGACTCTGCCGACGTCGAGTTCGTCGCATCCGTCAAGGTCAACGCCGACGCCGAGACCGCGCGCAAGGTGTTCCGTCTCATCGACGCGCTCGAAGACAGTGATGACGTGCAGAACGTCTACACCAACCTCGACCTCACGCCCGAGGTGCAGGCCGAGCTCGAGGAAGACGAGGACTAGGAACTCGTGGGGCTGCGCGTGCTGGGGGTCGACCCGGGCCTCACGCGCTGCGGCTACGGGGTCATCGACTCGGGCCGCACACCGTCCTTGGTGCGCGTGGGCGTCGTGCGCACGCCAGCCGACATGGAGCACGGGCAACGGCTCGTGCGCATTCTCGCCGGGCTGCGCGAGGTCATCGACGAGACCCAGCCGCAGCAGATGGCCCTCGAGCGCGTCTTCGCGAACAATCAGCGCAACACCGTCATGGGCGTCGCGCAGGTGTCCGGGCTCGTGATCCACGAGGCGGCGAGCCGAGGCGTCCCGCTCCAGCTGTTCACGCCGAGCGAGGTGAAGAACGCGGTGACCGGTTACGGCGGTGCGGAGAAGGCGCAGGTCGGCGAAATGGTGCGACGCGTGCTGCGGCTCGAGGCGGTGCCGAAACCCGCGGACGCAGCGGATGCTCTGGCGCTCGCGATCGCGGCGTCATGGCGCGCAGCGCGCAGCATCCCATCGCCCCCGACACGTGACCTTCCGCGCGCCGCGACCGGAGAGCTCACCGCGGCACAGCGCGCGTGGCTCGCCGCGGAGAAGGCGAGCAGGAAGCAGTTCTGAAGCTTTGTTCGAGTGTCGCTCGCGAGGAAGCGGTGACCGCCGCTTAGCCTTGACGGCATGATCAGTTCACTCCGCGGCACTGTTCTGCGCGCGTCAGGCGCCGAGGCCGTGATCGAGGTCGCGGGGGTCGGCTATCTCGTGAACGTGACGCCCGAGCATGCGCTGTCGCTGCGCGTGGGCGATGAGGCGCTCGTGCACACGACGCTGATCGTGCGCGAAGACGCACTCACGCTCTACGGCTTCGTCGACGTCGAGCAGCTCGGGGTGTTCGAGCTGCTGCTCGGCGTGAACGGAGTCGGTCCGAAGTCGGCGCTCGGGGTTCTCGCCGCGCTCACCCCCGATCAGATCGCCGCCGCCGTACAGGCCGACGACGACGTCGCGTTCCGCAAGGTCAGCGGAATCGGCCCGAAGACAGCGAAGCTCATCGTGGTCCAGCTCGCCGGGAAACTGCACGTAACGACCAGGGTCACAGCGGCACCGGCGTCGCCGAGCGCCCGGCGCACCATCGCAGACGATGTCCGAATCGCGCTCGTCGGGCTCGGGTGGCCCGAGAAGGCAGCGGCGGGCGCTGTCGACGAGGTGCTCGCGGAACTCGGTGACGCCGCAGCCGAGGCGAGCCCGGCATCCGTACCCGCGCTGCTGCGCCGCGCGCTCGCCCTGCTCGGGCCCTCCGCCGGTCAGACCGCCGGGGCCGCTCGATGAGCGATGACCTGACGACGCCCCAGTCACAGGGTGAGGCAGAGCTCGCGTTCGAGGGGGCGCTGCGCCCCAAGTCGCTCGGCGAGTTCGTCGGACAGTCGAAGGTGCGCGGCCAGCTGCAGCTGCTGCTTACCGCCGCCCGCATGCAGGACCGGACCGCCGACCACATCCTGCTCGCGGGCCCCCCTGGCCTGGGCAAGACCACCCTCGCAATGATCGTCGCGGCCGAGAGCGAGCGCCCGTTGCGCATGTCGAGCGGCCCCGCGATCCAGCATGCGGGCGACCTGGCGGCCGTGCTGTCCTCGCTCGTCCCCGGGGAGGTCCTCTTCATCGACGAAATCCATCGCATGGCGCGTTCAGCGGAAGAGATGCTGTATCTCGCGATGGAGGATTTCCGCATCGACATCATGGTCGGCAAGGGTGCCGGAGCGACGAGCATCCCCCTCGACCTCGCCCCGTTCACGCTCGTCGGGGCCACGACGCGCTCGGGTCTGCTGCCCAACCCGCTGCGCGACCGCTTCGGCTTCACTGCGCATCTCGAGTTCTACAGCGACGGCGAGCTCGAGCAGGTGCTCGATCGCGCAGCCGTCCTGCTCGAGCTCGACATCGACCGAGAGTCGCTGGCCGAGATCGCCGGGCGCAGCCGCGGCACTCCCCGTATCGCGAATCGGCTGCTGCGGCGCGTGCGCGACTACGCACTGGTGCACACTGGCCGGGCCGATCTCGGCGCGGTGCGCGCAGCGCTCGAACTGTACGACGTCGACGCACTCGGGCTCGACCGGCTCGACCGCGCCGTGATGCAGACGATCCTCACCCGATTCGACGGCGGCCCGGTCGGGCTCTCGACGCTGGCGGTATCCGTGGGCGAGGAGGCCGAGACCATCGAGTCGGTGGTCGAGCCGTTCCTCGTCCGCATCGGCCTCATCTCCCGCACACCGCGCGGTCGCGTCGCGACCCCCGATGCGTGGCGGCATTTCGGAATGGCGCCCAGCTCAGCGCCAGGAACCACCCAGCAGGCGCTTTTCACGGATCGCCTATAATCCTCGGGAGAGCCGTTCGGCTCGACAAATCTTGCGTGAGGTGTCGCCCGTATCTGACGGGGAGACTGCCCGCGCTTCGAAAGGACTTCCGCCTTCATGGGCAACTCAGTACTTCTTCCGGTGATGATCGTCATCATCGCCTTCTTCTTCTTCTGGACCTGGCGAGGCAACCGCAAGCGCCGCCGTGACGAAGAGCAGAAGACGTCACAGCTCGTCAGGGGCGTCGAGGTGATGACCAACTTCGGGCTGTTCGGCACCGTCGACTCCATCGACCTCGAGAACAACAAGGTGGTCCTTGAGGTGAGCCCGGGCACCCGGATCACCGTGCACCCTCAGACCATCGCGCGCATCGAGACGCCCGCCGAATCCGAGGGCACTGAGGCGTCGACGACGACGGCCGCAACCTCCTCCAGCGCGATCGAAGAGGCGAACCGCGCCGCACAGGCTCAGGCCGCGAAGGCATCCGATCAGCCCGAGTTCGGCGAGCGGACCACCCCCTCGCGCAAGAGCGACGACTAACCCGACCCCACCTCCCGCCCCAGCGCACGACCCCTCGCGTGCGCCGGCAGAAAGCTGAGTCCCGCCCGTGGCCAAGACGTCACCCGCACGGCACGCGTCCCGTTCCCTGATCTGGCTCGGCGTGCTGGTCGTCGCCCTCGCCGCCGCCCTCACCAGCGGCGTGCTGTGGAGCAGCGCGACGGTTGCGCCGAAGCTCGGTCTCGACCTGCAGGGCGGCACCGAGGTGATTCTCACGCCGGTGCTGCAGCACGGCGAGACGGTCTCGAGCAACGAGCTGAACCAGGCTGTGTCGATCATCCGCCAGCGCGTCAACGCGTCCGGCGTGTCCGAGGCGACCGTCTCGACGCAGGGCAACGCCAACATCGTCGTCGACGTGCCCGGCCAGATCGACGATGCGACCAAACAGCGCATCGAGGCGTCCTCGAAGATGGAGCTTCGGCCGGTGCTTCTCGCGCAGAGCCCTGCGACGACGACCTTCACGGGGTCCAACGGCAAGTCGACTCCGTACCCGACGCCCGCGCCGACGCTGGCCAATACGCCGACGGCCAAGCCCACCGACGGCAGCGACGAGAACTGGGTCACGCCGTACCTGCAGGCGAAGTACAACGCCTTCGACTGCAACTCGCTGAAGACCGCCACGACGAACGTCGCACCGGCGAACCAGCCGCTCGTGACGTGTGACAGCACCGGCTCGACCAAGTACCTGCTGGGACCCGTCGAGGTCGAAGGCAGCGACATCACCAACGCGACCTCGGGCATGCAGACCTCGCAGCAGGGCGTGAACACGGGCCAGTGGGTCGTCAACCTCACCTTCAACTCGCGCGGTGCCAAGGCGTTCGACTCCGTGAGCCAGCGACTCAACGCCTTCTATGCCGCCGCTCAGAGCTCGGGGCAGAACGACCCGCGTTCGCAGTTCGCGTTCGTGCTCGACGGCCGCGTGCTCTCAGCACCGCAGATGCAGGGCGTCATCACCGGGAACACCTCGACCATTTCCGGCAACTTCACGCAGACGAGTGCGCAGAGCCTCGCCGATCAGCTCAAGTTCGGCGCGCTGCCGGTGAGCTTCAAGGTGCAGAGCTCCAACACGATCTCGGCGACCCTCGGTTCGACGCAGCTCCTGTCCGGCATGATCGCGGGAGCGATCGGTCTGCTGCTGGTCTTCGTCTACACCCTGTTCCAGTACCGCACGCTCGGCTTCGTCACGATCTTCTCGCTCGTCATCGCCGCAGCCCTCAGCTACCTCACCATCGCACTGCTCTCGTGGCAGATGGGGTACCGGCTCTCGCTCGCAGGCGTGGCAGGGTTGATCGTCGCAATCGGCTTCACAGCCGACTCGTTCATCGTGTACTTCGAACGCATCAGAGACGAGTTGCGCGAGGGCAGAGGTCTCGAGTCCGCGGTCGAAGCCGGCTGGCGGCGCGCCCGCCGCACGATCTACGCCGCGAAGACGACGAACCTCCTCGCCGCGGTCGTCCTCTACATCTTCGCGATCGGCGACGTGCAGGGCTTCGCCTTCACTCTCGGACTCACGACGATCCTCGATGTGCTCATCGTCGTTCTGTTCACGCATCCGATCATGCAGCTCTTCGCCCGCACCCGATTCTTCGCATCGGGGCACCCGCTCTCGGGCCTCGATCCAAGCGCGCTCGGCGCGGTGTATCGCGGCGGCGGTCAATTCCGCCCGGCTGCAACCGTCGGCGCCGCGAAGCTCGCCTCGAGCAGCCGCGAAGCCGCCAAACGGCAGACCATCGCCGAGCGAAAGGCCGCAGAGGCCGAACTCGCAGGAACCGGCACCCGTCGTAACGGAAAGGACGACTGATGGCCTCGCGGTTCCAGCAGTTCGGCAACGACCTCTTCACCGGCGCCCGCTCCGTCGAGTTCGTCGGTCGGCGCAAGCTCTGGCTCAGCATCTCCGCGGTGCTGATGATCCTGTGCATCCTCGTCCCGGTAGTGCGCGGCTTCAACTGGGGCATCGACTTCCGCGGCGGCTCGCAGTTCCAGATCGCCCGCACGCACACGACCAACCAGACGATCGCGACGCAGGCCGTTCACGCGGTCAAGGCAGACGCGGTCGTGCAGGTCTCCGTGGTCAACGGCGACGGCATCCGCGTCACGACCGACCAGCTGACGACGACGCAGACGAAGACGGTGACGAACAAGCTCGCGGCTGCTTACGACGTGAGCGCCGATGAGATCACCTCGTCGTTCATCGGCCCGTCGTGGGGCCAAGACGTCTCACGGAAGGCGCTGGAGGGCCTTGGCGTCTTCCTCGGCCTCGCCTTCATCGGCATGGCCCTCTACTTCCGCACGTGGAAGATGTCGCTGTCGGCGATCATCACCCTGTTCCACGACCTGATCTTCACAGCCGGGGTCTACGCGCTCACCGGGTTCGAGATCACGCCGGCGACGGTGATCGGCTTCCTCACGATCCTCGGCTATTCGCTCTACGACACGGTCGTAGTCTTCGACAAGGTCCGTGAGAACACCACGGCCGATGGCGACAAGCTCACACGTACCTTCGGCGAATCGGTGAATCTCGCGGTCAACCAGACGCTGGTGCGCTCGATCAACACCGCCGTCATCGCGGCGCTGCCGGTCGCGGGCATTCTCTTCATCGGGTCATTCGTGCTCGGAGCGTCGACCCTCGAGGACATCTCGCTGTCGCTCTTCGTCGGCATTCTGATCGGCACGTACTCGACGGTCTTCGTCGCCGCGCCGCTCTATTCGTGGCTGCGCGCGGGCGAGCCCGCCGTCGTGAAGCACACCAAGCGGGTGCTCGCCGCACGTGCCAAGGCACCCATCGACACGGAGGCTGTCGCGGCGACGCGATAATAGAAAGAACCCAACCGCGACGAGACCACAGCAGAGGCGGTGCTCATGGTAGATGCGCCAGCATCCAATCAGACCGCCTCACTGCGCCGTCTCGTCCCGCGGCTGTTCTCGCGGTCGGTGCAGAACGGTGCGCTCGACATGCTGCTGCGCACTGTGCGGCAGCACCATCCGCGTGCCGACATCGCACTGATCGAGCGGGCCTACAACACCGCGGAGCGCGCCCACGCCGGGCAGACGCGGCGTAGCGGCGAGCCCTACATCACGCATCCGCTCGCCGTCGCGCAGATCCTCGCCGACCTCGGCATCGGCTCGAAGACGATTGCGGCCGCGCTGCTGCACGACACTGTCGAAGACACCGAGTACGGGCTCGAGCAGCTCACCGCCGACTTCGGCACCGAGATCGCAATGCTGGTCGATGGCGTCACCAAGCTCGACAAGGTCAAGTACGGCGACAGTGCTCAGGCAGAGACCGTGCGGAAGATGATCATCGCGATGTCCAAAGACATCCGTGTCCTGGTCATCAAGCTCGCCGACCGCCTGCACAACGCACGCACGTGGGGCTTCATGCCGACCGCGAACGCCGAGCGCAAGGCGAAGGAGACCCTCGAGATCTACGCGCCGCTCGCGCATCGCCTCGGCATCCAGACGATCAAGTCCGAGCTCGAGGACCTCAGCTTCGCCGTACTGCAGCCCAAGCTGTACGTCGAGATCGAGAACCTCGTGAAGCAGCGCTCGCCCGAGCGCGAGCGGGTCGTGCAGCAGGTCATCGCCGCGATCGATGAAGATCTCAAGGCCGCGCGCATTCGCGGCAAGGTCGTCGGGCGCCCGAAGCAGTACTACTCGATCTACCAGAAGATGGTGGTCCGGGGGCGTGAGTTCGACGAGATCTATGACCTCGTCGGCATCCGCGTGCTCGTCAACACGGTGCGCGACTGCTACGCGGTGCTCGGTCAGATCCATGCCCGGTGGACGCCGATGCCGGGCCGCTTCAAGGACTACATCGCCACCCCGAAGTACAACCTGTACCAGTCCCTGCATACGACCGTGATCGGGCCGAGCGGCCGCGCGGTCGAGATCCAGATCCGCACGGAGGAGATGCACCAGCGCGCCGAGTACGGCGTCGCGGCGCACTTCAAGTACAAGGAGCGCGTCAACGGCGGCAAGCAGGACAAGTCGCCCGTCGACGCCGACTTCACCTGGCTCGCGCACATCACCGACTGGCAGGCCGAGACCGAGGACCCGAGCGAGTTCCTCGACTCGCTGCGGTACGAGATCGGCGCGAAAGAGGTCTACGTCTTCACCCCGAAGGGCAAGGTCATCGGCCTGCCGCAGGGCGCCACTCCGGTCGACTTCGCCTATGCCGTGCATACCGAGGTCGGCCATCGCACCATGGGCGCGAAGGTCAACGGGCGGCTCGTACCGCTCGACTCGCAGTTGGGCACCGGCGACGTCGTCGAGGTGTTCACGTCGAAGAACCCCGATGCGGGTCCGAGCCAGGACTGGCTGAACTTCGTCCAGAGCCCGCGGGCGCGCAGCAAGATCCGGCAGTGGTTCACGAAGGAGCGACGCGACGAGGCGATCGAGCAGGGCAAGGACGCGATCGCGCGGGCGATGCGCAAGCAGAACCTGCCGCTGACGCGCCTCATGAGCTCGGAGTCGCTGACCGACGTCGCGACGACGCTGCACCTCGACGGCGTCGAGGCCCTTTACGCGGCCGTCGGCGAAGGGCACGTCTCCACGCAGTCGGTGCTCGAGAAGCTCGTCGCCGGGCTGCAGACCGAGACCGAGAGTCCGGTCACAGACGTACCGCCGACGGTGCGCGGCAGCCGGTCGCGTACGTCCAGCGACTCCGGCGTGCTGGTTCGCGGCGCACCCGACATCCTCGTGAAGCTCGCGAAGTGCTGCACCCCGGTGCCGGGCGACCGCATCGTCGGCTTCATCACGCGCGGGTCCGGCGTCTCCGTGCATCAGGCCGACTGCCACAATGTGGCCGAACTGATGACCCACACCGACCGCATGATCGAGGTCGAGTGGGCGGAGGAGAACAAGGGCGTCTTCCTGGTGCAGATCCAGGTCGAGGCGCTCGATCGCTCCGGATTGCTCTCCGACATCACCCGCGTGCTGTCTGAGCACCACGTCAACATCCTGTCTGCGACGGTCTCGACCTCGCAGGAGCGGCTCGCCATCTCGCGGTACGTCTTCGAGATGGGCGACACCACGCACCTGGACCGCGTGCTCAACGCTGTGCGGCGCATCGAGGCCGTCTACGACGTCTACCGCGTCAGCGGCGGGTAGCGCTCAGCGCAGCCGAGGCGGCCCACTCGCGGATCCGCTCGAGGGCGCGCAGCTTGCCCGGCGTGCGACCGAGGTGCACCGCGATGGTCAGCGCCGCCGGCACGACGTCGGGGGAGCGGCAGAGCAGCTGCGCGGCCACAACTCTGGTGGTCGAGACGCTCTCGAGCAACGCTACGTCGACGAGAGTGCGCGCACGCCCCGTCACACGTATGCCGCCGAGTTGCACGAGCTCGTCATCGGGCACCGTCGTCTCGCGGAGGCTCACTCGCGTGGTCGACAGCAGTCGGCCTCGCGCGATCTTGCCGATGGAGGCGGTGTGGACCCGCGGCGGCCCGTCGAGGCATCCGTAAACCCAGAGAGCGGTGTCGAGTTCGGCCGTCATGCGCTCGTCGAGCACGCCGGCGAGCGCCAGCGCCCGGTTCTCGGCCAGCTCGGGCTCATCGACGGCGATCACGGCCTCGTCGAGCGCGAACGCCTCACCATCGAGCCGCAGCGCCGACAGCTCCGCGACGGGCAGATCGAGCCGAGTGAGCACGGCGGAGAAACGCATGAACGGATGCTGGCAGAACCACAGGGCGCCCCGGGGTCAAACCGGGATGCCCTGTGGATAACCTCGCATTAGCGCAGCGCGTTCAGCCACGCTCTGCGTGCGTCGATCGCCTCCTGCGCTTCGGCTGCGCCCTTCGAGTCGCCCGATGCCTGCGCGTCGGCGAGCTCGGCCTCGAGTCGCTCGATCGCCTCGGTGAGCTGAGCGGCCAGGCCGGCGCTACGCGCCTGCTTCTCGGGATTGTTGGTGCGCCAGTGCTCCTCGTCGAGCTTCCGCACGGCCGTCTCGACGCGTCGCAGTCGGTCCTCGATGACGCGCACCTGCTCGCGGGGGACGCGACCGATCTCGTCCCAGCGGCGCTGAATCTCGAGCAGCTTCGCCTTCGCCGTGTCGCGGTTCGTCTCGTTGGCGAGCGGCTCTGCTTCGGCGAGCAGAGCGAGCTTCGCCTCGAGGTTGGCGGAGTACTCCACGTTCTCGAAAGCATCCGCCTGCGCCTTCGCCGCGTAGATCTCGTCGCCCGCCGCCTTGAAGCGCGCCCAGAGCGCATCGTCATCACGCTTGCCTGCCCGGCCCGCGCGCTTCCATTCGTCGAGCAGTTCGCGGTACTGGGGGATGCCGTCGACGCCGCGCGGCACGAGGGCCTCGGCCCGCTCGATCAGAGCAGTCTTCGTCGAGCGCGCACCACGGTGCTGCGAGTCGAGCTCCGCGAAGAACGCCTTCCGGTTGCGCTCGATGACCGAGCGCGCCGCGCGAAACCGCTTCCAGAGTTCGTTCGCCTCGTTCTTAGGAAGACGCGGGCCGTCTTTCTGGTGCTGCTGCCACCGGGCGAAGAGCTCGTCGAGCTGGGCGCTGGTGCGCTTCCACTGCGTCTTCGCCGGGTCTTCGGCGGCGAGGGTCTCGACCTCGACGACGATCTGCTCACGTACTGAGAGAGCCTCTTCGACGGCCGCCTTCGCCTCGGCGGACTGCTGCTCCGTCAGCTCCTCGACGGCGCCACCGAGCCGGTCGAGGCGTGTCTCGAGGGATGCGAGGTCGCCGACAGCGCTGGCACCGACGATGCTGGCCTTCAGCGTCGCAACGGACTTGGCGATGTCGCTCGCGGGTGCGCCACGCCGCGCACGCTGCTCAAGAATCGACACCTGGCCTGCGAGGTCGGCGAACTTGCGCTCGTAGTACGCCAGAGCTTCCTCGGGGGTTGCGCCGGGGAACTCACCGACCGCGCGCTCACCATCGCCCTCGCGCACGAATACGGTGCCGTCCTCGGCGACACGGCCCCAGGGTTGCTGTTCGGAATCGGACAAGATGCTCCACCTTGCTCACGGATCGGCCGAGGGATAGGCCGATGCTGACACTCGGTCGTCAGCCTATTGCACGCCGCGAGCGCCGCGGCCCCCTACTTGATCGTGAACGCCGTGATCGTCGTCGCGACCTTCGGGACACCATCGCCGGAGCTGTTGCTGTTGTCGGAGCCCTTCGAAGCGATGTCGCTGATCATGGTGTCGAGCCCGCTCGTCACCTGGCCGATCACGGTGTAGCCGCCGGCCGAGTCTGCGGGGATCGTCGTGTCGCCGTAGACGATGAAGAACTGGCTGCCGTTGCTGTAGGCGTTGTCCGACTGGCGGGCCATGGCGATGACGCCCTTCTTATAGACGTTGTTCGACGGCGCGTTCTCGATCGGCCCGTAGCTGTAGCCGGGGCCGCCGGTGGGGCCGGCCGAGACGGTCTTCGCGCCGCCGCACTGCAGCACCTTGAAGTCGGAGGACGTCGTGAGCCGGTGGCAGACCGTCCCCGTGTACCAGCCCTTGCGGATGAGGCTGATCGTCGACGAGACCGCCTGGGGCGCCGCCTTGCCGTCGAGTGTGACGCCCAGGTTGATGTTCTTGTTCAGCGTCAGCGTGCCCGTCCAGTTGCGACCCGCGGCGATCGACTTCGACGGCACGTCACCCTGGTTCGCCGCCGTGGCGGTCGGCGTCGGCGTGGCGGTCGGCGTCGGCGTGGCCGTCGAGGTCGGCGTGGCCTTGGCGACGGGCTTGCCCGGACCCGCGCCGAAATACGTGAGCTGCAGGCCGACTGCCGCCGCCGCGACCACGACGATCGCGATTCCAGCGATCAGGTTGTCGCGCCGCCTGCGCTTCGCGCCTCTCTCATGCACTGTCTGACGCGCCTGGTAGGAGCGCAGACGCTCTCGGGCGAGGCGGGCTTCGCGGTCGTTCTTCGAGGGCACGCGGCGGATCCTTTCAAGACGTGTCGGGTCGCACTTTAGCGGGACGGCTGATGCGTGCGGTGACGCGTGTCGTCGGACACTCGTAGACTTGTTCGCATGACGGACACGCGGGCGGGCTTGCGCAGCGGCGCGGTCCCGCTCGCGGTGCGCATGCGGCCCAAGTCGCTCGACGAGGTCGCGGGGCAACGGCAGCTGCTCAAGCAGGGCTCGCCTCTCGTCGCACTCGCCAATGACAAGACCGGTGAGCGCGGCTCGGTCTCAGTGATCCTCTGGGGGCCGCCGGGCACGGGCAAGACGACGCTCGCGCAGGTCATCGCGCACTCGTCCGGGCGGCGCTTCGTCGAACTGTCGGCCGTCAGCGCTGGCGTGCGCGACGTACGCCAGGTGATGGACGAGGCCCTGTCCAATCGCGATCTCTACGGCATCTCGACCGTCCTCTTCCTCGACGAGATCCATCGCTTCACGAAGGCGCAGCAAGACGCGCTGCTGCCCGGGGTCGAGAACGGCTGGGTCATCCTCGTGGCTGCGACGACCGAGAATCCGTCGTTCTCCGTCATCTCACCACTGCTATCCCGCTCGCTGCTCCTCACCCTCGAGCCGCTCACCGACGATGATCTCGGGGTGCTGGTCGATCGCGCGGTCGCTGACGAGCGGGGTCTAGCGGGCCGCTTCGAGCTCGAGGCAGAGGCCCGTACAGCACTGATCCAGCTGGCTTCGGGCGACGCGCGCCGCGCACTCACCTCGCTCGAGGCGGCGTCGATCACTGCCGACAGCGAGCAGACGACCACGATCACGGCCGAGCTGGTGTCGCGCGCCGTCGACCGCGCCCTGCTGCGTTACGACCGCGACGGCGATGAGCACTACGACGTCATCAGCGCGTTCATCAAGTCGATCAGGGGCTCAGACGCCGACGCTGCGCTGCTCTACCTCGCGCGCATGATCGAGGCGGGGGAGGACCCGCGATTCATCGCGCGGCGCCTGATCATCTCCGCTTCCGAAGACATCGGCATGGCCGACCCGACCGCGCTGGGCGTCGCCGTCGCGGCGGCCGATGCGGTGCAGTACATCGGTATGCCCGAAGGCCGCATCCCGCTCGCGCAGGCGACCGTGCACCTCGCGACGGCGCCCAAGTCGAACGCCGCCTACATGGCGCTCGACGCGGCACTTGCCGATGTGCGCGCGGGCCGCGCCGGCCGGGTGCCGAAGCACCTGCGTGACGCGCACTATGCCGGGGCCAAGAAGCTCGGCCACGGCAAGGGCTACCAGTACCCGCATGACGACGAGCTCGGCGTCGTCGCGCAGCAGTACCTGCCGGACGCTCTGAAGAACGTCGAGTACTACCAGCCCACCGACCACGGCAACGAGCGCGACATCGCAACCCGGTGGGAGAAGTTGAAGCGGATCATCCGGCGCCCCTGACTCTGGTAACATTGGGGGGTTGCCCTCGCAACCGGGTGTCAGTTCAGATGCCACAGTCCCATTAGACGATGACCGGTTCATACAGAGCCGGTTCACGTGCTTGTCGAAGCACGCGCTCCTCAGCGGAGATCACAGAATCGAAAGGAAACGCGTGTCCTCACAGTCACGTAGCAAGACCCGTCTCTCCCGTGCCCTCGGTATTCCGCTCACCCCGAAGGCCGCGCGCTACCTTGAGAAGCGCCCCTATGCCCCGGGTGAGCACGGCCGCACCAAGCGCAAGGCCGACAGCGACTACGCCGTCCGTCTGCGTGAGAAGCAGCGTCTTCGCGCCCAGTACGACCTCGGCGAGAAGCAGCTCCGCATCGCCTTCAACGAGGCCCACCGTCGGGCCGGCATGACCGGTGACAACCTGGTCGAACTGCTCGAGACGCGCCTTGACGCGCTGGTGCTGCGCGCCGGCTTCGCCCGCACCACTTCGCAGGCCCGCCAGTTCGTGACCCACCGCCACATCCTCGTCGACGGCAAGATCGTCGACCGCCCGTCGTTCAAGGTGAAGCCGGGCCAGCTCATCCACGTCAAGGCCAAGTCCGAGGGCACTGAGCCGTTCCAGGTCGCCGCCGCCGGTGGTCACCTCGACGTGCTGCCCAAGATCCCGGGCTACCTCGAGGTCGAGATCGACAAGCTGCAGGCGCGCCTCATCCGCGCCCCCAAGCGCGCCGAGGTCCCGGTGCAGTGCGAGACCCAGCTCGTGGTCGAGTACTACGCGGCCCGCTAGGGCTGCGTAGCCCGTGCCGCCGAAGCGGCGGCACTCGACAAGAGGTCGCTAGGTCTGCGTAGCCCATGCCGCCGAAGCGGCGGCACTCGACAAGAGGTCGCTAGGTCTGCGTAGCCCATGCCGCCGAAGCGGCGGCACTCGACAAGAGGTCGCTGGTGACCGACGCTGTTACCCGGCCATATACCCTGGAGAGCGGATGCCTTTTCTGGCGTCCGCTCTTCGGCTTTAATCTGGTCACCTAACGGAGCTCTTTCATGAAGACCTTCTTCGCCTTCGTCGTCGGCATCGCCGTCGGGTTCGTTGCAGCCCATCAGTTCAACCGGTCAGAACAGGGTCAGCGGCTCTTCTCCGGCTTCGAGGCGAAGGCTCGTGATTTCGGTGCAGCCGTCGCCGACGGGTATCACTCCCGCGAGGCTGAGCTTCACACCAGCAGCAACTGACCGGCGCCGAACACCCACTGACAAGGTAGAACTGTCTCTCGATGCTCACTTCTGAGATCCACCGTCGTTTCCTCGACTTCTTCGCGCAGCGCGATCACACCATCGTCCCGTCCGCGTCGCTCATCAGCGATGACCCGTCGCTAATGTTCACGATCGCCGGGATGGTGCCGTGGGTGCCGTACCTGACGGGTGTCGTGCCGGCTCCGTACCCTCGCGTCGCCGACGTGCAGAAGTGCATCCGCACACTCGACATCGAAGAGGTCGGCAAGACGCCGCGCCACGGCACGTTCTTCCAGATGCTCGGCAACTGGTCATTTGGCGACTACTTCAAGCAGGAGGCGATCCAGTACGCCTGGGACCTGCTGATGACTCCCGAGGGCGATGGCGGCCTCGGCTTCGACGAGAGGGATCTCTGGTTCACCGTCTATGAGGACGACGAAGAGGCGATCGACGGCTGGCTGAAGGTCGGAGCATCCGCTGACCGCATTCAGCGACTAGGCAAGGACACCAACTACTGGTCCACGGGCCAGGCGGGCCCCGCCGGACCCTGCTCCGAGATCTTCTTCGACCGCGGCCCGAAGTACGGTGTCGATGGCGGCCCTGCCACCGACGACGACCGCTACGTCGAGATCTGGAACCTCGTCTTCATGCAGTACCTGATCAAGGACGTGCAGTCGAAGTACGACTTCACGGTGGTCGGCGAGCTGCCGCGGAAGAACATCGACACGGGCGCCGGCCTCGAGCGCATCGCGTTCATCAAGCAGGGCGTCGAGAACATGTACGAGACCGATCAGGTGCGCCCGGTCCTCGATCGTGCCGCGGCGATCGCCGGCAAGCGCTACGGTGCGAGCCACGAAGACGACGTGCGCTTGCGCGTCGTCGCCGACCACGTGCGCTCATCCTTGATGCTCATCAGCGACGGCGTCACGCCCAGCAATGACGGCCGCGGGTACATCCTGCGCCGCCTGCTGCGCCGCACGGTGCGTGCGATGCGGCTGATGGGCGTCGATACGACAGTGTTCCCTGAGCTGTTCACCGCGAGCCGCGACGCCATGAAGTCGGCGTACCCCGAGGTCGAGACCGATTTCGCGCGCATCTCGCATGCGGCGTATGCCGAGGAGGAGACGTTCCTGCGCACTCTCGCGGGGGGCACTACCATCCTCGACACCGCGGTCGCCGAGACCAAGGCGTCGGGTAGAGCACAGCTCGCCGGCGACACCGCGTTCCTGTTGCACGACACCTGGGGCTTCCCGATCGACTTGACGCTCGAGATCGCCGACGAAGCGGGTCTGTCCGTCGACCGGACCGCGTTCGACACGCTCATGAAGGAGCAGCGCGACCGCGCCAAGGCTGACGCCAAGGCGAAGAAGGGCGCGATCGCGGATCTGACGGTCTACAGCCGATTCCGCACGCTCGGCGAGACCGTCTTCACCGGCTACACCGACCTCACGACGGATTCCGAGATCCTCGGCATCATCGTCGACGGCGTTTCTGTAGACCGTGCGACCGAGGGTCAGATCGCCGAGGTGATCCTCAAGGAGACCGCGCTGTATGCCGAGTCCGGCGGTCAGGACGCCGACCAGGGCGTGATCGTGGGGCCCGGGTACGAACTCGAGGTGCTCGACGTGCAGAAGCCCGTCGCGGGGCTCACAAGTCACACGGTGCGCGTGTCCGTCGGTGAAGCCGGCGTCGGGTCCCGGGCGACGAGCATCGTCGATCCCGACTATCGTCGCGGAGCGAACCAGGCGCATTCCGGCACGCACGTCGTGCACGCGGCATTGCGTCAGCTGCTCGGGCCGAACGCGCACCAGTCCGGCTCGTACAACAAGGCCGGCTACCTGCGCCTCGACTTCTCGTGGAACAAGCCGCTGTCGCATGAGACCCGCACTGAGCTCGAGGAGATCTCGAACAACGCCATTCGGGAGAACCTCGAAGTGACGACGCGGGTGATGTCTCTGGCGGACGCCAAAGAGCTCGGCGCGATGGCGCTGTTCGGCGAGAAGTACGGCGACACCGTGCGCATGGTCGAGATCGGCGGCCCGTGGAGCCGCGAGCTCTGCGGTGGAACGCACGTGGCGGGCAGCTCCGAGATCGGCATGATCAACCTGATCGGCGAGTCATCCGTCGGGTCTACGAATCGCCGTGTCGAGTCGCTCGTGGGCATCGAGGCTTTCCGCGACCTCTCCGCCGAGCGCGCGATCGTCACCGAGCTCACCTCGAATTTGAAGACGCCCCGCGAGAAGCTGCCCGAGCGCATCTCCGAACTCGTCGCGAACCTCAAGGCCGCCGAGAAGAAGATCGCGCAGTACGAGGCGAAGCAGCTGCTCGAGAAGGTGCCGTCGCTTGTTCAGGCTGCCGCACGCGCCGGTGCTGTCACCCTCGTCGCGCAGAACGCTGGGGAGCTGCGTTCTGGTGACGAGCTGCGCCAGCTCGCGATGGGCGTGCGTGAGCGACTCGGCAGTGACGCTGCCGTGGTGGCCCTGACCGCGACCGTGTCGGACCGACCGCTCATCATCGTCGCGACGAACCAGGCCGCGCGTGACGCGGGCGTTCGGGCCGGCGCGCTTGTCAGTGTCGCCGCCGGCGTGCTCGGTGGGCGCGGCGGCGGTAAGGACGATCTCGCGCAGGGCGGTGGAAGCGACACGGCTGCCGTTCCCGCAGCTCTCGCCGCCGTCGCGGACGCACTGGCGAAGTAGGTTCCGTGCGTCCCGGCACCCGTCTCGGCATCGACGTCGGCACAGTCCGGATCGGCGTAAGCCGATCAGATGCGTCCGGATTCCTCGCCTCGCCGCTCGAGACGGTGAGGCGCAGCGACGACGGTTCGGATGTGGCGCGAATCGTGGCCCTCGCAGTGGAGCATGAGGCGATCGAGCTCATCGCCGGGCTGCCGCTCGCTCTGTCCGGCCGCCGTACGGCGAGCACGGAAGACGCTGTCGAGTTCGCCGAGCGCCTGGCCGCCGCGGTCTCCGTTCCGGTGCGCCTCGTCGACGAGCGGCTGTCGACCGTCACGGCGACGAGCGCCCTGCGGGCGTCGGGCAAGAATTCGAAGAAGTCGCGTTCCGTGGTAGACCAGTCTGCGGCTGCGGTGATCCTGCAGCACGCGCTCGATGCCGAGCGGTCAAGCGGCCGCCCGGCCGGTGTCCCGATTACGCCGCCGAGCGCTCCGTCACCCGAAGGAGCACTCCCCACGTGAGTTCCGACTCGCTTCCCGACGCCGAGCCGCGGCAGCCGGTGCAGCCGCCACCCATGACGCGTCGCGAAGCCCGCGAGCGCGAAGCCCGCGAGCGCGAGGCGCGCCAGGCCCCGGAAACACGGCCGGCGCGCGAGCCCGCGATCGTGCACCGCGCCGAGGCCCCCGAGCCGGAGATCGCGCAGCCGGTCGAGGCGAGCGAGCCCGAGTTCCGCCACTGGCTGAGCCCGGCACCGGACGGCGGCGGCGAGCAGCCGCCGCGGGGCCCGACACCGCCGCGCCGGCGTAGAGGCGGTCGGCGCGCGCTCACCTGGATCCTGGCGACGGTCGTCATCCTGGCGATGATCGGCGGCGGCGGACTGTTTGCGTGGAACACCTTCCAGCCGCAGGTGAAGGCGATCGCCGCGAAGCTCCACCCCGCACCCACGGACTGGACCGGCAACGGTTCCGGAAGTGTCGACGTCACCATCAAGCAGGGCGATACCGGCGACACCATCGCCGCCACGCTCGCTAAGGCGGGCGTCACCCGGACGCCGCAGGCCTTCTACCAACTGCTGCTGCAGACCCGGCCCGACCCGGTCTTCCAGCCCGGCGTGTACCGCCTGCGCGGCCATATGAGCGCTGCGAGCGCGCTGGCGCTGCTCCAGGATCCGTCTTCCCGCGTCGCGCATACCCTGCTGATCCGCGAGGGCGACACCGAGACCACGATTCTCAAGAACGCCGCGACGGCCACCGACATCCCGCTCGCCCAGCTGCAGGCGGCGGCCAAGAATCCGTCTGCGTTCGGGCTGCCCGCGCACGCGAAGACTCTCGAGGGATTCCTGTACCCCGCGACCTACACCCTCGATCCGGGAATCTCGGCGCAGCAGTTGCTGACCACCCTCGTCAGCCGCGCGAAGCAGCAGTTCACCGACCTCGGCATCTCGGACACGCAACTCTGGAACACCCTGATCCTCGCGTCGATCGTGCAGAAGGAAGCCGGGCCGGACCCGAGTGATCTGCCGCTCATCGCGGGCGTCTTCGACAATCGGCTGAGGGCCGGAATGCCGCTGCAGTCCGACGCGACGGTCGTGTACGGAACCGGCAAGACGGGGTCGGTGTGGACCAGCGACGCCGATCGCGCCAACGCGAAGAACCTCTACAACACCTATGTGCACAAGGGCCTCACGCCCGGCCCGATCAGCAACCCCGGGTCTGCTGCTCTGTCCGCCGCGCTGCACCCCCAGGGCACGTATCTCTATTTCACGGTCGTCAACCTCAAGACCGGCCAGACGGCCTTCGCCATGACCGGGGCCGAGCAGAACGCGAACGTCGCGAAGCTGCAGGCCTGGTGTCGCGAATCCGGGAATGCGAGCTACTGCAAGTGAGCCGGCTCGACACCGCGACCAGGCTGGCCGTTCTCGGCTCGCCGATCTCGCACTCGAAGTCGCCCGAACTGCACCTCGCCGCGTATGAGGTCCTCGGACTGCCGTGGGCGTACGAGCGCGTCGAGATCGACGACCAGGCGCTCGCCCCGTTCATCGAGTCGAGGGACGCGTCGTGGCGCGGGCTTTCGCTGACCATGCCGCTGAAACAGACGATCCAGCCGCTGCTCGACCAGGTCGACCGCATCGGATCTCTCACGGGCGCCGTCAACACGGTGCTGTTCGAGTGGGGCGGCGACGCCGTTCACCGCTCCGGTTTCAACACCGACGTGCCCGGCATCGTGCGTGCGCTGAACGCGGTCGGAGTCGAGACCGTTCGCCACGTTCACGTGCTCGGCGGGGGAGCGACGGCGGCCTCCGCAATCGTCGCAGCGGGGGAGCTCGGAGCAGAGAGCGTGCAGGTGAGCGTGCGCACGCCGCAGCGCGCCGAGTCGCTGCGCCCGCTCGCAGCGGCGGTCGGGCTGACGTTCTCGATCGGCGCCTTCGATGAGCCCCACGCCGACGAGCCGACGGACCTCGTCGTGAGCACCCTGCCGGGCGGAGCCGAGGTCCCGATCACATTCGACGCTGCGCTGCGCGCACATGCTCCACTGCTCGACGTCGCGTACGAACCGTGGCCGACGCAGCTGGGCGCCGCATGGGCGGATGCCGGCGGCACGGTCCTCGGCGGACTCGCGATGCTCGTGCATCAGGCCCTGCTGCAGGTACGGATCTTCGCCGGGGGCGATCCGTTCGCACCGCTCGCCGACGAGGCATCCGTGCTGGCGGCCATGCTCGCGGCCGTGGGCCTCGGCGCAGACGGCCGCCCGCGCGACGGCCACTAGGCACTCCCTGCATGCCCTGCTGCCCACCGGCGACGGGCTGGAGCCGCGGCGGCAAATAGACTGGCCCCATGCTTCGTTGGCTCACCGCAGGGGAATCGCACGGACCTGAACTGATCGCCATGCTCGAGGGCCTGCCGGCCGGAGTTCCCGTGAAGCTCGACGACATCCAGGGCGATCTGGCACGCCGGAAGCTCGGCTATGGCCGCGGCGCTCGGATGAAGTTCGAGCAGGACGAGCTCACGCTGTCGGGCGGTGTGCGCCATGGGTTCAGCATGGGCAGCCCCATCGCGCTGCGCATCGGCAACACCGAGTGGCCTAAGTGGGTCGACGTCATGAGCGCCGAGCCGGTCGACCCCAGTGTCCTCGACAGCGGCCGCGGCGCGCCGCTCACCAGGCCGCGCCCGGGCCACGCCGACCTGGTCGGAATGCAGAAATACGGTTTCGACGAGGCGCGTCCCGTGCTCGAGCGGGCGAGTGCACGCGAGACCGCGGCCCGCGTGGCGCTCGGCGCCATCGCGAAGTCGTTCCTGCGCGAGCTCGGCATCGAGACGGTTGCGCACACGCTCTCCATCGGCCCCGTCCGCGTTCCCGACGGCACGCGCCTTCCGCTGCCGGCCGACGTGGCGATACTCGACGCCGACCCGCTGCGCTGCTTCGATGCGGCCACGAGCGCGCTGATGGTGGCCGAGGTCGATGCCGCCCACAAGGAAGGCGACACGCTCGGTGGGGTCGTCGAGGTCCTCGCCTACGGCGTGCCCGCTGGTCTTGGCTCGCACGTTCAGTGGGACCGCAAGCTCGACGGCCGTCTCGCGCAGGCCCTGATGAGCATTCAGGCGATCAAGGGCGTCGAGATCGGCGACGGCTTCGAGACGACTCGACGTCGTGGCTCGCAGGCCCACGACGAGCTCGTGCCGCATGACGGGCTGATCGAGCGCACCAGCGACCGCGCGGGCGGCACCGAAGGCGGCATGTCGACCGGCACCGTGCTGCGCGTCCGCGCCGGCATGAAGCCCATCGCGACCATCCCGCACGCGCTCCGCTCGATCGATGTCACGACCGGCGAGGAGGCGCCCGCGCACCACCAGCGCTCCGACGTGTCCGCCGTTCCGGCCGCCGGCGTCGTCGCGGAGGCGATGGTGGCGCTCGTGCTCGCCGACGCCGTGCTCGAGAAGTTCGGCGGCGACTCCCTTGCCGAGACCAAGCGGAACCTCGATGCGTACCTCGCCGCCATTCCCGCGACGCTGCGTACCGCTGTCGCGCGCCCGGTCGGCACCCGCGCGGGCGCTGCGCAGGCGTAGCCGTGGCGATCGTTCTCATCGGCCCCCCTGCCGCGGGCAAGTCCAAGGTGGGCAAGAAGCTGGCGAAGCTGCTCGAGATGGACTTCGTCGACACCGACGCCATCGTGGTGCGCGACCATGGCGCGATCACCGAGATCTTCGCCGAGCACGGCGAGCCGTATTTCCGGCGGCTCGAGCGCGCGGCGGTCGTGGAGGCGCTCGCGCAGGACGCGATCGTCTCGTTCGGAGGCGGCGCCGTGCTCGACGCCGATACGCAGCACGATCTCGAACGCCACGTGGTGGTGCTGCTCGACGTCGACGCGGAATCCGTCGAGGGGCGCATCAAGATCGACGGCAAGCGCCCGCTCGCGCCCGACATCGAGTCGTGGAAGGCCCTCGTCGCCGCGCGGCGCCCGTTGTACGAGCGCCTCGCTGATCGCCGTATCGAGACCGCGAACCGCCCGCGGACTCAGATTGCGCAGGAATTGGCGGATTGGATTCACTCAGCGGGGGAGTTCTCGGAGTAATGAGCAGCAACGACATCACCGAGATCGAGGTGCTCGGGCTCGACCCGTACACGGTGCGGGTCGGCTACGGCCTGAGGAACGACCTCGCCGATCAGCTCGGCGCCGACGTCGCGAAGGTGCTCATCGTGCACCCGCCGACGCTCGCTGCCGCCGCGGGGGAGCTGCGGGCGACTCTGCAGGACCACTATCAGGTGCTGCTCGCCGAGGTGCCGGACGGCGAGCCGGCCAAGCGGATCGAAGTCGCAACCTTCTGCTGGCAGATCCTCGGTCAGGCCGACTTCACCCGATCCGACGCGGTGATCGGCTTCGGGGGCGGCGCGGTCACGGATCTCGCCGGCTTCGTCGCGGCGACCTGGCTGCGCGGTGTCAAGCTCATCCAGGTGCCGACGACGGTGCTCGGAATGGTCGATGCCTCCGTCGGGGGCAAGACCGGTGTCAACACGGCAGAGGGCAAGAACCTGGTCGGCGCGTTCTATGCGCCGTCCGCCGTCGTGGCCGACCTCGACACCATCTCGAGCCTGCCGCGCAACGACGTGCTCGCGGGCTTCGCCGAGATCGTGAAGTGCGGCTTCATCGCCGAGCCCGAGATCCTCGACATCGTCGAGGCCGACGTGGATCGGGCGACGGATGCTTCCAGCGCGGAGTTCCGCCGCGTCGTCGAGCTCTCGATCGCGCTCAAGGCCCGCGTGGTCGGCCAGGACTTCAAGGAATCCGGCCTGCGCGAGATCCTCAACTACGGTCACACGCTCGGGCACGCGATCGAGCACGCCGAGCGCTACCAGTGGCGGCACGGCGCCGCGGTCTCCGTCGGCATGGTGTTCGCCGCAGAGCTGTCGCGGCTCGCCGGCCGGCTGCCGGACGCGGTCGTCGAGCGGCATCGCAACATCCTCGAGTCCCTCACGCTCCCGACCACCTACCCGGTCGGCCGCTGGCAGACGCTGCTCGCGACCATGCGCCGCGACAAGAAGGCGCGCGGCGCGTTGATGCGTTTCATCGTGCTCGACGACCTCGCGCGCCCGACTGTGCTGCGGGGGCCTGACGAGTCACTGCTCTTCGCCGCCTATCAGGAGATCGGCGCCTGATCACGGCGGTCGGCAGTACGGTCGACGCATGGCCACGCGCTCGTCCACCCGTACCCGGACGATCGCCGTGTGGGGCGGCATCGCGGCAGCGGTCGCGCTCGTCATCGCCCTGGTGGGCACGGGGCGGCTGAACGCCGATCTGCTGCCGCAACCGTCCCCGGCGCCGACTGCACCGGCGGTGACCGCCGTGCAGTGCTATGACGCGGACGGCAACCAGTCGTTCGGCTGGTCGGCCGGCGCGAGTGCGGGCGGCGGGGAGACGGCAACGCGCGTGGATCCGATTGCGATCTGCGACGCGCTGTACCAGGACCATACGGCCGTCGCCCAGATGGACACGATCGCAACCGCTCAGCAGGCGCTGGGGCGTGACTGCGTGACGTTCGGCACGACCGACGGCGGCACCTGGTTCCTCACCGGCCTCGAGACCTCCGCCGACGGCAGCTACACCGCGAGCGGCGGCCCGGCGCCCGGGAGGCTTCCCGCGTTCGGTGCACCGTCGGCGCCGGCGCCCCTCGCCGCGCTCGCGCCCCGGCCGACGTCGACGCAAGGCTGTGTGCCGCTGCCCACGGTCACCTGGAACCGTGCCGTTCCGCCGATGGCCGCGTGCACGACCGCTCCTGAGAGCGGTTCCGTCGCCGTCTATGAGCGCCCCGCGGACGAGACCGCCGACACCGTCTGCACGTCGCAAGTGCCACGGCTCTCCGCCTGGCGGTAGCAAGTAGGGTTGCGAACGTGACGCACATCCTCGTCCTCAACGGCCCGAACCTCGGCACGCTCGGTACTCGCGAGCCGGAGATCTACGGCCGCGAGACGCTCGATGATCTGCGCAGCCTGCTCGAGGCCGATGCCGCACCGCTCGGCGCGACGATCGAGGTGCGCCAGACCGACCACGAGGGCGAACTGCTCGGCTGGCTGCACGCTGCCGCCCAGCAGAAGTCGCCGGTGGTGCTGAACGCCGGAGCCTGGACCCACTACTCGATCGCCGTCCACGACGCCGTGCAGTACGTGACCTCGTCGGGCGTGCCGCTGATCGAAGTACACATCTCCAACCCGCACGCCCGCGAGGAGTTTCGGCATACGAGCGTCATCTCGGCCGTCGCGACCGGCGTCATCGCAGGCTTCGGCTTCGACTCGTACCGCCTCGCCGTCGCCCAACTGGCCCGCTGATAGAATCGACGAAGGCCACTTTTCGCCGCCTCGCGGCCCGGCCCCGCAGCTTCCCATTCGCACAGCGCTTACTGATCGACACATTGAACGGATCCACCCATGGCATCTACCGCTGACATCAAGAACGGCGTCGTCCTCAACATCGACGGCCAGCTCTGGAGCATCGTCGAGTTCCAGCACGTCAAGCCGGGCAAGGGCGGCGCGTTCGTCCGCACGAAGATGAAGAACGTCGTCACGGGCAAGGTCGTCGACAAGACCTACAACTCGGGCACCAAGATCGACATCGAGACCGTCGACCGCCGCGACTACCAGTACCTGTACAACGACGGCGACTCCTTCGTGTTCATGGACCAGACCGACTACGACCAGATCAACGTTCCGGCCGCCACCGTCGGCGACGCCGCGAACTACATGCTCGAGAACCAGATCGCGACGATCGCGATGAACAACGGCAACCCGCTCTACGTCGAACTGCCCGCGTCGGTCATTCTCGAGGTGACGTACACCGAGCCCGGCCTGCAGGGCGATCGGTCGAGCGCCGGCACCAAGCCCGCGACGCTCGAGACCGGCTACGAGATCCAGGTGCCGCTGTTCCTCGAGACCGGCACCAAGGTCAAGGTCGACACGCGCACGGGCGACTACCTCGGTCGCGTGAACGACTAGTGAGCGCTCGCACGAAGGCCCGGAAGCGGGCCCTCGACATCCTGTACGTCGCCGATCTGCGCGAGATCCCGATCCCGCAAGCGCTCGCGACCGAGGCGGAACGCGCCGCGAACGAGCCGGCACGCGAGGCGTCCTGGCTGTACGCCCGCGAGATCGTCGACGGCGTGATCGACAACCGGGCCGAGATCGACGAGCTGATCGAGACGTACGCCCAGGGGTGGACCCTCGCGCGCATGCCGATCGTCGACCGTGCGATCCTGCGCATCGGCGTGTGGGAGCTGCTGTACAACCCGCAGGTCCCGACCGGCGTCGCGATCTCCGAGGCGGTGGAGGCGGCGACCTCCCTCTCGACCGACGACTCCGCGGGCTTCGTCAACGGGCTGCTGGCCAAGATCGCGCAGACCACGGCACGCGACGAGGCGGATGCCTCGGCCGAGCGTGCCGGGGAGTGACGGCGGCCCCTGTTAGGGTTAGTGCGGTAGGCACTCTTTAAGACCGTCCCGTGAGGCGGAGAAGGGAGTCGGCGCATGAGCACGAGAATCGTGCTGACTGAGGCTGACATCGCCCGGGCGTTGACTCGGATCTCGCACGAGATCCTTGAGTCGAACCGGGGAACCGAGGGTCTGGTGATCCTCGGCATTCCGACCCGCGGTGTGACGCTCGCGCAGCGCATCGCAGCGAACATCGCGCGCATCGAGCCGGGCGGCAGCATCTTCGCGGGCAGCCTCGACGTCACGATGTACCGCGACGACCTGGCCCACACGCGGACCCGCACACCGGGCCGCACGTCACTGCCCGCATCGATCGATCGCGCCACGGTGGTCCTCGTCGATGACGTGCTGTTCTCGGGTCGTACGATCCGCGCGGCGCTCGATGCGCTGAACGACGTCGGGCGCCCGGCGGTCGTCCGACTCGCCGCCCTCGTCGACCGCGGGCACCGTGCGCTGCCGATCCGGGCCGACTTCGTCGGGAAGAACCTGCCGTCGGCGCTCGACGAGCGCATCAACGTCCACCTCAACGAGGTCGACGGCGACGAGTTCGTGGCGATCGAGGGGGGCACGCACTGATGCGCCATCTGCTGTCCACCAAAGACCTGGCTCGCGACGACGCGATCCGGCTCCTCGACATCGCCGAGGACATGGCGGAGGTGCAGAACCGCGAGGTGAAGAAGCTGCCGACGCTGCGCGGCAAGACGGTCGTGAACCTGTTCTTCGAGGACTCCACCCGCACCCGGATCTCATTCGAGGCGGCCGCGAAGCGCCTCTCGGCCGACGTCATCAACTTCAGCGCGAAGGGGTCGAGCGTCTCCAAGGGCGAGAGCCTCAAGGACACCGCGCAGACGCTGCAGGCGATGGGCGCCGACGGCGTCGTGATCCGCCACCAGTCGTCGGGCGCACCGTTCACCCTCGCGACAAGCGGCTGGATCGAGGCCGGCGTGCTCAACGCCGGCGACGGCACGCACGAGCATCCGACCCAGGCCCTGCTCGACGCGTTCACGATGCGCCGCCGCCTGCACGGCGCGGCGAGCCGCGGCAAAGCGCTCGACGGCGTCGCGGTGACGATCGTCGGTGACGTGCTGCACTCGCGCGTTGCCCGCTCGAACGTGTGGCTGCTTTCGACCCTCGGGGCCGAGGTGACGCTCGTCGCGCCGCCGACGCTCGTGCCGGTCGACACGAGTACCTGGCCCGTCGCGATCGGCTACGACCTCGACGCGGCGATCGACGAGGGCGTGCCCGACGTGCTGATGATGCTGCGCATCCAGGCCGAGCGCATGAACGCCGCGTTCTTCCCGAACGAGCGCGAGTACTCGCGCACCTGGGGGCTCGACGACGAGCGGCTCGCGCGGCTCTCGATCGACACGATCATCATGCATCCGGGCCCGATGAACCGCGGTCTCGAGATCTCCGCCGCCGCGGCGGACGCGCCCCAGTCGACCGTGCGCGAGCAGGTCGCGAACGGGGTATCGGTACGCATGGCGGCGTTGTATCTGTTGTTGGCCGGCGAGGAGAACTAGCGATGGCTTCCTATCTGATCGCGGGCGCTGGCCTGCCGACCGGCGAGCGCGCCGACATCCTGATCGAAGGGGGCGAGGTCGTCGAGATCGGTACCGCCGTCTCGGCCGCCGGTGCCGAGGTCGTGGACGCCGACGGACTGATCGCGCTGCCCGGCCTCGTCGACCTGCATACGCACCTGCGTGAGCCGGGCTACGAGCAGTCCGAGACGGTGCTGACCGGCACGCGCGCGGCTGCGGCCGGCGGCTACACGGCCGTCTTCGCGATGGCGAACACCTCGCCGGTCGCAGACACGGCGGGCGTCGTCGAACAGGTGCTCTCGCTCGGCGAGGCGGCCGGCTACGCGAAGGTGCAGCCGATCGGCGCCGTGACGGTCGGACTCAAAGGGGAGCGGCTCGCGGAGCTCGGCGCGATGGCGTCGAGCCGCGCGCGGGTGCGTGTGTTCAGCGATGACGGATTCTGCGTCGCCGACCCCCTGCTGATGCGCCGCGCCCTCGAGTACGTCAAGGCGTTCGATGGCGTGATCGCCCAGCACGCGCAGGAGCCCCGGCTCACCCAGGGCGCACAGATGAACGAGGGCGTCCTGTCCGGCGAGCTCGGTCTCGCCGGCTGGCCGGCGGTCGCGGAGGAATCCGTCATCGCGCGTGACGTGCTCCTGGCCGAGCACGTCGGCGGTCGTCTGCATGTGTGCCACGTGTCGACCGCGGGATCGGTCGAGGTGATCCGCTGGGCGAAGTCGCGCGGCATCCGTCTCACCGCTGAGCTGACCCCGCACCACCTGCTGCTCACCGAGGACCTCGTGCGCGGCTACGACGCGCGCTACAAGGTGAACCCACCGCTGCGCACCCGCGAGGACGTCGAAGCGCTACGGGCGGCGCTGGTCGATGGCACCATCGACATCGTTGCGACCGATCATGCGCCGCATCCGGTCGAGGCGAAGGACACCGAGTGGGACGCCGCGGCGAACGGCATGGTCGGGCTCGAATCAGCGCTCTCGGTCGTGCACGCCGCGCTCGTTGCGGACGGCCGGCTCGACTGGGCCGACGTCGCGCGCGTGATGAGCGCGAAGCCGGCCGAGATCGGGTCGCTCGACGGCTACTCCGAGGGCATCGCGGTCGGCGCCGCGGCGAACATCACCCTCTACGACCCCGACGCGAGCCGCGCGTTCTCGACCGAGGACCTGCGCGGCAAGGGGGTCAACTCGCCCTATCTCGGGCTCGAGCTGCCGGGGCGTGTCGTGCACACCTTCCTCGCCGGGCGGCCGACCGTGGCAGACGGCGAGCTCGTGGAGCAGGAGGCCTCCCGTGCCTGAGTGGGCGTCGACGACCCTGATCGTCGTCGTCACGCTGCTGATCTTCGTCGGCATGTGGGCCGGCTGGCGCGCCCGAGTGCGGCGCGACGCTGCGCTCGTGCCGCCGCACGACACACCCGACGGTCTGGGCGAGCCGGTCGTCTCGGCACCCGCGCTGTACGTCGCGACCACACGCCATGGCCAGCCGCTCGAACGCCTCGCGATCCGCGGGCTGGGGTTCCGCGCCCAGGGCATGCTTGCCGTGTACGGCTCGGGCGTCGCCATCAGCCTCGACGGAAATGCGGATGTCTGGCTGCAGGCATCCGTCATCGTCTCCGCCGAGCCCGCACAGGTCGCGATCGACAAGGTGGTCGAGAAGGGCGGCCTGCTCACGCTGTCGTGGCGGGTCAACGACGAGGTCGTCGACAGCTACTTCCGTGTCTTCGAGCCCGAGAAGTCGGGTGCGCTCTACGACGCGATCGATGCCATCACTTCCACTTCCGCAGAAAGCGAGGTCTGACGTGCCTGTACCTTCCCCCGCCGTCCTGGTGCTCGAGGACGGCACCCGCTACGCGGGCCGCGCCTACGGCGCCCAGGGCCGCACGCTCGGCGAGCTCGTCTTCGCCACCGGCATGACCGGCTACCAGGAGACGCTGACCGACCCGTCGTACGCGGGCCAGATCGTCATTCAGACCGCGCCGCACATCGGCAACACAGGCATGAACGACGAGGACATGGAGTCGCGGATCATCTGGGTCGCCGGCTACGTCGTCCGGGACCCGAGCCGCATCGTCTCCAACCATCGCTCCATCCGCAGCCTCGACGACGAACTGGTCTCGACCGGCATCGTCGGCATCTCCGGCATCGACACGCGCGCGGTGACGCGACGCATCCGCGACCAGGGAGCGATGCGCGCCGGCATCTTCTCGGGCGACCAGGCTGCGCTGTCGGATTCGGAGCAGCTCAGCATCGTGCGCGAGTCCGTCGAGATGGCGGGGCAGAATCTCTCCGCTCAGGTGTCCGTGCTCGAAGACACGGTGACGCCCGCGGTGGGCGATCGACTCGGCAACCTTGCCGTGCTCGACCTCGGCGTCAAGCGGTCCACCGTCGACAACCTTGCGAAACGCGGCTTCGAGGTGCACGTGCTGCCGCAGGACTCGACGCTCGAGCAGATCACCGCTATCGACCCCGTCGCGGTGTTCTACTCGAACGGCCCGGGCGACCCGGCCGCCTCGGAGAGCCAGGTGCAGGTGCTGCGCGGCGTGCTCGACGAGGGACTGCCGTTCTTCGGCATCTGCTTCGGCAACCAGCTGCTCGGTCGGGCACTGGGTCTCGATACCTACAAACTGCCCTTCGGCCACCGCGGTATCAATCAGCCGGTCGTCGACAAGAGCACGGGCCGCGTCGAGATCACGGCGCACAACCACGGCTTCGCGGTGAGGGCGCCGACGACCGACGAACCCTTCGATTCGCCGAATGGCTACGGCCGCGTGCAGGTCAGTCACGTCGACCTGAACGACGACGTGGTCGAGGGCCTCAGCGCCCTCGACATTCCGGCGTTCTCTGTGCAGTACCACCCCGAGGCGGCCGCAGGGCCGCACGATGCCAACTACCTCTTCGATCGGTTCCGTGACCTCGTGACCGACCACCAGAACGAAACGAAGGACGCCGAGTAGACCATGCCCAAGCGCCCCGACATCAACAGTGTCCTCGTCATCGGCTCCGGGCCGATCGTGATCGGCCAGGCGGTCGAGTTCGACTACTCCGGCACTCAGGCGTGCCGTGTGCTGCGCGCAGAGGGGGTGCGCGTCATTCTCGTGAACTCCAACCCCGCGACGATCATGACCGACCCCGACTTCGCCGACGCGACCTACGTCGAGCCCATCACGCCCGAGGTGATCGAGACGATCATCGCCAAGGAGCGGCCCGATGCGATCCTGCCGACCTTGGGCGGCCAGACCGCGCTCAACGCGGCGATGCAGCTCAACGAGCGCGGCATCCTCGAGAAGTACGGCGTCGAGCTGATCGGCGCAAAGGTCGACGCGATCCGGAAGGGCGAGGACCGCCAGGTCTTCAAAGAGCTCGTGATCGAGTCGGGCGCCGACGTCGCGGCATCCGTCATCTGCCACACGACGGACGATCTGCTCGCCGGTGCCGAGAAGCTCGGCTACCCGCTCGTCGTGCGGCCGTCCTTCACCATGGGGGGCCTGGGCTCGGGCTTCGCCTACGACGAGGCCGACCTGCGCCGCATCGGTGGGGCCGGCCTCCACGACTCCCCGACCCACGAGGTTCTGCTCGAGGAGTCGATCCTCGGATGGAAGGAGTACGAGCTCGAGCTCATGCGCGACACGGCCGACAACACGGTCGTCGTCTGCTCGATCGAGAACGTCGACCCGGTCGGCGTGCACACCGGCGACTCGATCACCGTCGCGCCGGCGCTCACGCTCACCGACCGCGAGTACCAGAACCTGCGCAACATCGGCATCGAGATCATCCGCCGCGTCGGCGTCGACACCGGCGGCTGCAACATCCAGTTCGCCGTCGACCCGTCGAACGGACGCGTCATCGTGATCGAGATGAACCCGCGGGTCTCGCGGTCCTCCGCGCTCGCATCGAAGGCGACCGGATTCCCGATCGCCAAGATCGCCGCCAAGCTCGCCATCGGCTACCGCCTCGACGAGATCCCCAACGACATCACGAAGGTCACGCCGGCGAGCTTCGAGCCGACACTCGACTACGTCGTGGTCAAGGTTCCGCGCTTCGCCTTCGAGAAGTTCCCGGCCGCCGACCCGACGCTCACCACGACCATGAAATCGGTCGGCGAGGCGATGGCGATCGGCCGCAACTTCACGACGGCCCTGCAGAAGGCGCTGCGCAGCCTCGAGAAGCGCGGCTCGTCGTTCCACTGGGACGAGGAGAGCCGCTCGGCCGAGGAGCTGCTCGCGCTGGCCGCGACCCCGACAGACGGCCGGATCGTGCTGGTGCAGCAGGCCCTCCGCAACGGTGCGTCCGTCGAGGACGCCTTCGACGCGACCAAGATCGACCCGTGGTTCCTCGACCAGATCCAGCTGATCAACGAGGTCGCGGAGGACATCCGCGGCGCGGCCACGCTCGACACCGCGACGATGCGGTGGGCGAAGGAGCACGGATTCTCCGATGCCCAGATCGGGCAGCTCCGCGGTTTCCGCGAGGCCGACGTGCGTGAGGTGCGGCACATTCTCGGTGTGCGCCCCGTCTACAAGACGGTCGACACCTGTGCGGGCGAGTTCCCGGCGCTCACGCCGTACCACTACTCGAGCTACGACCTCGAGACCGAGGTCGTTCCGAGCGACAGGCGCAAGATCGTGATCCTCGGCTCGGGTCCGAACCGCATCGGCCAGGGCGTCGAGTTCGACTACTCGTGCGTGCACGCTTCGTTCGCACTGCACGACGCGGGCTTCGAGACGATCATGATCAACTGCAACCCCGAGACCGTGTCGACCGACTACGACACCTCTGACCGTCTGTACTTCGAGCCGCTGACGCTCGAGGACGTGCTCGAGGTCATCGAGGCCGAGTCCGCCTCCGGCGAGCTCGTCGGCGTCGTGGTGCAGCTCGGCGGGCAGACGGCCCTCGGACTCGCGACGGGCCTCAAGGCGGCGGGCGTGACGATCCTCGGCACGAGCCCCGAGGCGATCGATCTCGCGGAGGAGCGCGGACTGTTCGCCGGCATCCTCGCCGACGCGGGGCTGTTGGCGCCGCGCAACGGCACCGCCTATGACCTCGATGGTGCCCGCCAGGTCGCCGAAGAGATCGGATACCCGGTGCTCGTGCGCCCGAGCTATGTGCTCGGCGGCCGCGGCATGGAGATCGTGTACAGCGAGGAGCAGATCGAGGACTACTTCGAGCGGATCGCCGGCCAGGGCATCGTGGGCCCCGGGCACCCCCTGCTCGTCGACCGCTTCCTCGATGACGCCACCGAGATCGACGTCGACGCGCTGTTCGACGGCGATCGGCTCTACATCGGCGGCGTCATGGAGCACATCGAAGAGGCCGGCGTGCACTCGGGCGACTCGAGCTGCACCCTGCCGCCCGTGACCCTCGGGCGCGTCGACGTCGCGAAGGTGGTCGCAGCCACCCGGAAGATCGCCGAAGGGGTCGGCGTGCGAGGCCTGCTCAACGTGCAGTTCGCGATCAGCGCCGGCGTCCTCTACGTGCTCGAGGCGAACCCGCGCGCGAGCCGCACCGTTCCCTTCGTGAGCAAGGCGCTCGGCATCCAGCTCGCCAAGGCCGCGAGTCGCGTGATGGCGGGCGCGACCATCGCCGAGCTCGTCGCGGAAGGACTGCTGCCCGAGCGCGATGGGGCGATCGTGCCCCTCGACGCACCGGTCGCCGTGAAGGAGGCCGTGCTGCCGTTCAAGCGCTTCCGCACCGTGAAGGGCGATGTCGTCGACTCGCTCCTCGGGCCGGAGATGCGCTCGACCGGCGAGGTGATGGGCATCGACCGCGACTTCCCTCGCGCATTCGCGAAGAGCCAGGCGGCCGCATACGGCGGCATCCCGGTCTCCGGCACCGCGTTCATCTCGGTCGCCGACCGCGACAAGCGCGCGATCGTGCTGCCGGCGCTACGGCTCACCGAGCTCGGCTACCGGCTCGTTGCGACCGAGGGCACCGGTGAAGTGCTCGCGCGCAACGGCATCGCGAGCCAGACCGTGCGCAAGTACAGCGAGACTGTTGCCGCCCGAGGCTCCTCGGACGGCTCGCAGGACGGTGGCGAGTCGGTCGTGGACATGCTGAATCGCGGCGAGGTCGACATGGTGGTGAACACTCCGACGGGCGGCACGACACGCCACGACGGGTACGAGATCCGCGCGGCGGCCGTCGCGGCCGACAAGCCGCTGTTCACCACGATCAGCGAACTGTCCGCTGCGGTCGCCTCGATCGAGGCGGTCCGCGCCGGCTTCGAGGTGAAGAGCCTGCAGGAGTACCAGAGCGAGCGAGACGCCCGCATCTCGGGCGCGGGGAGCGCGGCGTGAGCGACGGCCTCGGCTTCGGCTTCGGGGGAGTGCTGCGTTCGGCGCTCGAGGCCTTCGGGCCGCTCTGCGTCGGCATCGACCCGCACGATTTCCTGCTGCAGGAGTGGGGTCTCGCCTCGTCCGCCGCGGGCGTGCGCGAGTTCGGCCTGCGTACGGTCGAGGCTGCGGCGGGGCGCGCGGGAATCGTCAAGCCGCAGGTCGCGTTCTTCGAGCGTTTCGGGTCCGCCGGCTACGCAGCTCTCGAAGAGGTGCTCGCGGCGGCGCGCGCCGCCGGCATCATCACGATCGCCGACGCCAAGCGGGGCGATATCGACACGAGCCTCGCGGGTTACGCAGAGGCGTGGCTGACGCCCGGGGCGCCCCTCGAGGCCGACGCGGTGACGGTCAATCCGTTCCAGGGCGTCGGCTCGCTCGCGGCCGCGATGGAGTACGCCGCCGACAACGGAAAAGGCATGTTCGTGCTGGCCGCGACGTCCAATCCCGAGGCCACGGAAATCCAGACTGCTCAGGTGAAACGTCCGGATTCCACCGTGAGCGTCTCTCGTGCAATCATCGATGATGTGAGCGCATTCAATGCGGGTCGCATCGACGCCGGCGCAGCGTACGCCGGGGCGGTGGGGTCCATCGGTGTGGTGCTCGGCGCTACGGTCGACTTCGCCGCACAGGGCGTCGACGTGACCGCGCCGAAGTCGCCTGCACTGCCCGTGCTCGCCCCGGGCTTCGGCCATCAGGGCGCACAGGCGACCCGTGTGCGCGAGCTGTTCGGCGCGCTGACCCCGTTCACCATCGTCGCCGAATCGCGCAGTCTGCTGCAGGCCGGCCCCGCAGGCCTCGCCGTCGCCATCGACGAGCGCGCCGCCGAGCTGCGAGCGGCCCTTGTCTGAAGTCGACGCCACCGACACCTCGACCCGGCCCAGCCCGCCGGAAGTCGATCGTGTCGCTGCGTCTCGCGCGGCAGTCGCCGCGCGCCGTGCACGGGCCGAGCTCAAGGCGCAGATCGCGTCGGGGGCACGCAGCGCGGAATCCGTTCTCGACGAGGGCACCCGTGACCCCGACGGACCTGCCGGCACCCTCCGGGTGACCGACTTCCTGCTGGCGATCCCTGCGATCGGCGTCACCAAGATGACCGCAACGCTTGATCGGTTGCAGATCTCGAACGTCAAGCGCGTCGGCGGGCTCGGCCGCCATCAGCGCGAGCGGTTGCGCGTGTTCCTGCGCGAACGCGCCCGCCTCTCGGCGAAAGGCCGCGGCGCCCGCCTCACCGTGCTCGCGGGGCCGACCGCGGTCGGCAAAGGCAGTGTCTCCGCATACATCCGCGACAATTTCCCCGAGATCATGTTCTCGATCTCGGCCACCACGCGGAAGCCACGGCCCGGCGAGGTCGACGGTGTTCACTACTACTTCGTCAGCGACGCGGAGTTCGATCGGATGCGTGCGAACGACGAGCTGCTCGAGTGGGCCGTCGTGCACAATCAGAGCCGCTACGGCACGCCCCGCGGCCCGGTCGAAGAGGCGCTGGCCGCTGGTCGCAGCGTGCTGCTCGAGATCGACCTGCAGGGCGCACGCCAGGTCCGCGCCGCGGACCCTGAGGCGTTCCTCATCTTCCTCGCCCCGCCCAGCTGGGAAGAGCTCGTGCGCCGTCTGATCGGTCGCGGCACCGAAAGCGCGGAGGAACAGCAACGCCGGCTCGAGACGGCGAAGGTCGAATTGGCCGCGGAAGGCGAGTTCGACAAGACCGTCGTGAACGCCACCGTCCCTGAGGCTGCGCGCGAAGTCGTAGAGTTGATGTCTGTGCCATTACGGGCGCAAGCGCAGCACTGAGCTGCGCCCCCACACTTTTCCGGTTAGGAGAACCGCCATGGCGACATCCCAGAAGGGCATCATCGACCCGCCGATCGATGAGCTGTTGAGCAAGGTCGAGTCGAAGTACGCGCTGGTCATCTTCGCGAGCAAGCGTGCTCGCCAGATCAACGACTACTACGCCGACCTGCACGAGGGCAGCCTCTTCGACAACGTGGGGCCGCTCGTCGACTCCTCGGTCGAAGACAAGCCGCTCTCGGTCGCACTTCACGAGATCAACGAGGACAAGTTGGTCATCAAGCCGATCGTCGAGCAGCAGTAGCTCCGCGAGCCGTCATCACCCCGTGAGCGTTGATGCCGCCGGTGCGCCCCAATTGACCATCGTCGTCGGGGTGACCGGCGGCATCGCCGCATACAAGAGCGTTTCGCTTGTGCGCGCGCTCGTGCTCGCCGGCCACGAGGTGCATGTCGTGCCGACTGAGGCCGCGCTGCGCTTCGTCGGGCGCCCCACGTGGGAGGCGATCAGCCGGCACCCCGTCACGACCGAGCTGTACGAGGGCGTCGACGAGGTGCGGCATGTCGCGCTCGGACAGCGCGCCGACCTCATCGTCATCGCCCCGGCGACCGCGAACACGATTGCCAAACTCGCTCACGGGCTGGTCGACGATCTTCTGACGAACACGGTGCTCGCCTCGACGGCGCCCGTCGTGATCGCCCCCGCGATGCATTCCCAGATGTGGCTGGCCGATGCGACGCAGAGCAACATCGCGGTGCTGCGCGAGCGCGGCGTCACCGTAGTGGGGCCCGAGAGCGGGCAGCTCACCGGCACAGACTCCGGCCCCGGGCGCATGACCGAGCCCGACGGCATCGCAGCCGTCGCGCTCGCCCTCGTCGCCGGCGATGAGAAGACCGCCGCGGCGACGACGTCCGCCGCCCGGTCCCGCCGGGCCCGCGTCGACGCCGAGCCCGACTCGGGTCGCCTCGACCTCGACGGCCTGCGCATCGTCGTGACAGCCGGCGGCACCCGCGAGCCGTTCGACCCGGTGCGCTTCATGGGCAACCGCTCGAGCGGAAAGCAGGGCATGGCGGTCGCGGCGGCAGCAGCGGTGCGCGGCGCGATCGTCACATTGATCGCAGCGAACATCGGCACGGATGCGGTGCCCGATGGCATCGCCGTCATCGACGTCTCGACGACGCTCGAGCTCGAGAAGGCCGTACAGACGGCTGCGGGGCAAGCCGACGTCGTGATCATGGCTGCCGCCGTCGCCGACTACCGTCCCGCTCAGGTGCGGCAGGGGAAGATCAAGAAAGAAGCGACCGGCGACCGGCTGACGGTCGAGTTCGTGGTGAACCCCGACATCCTCGCCGAGCTGTCCGCAGCGAAGCACGAGGGCCAGACCATCATCGGCTTCGCCGCCGAGACCGAGCCCGACCCCGCGACGCTGCTCGAACTCGGGCGCGCCAAGATCGCCCGGAAGGGCTGCGATTTCCTCGTCGTCAACAACGTCGGCTGGAAGACGGGCTTCGCAACAGATGACAACGACGTCGTCGTGCTGAACAGGGCCGGCGATATTGTGATGGAGGTCTCCGGCAGCAAGTTGTCGGTGGCCGATCGTATTCTCGACGCGACGCTCACCGGCGTCTAGTTCTTCCCCAACCGAAGGAGACCCGTGGCACCCCTGCGCCTTTTCACCTCCGAGTCGGTCACGGAAGGTCACCCCGACAAGATCTGCGACCAGGTCTCCGACAGCATCCTCGACGCGCTGCTCACGGTCGACCCGCATTCGCGAGTCGCCGTCGAGACGATGGTCACGACCGGCCAGGTGCACGTCGCGGGCGAGGTGACCACGTCGGGCTATGTCGAGATCCCGCAGATCGTGCGCGACAAGATCTCGGCGATCGGCTACACCTCCTCCGACGTCTGGTTCGACGGCCGCTCATGCGGGGTGTCGATCTCGATCGGCTCGCAGTCGCCCGACATCGCCCAGGGCGTCGACGACGCGTTCGAGACGCGCGAGGGCACCAGCATCGACGAGCTCGACCGTCAGGGCGCAGGCGACCAGGGCATCATGTTCGGCTTCGCGACGACCGAGACGCCTGAGCTCATGCCGCTGCCCATCTGGTTGTCCCACCGCCTCGCCGAGCAGCTCGCCGCGGTCCGCAAGTCGGGCGAGCTCGACTTCCTGCGGCCCGACGGAAAGACCCAGGTGACCGTCGGCTACGAGGGCCTCACCCCGCAGACCATCGACACCGTCGTGCTGTCGACGCAGCATTCGCCCGCCGTCTCGCTCGCGGAGCTGCGCGAGTCGGTCGAGCAGGCGGTCATCCGGCCGGTGCTCGAGAACCTGGCCCTCGACCACTCGGCGGTGAAGCTGCTGATCAACCCCACCGGCAAGTTCGAGATCGGCGGCCCGCAGGGCGATGCCGGCCTCACCGGCCGCAAGATCATCGTCGACACCTACGGCGGCGCGAGCCGGCACGGCGGTGGCGCCTTCAGCGGGAAGGACCCGTCGAAGGTCGATCGTTCCGCCGCCTACGCGATGCGCTGGGTCGCGAAGAACGCCGTGGCCGCGGGGCTCGCGGAGCGCCTCGAGGTACAGGTCGCGTACGCGATCGGCGCGGCACACCCCGTCGGTCTGTACGTCGAGGCCTTCGGTACGGAGCAGGTGCCCGTCGAGCGGATCCAGTCGGCCATCCTCGAGGTGTTCGACCTGCGCCCCGCCGCGATCATCCGCGATCTCGACCTGCTGCGCCCGATCTACACGCAGACGGCCGCGTATGGGCACTTCGGCCGGGAGCTGCCCGACTTCACCTGGGAGCGGCTGGACCGCGTCGACGCGCTGCGCACCGCCGCCGGCGTCTGAGCGGAGGGGCCGAATATGGCCTCCGTGGCGCGGGTGATGCTTGACTCGCCCCTCCCGCAGCTCGACCGCCTGTTCGACTACGCGATCCCGCCTGCCCTGGCCAGCGAGGTCGTCCCGGGAGTGCGGGTGACTGCCGCGCTGCGCAGCGAGCGGCGCATCGCCGACGGCCTGGTCGTCGACGTCGGTGACACGAGTGACTTCGACGGCGCTCTGGCGCCGCTGGAATCCGTGGTCTCCCCGGCGCGCGTCCTCGCGCCCGAGGTGTGGGCGCTCGCTCGGCGAGTCGCCGATCGCCAGGCGGGCAGCGCGAGCGACGTGCTGCGTCTCGCGATCCCTCCGCGCTCGGTCGCGGCCGAGAAGAAGTGGCTCGCGCGCGAAGCGCCGGCTGTCGTCCCGGTCGGCGCGGTGCCGGCGGTCGAGGGGTATGCGAGCAGTGCTGTCGAATCGGCGGTCGACGGCCGTGCGCGCGTCGCCCTGCGATCGATTCCGGGCATCGTGGAGCTTCCCGACGGCAGTTCGGTGGGTCGCTGGGCGCTCACGCTGGCGCAGGCAGCGGCCCGCACAGTGGCGTCCGGCGCGAGTGCCATCCTGGCCGTGCCCGACTATCGCGATCAGGAGCAGCTCGAGGCCGCCTTGCGTTCGGTTGTACCGGGGGAGCTGATCGCGTCGCTCGACGCCCGCCGCACCCGGCCGCAGCGCTACGCCGCGTTCCTCTCGTGCCTTGATGACGTGCCACGGGTCATCGTCGGCAACCGCTCGGTCGTCTACGCGCCGGCCGCGAAGCTCGGCCTCATCGCTCTGTTCGACGACGGCGACCCACTGTTCGCCGAACCCCTCGCGCCGTATGCGCACGCTCGCGACGTGGCACTCATCCGGCAGGAGCAGCAGAGCTGCGCCGTCATGTTCGCGGGCCACACCCGCTCGGTCGAGGTGCAGCGCCTCATCGAGCTGCACTTTCTCACCGAGCTCGCCCCTGTGCCGCTCGTGACGCCGAAGGTGGTGCCGACCGTCGCGCAAGATCCCCAGTCGCGTGGCGACGCCGGCCGCGTGCCGAGTGCCGCGTTCCGCGTCGCGACCGAAGCATTGCAGGCGGGCTCGGTGCTGGTGCAGGTCGCACGCCCCGGCTACGTCTCGCTGCTCGCCTGCCGACGTTGCGGCCAGGCGGCCCGCTGCACGCACTGCGCGGGCCCGCTGCAACTCGCCTCGTCGCACGCCTTGCCGAGTTGCGCATGGTGCGGCCGGCTCGCCGGCGGCTGGGCATGCTCCGAGTGCGCCAACAACACCTATCGCATGGTGACCCGCGGCTCGGGTCGCACCGCTGAGGAGCTCGGCCGCGCATTTCCGGGCACCCGGGTGATCGTGAGCGACGGCGAGCGGCCGGTCACCCTGGTCGACGGCGAGCCGCGCACCCTGGTGGTCGCGACGCGCGGCGCCGAGCCTGTTGCGGTCGGCGGGTACGCGGCGGTGATCCTGCTCGATGGTGAGCGGATGCTGCAGCGCGAGAGCCTCCACGTGGGCGACGACTGCCTGCGCTGGTGGTCGAACGCCACGGCGCTTGCGGCCCCGGGCGCGACCACCGTGCTCGTCGGCGTCGGCGGTCCGCTGGCGCAGGCGCTCGGCCTATGGCAGCAGCACTCGTATGCGGCAGCGCAGCTCATCGACCGGCGGGCGCTCGGGTTTCCGCCGGCCGTGCGCGTGGCATCCGTCACCGGGAAGCCGGCGGCCGTGCAGCAGGCGCTCGACGCGCTCCTCGAGGTTCCCATCCGCGATGTCCTCGGCCCCGCGCCGGTCACCGCCGACGGCCCGCGAACCGCTGATGGCGGCCTGGTGCGCGCGGTGGTGCGCTTCGACTACGCCCATGGGTCCGAGGTCGCCACGGCGCTGCGCGGCGCCGTGCTGCGCGGTGCGACCGGCACGCGAAGGCCGCCCGCCGGGCAGAAACGACAACGCCCCGCTCCTACACTGAGAGTCAAACTGGACGACCCCGAGATCCTCTAGGACGAACCCCACTTCATGCCAAGCCCCGCACCTTCCCTGCGCATCGTGTTCGCAGGCACACCGCCCGTCGCCGTCCCCTCACTCGACGCGATCGCCGCGAGCCGCCACGACGTCGTCGGCGTCGTGACCCGCGGCGACGCACCGCTCGGTCGCAAGCGCGTGCTGACTCCGTCGCCGGTCGCAGCGCGCGCCGCCGAGCTGGGTCTGTCGCTGATCAAGGCGAACCGACTCCGCGACGCTGAGACGGAGGCAGTGCACTCCGTCGCACCCGACCTCGGTGTGATCGTCGCCTATGGCGGGCTGCTGCGCGCCCCCATGCTCGCGGTGCCACGGCTCGGGTGGATCAACCTGCACTTCTCGCTGCTGCCGCGGTGGCGCGGCGCGGCGCCCGTGCAGCGGGCGGTGATGGCCGGCGACACCGAGACGGGTTCCGCCGTGTTCCAGCTCGTCGAAGAGCTCGACGCGGGTGACGTGTTCTCCCTCGAGCGGCGGTCGATCGGGCCCGACGAGACCGCCGGTCAGGTGCTCGAGGCACTGGCGTCGCGAGGCGCCGGTCAACTGGCATCCGTCATCGATGCGATCGCCGACGGCGACGCGATCCCGACGCCGCAGAGCGGCGAGGTGACGATCGCCGCAAAGCTCACCATCGACGATGCGCGACTCCGGCTCAGCGAGCCGGGCGATCGCGTCTACGCACGACTGCGCGGCGTCACGCCGGAGCCGGGAGCGTTCGTGCTGCTCGCCGGCGAGCGCTTCAAGCTGCACGAGGCGCGCCTCGCGCGCGGCGCCGACCGCCTTGCGACCGGGGCCTTCGCCGCCCGGGGTGGCAAGGTCTACCTCGGCACCGCGACGCATCCGCTCGAACTCATCACAGTGCAGCCCGCCGGCAAGCGGCCGATGGGAGCCGCGGACTGGTGGCGCGGCCTGCAGCGCCCGGAGGAGCTGATCGCGGAGTGAGCACGCCGTCCATGACCCCGAGTCCCCGTCGCATCGCCTACGACGTGCTGACGGCCGTCCGCGAGTCGGATGCCTACGCCAACCTTCTGCTGCCCGTGCGGCTCGAACGCGCGCGCCTCGCGACCGCCGACGCGGCGCTCGCGACCGAGCTCACCTATGGCACGCTGCGCATGCAGGGGTATTACGACGCGGTCATCCGCCTCGCCGCCCACCGCGAGATCGACCAGATCGAGCCGGCCGTGTGCGATGTGCTGCGCCTCGGCGTGCACCAGCTGCTGTCGATGCGGGTTCCCTCGCACGCCGCCGTCAACGAAACGGTGCAAGTCGCCGCGAGCGCACTGGGCCGCAACCGTGTCGGTTTCGTCAACGGAGTGCTGCGGGGCATTTCGCGCACCAAGCCCGAGGTATGGCGGGAGCGGGTGCGTGCGGACGCGAGCGCGCCCGACGACGCGATCTCGGCGCTCGAATCGCACCCGGTCTGGATCGTCCGGGCGATGCGGCGGGCCCTCGCCGCCGAGCGGCGCCCGGGCGCGGATGTCGAGCGCGAGCTTGCCGAGCTCCTCGCAGCCGACAACGCGGCGCCGCGCGTCAATCTGATCGCATTGCCCGGCGGCCCCGGGCTGCCCGACGGGGCGCAGCCAGACAGCTTCTCGCCCTACGGCTTCACACTTCCGGGCGACCCCTTCGCGCGTGTTCGCGCGTCGCAGGGCTGGCTTCGGGTGCAGGACGAGGGGTCGCAGCTCGCGGCGCTCGCCTTGGTCGCGGCACGCCCGGTCGAGCTCGGGGAACGCTGGCTCGATCTGTGCTCGGGTCCGGGGGGCAAGGCCGCGCTGCTCGGTGCGGAGGCGCGCCGCGGCGGTGCCACGCTCGTCGCCAACGAGGTGATCCTGGCGCGCGTCGGGCTCGTCCGCAACGCGGTCGCGCCGCTCGGCGAGGCGATCGAGGTGGTGGAGGGAGACGGCCGCGAGACCGGCGACGCCCATCCCGCGGAATTCGACCGCGTGCTTCTCGACGCACCGTGCACGGGTCTCGGCGCCCTGCGCCGGCGCCCCGAGGCGCGCTGGCGAAAGCATCCGCGCGATGTCGCTGAACTCACGCGACTGCAGGCCGCTCTTTTCGACTCCGCGATTCGCGCTCTCAAGCCGGGAGGAGTGCTCGCGTACGTGACGTGCTCACCTCACCTGGGCGAGACGCGCATCACGGTCGCCGACGCGCTGAAGCGCAACCCCGGCGCCCTCGAAGAGCTGCCGACGCAAGAGATCCTGCAGGGCGCCGTCGCGCACCCGCTCGACCTCTCAGGCGACCCGGCTCAGGTGCAGCTATGGCCGCATCGGCACGGCACGGACGCGATGTTCATCGCGCTGCTCCGCAGGCTCTGACGACCAGCGGGGCATCAGCCCTGCTCGTGCGTGTCGATGGCATCAGGCCCGCAGCGCGTCGCTAGGACGGATGCGCGTGGCCCGGATCGATGCGGCGAGACCGCCGATCGCGCCGACCACAATGCCCCCGGCGAGCGCGACGGGAACGACGCGGAGGTCGAAAACGGGAGCCCAGTGGTTCAGCATGGTTACGCCGAGCACCGAGCCAAGTCCCGCGACGAGCCCGCCGCACCCGCCGATCAGACCGAGCATCGCCGTCTCGGTGAGAACCAGTGTGAAGATGTGGCGCCCCAGAGCCCCGACGGCGCGGCGGAGTCCGAATTCCTGGCGCCTCTCAAGCACGGCAAGAATGCTCGTGTTGGCGAGCCCCACGATCGACGCGAGCATCGCGACGGTCGTGAAGACGATCAGTGTCAGGCGCACCTCTCGCTGGATCTCCGCCCGCAGCGATGTGGGGTCGCGCGGGGCCGACACGTCAAGAGCCTCGGGTGCGAAAGGATCGATGACCACGGGCGCCTGACGGGCGACCTGCTGTGCGGCCCCGGACTCGGTCAGGACGAGTGCGCGGGCGTGCCCTGCTGCGGCCAGCTTCGTCGCATCGTCTTGCGGAAGCACGACGGCGCCGAGGGCGTCAGCGACCCGAGGCGTGGCCGTGATGACTCCGGCGATGGTGGTCGGGATGCCTCCGAGACTGACGAGGGGGGAGCCGACCAGCGGCCCGAGCTTGATCTGCTGCGCGAGCGTCGCACCGATCAGCGCCTCGTGCGGGTGCAACCGATGCGCGTGGCCGGGTGCCCATTGCACAGTGGAGCGACTGGCCGACTCGTAGTCTCCGCTCGCGCCGTACACGGTCACTGAGTACTTCGCCCGGTTCGGGTTGACCTGCAACTCGGCTGAGTCGTGAGCTCGCAGGAGGCTCGCGGCGCGTACTCCTGCGACGGCGCGCAGTCCAGCGAGAATCGCCGCATCCGTCGTGTCGCGCGACGCGGTGAGCGCGCCCGCCTCCCACGCCACCGTGACGTCGCGGTTCGTGTGCGCGTTGAAGGTTCCGGCGACCTGGGCCCCTGCTGAGCTCGTGATGCCGGCCGTAGAGACCGCGAGTCCGACGCCAAGGGCGACGGCCGCGATGAGCCCGAGTGATCGGCCCGCGCGCGAACGGATCGACGCCAAGGCATCGAAGGCGAGGTCTCGGGCTCGCAGACGCGACGGCTTGCCCGGTGGCGCGGGCGCTGCATGCTCTGATGACGACGGGCGGGCGCGGATGTCGGACAGCACTCGACCGTCTCGCAGGCGCACCCGGCGACTGGCGATCTCAGCGGTCTCGGGCGAGTGGGTGACCAGCACGACCGTTGATCCGCGCGCGTTCACGACACTGAGTGCGTCGGTGACGGCCTTTCCGTTCTGTGAATCAAGGTTCCCCGTGGGCTCGTCTGCGACGACGACCGGAGTTTCCGCGGCAAGGGCGCGAGCGATGGCGACCCTTTGCCGCTCACCACCCGACAGCGTGCCGGCCTTCTGCCGGGCGAGGTGGGCGATGTTGACCGTCTGCAGTGCCTCCAGTGCCCGCCGGCGCCGGTCAGCCGGACGCAGGCCGCGATAGAGCAGAGCAAGTTCCACGCTGTCGACGACGGGACGTCGATCGAGGAGGTGGAACGCCTGGAATATGAACGCGAAGGTGTCCGAGCGGGCCTCCGCCAGGCGTCGGCTCGTCGAGCGGCCCGTGTCGACATCATCGATCCGATAGCTCCCGGAGGTGGGCTCATCCAGCAGGCCGATGATATTCAGCAAGGTCGACTTGCCGCCTCCCGACGGTCCCTCGATGGCGACGAAATCGCCCTGGGCGATCTCGAGCTCGATACCGGTGAGCACGGTTGTCGCGCTAGCGCCGGAGTAGATCTTTCCGAGGTGTTCGAGCCGAAGTGCGGGCATCAGTCGACTCGTACCTGGTCACCGACGGTGAGCACATGGCCGGTCATTGGCTCGACGGCGGATCTTCCGTCGAGCTCGCCGAGCTCTTTCACGTCGACGTGCCGGAAGGAGCCGCCTGCGGTCTTGACGAGAAGTGTCCCGCCTCCATGGCTGTCGGTCACGACGGCCCGCGAGGGAACCAGCAGCGCGTTCTCGGCGGATTTCGACATCACGACGGTGAGCAGAACTCGCTCACCGTCCCACTCGGGAGGGAATGGCGACTCGGCGGTCGGCGTGGCCACGATGGTGGCGGATTCGTCGTCACCCGACGCGTTCCGCACAGCCGCCACGGTGATCGACACGGACTTCCCTCCGTGTTCGGCTGTGCCCTTCATGCCTGCTCGAGCAACCGCCGCGACGGATGCCGCGATGGACCCCGAAGCCACCCGATTGCCGAACTCCACGCCGACCTTCGTGCCGTCCCCCACGGCGTTGCCGACCGCGGGCACAGAGACGGCGGTGGCCGGTAATGTCGCGAACGCCATCAGGTTGGCGACCGGCAGGAATGGCTCAGCCGAGGGCGGCGGCGGGGAAGGGGTGGCGGTGCCGTCCGGCGTGTCGGGGTCAGCGGCGTCCCCGTCTGCGTCTGCGGCAGGCGGGCGCGATGGATTCGCTTCCCCTGGGCTCGCGTCAGGTCCGGCTGGAGCGCGAACCGGCACGGGGTAGCCGGCCTGGCGGTACAGCGCGGCGATCGCGTCGGCCGTGGCGGGTCCGAAACGTCCGTCGACGGCGACCGCGTGGCCTGCCTCTCGCAGGCCCTGCTGGAGTTGGAGTACGTCCCGGCCGCTGTCGCCGACGGTGAGGTCGCGATAGTACGGAAAGGCGCCGGGCAGCGCCAGAACAGGAGCGCCGTTCACCTCGAGCAGCAACTGGCCGCTGCGAACCGTTTCACCGCGGCGCACGAAGGTCGCGGTCACGTACCCGCCGCCCTCGGTCGCAGGCACCACGACTGCAAGCTGGCTCTCCGCGGCGATCGTCGTGCTGGCGGTGAAGGTCTGCTCCAGGGATCCGCGCTCGACGTGAGCCAGCGTAGGTCCAGCCGGGGGCGGCGACGCCTCGGCTTCCTTCTGCGCCGGGGACTCGAACGCTTCCGCCGCGAACCACCCGCCGACGAACACACCGATCAATGCGACGACACTGACCGCCGCGACGACAACCCTTCGGCCGACTCGGCCACCGAGCAGAAATTCCCGGCGAGCCTCATCCATCCGACGGGGCTTTCGGAGCGTGCTCGGCGATCACCTTGAGCACCGTGGCCCGATGCTCGGTCGTCTCCTCACGCGTGCGCTGCAGTTCATCGGCGTTTCTCCGCAGCTCCTTGACCTGCAGCCTCCACTCCTCGTTATATGCGACGCGGCTCCAGCCTGAACTGTTCCGACAAGCCACGTCGCGGACCGCGACCTTGATCTCTTCGGGCGTCGGTGTCGGCGCCGCGTGAATGCCGAAATCCTCAGCCATCGCCTCCGACGGCATCTTTGCCGGAGTGTCAGGCAGATCCGAGACACCGGCCGAAGCCATGCACGTGCGCCACGCCTTCGCTGCCGCCTTGACCGACTTCGACTCCTGCGCCGCCTCATACGCCGCCTGCGCGTAACCGGTAGCCGCAAGCGTGTCACCGGACGTGAGCGGAAGCACCTCTCGCGCCTTGTTCAGACACTTCGTGAACACAGCGTCGTCCACCTCCAACAGCTCCGACCCATGGGCCCACTCCCGCCACGCATCGTCAGACTGACCGGCCGAACCCAGATCCCGATAGCCGTACGTCGCGGCGATCGCCGCATTGAGGATCTGCCGATTCGCGGCGTTCCGCGTCGGCGCCTCCGCCAATCGCACGTCCTGCCACGGCACGTCCCAGCTGAAGCCCTGCGCCTCGATGCACGGTTGCATCAGCAGGTTCTCCGCATAGTCGTCGGCATGGTCGCCGACCGGAATGTACTCGTCCAGAGGCATCGCCCACCGGTCGACATTCTTCGGCGGCAGCTCAAGCTTCGCCGCAGATGGATCGCGCCCGGACGACTCCGACCCACCCGGACTCGAACACGCCGACAGCACCAATGCGGCAAGGACCGAAAGCGGCGTGACGACGTGGGCTCGAGCAATCACCGACGAGACCGGGCTACCCAACTGACGGAGCCTTCGGAGCGTGCTCCGCAATCACCTTCGACACGAGCGCCCGATGCCGGACGGTCTCACCCCGGATCGCCTGGAGTTCGTCCGCGTTCTTGGCGAGCTCCGCCACCTGAAGCTTCCACTCCGCGTTATACGCCGCCTTCGTCCAGCCGGATTCGTTGCGGCACCCTGCATCTCGCACCGCGAGCTCAATCTCGTCGGCTGTCGGCGTCGGCCCTGCATTGATGCCGAACTCGGACATCATGGAGTCCGTGGGCATCTTGGCCGGGGTATCCGGCAGGTCCGAGATTCCGGCCGGCTCCATGCACTTGCGCCACAGCTTCGCTTTGGCTCGGACCGCCTTCGACTCCTGGGCTGCCTCATACGCTGACTGCGCGTAGCTCGTGGCAAGTTGGGCCGAACCGGATTGCAGCGGCATCACCTTACGGGCAGCCTCGAGGCACATCCTCGAGGCGTCGAACTCTTCATCCGGAATGTCGCTCAGGGCGAATGCACGCCAGGCGTCGTCTGGGCTGTTGTTTCCGCCCAGGTCGCGGTAGCCATGGACTCTTGCGACCTCGGCAGTGAAGATCCTGCGATCGACGGCGTTCCGGGTTACGGCCGCCTCCTGGTTCACGTCCTGCCACGGGACGTCCCAGCTGTACCCCTTTGCCTCCATACACGGTTGAACCAGAAGAGCTTCTGCGTAGTCGTCGACGTGATCGTCGACCGGAATGTATTCGTCGAGTGGCATCACCCACCGATCGACGTTCTTCGCCGGCAGCTCGATGTGAGTGGTCGGCCGGTCAGCACGGTCGCCTGAACTGGAGCACGCGGTAAGGGCCAGCATGCCCAGCCCCAGTGTGGCCATACCGAGGCCTGCGGTGCCGCGCCGTCGCTGCACCACGCTCGAAGCGAGCATTACGAACACCGGTAGGCCGGGTCGCAGGAGCTAAAAAATCCCGATGAGAGGTTGTCGTTGGACCGACTGGTGGGCACAGCCCCAGTCGCATTGCTCAAGTTGTCGTCGCCGTTTCCAGGTTTGAGCTTGAACATGTAACCCGACGAGTAGCTGCCTTGGTACCAGTGCGTCGTGTCCTGTTTGCCGTTGTTGTACACCGATGATGCGCTGTCGTTCGCGTTGCCGTTGAGAAGCCCAGTGACCTTGGAGGGACCGTAGTTCCAGTACCGGAAGTCGGCGATCAGGAGCGTGAACCGGACGTTCTTCGCCGCCGATCCACCGGTCTTGTAGCCCGCGTCCTTCCAGAAACAGGCCGAACCCGCAGGGCAGTTACTGACCGCCGCGTTCGCCGGCGCGGCCGTGAGCAGCCCACCGGCCACGGCACCGATTACGAGCAAGCCCGCGGCCACCGCCCGAGAACGTCGGCGTGAACGACGGGGCGTCGTCTGAACGGTCATGTGATCCTCCATAGATTGTGTGTAGCCCCCATGGTTTTGCACCAGTTATAGCAGCTGCCGCCCCCGAGCGGGCCGCCGATAGGCTGGCCCCATGGCCGCCCGCATCAACCCGAGCATCCTGTCCGCCGACTTCGTCAACATGCAGCACGACCTCGAGCGGATCGCGGGCGCCGACTACGTGCACGTCGATGTCATGGACAACCACTTCGTGCCGAACCTCACCTTCGGCCCGCAGATGGTCGAGCGGGTGCAGGCAACGAGCCCCGTGCCCCTCGATGTCCACCTGATGATCGACGACCCCGACCGCTGGGCCCCCCGCTATGCCGAGATCGGATGCTTTTCCGTGACGTTCCATGCGGAAGCGGCCACCGCGCCGATCACCCTCGCGCGCACGCTGCGGAAGCTCGGCGCGCGCGCCGGCATCGCGCTCAGCCCGAAGACCGATGTCGGTGCCTACCTCGACCTTCTTCCCGAATTCGACCAGGTGCTGATCATGACGGTCGAGCCCGGCTTCGGCGGCCAGCGGTTCCTTCCGCACGTCATGCCGAAGCTCACTCGCCTGCGGGAAGCCGCCGAGCGCCAGGGGCTCGACGTGTGGCTGCAGGTCGACGGGGGAGTGACTGAAGAGACGATCGTCACCGCCGCGACGGCCGGCGCCGACACCTTCGTCGCGGGCTCGAGCGTCTTCGGCGCCGATGACGCGGGCGCGGCGATCGAAGCGCTCCGCGCGGCGGCATCCGCTCACATTCACCGATAACCCATCGCGGTTCACCGATGACTCACCTCGGGTGTCGGTTCGGCGCAGCGACCCCGGTCTGACGACGCGAGCGGGCTGGGTCCCGCGAACTGGGGCTGCGACTGAGCCGAAAGGTCGCGCAGACTCGGCTTGCCTCGCACGCCACCGAAGGATTCGTCATGTCCGCTGCACCATCATCCGGTCTCCGACGCGTTGTCGGCCGCCTCGCGAAACTCCCCGTGACCACCTGGGTCGGCATCGTCGGCGCCGCTCTCGCGGCCCTTCTCGGTGTGCTCTCCGGCGGCTTCTGGCTGATGGTGTTGCTGCCCGCGCTGGTGATCCTCCTGACGGCCGTCTACGGGCTGCTGTTCCGCCGAGCCACGTGGCTTCGCCTGCCGCGCAAGCGCGCCGCAGCCGCCCTCGGTGCTGCGGTGGCATTTGCGGTCCTGATCGGTTCGGCCGCCGCGTTCGGTGCCACGCATCCGACTCCAACCGCCGCACCGCGTCCGGCTGCAGCGGCCAGCGTGTCGCCGGCCCGGGCGAGCCACGCGACCGCACCCCGGCCCACGCGAACCCACACGGCCGAGACTGCGTCGACGACGACCACGCCGACACCCGTCCCGACGCCGTCTCAGACCCCGACACCGACCCCGACCCCGACCGCAACACCGACACCGACGCCGAGCCCGACTCCTGTCATCACGACCGAGCTCGTGAGCGAGACGTCGTCGATCCCGTTTCACTCGACGACGGTCACGAGCGCGACCAGGGCGAAGGGCTCGTCATCCGTCACGACCGTCGGCGTCAGCGGCGTCGAGACGAAGACCTATCTCGTCACCTATACCAACGGTGCCGAGACGGGCAGCACGCTGAAGAGCGACACCGTCACCAGGCAGCCGGTGACCCAGGTGACAACTGTGGGAACGTACGTTGCGCCGGCGGCCCCCACTTGCACCAACGGCACGTACGTCAACAGCGCCGGCAACACAGTCTGCCGCCCTGAGGTCTCATCGAGTGCGCCGAGCGGGGCGACCGCGAAGTGCAATGACGGCACGTACAGCTCCAGCCAATCGCGTCGCGGGACGTGCTCGTCGCACGGCGGCGTCGCCGTGTGGCTCTGAATCGGAGCCTCGCGGACCGTTGCATCGATCCTGAGGATCGGCGACCCGGGCGCGCTCATCTCTGCTAGTAGCCTGGAGTCGTGAAGACCTTCGACGACCTCTTCGCTGAGCTCAGCGAGAAGGCCAAGTCCCGCCCTGAGGGGTCCCGCACCGTCGCCGAGCTCGACGCCGGCGTCCATCAGATCGGGAAGAAGATCGTCGAAGAGGCTGCCGAGGTCTGGATGGCGGCGGAATACCAGAGCGACACCGAGACCGCCGAGGAGATCTCGCAGCTGCTGTATCACCTGCAGGTCGCGATGATCGCGCGCGGGCTCACCCCCGAGGATGTGTACCGACATCTCTGATCGGATGCCTGACCCGAACCCGCACCGACCAGAAAGCCTCACCACTCACATGCTCAAGATCGCCGTGCCCAACAAGGGCGCACTCTCCGAAACCGCCGCCGAGTACCTCAAGGAAGCGGGCTACACCGGCCGCCGCGACCCCAAAGAACTCATCGTCGCCGACCCGCGCAACGGGGTCGAATTCTTCTATCTGCGCCCGCGCGACATCGCGACATACGTCGGCAGCGGCGCCCTCGACGTCGGCATCACGGGCCGCGACCTGCTGATCGACTCGGGTTCGAACGCCCACGAAGATGCACCGCTCGGCTTCGCTGTGTCCACGTTCCGCTTCGCGGGCCCGGTCGGCGCCTTCACCGAGCTCGAGCAGCTGCGCGGTAAGCGCGTCGCGACGAGCTACACCGGCCTCGTCGGCGGCTACTTGGCCGATCAGGGCGTCGACGTCGACCTCGTCAAGCTCGACGGTGCGGTCGAGTCGGCGGTGCGCCTCGGCGTCGCCGATGCGATTGCCGACGTCGTCGAGACCGGCACCACGCTGCGCAAGCAGGGGCTCGAAATCTTCGGCCCGACGATCCTCAAGTCCGAGGCCGTGCTCATCGCAGGTCCCAACGAGGCACCCGGGCTCGCTACCCTGCACCGTCGGCTCGAGGGCGTGATGGTCGCGCGTCGCTATGTGCTGATGGACTACGACCTGCCCAGCCGGCTGATCGAGCAGGCGACGGCGATCGCGTCGGGCATGGAATCGCCGACTGTCTCGCCGCTGCGCGATCCGGAATGGGTCGCCGTGCGGGTCATGATCCCGCGCACCGAGATCAACGACGTCATGGACCGACTGTACGAACTCGGCGCGCGCGCGATCCTCGTCACGCCGATCCACGCCGCGAGGCTCTGACATGACCGTCGCAGTGCGCGTCATCCCCTGCCTCGACGTTGCGGGCGGCCGCGTCGTCAAGGGCGTCAATTTCTTGAACCTGGCGGATGCCGGCGACCCGGTCGAGCTGGCGCGACGGTATTACGAGCAGGGCGCGGACGAGGTCACCTTCCTCGACGTCACGGCAACGGTCGAAGGCCGTGATACGACGTATGAGATGGTGCGCCGCGCCGCGGAGCAGGTCTTCGTGCCGCTCACCGTCGGCGGCGGGGTGCGTTCGGCCGACGATGTGGCGAAGCTGCTCGCGCACGGCGCCGACAAGATCGGCGTCAACTCCGCGGCCATCGCCCGCCCCGCGCTCATCAGCGAGATCGCCCACCGCTTCGGCGCACAGGTCTGCGTGCTCTCGCTCGACATCAAGCGCAGCCCGAGCACCGAGAGCGGCTTCGTCGTGACGACTCACGGCGGCCGCACCGAGACCGACCTCGATGCGCTCGTGTGGGCCAAGCGGGCCATCGAGCTCGGCGCCGGGGAGTTGCTCGTCAACTCGATCGACGCGGACGGCACGAAGGCCGGGTACGACCTCGAGCTCACGCGACTCATGCGCGAGGTGTCGAGCGTGCCCGTCATCGCCAGTGGCGGCGCCGGGAGCCTCGGCGATTTCGCTCCGGCGATCGCGGCGGGCGCCGACGCCGTGCTTGCGGCATCCGTGTTCCATTACGGCGAGCTCACCATCGGCGACGTGAAAGACGAACTGCGCGCCGCCGGGTTGGAGGTACGAGCGTGACACAGAGTTCTGCAGCGGGCGCGCGGCCAGATACTGACGCGATCCTCGAGCGCGTCAGGTTCAACGCCGACGGGCTCATGCCCGCGATCATCCAGCAGCACGACACCCGCGAGGTGCTCATGCTCGGCTACATGGACGCCGAGGCGCTGCGCCGCACGCTGACCGAGGGTCGCGTCACCTTCTGGTCGCGGTCGCGGCAGGAGTACTGGCGGAAGGGCGATACGAGCGGCCACGCGCAGTACGTGCGCCAGGCGGCGCTCGACTGCGACGGCGACACGCTTCTCGTCGAGGTCGAGCAGATCGGTGCCGCGTGCCACACGGGCGACCGCAGTTGCTTCGACGCCGACGCGCTGAGCCCGGTCGTGGGCGAGGCTCCGACCCTATGACGACGACCACTCGCACGGACTTCGACTCCCTCTTGCCCGGGCACCGCGTGCTGCCCGTCGTGCGCGAGCTCTTCGCCGACGGCGAGACACCGGTCGGCATCTACCGCAAGGTCGGAGCCGGCCGCCCCGGGACGTTCCTGCTCGAGTCGGCCGAGCAGGGCGGCATCTGGTCGCGTTACTCGTTCGTCGGGGCGAACGCGTTCGGGGTGCTGACCCAGATCGGCGCATCCGCGACGTGGCTCGACTACGGCCTGTCCGCGCAGCGCGCGCTGGGCGCCCCCATCGACGACGCGATCGCACCGCTCGACGTGCTCGACGCGTTGAACTCCCGCTGGCAGACGCCGGCCGTCGGCGGCCTGCCGCCGCTCACGGGCGGTCTCGTGGGCTTCGTCGGCTGGGAGGCCGTGCGCCAGCTGGAGCGCCTGCCGCACCAGCCGCCGGCCGAGTTCGATGTGCCGGGCCAGGCATTCTGCTTCGTCGCCGACCTCGTCGTCGTCGACCACCGCACGGGTACCGTGCAGCTCATCGCGAATGCGCTGAATGACGGCGAGACGGATGCGGACGGCCTCTGGTCCGACGCGCAGAAGCGCCTCGACGCCCTTCAGGCGAAGCTCGCGCAGCCGCTCGACGCGTACCTGCAGCTCGCCGACCTGAGCGTCGCGCCGACGCCCGTGCATCGCACTGCCCGCGAGGACTTCCTGGCCGCGGTCGAGACGTCCAAGCGGTACATCCGGGCGGGCGACATCTTCCAGGTCGTGATCTCGCAGCGCTTCGAGCAGCCGGTCACCGCCGACCCGGTCGACGTGTACCGGGTGCTTCGCACGATGAACCCGAGCCCGTACATGTACCTCCTGCAGCTCGAACGCCCCGACGGCGAGCCGTACACGATCGTCGGATCGAGCCCCGAGGCTGTCGTCAAGCTGACCGTCGGCCGGGTCTACTCGCATCCGATCGCCGGCAGCCGCCCGCGCGGCGCGACGCCCGAGGAGGACGCCGACTTGGAGGCCGGCCTTCTCGTCGACCCGAAGGAACGTGCCGAGCATCTGATGCTCGTCGACCTCGCCCGCAACGACCTCGCAAAGGTGTGCGCCGCCGGCACCGTCGAGGTGACCGAGTTCATGCGGGTGGAGCGGTTCAGCCACATCATGCATCTCGTCTCCTCCGTCGAGGGCGACATCGCGCCGGGTGTCAGCCCGGTCGACGTGTTCCGCGCCACGTTCCCGGCGGGCACGCTCTCCGGCGCGCCGAAGCCGCGCGCGCTCGAAATCATCGATGAGCTGGAACCCGCCCAGCGCGGCGTCTACGGGGGAGTGGTCGGCTACTTCGGCTTCTCCGGCGACGTCGATCTGGCGATCGCGATCCGCACGGCGACGCTCCTCGGCGGAACGGCGTACGTGCAGGCGGGCGGCGGTCTCGTCGCCGACTCCGATCCGATGAGCGAGTTCGAGGAGAGCCGCAACAAGGCGGCCGCACCGCTGCGCGCCGTCGCGGTCGCGAATGCGATGCAGCGGGTGCTGTCATGAACGCGCGCAGGGCCCGCTCTCTGAAGCTCGGCACCATCCTCGCGGTCCTGATCGGTGCGGGCCTGGGGCTCGCCGGTGCGACGCAGACCTGGTACACGATCACACTCACGGCGCGGGCGGGACACTTCGCGCCTCTCGCGGTCGACGGTTCGACGGCGGCGCCCGCACTCACCGCGCTGTCCCTCGCCGGGCTCGCGCTCGCCCTCGCTCTGGCCATCGCGGGGCGCCTCGCGCGCCTCGTCATCGGCGTGATCGGAATCCTGCTCGGCGTCTGCCTCATCATCGCGAGCGTCGGGAACCCCGCGCACACTGCGGGGGTTCGCGACGCGATCTCGAAGGCGACCGGCATCGCCGGCACCGCATCGGTGAACGCGCTGATCGGGCACGCCTCTGCGAGCATCTGGCCCGCCGCCGCCCTCGTCGGGGGTGCGCTCGTGGTCCTCGGCTCGCTCGCGGCCGTCGTGACCGGGCGACTGTGGCCGGGCGGATCGCGTCGTTACGACGCCGTGCGCTTCGAGGATGCGGAGGGGCCGGCATCCGCTCGACCGAGCCGCACTCCCGCACCGCGCCCGGGCGACAGCGCCGTCGACGACTGGGACGAGCTCACGCGCGGCGAGGATCCGACTTCGTGATCGGTAGACTTGATCCAAGCCCTTCAAGACCAGGAGAGACATGAGCGGCATCAGCGAGCACCACGAGGAACTCGGCGAGGGGCACTCGCCGGCTGCGTGGACGGCGGTGATCATCATGCTTCTCGCCTTCGCGATCGGCACCACGTTCTTCGTCTTCGCGCTGCCGTGGGGCGTCGTCGCCTCCGGCGTGCTGTTCATTATCGGCCTGATCGTCGGCTGGGCCATGAAGCGGGCCGGCTACGGCGTCGGTGGAGCGAAGTACCAGCCCAAGGGCCACTAGTGTCCATCCTCGCCGACCTGACGGCCGGCTCCGTGGAAGATGCGAACGCACGCAAGTCGGTGCGTCCGAAGGCCGCGGTCGTGCGTGCCGCGCGTGCGCAGCAGCCGGCGCTCGATGCACTCGAGCTGCTCGCGCCGTCCGAGCGCGTCAAGATCATCGCCGAGGTGAAGCGCGCGAGCCCGTCCCGCGGCGACCTGTCGGCCATCGCCGACCCCGCGCAGCTCGCCGTCACTTATCAGACAGGCGGCGCGAGCGCGATCTCGGTCCTCACCGAGCAGCGCAGGTTCAAGGGCTCCCTCGCCGATCTGGAGGCCGTGCGCGCTGCTGTGACCGTTCCGGTGCTGCGCAAGGACTTCATGGCGACCGAGTACCAGGTCTATGAGGCGCGTGCGGCGGGTGCCGACATCGTGCTGCTCATCGTCGCGGCGCTCAGCCAGAAGAAGCTCGCCGTGCTGCACACGCTCGTGCGCGAGCTCGGCATGACTGCCCTCGTCGAGACCCATTCCGAAGAAGAGGTCGATCGTGCGCTTGAGGTCGGTGCGGGCCTCATCGGCGTGAATGCGCGCGACCTCACGAACTTCGAGCTCGACCGCGATCTCTTCGGCCGCCTCGCCGACCGCATCCCCTCCGGCGTGGTCCGGGTCGCCGAGTCGGCCGTCCTGAAGCGCAAAGACGTCGCCCACTACCGCGAAGCGGGCGCCGATGTCGTGCTGGTGGGTGAGGCGCTCGTCACCGACGGCGACCCGATCCGCACCTTGGAAAAGTTCCTCTCGGTATAGGAGTTGATCAGATGACCCTCCGCGACGTCGTCGGACCGGATTTCGGCGCATTCGGTGGCCGCTTCATGCCCGAGTCGCTGATCGCTGCGCTCGATGAGCTGACGGACGCGTGGCAGCTCGCCAAGCAGGACCCGGGGTTCGCCGAAGAGCTCTCGGAGCTGCACCGCACGTACACTGGGCGCCCGTCGATCATCACCGAGGTGCCGCGCTTCGCGCAGCACGCCGGCGGGGCTCGCGTCATTCTCAAGCGCGAGGACCTGAACCACACCGGCAGCCACAAGATCAACAACGTGCTCGGCCAGGCGCTGCTCGTGAAGCGGATGCTCGGAAAGACGCGCCTGATCGCTGAGACCGGCGCGGGTCAGCACGGCGTCGCCACGGCGACCGCGGCCGCCCTGTTCGGCATGGACTGCACCATCTACATGGGCGAGGTCGACACCGAGCGCCAGGCGCTCAATGTGGCGCGCATGCGCCTGCTCGGCGCCGAGGTCATTCCCGTGACCACCGGCTCACGCACGCTGAAGGACGCGATCAATGAGGCGTTCCGCGACTGGGTCGCCAACGTCGGCACGACGCACTACCTTCTCGGCACCGTAGCGGGACCGCATCCGTTCCCCACGATGGTCCGCGACTTCCACAAGATCATCGGTGAAGAGGCGCGCGCGCAGGTGCTCGAGCTGACCGGCAAACTGCCCGACGCGGTGGCGGCCTGCGTCGGCGGCGGGTCGAATGCGATCGGCATCTTCCACGCTTTCCTCGACGACCCCTCGGTGAAGCTGTTCGGCTTCGAACCCGGCGGCTACGGCATCGAGTCGGGCAAGCACGGTGCGACTCTGGAAGAGGGGCGCCCCGGAATCCTGCACGGCAACAAGACCTATGTCCTGCAGGACGAAGACGGTCAGACGCTCGAGTCGCACTCGATCTCGGCGGGCCTCGACTACCCGGGCGTCGGTCCTGAGCACGCGTGGCTCAAGGACCTCGGGCGTGCCGAGTACCGGAACATCACCGACGACGAGGCGATGCAGGCGTTCCGGCTGCTCTCGCGCACCGAGGGCATCATTCCGGCGATCGAGTCGGCGCACGCCCTCGCCGGCGCGATCAAGCTCGGCCAGGAGCTCGGGCCCGAGGCGACGATCCTCGTCAACCTGTCCGGGCGCGGCGACAAAGACGTGGCGACGGCGGCGAAGTACTTCGACGTGCTCGACAACGACGCAGAGCAGCTGTGACCGCGTCGCTCGCCGCCACGGGCGGCGATGAAGATGAGCCAGCAGCTGTGACCGCGTCGCTCGCCGCCACGGGCGGCGATGAAGACCAAGAGGAGCAAGCAACTGTGAGCAGCACGACGCACGCCACGACGTCCCCGGTGGCACAGGCGATCGCGGCGGCGCGCGAGACTCGCAAGGGGGCGCTCGTCGGATACCTGCCGATCGGATTCCCCGACCTCAGCACCTCGATCGACGCCGCGGTGGCCCTCGTCGAGTCGGGTGTGGATGTGCTCGAACTCGGGCTGCCGTATTCCGACCCCGTGATGGACGGCGCGGTGATCCAGGCCGCCGCGCAGCAGGCGTTGTCGAACGGCTTCCGAACCCGCGACGTGTTCACGGCGCTGCGTGAGATCCGTGCGCAGGTCGCTGCGCCCGCGCTACTCATGACCTACTGGAACCCGGTAGTGCAGTTCGGGGTCGAGCGCTTCGCCGACGAACTGGTGGCCGCCGGGGGCGCAGGACTCATCACGCCCGATATCACCCCGGACTCGGCATCCGATTGGATCGCTGCGAGCGACCGAACCGCTCTCGACCGAGTCTTCCTCGCTGCGCCGAGCTCACCGGATGAACGGCTTCGTCTGTCGGTCGCGAACTCGCGCGGGTTCGTCTACGCCGTCTCGACGATGGGTGTGACGGGTGCACGCGCGTCAGTCGACGAGGCAGCGCGGGGTCTAGTCGGTCGCCTGCGCACCGCCGGAGCCGACTCGGTGTGTGTCGGCATAGGGATCTCCACCGGCGCCCAGGTGGCCGAAGTCCTGTCCTACGCAGACGGGGCGATCGTCGGCGCCATGCTCGTCAAGTCGCTCGCCGACGGGGGAGTGTCCGGAGTTCGCTCCGCGGCCGAGTCGCTCGCCGCGGGCACGCGCTCATAGCCGACGCTGTCCCTAGCACCTCAACACCACCCGTAGACTTCTCCCGGCCCCGCAGTCAGCCGGGGGGAACCCCATGGAAGGCACCATCACCTTGCTGGAAGCGCTTGTCTCGAGCATCCCGAGCCCGACCCCCGCGTGGCAGTCGTTCAAGGTCGGCCCGTTCACGATCCACTACTACGCGTTGCTGATCCTGCTCGGCATCATCCTCGCCGCGTGGTGGACGCACGCTCGCCTCACCAAGCGCGGCGGCGAACCGGGTGTGACGCTCGACGTGGTGCTGTGGACGGTGCCGCTCGGCATCATCTTCGCCCGGGCCTACCACGTGGTCACCCACCCCCACGATTACTTCGCGGCCGGTGACAACCTCGTGAACGTCTTTTACATCTGGGACGGCGGCAATGCGATCTTCGGCGCGCTGATCGGTGGCGCGCTCGGCCTGTGGCTCGCGTGCGTGACGCCGCGCCGCCACAAGCTCCGGTTCATGTCCTTCGCGGATGCTCTCGTGCCGGGTCTGCTGCTGGCCCAGTCGATCGGCCGCCTCGGCAACTACGTCAACAACGAGCTCTTCGGCCTGCCCACCAAGCTGCCGTGGGGTCTGCAGATCCCGACGACGAACAAGGCCTACCCGGCCGGCCTTCCGGCGCACACCGTCTTCCACCCGCTGTTCCTGTACGAGATCGTCTGGAACGTGCTCGGCATCATCGTGCTGCTGCTCATCGAGCGGAAGTGGAAACCGCGCTGGGGCATCTTCTTCGGCATGTACCTGATCTGGTACGGCGCCGGCCGCAGCTACCTCGAGTCGATCCGCATCGACCCGAGCGAGTTCGGCTTCCTCGGGATCCCCAGCAACGTCTGGGCCGCGTTCGGCGCGGTTGTCCTCGGCATCGTGATCATCGCTGTGCAAAGCCGCCGTCACCACGGCGCCGAGCCGAGCGTGTACCGCCGCGGCTACGAATGGACGCCCGACGGCGATGACGTAGACTCGCAGCAGCCTGAGCTCACCGAAGACATTCCGGGCGATCTCGCCCCGTCCGATGAGACTTCCGCCGAAGCCAAGGCCACAAGCCGGTAGCAGAGCTCGTAGCCGTTCCACGACACCACCCCCGCGAACGGAGAAACACCCGACCTGTCGTAGGGCCGATGGCGTCCCCACCGATCTTTAGTTCCCCAACCACGTGAGGACGGTTGACAATGGCGCCTATGTCGAAGCCATCGCCGATCACCACTGACCGGGTCAACGCTGCTTCCCGGTTCAGCACCGTTCCGCCCGCCCAGGGCCTGTACGACCCGCGTTTCGAGAAAGACGCCTGCGGTCTCGCCATGGTGGCGACGCTGCGCGGCACAGCCGGTCACGACATCATCGACAACGCCCTGAATGCTCTGCGCCACCTCGAGCACCGCGGCGCAGTCGGGTCAGACGCGGGCACGGGTGACGGTGCGGGCATCATCACGCAGATCCCCGACGAGTTCCTGCGCGCCGTCGCCAGGTTCGAGCTGCCCGTTGCCGGCCGCTACGCGGTCGGCAACGCCTTCCTCCCGCTCGACGACTCGGAGCGCGCGACGATCAAGGCCGCGATCGAGCGGATCGCCGAAGAGGAGCAGCTCACGGTCCTCGGGTGGCGCACGGTGCCCACCGCGCCCGACGAGATCGGTACTCTTGCGCGCGGCGCGATGCCCGCGATCGAGCAGCTCTACGTCACGAGCGACCGGCCCGAGACGATCGGCGAGCTGCCGAGCGGCATCGCGATCGACCGCCTCGCGTTCCGGCTGCGCAAGCGCGCCGAGCGTGAGCTGAACACCTACTTCGCCTCGCTGTCGGCGCGCACGCTCGTGTACAAGGGCATGGTCACGACGCTGCAGCTGGAGCCGTTCTACCCCGACCTGTCCGACGAGCGGTTCGCGTCGAAGCTCGCGCTCGTGCACTCGCGCTATTCGACGAACACCTTCCCGTCATGGCCGCTTGCGCAGCCGTTCCGCATGCTCGCGCACAACGGCGAGATCAACACGGTGCAGGGCAACCGGAACTGGATGCGTGCACGCCAGTCGCAGCTCGAGTCGGAGCTGCTCGGCGACCTCACGCCGCTGTTCCCGATCGTGACCGAGGGCGCGAGCGACTCCGCAAGCTTCGACGAGGTGCTCGAGCTGCTGAACCTCGCCGGCCGCTCGCTCCCGCACGCCGTCATGATGATGGTGCCCGAGGCGTGGGAGAACGCGACGGAGATCGACCCGGCCCGCAAGGCGTTCTACCAGTACCACGCGGCTCTCATGGAGCCGTGGGACGGCCCGGCCGCGCTCGTGTTCACCGACGGCACGCTCGTCGGCGGCACGCTTGACCGCAACGGGCTGCGACCCGCCCGCTATCTCGTCACCGACGACGGCCTCATCGTGCTCGGCAGCGAGACCGGCGTGCTCGACATCGACCCTGCCAGGGTCGTCCGCAAGGGGCGTCTGCGCCCAGGGCGCATGTTCGTCGTCGACACCGAGGCCGGCCGCATCATCGAAGACGACGAGATCAAGTCCGAGCTCGCCGCGGCGCGCCCGTACGGCGAGTGGCTGAAGAACTCGATCAACCTCGCCGACCTGCCCGAGCGCGAGCACATCGTGCACACGCCGGCATCCGTGCATCGCCGCCAGCGCACCTTCGGCTACACCGAGGAAGAGGTCCGCATCCTCCTCACTCCGATGGCGAAGACCGGCGCGGAGCCGCTCGGGGCCATGGGCTCCGACACGCCGATCGCCGTGCTGTCCGAGCGGCCGCGCCTGCTGTTCGACTACTTCACCCAGCAGTTCGCGCAGGTCACGAACCCCCCGCTCGACTCGATCCGCGAAGAGGTCGTCACCTCGATGCGCCTCGGCCTCGGGCCGGAGCGCAACCTGCTGGCGTCCACGCCGCGCCACGCGCGCCAGGTGGTGCTCGACTTCCCCGTGATCGACAACGACGAGCTCGCGAAGATCCAGCACATCGACCCGCGGCCCGGTTCGCGGCTCACGACCACCGTGCGGGGGCTGTACCGCCCCGACTCGGGGCCCCAGGCGCTTGAGCGGCGCCTCGCCGCCATGTGCGACGAGGTCGACGAGGCCATCGAGGGCGGCGCGATGTTCATCGTGCTGTCCGACCGCGACTCGAACAAAGACCTGGCGCCGATCCCATCGCTGCTCATGGTCTCGGCCGTCCACCACCATCTGATCCGCACACAGAACCGCATGCGCGTCGGAATCGTGGTCGAGGCCGGCGACGTGCGCGAGGTGCACCACGTCGCCCTGCTGCTCGGCTACGGCGCGTCGGCGGTCAACCCGTACCTCGCCATGGAGACGGTCGAGGAGCTCGTGAACGCGGGCATGATCACCGGCCTCTCCGTCGAGAAGGCGGTCAAGAACCTGATCAAGGGCCTCGGCAAGGGCGTGCTCAAGATCATGTCGAAGATGGGCATCTCGACCGTCGGATCGTATGCGGGTGCGCAGGCGTTCGAAGCGGTCGGGCTCTCGCAGGAGTTCGTCTCGAAGTACTTCACGGGCACGGTGACCAAGCTCGGCGGCGTCGGCATCGACGTCATCGCGGCGGAGAACCTCGCGCGCCATCAGCAGGCGTACCCGGAAGAGGGCGCCGCGCGGGTGCACGAGCGTCTCAACACGGGCGGCGAGTACCAGTGGCGCCGCGACGGAAGCCCGCACCTCTTCAACCCTGAGACGGTCTTCCGTCTGCAGCACTCGACCCGCACACGCCGCTACGACATCTTCCGCGAGTACACCAAGCTCGTCGACGACCAGTCGGAGCAGCTCATGACGCTCCGGGGCATGTTCCAGTTCTCGAGTTCGCGCCCGGCGGTGCCGATCGATGAGGTCGAGTCCGTCGAGTCCATCGTGAAGCGGTTCTCGACCGGCGCGATGAGCTACGGCTCGATCTCGCGCGAGGCCCATGAGACCCTCGCGGTCGCCATGAACCGGATCGGCGGCAAGTCGAACACGGGCGAGGGCGGCGAAGACCCAGAGCGCCTGCTCGACCCGGAGCGCCGCAGCGCGATCAAGCAGGTCGCGTCGGGCCGTTTCGGGGTGACGAGCCTCTACCTGACCCATGCTGAAGACATCCAGATCAAGCTCGCCCAGGGCGCAAAGCCCGGCGAGGGCGGTCAGCTGATGGCGCAGAAGGTCTATCCGTGGGTCGCTCGCACGCGCCACGCGACGGCGGGCGTCGGTCTCATCTCGCCGCCGCCGCACCACGACATCTACTCGATCGAGGATCTCAAGCAGCTGATCTTCGACCTGAAGCGTTCGAACCCCCAGGCCCGCATCCACACCAAGCTGGTGAGCGAGAACGGCATCGGCGCGGTCGCGGCGGGCGTGGCGAAGGCGCTCTCCGACGTCATCCTGGTCTCCGGCCACGACGGCGGCACCGGTGCGAGCCCGCTCAATTCGCTGAAGCATGCGGGAACGCCGTGGGAGCTCGGCCTCGCCGAGACGCAGCAGACGCTGATGCTCAACCGTCTGCGCGACCGCGTCGTCGTGCAGGTCGACGGTCAGCTCAAGACCGGCCGCGACGTGATCATCGGCGCCCTGCTCGGGGCCGAGGAGTTCGGCTTCGCGACGGCCCCCCTCGTAGTCTCCGGCTGCGTCATGATGCGCGTCTGCCACCTCGACACGTGCCCGGTCGGCGTCGCGACCCAGAACCCGGTGCTGCGCGAGCGTTTCAGCGGCAAGCCGGAGTTCGTCGTGAACTTCTTCGAGTTCATCGCCCAGGAGGTGCGCGAGTACCTCGCCGAGCTCGGGTTCCGGTCGCTCGACGAGGCGATCGGCCACGTCGAGATCCTGAACGTCGACCGCGCGATCGAGCACTGGAAGGCATCCGGCCTGGATCTCTCGCCGATCCTGCACGGCCCCGACTTCGCGGCCGACGAGCCGCGGAAGAACGCGCGCCAGCAGAACCACGAGCTCGACGAGCACTTCGACGTGAAGCTGATCGAAGCGGCGGCGGATGCCTTGAATGGCGGCCCCGCGGTGCAGCTCACGCTGCCGATCCGCAACACCGAGCGCGCCGTCGGCACGATGCTCGGCCACGAGGTCACGCTGCGCCACGGTGAGCACGGGCTGCCGGCCGGCACGATCGATGTCACCCTCAGGGGGTCGGCCGGTCAGTCCTTCGGGGCGTTCCTTCCGGCCGGCATCACGCTCCGCCTCGAGGGAGATGTGAACGACTACGTCGGCAAGGGTCTGTCGGGCGGCCAGCTGGTCGTGCGGCCGAACCGCAACGCCGGCTTCGCCGCCGAGCACAACGTCATCGCCGGCAATGTCATCGGCTACGGCGCGACGCAGGGCACCATGTTCATCCGCGGCATCGTGGGCGAGCGGTTCCTCGTGCGCAACTCGGGTGCGACGGCGGTCGTCGAGGGTGTGGGCGACCACGCTCTCGAGTACATGACCGGCGGCCTCGCGGTGATCCTCGGCGAGACGGGCCGCAACCTGGGCGCTGGCATGTCCGGCGGCTCCGCCTACGTCTACGGCCTCCACGAGGGGCGCGTGAACGCGCAGGCGATCGCCTCCGGCGAGTTGCGCCTGCTTCCGCTCGACAGCGTGGACAGCGAGATCCTGAAGGACCTGCTCGAGAAGCACGTGTCCGAGACGGATTCCTCGCTCGCGGCTTCCCTGCTGGCCGACTTCGAGGAATCCGCCCAGAAGTTCGTGAAGGTGCTGCCCCGCGATTACGCGGCCGTACTCGAGACGCGGCAGCAGGCGGTCAGCGAGGGCCTCGACCCCGACGGCGATGTGGTCTGGGGCCGCATCCTCGAAGTCACGGGCGGCTGACCCGTGACCGAGACAAGACTGCTCACGATGTTGGAGGCGACGACGAATGGCTGACCCCAAGGGCTTTCTGAAGACCACCGAGCGCGAGCTGCCCAAGCGGCGCCCCGTGTCGGTCCGCCTCATGGACTGGAAAGAGGTCTACGAGCAGGGCGACGCGGCACAGCTGCGCCGCCAGGCCGGGCGCTGCATGGACTGCGGCATCCCCTTCTGCCATCAGGGCTGCCCACTCGGGAACCTGATCCCCGAGTGGAACGACCTCACGTGGCGCGGCGAGGGCCAGCAGGCTCTTGAGCGACTGCACGCGACGAACAACTTCCCCGAGTTCACCGGGACCCTCTGCCCGGCGCCCTGCGAGTCCGCGTGCGTGCTGGGCATCAACCAGCCGCCCGTGACCATCAAGCAGGTCGAGGTCGCACTTGCCGATGAGGGGTGGAGCAAGGGCTGGATCGAGCCCCACCCGCCGCAGCGTCTCACTGGCAAGACGGTCGCGGTCGTCGGCTCGGGCCCCGCTGGGCTCGCGGCGGCCCAGCAGCTCACGCGCGCGGGTCACACCGTGGCCGTGTACGAGCGCGATGACCGCATCGGCGGCCTGCTGCGCTACGGCATCCCGGACTACAAGTTCGAGAAGCGCCGCCTCGAGCAGCGCCTGGCGCAGATGACCGCCGAGGGCACGCGATTCCGGGCGGGCATCGACATCGGCACCGACATCAGCTGGTCCGACCTGCGTGCGCGCTACGACGCGGTCGTCATCGCGACCGGTGCGATCGTGCCGCGCGACCTGCCGATCCCGGGCCGGGACCTGCGCGGTGTGCACTTCGCGATGGAGTACCTGACGCAGCAGAACCGCGTCGGTGCGGGCAACACCGTACCGAACCAGATCACCGCGGAGGACAAGCACGTCGTGGTGATCGGCGGCGGCGACACCGGTGCGGACTGCATCGGCACGGCGCACCGTCAGGGCGCGGCATCCGTCACCAACCTCGCGATCGGTGTCCGCCCGCCCGCCGAGCGTGCTGAGCACGAGCCGTGGCCGATGGACCCCCGTCTCTTCGAGGTCTCGAGCGCGCACGAGGAGGGCGGTCGGCGCGAATACCTCGCCTCGACCGTCGAGTTCCTGCGCAACGACGCGGGAGAGGTGCGCGCACTGCGCGTCGCCGAGACCGAGTTCGTCGACGGACGCCGTGTGCCGAAGTCGGGCACCGAGCGCGAGATCCCGGCCGACCTGGTGCTGATCGCGATGGGCTTCACCGGGCCCGAGCAGCAGTTCCTCGCCGACCAGCTCGGCACTCGTTTCGACTCCCGCGGCAATGTCGTGCGCGACGAGAGCTACGCGACGGGGGAGGCCGGCGTGTTCGTCGCCGGCGACGCCGGCCGCGGGCAGTCCCTGATCGTGTGGGCAATCGCCGAGGGCCGCTCCGTCGCTGCGGAGGTCGACCGCTACCTCGAGGGGGAGACCGAGCTGCCGGCGCCTATCAAGCCGAGCGATCGAGGCATTAGCCTGTAAGAGCGCTGAGCGTCCACGCCCCGCACTGAACCCGTACGAGTCGAGAAAGCTGAATACCGAAGATCATGAGACGAGCCAAGATCGTCGCAACACTCGGCCCTGCAACTTCGAGCTACGAAACGATTCGCGCCATTATCGAGGCCGGCGTCGACGTGGCCCGCATGAACCTGAGCCACGGCAGCTACGACGTGCATGAGGCCGTCTACGCCAACGTGCGCCAGGCTGCGGGCGACGTGGGCAAGCCCGTCGCGGTGATGGTCGATCTGCAGGGTCCAAAGATCCGCCTGGGAAAGTTCGAGGCGGGTCCCTACGACCTCGCCGAGGGCGACACCTTCGTCATCACGACGGAGGACGTGGTCGGCACCAAGGAGATCTCCAGTACGACGTTCAAGGGGCTCCCGAACGATGTCAAGGCGGGCGACCCGCTGCTGATCGACGACGGCAAGGTGGCGCTGCGCGTCGTCTCCGTCGACGGGCCGCGCGTCACCACTGAGGTCGTCGTTCCCGGCGCCGTCTCGAACAACAAGGGCATCAACCTGCCGGGCGTCGCCGTCAATGTCCCCGCGCTCAGCGAGAAGGACGAGGCCGACCTGCGCTGGGGCCTGCGCCTCGGGGCCGACTACATCGCGCTGTCCTTCGTGCGCAACGCGAAGGACATCGACCGGGTGCACGAGATCATGGCGGAAGAGGGCATCAAGCTCCCCGTGATCGCCAAGGTCGAGAAGCCGCAGGCGGTCGAGGCCCTCGAAGAGATCATCGACGCGTTCGACGCGATCATGGTCGCGCGCGGCGACCTCGGCGTGGAGCTTCCGCTCGAGCAGGTGCCGATCGTCCAGAAGCACGCGATCGAGCTCTCGCGCCGCATGGCCAAGCCGGTCATCGTCGCGACGCAGGTGCTCGAGTCGATGATCTCGAGCCCGCGCCCGACGCGTGCTGAGGCCTCGGACTGCGCCAACGCCATCCTCGACGGCGCCGACGCGGTCATGCTCTCCGGTGAGACGAGCGTCGGCGAGTTCCCGATCATCACGGTGCAGACCATGGCACGCATCATCGAGTCGACCGAGGAGCACGGCCTCGAGCGCGTGCCCCCGCTCGGCACGAAGCCGCGCACCCAGGGCGGCGCGATCACGCTGGCCGCGGCCGAGGTCGCCGACTTCGTCGGCGCGAAGTTCGTCTGCATCTTCACCGAGTCGGGTGACACGGCACGTCGGATGTCCCGACTGCGCAGCTCGATCCCGATCCGTGCGTTCGCGACCGACCCCGCCATCCAGCGGCGTATGGCGCTGACGTGGGGCGTGCAGTCGTCGCTCGTCGAGACGGTGACGTACACCGACGAGTACTTCCACCAGGTCGACGACAAGCTGATCGGCGAGGGCCTCGCGACCTACGGCGACAAGGTCGTCGTGATCTCAGGCTCCCCTCCCGGACTGCCGGGCACGACGAACGACATGCGCGTCTACGTCGTGGGCCACGCTCACAACGAGGTCGCGCCGGCGTACGTCCAGTCCTGACCGGCCTGAGCCGATAGCGCGGCCCGCACCTCGTCTTCGGACACCTCGGGCAGTTCGGTGTACCACCGCCGAACGTTCGAGAGGGGCGCGGGCCGCGCTATCGCGTAGAGGTCGGCGGCGAGCTTCCCGAGCTGGATGCGCTGGGGAGCGAGCGGAACGGCGACGACGATGCGCTGCGCGCCTGCGGCGGCGACGGCTGTCAGCGCTGCGGCCATCGTCGCTCCCGTCACGATCGCGTCGTCGATGAGCAGCACGGTTCGGCTCGCCACGGTGATCGACGCATCCGCCTCGGGCACGCCGCCCGCACGCACCCTGCCGAGCGGGGCGCCGAGTCGTTCGGCGACGTGACGCGCGACCAGTACGCCGCCCGCCGAGGCCCCGAGTACGAGCAGCCGCTCGGTGCGGAGGTTCAGCAGCAGATCGGCGAGCTGTTCGCCGGCCTGATCACGGTCTCTGAAGAGCACGCTCGCAGGTTACGCCCGGCTTCATTCGGCAGGCAGAGCCGCCGGCTGTGAATCGGGTACACGATGGCTCAAGATCGCGACGGCCGAGCTCACGACGACCAGGGCGATGCCGCCGATCATCGCGACCGTGAAGTGCTCGTGGAGCACGAGCCACCCGAACACCGCGGCGATCACAGGGCCGAATGCGGTCACGACCGAGTAGATGCGTGGTGTGAGGCGGCGCAGCACATAGGCGTCGAGGCTGTACGGGACCGCGCTCGACAGAACGCCGAGCGCCAGCAGCATCAGCCAGTCGTGCAGCGCGACGCGCCCCCACGGCACAGCGACGAGCGCGACGGGCAACGACAGGACGCAGCTGACGATGCTCGCGACCGTGATGCCCTCGAGTCCGGGCAGCGCGAGGGCCGCGCGGCGCGAGAAGAGGATGTACGCGGCCCAGAAGGCTGCCGCAAGCAGGGCGAAGAACACGCCGGCAGGGGCGAGATGGCCGGATGCCTCGGACAGGAGCACGACGCCGCCCGCGGCCGCGATCGCGCACAGTCCGTCTACCAGGCGGCGCGACCCGATCACCGCGAGAGCAAACGGGCCGAGGTACTCGAGCACCGCGGCGATGCCGAGGCCGAGAATATGCACAGCCGTGTAAAAGGTCAGGTTCATGCCGAGCAACGCGAGGCCGAGCACCAGCGCGGGGTGCAGGCGCTGCCAGGTGAGCTGGTCGCGGCGCGGTCGCCAGAACGGCGCGAGCGTCGCGACGGTGACGAGCTGGCGCGCTGCGACGACGGGAACGAGGCCCGCCACAGGGATCAGCAGTCCGGCGACCGCCGACCCGAAGTTGACACTGACGAGGCTTCCGAGCTGTACCACCGAGCCGCTCATCATGCGGCTGCGGGCGGTCATCTCATCAGCCTAGGCGGGCACCCGCTCGCACCTGCCGGCCCGGTGCCGATGTCAGTGGCCGATGGTTCACTTTTCCCATGAGCGAGACACCAACGTTCCCACGGCTGCGGCAGACCGTGCTCGACACCACGAGCGCCCGGCACCTTGCCGAGTTCTATCGGCAGCTGCTCGGCTTCGATTACGAGTCGGGCGACGAGGCACCCGCTCCGGGCGCCCCCGACGACGCCGACTGGCTCGCCCTTGTCGAGCCGGGTGGCAGGCGCGTCCTCGCGTTCCAGCAGGTCGACAAGGTCGATTCGCCGACATGGCCCGACGGCCCCGTGCCCCAACAGCTGCACCTCGACTTCAGCGTCGAGAGCGCCGACGAGCTGCGGCGGCAGAAAGCGAGGGCGCTCGAGCTCGGGGCCACGCTGCTGCGCGACCGGTTCGACGACCCCGACGAACCGCTGTTCGTGTTCGCCGACCCATCCGGGCATCCGTTCTGCATCTTTGTCAGCTAGCGTCGGAAGAGTGCGACTGCTGCTGATTCGTCATGGTCAGACCCCCTCGAACGTGCTCGGCTCCCTCGACACTGCGACGCCCGGTCCAGGTCTTACCGAGCTGGGCGAGCAGCAGGCGGCCGCGGTGCCCGACGCGCTGCGCGACGAGAACATCCAGGGCATCTACGTGTCGCGACTGCTGCGCACGCAGCTGACCGCGCAGCCGCTCAGCGATGCCCGGGCCATCGACGCCGCGGTCCTCGCTGGTGTCCATGAGATCGAGGCCGGCGACCTCGAGGGGCGCACCGATACGGAGTCGGTGAAGGCCTACATCGCCCCGGTGATCGAGTGGGGCAGCGGTCGGCTCGACGCGCGCATCCCCGGTGGCCACGACGGCCACGAGTTCTTCGGGCGTTACGACGCCGCGGTCGCCGAAGTCGCGGCCGCGCACGACGACACCGCGGTGATCTTCAGCCACGGCGCGGCGATCCGCGCGTGGGTCGGCGCCCGCGCGCTCAACGTCAGCGGCGAGTTCACCCTGAAGCACCCGCTCGACAACACGGGCATCGCGATCCTCGAAGGCGACGCGGGGCGCGGCTGGAACCTGATCAGCTGGGCCGGGGCGCCCATCGGCGGCGAGCAGCTTGCCGATGCCGCAGCGGCCGACCCCACCGGCGAAGCACTCGAGTAAGGCCGCGGGCGCGGGCGCCACCCGGTCTCAGAACTACTCGGCGGCGGCGAGCTGCCCGCACGCGCCGTCGATCTCCTTACCGCGGGTGTCCCGCAGCGTCGTCGGAATGCCGGCGGCCTCGAGCCGGCGGATGAACTCGTTCGTGACCGCAGGCTCGGAGGAGGTCCAGATCGACCCGGGCGTCGGGTTCAACGGAATCGGGTTGACGTGCACCCAGCCGCGCCCGCGGGCATTCAGCTTCTCGGCCAGCAGATCCGCCCGCCACCCGTGGTCGTTCATGTCCTTGATCAGCGCGTACTCGATGGACACGCGGCGGCCGGTCTTCTCGAAGTAGTAGCGCGCCGAGTCGAGCGCCTCGTCGACCTTCCAGCGGTCATTCACCGGAATCAGCTCGTCGCGAAGGGTGTCGTCAGGGGCGTGCAGCGACAGGGCGAAGGTGAGCGGCAGATCCTCCTCAGCGAGCTTGCGGATCGCGGGCACGAGACCGACCGACGACACCGTGATGTGCCTGGCGCTCATGCCGAGGCCTTCCGGCGCCGGCGCGACCATCCGCCCGATCGCCGTCATCAGGCGCTTGTAGTTGGCGAGCGGCTCGCCCATGCCCATGAAGACGATGTTCGTCACGCGCGGAGAGTCGAACCCGCCGTCACGGCGCAGGCCGCCGAGCTCGCCGTTCGCGATCGCGCGGTTCGCAGCGACGACCTGATCGACGATCTCCGCAGCCGACAGGTTGCGCGTGAGCCCGGCCTGGCCTGTTGCGCAGAACGGGCAGTTCATGCCGCAGCCCGCCTGGCTCGAGACGCACAGTGTGACGCGGCCGGGGTAGCGCATGAGCACTGACTCGACGAGCGCGCCGTCGAACAGGCGCCAGAGGAACTTGATCGTCTCGCCCCGGTCGGTGCGCAGGCGTCGCACCTCGGTGAGCAGCGGCGGGAACATCGCCTCCGTGAGCTGGGTGCGGACCGAGGCGGGCAGGTCCGTCATCTCTGCCGGGTCGGTGGTGAAGTGCTCGAAATAGTGCGTGCTGAGCTGCGCGGCACGGAAGGCAGGCTGGCCGAGCTCGACGAGCCGCGCCTTGCGCTCGTCGAGGCTCAGGTCGGCGAGGTGGACGGCCGGCTGAGAGCGGCGCGGACTGGCGAACTGCAGCAGCGGGCGGCCCCCGGCATCCTTCGCCTGTGTCCAGCCTTCAGCCTTCGGGCGGACCTGCGGGCGCGTGCGATGCGCGGCGGTCGTGTGCTCGGTCATGTGACCATTCTCTCAGCAGCCTGCTGATCGGCCGTCCGCCTGCCTAGAACCCGAGGATGAGCCACGGCGCGCGGTCGACGGCGAGCATCCGCTCGAGCGCGAAGGCCGCGCCGGCGGATCGCTCCTCGATCCGGCCCGCACGCGCGAGCGTCGCAGCCGAGACACCGCCGAGATAGAGCGACGAGAGGTCGCCGATCGACAGGGCGACGGATGCCGCACCCGCCGGCGTCGCACCGTCGAACTGCTCGACGTGGCCGGCCCCTTCGGCGTCGGTCTCGAGCAGGAACCGCCCCGCGGTGAAGCCGTACGGGTCGCTGACCTCGAGCACGACTGCTGCGGCGGTCGCGTAGCGGCGCGCGCCGAGCACGGCCGGCACGTCGAGGATCCGCAGCCAGAGGGCGTCGCGGCGACGGCGCGTTGCGGCGCGCAGGTCGCCGAGCTGCCAGTGCACGGGCTCGTCGACCGGCCGTCCGGGAGCGCGGACGGTCGCCACGAGGTCGAGCTCGAGCAGGTAGCGCCACAGGGCCGCCGTCGCCTCGTCGGTGGCACCGATGAGATGCTGCACTGTCGCCGTGTGCTTCGCGAAGTCGGTCTCGTGCGCCCTCAGCCGGTAGGACGCGAAGCCCATCGGCCGGCCGTCGGCGTCGTCGTAGCGCACCGCGCGCAGCCCCGCGCGGTCATCGCCGATGGTCCCGACGACACTGCCGACGAAGTGGTCGTCATAGCTCAGGCCGCCCGGCTGCGACGAGCGCACCGCGTCGATGATGGTTGCGGCATCGGGCAGGAGGACGTCGGGGTCGACGAAGTGGAGCCGGCCTGGCGCGTCAGGGCCCGACCAACGGACCCTTCGTGTCTCGATCTCCGCGCTGTCCGTAAAGGTCGCGACGCCGAAGCCGAACCGAGAGTAGATGGTCGCCTCGCTGACGGTGAGCCCGACCATCGGCACATTGTCACCGGCAGCGGCGCGCAGCTCGCCCTCGAGCAGCGCACGCGCGACGCCGCGGCGTCGGTGAGTGGGTGAGACCGTGACGCTCGAGACGGCCCACATGTCGATGGTGGCGCCGCCGGGCACAGTGAGCGGGGTGACCCAGGTCTGCGTCGTCCCGACCGGATGCCCGGGCGCCGGCGACTGCGGGTCGTACACCCCGACCGAGCGGCGGTGCGCCGTCGTGGCGCGCAGCTCGGCGAGCGACGCAGGCGTTGCCTTCGCCATGTGGAAGCCGCGCTGATCGGCCTGCAGCCAGCGATCGAAGTCGTCATGTTCGGCGGTGTCGACGAGGCGCAGTTCGAGGCCGCTGGTCGCGAGGCGCTCGGCAGAGGTCGGATCGACGGGAGTGTGTTCGAAGCCCATCGCTCCAGCCAAGCGTCCCGGGCGTCCCGAAATCAAGGCCACGGGGTGATCGCGTCGTCAGGCCCGACGACGCATTGCCGAGCGCCACATCAGCAGACCTTCTCATCGGCGACGGCCGAGCTCAGCCCAGCCGTCCCGCCCATCAAGGTGAGGGCGCTCGCATGCATGGCGGTGAGCTCCCTGACGACGACGCCTGGCATGCACGTGGGGGAGGAGAGCAGCAGGCCGGCACCCCGGGAGCCGGCAAGCACCGACCCGACGAGAGCGTCGGGGAAGTTCGCACCGGATGCCACGACCGCCTGCGTCGCCGACGGATGGAACTTCTTCGCAACGGCGACCGAGGTGGCCCAGCGATCCGAACCGGAGAGCCGCGTGACGGTGCCGGTTTTCGCGAGCGTCGACTGCAGCGCGGGGGAGACCACGGTCGTGCCCCCCACGATGTACAGCGTCGACGGCCGGAGACGCGTGAGCTGCGCGGCGACCGGTGCCGTCGGCGCGCTCGAGGCGCCCGGCACGAGCAGCACGGGAGCGCCGAGGCTCGACGCCGCTCCCGCGGCGGACAGCGCGTCGGGGAAGCCGGCGCCGGTCGCGGCGAATGCAGTCTTCGCCGACGGGAAGAACGCGGCGGCGATCGCGGCGCTCGTCGCGTAGCGGTCTGTGCCGGAGACCCTGCGCGGGGCCACGCCCGTGTCAGCGCGTACCTCCGTCGCCACCGTCGCGCTGATCGCGTTCGTGCCGCCGACGAGGTAGACGCGCGTCGGCTTGAGCCGCCTGAGCTCGCTCGCGACGCTCGGCGGCAATGACGTCGGAGCGGTCAGCAGCAGGTCGCCACTCAGCTTGGCGGCAGCGGGCGCAGCCGACAGCGCGTCGGGGTAGTTCGCCCCGGAGGCGATGAGCACCGTCGACGCCCCGTTCGGGAACTGCGCCTTCGACGCGGCGACCGCAGTAGCCCACCGATCAGAGCCCGCGACGCGCGCGAGAGAGGGCAGCACGGGGGTGCTGGCGGCGACCGTCTTCGATGCGGAGAGGTAGCCGGGGAACGATCCGCTGATCGTCACGGTGATCTTCGCGCCGAGCTGTCCGGCGACGAGCGTGAGGGTCCGGCCGACCGCACCGGGGATCGGGGTGCCGTTCGCGTTCCACTGGTAGACCGGCGTCGCACCCGGCACGACGCCACCGGCCGTTGCGGTCAACGTCTGCCCCACTCGGGCCGCGCCGCTGATGCTCGCCGACGCCAAGGCCGGTCCGCCGAGCAGCGTCGCGCTCGGGTTGCTCCAGGCGGTGACGCCTGCACCGAGCTCGGCCGCTTTCATGGCGACCGCGAGGCGATGACCTGACAGGCTCGCGGGCGGGGTGTATGTCTTCGACGTCGCGCCCGAGATCGGGGTCCGGGCGCTCGTGCCCGTGCTCGTCGGCGTTCCCGTGCCGAGGTCGTACCACTGGTAGAGCAGGGTCGCGTGCGCCGAGGCGCTCGCTGTCGCGGTGAGCGCGTGACCGACGGCGGCCGTACCGGTGATCACCGGGGTGCCGATCCTGAGCGGCGCGTCGAATGTGCCGCTGCGGCTCGCCGCGGAGGGACCCGTGCCGACGGTGAGCGTATAGGTGTGCGCGCCCGCCGAGAGCCCCGACAGAGCGAACGTCCACGCCTGTGCACCGCTGCTGTCGGCGGCGCTGCTCGTCGACTTCGCCGCCGCGCCGTCGATCGAGAGCGAGACGGCGGTGCCCGCTGCGGCCGCGGCGCCGCTCGCGTACGCGAGCGTTCCGGAGAGTGCGGTCGGGTCGCCGGAACTGTCGAGTGTCAGCTTGGGCGTCGTGCTCGGCTGCGTGACCGCGAGCTGGAACTGGGGCAGCTGAGTCGAGACCGAATGGGAGCTCGGCTGCGTAGCCGGGGCGACCATCGGGTAGGCGAACGAAGGTCCGTCGCCCGCGCACGTGTTGAAGCCCGCGCCGGTCGCCGCGGCCGGCTCGAACTCGGTGCCCGAGGTGATGCCCACCGCGTAGTTGCCCGAGACGAAGGACCCACCGGAGTCGCCCTCGAGCGCGCACGCGCTCGTCGCGAAGCCCTCCACCATCTGGGACCTCGTCTGCGACGTGCTCACCGTCGCCTGGGCATAGGCCCGAGTGACCTCGCCGCACTGCCAGCCGGTTCTGGCACCCGAGTGACAGATCGGCTCGCCGGTAACGGCGCCGGCCGCGCCGTAGATCGCGATGCTGGAACCGGCCGACTGCTTGCCCTGTGATGAGCCCTTCGAACTGGTCGCACTCGTCGTCGTCGACCCCCAGGTCCCGACGCTTGCCCGCGTGACCGCCGAAGAGCTCGTCACGTCGGCCAGCCCGGCGTCCTCGCCGCCGCCGAACGCGAACGACGACTGGTCGAGCGTTCCGATCGAGCGCAGACCGGAAAGGGGACCATCGTCGTAGCCGAGAGGGGTCGCGTCCGCGGCGACGGACACCTTCCCGTCGAGCGGCTTGGCGTAGCCCGTCGCCTGGTAGTCGGCGCAGTGCCCCGCGGTGACGAACTCGCGCTTCCCGTTCGTGGAGTTGAAGCCGTTGAACCCGACCGAGCACGAGACGCCCTGGTCGCCCGCGCTGCTGTGGCTCGTTGAATACCACCACAGGTCACCGCCCTGCAGCGGCGACGAGGCATCCCCGGGTGTCGACGCGGCCGAGACGGCCAGCTTCGCGGGCCCGGCGGCGGCCGCCACGACCGCGGTCGCCCCGGCGGCGCGTACCGCGGCCTCGCTGCCCGCGTTCGCGACGAAGACCGTGAGCGCGGTGCCGTTCATCCGGGCGCCGGTGACCGGAACTCCCCGCTGGCGCAGCGACGCGATCACCTGCGAGGCATCCGCCGCCGCCTGTCCGTCAGCGAGGAACTGTGCCGACGAGATCCCGAGGCGAGTGCGCAGCTCCTGGTCGAGCGAGCTCGGCAGCGTGCGCGCGGCACCCTGGAACTGAGCGAGACCGTAGCGCCCCATATGCGCGGGTGCGCCGCCGTGCACGGGCGTGATGATCGGATGCTTCGCAGCGGCGTGCGCCGCAACTCCGGGCTGCGCGGGGGCCGCAACGGCCGGTCCGGCGACGACGCCGAGCGACACGGCAGCGATGACGGCGAACAGGGTGAGCGCTGCCTTATGCAACGGGGTTCTTCCGGCGTCGGACATCTCGGCGAGCCTACGGCGCATGCCCATGGATCGCCAGCGCGGCCACGCCGACTGCAGTGTTACGCCCCGACTCGTATCACGGGCGCCCGCGCAGCGTGTCGGCGAGCGCTCCTAGCGCGAAGTGCAGCTCGTCGTCGGTGACGACGAGGGGCGGCGCGAAGCGCACGGTGGAACCGTGGGTGTCCTTGACGAGCACCCCGCGCTCCATCATGCGCAGCGAGACGTCACGGCCGGTTCCGAGAGCCGGGTCGATGTCGATTCCCGCCCAGAGGCCGGCGACCCGGTAGCCGACGACCCCGTGGCCGACGAGCGCGTCGAGCGCATCGCGGAGAACGGATTCGCCGGCCGCCGCGCGCGCCTGGAAGGTGCCCTCCTCGAGGATGGCGACGACCTCCTCGCCGATCGCGGCGGCGAGCGGGTTGCCCCCGAAGGTCGATCCATGCTCGCGCGGGCGCAGAACGCCGAGAACGGATGCCGGTCCGACGACCGCCGAGACCGGCACGATGCCGCCCCCGAGCGCCTTTCCGAGCGTCATCAGATCGGGGCGCACGCCCACGCGTGCCGTCTCGAAGGTCGCGCCGGTGCGGCCGAGCCCCGACTGGATCTCGTCGGCCACGAAGAGCGCGCCGAACCGATCGCACAGTTCACGTACCGAGTGGAGATACCCGTCCGGCGGGATGATGACGCCGCTCTCGCCTTGGATCGGCTCGATCAGCACGGCGACGACGGTCTCGTCCATGGCAGCCTCGAGCGCCGACCCGTCGCCGTAGGGCACAGACCGGAAGCCCGGGGTGAACGGCCCGAAGTCGTCATGCGCCGTCGGGTCGTCGGAGAACGACACGATCGTGGTCGTGCGCCCGTGGAAGTTGCCGTTCGCGACGACGATCGTCGCACGGTCGGCAGGAACGCCCTTGACCCGGTAGCCCCACGCGCGGGACACCTTGATGGCCGACTCGACGGCCTCGGCGCCCGTGTTCATCGGCAGCACCATCTCGGTCCCCGCGAGCTCGGCGAGACGGCGCGCGAAGGGCCCCAGCCGATCGTTGGCGAACGCGCGGCTGGTCAGTGTGACGCGATCGAGCTGGGTTCGAGCGACGTCGAGAAGGCGCTGATTGCCGTGCCCGAAGTTGACGGCGGAGTATGCGGCGAGCCCGTCGAGGTACCTCTTGCCATCGACGTCGGTGAGCCACGCGCCGTCGCCGGATGCGATCACCACCGGGATCGGCGCGTAGTTGTGGGCGAGCCAGGCATCCTCGCTCGCGAGGGCGTCACCAGTGCGCCCGAGCTGCGTCGCGCTGCCGAGGGGCGCCATCATGACGACTCAGCCCCTTCGCGGGCACGGGAGGTTCCGGTGCCGACGGGGTGCAGGTCGAGGGTGCAGCACTTGACGCCGCCCCCGCCGAGCAGCAGCTCCGACAGGTCCACGCCGATCGGGTTGTACCCCTTGGCGCGCAGCTGCTGGTCGAAATCCGTGGCGCGCGCGGCGATCACGACATTGAAGCCGTCGCTGTACGAATTGAGTCCGAGGATCGAGGCATCCGCTTCGCTCGCGATGATCGCGTCCGGGAAGCGCTCGCGCAGGATCGCGAGCGACGGCTCATCGAATGCCGACTCGAGGTACGCGATGTTGCTCGTGCCGTCCGCAGCAGGCTCGGGGTCGAGAACCGCGATGGCCGTATCGAGGTGGTAGAAATTCGGGTTGATCAGGTTCAGGGTCACGACCTCGCGGCCGTACACGCTCGCGATCTCGGCGTGCGACGCGCTCTGCGAGCGGAAGCCGGTGCCGGCGAGGATCGCGTCGCCGACGAGCAGGAAGTCGCCCTCGCCCTCGTTCGTCTCGACCGGGTCGGCGACGGTGAGGCCGTTGGCGCCGAACCACTCCATGTACGCGGGGCCCTCAGGCTGCCGCTCGGGGTAACGGAACTTGGCCCCGTACGCGACGCCGTCGAGGACGAAGCCGCCGTTTGCGGCGTAGACCATGTCGGGCAGCCCGTCGATCGGATCGATCAACGCGATGTCGAAGCCGAGTTCGTCGTAGATGTCGTAGAGGCTCTGCCACTGCTCCACGGCCTTCGAGGTATCGGTCGGGGCATCCGGGTGCATCCACGGGTTGATGCGGTAGCTCACCGTGTAATACGTCGGCTTGCACATGAGGATCGTGCGCTTGGTCGCCGTACGGACGGGGCCGGTCAGTGATTCGGTAGCGGTGTTCGACACTGGGACTCTCCAGAATCGGGCCCGAGCCTGCCAGGAACCACGAGTTGATCTCCACGACGAGGTGCAGGCTCACTCGCCGACTTCGAGGCGGACCAGGTCGACGCCGTCGCGGCAAGTGTGACACAGCCCGGCCGTTCCGACCATGCGCCGCGCCTACATGCGTCGCGCGATGATGAAGCCGTCCCATCCCTTGACTCCGACGGTCTGCAGGGCCGTGGCTTCGAGCTCCGGGTGCACTGCGATGTCCGCGACGACGCGCTGCACGCCCTGCACTCGCGCGTCGTCGGTGTCGGTGCGCACAACGGAGCCGTCGCGCACGACGTTGTCGATCACGATGACAGCGCCGGGACGCGTGAGGGCGAGCGCGGCGGCGAGGTAGGCGGGGTTGCTCGGCTTATCGGCGTCGATGAACACGACATCGAACGGCTCGGCCCCCTCATCGATGAGACGACGGGCAGAGTCTGCCGCGGGGCCGAGGAGCAGGTCTACGCGGTCGGCGATTCCTGCATTCTCGAAGTTCCTCCGCGCGACGGCCGCGTTCACCTCGTCCAGTTCGAGGGTGACCACACGGCCTTCCGACCCGACCGCCCGCGCGAACCAGATCGTCGAATACCCGGCGAGAGTGCCGAATTCCAATACCCGCCGTGCGCCCGCGATCCGGGCGATCAGGGCGAGAAAGGCGCCCTGATTCGGAGCAACCTCGGCGTTCGGCATCGTCGTCTCGGCGCCCGAGTCGCGAGCTGCGGCGAGCGCGGCGTCCTCATCGACGAGGGCGTCGGCGAAATAGTCGTCGACGTCGCGCCATGAGGCCAGAGACGCATAGCGGTTGACGGGAACCATGGGTTCGGACGAGGCGGGGCGCTGCACGGCGGCATGCTCATCGGTCACGACCCTCATCGTGTCAGGCGGCGTGGGCACCCGCTACCTGATGTGACAGCTCGGGGGCGGAATGTCCTTCCGGGGGCGTAACGTCGCTCGGCGAGGGGAGGCGCGGGGGATGCCTGATCGCGTAAAGAGGTATTTGTTGGCGCGCCTGGACCCTGCGTCGCGTGATTTCGTCATGCGCGTCGAGGTGACCTTCGCGGCAAGTCGACGCGGCAGCCGGGTGGAAGAGGTGTTCAGCGCCGAATGGGCGGAGTTGCCGGACGAGCATCGGCGAGCGCTTGTCGACGTGTGGACGCGTCTCGAGCGATCCCAGGCCCTGTTCACCCCGCGACCGACCGACGGCCCTTCCGACACCCTCTGAGGCTCTTCGCTTCCAGTTGAGTCAGGCCTCGGGGATGACGATCGCGAATCGCTCCGGGCGCGGCGTGTCGGGGTCGGGTCCGTTGCGGACGCCGGTGTCGAGCGCGTCGATGCGGGCGATGTCCTCGGCCGACAGCTCAAAGTCGAACACGTCGAAGTTCTGCGCGATCCGCTCGGGGTTCGTCGACTTGGGGATTGCCGAGCGGCCCTGCTGCAGGTGCCAGCGGAGCATCACCTGCGCAGCAGTCTTGCCGTGTTCGGCGGCGACTCGCTGCAGCGTCGGGTCGTCCATGACGTTGCGGCGCTCGTCGCCGAAGCCCGGGTAGAACGTGATGCCGCCGATCGGCGACCACGCCTGCGTCAGAATGCCGTGCTCGGCATCCGCCTTCTGGACCTCCGGCTGCGTGAAATACGGGTGCACCTCGATCTGGTTCACGGCCGGCACCACGGATGTCTCGCCGAGAAGCCGTTCGAGGTGGTGCGGCATGAAGTTGCTCACGCCGATGGCGCGCACCTTGCCATCAGCGAGGAGCGTCTCGAGGGCCTTGTAGGCGGCGATCGTCTTCTCGAAGCGGTCGGTGGCCGGCTGGTGAAGAATCAGCAGATCGAGTTGCTCGACACCGAGCTTGCCGGCCGCCTTGTCGAAGGCGTGCAGTGCTTCGTCGTATCCGTAGTCCGAGACCCACACCTTGGTCTCGATGAACACGTCGTCACGCGGGATTCCAGAACGACGGATGCCTTCGCCGACCTCACGCTCGTTCCCATAGATCGCCGCGGTGTCGATGTGCCGGTAACCGACGCTCAGTGCTGATTCGACCGCCTGGGTCGTCACCTCCGGCGCACTCTGGAACACACCGAAGCCAAGGGCCGGCAGTTCGACGTTGTTGTTCAAGGTGAGTGTGATCATGATTCTCCTTACTCGGCTTCGGCGGGGTCGAGGGGCGTCGCGGCGGCGCGCGTGGAATCCTCTCGGCGTGTGAAGTTGACTCGTCTCAGTCAACAGGGCGTTCGACGCCCGGGGGAGTGCGCGGTCTTCCGGGTACTGCCAGTGCCTCCCTCAGGCTTGCGGTGCTGACGTAGCGTCGAGTGCATGAGCGGCCGAGACGATGTGCGCGAGTTCCTCTCGTCGCGCCGCGCACGCATCGCGCCTGAAGCGGCCGGCCTGCCGGCCTACGGCGGCAACCGCAGGGTCAAGGGGCTGCGCCGCGAAGAAGTCGCGATGCTCGCCGGCATGAGCGTCGACTATTACGTGCGCCTTGAGCGCGGCAATCTGTCGGGCGCATCCGACACCGTGCTCGACTCGCTCGCCAACGCGCTGCAACTCGACGACGCCGAGCGCGAATACCTCTTCGACCTCGCCCGCGCAGCGGGGCCCGCATCGCGTCGCCCCAGGGCCGGCAGTGAAGGCATCCGTTCATCGGTCCGGCAAGTCCTCGATGCGATCACCGACGCGCCGGCGTCAGTCCGCAACGGGCGCCACGACATCATCGCCACGAACCTCCTGGGGCGGGCGCTCTATTCGCCGGTCTTCGATGGCCCTCACCGCCCCGTCAACACGACGCGCTTCACCTATCTGAACCCAGCCGCGCGGATCTTCTGGCGCGACTACGACCGAATCGCCCACGATGCCGCCGCCATGCTCAGGCTGGAGGCCGGCCGCCACCCGCACGATCCGGACCTGATCAACCTCATCGGCGAGCTGTCGACGCAGAGCGATCTCTTCCGCCAGCAGTGGGCATCGCGTGACGTGAAGTTCCACCGCAACGGCGTCAAGCGGCTGCATCACCCGGTCGTCGGCGACCTCGACCTGGACTACGAGTCCATGGACCTCTTCGGCCAGCCGAGCCTTGCGCTCAACGTCTACACGGCGCGCGACGGCTCACCGACATCCGACGGCCTCAGGCTTCTCGCCTCGTGGGCCGCGGATCAGGTGAGCGGCGCCAACCATGCATCTACCAGCGCCTCGATCTGATCGTCGTCGACACCCTTGAACGACTCGAGATTCAGGAAGTGTCGCGCGACCGTGACCCCGAGGATGCTCGAGACGATGATCGCAGCGCGGAGCTCGGAGTCCTCTCCAGTCATCCGACTCGCAAGACCGCGGGCTCGCTCTTCCAGGTATTCGCGCATGAAGCCGGCAGCGTCGGTCGACGTGAGCATCGAGCTCATGAGGGCGCGCGTCGGCGCCGGGAGCTCGCGGAGCCTCACCTTGAGCACCTCGCTCAGGTGGGCGGGGACATCGTCGGCCGTGAGCTCGACCGTCGGCTGAATCGCCGCAGAAAAGAGCGCCTCCTTCGAGCCGTAGTGCTGGAGCACGAGCGAGGGATCCACTCCAGCTCGGCGCGCGACCGCGCGAATGGTCGCTCCGTCCTTGCCCCGCAGGCCGAACTCGGTTTGCGCCGCTTCAAGAATCCGCTCGGCAGTCATGGCTCGACGTTCTGCCCTTGTCCGCTCCGCCGTCACGTATTCACTCTACACACGTTGAGCGAAGTGTTATATTTGCTCAACAAATGATGAGCGAGCTGCAGTCCCGTTACGAACAACCCCGTCACCAACGGGCGCGGATCACGGCTCAGCCGACACGGAAGGCAGGTGGCCTGGTGAACCTGATCGGAATCGAGGAGCACTGGACGCTCGCGAGCATTGACAGCGCGCTGCGGGCGTCCACTGGTCCAGTCGATGACAGCCTTGTTCTCAATGAGCACGGGGGCATGTCCAGACGGCTCGCGAACATCGGCGCCGACAGGATCGCCGAGATGGACGAACAGGGCGTCGATATGCATGTCCTCTCGCTTGCCCCACCCGGAACTCAAGGCGCCGGAATTCCCGATGCGATCGCACTGAGCAGGGACGCGAATGACACCGCGGCAGCTGCAGTGAGTGCGAACCCCAGCCGATTCCGAGCCATGGCAACCTTGCCCCTCGCCGCACCCGGCGCCGCGGCCGCAGAACTCGAACGGGCCACGAAGCTGGGGCTCACAGGAGTGATGGCCTATGGCCGTGTAGGAGAGGTCCTGCTCGATGACCCGCGATTCAACGACGTGTGGGCAGTCGCCGAGCGCCTCCAGCAGCCGATCTTCCTTCATCCGCAGATCCCGACCACTGCGGTCCGCGACGCGTCCTATGGCGGCCTTGGCGGCGCGGCCGACCTCGCAATCGCCACGTTCGCTTGGGGGTGGCATCTCGAAGCCGGCACCACCGCGCTCCGGCTCATGGCGGGAGGAGTCTTGGACCGCCACCCGGGCCTCCAGCTGGTGCTCGGTCACTGGGGTGAGCTCTTGTTGTTCTGGCACCAACGCGCCGACAGCCTGGCACGGATCGCCGGCGTCCAGCGCTCGATCACCGAATACCTGCGCGACAACGTCTGGATCACGGCGTCCGGCATGCTCGATCCGGCGCTGCTCCAGCACGCCCTCGCCATTACGTCAATTGATCGGCTCGTATTCTCCACCGACTACCCGTTCCAAGCGCCGACCCACCGAGAAATCGACGCGTTTCTCAGCGCGTTCCCCGACGACAGTGCTCGTCATGCGTTCACATCCGGCAACGCCCGCAAGCTGTTCCACATCGGAGGACCGCTGCCGTAGATGTCGCGCGAACTCGCCGCGTCAACGGAGCCGACGCCGTTCCGATCGCCGGGGTGGCCCTGAAATGGACCCGAGCCCACTGTCCAACGCGCGCGGTCCAGCGGGTGCGCGGCCGGGTGGCTCGGCCAACGCGCTCAGCTGCCGAAGCGGGGGACAGGGAGCGCCGCTGCCGCTTTCGCCTTCTGCGACATCTCGTCGACCAGCACCTCCTGCGATCCGGCCGCGATCTGCGTAAGCGCTTCGTCGGCGACCGCGCGCGGGTCGAGCTTCGGGCCCGGGAACGCGGCCATCATGTCCGTGTCGATGAAGCCCGCGTGGATCGCCGTCACCTGCACGCCCCGCGGCCCGAGCTCCGCGCGCAGATTGTTCGTCAGCGACAGCGCGGCGGCCTTCGACACGGCATACGCCAGATTGCCGGGTCCGGCCAGCCACGACCCGGCAGACAGCATGTTCGCAATCACGCCACCGCCGTTCGCGATGAGCAGCGGCGCGAAAGCGGCGCTCACCGCCAGGCTGCCGAGCAGGTTCGTGTTGAGTACGCCGTCGACGACGTCCACGCAGTCGTCGTCGAACACCGAGCTGCGCAGATGCACGCCCGCATTGTTGATCACCATCGTGACGTCGCTCGCCGAGTGCGCGACCTCGGCGACCTGAGCACGGTCGGTCACGTCGAGGCGCACGGACGTCACCCCGGGCAGACCGAACTCCTGCGGGTTTCGCGCGGCGGCGTAGATCTTCCCGGTGCCGCGCTCGACGAGCGCGTCGACGAAAGCGCGACCGAGGCCCCGATTGGCACCGGTGACCAGAACGACCATGTCGCGGTAGTCCTTCATGGACGAGCTCTCCTTGCAGTCACGGCCCCGGTCGCCATGCACGGTCGACTCATCACGGGCTCGCTTCAAGCATCCGTCGCCGGACTTACACTGCGCTGTCGCCCCGCTGTCGTCGCACGGTCAGCCCGTCGCCGATGACGCGCGCGGCGTTCCGCGAAGGGCACCGATTGCCGCGAACGGCACACCATTTGGGCGTAAACGCGTGCCGCTCGGCCAAACGTATGCCGCCCGCGAATCGGATGCCTCGACAACAGTGCCGGCGGTGGGACTCGAACCCACACGCCCTTTCGGACAAAGCATTTTGAGTGCTCCGCGTCTGCCATTCCGCCACGCCGGCCGACACTGCGCCATCACACTATCGCAGCGAGCCGAGCCGGAACTTTGGGACGAGCCGAGCCGGAACGGCGACCCGACCCGCCCGGGCGCCGCGCCGGGACAGGGAGCGCACCGCCCGCTCGTATACGCTTTAACCGTGACTGACCAGCAGGAGAACAGCGCGCCTCGCCGCGTCGTCGTCGCAGAAGACGAATCCCTCATCCGCCTCGACATCGTCGAGATTCTGCGTGACAACGGCTTCGAGGTCGTCGGCGAGGCGGGCGATGGCGAAACCGCGGTCGCGCTTGCCACCGAGCTGCGCCCCGACCTCGTGGTCATGGATGTACGTATGCCGAAGATGGACGGCATCGAAGCGGCCGACCGCCTCAACAAGAACCACATCGCTCCCGTTGTGCTCCTGACGGCGTTCAGCCAGAAAGAGCTGGTGGAGCGGGCATCCGACGCCGGCGCTCTCGCCTACGTCGTCAAGCCCTTCACGCCCAACGATCTGCTTCCCGCGATCGAGATCGCTCTGGCGCGCTACCAGCAGATCATCCAGCTCGAGGCCGAGGTCAGCGACCTCGCTGAGCGCTTCGAGACCCGCAAGCTCGTCGACCGCGCCAAGGGGCTGCTCAACGAGAAGATGGGCCTCACCGAGCCGGAAGCGTTCCGGTGGATTCAGAAGGCCTCGATGGACCGCCGCCTCACGATGCACGATGTCGCGAAGGCGATCATCGAGCAACTGGCGGCCGGCAAGAAGTAAGGCTCCCCGCTACTTCGCGTCGCGGATCAGGTTCGTGATCCGCAGCGTGGAGCAGCGGCGCCCGTTGTCGTCCGTCACGACGATCTCGTGGACCGTGAGCGTGCGACCCGCGTGGATGACGCGGCAGGTGCCCGTGACCCAGCCGGAGGTCGCTGAGCCGGTGTGAGTCGCGTTGATGTCGACGCCGACGGCCACCCGGCCCTCGCCTGCCAGATAGTTGGCGTGCATCGAGCCGAGCGACTCGCCGAGCACGCAGTAGGCACCGCCATGGAGCAGCCCGATGGGCTGCGTGTTGCCCTCGACGGGCATGCGGGCGACGGCGTGCTCCCGGTCGAATTCGATGATCTCGACGCCCATCTTGTCGGCGAGGGCTCCCTGCCCTCGGCTGCGGTACCAGGCGGCGTCGTCGAGGCTCACGTGCGTCCTTTCGCGAGGGTCCGGTGTCGGTGGCCGTCGCTAGGCTGACACCCGTGTCCGAGAATGCCAAGAAGCCTACCTTGATGATCATCGACGGCCATTCGCTGGCGTTCCGGGCCTTCTTCGCGCTGCTGCCGGCCGGCCGGTTCATCACCGATGACGGGCAGCACACCGAGGCGATCCACGGCTTCATCTCGATGCTGTTGAAGCTGCTCAAAGACCACGAACCGACCCACGTCGGTGTCGCATTCGATATCAGCAGATTCTCGTTCCGCACCCGCGACTACCCGGAGTACAAGGGCGGCCGCGGTGACACGCCGCCCGAGTTCATCGGGCAGGTGCCGCTTCTGCAAGAGGCGCTGTCGGCCATGAACGTGCCGTGGCTGACGAAGGAAGACTTCGAGGCAGACGACATTCTCGCCACCCTGGCGACCCAGGGGGCCGCGCAGGGCTTCAAGGTGCTCGTCGTCTCGGGCGACCGCGATAGCTTCCAGCTCGTCGACGACAACGTCACCGTGCTCTACCCGAGCGTGCTCGGCGTGAGCGAGTTGAAGCGCTATGACGCGCAGGCGGTGTTCGACAAGTACGCGGTGTGGCCCCACCAGTACCCGGAACTCGCGGCACTGACGGGCGAGAAGGCCGACAACCTGCCCGGTGTCGACAAGGTCGGCCCGAAGACCGCCGCGAAGTGGATCGCTCAGTGGGGCACCGTCGAAGAGATCGTCGCGCACGCCGGCGAGATCAAGGGCGTCGTGGGCGAGAAGCTGCGCGAGCAGCAGGAGAATGCGTTGCGGAACCGCCGTCTCAATGCACTTGTCCGCGACGTCGAGCTGCCGCTCGGTCCCGCCGATTTCGAGCGGCACGCGGTCAACGAGCAAGCGGTGCGCGAGGTTTTCGGGCGCCTGCAGTTCCGAACGCTGCTCGATCGAGTGCTGAAGGCAGGGCCGACGGATGCTTCGGCCGAGGCGCCCGTGGAAGGCGACGCGGCTCTCGAGCCCGGGGTCGAAAGCGCGCCGTCGGTGAAGACCCTCGTCGACGAGGAGCTCGCGCACTGGCTCTCGAAGCTCACCGCGAGCCGCACTCCCGTCGCCGTCCAGCTGGAGTACGGGCCCGCGGGTGTCGCCGGCTACGGGCTCGCTGTGCGCGACGACAGTGCGTTCGTGCCGTTCAAAGCCGGTACGGGCGACTACGAGGCTTTCGCCGCATGGCTCGCCGACCCCGAGCAGCCGAAGTGGTTCTTCAATGCGAAAGCGCAGGTCGAGGCATCCGCCGCAGCCGGCCTGCCCATTCGCGGCGTCGCGGCCGACACACGCGTCGCCGGCGCGATCCTCAACCCCGCCAAGGCCCCCGCCAGCCTGCCCGACCAGGTGTACGAGGTGCTCGGCGAGACGCTGCCTGTGCCCGACCCGAATCAGCTGGTGCCCGATTCCGATCCGGTGAACGCCGCGACGCAGGCGTGGTACGTGCTGCGCATCGCGCACGACCTCGACACGGCATTCGCGCCGGGCACGAAGCGCGTCTACGAGACCATCGAGGTGCCGCTCGTCGAGGTGCTCGCTGAGATGGAGATCAACGGCGTCGCCGTCGACGCGAGCGTCCTCAAGGACCAGCGCGAGGCGCTCACCGGCTGGGCCGACACCTACCGGCAGGCGGCATTCGCCGCCATCGGCCACGAGGTCAACCTCGGCAGCCCGAAGCAGCTTCAGACGGTGCTATTCGACGAGCTGCACCTCCCGTTCACCCGCAAGACCAAGACCGGCTATTCGACCGATGCCGATTCGCTCGCCGACCTGCGCGAGGGCATCCATGAAGAGAACGCGGGAACGGTCTTTCTCGATGCGCTCCTGCGCCACCGAGACGCGACGAAGCTGCGACAGATGATCGAGACTCTCGAGAAGTCGATCGACGCATCTGGCCGCATTCACACCACGTACGACCAGGTCGGCGCCGCGACAGGCCGCATCTCGTCGAACGACCCGAACCTGCAGAACATCCCGGTGAGAAGCGACACGGGCCGGCAGATCCGCTCGGCGTTCGTGGCGGGCGAGGGCTTCGAGTGCCTGCTCACTGCCGACTACTCGCAGATCGAGATGCGCATCATGGCGCATCTGTCGGGTGACGCGGGCCTCATCACGGCGTTCAAAGAGGGCGAAGACCTGCACCGCTTCGTCGGCTCCCACGTCTTCGGGGTCCCTCCGGAGGAAGTGACGTCGCTGATGCGGTCGAAGGTGAAGGCCATGTCGTACGGCCTTGCCTACGGCCTCGGCCCGTTCGGACTCGCAAAGCAGCTGCGCATCTCGCAGGGCGAGGCGAAGCAGCTCATGGCCGACTACTTCGAGCGCTTCGGCGGCGTGCGCGACTACCTCCGCAACGTCGTCGCACAGGCCAAGGTCGACGGCTACACCGAGACGATCTTCGGCCGCCGCCGCCCGTTCCCCGACCTCAACAGCCTGAACCGTGTGCTGCGTGACAACGCCGAGCGCGCGGCACTGAACTCGCCGATCCAGGGCTCGGCGGCCGACATCATGAAGATCGCGATGCTCGGCGTCGCAGCAGACATGAAGGCGGCATCGCTCGGATCCCGCCTGCTTCTGCAGGTGCACGACGAGTTGATCTTCGAGGTCTCGCCCGGCGAGTGGGACACGCTGGCCGAGATCGTCGAGCGGCGGATGTCTGGCGCTGCCGAGCTGAGCGTCCCGCTCACGGTTCAGGTCGGCCGGGGCAGCAACTGGGAGTCCGCGGCCCACTGACGGGGGCCGGTAGGGTGAAATTCATGACCGACGAACGCACCCCCACGCAGATCGATCGCCTCGCCGAGGGTTGGCTCGACACCCAGCTCGACCTGTACCCCGAGATGCGCGTGTATCTGGGCCGGCCGGGGCGCGTGGGGGAGTACGGCGACTATTCGCCGTCCGGTCAGCAGGCAGCCGTCGACGCGGCGCGCGCGGCCCTCGCCGACATCGAGGCCGCAGAGCCCGCCGACGAGGTCGACACGATCACGAAGCTCGATCTGACCCGCGAACTCCAGCTCGAAATCGAGAAGCACGATGCGGCGTTCTGGCAGCGCGACCTGAACAACATCGCGTCGCCGCTGCAGAACTTCCGCGACATCTTCGACCTCGCGCCGACGGCGACGGCCGACGACTGGGCCGCGATCGCGACGCGCATGTCAAACGTGCCGGCCGCGATCCGCGGGTACGTCGAGTCGTTGCGCGTCGGCATGTCGAGCGGCAACGCACCCGCGGTGCGGCAGGTGCGGATCGGCATCCAGCAGGCCGACGAGCTCGCGGCGCGCGACGGATTCTTCACCAAACTGATCGAGGGCGCCCGCACGTCCGACGGCGCAGAGGTGCCCGACTCTGTCAAGGCCGACCTGTTCAAGGGCGCGCAGGCCGCCGCTGCCGCGTACGGCGAGCTCAGCTACTTCCTCGACGATGAGCTGCAGCACGAAGCACCGGAACGCGACGCTGTCGGCCGCGACATCTACGCCCTCGCGAGCCGCGGGTTCCTCGGTGCGACGGTCGACCTCGACGAGACCTACGAGTGGGGGATCGACGAGCTCGCACGCATGACCGCCGAGCAGGAGGCGATCGCGAGGCAGATCGTTCCCGACGCATCCGTTCGCGAGGCCATCGAGTTCCTCGACCGCGACCCTGCTCGCAAGCTTCACGGCACCGACGCGCTCAAGCAGTGGATGCAAGAGACGGCCGACCGCGCCGTTGCTGAGCTGTCGGGCTCGCACTTCGACATTCCCGAGCCGCTGCGCGCCCTTGAGTGCATGATCGCGCCCACGCAGAACGGCGGCATCTACTACACCTCACCCTCGGAGGACTTCTCGCGACCGGGGCAGATGTGGTGGAGCGTTCCGCCGGGCGTCACCGAGTTCGACACCTGGCGCGAGCTCACGACCGTCTATCACGAGGGCGTCCCGGGGCACCACCTGCAGCTCGGCACCGCCGTCTACAACACGCGGCAGCTGAATGCGTGGCGCAGAAACCAGTTCGTGTCCGGGCACGGCGAGGGCTGGGCCCTCTACGCCGAGCGTCTGATGGAGCAGCTCGGGTACCTCGACGACCCGGCCGACCGCCTCGGCATGCTCGACGGCCAGCGCATGCGCGCGGCCCGCGTGGTGCTCGACCTCGGCGTGCACCTCGAGAAGCCGCTGCCTGACGGCTCGGGCATCTGGACCGGTGACTACGCCTTCGGCTTCATGGGCCGCAACGTCAACATGGACCAGGGCTTCGTCGACTTCGAGGTGAACCGCTATCTCGGCTGGCCCGGGCAGGCGCCGGCATACAAGATCGGCCAGCGCGAGTGGGAGCGGATCCGTGACGAGCTCGCTGCGCGCGACGGAGACGCCTTCGACATCAAGGCGTTCCACAAGCGCGCGCTCGACCTCGGCGGCGTCGGCCTCGAGACGCTGCGCACTGCGCTGCTCGCCTAGTCATCGCGGGAATAGTCGCGTTGAGGCATCCGTTTCAAATCAGGTAAGCTGGGACGTCACATCTGTGGCTTCTTTATCCGCTCGCTTGAAGCGGCGCGCTGACAACACACTCAGTTCATCGTTTCAGGCCTGATTCATGTCCATCCCCGGAGCAACCACTCAATGACTACAACTACGACCGAAAAGGCAGCCAAGCAGGTCGCCATCAACGACATCGGCTCTGCTGAGGAATTTCTTGCCGCGGTCGAGAAGACTCTGAAGTTCTTCAATGACGGTGACCTCATCGAAGGCACTGTCGTCAAGGTCGACCGCGACGAGGTTCTCCTCGACGTCGGTTACAAGACCGAGGGTGTCATCCCCTCTCGTGAGCTTTCCATCAAGCACGACGTCGACCCGAGCGAGGTCGTCGGCGTCGGCGACACCGTCGAGGCCCTCGTTCTCCAGAAGGAGGACAAGGAAGGCCGTCTGATCCTGTCGAAGAAGCGGGCTCAGTACGAGCGCGCCTGGGGTGATGTCGAGAAGATCAAGGAGGCCGACGGCGTCGTGACCGGTTCGGTCATCGAGGTCGTCAAGGGCGGCCTGATCGTCGACATCGGCCTGCGCGGCTTCCTGCCCGCATCGCTGATCGAGCTGCGCCGCGTGCGCGACCTGACCCCCTACCTGGGTCAGGAGATCGAGGCGAAGATCCTCGAGCTCGACAAGAACCGCAACAACGTGGTCCTCTCGCGCCGCGCTCTGCTTGAGCAGACGCAGTCCGAGTCGCGCACCACGTTCCTCAACAACCTGCACAAGGGCCAGGTCCGCAAGGGCGTCGTCTCGTCGATCGTCAACTTCGGTGCGTTCGTCGACCTCGGCGGCGTCGACGGCCTCGTCCACGTCTCCGAGCTCAGCTGGAAGCACATCGAGCACGCCAGCGAGGTCGTCGAGGTCGGTCAGGAAGTCACCGTCGAGATCCTCGAGGTCGACCTCGACCGCGAGCGCGTCTCGCTGTCGCTCAAGGCGACGCAGGAGGACCCGTGGCAGGTCTTCGCCCGCACCCACGCGATCGGCCAGGTCGCTCCGGGTAAGGTCACGAAGCTCGTGCCGTTCGGTGCGTTCGTTCGGGTCGCCGACGGCATCGAGGGCCTCGTCCACATCTCCGAGCTGTCGGGCAAGCACGTCGAGCTCGCCGAGCAGGTCGTCTCGGTCGGCGAAGAGGTGTTCGTCAAGGTCATCGACATCGACCTCGAGCGTCGCCGCATCAGCCTGTCGCTCAAGCAGGCCAACGACGGCGTCGACCCCGAGGGCACCGAGTTCGACCCGGCCCTCTACGGCATGGTCACGGAGTACGACGAGCAGGGGAACTACAAGTACCCCGAGGGCTTCGACCCCGAGACCAACGAGTGGAAGGAAGGCTTCGAGGCCCAGCGCGAGAAGTGGGAGCAGGAGTACGCCGCTGCCCAGGCTCGCTGGGAGGCCCACAAGAAGCAGGTCGCTCGCCAGCTCGAGGAAGAGGCGAACCTTGGCGGCCAGTCCGGCTCCACGTCGTTCTCGACCGAGACGGCAGGCGTCGGCACCCTCGCCGACGACGAGTCGCTCGCTGCACTCCGCGAGAAGCTGTCCAGCAACTGAGTTCATTGTCACGGCGGTTTTCGGCCGCTGTGAGTCGCTTCGCGACGCGCCGCACGCGAAAGCCGCGGTGCTGATGGCCGAGTGAGCACGCACAAGGGCCGGGTCCGCAAGGACCCGGCCCTTGTGCGTTAACGGATGCTTGTAGCCTGGCATCCATGCGCCTGATTGCTCTCACCGGGGGCATCGCCTCTGGCAAGTCCACCGTCTCGGCCCGGCTCGCCGAGCACGGCGCCAAGATCCTGGATGCCGACAAGCTCGCTCGCGAGGTCGTCGAACCCGGGCAGCCGGCGCTCGCACAGTTGGTGGAGACGTTCGGTGACGAGCTGCTACTTCCCGACGGCTCGCTCAACCGCCCGGCGCTGGGCGCGATCGTGTTCAGCGACTCGGCGGCGCTCAAGAAGCTCAACGACATCACTCACCCCGCCGTGTGGGAGCTCGGGCAGGCGAAGCTTGCGGCGATCCAGGAATCCGACCCCGATGCGATCGTGATCTACGACGTGCCGCTCCTCGTCGAGGCATCCGCTGACCGCCCGATGCGATTCGAGCGAGTGGTCGTCGTCGACGCACGTCGCGAGGAGCGCCTGCGTCGACTTGTCGAGGGCCGGGGCATGAGCGAGGCGGATGCTGTGGCGCGCATGGGCGCGCAGGCGAGCGACGAGGCCCGCCTGGCCCTTGCCGACATCGTGATCGACAACGACGGTTCGCGCGACGAGTTGCTGGCCGCGGTCGATGAGCTCTGGTCCACGCTCGCTGGTTGAGTCGGCTCAGGGCGCGCGCAGCCGCGCCACCCGTGGGGCGATGGCGGCGGCATCAGCACCCGCGACCGCGGTGACGGCCGCGGCGAGCACGCTGTCGGGAACGGCGCGGCGTGCATCGTCATCGGCGAGCAACTCCACGAGCAGCGCGACGGCCTCTTCCGCGCGGCTCGCGATCGGAAACCACGGGAGCGCGGTGCGCCACGCCTTGAACGCGATCAGCACGATGTGGTGATGCTGCGTCACATGCGCGCGCTCGTGCGCGACGACCGCGGCCAGCTCCTCGTCGGACAGCAGTCGCAGCAGGCCGTCTGACAGCACGGTGACCGAGCGGGGCGCCGCGGGGAGGCAGTAGGCCACGGGCGCTTCGTTCTCGATGAGGCGCGTGCCGGGCCTGTCGGGCATCGGCGTCGACAGCAGCTCGACGAGCTGGAGGTGCCTGCGGCGCTGGCGCAACGCCCCGACGACCGTCAGCCCGAGGTTGAGCAGGAGATGCAGCGCGAGGAGCGCCGCTGCGCCGATCGACACGAACCACAGCGCGCCGATCATCGACAGGCCCCCTGCGACGGCGATGGCCTGCCAGCAGAGCATGCCGAGCGCAGGCATCCGCAGCGTCCACCGCGCTTTCGCGAGCACGAGCGGAACGGGCCACGCGAGTGTAACCGCGAGCAGCGCCAGGATTAGGACTTTTGTCACGGTTCACGACTCACTGACGACCGAGAAGCTTACGGAGATGATCCGTTTCGCTCTCGCTCGCCCGGCCCACGAACCGCGCCAGCACGGCCTCGCGGTCGGGCGCCGAGCCGAGCACCTCGTACATCAGCTCGGCCATGTAGTCGTCGCGGCTGAGCGACGCGCTGAACAGGTGCGGGCGACGCACGCGGTCGCGCGTCACGAAGCCCTTCGTCTCGAGCCGGCTGAGCACCGTCAGCACGGTCGTGATGGCCGGCGCCCCGGCCAGGCCGTCGCGCACCTCGGTCGCCGCAATCGGTTCGGTGGACTGCCACAGCAGATCCATCACCGCACGTTCCAGTTCCCCTAACGATGCCACGGCGATATTCTACGCGTGGTAGAAAGAAGCATCTTCTACGTAGTGTAGAAGTCAGCGAGAGCTGAGACCCTTTCCACACCAGACTCGCCCATGGGCGAATCGTCCGAGAGGACAACGCAGTGCACCACGAAGCACTCGACCCCGTGCTCATCGCACGTTGGCAGTTCGGAATCACGACCGTCTACCACTTCTGGATAGTGCCGCTCACGATCGGACTCGGCCCGATCCTCGCGTACTTCCAGATCCGCTGGCATCGCACGGGCGATGCGCGCTTCTACCGGGCGGTGAAGTTCTGGGGGAAGCTCTACCTGATCAACTTCATCATGGGTGTGGCGACCGGCATCGTGCAGGAGTTCCAGTTCGGACTCTCCTGGTCGCAGTACTCGCGCTTCGTGGGCAACATCTTCGGTGCGCCGCTCGCGATGGAGGCGCTGCTCGCCTTCTTCCTCGAGTCGACCTTCCTCGGGCTGTGGATCTTCGGCTGGGGCCGGCTGCCCAAGGCGCTGCACACAGCGACCCTGTGCATCGCGGTCGCCGGCTCGATCATCTCGGCGTACTTCATCATCGTCGCGAACTCGTGGATGCAGCATCCGGTCGGCGTCGTGCTCGAACACGGCCAGCCCGTGATGACGGACATCTGGGCTGTCCTCGGGAACAACACCGCGATCTGGTCCTTCCTGCACACCCTCCTCGGGTCGATGATGGTCGGCGGCATGTTCCTGCTCGGCATCAGCTGGTACCAGCTGTGGCAGCGCCGGAAGGACGGCATCGACACGGTCGGCCCCGACAAGCGCGTCGTGGTGGGCGAGGATCCCGCGATCCCGGGTCGTGACGCCGCCGACCACCGCGTCTGGCTCGGCTCGTTGCGAGTGGGCGCCTGGGTGGCGCTCGTCGCCTTCGTGTTCGTGTTCCTGACCGGCGACCAGCAGGGCAAGCTGATGTTCGTCCAGCAGCCGATGAAGATGGCCGCGGCCGAGGCGGCGTGCGATACGACGACAGATTTCTCGGTGCTGTCGTTCGGCGCGTGGGACGCCGAGAGCTGCCACACCGTGCACGACGTGATCACCGTTCCCGGCGTGCTGTCCTTCCTCGCCAACGGCAACTTCGACACGCCGGTCAAAGGCGTGAACCAGCTGATCCCGATCTATGAGCAGAAGTACGGCACGACCGCGCCCGACGGCAGCGCCATCAACTACGTGCCGCTGATGCCCGTCACCTACTGGGGTTTCCGCGTGATGATCACTCTCGGCGGCATCTCGGCGTTCGCCGCGCTCGTCGCCCTCTGGATCACCCGAAAGGGGACCGTGCCGCAATCGAAGGGGCTCATGCGGCTCGCGCTCGTCGGCATCCTCGCGCCGTTGGCGGCGAACTCTGCCGGCTGGGTCTTCACCGAGATGGGGCGCCAGCCCTTCGTGGTCGCGCCGAATCCGACGGGCAACGACAAGATCTTCCTTCTGACACAGGTGGCGAACTCGCCGAACGTGACCGCGGGGGAGCTGATCTTCTCGATCAGCTCGCTCGGCGGCCTCTATCTGGTGCTGATGATCATCGAGGTCTGGCTGCTCACGAAGTACACGCGGGGCGGCGTCGCCAGCGCGATCCCGGAACTCGGCAAGGAACCCGACGATACGGATTCCTCGGGCACTCCCTCCCCGGACGACGTCCTCGCCTTCGCGTACTGAGCCGAACGGAACAGAGATCATGACCGAATTCCTGCCCACCCTGTGGTTCATCCTCATCGCGATCCTCTGGACCGGCTACCTCTTCCTCGAGGGCTTCGACCTCGGCGTCGCGATGCACATGCTCGTCTCGGCGCGCAGCGAGAGCGACCGCCGCGTGATGCTCAACACCATCGGCCCCGTCTGGGACGGCAACGAGGTGTGGTTGCTCACCGCGGGCGGCGCGACGTTCGCCGCGTTCCCGTTCTGGTACGCGTCGCTGTTCTCGGCGTTGTACATCCCGCTGATCATCGTTCTGCTCGGCCTCATCCTGCGCGCCGTCGCGATCGAGTACCGCGGCAAGGGCAACACCGACCGCTGGGTGAGCGTGTGGACCTGGGCGCTCGGCCTCGGCTCCTTCGTCTCGGCGTTCGGAATCGGCGCAGCGCTCGCGCTCACATCGACGGGCCTGCCCCTCGACAAGAACGGCGACATGACCGGCGGCCCGTGGGCGTGGTTCAACGGCTACGCGGTACTCGGCGGCCTCGCCGTCGTCGGCTTCGCGCTGGTCCACGCGGCTGACTTCCTCGCACTCAAGACCGATGGACCGGTGCGCCGCCGGGCTGCCGCGTTCGCGTGGCCGTGGGGCATCGTGTGCCTGCTGCCGATCGCGCTCTGGGCGATCATCGTGACCGTGCGCAGCGGGCATCCGATCGCCTGGGTCACGCTCGCCGTCGGGGTCGCCGCCGCCGTGTGGTGGGCGATCGAGGCTCGCGCGCAGAAGGAGGGCCTCGCGTTCCTCGGCCTGGGCATCTTCCTCGTCGCCGGCGTCGCGGCGATCTTCGAGGCGATGTACCCGGTCGTCCTGCCGTCGACCACGAACCACGCCTGGGACCTCACCGTCTCGAACGCGGCGAGTGCTCCGTACACGCTCGGAGTGATGTCGGTCGTCGCGCTGATCGGCGTGCCGCTCGTGCTCGCATATCAGGCGTGGACGTACTGGGTGTTCCGCCGCCGCCTGAGCAGTGAGGCGATTCCGCCCGTGCTGCCGTTCCGACCGGCGGTCGGCGACGGGCGTGCGGCGAATCAGCCGAAGTCCTTCGCGAAGTGAAGCCCATTCTCGACGACCTCGGCCGGCCCGCGCTCTATCTGCTCGGGCTGCTCGGGGCCGCCAAGGCCGCGGGCCTCGTGCTGGTCGCGCAAGGGGTGGCGAGCGGCCTGTCGGCGTTGCTCGCACATGATGACGGCTGGCGCGGCGCCGTGTGGATCGGCCTGCTCGGTGCGCTGCTGCGGGGCGCGGCGGCCTGGGTGCTGCAGGTCGCGTCGGCTCGCGTCGCGCTCGGTGCGAAGGAACGCCTGCGCGCGCGAGTGCTCGATCGAGCGGTAGCGGATGCCCGCGGCACGGTCGGTGCCACGACCACGCTCGCGACCGCCGGCCTCGACGAGCTCGACCGCTATTACACGGTGTTCCTGCCGACGCTCGTCAGCGCTGCGACGGTGCCGCTGCTCGTCGGCCTGCGCATCCTCGCGGCCGACTGGGTGTCTGCTCTCATCGTGGTCCTGACGATTCCGCTGATCCCGGTCTTCATGGCGCTGATCGGGGTGCACACCCGCGATTCGGTGTCGGCCGCGACCACGGCCCTCGGACGTCTCTCGGACCACATGGTCGAGCTCGCGCGCGGGCTGCCGGTGCTGATCGGGCTCGGGCGCGTGCGCGAGCAGAGCCGCGCATTGCGCGAACTGTCGGAGAAGTGGCGCGAGACGTCGATAGCGACGCTGCGTACCGCGTTCCTCTCGGCACTCGCGCTGGAACTGATCGCGACGCTGTCCGTCGCCATCGTCGCGGTGTTCGTGGGCGTGCGCCTCGTGGGCGGCACCATGACGCTCGAGGCGGGACTGCTCGCGCTCATCCTCACGCCCGAGTGTTACGCGCCGTTCCGCGACATCGGGGCGGCGTTCCACGCGTCGCAGACCGGACTCGACGCGCGCAAGCGAGTACAGGACGCGCTCGAGGCGCCCGTTCCCGAGTCAGCGCCTGCGTTCGACCGCGCCGACGCCGCGTCATCCGTGCTCGTGCACGACCTCTCGGTCACCCACGCCGGCCGCACGGTGCCGGCAGTGAGCGGCTTGTCACTCGCGGTCGCGCCCGGCGAGCTGCTCAGCCTCGACGGCGCCAGCGGCGCGGGCAAGTCGACCGTTCTGCAGGTCCTCGCGGGCCGCGGGGCGGCGCTTGCTGATGGTGCGCGGCTCTCGGGCCGCGTCGCGCTGCCGGCACCCCTCGCGTACCTGCCGCAGCACCCGCAGTTCGCGCGCGCACTCGCGTCCGACGAGTTGCGCGCATACGGGGCGACGGATGTCTCGGCCGCGGCACTCCTCGCCGAGCTGCGGCTGCCCGACGCCGACCCTGCGCGCCTGTCGCCGGGGGAGCAGCGTCGGCTCGCGTTCGCCAGAGTCATGGCCCGCGTCGCCGCGGGGGCACGGGTCGCTCTGCTGGACGAGCCGACGGCACACCTCGACGAGGCATCCGCCCGCGTGGTTCGTGCCAAAATTGCTCACCTGTGTGCAGATGGCGTTGCGGTCGTCGTCGCCTCGCACGACGCCGAGTTGCGGGCGCTGGCGACACGGCACGCGTCCGTGGACGGCGCGCCGGCCCTTCGGCGGCCGGACCGCCCGGCGATGACCACCGGATACGGAGAAGATGTGCTCGCTGGGCGCGAGACGCCGTCGCTTCTCCGTACTGGCCCGGAAGTGCACGAGCCCCGTGACCCTCACGAATGGCGCCACGCGGGGCGTGAGTTGCGGCGGGTGCTCGCGCCCGCGGCCGGGAAGGTGGCGCTGGCCGTCCTGCTCGGCACACTGGCGGCGCTGTTCGCCGCGGCTCTGACCGCACTCTCGGGCTGGCTGATCGTGCGGGCGGCGGAGCATCCGCCCATCCTGTTCCTCGAGGTCGCGATCGTCGGCGTGCGGTTCTTCGGCATCGGCCGCGCGGCCCTGCGCTACTCCGAGCGGCTGCTGACGCACGACGCCGTCTTCTCCGCGCTCACCGAACTGCGCATGCGGCTGTGGCGCGGGCTCGCGGCTCAAGGACCGGCCGGGCGCGTGCAGCTCACGGCGGCGAACACCCTCGATCGCCTCATCGGCGACGGCGACCGCGTACGCGACCTCGTGCCGCGCGTCGTGATCCCGCTCATTTCGGGCGTCGTCGCGAGCGCAGCAGCGGTGGTGGCGCTCTGGATCCTCTGGCCGGCGGCCGGCCTGGTTCTCCTCGTGGCGTGCATGATCGCGCTGGTCGGCGGCGCGACGATCGCGGTCGCAGCGGATGCCAGGGCCACCCGCTCCCGTGATCGGGATCGCTCGCTGGTCGTCCGCCGTACCGCCGCACTGCTCTCGGCGCGCGACGACCTCGCCGCGAACGGCGCGGCCGCGGGGGAGCTGCAGGCGATGGCCGCACTCGATGCCCAGGCCGCGGCATCCGTCAAGCGCACCGCCGGCGCGCTCGGTGCCGGCGGTGCCATCGCCATCGCCATCTGCTCGGCCGCTGCGATGGCGATGATCGCGCTTGGCGCTGCACCGACCCAGGCGCACGCGCTCGCGCCCGCCGTCGTCGCGGTCCTCGCGCTCACGCCCCTCGCGCTCATCGACCCGATCCTCGAGGCGATCTCGGCGGCGCAGCGCTGGCCCGAACTCGCACAGGTGCTCGCGCGGGTGAGCCCCGTCACCGGCGCCGCGGACGCGGCTGACGCCGCGGAACCTGGCCGCGCCGTGACCGCCGTGCAGAGCATCCGCTTCGACGACGTCGGCTTCCGCTACCCGCGGGCCCCCCGTGACGTATTCGCGGGCATCAACGCGCGGCTCCTCCCCGGGGACACGCTGGTGGTCCGCGGACCGTCGGGGAGCGGGAAGACGACGCTGCTCGGCGTGCTCCTGCGCTACCTTTCGCCGACCGCGGGGGACTACCTCGTCAATGACACGGACGCGGGCAGTCTCGACGCCGACGAGCTGCGCCGCCGCATCGCGTGGTGCCCGCAGGAAGGCCACCTCTTCGACTCGACGCTGCGCGGGAATCTCGCGATCGCACGCGGTCGTGACGAGCGGCCGACGGATGCCGAGCTCACGGGCGTTCTGAACTCGGTCGGACTCGGGCCCCTGCTCGCCGCGCTGCCGCTCGGTCTTGACACCCCGATCGGCGCGGGCGGCTCGTTCCTCTCCGGAGGCCAGCGGCAGCGCGTCGCGGTGGCTCGCACGCTGCTCGCGGGGTCCGACGTGGTGCTGCTGGACGAGCCCACCGCGCACCTCGACGACGAAGCGGCCGACCTGCTGCTCGCCGATGTCGGATTCGCTCTGCGCGAGAAGACGCAGGTGCTCGTCACTCACGACGCGCGACGCCGACCGGACGCGATCACCATCGACCTCGGAAGGGAGGCGCCGGCCCCGGCCAATGTCGCACGTGCTTCGTAAGCTTGGGGCATGGTTCAACCGACGCGCGCAGTGCGCCCCTTCGAGGTGATCAGCGAATACACTCCGAGCGGTGACCAGCCCGAGGCGATCGCGCAGCTCGCCGGCCGCATCAACGCCGGCGAGACCGACGTCGTGCTGCTCGGCGCCACGGGTACCGGCAAGTCGGCGACGACCGCCTGGCTCATCGAACAGGTGCAGCGGCCGACGCTGGTGCTCGCGCACAACAAGACCCTCGCGGCCCAGCTCGCCAACGAGTTCCGCGAGCTCATGCCGAACAACGCCGTCGAGTACTTCGTCTCGTACTACGACTACTACCAGCCCGAGGCCTACGTTCCGCAGACTGACACCTTCATCGAGAAGGACTCGTCGGTGAACGCCGAGGTCGAGCGGCTCAGGCACTCGACGACCAACGCGCTGTTGTCGCGGCGCGACGTCATCGTCGTGTCGACCGTGTCCTGCATCTACGGCCTCGGCGCCGTCGACGAGTACATCGGGGCGATGACGGTGCTGCAGGTCGGCGACGTGGTCGGGCGCGACCGGCTCATCCGCACCTTCGTCGACGCGCAGTACGAGCGCAACGACATCGACTTCTCCCGCGGGAAGTTTCGCGTGCGCGGCGACACGATCGAGATCATTCCGGTCTACGACGAGAACGCGGTGCGCATCGAGCTGTTCGGCGACGAGGTCGAGGCGATCTCGCTGCTGCATCCGCTCACGGGTCAGGTGCTGCAGCGCATGGAATCCGTGTCCATCGCACCGGCCACGCAGTACGCGGCCAGCCAGGCCTCCGTGCACCGCGCGATCGGCACGATCCGCGAAGAGCTCGCCGAGCGGCTCGAAGAACTCGAGCGCCAGGGAAAGCTGCTCGAGGCGCAACGGCTGCGCATGCGCACGACGTTCGACCTCGAGATGCTCGAGCAGATCGGGTTCTGCTCCGGCATCGAGAACTATTCGCGGCACCTCGACGGGCGTCAGCCCGGTGAGGCGCCAACCTGCCTGCTCGACTACTTCCCCGACGACTTCCTCGTCGTCATCGACGAATCGCACCAGACGGTCCCGCAGATCGGGGCGATGTACGAAGGCGACGCGAGCCGAAAGCGCACGCTCGTCGAGCACGGTTTCCGCCTGCCGAGCGCACTCGACAACCGGCCGCTCCGGTGGGAAGAGTTCAAGCAGCGCGTCGGGCAGACCGTGTACCTGTCAGCGACGCCCGGCCAGTACGAGCTCGGGGTGGCCGACGGCATCGTTCAGCAGATCATCCGCCCGACGGGCCTCGTCGACCCGAAAATCGTCGTGAAGCCGACCAAGGGCCAGATCGATGATCTGCTCGAAGAGATCCACCTGCGCACCGAGCGTGACGAGCGCGTGCTCGTCACCACGCTCACGAAGAAGATGGCGGAAGAGCTCACCGACTTCCTCACCGAGGCGGGCGTGCGCGTGCGCTACCTCCATTCCGACGTCGACACGCTGCGTCGCGTCGAACTGCTCACCGAGTTGCGCCAGGGTGTGTTCGACGTGCTCGTCGGCATCAACCTGCTGCGCGAGGGCCTCGACTTGCCGGAAGTGTCCCTCGTCGCGATCCTCGACGCCGATAAAGAGGGGTTCCTGCGCTCCGGCACCTCACTGATCCAGACGATCGGGCGTGCGGCGCGCAACGTGTCCGGCGAGGTGCACATGTACGCCGACAAGATAACCGATTCGATGAAGGCCGCGATCGACGAGACGGATCGCCGTCGCGAGATCCAGGTCGCGTACAACACCGAGCACGGCATCGACCCGCAGCCGCTGCGCAAGCGCATCGCCGACATCACCGACGTGCTCGCCCGGGAAGAGGCAGACACCGCGAAGATGCTCGCCGAGCGCGGTCGCGCGGGTGACGGCAAGCCGGGCAAGCCCGGCAAGACGAGCCGTCAGCGCGTCGGCATCGCAGCTGAGGGCGCGACCGAGCTCGAGAGCCTGATCGCCGATCTCAACGGGCAGATGCTCGAAGCGGCTGCCGAGCTCAAGTTCGAGCTCGCGGCACGATTGCGCGACGAGCTGTCCGACCTCAAGAAAGAGCTGCGCCAGATGGAGAAGGCGGGTCACGCCTGAACCGCACGACTCGGCAGTTCACTCTGATCGGATGCGTCGTGCTCGGCGTCATCCTCATCGCGGCGACCGCCTGGAGCGGCGGCCCGCACCTCGGCACCCCCCGCTGGGTGCCGAACGCCGGCCTGTTCGGCGGCGCACCACGGCCCATCTCGCCTATTCAGTCGCCCGCACCGACTCAACCGCCGCAGACGGCGAGCAGAAGCGTGTCGGGCCTGCTGGTAATGCTCATCGTCGCCGTCATCGCCGGGGTGGTGCTGTTCTTCATCCTTCGCGCGGTCCTGCGTGGCCGCACTCGACGGATCGCCCTTCCGCCGCTGGGTGCGATCGATGAGGTTCAGACGGCACCCGTCGCCGCCGAGGTCGAGCAGGAGCCCGACGCGCCGACGGTGCACCGCGGCCTGCTCAGCGCGCTCGACGCGCTTGACGGCGAGCGCGAGCCCGCCGATGCCGTGGTGAAGGCGTGGCTGGGGCTCCAGGCCGCGGCCGACGACTCCGGCGTCGAGCGCCGTGCTGCGGAGACGCCGACAGAGTTCACCGCGCGCATCATCACGCGGGTCCGAGCCGACAGCGCTGCGGCCGGCGCGCTCGTCGACGTCTACCAAGCAGTCCGGTTCGGCAGTCATCCGATCACGGCGCATGAAGTGAATACGGCGCGCACCGCCGTGCAGAAGCTTCTCGCCTCCTGGCACGACCCGATGCTCGCGAGCAGGCGATGAGGGGGCTGCCGCAGGGCGTCCGTCTCACCGCTCCGATCGTCGTCGGCGTGCTTGCCGGCGCCGTCAGCTGGTATCTCGGCGCGGCGCTGTGGTGGGCGGTGGCATTCGCCCTGCTCGCGGCCGCACTCACCCTCGGGTGGCGCGCGCTGCCGCACATCGAGGGTCCGATCTGGCCGCAGCGCGCGCCGCAGAAAGACGTCGGCGGTCGTGATGACGTCCAGGTGCTCGGCTGGGCGCTGACCGGCAAGCGGGGGCGAGTGCAGTCGAGGGCGGTCGACCGCGCTCGAACGGTGGCGAGGGAGCGGCTGAGCTTCTACGGCCTCGACCTCGATGAGGCATCCGATCGCGATCGTGTCATCGCGCTCATCGGTGCGCGGCCATACGCGACGCTGCACAGTAACGTGGCGAACATGCCGTCGCAGCGGGCGATGCTGAGCTGCCTCGACGCACTCGACGCCCTCGCGCTTCCAACGAAGGAGAACCGATGACCGACACCCCGAGCGTCGCCGAGATCTCGCGGCTTGCCAACAGGGTGCTCGACCGGGTGGGCACGGTGGTGGTGGGCATGCGCGAGCCGCTCGAGGCCGCCCTCGCGACGATCCTCGCGGGCGGCCATGTGCTCTTCGAAGACGTGCCCGGGCTCGGCAAGACCCTCGCCGCCCGCAGCATCGCCACCGCGCTCGGGCTCGAGTTCCGGCGACTGCAGTGCACCCCCGACCTGCTTCCGTCCGACATCACGGGCTCATTCGTCTACCAGCCGGCCACCGGCGAGTTCGTATTCCGCGAGGGCCCGATCTTCACGGGCCTGTTCCTCGCCGACGAGATCAACCGCACGGCACCGAAGACTCAGTCCGCCCTGCTCGAAGCGATGGCCGAGGGCCAGGTCACGGTCGAGGGCCGAAGCTACCCGCTGCCCACGCCGTTCCACGTCATCGCGACCAGCAACCCGATCGAGTTCGAGGGCACATATCAGCTGCCCGAGGCGCAGCTCGACCGCTTCATGGTCCGCCTCGCCGTCGGCTACCCCGATCGCGACGGCGAGCAGCAGGTGCTTCTCGCGCGCGTCGCGCGGCGGCACGAGGTCGCCACCGTCGAGCCCGTCGTGGACGCGGGCACCCTCGCGGCGATGCAGGCCGGCGTCGAGACCGTCCACGTCGACCCCGACATCGCGCGCTACTGCGTCGACCTCGCCGCGGCGACCAGGCGCCACCCGTCGATCCAGGTGGGCGCATCGCCGCGCGGCTCGCAGGGCCTGATGCTCGTGGCGCGCGCCCGCGCCGTGATCGCCGGCCGCGACTTCGTCACGCCCGATGATGTGAAGGCCGTCGCGTCGTCAGTCCTCGCGCACCGGCTCTCGCTCACCGCGCAGGCCTGGGCCACCGGAGTGGACCCGCGCGACGTCGTCGCGGAGCTCGTGAGCCAGGTCGCCGGCCCGCCCGCGGTCGGCGCCCGGGCTCTGTGAGCACGACCGGCATGAGCACGACCGGCATGAGCGACACGCGTGAGCCGAGCGAGCCGCGCTGGCGGCTCACGGTCGCGCAGACCGGCGCAGTGATCGTCGGTTCTCTGGCGGCGCTCGCCGGGGTCGTCTCAGGTCACGCGGACACCGTCGTGATGGGCGTGCCGCTGCTCGCACTCGCAGCCTGGGCCTGGGACCGCAGGCCGCGTTCAGCATCGGGCGCCGCGGCCCGAGACGCCTCGCCTGTCGAAGGGCCACTGCTTACCGTGAGCGGCGACACGACCGCGACCGCAGGGTCACTGGCGTATCGCGTCCGAGTCGATCCTCAGCCGGGCGTCGAAGCCGTTCAGTTGCGCGTCTTCGAGCTCGGTGTGCACCCGCGTGCCCACGTGCTGGCACTCGCGCCGGGCCACCCGATCGACGTGCGCGGCCACGTGCCGGCACCGCATTCCGGCCCCCAGCGCATCGTCACGGTCGACTGGCGGCTGGTCGCGAGCGGGGGAGCGCTGATCACGGACGTCGGTGGCCCCATCGGCGTCGATCGCGTGATCACCCCGCTGTTCACACCGATCGCCGCCCTGCCGCTGCCTCACCGGCTCACCGGGCTGACGGGTGCGCACGACTCCTCACGGCCCGGCGACGGTGGCGACTTCCACGACCTGGCGCCGTTCCAGCCCGGCGACCGGCTGCGCCGCATCGACTGGAAGGCGACCGCGCGCCTCGCCCGCGAGCCGGGCGAGCTCTACGTCCGTCGCACCCGCGCGCAGGCGGATGCGACGGTGTTCGTCGTCATCGACAGCGGCGACGACGTCGGCGAGAACGTCGACACCTGGGCGCGATTCGATCCCGTTGCGAGCGGCGCGACGACGCTCGACATCGCGCGCTCGGCGGGGTCGGCCATTGCTGCGGGGTACGTGCGCATCGGCGACCGCGTCGGCTTCGCCGACCTGGGCGCTCCCCGCCGCGTGGTGCCCGCGGGCGGGGGCTCGCGCCACCTCGACCGGCTGCTGCGTCAGATCGCCGCGACGGCCCCAGTGGGCAGCTATCAGGCGAGCAGGCGGCCGCCGCTCGTCACGCAAGGTGCGCTCGTCTACATCCTCTCCAGCTACCTCGACGACCGGCCCGTCATGGGTGCCCTCAGTCTCGCTGCGACCGGTCACCGCGTCGTCGCCGTCGACGTGCTGCCGCCCCCTCACCTCGACGAGCTCAGCACCGAGCGGCGCATCGCGCACCGCATCGTGATGATGGACCGCGCCACGCGCTTCGATCGGTTGCGCGGGGCCGGCATCGACCTGCTTGTCTGGGGCACGGGGCGCACGAGTGCCGAGCGGGACGCCGCTCTGCTCGCGCTCGCGCGGCCGGGACGCCCGCTGGTGGGGGTCGCACGGTGAGCGAGGCGCGCGCAGTCGAGCGCCCGGCCAGCACACCGCTCGTGGGCACCGGTGTCACGGTCCCTGCGGTCGCGGTGCGCGCCGCTCTCGGAGTGCTGCTCCTCGCGCTCGCGACACTGCACGCCGGGGACGCGTGGGGGTGGATCGCCGGCATCGCCGGCGCTGCCGCGGCCGTCGGCCCGTGGGTGTCGCTCGCCTGGGTCGCGATGCTGAGCCTCGCGCTGTCCGAATTGACGCAGCCCGCGGGCGCGGCGGCGTGGCATCCGTATCTCGTACTCGCGGGTCTCGTGCTCGCGCAGACCCTCGCGGCCCGCGCAGCCATGACGCCGTGGCGGGCGCGCGTCTCGTTGCGCGTCTTCACCCGCCCCCTGCTCGTCGGAGCCGCCGTCGCCGTGCCGTGCGAGGCGCTGCTCGCGCTCACGCTCTGGCTGCGCGCGACCCCGCATGGCACCTGGCTGCCGGCCGCGCTGATCGCCGCCCTCGCACTGCTCGCCCTCGGCGCCCTTCTCTTCGGCCGCCTGCTCCGATCCGGGTGACAGACCCCGCAGCCCACGGCCCAGCTCACCGGTCCACGAGGCGGAGAATGCCGTCGCGCTCGAGGCGCAGCTCTGCGTCGAGCTGAAGCCGACCAAGAAATCCGCGATCGTGGCTCACGACGATCAGAGCACCGTGATAGGCGGCGAGCGCTTCGACCAGCCGGTCGATCGAGTCGAGATCGAGGTTGTTCGTCGGCTCGTCGAGGACCAGAAGCTGGGCAGGCGGGTCCGCCAGCAGCAGGCGTGCGAGCGCGACGCGGAACCGCTCTCCGCCCGAGAGGGACCCGACCGTCCGGTCGACCATGCGACCGCGGATCAGGAACCTGGCGAGCCGGTTCCGCAGCTCGGCGGTCGGGACGCCCGGCGCGCCTGCGGCCACGCAGTCGAGAACCGTTGCCTGGTCGTCGATCGTGTCGATGCGCTGCGGCAGGTAGGCGACGGGGTCGGCCAGCAGGCCGTCGCCGGCCGCGAGTCGCTCGATCAGCGTCGTCTTGCCGACCCCGTTGCCACCGGTCAGGGCGATTCGCTCCGGGCCCTGCACCACGAACTCACGGCCGTCGGCTCCACGCAGCACAGCGATCCGGCGGCCGCGCGCGACCTCGGGGTCGGGCAGGTCGATCGAGATTCGGTCATCATCGCGCACCAGCTCGTCCGCTGCGTCGACCGCGGACTGCGCCTGGGCCACGCGGTCGTCCTGCTGCGCGCGGAACTTCGCGGCCGACTTCTGGCCCGCGTTCACGACGCCGTTCCACGCCTTTCGGTCGATCGTGTTGTTGGCGCGCTTGCTGCGGCCATCGCGCTCGGTGCGCGCGATCTTGGTCTCGGCGTCGATGCGGTTGCGCTTCTCGACCCGCAATCGCTGCTTGGCGGTCGTGAGCGCCTGCCGTGCCGCGGCCTGCTGGTCAGCGAGGTGATCGCGGTACGCACTGAACGGCCCCCCGAACACGGTGAGCGCGCCACCACGCAGTTCGGCGGTGTCGTCCATCAGCTCGAGCAGCTCGATGTCGTGACTCACGACGATGAGGGTGCCTCGCCACTCGCGGACGAGTTGGTAGAGCCGCGTGCGTGCGTCGCCGTCGAGGTTGTTCGTCGGCTCGTCAAGAAGGGCGACGGATGCTGCGCGCAGGCGCACTCCGACTACTCCGGCCAGCATCGCCTCACCCCCGGAGAGCTCGCCGACGCGCCGGTCGACGTCCGGCGGCAGGCCTGTGGCTGCGAGGGCGGCCGCGGCGCGCTCTTCGACGTCCCAGCCATCGGCGCCGATGACGTCGAAGAGGGCGGGGGAGACGTCGCCCGCGGTCACGGCGCGCACGGCGTCGACAACGACACGGATGCCGAGGAGATCGGCGAGCGAGGCGTCAGCGTCGAGAGTCAGCTGCTGCGGCAGATAGTCGACGGTTCCCGTCGCAGCGACACTGCCGCGGGTGGGCGTGAGGCGACCGGCTATGAGGCGCAGCAGCGTCGACTTGCCTGCGCCGTTCGCGCCGACGAGGCCGGTGCGGCCGCGACTGAACGCGCCGCTCAGGTCGGCGATGGCGAGGTCGCCGTCGGGCCACGCGAAGGAGAGGTCGTTCAGGACGACGGAGGGGCGGCTGAGCATCGAAAAGGCTCCGGTTCGTGTCGGGGGAGCGCCGACACGGCGGAGCCTTGCTGATGAGAAGTCGAGAGCAGGCGGCAGCGTCAGCGCGAGGTCATCGCGAGACCGGTGCTGCCCGTCATCCGTTCGTCCTTCTGATCGCCCCCTGGCATACGCGGTGATTCCGCGGAGGCGCCCAGACAGAATGGCACGAAATCCGGCTGACCGCGAGACCGTCGCTGCGATGCGCGATCGCCCCCACAGCGCGATGTCGGTGGTCGAACCTAGACTCGAAGGGTGACGTCACCCATCATCTCGACAGCGTTCGGCCACGTGCATCCGGTCGATTCGCGCGCCAAGCTCAGCGTTCGCGGCGCGCGCGTGCACAACCTGCACAACGTCGATCTCGAGATCCCGCGCGACGCTCTCGTGGTCTTCACCGGGCTCTCCGGTTCCGGCAAGTCGTCGCTCGCGTTCGACACGATCTTCGCCGAGGGCCAGCGCCGCTACGTCGAGTCGCTCTCGGCATACGCGCGACAGTTCCTCGGCCAGGTCGACCGCCCCGACGTCGACTTCATCGAGGGGCTGAGCCCCGCCGTCTCCATCGACCAGAAGTCGACGAACCGCAACCCGCGCTCGACAGTCGGCACGATCACCGAGATCTACGACTACATGCGACTGTTGTGGGCGCGCATCGGCGTCGCCCACTGCCCGGTCTGCGGTGAGCGGATCCAGCGCCAGACGGTGCAGCAGATCGCAGACCAGCTGATGGAACTGGAAGAGCGCACCCGCTACCAGGTGCTCGCACCGGTCGTGAAGCAGAAGAAGGGCGAGTTCGTCGACCTCTTCGCCGAGCTCGCCGCAAAGGGGTTCGCCCGCGTCCTCGTCGACGGGCAGCAGCACGCGCTCACCGAGCCGCCGACACTGAAGAAGTCGTACAAGCACGACATCTCGGTGATCGTCGATCGTCTCGTCGCCGGCCCAGAGATCCTCGGGCGGCTCACCGACTCGATCGAGACGGCACTGGGCCTCGCCGACGGTCTCGTCGACATCAACTTCGTTGATGAGCCGGCCGAATCGGCTGACGCGTGGGTGACCTTCAGCGAGAAGCTCGCCTGCCCCAACGGGCACCCGATCCAGCTCACCGAGGTCGAGCCCCGCACCTTCTCATTCAACGCGCCGTTCGGCGCCTGCCCCGAGTGCTCGGGCCTCGGCGTGCGCATGGCCGTCGACGACGACCTGCTGCTCGGTGACCCCGAGCTGAGCCTGGCCGAGGGCGTCATCATCCCATGGACGAGTCAGGGCAAGAGCCTCTACCAGTACTACGAGAAGCTGCTCGCGGGTCTCGCGCGCGACCTCGACTTCGAGCTCGAGACGCCGTGGAACAAGCTGCCGGAGCGCGTGCGGGCGGCGGTGCTGCACGGTGAGAACTTCGAGATCAAGGTGAAGTGGCGCAACCGCTTCGGGCGGGAGATGAGCTACACCTCGGGCTTCGAGGGCGTGGTGCCGTACATCGAGCGACAGTACTCGCAGGCCGAGACCGACACGCAGCGGCAGCGTTGGGCCGAGTTCCTGCGGGAGGTGCCGTGCCCCGTCTGCGGCGGAAAGCGCCTCAAGCCCGAGGTGCTCGCCGTGCTGGTGCACGAGCACTCGATCGCCGACGTCGCCGAGCTGAGCCTCACCGACGCCCGCGAGTTCATGAACAAGCTGCAGCTGACCGAGCGCGAAGCGATGATCGCCGCCCAGGTGCTGCGCGAGATCAAGCTGCGACTCGACTTCCTGATCCAGGTCGGGCTGGGCTACCTGAACATGGCACGAGCCGCCGGCACCCTCTCCGGTGGCGAGGCGCAGCGCATCCGCCTCGCCACCCAGATCGGCTCGGGCCTGACCGGCGTGCTCTACGTGCTCGATGAGCCTTCGATCGGCCTGCACCAGCGCGACAACCGCCGCCTCATCGACACCCTCGTAGCTCTACGCGACCTCGGCAACACGCTGATCGTCGTCGAGCACGACGAAGACACCATTCGCACGGCTGACTGGGTGGTCGACATCGGGCCGGGCGCCGGCGTCAACGGCGGCCGCGTCGTGCACTCGGGCACCTACGACGAGCTCGTCGACAACCGCGACTCGCTGACCGGCGACTACCTCGCCGGCCGGAAGGCGATCCCGATCCCGCCGAAGCGCCGCAAGATCGACAAGAAGCGCATGCTGTCCGTCGTCGGCGCCAACGCCAACAACCTGAAGGACCTGACGGTCGACTTCCCGCTCGGCGTGTTTACCGCGGTCACGGGCGTCTCCGGCTCCGGCAAGTCGACGCTGGTGAACGACATCCTCTACCGGGTGCTCGCGCAGCGCCTCAACGGCGCCCGCAAGGTCGCGGCCAAGCACACCCGCGTGACCGGCATCGACAACCTCGACAAGGTAGTGCACGTCGACCAGGCACCGATCGGCCGCACGCCCCGCTCGAACCCGGCGACGTACACCGGCGTCTTCGACAAGATCCGCACTCTCTTCAGCGAGACGGTGGAGGCGAAGTCACGCGGGTACCAGCCCGGCCGGTTCAGCTTCAACGTCAAGGGCGGCCGCTGCGAGAACTGCCAGGGCGACGGCACGATCAAGATCGAGATGAACTTCCTGCCTGACGTCTACGTCGACTGCGAGGTGTGCCACGGCGCGCGCTACAACCGCGACACCCTTCAGGTGCACTACAAGGGCAAGAACATCGCCGAGGTGCTCGACATGCCGATTGCCGAAGCTGCCGAGTTCTTCGAGCCGATCAGTGCGATCCACCGGTTCCTCAAGACCCTGGTCGACGTGGGCCTCGGCTACGTGCGGCTCGGGCAGTCCGCGACGACTCTCTCCGGCGGCGAGGCACAGCGCGTGAAGCTCGCCACCGAACTGCAGCGCCGCACCAACGGGCGCAGCGTCTATGTGCTCGACGAGCCGACCACGGGTCTTCACTTCGAAGACGTCCGCAAGCTGCTGCTGGTGCTCGGCGGCCTCGTCGACAAGGGCAACACCGTGATCGTGATCGAGCACAACCTCGACGTGATCAAGAGCGCCGACTACCTGATCGACCTCGGCCCCGAGGGCGGCGCCGGCGGCGGCGAGGTGATCGCCACCGGAACCCCTGAGCGCGTCGCGCGCGCCGAGAACAGCCACACCGGCTTCTTCCTGCGCGAGATCCTGGGCTCCGACGCGGCCGGCGCGAAGGCATCCGCTTAATGGTGCCGAGCACAGCCGTGCCGGGCACAGCATCGCGGACCGTCCCCTACAAGCCGCGGCCGGGCGAGATTCCGACGGCGCCGGGGGTCTACCGCTTCCGCGACCCGGCGCGGCGCGTGCTCTACGTCGGCAAGGCGAAGAACCTGCGCGCGCGCCTGTCGAACTACTTCCAGCCGCTGCGCAACCTGCACGAGCGCACCCGCCGCATGGTCACGACGGCCGCGAGCGTCGAGTGGACCGTCGTGGGCAACGAGTTCGAGGCCCTGCAGCTCGAGTACACCTGGATCAAAGAGTTCAACCCGCCCTTCAACGTCGTCTTCAAAGACGACAAGAGCTACCCGTACCTCGCGGTGACGCTTGGCGAGCAGGTGCCCCGTGCGCTCGTCACCCGCAACCGCCGCGACAAGACATCGCGGTACTTCGGGCCGTACACGAAGGTGTGGGCGATCCGGGAGACGCTCGACCTGATGCTGAAGGCGTTCCCGATGCGGTCGTGCTCCGACGGCGTGTTCCGCCGCGCCGAGCTGACCGGCAGGCCGTGCCTCCTCGCCGATATCGGCAAGTGCGCCGCGCCCTGCGTCGGCCGCATCACGAAGGAGGAGCACCGAGAGCTCGCCAACGAGTTCGTCGACTTCATGTCCGGCAGCGATCAGCGCTACCTGCGCACGTTGACGCAGGCGATGGCGGATGCTTCGAGCGAGCTGAACTTCGAAGCCGCGGCACGCTATCGCGACCGCATCCAGGCGCTCACCGCTGTGATGGAGAAGACCGCCGTCGTGCTCTCCGACAACGTCGACGCCGATGTCTTCGGTATCGCCCACGACGAGCTCGCGGCGGCCGTGCAGCAGTTCATCGTGCGCGGCGGCCGAATCCGCGGCACGCGCAGCTGGGTCGTCGACAAGGAGCTCGACGTCGAGCTCGGAGAGCTCGTCGAGAACGTGCTGCAGAACGCCTACGACGGCGACTTCGCACCGCCGCGCGAGGTCATCGTGCCCGAGATGCCGGAAGACAGCGCTGTGCTCGAGCTCTGGCTTACGCAGCGGCGCACCGAGTTCGACGAGACGAGTCGCGGGGGAGCGGTGGCGCTCCACACCGCTCAGCGCGGCGACAAGGCCCAGCTCGCGCAGACCGCCGAGCTCAACGCGAAGGGCGCGCTCAACCTGTACAAGACGCGCCGCAGCGCCGACTTCACGGCACGCTCCCAGGCCCTCAACGACATCAAAGAGGCCCTTGAGATGACCGAGGCACCGTTGCGCATCGAGTGCTACGACGTCTCGCACCTTCAGGGCACGAACGTCGTGGCGTCCATGGTCGTGATGGAAGACGGGCTGCCGCGCAAAGACCAGTACCGCCGCTTCTCGATCCCCGACACCACGGACGACACCGACTCGATCTATCAGGTGCTCACGCGCCGTCTCGCCTACCTCAAAGAAGACGCGGCGGCTCCTGTCGCGGAACGCGACGACGAGACCGGTGAGACCCGGCGGAAGAAGTTCGCCTACGCTCCCCAGCTGCTGCTCGTCGATGGCGGGCAACCGCAGGTGAACGCCGCGAAGCGGGCCCTCGATGACTCCGGCCTCGGCGAGCAGGCGCGCGCGGGCATCCAGCTCGCCGGCATCGCGAAGCGCCTCGAAGAGGTCTGGCTGCCTGACTCCGACTACCCGGTGATCCTGCCGCGCAACTCCGACGCGCTGTTCCTCATCCAGCGCATCCGCGACGAGGCGCACCGCTTCGCGATCACGTACCAGCGGCAATCCCGCAGACGCGACATCTCGACGGTCCTGGGCCAGATCCCGGGCTTCGGACCAGCGCGGGTCAAAGAGCTGCTCACCCACTTCGGCTCGGTGAAGCGCCTCCGCGAGGCATCCGTCGAGGAGATCGCCGAGGTGCGCGGCATCGGGCCCGCGCTTGCGAAGGCGGTGCACGACTCTCTCCACGAGTCTTCTGGCACCTAGGCTGGGACACGTGACGGCCCAGCCAGCCCCGCCCGAATCGACGGTCTCCATTCAAGAGGTGCTCATCGTCACCGGCATGTCCGGTGCGGGCAGGTCCACTGTGGCCAAAGCGCTCGAAGACCTCGACTGGTTCGTCGTCGACAACCTGCCGCCGCAGATGCTGCGCCCGCTGCTCGACCTCGCGAGCCACTCCGGCGACGAGATGCCGCGCATCGCCGCGGTCCTCGACGTCCGCGGCCGTGACTTCTTCACCGAGCTGCAGGACCTGCTGCCATCGCTGCGCGACAACGTCGAGCTGGGCGTGATCTTCCTGGATGCCGCCGATGCCACGCTGGTGCGCCGCTTCGAATCGGTACGGCGCCCGCACCCGCTGCAGGGCAACGGCACGATCCTCGACGGCATCATGGAGGAGCGCACGCGCGTGAAGCAGCTGCGCGAGTTCTCTGATCGGGTGATCGATACCTCCGACCTGAACCCGCATCAGCTGACGAACCTGATCCACGACACGTACAAGACGGACGGCACACCTGGGGTCCAGGTCACGATCGAGAGCTTCGGCTTCAAGTACGGCCTGCCGACCGACGCCGACATGGTCGGCGACGCGCGTTTCCTGCCGAATCCGTTCTGGGTGCCGGAGCTCCGACCGCTCACGGGGCAGGACGCGCCGGTGTCCGAGTACGTCTTCGCGCAGGACGGCGCTCCGGAGTTCGTCGAGCTGTGGCAGAAGCTTCTCGGCGTCGCGCTCGACGGCTATCAGCGCGAGAACAAGCGTCACGCGCTGGTCGCGATAGGCTGTACCGGCGGCAAGCACCGCTCCGTCGCCATCGTCGAGGAGCTTGCGCGGCGGGTTTCTTCCCTGCCTGGTGTGGCCGTCAACGTCAAGCATCGTGACCTTGGCCGCGAGTGACGCGGCAGATTGGACATAACTCAGTGGCAGGTTGGTTCGGATGGCGCTGACGGCGGATGTGAAAGAGGAGCTGCTCTCGGTCGATGCCGGCAAGAACGCGGTGCGCGCAGCCGAGCTGGCCACCATCCTGCGCTTAGCGGGTGGTCTGCACGTCATCTCGGGTCGCATCGCGATCGAGAGCGAGCTCGACAGCCCCCAGCTGGCTCGGCACGTGGTGCGCGCTCTCGGGGAGCTGTACGGGGTGCGGGCTGAGGGCACCGTGATCCAGGCGTCCGGCTCGCGTCGTAGCGAGCAGTACGTGGTGCGCGTGGTCGAGGGCGGCGAGACGCTCGCCCGCCAGACCGGCCTGCTCGACGCCCGTCGCCGCCCGATCCGAGGCCTGCCGAATCGCCTCACGACCGGCTCTCGGGAAGAGCTCGCAGGGGTGTGGCGCGGTGCATTCCTCGCCGCAGGCTCACTCACCGACCCCGGCCGCTCCGCCGCGCTCGACATCACGTGCCCGGGCAACGAGGCCGCCATGGCGCTCGTCGGCGCCGCGGGCCGTCTCGGCATCGCCGCGAAGGCCCGCGAGGTTCGCGGCGTGCATCGCGTCGTGATCCGCGACGGCGAGGCGATCAGCGCGATGCTCGGCGCCATGGGCGCAGCGGGCACCGTTCGCAGCTGGGAGGAGCTTCGCCAGCGCCGCGAGGTGCGGGCGACGGCGAACCGTCTCGTCAACTTCGACGATGCCAATCTTCGACGCAGCGCACAGGCCGCGGTGGCCGCGTGTGCGCGCGTCGAGCGCGCACTCGAGATCCTCGGCGACGACCTGCCGGAGCACCTGCGCTACGCGGGTCGCCTGCGACTCGAGCACCGCGACGCCAGTCTCGACGAGCTCGGCCACCACGCCGATCCGCCGATGACGAAGGACGCGGTCGCCGGCCGCATCCGACGGCTGCTCGCGATGGCCGACAAGAAGGCCGACGAGCTCGGGATTCCGGGCACAGAGGCGAGCGTTCCCCCCGAGCTGGAAGAGTAGGCCGCTCCGGAAGCCGGCGCCTGGCGCGACCGCGAATGGCCGCGGACCGGGCACCACGATGGCCTTGGGTTACCGCGTTCTGACCAAGTGCCGAACGCACCGTAAACCGCCCTCCGCCTCCCCGAGGATCGCGTCATGACGCGCGCCGCCAGCCTCACTAGAGTTGAGATTGTCTGGAAGAAGAAGACACGAGGAGAAGTGAATGGCTGACTACACGCTCGCCGATCTGCCCTACGACTACTCGGCTCTTGAGCCGAACATTTCCGGCCGGATCATGGAGCTGCACCACGACAAGCACCACAAGACCTACGTCGACGGCGCCAACACCGCGCTCGCCAAGCTGAGCGAGGCGCGCGACGCCGGTGACCTCACGTACGTCAACAAGCTTCAGAAGGACCTGGCCTTCAACCTGGCCGGCCACGTGAACCACACCGTCTTCTGGAGCAACCTGTCGCCCGACGGCGGCGACAAGCCCGAAGGCGAACTCGGAGCAGCCGTCGACGAGTTCTTCGGCTCGTTCGACAAGTTCCAGGCCCACTTCACGGCCTCGGCGCTGGGCATCCAGGGTTCCGGCTGGTCGATCCTCGCGTGGGACTCGCTCGGGCAGAAGCTCATCATCGAGCAGCTGTACGACCACCAGGGCAACCTCGCGACCGCGACGGTTCCGCTGCTCCTGCTCGACATGTGGGAGCACGCGTTCTACCTCGACTACGTGAACGTCAAGGCCGACTACGTGAAGGCCTTCTGGAACATCACCAACTGGGCCGACGTCGGCGCCCGCTTCGAGAAGGCGCGCACCACCACCTCGGGCCTGCTGCTCCCGTAGGAACCCACCGGCGTCCGGCGCATCAGCGCCGGACGCCGGTTCTACAGCTTTCACCCATCAGCCGGCGCCGCCGGCATCACGACAACCTGGAGAACACCCGTGTCCGTAAAGATCGGCATCAACGGCTTCGGCCGTATCGGTCGCAACTTCTTCCGCGCAGCGCTTGAGAAGGGCACCGAGCTCGACATCGTCGCTGTCAACGACCTCACCGACGCCAAGACCCTTGCGCACCTCCTCAAGTACGACTCGATCCTGGGGAAGCTCGCCGAGGACGTGTCGGTCGATGGCGACAGCATCGTTGTCGACGGCAAGCACATCAAGGTGCTGGCCGACCGCGACCCGGCGAACCTGCCGTGGGGCGAGCTGGGCGTCGACATCGTGATCGAGTCGACGGGATTCTTCACCGACGGCAACAAGGCGAAGGCTCACCTCGACGCGGGCGCGAAGAAGGTCATCATCTCCGCCCCTGCCTCCAACGAAGACGGCACGTTCGTCATCGGCGTCAACGAGCAGCTCTACGACGCGGCGAACCACCACATCATCTCGAACGCGTCCTGCACGACGAACTGCCTCGCGCCGCTCGCCAAGGTGTTCAACGACAAGTTCGGCATCGAGCGCGGCCTCATGACCACCGTGCACGCCTACACGGCCGACCAGAACCTGCAGGACGGCCCTCACAAGGACCTGCGCCGCGCCCGCGGTGCCGCGCAGTCGATCATTCCGACCTCGACCGGTGCAGCCAAGGCCATCGGCCTGGTGCTGCCCGAGCTCAAGGGCAAGCTCGACGGCTTCGCGCTGCGCGTGCCGACCCCGACCGGCTCGATCACCGACCTGACCGTCACCTCGTCGAAGCCCGTGACCGTCGACGAGGTCAAGGCCGCCTACAAGGAGGCCGCTGAGGGCCCGCTCAAGGGCATCCTCGAGTACACCGAGGACGAGATCGTCTCGCGCGACATCGTCGGCAACCCGCACTCGTCGATCTTCGATGCGGGTCTCGTGCGCGTCATCGGCGACCAGGTCAAGCTCTCGGCCTGGTACGACAACGAGTGGGGCTACTCGCGCCGTCTCGTCGACCTCGCCGACTACGTGGCCGAGCGCCTCTAAGCACGACACTCGAGAACCGCAGCAGAACAAGAGAAAGTCAGAGGAGCAGTGGCGCTACGCACCCTGGAATCACTGGGATCGCTCGCAGGCAAGAAGGTCGTGGTTCGCTGCGACCTGAACGTGCCCCTGAAGGACGGCGTCATCACCGACGACGGCCGGGTGCGTGCGTCCCTGCCCACTCTCAGCGCGCTGCTCGAGCAGGGCGCCCGAGTCGTGGTCATCAGCCACCTCGGGCGCCCCGACGGCGCGCCTGACCCCAAGTACTCGCTGGCACCGGTCGCGACCCGCCTCTCCGAGCTGCTCGGCAAGCCGGTCGCCTTCGCCGACGACACGATCGGCGACGCAGCCACGAAGGTCGTCGACGCGCTCGGCGACGGTGAGATCGCCGTACTCGAGAACCTGCGCTTCAATGCCGAGGAGACCTCGAAGGACGACCTTGAGCGCGCCCGCTTCGCGAGCAAGCTCGCAGCGTTCGGCGATGCTTTCGTCTCCGACGGCTTCGGAGTGGTGCACCGCAAGCAGGCATCCGTCTTCGAGCTCGCCCAGGCGCTGCCCAGCGCCGCCGGTCTGCTCATCGCAGCCGAGCTCGACGTGCTCGACCGCCTCACCGAGAACCCCGAGCGACCGTACACGGTCGTGCTCGGCGGTTCGAAGGTCAGTGACAAGCTCGGCGTGATCGGCCATCTGCTGCCGCGCGTCGACTCGCTCGCCATCGGCGGCGGCATGCTGTTCACGTTCCTCGCTGCGCAGGGCCACAAGGTCGGCTCGAGCCTGCTCGAGGCCGACCAGATCGACACCGTCAAGGGCTACCTCGCCAAGGCCGAGGAGCTCGGCGTCGAGATCGTGCTGCCCACCGATGTCGTCGTGGCAGAGAAGTTCGCGGCTGACGCCGCGCACGAGGTGCGCCCGATCGACGACATCGAGGGCACGCCGTGGGGCGAGAAGGGGCTCGGCCTCGACATCGGCCCCGACACTGCCGCAGCGTTCGCGCAGAAGATCACCTCGGCGAAGACCGTGTTCTGGAACGGCCCTATGGGCGTGTTCGAGCTCGCTCCCTTCGCGGCCGGAACGAAGGCCATCGCTCAGGCGCTCACCGAGGTCGACGGCCTCGCGGTGGTCGGCGGCGGCGACTCCGCGGCGGCCGTGCGCGCGCTCGGATTCACCGACGACCAGTTCGGGCACATCTCGACCGGCGGCGGTGCGAGCCTCGAGTTCCTGGAGGGCAAGAAACTGCCGGGCCTCGAGGCGCTCGGCTGGGAGCCCAGCGCATGAGCGACGCGGCCAATGTGACCGCGACCGTGCGCACCCCGCTGATCGCGGGCAACTGGAAGATGAACTTCGACCACCTGCAGGCGATCGCGTTCGTGCAGAAGCTGGCGTGGACCCTGAAGGACGCGGCACACGACTACGACGACGTCGAGGTCGCGATCTTCCCGCCGTTCACCGACCTGCGCAGCGTGCAGACGCTGGTCCAGGCCGACAAGCTCGAGCTGAAGTACGGCGGCCAAGACGTCTCGACGCATGTCTCGGGCGCCTACACCGGCGAGATCTCTGCCCAGTTCCTGAAGAAGCTCGACTGCGACTACGCGATCGTCGGGCATTCCGAGCGCCGCTATCGCCACGTCGAGTCCGATGAGACGGTCGCCGCGAAGGCCAAGGCCGCGCGCGACGCCGAACTCGTCCCGCTGATCTGCGTCGGCGAGACGGCCAAGGACCTCGAACGGCACGAGCCGAGCGCGGTCCCTGCCAACCAGCTGCGCGGCGCGCTGATCGACTTCAAGGCGGGCGATGACTTCGTCGTCGCGTATGAGCCGGTCTGGGCGATCGGCGCAGGGGCTGCGGCAACGCCGGAGCAGGCCCAGAACGTGGCGTCCGTGCTGCGCCGCGTCGTCGCCCAGGCGACCGATGAGGCAACGGCGCAGAAGACGCGCATCCTCTACGGCGGGTCCGTGAAGGCCGACAACATCGTCGGCTTCATGAAGTCGCCCGACATCGATGGCGTCCTCGTGGGCGGCGCGAGCCTCGACGTCGAGGGCTTCGCGTCGATCGTGCGCTACAAGAAGCACGCCACCTTCTGATCCGCACCCCTGCCGCCGGACAGCGGCAGCACTGTGCTCGCTTATACTGGCTGTTGCCCTCCGCCCACGAAAGGTCCGTTCATCGTGCAAATCCTCCAGGTAGTGCTGCAGGTGATCCTCGGCATCACGAGCGCCCTGCTGACGCTGCTCATCCTCCTGCACAAGGGTCGCGGCGGCGGCTTGTCCGACATGTTCGGCGGCGGCATGACCTCGAGCCTCGGAGCTTCGGGGGTCGCCGAGCGCAACCTGAATCGCATCACGGTGATCCTCGCCCTGGTGTGGGTGGTCGCCATCATCGTTCTCGGGTTGATCACCAAGTTCACCTCATAGCTCTGTCGGTCACTGGCGTTTGCACCGCCAGTGACTTCTGCACCGTCACGCACTCGCACAACAGCAACATCTAGGAGGAGCAATGGTTTCCGGAGGCAGCGCCATCCGCGGTTCGCGCGTCGGCGCAGGTCCGATGGGCGAGCAGGACCACGGCCACCACGCCGACCGCATCGCCATCTCGTATTGGGACGCGTTGGGTAACGAGACCGTCCGCTACTTCGCGGCGAACCTCCCCGCCGACGAGATCCCCGAGACCATCGACTGCCCGTCCTCCGGCCTTCCGGCCGGGCGCGACCGTGAGAACCCGCCGGCCCTCGCCAAGAACGAGCCGTACAAGACGCACCTCGCCTACGTGAAAGAGCGCCGCACTGAGCAGGAAGCGGAGGCGCTCCTGCAGGAGGCGCTCGACAAGCTCCGCGCACGCCGCGGCACGCTGACGAGCTGACCGGCGCCGCACGAATCGAGACCACAAGAAAAGGGCTCCCCGCGAGGGGAGCCCTTCTTCGCATCTCCGGCTAGTACGTCTCGGCGATCAGCTCTTCCGGGACCTCGGCCGCGGCGTCCTGGTCGATGAAGAACACGGTGCGGCGGCGCCCTTTCGCGCCCGCGGCGGGCACGTCGGTGTACTGCGCACCCGCAAGTGCGAGACCGAGAGCCGATGCCTTGTCGGCCCCGGCGAGAACGAGCCACACCCGCTCGGACGAGTTGATGACCGGCCGCGTGAGCGACAGGCGCTCGGGCGGCGGCTTGGGAGAGTTGCGCACCGAGATGACGGGCACGTCGGTGACGCGGATGCCTTCCCGCTCCGGGAACAGCGACGCGATGTGCCCGTCAGGGCCCACCCCGAGGAACGTGATGTCGAAGCGCGGCCACTGGCCGCCGTCGGGGGAGAAGCGGGCGAGCTCGGCCGTGTACGCCGCGACGCCCTCCTCGAGCGAGCCGACCTCGTCGCTGGCGGCGAACGCGTGGATGTTCCCGGCCGGTACGTCGAGGTGGTCGAGCAGCGCCTCGCGTGCCTGCAGCTCGTTGCGCTCGCCGTCAGCCTTCGGAACGAACCGCTCGTCCCCCCACCAGAAGTGCACCTTCGACCAGTCGACCGTGTCACGCGTGGGGGAGTCGTTCACGGCAGCGAGCGTGCCGATGCCGATCGAGCCGCCGGTGAGCACGACGTGTGCGTCGCCGAAGTCGGCGATCACGTCGATGACCTTGGTGATGAACCGGGCCGCGACCGAAGCGGCGAGTGCTTGCTTGTTCGGGTGGACAAGCACCCGCCGTTCGTTCGACGTCATAGTCCCTACTCTATTTATCGATCAGCGCGATCCCGCGCGTGACGACCTCTCTGACGAGCTCATTTATCGATCAGCGCGATCCCGCGCCTGACGACCTCTCGGAAGAGCTCATTTACCCATCAGCGCGATGCCGCGGGTGATGACCTCGCCGTAGAGCTCGTCGGGGTCGAGACGCCGCAGCTCCTCAGCGAGGCAGTCGCGCAGGTTCCGGCGGGGGAGTGCCAGGTCGTGCGTCGGCTGGCCCGGCTGCTTGAGGGTGGCGATGCCGGGCACGTCACGCTCGAGCTCGATGTCTCCCGAAGCCCGGGTGAGGCGCACGCCGTGGATTCCGCTCGAACCGTTGGCGCGCGTCGTGATGTCCTTGTTCACCGGTGCCTCGAGCGCCATGCGCAGCCAGGCGGCCAGCAGGTACGTCGACGGCGAGTCCTCCGCGCCGGTGACGTGCACCCCGGTGACCGGCTCGTACGGCGCCTGGTCGAGGGCCGCCGCGAGCTGGGCACGCCACAGGGTGAGGCGCGTCCAGGCGAAGTCGGTGTCGCCGGGCTGGTACGTGACCGAGTTGTGGCGGATCGCCGCGGCCGGGTCGGGCTGGGTCGACGCATCCGTGATGCGCCTGGTCGCGATGCGACCGAGCGGCGACGCGGACACCTTGATCGGGGCCTGACGGGGCCACCACGCGACGACGGGGGCGTCGGGCAGCAGCAGTGCCGTGACCAGGCCCTCCTCGTCGTCGGCGACGTCACCGTAGGCGCGCAGCACGATGACCTCGGACGCGCCGGCGTCCGCACCGACTCGGATCTGCGCGTCGAGGCGGTGGCCGACGCTCGCGACCGCCGGGTCGTCGCCGTCGGCCTTGGCGATCACGATGACGCGCATCGGATGCTCGCGCGAGGCGTCGTTCGCGGCCTCGATGGCCTCCTCCTCCTCGCCCATGGTGGTCGAGATGATGAGGGTGAGCACGCGACCAAGGGTGACGACGCCGCCCTCTTCGCGGATCTTCACGAGGGTCTTCGCAACGCCGTTGGTCGTGGTGTCGGAAAGGTCGACGATCACGGACGCCTCCAAACGCGGCCATCGCGGGCCATCATGTCGTCTGCGGACTTCGGGCCCCACGAGCCCGGCTTGTACTGCTCGGGCTGGCCCTGCTTCGCCCAGAACTGCTCGATCGGGTCGAGGATCTTCCAGGAGAGCTCGACCTCCTCGTGGCGGGGGAAGAGGGGCGGGTCGCCGAGCAGAACGTCGAGGATCAGTCGCTCGTAGGCCTCAGGGCTCGCCTCGGTGAACGAGTGGCCGTAGCCGAAGTCCATCGTGACGTCGCGAACCTGCATGCCTGCGCCCGGCACCTTGGAGCCGAAGCGGAGCGTCACGCCCTCGTCAGGCTGCACGCGGATCACGAGCGCGTTCTGGCCGAGCGCCTCGGTCTGCGAGCCGTCGAACAACTGCTGCGGCGCGCGCTTGAACACGACCGCGATCTCGGTCACGCGGCGGCCGAGGCGCTTGCCGGTGCGCAGGTAGAACGGCACGCCGGCCCAACGGCGGGTGCCGATCTCGAGCTTGACCGCGGCGTAGGTCTCGGTGGTCGACTGGGGGTTCATGCCCTCCTCGTCGAGGAATCCGAGCACCTTCTCGCCGCCCTGCCACCCGCCCGCGTACTGACCGCGGGCGGTCGCGACGCTGAGGTCCTCGGGCAGCCGCACGGCGGCCAGCACCTTCTCCTTCTCGGCGCGCAGGTCCTTCGCGTCGAAGCTGATCGGCTCCTCCATCGCGGTGAGCGCGAGCAGCTGAAGCAGGTGGTTCTGGATCACGTCGCGCGCCGCGCCGATGCCGTCGTAGTAGCCCGCGCGACCGGCGACGCCGATGTCCTCGGCCATCGTGATCTGCACGTGGTCGACGTAGTTCGCGTTCCAGATCGGCTCGTACAGCTCGTTGGCGAAGCGCAGCGCCAGGATGTTCTGGACCGTCTCCTTGCCGAGGTAGTGGTCGATGCGGAACACCGAGTCGGGCGGGAAGACCGACTCGACCACGGAGTTCAGCTCACGCGCGGTCTTGAGGTCGGAGCCGAACGGCTTCTCGATCACGACCCTGCGCCACTGGTGCTCGTCCTGCTCGGCGAGGCCCGACTTCTTCAGCTGCTCGGTGACGAGCGGGAAGGCCTTCGGCGGGATGGACAGGTAGAAGGCGTGGTTGCCGCCCGTGCCGCGCACCTGGTCGAGTTCGTGGATCGTGTCGGCGAGACGCTGGAACGCCGCGTCGTCGTCGAACTCGCCGGGAACGAAGCGGATGCCTTGCGCCAGCTGCTGCCAGACCTCGTCGTGGAACGGGGTGCGGGCGTTCTGCTTGACGGCCTCGTAGACGACCTTCTCGAAGTCCTGGTCCTCCCAGTCGCGCCGGGCGAACCCGACGAGCGCGAACCCGGGGGGCAGCAGACCGCGGTTGGCGAGGTCGTAGACGGCCGGCATCAGCTTCTTGCGTGACAGGTCACCCGTCACGCCGAAGATGATGAGGCCGGAGGGCCCAGCGATCCGGTTCAGACGCTGGTCGGACGGAATGCGTAAAGGATTGAAATCCTTGGTGATCTCCACCGGGGACATGTAGCTCGCTTACTCGTCGTCGTTCGCCGCGGCGAACAGCGTGGTGATGTCCGCCTCGGGGTCGCTCAGGTTGAGGGTCAGCACGGGACGGCCGTGCTGCGCGAGCACGGTGCCGTCGCCGGCCGCCTGGGCCTGGATGAGCTGACCGAAGGTGAACGGGCGGTCGGGGATCTGCAGGTCGTGTGACGCGTCTGCGGTGATCTGCAGGAAGACACCGACCGCTGGGCCGCCCTTGTGGAACTGGCCGGTCGAGTGCAGGAAGCGCGGACCCCACCCGAAGGTGACGGGGCGCTTCGCGCGCGCGGCGATCAGATCGCGGATTCCTGCGAGCTGCGGCAGCGCCACTCGGTCGACGTACGCCTGGATGGCGACGTAGCCGTCGGCGGGGAGCTGCGCGAGCAGCGCGCCGATGGCGCCGTCGACGTCGTGCGCGTCGCCCAGGACACCCTCAGTGGCGCGCACCGCGATGCCGGCGTCCGTGAACGCAGGCTCAGCCGGCGCGGGGGTGGCGTCGAGCAGCGCACGCGCGGCGGCCTTCGCTGCCTCGACGTCGGGCTGGTCGAACGGGTTGATGCCGAGCAGGCGCCCGGCCACCGCGACGGCGAACTCCCACACCACGAACTGCGAGCCGAGCGAGCCCGAGACGAGGATCTCGCCCTCGTGGCGCCCCTGGGGGAGCACGTGGAGCTCGGTCGCGTCGTCGACGAGACGCGCGATCTGCAGGTCGGGCAGAGCTTCCGAGAGCTCGGGAGCCTCGGTGTCGAGCACGACCGGCAGCACGCCCTTGCCGAGTTTTCCGGTCGACTCGGCGATCAGCTGTTCCGCCCAGTCGCCGAAGCCGACGAGCGGGCTGCCGTCGGTGACGATGCCGAGCTTGCCCTTCGAGGCCATCGCGGCACCGAGGATCAGACCCGGGTTCTTGGGGTCGTCGACGGCGACCTCGCGCAGGCCCGCTTCGGCTTCGATGAGCAGCTCTTCGAGGTCGACGCCGGCGAGGCCGGACGGCACGAGCCCGAACGCCGTGAGCGCCGAGTAGCGGCCGCCCACATTGGGGTCGGCGTTGAACACCGCGTAGCCGGCCTCGCGCGCGCTCTGGTCGAGCGGCGAGCCGGGGTCGGTGACGATGACCACGCGCTCGGCCGGGTCGATGCCGGCATCGCGGAACGACTTCTCGTAGATGCGGCGGTGGCTGCCGGTCTCGAGGGTCGAGCCCGACTTCGACGACACGACGACGGCCGTGGTCGCCAGACGGTCGCCGAGCGCGGCGAGCACCTGGCCCGGGTCGGTGGTGTCGAGGATGGTGAGCTCGACACCCTTCGAGTTCGCGATCACCTCGGGCGCGAGCGACGAGCCGCCCATGCCGCCCAGCACGATGTGGTTCACACCCGCAGCGCGCAGCTTGTCGCGGAGTGCGTAGATCTCGGGGATCAACGGGGTCGAGATGTTGACCGCGTCGATCCAGCCGAGGCGCTTGCTCGCCTCCGACTCGGCGTCGGGGCCCCACAGCGTCGCGTCCTGGGCGAAGATGCCCGAGGCGACCAGGTCGGCGACGAGGCCGGCGACCGTCGCGTCGACGACCTCCTTCACCGCGCCGCTGACGTGGATCTGGAAGCTCACTTGGCCGCCTCCAGCGAGGAGTCCAGCGTGTTCTGCACGGTCTCGACGAGCTCGTTCCACGAGGCGATGAACTTGTCGACGCCCTCCTTCTCGAGCAGCTCGACGACCTCCTCGTAGCTGACGCCGACCTTGGCGACGGCGTCCAGCACTCCCGCGGCCTCGTCATAGGCGCCCGTGATGGTGTCACCGGTGACGACACCGTGGTCGAACGTCGCGTCGAGCGTCTTCTCGGGCATCGTGTTCACGACGCCGGGGGCCACGAGGCCGGTCACGTAGAGCGTGTCGGGCAGGCTCGGGTCCTTCACACCCGTCGACGCCCACAGCGGGCGCTGCAGGTTGGCGCCGGCCGACAGCAGCCCCTGGGCGCGCTCGGTCGCGAACTCCTGCTCGAAGAGCTGGTAGGCGAGAACGGCGTTCGCGACGCCCGACTTGCTCTTGAGCGCGAGCGCCTCGTCGGTGCCGATCGCGGTCAGGCGCTTGTCGATCTCCGTGTCGACGCGCGAGACGAAGAACGACGCGACCGAGTGGATCTTCGAGATGTCGATGCCCGCCGCCTTCGCGGTCTCGAGACCGGTGAGGTAGGCGTTGATGACCTCGCGGTAGCGCTGCAGGGAGAAGATCAGGGTGACGTTCACGCTGATGCCCTTGCCGATGACCGTGGCGATGGCCTCGAGGCCCTCTTTGGTCGCGGGGATCTTGATCAGCGCGTTCTCCTTGCCGACCCGGTTCCAGAGCTGCTCGGCCTCGGCGATGGTGCCGGCCGCGTCGTTGGCGAGGTTCGGCTCGACCTCGATCGACACGCGGCCGTCGACGCCGTTCGTGGCGTCGTAGACGGGCTTGAAGATGTCAGCGGCGTCGGCGACGTCGGTCGTGGTGATCTCGAAGATCGCCTCCGTGGCGGTCTTGCCGGCCTTGGCGAGCTCGGTGGTCTTCTCGGCGTAGCCCTCGCCCTTGCCGATGGCGGCGGCGAAGATGGTCGGATTGGTCGTGACGCCCGTGACGTTCTTCTCGTCGATGAGCTTCTTCAGGCCACCCGAGGTGATCCGGGTGCGCGAGAGGTCGTCAAGCCAGATGCTGACGCCTGCGGCGGCCAGTTCTGCGGTGGGAGTAGTCATTTCCTTCTCTTCTTTCCTTGAGATCTCGGTCACTTGCCGTTGGCCGCGAGGCTGTCCTTCGCGGCGGCGATCACGGCTTCCGTCGTGATGCCGAACTTCTCGAACAGGGTCTTGTAGTCGGCGGACGCGCCGAAGTGCTCGATGGAGACGATGCGGCCCTTGTCACCGACCCAGCTGTGCCACGGCATGGCGATACCGGCCTCGACGACGACGCGAGCGGTGACGGATGCCGGAAGCACGGATTCCTTGTACTCGTCGCTCTGCTCCGCGAACCACTCCATGCTCGGCACCGAGATCACGCGGGCGTTGACGCCGTCGGCCGCCAGCTTCTGGCGTGCCTCGACGGCGATCTGCAGCTCCGAACCGGTTCCGATCAGCAGGATGTCGGGGGTGCCGTTCGGCGCCTCTGCCAGCACGTACGCGCCCTTGCCGACGAACTTCGCCGAGGCGAGCGTGTCACCGGATGCCTCGCCGTCGCCTCGCTCGAACACCGGCAGGTTCTGGCGGCTGAGCGCGAGGCCGACGGGGCCGCCGTGACGGCTCACGGTCTCGAGCCAGGCGTACGCGGTCTCGTTGGCGTCTCCGGGGCGGACCACCGCGAGGTTCGGGATGGCGCGCAGTGCCGCGAGGTGCTCGATCGGCTGGTGCGTCGGGCCGTCTTCGCCGAGCGCGACCGAGTCGTGCGTCCAGACGAAGATCGACGGGATGTTCATCAGCGCTGCGAGACGCACGGAGCCGCGCATGTAGTCGGCGAACTGCAGGAAGGTGCCGCCGTAGGAGCGGGTCTTGCCGTGCAGCGTGATGCCGTTGAGGATCGCGCCCATCGCGTGCTCGCGGATGCCGAAGTGCAGGATGCGGCCGTAGGGGTTGCCCTTGCCCCACTCCGGCGTCTCGATCGAAGCGGGCAGGAAGGAGCTGCCGCCCTGGATCGTGGTGAGGTTCGACTCGGCGAGGTCGGCCGAACCGCCCCACAGCTCCGGCAGCTGAGCCGCCAGGGCGTTGATCGCCTTGCCGCTCGCGGCACGCGTCGAGACGTCCTTGCCGGCTTCGAACACCGGCAGCGCCGCCTCGAGGTTGTCGGGGAGCTCGCCGGCCTCGAGCCGGTCGAAGAGTGCCTTGCGCTCGGGGTTGGCGGCGGCCCAGGCGTCGAAGCCCTTCTGCCACTCGGCGCGCTGCTCGGCACCGCGCTCGACGGCCTTGCGGGTGTGCGCCAGGACTGCGGGGTCGACCTCGAAGTTCTTCTCGGGGTCGAAGCCGAGCACCTTCTTGAGGCCCGCGACCTCTTCGCCGCCGAGCTTCGCGCCGTGCGCCTTGCCGGTGCCCTGCTTGGTGGGGGAGGGCCAGCCGATGATCGTCTCGAGAACGATGATCGAGGGCTTGTCCGTGACGGCCTTCGCGGCCTCGATCGCGTCGAACAGCTCCTGCACGTCTTCGACGTACTCGCCGGTCTTCTTCCAGTCGACCGTCTGGACGTGCCAGCCGTAGGCCTCGTACCGCTTCGCCGTGTCTTCAGTGAGGGCGATGTCGGTGTTGTCTTCGATGGAGATGTTGTTCTTGTCGTAGATGACGACGAGGTTGCCGAGCTGCTGCGTGCCGGCGAGCTGACCGGCCTCGCTCGTGATGCCTTCCTCGATGTCGCCGTCGGAGGCGATCACGAAGATGTGGTGGTCGAACGGCGAGGTGCCGGGGGCGGCATCGGGGTCGAAGAGTCCGCGCTCGAATCGCTGCGCGTACGCGAACCCGACGGACGAGGCCAGGCCCTGGCCCAGCGGGCCGGTCGTGATCTCGACGCCCTTGGTGTGGCGGTACTCCGGGTGGCCGGGCGTGAGCGAACCCCAGGTGCGCAGCGCTTCGAGGTCCTCGAGCTCGAGGCCGAAGCCGGCCAGGTACAGCTGGATGTACTGGGTCAGCGAGCTGTGGCCCGCCGAGAGGATGAAGCGGTCGGCGCCGACCCACTGGTCATCGCTCGGGTCCTTCCGCATGACCTTCTGCCAGAGCAGGTAGGCCGCGGGGGCCAGGCTCATGGCGGTGCCGGGGTGGCCGTTCCCGACCTTCTCGACCGCGTCGGCCGCGAGGACACGAACCGTGTCGACCGCCTTGTTGTCAATGGAATCCCATTGCAGAGCTGCCACTGGAAATGACCCTTCTGACTATCTCAGTGCGGACGGGCCCTGTACTTCCACCCGCCGCTTATCGGTTATGCCGCCACGGCGTCATTGGCAACCGCGGCGCTTCGCAGACTTCTCCCAGCCGCAAGGTTGGAATGTTGTCGTGTGTCTGTGTAAAGCCTCGGAAGGCGAGCACAACCAGCATAGTCACGCACGCGCACCGGCAGGACTCCCGTCGGGCAACTAAGCTGGACGCGAAACGAGACCTCGAGGAGCCATGGGGACTGCGGTAGATAGCCCGGCAGAAGTTCACGAGCGAATCGCCAAATCCAGCAAGCACTGGCGACGCAAAGCGCTCGCCTATCTCGCGCTGACCAAGCCGCGCGTGATGGAGCTGTTGCTGGTCACCACGATCCCCGTGATGATCCTCGCCGCCCACGGCCTGCCGAGCATCTGGCTCATCGTCGCCACCGTCATCGGCGGCGCACTGTCGGCGGGCAGCGCGGCAGCGTTCAACATGTACATCGACCGCGACATCGACGCGGTGATGAAGCGCACCAAGAACCGCCCGCTGGTCACCGGCGAGGTGAGCGCCCGCGAGGGCCTGATCTTCGCGTGGGTACTCGGCATCGTCTCGACCGTCTGGCTCGCCGTCACGACCAATCTGCTCGCCGCCGGCCTCTCGGTCGCCGCGATCCTGTTCTACGTCTTCGTCTACACGCTCTGGCTGAAGCGCCGCACCGCGCAGAACATCATCTGGGGCGGTATCGCGGGGTGCTTCCCGGCGCTGATCGGGTGGGCGGCAGTGACGAACAGCCTCAGCTGGGCGCCTTTCATCCTCTTCGCCGTCGTCTTCCTGTGGACGCCGCCGCACTACTGGCCGCTGTCGATGAAGTACCGCGACGACTACAAGTCGGTCGGCGTTCCGATGCTCGGCGTCGTGCGCGGTCGTGCGCAGGTCGGCCTGCAGGTCATCCTGTACGCCTGGGCGACGGTCGCCTGCTCGCTGCTGCTCATCCCGGTCGCGAACATGGGCTGGGTCTACTCGATCGCGGCCGCCGGGGTCGGCGCCTGGTTCATCTATGAGACCCACCGTCTCTACCACCTCGCCATTCGTCACGAAGACGTCTCGCCGATGCGCGTCTTCCACGGGTCCATCAGCTACCTGTCGGTCCTGTTCCTCGCGATCGCAATCGACCCCCTGCTGCACTTCTGATGAAGACCCCGCTCGGCTGGGCCGCCGACCGGTGGACGCTGTCGCCGCGCGTGCTGCGGTGGGCCACCACCTTCGCGCTGGTCATGGGTGTGCTCATCGTGCTCGGAGGCGGCATCGTCCGCGTCACGGGGTCGGGCCTCGGCTGCCCGACCTGGCCCGAGTGCGAGGCCGGTTCGCTGACCACGACTCCGCAGCTCGGCATCCACGGCCTCATCGAGTACTCCAACCGCATGATCACGGGGCTTCTCGAAGTCGCGGTCGCCTGCGTGATCATCGCGGCTCGCCTGCAGAAGCCGCGGGTGCGCAGCATCACCCGACTCGCGTGGAGCCAGTTCTGGCTCGTCGTGGCGAACGCGATCGTGGGCGGCCTGAGCGTCCTTGCAAAGCTCAACCCGTACATCGTCGCTTTCCACTTCATCATGGCGATGGCGCTGCTGACCACGATCGCCTTGACCTGGCATCGCGTGCACGAGCAGCACGGCCGTCCGCGCGAAGTGCGTCCAGCCGCACGCTCGCTGAGCTGGCTGACGCTGGCCGTCACCTTCCTGCTCATCTGCACGGGCACGGTCGCCACGGGGTCCGGACCGCACTCCGGCCAGGCGGAAGACGGCACGCCCGTGCAGCGCATGGCCGTCGACTGGCTCGCCGCGACGTGGGTGCACGGGCTGCTCGCGGGCGCGACGCTCGTGCTCGGCGTGCTGCTGCTCGTGATCCTGCGCACCCCGGGCGAGAAACTGGCGCGGGAGCGCGCCGGATTCTTCCTCGCAGCGGTCCTTGTCCAGGGCGCGATCGGCGTGATCCAGGCGGTCACCGGGCTCCCCGACGTCTTCGTGATCCTGCATGTCGTCGGCGCGTCTCTCGTCTGGGTCGGCGCGGTGCGCCTTGTGCTCGACGTTCAGCCGGGGCTGTTCCCGTCTGTGCAGTTGACGCAAGCCCCGGCTCAATCACCGCGGGCTCGCGCAACACTCCGATAGACTCAAATGGTTAATCGGGTGCGCGGCCGCGCATCCGAAGGCCATCCGCACATTCGCCAGCTGCGACGGACTCGTGACCGCCGTATTCGATGCCGGCGAGCCGGTCTGATAACCGGTCACGGGCGGCAGTAAGCGAGGTAAACAATGTCAGACGTTCTCATCGACCGTCCTGAGCTCGAGGGCCTCGGCCAATACGAGTTCGGTTGGTCGGATTCCGACGCGGCCGGTTCATCCGCCCGCCGCGGTCTCTCCACGGAAGTTGTCAGCGACATCTCTGCTCTGAAGAGCGAGCCGGAGTGGATGCTGCAGCGCCGCCTGCGCGCGCTCGAGCTGTTCGGCAAGAAGCCGATGCCCACGTGGGGCGCCGACCTCTCCGAGATCGACTTCGACAACATCAAGTACTTCGTCCGGTCGACCGAGAAACAGGCCCAGTCCTGGGAAGACCTCCCTGAAGACATCCGTAACACCTACGAGAAGCTCGGCATCCCTGAGGCCGAGCGCCAGCGCCTCGTCGCCGGCGTCGCTGCTCAGTACGAGTCCGAGGTCGTGTACCACCAGATCCGCGAGGACCTCGAGGCGCAGGGCGTCATCTTCCTCGACACCGACACGGCGCTCAAGCAGCACCCCGAGGTGTTCGAGGAATACTTCGGCACCGTGATCCCCGCTGGCGACAACAAGTTCGCCGCGCTGAACACCGCGGTGTGGTCGGGCGGCTCGTTCGTCTACGTGCCGAAGGGCGTGCACGTCGAGATCCCGCTGCAGGCCTACTTCCGCATCAACACCGAGAACATGGGCCAGTTCGAGCGCACGCTGATCATCGCCGACGAGGGCTCGTACGTGCACTACATCGAGGGCTGCACGGCGCCGATCTACAAGAGCGACTCGCTGCACTCGGCCGTCGTCGAGATCATCGTCAAGAAGAACGCACGCGTGCGCTACACGACCATCCAGAACTGGTCGAACAACGTCTACAACCTCGTCACCAAGCGGGCCATCGCCCACGAGGGCGCGACGATGGAGTGGATCGACGGCAACATCGGGTCCAAGGTGACGATGAAGTACCCGTCGATCTACCTCGTGGGGGAGCACGCCAAGGGCGAGACCCTCTCCGTCGCCTTCGCCGGCCCCGGCCAACACCAGGACGCGGGCGCGAAGATGATTCACATGGCGCCGTACACGCAGTCGTCGATCGTCTCGAAGTCGATCGCCCGCGGGGGCGGCCGCGCCGGTTACCGCGGCGAGGTCAAGGTCGACGCGAAGGCGCATCACGCGGCCAACACCGTGCGCTGCGACGCGCTGCTCGTCGACACCATCTCGCGCAGCGACACCTATCCGGCGATCGACATCCGCGTCGATGATGTGCAGCTCGGCCACGAGGCCACGGTCTCGCGCGTCAGCGAAGAGCAGCTCTTCTACTTGATGAGCCGCGGCCTTCCCGAAGACGAGGCGATGGCGATGATCGTGCGCGGCTTCATCGAGCCGATCGCTCGCGAGCTTCCCATGGAGTACGCCCTCGAACTCAACAAGCTCATCGAGATGGGCATGGAAGGATCGGTCGGTTAATCCGTGAGCACGTACACAGAGACCGAGGTGCCGGCTCTGCCGAGCACCTCGGTGCCCGTTCAGACCCGCTCCGAGCGCCCGGCGTCGACTGATGTCGCCGACTTCGAGAAGGTCACCGGCCGCGAGGCGATGTGGAAGTACACGCCCGTCGCCGAGCTCCTCGACCTGACCGAGGGGTCGCTCGACGGCAGCACGTACGACTACGAGGTGGCGGACACCCGCGGCATCCGCACCTCGTGGGTCCCGCGCGACCACGAGCTGGTCGGCTCCGCCGGTCTCCCCGAGGATCGCGCCAGCGCCAACGCCTGGGGCAGCTTCGAGCGCGCGCTGCTCGTCGAGCTCTCTGGCGACGAGCACGTCGATGCAACGCTCACCCGCGCCTCCCTCGGCACCACGCCGCGCGCCGCGCACACGATCGTGTCGGTCGCGCCGAACACTCACGCCACGCTCGTGCTCGAGAACCGCGGCGAGGCCGTGCTCAGCGAGAACGTCGAGATCGTCGTGGGCGACGGCGCGAGCCTCACGCTGGTGAGTGTGCAGGACTGGGCGGATTCCGCGAAGCACGTCTCGGCGCACTTCGCCACGGTCGGTCGTGACGCGAAGCTCAAGCACGCCGTCGTCTCTCTCGGTGGAAGCGTCGTGCGGCTCAACCCGTCGGCCCGCCTCGCGGGTCCGGGTGCCGACGTCGAGCTGCTCGGCGTGTACTTCGCCGATGCGGGCCAGCACCTCGAGCACCAGGTCTACGTCTTCCACCAGGCCGCGAACGGCAAGAGCCGTGTCACCTACAAGGGCGCGCTGCAGGGTCAAGGCGCACACACCGTGTGGATCGGCGATGTGCTGATCGGGCCCGACGCCGTCGGCACCGACTCGTACGAGCAGAACCGCAACCTGGTCCTCACTGAAGGAACCCGCGCCGACTCCGTACCGAACCTCGAGATCGAGACCGGCGACATCATGGGCGCCGGCCACGCGAGCGCCACGGGCCGCTTCGACGACGAGCAACTGTTCTACCTGCAGTCGCGCGGCATCACCGAAGACGAGGCGCGCCGCCTCGTCGTGCGCGGATTCCTCGTCGACATCATCCAGCAGATCGGCGTGCCCGCCCTCGAGCAGCGCCTTGGCGAGGCGATCGAGGCAGAGCTCGCCGGGGGAGCGCGGGCATGAGCGCAGTGCGCGTCTGCTCGTTCGACGAGCTGGTGGTCAACGAGGCGAGGCGGGTCGTGCTCGACGGCGTCGCCATCACGGTCGTGCGCGACGCGTCCGATGCGGTCTACGCGATCGGCGACACGTGCACGCACGGTGACATCTCGCTCTCCGACGGTTTCGTCGAGGGCGACACCATCGAGTGCTGGGCGCATGGCTCGCAGTTCTCGCTGATCAGCGGCAAGCCGCTCAACCTTCCGGCCTACGAGCCGGTCCCCGTTTTCGAGGTCGAGATCGCCGATGGCGATGTTCTGGTCGACCCAGCTGCAAAGCGCGTCGGCGCGTAACGCGACGCGCAAAGAAAAGAGAGTGAATTCGTAATGTCAGTTCTCGAGATCCACGACCTGCAGACGACGGTCGAGACCGAGCAGGGCACCAAGCAGATCCTGCGCGGCGTCGACCTGACCGTGAAGTCGGGCGAGATCCACGCGGTCATGGGCCCGAACGGATCGGGCAAGTCGACGCTCGCGTACACGATCGCGGGCCACCCGAAGTACACAGTGACCGGCGGCACGATCACGCTCGACGGCGAAGACGTCCTCGCGATGACGGTCGACCAGCGCGCCCGCGCCGGCCTGTTCCTCGCGATGCAGTACCCGGTCGAGATCCCCGGTGTCACCAACACGAACTTCCTGCGCACGTCGAAGACGGCGATCGACGGCGAGGCGCCCTCGATCCGGCAGTGGTCGAAGGACATCAAGGAGGCCATGACGAAGCTGCGCATGGACCCGTCCTTCGCGGCACGCAACGTCAACGAGGGCTTCTCGGGCGGCGAGAAGAAGCGCAACGAGATCCTGCAGCTCGAGCTGCTCAAGCCCGGCTTCGCGGTGCTCGACGAGACCGATTCCGGGCTCGACGTCGACGCGCTCAAGATCGTGTCGGAGGGTGTGAACCGTGCGCACGCCGCCAACGGGCTCGGCATCCTGTTGATCACGCACTACACGCGCATCCTCCGCTACATCAAGCCGGACTTCGTGCACGTGTTCGTCGCCGGCAGGGTGGCTGAGGAAGGCGGACCCGACCTCGCGGAGCGTCTTGAGGACGAAGGCTATGACCGCTACCTCGTGCCGGAGTCAGCCAGCGTCGAGGCCGCCGGCACGGACGATGCCGCTGCCGTGAACGTAGGCTAGACAATCATGGCCACTTCACTCGCACCTTCACTCTTCGACCAGGTCGTCGAGTCGCTCAAGGACGTGATGGACCCCGAGCTCGGCGTGAACATCGTCGACCTCGGGCTCATCTACGACCTCGCGTGGGACGACGAGAACGACGCCCTCATCATCTCGATGACGCTGACGAGCGCCGGCTGCCCCCTCACCGACGTACTCGAGGAGCAGACTGGCGAGTCCCTCGACGGCGTCGTGGAGCGATTCCGCATCAACTGGGTGTGGATGCCGCCGTGGGGGCCCGAGCGCATCACCGATGACGGTCGCGACATGATGCGAGCCCTGGGTTTTTCAATTTGATTTCGGCAGGCAATTGTTAGCAGTCTCCAACCTCGAGATCCGCGTCGGCGCCCGTACTCTCATGTCGGGCGTCGACTTCCGTGTGCAGCGAGGCGACAAGATCGGCCTGGTCGGCCGTAACGGCGCGGGCAAGACGACGCTCACCAAGGTGCTGGCGGGCGACCTCGCGCCGGCCGACGGCACTGTCACCCGCGCGGGTGAGCTCGGCTACCTGCCGCAGGATCCGCGCACGGGCGACCCCGAGATGCTCGCTCGCACGCGCATCCTCGACGCGCGCGGGCTCGGCACGCTGAACCTGCAGATCAACGACGCGACGCACAAGATGTCGGATGCCGACGCCGCGGTGGCCGAGAAGGCGATGCGGCGCTACGCCAACCTGCAGGAGCGCTTCGAGCAGCTGGGCGGTTACGCGGCTGAGGCGGAGGCGGCCTCCATCGCGAGCAATCTGAATCTGCCCGACCGCATCCTCGACCAACCGCTCAGGACGCTCTCGGGCGGTCAGCGCCGGCGCATCGAACTCGCGCGCATTCTGTTCTCCGACGCGGAGACGATGATCCTCGACGAGCCGACCAACCACCTCGATGCCGACTCCGTCGTGTGGCTGCGCGACTTCCTGAAGAACTACCAGGGCGGCTTCATCGTGATCTCCCACGACGTGGTGCTCGTGGAAGAGGCCGTCAACAAGGTGTTCTACCTCGACGCGAACCGCGCCGTGATCGACATCTACAACATGGGCTGGAAGAAGTACCTGGCCCAGCGCGCCGCCGACGAGGAGCGCCGTAAGAAGGAGCGCGCCAACGCCGAGAAGAAGGCGTCGGCGCTGCAGCTGCAGGCGGCGAAGTTCGGTGCCAAAGCGACCAAGGCCGCGGCGGCTCACCAGATGATGGCGCGTGCGGAGAAACTGCTCGCCGGCCTTGATGAGGTGCGCCAGGCCGACCGGGTGGCGAAGCTCCGGTTCCCGGAGCCCTCACCGGTCGGGCGGACCCCGCTCAAAGCATCCGATCTCTCGAAGTCCTACGGTTCGCTGGAGATCTTCACCGCTGTCGATCTCGCGATCGACCGTGGTTCGAAGGTCGTGATCCTTGGTCTCAACGGTGCGGGGAAGACGACGTTGCTGCGCATCCTCGCGGGGGTCGACGAGCCCGATACGGGCGAGCTGGAGCCCGGTCACGGGCTCAAGGTCGGCTACTACGCGCAGGAGCACGAGACGATCGACGTGCGCCGTTCGGTGCTGCAGAACATGGTGTCGGCGTCGCCCCACCTCACCGAGACCGACGCCCGTAAGGTGCTCGGCTCGTTCCTGTTCTCCGGGGAAGACGTGCACAAGCCCGCCGGGGTGCTCTCGGGCGGCGAGAAGACACGGCTCGCGCTCGCGATGCTGGTCGTCTCGTCGGCGAACCTGCTGCTGCTCGACGAGCCGACGAACAACCTCGACCCCGCTTCACGCGAAGAGATCCTCGACGCCCTCGCGCACTATTCGGGCGCCGTCGTGCTCGTCTCGCACGACCCGGGCGCGATCGAGGCGCTGAACCCGGAGCGCGTGCTGATCATGCCCGAGGGCACTGAGGACCTCTGGACGCCCGACTACGCGGAGCTGGTCGAGCTCGCGTAGCGTCGGCGACAGGACCTGCCGTCGAGCTGAGCCCGTCGAGAGAATCCACACAGCGAGGCGCGAGAGGATCGATGCGTGCCCGAACGTTACCCTCAGGGGTCGCTGCAGCACCGCGGCTCGCGCGCCGTTGAAGCGCGTCGCCCCGGTGCCCTCGAGCGCAAAACGGCCGCGGTCTACGACACGACGACCGAGGGCATGGTCGGCTACGAGTTCGTCCGCACCCGCCGCTGGGTCGTCTACATCATCGCGGCCGTCGTGTTCGCGGTCGCGTGCGTGTTCCTGTCGCACTGGCAGCTCGACCGTGGTCAGAAGGCGACGAGCTACAACGCCCGGGTGCAGGAGAACTTCAACGCCGACCCCGTGCCGCTCGATTCGGCGCTGCCGAAGCTCGACTCCTATCGCTTCGCCGACGATTACAAACGGGTCTCCGTCACGGGGACCTATCTGCCCGACCAGCAACTCGTCGTGCGCACACGGCCGTGCGGCGACGACACCGGCTTCGAGATCCTGACGCCGCTGCGCCTCACCAGCGGCAAGGTATTCGTCATCGATCGCGGCTGCGTCGACGCGAGCAACGCCGACCCCGACCTGCCGAAGCCAGTCGCCGCGCCGCCGAGCGGCACCGTCAGCCTCATCGCGCGTCTGCAGCCGAGCGAGGCGAAACGCGGTTCGACGCCGGCGATCAAGAACCAGATCGAGACGATCGACCTGCCTCAGGTCAAGCAGCGCATCGGCGGCAGCGTGTACACCGGGGCCTACGGCTTGCTGCAGACGCAGACACCGGCGTCGAAGGCACTCGGTGCCGTCGTCACGAGCGCGCCCACCGCGAACACAGCGATCCACTGGTCGTACATGGTGCAGTGGGTCCTCTTCGCCATCGGCGGGTTCGTGGCGCTCTACTACGCGGTGCAGGTCGAGTTCCGGCGCATCAACGCCGACGATCCGGAAGAGCGCGTCCGCGCCCGGAACCGGCGCGAGAAGGCGGCACGCAAGAAGTTCACCGACGGAGAGATCGAAGACGAGCTCCTCGACGGTTTCGTCCCGATGTCGCGGTGGGGCATCGAGGGCCCAGTCGCCATCGCACCCCCTGGCGCCGGCCCGAAGTTCGCCCTCGATGAGGCCTCAGCGGGCGAGCCGACGCAGGCCGCCCCCAAGCGCGCCTCCCACGACGTCATCGTGATCCAGCCGAGCGACGACGAGCCTAAGCCCGAGGAATGAGCTCGGAGACCGAAACCGGAAAACCGCGCGAGTCGAGGAATCCGTAGAGAAAGTCTCTGTGCTCGGCGCAGGCGAGCCACGTCTTGCCGCGTTCGGCCGTGTGGATCTTGGGGTTGCGCCAGTCGATCCGCCACACCGCGGTCGCCCGGCAACCGGCCCGCGAGCACGTGTCGACCGCAGGTTCGCCGAGCAGGCTCACTGCTCGCCGTGATTGCGCTCGATCGCGCCGGGCCGCTCGACGGTGCCGGCCTCGCCCGCCTGAACCGCGTTCGCGATGATGACGGCGAAGTAGGGCAGGAACACGGCGCCGAGTCCGAGCGGGATGAGCCACCAGCCGCGGACCCAGATGCACGCGAGGACGCACAGCACGCGAATGATCATCATGATCGTGTACTCGATCATGCGCTTGTGCCGCTCTCGTTCCGGCGACGGCGGAAGTGCGGTGATGGTGTGCGACGGGCTCTTCATGACGTTCGTTCCAGCCTACGTCCCCCGAGCCAATACCATTCCCGTATGCCTGAATTAACTCCTCGTACCGTGCTCATTACCGGCGGAAATCGCGGAATCGGCTTCGCCATCGCGCAGGCGTTCATCGCTCTGGGGCATCGTGTCGCCGTCACCGCCCGCTCGGGGGCGGGCCCCGAGGGCGCCATGACGGTGCGCGCGGACGTGACGGATGCCGCGGCCGTCGATGCGGCGTATTCCGAGGTCGAGGCAGCCCTCGGCCCGATCGAGGTCGTCGTCGCGAACGCCGGCATCACTCGCGACACGCTCATGCTGCGCATGAGCGAGGACGACTTCGACGCGGTCGTCGACACGAACCTGGGCGGGTCCTTCCGCGTCGTGAAGCGCGCGCTCAAGGGAATGATCAAGGCGCGTCACGGGCGCATCGTGTTCATCTCGTCGATCAGCGGCCTCTACGGAAACCCCGGTCAGGTGAACTACTCGGCGTCGAAAGCCGGCCTCATCGGCATGGCGCGCTCGATCACCCGCGAGCTCGGCAGCCGGGGCATCACCGCGAATGTCGTCGCCCCCGGGTTCATCGAGACCGACATGACCGCCGAGCTTCCGGAGGCGCAGACGGCCGAGTACAAGCGAGCGATCCCCGCCGGCCGCTACGGTACGGCGTCCGAGGTCGCGGGGGTCGTCACGTGGATCGCGTCCGACGACGCCGCGTACATCTCCGGCGCCGTCATCCCCGTCGACGGCGGACTGGGCATGGGGCACTGAGCCTCGCGTCGCGCCGGTTTCGGCTGAGCGCTGGCCGCGCGAGCAGGTCGCGGCTCAGCCCCTAAGTCCCAGCAACCCCAGCACCTGCGAGAGATCCTGAGCCGGAATCACGACGTCGGCCTCGTCGCGCACGCGCGGCTTCGCGTTGAACGCGACGGCGAGGCCGGCGATCGCCATCATCTCGAGGTCGTTGGCGCCGTCGCCGATGGCGATGGTGCGCGACTCACGGATGCCTGAGGCATCCGCCCACTCGGTGAGCGTCTGTGCTTTCACCTGCGCGTCGACGATCGCCCCGTCGACGCGGCCGGTGAGGGTCTGCGCGCCGTCGGCGCCGGCCACCTCGAGCCGGTTGGCTCGCCAGAAGTCGAGGCCGAGGCCCTCGGCTATCGGGTCGAGCACCTCGTGGAAGCCGCCAGAGACGACGCCCACCTTGCCGCCCGTCGCGTGCACCGCCGCGATCAGTTCGGATGCGCCCGCAGTCACCGTCAGGCGCCCGCGGACCTCGGCGAAGGCATCCGTCGACAGACCTGCCAGTGTCGCCACCCGCTCACGCAACGAGTCCGCGAAATCGAGTTCGCCCATCATCGCTCGCGTCGTGATGTCGGCGACGAGTTCGGTCGTGCCGGCGTGATCGGCGATCAGCTCGATCACCTCATCGTGCAAGAGCGTGGAGTCTGCGTCGAGGACGACCAGGAAGGGAACGGTGGCGCCCTCGTGACGCGCGCTCATGGATGTACGTGGACTCCCTTTCCGACCACGACGAGGCCGGACTCGGTGATGGTGAAACCGCGCGCGCGGTCGCGGGCGGGATCGATGCCGACCTGAGCGTTCGGCTCGATGACAACGTCTTTGTCAAGGATGGCACGGCGCACCTGCGCGCCCGGGCCGATCTCGACGCGGTCGAAGGCCACGGTGTCGGTGATGTTCGCGCCCGAGTCGATGAGGGTCCAGGGCCCGAGCACGCTGCGCTCGACGTGCGCGCCCGAGATCACCGAGCCGAGCGAGATGATCGAGTCGATCGTCGTGCCGAGCGAGCCCCGTGCATCACGGACGATCTTGGCGGGCGGCGAGTTCAACTCCTGCGAGTAGATCGGCCACTCGCGGTTGTACAGGTTGAACACGGGCAGCGCCGAGATCAGGTCCTGGTGGGCTTCGAAGAAGGACTCGATCGTTCCGACGTCGCGCCAGTAGGCACGGTCGCGCTCCGTCGAGCCGGGCACGTCGTTGTCCTTGAAGTCGTAGACGCCGGCCTCGTTGCGGTCGACGAAGTACGGCACGATGTCGCCGCCCATGTCGTGGTTCGACTCCGGGCGGTCCGCGTCGGTCTCGACGGCCTCGATCAGGGCGTCGACGTCGAAGACGTAGTTGCCCATCGAGGCGAGCACCTCGTGCGGGGCGTCGGGCAGCCCGACCGGGTCGAGCGGCTTCTCACGGAACGCTGCGATCTTGTCGCGCGACTGCTCATCGACCTCGATCACGCCGAACTGGTTGGCGAGACCGATCGGCTGGCGGATCGCCGCGACCGTGGCGCGCGCACCCGACTCGATGTGCGCCTCGATCATCTGAGCGAAGTCCATGCGGTAGACGTGGTCCGCGCCGACCACGACGACGATGTCGGGCTTGGCGTCGCGCAGCAGGTTGAGGTTCTGCAGGATCGCGTCGGCCGAGCCGGAGAACCAGCGCTTGCCGAGCCGCTGCTGCGCGGGTACGGAAGAGATGTACGAATTGAGCAGCTGAGGCAGTCGCCAGGTCTGCGACACGTGCCGGTCGAGCGAGTGCGACTTGTACTGGGTCAGCACGACCATCTGCCGCAGGTCGGAGTTCACCAGATTCGACAGGGCGAAGTCGATGAGACGGTATTGACCGCCGAACGGGACAGCGGGCTTGGCCCGATCCGCGGTCAGCGGCATGAGCCTCTTTCCCTCGCCGCCGGCAAGAACGACGCCGAAGATCTTCCTACCTGCCCTCATGAAATCGACATTAGTTGGCCCGACCGGCCTGTACTAGCGTCAGGTGCATGCGAGTGGATGTCTTGACACGCGAGTATCCGCCTGAGGTATATGGGGGCGCCGGAGTTCACGTCGCCGAACTGGTCAAAGCCCTGCGCGCCCACACCGAGGTGCGCGTGCACGCGTTCGGCAGACCGCGCGCCGAAGCCGACGTGTTCTCGTATGGCGTGCCCGCCGAACTGACCTCGGCCAACCCCGCCCTCGCGACCCTCGGCGTCGACCTGCAGATGGCCCAGGCCGCTGCAGGTGCCGACGTCGTGCACTCCCACACCTGGTACGCGAACGGTGCCGGTCACCTCGCCAAGCTGCTGCACGGCGTGCCTCACGTGGTCACCGCGCACAGCCTCGAACCGCTGCGCCCGTGGAAGGCTGAGCAGCTCGGCGGCGGGTATCGCGTATCGAGCTGGATAGAGAAGACGGCATATGAGGCGGCGGATGCCGTGATCGCCGTCTCCGAGGGAATGCGACGCGACATTCTGCGCTCTTATCCGGTGATCGACCCGGCGAAGACCCACGTCGTCTACAACGGCATCGACCTCACCCAGTGGCAGCCGAACCCCGACGCTGACACCGCACGCGCTCTCGGCGTCGACCCCGACCGGCCCGCCGTCGTCTTCGTCGGGCGCATCACCCGGCAGAAGGGGCTGCCCTATCTGCTGCGCGCAGCGAGGTCGCTGCCGTCAGAGGTGCAGCTCGTGCTCTGCGCCGGTGCGCCGGACACCCCCGAGATCCTGGCCGAGGTCCAGGGGCTCGTCGCCGAACTGCAGCAGACGCGCTCGGGCGTCGTGTGGATCGATCAGATCCTCCCGCGCGATCAGCTCACCGCGGTCTTGTCCGCCTCGACGGTGTTCGTGTGCCCGTCGGTCTATGAGCCGCTCGGCATCGTGAACCTCGAGGCGATGGCCTGCGGCCTTCCCGTCGTCGGCACCGCCACCGGCGGCATTCCCGAGGTGGTCGTCGACGGTGTCACGGGTCGCCTCGTCCCGATCGACCAGGTGCAGGACGGGACGGGCACGCCCACCGACCCCGACCGCTTCGTCGCCGATCTCGCCGCGGCGCTCACCGAGGTTCTGAGCGACCCCGCGCGCGCGAAGGCCATGGGCGAGGCCGGGCACGAGCGTGCACGCGACGCGTTCTCCTGGTCCTCGATCGCTGAGCAGACAGCATCCGTGTATAAATCCCTACGCTGATCTGCCGATAGGGTTGGAAGCATGTCGAGCACCGTCGTCAGCATGAAGGGCGTCGCCGTCGAGCGATCCGGCAACACGATCCTTTCCGAGGTCGACTGGCGGGTGAAGAACGACCAGCGCTGGGTCGTGCTGGGGCCGAACGGCGCTGGAAAGACCACTCTGCTCCAGCTCGCTGCCGCGCAGATCACGCCGAGTGCGGGCACGGTCACTCTGCTTGACGAAGACGTGACCAACGAGACCGATGCCGCCGAGTTGCGGCCGCACATCGGTTTCGCCTCGAGTGCACTGTCCCGCCGGCTTCCGTATGGCGAGAGCGTTCTCGACATCATCCTCACGGCGGCGTACGGCATCACCGCACGCTGGAAAGAGGAATACGAAGACATCGACGAGCGCCGCGCCCACCGCGTGCTTGCCGAGTGGAACGTCGACCATCTGGCCGAGCGCCGGTTCGGCGAGCTGTCCGACGGTGAGCAGAAGCGCGTGCAGATCGCGCGGTCGGTGATGGCCGATCCCGAGCTGCTTCTGCTTGACGAGCCTGCCGCCTCGCTCGACCTCGGGGCTCGCGAAGAGCTCGTCCGCCTGCTCGGCGGGTACGCCGCGTCGCCGTCGAGCCCTGCGATCGTCATGGTCACTCACCATGTCGAAGAGATCCCCGCCGGATTCACCCACGCGGTTCTGCTCGTCGGCGGCAAGATCGCCGCATCCGGTCGGATCGACGAGACGCTGAGCTCGAGCAACCTGAGTTCGGCGTTCGGTGTCGACGTCGTCGTCGAATCGAGCGGCGGCCGGTTCACAGCGCGCGCGAAGTAGCGCCGGCGGCGATCTGGTAAGCTGTTTCTTGGGCTAGCGCCGACCTTTTTCTTCCCATTCCTAACCGACGTTTCAAAGGCATCTCACTATGAAGGCTGACATCCACCCGAACTACGCCCCGGTGGTCTTCCGCGACCTGGCTTCGGGCGCGACGTTCCTCACGCGTTCGACCGTGAACAGCGACAAGACGATCGAGTGGGAAGACGGCAACACGTACCCCGTCATCGACGTCGAGATCTCGTCCGAGTCGCACCCGTTCTACACGGGCAAGCAGCGCATCATGGACTCGGCCGGTCGTGTCGAGCGCTTCAACCAGCGCTTCAAGAACTTCGGCGCCAAGAAGTAAGCAGCGCCATCGGAAAGCCCCCGGCATGCCGGGGGCTTTCCGCGTCTCAGAATCGCTCGGGCCAGGTGCCGGACGCCACGAAGTTGAGATCGCCGAGCTTGTTCCGGCGGAACGCAGCGTAGTTCTCTTCCTGCTCGCGGAACCACTCGACTTGCTTGTCGTGGAGTTCGAGCGCGGTCATCGCCAGATCTGCGGCGTACTTGTTGGCGAGCGCCTGCGCGACGCGACCGGCGGCGATCGCGTCGAAACCCGCGTCGTGGGCGTCGTCGCCCAGATCGACGCCGTAGAACTGCGCCGTCAGCTCGAGTGTGCGCTTGCCCCTGCGGTAGCGGTCGACCGCCTTGTCGATGACCAGCGGGTCGACGATCGGCGACGGCTTGTCGAGGGGTGCGACGCCATGGCGCTTCGCCTCACGGTTCAGCACAGTGAAGTCATACGGTGCGTTGTAGGCGACCACGGGCACCCCGCGGTCGAAGAGCACGCGCAGCGCCGCGACGATCTCAGCAACCCCGAGCGCGGCCTCCATGCCCTCGATCCGCACGCGGTCGGTCGTGTAGCCGTGCACAGCCGCCGCCGCATCGGGAATCTCGACCATCGGGTCGATCACCCAGTCCTGTCGTGAGACCGTGATGCCGAGTTCGTTGATCACCCCGACGTGAGCCGTCACGATGCGCGCCGTCTCAGTATCGACACCCGTGGTCTCGAGGTCGAAAACGCCCAGTTGCTCATGCCATCCGCTCATGAGACCAGCGTAGAAGGGACCTCGGACGTTGACCGCAAGCGCACCCGTTAGCCTTGGGGACGATGCGCGAGATCGAGCTGCCGGGCGGCATGACCCGCTGGTGGGACTACCCGGCTGAGTCCGCCGCGGCGGGCACCGCAGCGGGTCACGGCACGATCATCGCCGTGCACGGGTTCCGCGGCGACCACCACGGGCTGGAACCGGTGGTCGGCAACCTGCCCGGCCAGCACGTCATCATGCCCGACCTGCCAGGATTCGGCGCATCGGATGCCTTCCGCGATCGCACCCACGACATCGCCGGCTATGCGCGCTGGCTGGGGGAGTTCGCCCGCGCCGTGGAGCCCGAAGGACCGATCACTCTGCTCGGCCACTCCTTCGGCTCGATCGTCGTGGCCGCAGCGCTCGCTGAACACGGCGCCGACGAGGGCCTGCTCGACGCATCCGCTGCGATTCTCATCAATCCGATCGGGGCTCCCGCCCTGTCGGGCCCGAAGGCGATCGGGACCGCGGCCGCGATCTTCTACTACTGGCTCGCGCGCGAACTGCCGCCCAGGCCCGGTAACGCGCTGCTGCGCAACCCGGGCATTGTCCGTGCGATGAGCATCGCGATGGCGACCACCCGGGAGCCCGAGCTGCGCAGGTGGATCCACGGGCAGCACGATGCCTACTTCTCGTCCTTCGCCGACCGCGGCTCGCTGCTCGAGTCGTTCCGCGCGTCGGTTTCGCACGACGTGAGCGAGTACGCCGCACGTGTCGAGCTGCCGGTTCTTCTCGTCGCCGCAGCGAACGACCAGATCACTCCGCTCGCCGCTGAGCGCCGGCTCGTGACGCTGTTCTCCGATGCCGAGCTCGAGGTGATCGATGGGGTGGGTCATCTGATCCACTACGAGAAGCCGGAAGAGGCGGCGACTCACATTTCGCAGTTCTTGGCGCGCCGGTTCGGGATCGGGGCATGAGGGTCCTCTTCGACTGCCGGTACGTGCGCACCGGCCGCCACGATGGCATCAGCCGCTACAGTGCGGAACTCGTGCGTGAGCTCGCGATGCTGACGCCGGTGGAGATGCTGATCAGCGATGAAGCACAGCTCGCGAACCTGCCCGACTTGCCGTGGCACCTCATCAGCTCGCAGACCGCTGCGGGGGAGCCGTGGGTCGCCCGCGAGGTCAACCGGCTCGTGGACCGCCTCGGCGCCGACGTGGTCTACTCGCCGATGCAGACCATGGGTTCTCGTGGGCGTCGGTACCCGCTGGTGCTCACCGTGCACGACCTCATCTATTACCGCCATCGCACGCCGCCCCGGGATCTGCCATGGTTCGTGAGGATCGCGTGGCGGCTGTACCACCTGTCGTGGTGGCCGCAGCGCACGCTGCTCAATGGAGCGGATGCCGTCGTCGCGGTCTCCGAGACGACGAAGGCGCTCATCACCGAGCATCGCCTCACACGACGCCCCATCCACGTGGTGTACAACGCGGCGTCCGACCCGTCAGCTGCGGCACTCGCGGCTGCGGCGACGCGGACCCCGCCGAGCGCAGAAACGCGGGTGCTCGTGCACATGGGGCAGTTCATGCCCTACAAGAACGTCGATACGCTCGTGCGCGCGATCGCGGAGCTTCCAGCGGAGTACGAACTGCATCTCATGAGCCGGGCGACCGGCGCAGAGCGGGCGCGACTCGAAGCGCTGGCCCCCGGTGCGCGACTCGTCTTCTACAACGGCGCGAGCGACGCGGACTACGAGACGGCACTGCTTCGCGCCCATGCACTCGTGACGACCTCATGGGATGAGGGCTTCGGCATTCCCGTCATCGAGGCGATGCGCGTCGGCACACCGGTCGTGGCGAGCGACATCCCGATTTTCCGCGAGGTCGGCGGCCGCGCGGCCGTGTTCGTGGACCCTGCGTCGCCGAGCGACGTCGCCCGCGGCATCCGCTCGCTCGAAGCAACGGATGCCTGGACCACCGCAAGCCGCGCCGGTGTCGCCCAGGCCGCGACGTTCAGCTGGGGCGCCTCGGCCCGCGCCCTGCTAGAGGTGCTCAGGTCGGTGCGCGCCGAGTAGCGCCATGCGGGCAGTGGCACGCATGTGCTGCCACGACGGCCACGCCGCCTCTGCGGTTCAGTCCTCATCGTGGGATTCTCCACGAGCGCCGGGTTCTGCAGCGCTGGCAGGTTCTCCAGCACCGCCGGGTACTCTGCCGCCGGCAGGTTCTCCAGCACCGCTAGGCCCTCCGCCCCCGGCAGGATCTCCGCCACCGTCGTCTTCGATCTCGTCGGGGAGGTCGAACGGGGCCGGCTGACCTGTGCTCGGCGGGCGCCACGGGTCGACGGGCTGACCGGGCGGCCCCACGACGGCGACTTCCGGGTGGGTTCGATAGAACCTGCCTGAGGGCGAGCGCCACTCGAGGATGCCGCCGAGGTACTGCTTGAGGCCCCAGCCGGCCTCGTGCTTCAGATGATGATGGTTGCGGCACAGGCACGCGAGATTCCACAGCGCGGTGGGTCCGCCCCCTGCGGCGGCGCGCGTGTGGTCGAGCTCGGTCACGGAGACCGGAAGGAAGCAACCGGGCGCGCGACAGTGACCATCGCGACGCTGAATAATGCGTTTCAGCTCAGCCGGGACGCGATAGGTCTTGCGATCGAAATCGACGATGGCCGAGCTGATCGGATCTGTCAGAATCCGTCGCAGACTCGGCGCTCGCGCGACCAACTGGCGCGCCCGCACGGGGTCGATAACACCCAGGCCGACGATTTCCGCACTGGCGGGCGTGTCTCCAGCGCCCGCGAGGTCGGCGGCGCTGTGCTGGTCACTGCCGTCACTGCCGTCACTGCCGTTGCTGCTGTCACTGCCGCTGCTGCCGTTGCTGCCGTTGCTGCCGGCGAGGACCGCCGCTGGAATCAGCACATCGACGGTCACCGGAGCGCGGCTGATGAGCGTGCCGCTCGACACCGAGACAAGCTCGTCGGTCGCGCCACTGCTCGACGCCGTCAGGGGCGCCCCCGCGCCGATCGTCACGTTGCCCTCACTCAGGATGTCGACGAAGAGATCGGCCTGCAGCTGCGTTGCCGAGCGAGTGTCACCGAGTGACCGTGCCTCGGCCGCGGCGTTCTGAAGGCCGGCTCTCAGCAAAGCGGCGTCGGCCGCGTCGATGTACGCGTCAAGATGCGCCATGCCGTCGCGCGCGGCTGTGACGTCGACTCGTCGCCGAGCGAACGCGCGAGCATGCCGAGCTTTCAACGAGTCCTTCTCGAGGGTTTCCAGGGCGCGTTTCGCACGGCGCCGGAACTGCGAGATCGGCAATGCCTTCGCGAGCGGCAGCAGCGCCAGCTCAGCCTCAAAGCGAGCGCCGCCCAGATGGTCGGTCTCGGTCACGAGCTCGTGCGCGTGCGCTCGCGAAATGTCGCCCGCCTCGAGCGCGGTGAGCGTCGCCCGTAGCTGGTTCGACAGCACCCATGCCTCGCCGAGCCGCGACTGCGCCGCGTTCACGCTCGTGTGCGTCGAGGCGGCGAGCTCAGTCGCGATCGACCGGACCGCAAGGTCATGTCGCCGCGTCACGTCGGCTGGGTCTGCAGCATCGATGGCGTCTTCCCCGGCCTCACCCTCTGCCTCGGCGAGCAGTCCGCTGAGCACATGCACCTCTTCAGCCTCGAGGCGAGCGATCTCCTTCCGGATCGCCACCACACGCTCGAATTGTTCGGCCTGCCATGACGCACCGAGCGCAAACGCTGACTGCTCAGCAGCCTGGTCGAACGCGATTTCGATGCTCATGGGACGATTCAAGCAGGACCCACCGACATTTGCGGCTCCCATTGGAAGCTGTGGATAACTTTCATCGCGGGCCTTCTCGTCCCGCTACCTTGGCACGATGATCGTGCATAGTTTCGAATCTGGAATCAATCGTTGCGGCGAGCGCCCCGTGGCTCGATGCTGTGCGCATGGCTGCCCGATTCGTGTATTGGATGAACGTCTCGATAGATCTCCTCATCGAGCGCGCCGGCGGCGAGCACTCCGACCTCGGTGGCCCCGACTGGTTGCTCATCGACGAGCAGCTCCACCGCGACTTCAACGCTCGCGCACGTGGGCTGTCGATGATGGTCCAAGGGCGCATCGTCTTCGAACTGATGGACCCGTTCTGGCCGAACGCGCGCAACGACCGGTCATTGCCCGATTACCTGCGAGAGTACGGGGCGATCTGGACGGACATCCCCAAGGTCCTCGTCTCGCGCACCCGTACGACGGCGGAGCACAACACTCGAATCTTCGGCGGGGGCGCTGATGGGGCCCCTGACGCGATTGCGCAACTCGCGGATCTCAAGGCGGAAACGAACGGCGACATCGGGGTGGGCGGCGCGACCGTGGCCACTCAGCTGCTTGAGGCCGGCCTACTCGATGAGTTGCTGCTGTTCACGCACCCGGCCATCCTCGGGTCCGGACGGCCACTCTTCGACTCAATCGGGCATAAGGAGTTCGAACCTGTTCTGCTCGACCTGCTCGAGCAGAACAGGTTCGACAGCGGCGTCACGATGCACCGATACGCGATCCGCTAGATCTCGGCCATCTGCTCGGCGGTCATTGTCATTGCGATGTGGGGAATGTCGTCCTCGAGGTACTCGTCACCCTGCGGAACGAATCCGTGACGACCGTAGAAGCGCTGCAGATGTGCCTGAGCCGAGATCTCGTGCCCGAAGCCGGGGTACTCGGCCGCCGCCTTCCGCAACGCCTCAGCGACAAGCTGGTGCCCGGCCCCGGTACCACGCGCGTGGGGCGCGATGACGACGCGGCCGAGGGACGGCGACGGATGCTTGGCGCCCGGCGGCACGAGGCGGAGCGCCGCGACCACGCGACCGTGGGCGTCGTGACCCGTCAGGTGCCACGAGTGGAGGTCGTGGTCGTCCATGTCGGAGTAGACGCAGTCCTGCTCGACGACGAACACCTCGCTGCGCAAGCGCAGATAGGCGAACAGCGTGAGCGGCTCGGCGTCAAACATTCGACACCAGCGCCACAGGATCGTCGCGCCGAGCGCGGGCGCAGCAGATGTAGCGGACGTAGGGGGTGCAGGCGTGTCAACAGCCCGCGCCTCATCCTCCACGCCGGGTGCCGTCGAACGAGGGTGGGTCATCGCGCAGCCTCACCCGCCTTGTCGGCGCCGAGCTGCGCATCGACGCCGACACCACTTTGGCCATCGATATCGACATCCACATCGATGGCAGCGATGTCGGCGCCGGCGAGGTTGAAGTTCACGAGCGCGAGCTCGCCGTCGACGACCTCCAGGTCGTGTACGGAGCCATTCAGGATCGCTTCGCCCTTCGCCGGGCGCTCACCGCCGGTCAAATGCCGAGCGATCGCGCCGATGACGCCGCCATGTGCGACCACGAGCACCCGCTCGCCCTCGTGGTGGGCGCCGAGCCGCGCGAGCGCCGCGAGCACTCTGTTGAGCAGGCTCGCGTCGTTCTCCCAGCCCGGGACGTTGCTTCGGTCGTCGCCGAATGCCGCGCGGATCTCCTGGCCGTCCATGCCCTCCGCGTCACCGTAGCTGCGCTCTTCCAGGCCGGGAACAGGTGTCGGCTGAGGCATCCGCAATTCGGTCGCGATGATCGCGGCCGTCTCGAGGGCGCGCTTCAGCGGTGACGCGTACACGCCATCGAAGCGGCGCCCGCGCAGAGCGCGACCCGTCTCTCGTGCCTGCTCACGACCCGTGTCGTTCAGAGGAATGTCGCTGCGACCCTGAATGCGACCGGTCTTGTTCCAGTCGGTCTGCCCATGACGAACGAGGGAGATGCGCGTGGGGTGCGATGCGCGCGTGGGGGAGGGGGAGCTCACGACTCCAGTCTGGCGGCTATCGCTGAAAGGTACTCCGAGGTGCCCCCGTCGATCTTCAGCGTCGCGCGGTCGTCGGCTTTCGTGACCCCGCGATTGATGACAACGATCGGAAGGCGGCGGCGACGAGCCTGCTCGACGAGACGAATGCCGGTATTGACCACAAGGGAGGACCCAGCGATGAGGAGCGCCTGAGCGCCGGCGATCAGCGCCTTCGCCTCGTCGAAGCGGTCGACCGGCACGAACTCGCCGAAGAACACGACGTCCGGCTTGAGCAGTCCGCCGCAGACTGTGCACTCGGGGACGACGAAGTCATCGACGTCGGCCACCTCGGCGTCGCCGTCGGGGTTGATCACGACCGACTCGGGCTTGGCGAGCCACGGGTTGGCCGCGTCGATGCGAGCTGCGATCTCGGGGCGCGCGAACACCTGGCCGCAGCGCACGCAGATGACGCGATCCATCGAACCGTGGAGCGGAACCACGCGCCGCGAGCCGGCGCGCACGTGCAGGCCGTCGACGTTCTGGGTGACGACGCCATTGACGACTCCCGCGGCCTCGAGACCAGCGAGAGCGAGGTGGCCGGCATTCGGCATGGCCGCGTTGAACGCGCCGTAGCCCAGGTGCGAACCGGCCCAGTAACGCTTCTGCGATCGCGACGACGAGAGGAACTGCTCGATCGTCATCGGGTTGCGCTTGGGGGCCCCTGCGCCGCGGTAGTCCGGAATACCGGAATCGGTACTCACTCCGGCGCCCGTCACCGCCGTGACAGTGCGGCCGGACAACGCCGCGAGCGCGCGCTCGAGCAGCGCCCCGTCGACCAGCGCAGGGTCGGCCACGTGGCCGGCCGTCTGCGGGTCGACAATCGCTCTCGCACCCACGGCCATTCGCGCACCTCCATAACCGCTCGGTTAAATCGTACGGGCAAGATGTTTCGCATGGATGTCCGCCGGATCGACCACCTCGACGATGCCGCCGTCGCGGCCAACCCCGACCTCGCCGATTACTCACGGCTCACCGACGTGGCGCTGCGACGCGTCAGCGAGCCGGCCGGCGGACTCTACATCGCCGAGTCCACGAAAGTGATCATGCGAGCGCTGCAGGCCGGCCACCGGCCGCGGTCCGTGCTGGTACAGGAACAGTGGCTCACCCAGGAACAGTGGTTGACGGATGTCGCGCCGCTGCTCGACGCATATCCCGACGTTCCGGTCTACGTCGGGGACGCACCGACGCTGGAGACGCTCACGGGCTATCACCTGCACCGCGGCGCCCTCGCGGCGATGCACCGCCCCGAGCTCCCGAGCGTGCCGGCTCTCCTCGCGGAGGCGCACCGGGTCGTCGTTCTCGACGGGCTCGTCGATCACACGAACGTCGGCGCCATCTTCCGATCGGTTGCGGGTCTCGGAGCGGATGCGGTGCTCGTCACGCCGACCTGCGCCGACCCGCTGTACCGGCGCAGCGTGCGCGTGTCGATGGGCACGGTGCTGCAAGTGCCCTGGACGAGACTCCCCGAGTGGAAGGACGGCGCGGCTGAGGTGCTGCACGCCAGCGGGTTTCACATCGCCGCGCTCGCCCTCGCCGACGACGCCGTGGCTCTCGACGCCTTCGCGGCCATGCCGCCGGAGCGCGTCGCACTCGTGATGGGCGCCGAGGGCGATGGACTCGGGCGGCGGGCGCTGGCATCCGCCGACTCGATCGTGACCATCCCCATGGTGCACGGAGTCGACTCGCTGAACGTCGCCTCGGCGAGCGCCGTCGCTCTGTGGGCGCTACGGCGTTCGAGCATTTAGCAACTGCCGAAGCGAATCCCCGTAGCATCACCTCGTGAGCCTTGCCGTCGACCTCGAACCGGAGCGTCCGACGCAGGCAGCGAAACCGCCTAGACGACGGAGGCGCGCAGGTCGGCGGGCCGCGGTCATCATCGCTCTCGTCCTGGTGCTCGCGATGGCGGCGTACGTAGGACTCGCACTCGTGCGCCCGCTGCCCGCGACTGCTGCGATTGTCCCGGCCTCAGCTACCGCATCCATCGAGACTGCAGGCGTCGCACCCGCGTGGCCGGCGACCGGTGGTGCGGCCATCGGCCTGGTCGGGCAGGACGAGCTGCTCGGAAGCCACGGCAGCGACGCATCCGTGCCCATTGCGAGCATGACCAAGACGATCACCGCGCTCGTGCTGCTCGACAGGTACAAGCTCACCGCGGGGGAGCAGGGCCCGACGATCACGTTCGGAGAGCGTGACGTCGACATCTTGAATGAGGTCTGGGCCGAGGACGGCTCGTGGGCGAAGGTCGCGGCGGGCGAGAAGCTCACGCTTGTGCAGGCGCTCACCGCGATGATCCTGCCGAGCGCGAACAACTACGCACGATCGCTGGCGGTCTGGTCATACGGCTCGCAGGCGAAGTTCGTGAGCGTCGCCAACGCATGGCTGAAGCAGCACGGCTTCACGCACACCCACATGACCGATCCGTCCGGCCTCGACTCGGGCAGCGTCAGCAACATGACCGACCTGGTCGGCATCGGCAAGCTCGCGATCGCGAACCCGGTTCTCGCGAAGGTCGTGAACACGCCGACGGCGACGCTCCCGACCGTCGGCACGATCCACAACACCGACCCGCTGATCGGCAAGTACGGCATCGAGGGTGTCAAGACCGGTTACACGCAGCAGGCGGGCCACTGCCTGCTGTTCGCTGCCAAGGTGTCGGTGAACGGCACGGAGCGCACCTTCGTCGGCGTGATGACCGGTCAGCCGACCTATGCGGCGCTGTGGAAGGGCGTGCCGAAGCTGCTGAAGAGCTTCGAGCAGTCCTTCCATCTGGTTGATCTGACGAATTCCGGTACCACGGTCTACGCCAGCTATCGCGCGCCATGGGGCGCGAAGACGTCAGTCATCCCGGGCACGACACCGCATGTCGAGCTGTATTCGAAGGGCAGCGTCACGGTGAAGGTCGACGCAGCGCGGCTTGTCACCGCCCCGAGTGGCGCTGCAGCGGGCAAGGTGACGTTCACCGCGGCCGGTACGGGCGGTGGCGGCGACACCACCGGCACGGAGGTGTCCGCACCGCTCGTCACGACCGGCACGCTGGCGGCGCCGAGCGCCTGGTGGCGCATCACGCACCCGCACGAGCTGTTCTAACCAGGGCGACCCTCCGGGGCATCAGCCCGGGGCGGCACCTCAGGGCAGCAACTCGCTAGTTCGCGTCCTCGAGGTGAGCATCGAGCGCGGCAGCGACACGGCGCTCGAGCTGGGACAGCTGGGGACGCTTCGGAGGCAGGCCATCGCCGCTCGAAACGTGCCTGATGCGACGCACGACCCAGGGCCACGCGTACTCGCGCGCCCACTGCAGGTCCTGCACGCGCGCCTCGCGCCAGCTGCGTTGCGGCACCGGCGCCGGGGTCAGCACCGGAAGCTCGTTCGGCACGCCGAGGGTGCGCAGCACCATGCGCGCGACGGCCTGGTGGCCGAGCGGGGACATGTGCAGGCGATCGATCGACCACATGCGCTGGTCGTGAATCTCTTTGAGGGACCACTGGTCGGCGACCAGGCATCCGTACTTCTGCGCGACCATGCGGACGTCTTCGTTGTAGATCGCGACCTTGCCTCGAATCGCCTTGAAGGTGCCCGACCAGCCGACGTCGACGCCGGTGAACACGACCACGGTCGCACCGGTCGCGGTGAGGCGCGCAACGGCCTCCTCGAACACGCGGGCGATCTCGTCGGGGTCGGTCCCGGGGCGGATCACGTCGTTGCCGCCGGCTGAGATCGTGACGAGGTCGGGCGCGAGCGCGACCGCCTGGTCGATCTGCTCGGCGACGACCTGGCGCACGAGCTTCCCGCGCACGGCGAGGTTGGCGTACGCGAAGTCGGGGGTCTTCTCGGCCAGCACCTCGGCGACTCGGTCGGCCCAGCCGCGGAAGCCGCCGTCGGGGTACGGGTCGCCGAGTCCCTCGGTGAAGCTGTCGCCGAGCGCTACGTATCGGGTGAAAGTAGTTAGTTCGGGCATGTTAACTATTGTGCACCGGAAACGCATAGATTGCAGAGATCCGGGCGACACGCCCAGCGCTGGAGCGTTTTCATCGTGCCGCTCCCTCGGCAGCTGGAGCGACGTGCCGGCAGCTCGTGATTACATTGCAGCTCGTGATTACATTGCATCCGCATGTCTGATCAGCCTCTCCTGACCCCCGGCACCTTCGCGGCGCAGCACCTCTCGCCGTCGTTCCCGGCGCGCGCGCCGTGGGGGACCGCCACGCGCCTGCGTGCTTGGCAACAAGAGGCGCTCGACGAGTATTTCCGGACGGAACCACGCGACTTCCTCGCCTCCGCCACGCCCGGTGCGGGCAAGACCACCTTCGCGTTGCGCCTCGCGACCGAGCTGATCGGGCGCCGAACCGTCGACCGGATCGTCGTCGTCGCACCGACCGACCATCTGAAGCGCCAGTGGGCCGAGGCGGCCGAGCGGGTCGGAATCCATCTCGACGCCGAGTTCAAGAACGTGCACCGGCGCTTCGCGCGGCATTATCGCGGCATCGCGGTCACCTACGCGCAGGTCGCGGCCAAGGCGTCGCTCCACAAAGACATCGTGGAAGACGGCCGCACGCTGGTCATTCTCGACGAGGTGCACCACGGTGGCGACGCGCTCTCCTGGGGCGACGCCGTGCGCGAGGCGTTCGAGCGGGCGACCAGGCGGTTGTCGCTCACCGGTACCCCGTTCCGCTCCGACACCTCGCCGATTCCGTTCGTGACGTACCTGCCTGACGCCAAAGGCATCCGTACCTCGCTCACCGACTACAACTACGGCTACGGTCGCGCGCTCGCCGACGGCGTCGTGCGACCGGTGCTGTTCATGGTCTACGCCGGCCACATGCGCTGGCGCACGCGCGCGGGCGAAGAGATGGAAGCCCGGCTCGGCGAAGGCAACACCAAAGATGTGACCTCGCAGGCCTGGCGCACCGCACTCGACCCGCAGGGCGAGTGGATCCCATCGGTGTTCTCGGCCGCGACCAGGCGCCTCGATGAAGTGCGCACCCAGATCCCCGACGCGGGCGGTCTCGTCATCGCGACGGACAAGGAGCAAGCGCGGGCATACGCGGCGATTCTCGATCGGATGACCGGCGAGAAGACGACCGTCGTACTGTCCGACGAGAAAGAGGCGTCCGACCGGATCAGCGCGTTCGCGGCATCCGAAGCGAAATGGATGGTCGCCGTGCGCATGGTGTCCGAGGGCGTCGACGTGCCGCGCCTCGCGGTCGGCGTCTACGCGACCAACTCGTCGACGCCGCTGTTCTTCGCGCAGGCGATCGGGCGGTTCGTGCGCGCGCGGCGCCGGGGCGAGACGGCATCCGTCTTCCTGCCCGATGTCGAGCCGCTCATCGCGCTGGCCGGTGCGCTCGAACTCGAACGCGACCATGCGCTCGACCGCGACGTCTCGGCCGAGGAAGGCGACCTCTACAACCCCGAAGACGCGATGATGCAGGCTGCGGAGCGCGAAGACAAGGCGTCGGACGGCCTCGACGGCGAGTTCTCGTACCAGGCTCTCGGGTCCCACGCCGCGTTCGACCGCGTGCTGTTCGACGGCGAGGACTACGGCGGCTACGCCGAGCCCGAGACTGAGGAAGAACTCGACTTCATCGGCCTGCCGGGGCTGCTCGAGCCATCCGAGGTGCACGAACTGCTCATGCACCGGCAGGCTCGCCAGGCCAAGCGAGCGGCCTCGAGGCCCGTGCCGTCGACGTCCGCCGATGCGCCGCCGCCGTCTCCCGCCAAGCCGCTGCCGCTGTATCGCACGCTGAAAGAGCAGCGCTCGCTGCTGAACTCGCTCGTCGGGCTCTACGCCAAGTCGAAGGATCAGCCGCACGGCCTCGTCCACGCCGAACTGCGACGCGTCTGCGGCGGACCGCCCGTGGCGAAAGCGTCGATGACGCAGCTCGAGGCGCGCATTCAGCTGCTCAGGAAACGTCTGGGGCACGCGTAGACGGCAGGCCGTCCCGCGCTGCTCACGCCGCTAGGTTGACTGCATGAGCACCCTGTCGATCTCGCTCGGCCCCTGCGCCGTGCGGACCCCGTGAGCGCGCTGATGGACGACGACAGCCGCCCGGACAGTCTGAATCGCCCCGGCGAGTCCAACGCCCAGCGCTACGACCGCAACTGGCAGGACATCCTGCAGGAACTGCGCGTCACGCAGACCGGCAACCAGATCCTCACCGGCTTCCTGCTCGCCCTCGCATTCCAGAACCGCTTCACTGCGCTCGACACCCTCGGCATCGTGATCTATCTCGTGCTCGTCGGACTCGCGTGCGCGGCGACACTCCTCGCGCTCGCCCCCGTCTCGCTGCACCGCTGGCTCTTCCAGCGGCATGCGAAGAAGGAAGCCGTTCTGATCGCGAATCGCATCCTCCGCGTCACCCTCATCGCGGTCGCTCTGCTGATCGTGGGCGTCGCGCTGTTCCTGTTCTATTTCGTGCTGTCGCTCACGGCGGGCATCATCGCCGCGGCGCTCGTCGCGCTGCTGATCATCGGCCTGTGGGTGATGCTGCCCATCGACGTGCTGCGCCGGGAAGCGGCGGCGGGGCGCTGAGCGCACTGGCGCGCTCGCGCGCTCGCGAAAACGGAGTAGTTGCGCCCCGGAAGCGCCTGTGAGCGCAGCTAGTCCGTTCTCGATGCACTACTCGCGCTACAGACGACGCGTCGCGAACCCGAGGTCGACGAAGCGCAGCTCGTCGCGCGGCACCACCGCGGTGACGCAGGTCGCCGTGTCGAGCGAGACCCCGATACCGTAGACGTCCGGGTCGGTGTCGATACGGATGCCTGAGCGCTCGAACCCGTCGACCCGCACCGTTATGCCGTGCTCGACGTGACGCTCATCGACCGGGCTGTCGAGTTGGCCCGGGGCCGCTCCGCGCAGGCGCGTGCTCTGGAATCCGTTCCTCAGGATGTGATTCACGTGATCCGCGAGCCGCGCCTCGACGCGGTCGGAGTCGCGGGGCCGCGCGCTCCAGTGCGTCGTCACGCACTCCCAGAGCAGCGGGCGGTAGCGCGTGCGCCGCAGCCGCTCGATGAGCCACGCCGGCCGGTCGTCCGGCTCGTCGCGCTTGCGCTGCGTGCCGGAGGTCCGATCGCGCGCGTCATCATCGATCTCGCGGAGGGCGTCATCGGTCAGGTTCACCGGATCGTCGAGGTAGTCGGGGTTCCGCCACAGCGTGTAGCTGATCGACAGGTGACACTCGACGACGACGCCGTCGTGCTCGCTCGAGCTCACCCCCAGCGCGTCCCAGTCCTCGAGGTGGCGCTGTGGCACGAGGCCGTACACCGGCACCGGCATCCGTCTCGCCTGTTGGAGCACCTCGAGAGCAGGGTCCGGCGGCTGCCGCCGAAACCGCCCGCGGATGTGCATGCGCACAGTCTCGCGCTCGGCCGGCGGCCTGTCAGCCGAAGTCGCGAGACTTCGTCTTCGCCGCCAGCGGCAGGCGGGAAAGCTTGTCGGCGACGATGCTGACGACGCCCTCCGGACTGCGCTCGAGGGTGCCGCGCACCACCATCGCCGGCGCCTCACGAGCCACTCTGCGATACCTCTGCCACACGCCGGTCGAGACGATCACGTTGACGAGACCGGTCTCGTCTTCGAGGTTGAGGAATGTGATGCCGGATGCCGTGGCCGGCCGTTGCCGGTGAGTGACGACCCCGCCCACCTCGATGCGGCGCCCCGGCTCGGCGGTCATGAGGTCGAGCGCCGAGAGCACGCCGGCCGTGGCAAGCGTCGAGCGCACGTACCGGATCGGGTGATCGCCCGGCGCCACCCCCGTCGCCCACAGGTCGTAGACCACCTGCTCGGCCGGTGAGAGCAGCGGCAGCAGCGGCGGCTGCACGACGACCGCCGTTCCCGGCAGATAGTCACGGCGCTCGCGCGAGGCCGAGCCTGCCTGCCACATCGCCTCACGGCGGCTGAAGCCGAGCGACTCGAAGGCGCCGGCAGCAGCCAGCGATTCGAGCTGCGTCGCGTTCAAGCCCACGCGCCGCGCGAGGTCGTGCAGGTCGGCGAACGGGGCGGCCTCGCGCTCGGCGACGATCCGCTCAGCGACGGCCGCCCCGATCGAGTTCACTTCGGCGAGCCCGAGCCGCACCGCGAATCGCCCGTCACGGCGATGCACCGCCGACTCGTCGGGAGCACCCGGGTCGAAGGGGCTCGACTCGTCGAGCACATCGGGGTCGCCCGAGCCGGTGAGCTTCCAGTCGAGGCAGGCGGGCAAGCCGGTCGGGACGTTGCCGGATGCCTCGGCGAAGGCATCCGACAGCGCTTCAAGATCTGCGTGCACGCCCGAACGCAACAGATCGACGCCGCGTACCTCGACGCCGTGCCGCGCCGCATCGCCGGTCAGTGACTGCGCCGAGTAGAAGCCCATCGGCTGCGCGCGCAGCAGCCCCGCAAGGAACGCCGCGGGATAGTGCAGCTTGAGCCACGAGCTGGCGTAGACGAGCAGCGCGAAGCTCAGCGAGTGGCTCTCGGCGAAGCCGAAGCCCGCGAAGGCCTCGATCTTCTCGTAGATGCTCACCGCGTCGTCACCCGTGATGCCGTTCGCTGCCATGCCGTCGAACAGCTTCTCGCGCAGCGAGTCGATCTTCTCGACCCCGCGCTTCGAGCCCATCGCGCGGCGCAGCTGGTCGGCGTCGGCAGCCGAGCAGCCGCCGACGGCCATGGCCATCTGCATGATCTGCTCTTGGAAGAGCGGGATGCCGAGGGTTCTGCGCAGCACCGGCTCGAGCTTCGGATGCAGGTAGGTCACCGGCTCGGCGCCCATGCGACGTCGGATGTACGGGTGCACCGCGCCGCCCTGGATCGGCCCCGGTCGAATCAGCGCCACCTCGATCACGAGGTCGTAGAAGCGTCGGGGACGCAGCCGGGGCAGGGTGCCGAGCTGTGCGCGGGACTCGACCTGGAAGACCCCGATCGCGTCGGCACGGCAGAGCATGTCGTAGACCGCGGGCTCTTCCTTCGGCAGGTTCGCGAGGGTCCACGCCTCACCGACGCGCTCGCGCACCAGATCGAGCATGTACTGGATCGCCTCGAGCATGCCGAGGCCGAGCAGGTCGAACTTGACGAGGCCCATCCACTCGACGTCGTTCTTGTCCCACTGCAGCACGGTGCGGCCGTCCATGCGGGCGTGCTCGATCGGCACCACCTCGCCGATGGGACGTTCGGTGAGCACCATGCCACCCGAGTGGATGCCGAGGTGCCGCGGCGCATGCATGAGCTGCATGGCGAGGTCGATGACAGGCTTCGGGATGTCATGGCCGGTGTCGGTCGAGATGTGGGCGCCCCAGCCCTCGACCTGCTTGGTCCAGGCATCCTGCTGACCGGGGGAGTGGCCGAGCGCCTTCGCCATGTCTCGGACCGCGGCCTTGGGCCGGTAGCTGATCACGTTGGCGACCTGTGCGGCGTTGCGGCGGCCGTACTTCGTGAAGACGTACTGGATGACCTCTTCCCGTCGCTTCGAGTCGAAGTCGACATCGATGTCGGGCTCTTCCTCGCGCAGCGACGAGAGGAAGCGCTCGAATGGCAGGCGGTAGAAGATCGGGTCGACGGCGGTGATGCCGAGCACGTAGCAGACGGCGGAGTTGGCGGCCGAGCCGCGACCCTGGCAGAGGATGCCGCGGCCTCCAGCAAATTGCACTATGTCGTGCACGATCAAGAAGTAGCCGGGAAAGTCCTTGTCTTCGATGACATCGAGCTCGTGGTTCAGTCGCCCCCGGATGCGGTCGAGCGGCTCCGGCCGGCTCCCCTCGGGGTAGCGCTCGGCGATGCCGTCATCGACGAGCTTCCGCAGCCAGCTCATCGGGGTGTGCCCCTCCGGCACGTCTTGCTTCGGCAGCCGCGGTTTGGCCGTACGCAACTCGAAGGCGAGGTCGGATGCCACGTCCACGGTCGCCTCGACCGCCCCGGGGTAGCGCGCGAACAGCCTCGCCATCTCGGCCCCGCTGCGCAGATGCGCGGCCCCTGCCGCGGGCAGCCAGCCGTCGAGCTCGTCGAGGCTGCGCCGGGCGCGCACTGCGGCCACCGCGGTGGCGAGCGGGCGGTCGGCCGGGGTGGCGTAGTGCACGTTGCCGGTCGCGACGACACGCAAGCCCCTGGCCTGCGCCAGTTCGTAGAGCGCGTCGTTGTACGTGCTCGCGAGCGGGTCGCCGTGATCGAACAGCTCGACGAGCACATTCGTGCTGCCGAAGAGATCGACCAGGCGGTCAAGCTCGCGGGCAGCAGCAGCGGTCTCCCCGCGTGCCGACGCCAGCGCCTGTCGAACTGCGCCCTTTCTGCAGCCGGTGAGGATCTGCCAGTGGTCGCCCGCGGCCGCCGCGAGCGACTCGAGGTCGTAGACGGGGCGCCCCTTCTCGGCACCGCCCGCGAGTTGCGCGTCGGTGATGGCGGAGGCGAGGCGGTGGTAGCCCTCCTGCCTCTTCGCGAGCACCAGCAGGTGCGCCCCCTCGGGGTCGGCGACGCCGTTCTGCGGGGCCGTGAGCCCGAGGGAGAGCTCGGCGCCGAAGATCGTCTTCACGCGCCCCGCAGCATTCTTCCCAGAAGACCCCTCGTTCCCGGAAGACGCCTCGTTCCCAGAAGACTCCTCCTTCTCGGAATACGCCTCGGCAGCCTCGGCCATGCGCACGATGCCGTAGAGGCCGTCGTGGTCGGTGATCGCAAGGCCGTCGAGCCGGAGCCGTACCGCCTCCTCGAACAACGACTCAGGATCGCTCGCACCGTCGAGGAAGCTGAAGTCGGAGTGCGCGTGCAGTTCGGCGTACGGGACGTACGGGCCGTCGTCGTAGTCGAGGCGGCGCGGCGCGACCGAGGCGCGGACCCGGCTCCAAGCGGGGGAGTCGCCGCCGTCGGCATCGCGGTCGGGGCCGCCCTGACGACGGCGCCCCGACAGCTTGCGCTCGAACTCCGACCACGGGATCGGAGGATTGTTGAAGCCCACTAGTCATGCCTCGCTGGTCGGGTCGCAGGTGTTGCCGCCCGAGTCGCGGCTGCGCCCTGCCGCAGCTGGGCGCTAGTCATAGCGCGCCTCCGCGAGCCAGGACTCCCCATCAAGGATCAGCAGCCAGGCGGTGCCGTCGGCGTCGACCACACTGAAGCGGTGCACGCGGCGCGCGACCGCCTGATCCCACCAGCGCTCGTCGACGGTCCACGGGCCGGCCCAGCCCTCGATCGGCCGCGCGAGCCGCAGCGCCTCGGCCTGCGACCCGACCGGCCGCGCCCCCGAACCGTACGCGAACAGCGTCGGCTCGCCCTCGACGAGCCCCCGCTCGGAGACCGAGATCGGCACCCCGGTGCCGTCGAGGAGTGCGACGGCCACCCGCGGCAGGAACACCGTCGCGGGCAGCGGATCGGGAAGTGCCCCCGGCCAGGGCTGCCCCGCGCGCGTCGCTGAAGCGGGGGAGCGATCGCCCCACGGCACGAGCACCTGCCGGTCATCGAGCAGCCGGCCGCCGCCGATCGCAGCCGTCACCACGGCGTCGTGACCGAGAATGCTCTGCACCCGGGAAAGCGCATGATGCACCCGCTCATCGGGCGCGTCGCCCCACAGCCCCTGTTCGTGATGATGCGCCGCATCGACGCTCTCCGGCGTGAACACGACACGGACCACCGGGGCTTCGAGGCCCCCGGCGCCGTTTCCCTGCAGCTGCCAGCGCAGTCGGTCGACCAGGTCGATCGCCGTGAACCAGCGCGGGTGCAGCCAGGTGCGGGAACTCTCGCTTCCGGAATCCGTCTGGATCGTCACCGTCACCGCCGTCGCGACGAGTTTCGCCGCCGTCAGCCCCGCGATCACCTCGTCGGCCGTCGGCCGCGCGGCGAAGGCGAGCTGATCGATACGGTCGAGCCCATCGTCGAAGACGAGCTGTCGTTCGAGGGCGCGCTGGGGGGCGCGCGGCACGACCACCTGGGCGTCCTGGCCGGTGACGAGCGCGTGCACGCGCGCACCGGTCGCGCCGAACCGCTCGACGAGCTCGTCGGCCGCCATGCCCGCGAGCGCCCCGAGGGTGTGCAACCCGAGACGGTGGCACAATTCCGTGAAATCGCCGTCGCCCATGACGTCGACCGGCAGCGCGGCGAGGAACGCGGGCGAGCCGTTTTCCGGCACGACGAGAACCCGATCAGCAGACGGATGCCTGGCCGCGAGCTCTGCCGCGAACGGCCCATCGGCGATGCCGGCGCGCGCGTCGGGCACCCCGTGCTCGGCGAGCACGCCGAGCAGCACCTCGGCCGCTTCGCTCTCGCTGCCGTAGTACCGCGCCGGGCCGCGTGCCCGCAGGGCGCACATGCCCGGCCGGATCGGCTGCACCCCCGGCACCGTCTGCTCGACGGCGACCAGCAGCGGCTCGAAGAGCCGGGCATCGGTCTGCGGGTCGTGGGGGAGCACCACGAGCTCGGGGCACCGGGCCTGCGCCTCGCGCACGCGCAGGCCGCGCCGCACCCCGGCAGCGCGGGCCGCGGCGGAGCAGGCGAACACGAGACCTGCGTCGATGAGGGCGATGGGCAGGTCTGCGGCCGTGTCAAGATCGAGCGACGGATGCTCGAGCACCGCAGCCCGGATCGGCCAATCGGGACACCACAGCACGATCGACCGGGTCAGAGCACCCGGACTCTGCACGTCGGAGGATGCGCTCACGAGACCCGCTCCAGCCGGAGCATCGGCACGGCGGCCGGTGGCGTGGCGCCCGGCGCGTAATCGCCGGGGAGACGCAGTTGCACGACGCGGGGACGGCCGCCGCGCACCTCGGAGCGAACCGTGACGAGCCGTTCGCGCGGGTAGCCATGGCCTCGGCCGATGCCGCTCCAGCGGCTGTCGGTGATGGCGAGCGTCGCCTCGGAACCCGGCCAGCGCGTGCCGAACGAGATGAGAACAGAGCCGCGTTGCCGTAGACGGGCAGCGAGCTTCGCAGCATCCGCATCTGTCACTGCGCTGCTCTGCCGCACCACGATGATGCCAAGAGCATCGGCGAGCGCCGCCGAAACCTGCAGCCACGACGTGCCCGGCTCGCGCACGAGCACGAGACGGCCGAGTTCGATGCCGAAATGCGCGGCCGCCTCGGCGCCGAACTCGGGCACCCCGACGATGCCGCACCACGCCCCGTCGGCGCTCGCGGCCGAGAGCAGCCCCATCAGCAGAGTCATCGAGCCGTCGACCGAATACACGCCACCGGCCTGCAGCGCCCCGCCGGGCAGCAACGAGGTGAAGGCCGAGAGCGTGGGCAGCGCGCGGGTGGAGAGTTTGGTGCGCTCCATTCCGGAGATGCGCGATTTGAGCTCACGGATGCGCTCGAGGTCGGCCTGCGCCTTTTCAAAGACACTCGCCTTTTCAAAGACGTTCGCCTTTGCGAAGGCGTTCGCCCTTGCGAAGGCGTTCGCCCTTTCAAGGACGCTGCCTTCCTCGACGCGCTCGACCGCTGCACTCACCTATTTATGTTCGAACCCGCATTCGAATATGTCAAGGCGACTGAGTTTCGCACATCGAAGGTGAATCGAACACCCAGCGTACGCTCACCAGCCTTCCACGCACCGCCGACATCGGCCCAGGCCGCGCACAGGCGCGACGCGGCGCGAGCGTCGCTAATGCAGGATGCCGGCGACGAGAAGCGCGACGAGTGCGAGCGCGATGAGGCATTCGCGCAAGTTGACGGTGGAACGGACTTCCGCAGCCGCAACCGGAGCGCCGGACTCGGCGGCGCGGTGCTGCCATCGGTCCCATTCGCGGCGGATGTAGCCCGCGGCCAGCGTCGAATCAGCCGAGTCGGCGCGCCGATCGAAGCGAAGGGCGTCGCCGATCTGGCGACCGTCGTCAGGCAGCATCAGGTTGAGCCGGACCTGCTGGTCCGCACCCAGGGTCGCAAAGGTCGAGGCCTGCGCTGCGCCCGGCGCCGCCCACGCGTGATACGCCCGGCGCTTCGTGCGGATCAGCAGGGTGAAGCTCGGCTGCACATCGATGATCGCGCTCCACGGGATCCGCACCGTGCGAAAGACATTGACGAGCCCCACGCCGTGCTCGCCGACCGTGACGCTCGGCACTCCGAACAGCATCCAGCACAACCACGCCACCAGAAGGAACGCGGGTGCATACACGAACAGATCGCCCCAGAACCGCTGCACGAAGATCGATACGAGCGCGAGCGCGAGAAGAGCCCACACGATGACGCACAACCACATGCCGAAGCGCGGCTTGAGGGTCACATCACTGGTCATGGCCGGACTATACGACGGTCTAATACTTCCCGACAGGGGGCGGTGCTCCTCCAGGGGGTCAGCGCCCCTCGACGGGGGCGCGCACGACCACGTCGCGCCCGAACCGCAACAATAGGGACCATGCCTCTGCTGGCGGGCGCGAACCGACATACCTGGCGCGGGGAAGCGCTCATGGGCATCACGCTCGCCGCGATGTCAGCGCCGGTCGCGATGGCGTTCGCCGGATTCGCCGGGCTGCCACCGATGATGGGGTTGTACGCACTCATCGTGCCGGGCGTGATCTTCGCGTTCTTCACCGGCACGGGTCGCCTCACCGCCGCACCGGACGCGGTACTCGTCGCGCTCATCGTCGCCACCCTCACGCCGTTCGCAGCTCCGGGCACGCATCGCTACGTCGAGCTGGCGATCGCGCAGTCGCTGCTCGCCGCAGTCGCCTTTCTCGTCATGACGATCACCCGCGTGAGCCGCGTGGCGGTGCTGTTGCCGCGGCCGATGCTCGTCGGGTTGTCCGCAGCGATCGCCGCGGACTTCCTCGCACGCGAGATCGCGGCGATGTTCGGGATCCGGCTGGGCACGCGCATCACCGGTGCCGCAGGCAACGGATTCCTGCACATCGGCACCGTGCTCGCTCAGCTCGGCGATGCCGACGTCTGGGCCGTCGCCGTCGCGGCCGGCGCCCTCGTGATCCTTCTGGTGGGGCGCCGCATCGGCCCACGACTCCCATGGGAGCTCGCCGTCTACCTCGTCACCTACGCCGCCTATCACGTATTCGGCCTGAGCGGCACCGGGGTCGGGACGATCGGAAGCGCAGGGGGCGGCGCCTCCGGCGGCGGTCCGCAGCTCGCCGTCCCGGCGCTCAATGGGAGCGAATGGTTCGAGCTGATCCCCGGCGCGCTGGTCCTCGTCGTCGTCGCGTTCGCCCAGCACCAGGACGCCGACCCCGGCTACCAGCAGGCACGGTCGCGCGACGGCATCGCGTATGCCGCGGCGAATGCTGCGAGCGGCCTCACCGGCGGCTTCGCCATCGGCCCGTCACCCGCGCGGCGGGCGCGGCTCGACGAACTGCGCTCGACTTCGCAGCTGCCCACCGTCGTCGCCGCGCTGCTCATCCTCGTCACCCTCGTCTTCTGGGGCGACTTCCTCGGCGACATCCCGCTGCCCGCATTCGCGGCCATCGCCGCGGTCGCGACGTGGCCGCTCCTGCGGCTGCGCGAGGTGCGCACGATCTGGCGCGCATCGAAGAGCGAGTTCGTTGCAATGTTGCTCGTCTTCGCGGTCACGCTGGTGTTCGGGGCGCTCTGGGGCGTGGCCGCCACGGCCGGATTCGGTGCGCTTCGGATGGTGGCCGCAGCATCCGCACCGCCGATCGACGTCGTCGACGCCGACGGACGCCCCATCGCCTCGCTGCGACCCGGCAGCCCGGCACCGCGCGCGACCGCGCGCGGAGTCAGCGTCGTGCGATTCGCGGCGCCGATCCAGGCGGCTGCGGCGGGGAGCCTGGTACGTGGCGTCCGCTCCGCACTCAACACCCCCGACGGCCGCGATGGGTCAGGCATCCGCCACCTCGTTCTCGACTGCGAGGCGATCGGTTCCATCGACACGACGGGTGCACAGGTGCTGCGCCATCTGCTCGCCGAGGCCGCGCAACGCGGAATCAGCGTCGACTACTGCCGGACGCGAGCCGTGCTGCGCGTCGAACTCGAACGCCACGGCCTGCTCGGCGGCAGCCATGTCTTCCGAACTGTGCGCGAGGCGCTCGACGCCCTCGCTTGAGCGGCCCGGTAATCTGACCGGGGCCGCCTTCAGTCTCTTCAGACTTCGAGACCTTCGAACTTTCTCAGTGCGGCAGCGAAAGGATCCCTGAGTGAATCTGCTGCAAGCGATCGTCCTCGGCATCGTCGAGGGCGTCACCGAGTTCCTCCCCGTCTCGAGCACGGGCCACCTCACGATCGTCGAGAAGCTGATGGGGCTGCAGGTGAACGCCAAGGGCGTCACGGCCTTCACTGCGATCATCCAGGTCGGCGCCATCATCGCCGTCATCATCTACTTCTGGCGCGATATCGTGCGGCTGATCGCGGCGTGGGTGCGTGGACTCGCGAACCGCAACGCGCGCGGCCAGGACTACCGGCTCGCGTGGTTCGTGATCATCGGCACGATTCCCGTGGGGATCGTCGGATTCCTCGCCCGCAACTTCATCTCGGGCGGATTGCGCAACCTGTGGGTCGTGGTCGTCGCGCTCGTGGTGTGGAGCGCCGTGATGTGGTTCGCCGAGCGCGTCGCGCTCAAACAGCGCAACGAAGAGAAGATGAACCTCACCGATGCCATCTTCATCGGCGTCATGCAGTGCTTCAGCCTCGTGCCGGGCGTCTCGCGCTCCGGCGCGACGATCAGCGCCGGCCTCATGCGCGGCCTCGACCGCGTCGCGGCCACGCGCATCTCGTTCTTCCTGTCGATCCCCGCGCTGATCGCCGCGGGCGGCTTCGAGGCCGCGACGTCCGCGAAGGACATCAGCCACACCGTCGGCTGGGGCATGACCGGCGTCGCCACTCTCGTGAGCCTGATCGTCGCCTACGCCGCAATCGCGTGGCTGCTGCGCTTCGTGCAGCACCACAAGATCAGCGTGTTCATCTGGTACCGCATCGCCGTCGCAGTCGTCGTCGCAGCCCTGCTGATCACCGGGGTGATCACCGCCACCTGAGCGTGCCGCGTCACGTGAGTGGGGAAATCGCAGCCGCAGCGCACGCCGGACTCGCTATCCTCGCCGCATGCCGGAGACGCAGCGGAATCACGACGATGAAGTGCTCTGGCAACAGGTGCTGTGCGGGGTAGAGACCTGCTTCGCCGCTCTGTACGTGCGGCACAGACCACGCATCCTTCGGAAGGCGCTGACCCTTACGGCCGATGCGGCTGAGGCGGAGGACATCACGGCCGCCGCCTTCCTCGAGCTGTGGCGGCGGCGGGCGGAGGTGCGGCTGGTGGATCGGTCGCTCCTGCCGTGGCTGTACGCGACGACGCGCTTCATCGCACTGAACTTCGATCGCGCACGACGGCGCCGTGAGATCGCGTTCGCCAAGACGCCGCCGCCGGAGCCGCTGCCCGATGTCGCCACGACGGCGGACGAGAGCATAGATGGTCAGCGCCAGGCTCGTGCCCTGGACGACGCGCTGTCGCAGCTCGGGCCGGCCGACCTCGCGGTGGTGCGGCTGTGCCTGCTGGACGAGTTGCCCCTCGCGCAGGCCGCAGCAGCGCTGAGCGTTCCGCTCGGCACCCTGAAGTCACGCCTCCATCGCGTCAGGGCAAAGCTCCAAGGCATGCTGACCTCGGCCTTCGTGCTGTGGTGGTGTCTCACTCCCGCAGCAGGGTGGGGATGACCGTGTCAAGCGCGGAGACATAGGCGTTGACCGGCCCGATCACGGAGGCGGCCACTCTGCCGGTCTTATCGAGCACGAGGGTCGTCGGCGTCGCCCGGGGAGGCCGAGCGTTCGCGAAACTCAGCTGAACTGCACCGGATGTCGCGTCCAAGATCGACGGATAGGTCACGCCGAACGTCTCCTCAAAGCTCCGCGCAGCGGCGGCGTCGTCCCTCGTGTTGACCCCGACGAAGACCACCCCGTGAGTACCGAAGCGCGCAAACATCCGCTGCAGCTCCGGCGCCTCGAGCCGGCACGGCGCGCACCCCGCCCACCAGAAATTGACCATGGCCACCTTCCCCAGCGCGGTGGAGGAGTCAAACCTCCCGCCGGTCGCAAGCGACCCCGAAAAGCTCGCCACCGCTCCGCGCTCCGGCGGCGTGTACTCGCGCAACGGCGATGCGGTTGTCGCGCCGCCGCGTGCACCAGTGCCGCTGAGTGCGGGCAGTGTCGTACAGCCCGCAACCAGAAGAGCAGTGGCGAGCCCAGCTGCGGCGCGGATTAGCCGTGATCGCGAGAACACCTGCCGGCTCCAATCCAATGCAATCCGATCCGATGCCGCGAGCGGGCGAAGCCATGTGCGCCTGATCACGGGTGTCGACACTCTGATATGTCCGCTGCGGCGGATTGGTTGCAGACGGATCGCCGCGGCGCATCGATACGAGCTGCTGCGCAGGCACGAGCACGGGTGCGACCGTGAACTGCTTCAGGGCAAAACAAAATCCCAACCAGAGCCAGATGACCAGTGCGGCACCCCAGCTCAGCGTGGCATCGACGAGTCGGCTCACAGTGACGCTGGGATGCCGGGCCGCGAGCTCGGCCACGCCCATCAAATACTTCCCGGTGAGCGGATGTTCCAGATTCGCGGTGACGTGTCGTGCAGGTACTGCCACCCGGCCGTCGCGTACGTCACCTCGTCGCCGGCGAGGTTCCCCGCGCTGAGGTGGTCCGGCTCGATAACGGCGCCGAGCGCGAACACGACCGCGAAGAGTGCCGCGGTCAAGAGGGGCACGCGTCGCCGGCGAGAGCGAGCAAGCGAGCCCTCACGGCCTGTGCCCGGGACAGAGGCGGTGGACTTCACGGCGTAACCATATGCGGCAACCGCAGTCGAGCCGACGACGGGCAATGAACGTTGAAATTGCACGGAAATGACACGACCCGCCCCTACTCGTCGCGCATTATGCGCACTAGCGTGTGGCGTATGTCAGCAGCCAAGGGAACCGCAAGCGGTGTACGTCGGCCGCTGCTATGGGCGGGCGCAGTCGCCGTTGCGGGCGCGGCTGTCGTTATCGGCGCCCACTTTGTTCCGCCGGCACACGCTACGAGCGCCGAGACGCCATCCCCTTCGCGATCAAGCGCCGCGCAGAACGTCTCGCTGCCGGGGCTCACTCTGCACCTCCCTGCGAGCTATCAGTTGACGAAGCTCTACGGCTGCACCGCCGCAACGGCGTACAACGGGGCCGCCTCGGCGTATGTGTCGCTATGGCAGTTCAAGTGGAACGCGCCGTTCGCATGCCCCGACACTCCGGCCGCTCCGGCTCCGACGCCCGCCGCGCCGCCGTCCAGGGTACCGAAGATCTCCGTCATCCCCTATGACACGAGAACCCCGCAGGACGACCCGGCGACCGCGGCGAAGCTCGTCCAGACGCGCACGGCTGCCGGCCAGCAAGTTGAGGTTGAGACCGGCCTAGGCGGTGCAACGAACGACACCGTTCTGGTCTTCACCCGCAGCCATGTGGCCGTCGACGTCGCGCCAGCCTCGCCGGCTTCACCCGTCGTCGCGCAGCTTCTAAGCGGCGCTTCAAGCTGACACTGGGGACCTCGGGGCCTTCACCCCCGCAGCCGTACCAGGTGTCCGTGAACTCGCCGTCGTTGGCGCCCGATGTCGGCTTGGAGAGATATGCGCCGTTGTACACGATGAACAGTCCGTTGTGGTCGGCGCCCTGGCGAATGTAGGTCAAGCCCGCGCCGTCGGAGTTCACCTCGACCATCTGCCACGGGTCGGTGCCGAAGTCACGCAGCGTCGTGTACTTCTTCGCGATGGCGCCGCGCTCGTCGACCGCCTCGCCGGTCCAGTCATCCCAGAAGTCGCTCGCAGGTAGGTTCGCGAACGTCGAGCTACTGATGTTCCCTGTCGCACCGGTAGTCAGGTCATGCCAGCTGAACGTCGCGGTGCCGGCGGAATAGGTCGTCGAGATGTTGAACGTGTCGCCCTGGTTGGTGTTGGCGATCGTGACAGGGACGGTGCCGGTGTCGGTCGTTCCGTCGATCGCCTCGTAGAACAGGAAGCTGTTGGTGGTATGGCCGTTCCAGAATCCGTTCTGCAGCAGCTTGGTGCTGTCCCACCCGCCGATGCCGACCCAGTTCGTGTAGCTGTCCGGCTGCGTCGAGCACTGCGAGCCGCCCTTGAATGTCGTGCGGCCGTAGACCTCCGTGATGCCGCCAGCGGTGGAGATCGACCCCGACCAGTTGTCGCTGTCGAGCTCGGCGCCGCTGCCCACCGGCTGACCGACGCTCGGGCCGGCGGCGAGCCCCGCAGAGGTGTCGAGCGTGTTGGCGCACACGGATACCGGTTCGCTGCCCACCTTGACAACGCTTAGCACTTTTTCTAGCACTTCAACAGAAAATAACCCCCGGCCCGGAGTATAAAATCCTGGTCAGGGGCCATTCTCAGTCTGTGCGCGAGGGGGGACTTGAACCCCCACGCCCTATACGGGCACTAGCACCTCAAGCTAGCGCGTCTGCCTATTCCGCCACCCGCGCGCACTTCCAGCGGGTCGAAAAACCTTCAACCGCCGAAGAAAAACCCTAGCACGGATTACCGGTGCGGCTGACCACGGGCCACGTCGGCGGCCGGCACTAGCGTAGGAGTATGACCGATCCCGTGCGCCCCGGATCCGACGTGCACTCCGAACTCGACGAGACCGCGATCATCGCGCGCGAGCTGATCCGCATCGATACGACGAACTACGGCGACGGGAAGTCGAAGGGCGAGACCGAGGCGGCCGAATACGCTGCCGCCAAGCTCGAGGCGCTCGGACTCGCACCGCAGCTTTTCGACGCTGACACCCGACGCACGAGCGTCGTGGCGCGCGTCGAGGGCAGGAACCACGACAAGCCGGCGCTCGTGGTGCACGGCCACCTCGACGTGGTGCCCGCCGATGCCTCCCAATGGAGCGTCGACCCGTTCGCAGGTGAGATCCGCGACGGCCTGCTGTGGGGTCGCGGCGCCGTGGACATGATGGACATGGACGCCATGATCCTGACCGCCCTCGGCGACGTGCTGAGCAACGGCGGTCAGCCGGAGCGCGACCTCATCGTCGCCTTCTTCGCCGACGAGGAGAACGGCGGCGTCTTCGGCTCCCATTTCCTCGTACGCGAGCGCCCGGAGTTGTTCGCCGGCGCGAGCGAGGCGATCAGCGAAGTCGGCGGCTACTCGATCGATGTCGAGGGCAAACCGGCGTACTTGCTGCAGACCGGTGAGAAGGCGATGATCTGGGCCCGGCTCGTCGCCGAGGCGCCCGCCGGGCACGGCTCGCGTCTCGTCAAGCGCAATGCTGTGACCGAGCTCGCCGAAGCGGTCGCGAAGATCGGGCGCCTCGAGTGGCCGGTCGAGCTCACCGACACGACGCGCGAGCTCATCGCCGAGCTGAGCAGCATCCTCGGCGTCGAGCCAAAGCAGGTCGGCCCCGACGAGATCGTGCTGCGCACCGGTTCAGCCGCTGGTTTCATCACCGCGACGCTGCGGTCCACGGCCAACCCCACGATGCTCACGGCGGGCTACAAGTCCAATGTGATTCCGGGCCGCGCAGAGGCCCGAGTCGACATCCGTCCGCTGCCCGGCCAGGAAGATGCGGTGCTCACCCAGCTCGAGGAACTCGTCGGCGAGAACGTCAGGATCGAGATCGTCACGAAGGACACAGGGCTCGAGAACCCCACGTCCGGCGAGCTCGTCGACGCCGTGCGCGCGACGATCGAGCGCAATGACCCCGGCGTTCCGGTGCTGCCGTACCTCATGCCGGCCGGCACCGACAACAAGGCGCTGTCGCTTCTCGGCATTCGCGGCTACGGCTTCGCGCCGTTGAAGCTGCCGCCCGATCTCGATTTTCCCGCCATGTTCCACGGCGTTGACGAGCGCGTCCCTCTCGACGCACTCGTGTTCGGCCGCAAGGTGCTCGGCGAACTGCTGGCCGAGTACTAGGAGAGACGACTCGATGGAAGCATGGCCCACCCCTCTGCTGCCCACCTCTGTTCCCGGCCGCGGTGCGGCCCCACTGCTCTACGACAGCGCGACGCAGGGACTGGTCGCCGCCGAGCCGACCGGTGACACCGCGACGCTCTATGTCTGCGGCATCACGCCGTACGACGCGACGCACCTCGGCCACGCCAACACCTACCTCGCGTTCGACACGCTGCAGCGCGTCTGGCGGGACGCCGGTTACACCGTGCGGTATGCGCAGAACGTGACCGATGTCGACGACCCGCTGCTCGAGCGAGCCGACCGCGACGGCGTCGACTGGCGCGATCTCGCGCGCAGCGAGGTCGATGGCTTTCGTGCCGACATGACCGCGCTGGGGGTCATTCCGCCCGACGCATATGTCGCAGTCACCGATCGCATCGACGCTGCGGCCGTCGCGACGGCCGAGCTCCTCGCGGCGGGGCTCGCGTATCGGGTGCCGGCGGCCGAGGCATCCGATGACAGCGACGGCGCCGACATCTACTTCGACCAGATCGCCGCATCGGATGTCTCGCCCTGGCAGCTCGGCGACGAGAGCCGCATGGCCCGCGACGAGATGCTGCGGATCTTCGCCGAACGTGGCGGCGATCCCGACCGCGAAGGCAAACGCGACGAGCTCGACCCGCTGCTGTGGCGCGCCAAGCGCGACGGCGAGCCGTGGTGGGAATCACCCGTCGGTCGAGGGCGGCCCGGCTGGCACATCGAGTGCTCCGTGATCTCGCTCGACGAGCTCGGCGGCAGCACGATCACGGTCCTCGGCGGCGGATCCGACCTGATCTTCCCGCATCACGAGTTCAGTGCCGCGCACGCGGCGGCGTTGACCGGTGAGCCCGCGGCCCGGTTATATGCGCACGCCGGCATGATCGCGTACCAGGGCGAGAAGATGTCGAAGTCGCTGGGGAACCTGGTGAAGGTCAAGGATCTCGTCGTCGCGGGCGTCGACCCGCAGGGCATCCGTCTGGCGCTGCTGGCCCATCACTATCGCGCTGACTGGGAGTGGACGGATGCTTCGCTCGCGAGCGCGTCGTCGCGACTGCAGCGCTGGCGCGACGCACCGCTCACAGACGACTCGGGGGACGCGCTCGACCGGCTTCGCTCCGCCCTGCACGACGACCTGGACACCCCTGGTGCGCTCGCCGTCATCGACGCGGCGGTCGACGCAGGCGGCCTCTCAGGCGAGCTGCGCTCCCTGATCCACCTGCTGCTCGGCATCACCCTCTAGCGCGAGCGATCAGTCGCTGGCGCGAGAGGCCGGCGCGCACGGCGCACTCAGTTGTTGGGGCGCCAGGGCTCAGACGGCGGGGTGCCGGGGCCACCGGCGGTGCCCCCATCGCGCCCGTCACCGCGGCGCCGCAGATAGCGCTCGAACTCCTGCGCGATCGCCTCGCCGCTCGCCTCGGGCGAATCGACCGTGTCGCGGGCCTGCTCCAGCTGCGCGATGTATGCGGCCATGTCCTCGTCTTCGCCGGCGAGCGTGTCGATGCCGCGTTCCCACTCGGCGGACTCTTCGACGAGTTCGCCACGCGGGATCGTGACGTCGACGAGCTCCTCGAGCTTGTCGATGATCGCGAGCGTCGCCTTCGGACTGGGTGCGTTGTGCACGTAGTGGGGGACCGACGCCCAGATCGAGATCGTCGGGATGCCGACGGCCTCGGCCGCCGACCCGAGCACGCCGAGAATGCCGGTCGGCCCCTCGTACGTCGAGCGCTCGAGTCCGAACTCGTGCCGCACGTCGGCGTTGTCGCTCGACGCGCCGACCGAGATCGGCCGCGTGTGCGGCACGTCGGCGAGCAGCGCCCCGAGGAACACGATCGCGTCGACGTCTGCGGCGAGCGCCGCGTCGAGCAACTCGCCGACGAACGCCTTCCAGGTGCGCGAGGGCTCGGTGCCGAGCAGCAGATAGATGTTGCCGGTGTTCGCGCCGGTGACGCCCAGCTCGGCGTCTTCGGCGAGGTCGCGAGGCAGCTGGCCGGGCCCGGCCGGCCCGTAGAGCACGGCGCCGGGCCACTCCAGCATCCGATGGCCGTCATCGTCGAGCTTCGTGACGGGCCGGGTGAACTGGAAGTCGTAGTAGAGCTCGGGGTCGACCTCGTGCAATGGCACGACGTCGAGAACATCCTTGAGTGCCCGTACCGCGCCGGTCGCGGCTTCCCCTGCGTCGTTCCAGCCCTCGAAGGCCACGACCAGAATGCGGCCGTCCAGGATGCCCTTGCCGTCAGTCAAACGCCACCTCGCCATCGGTTCCGAATGCGTCTCACCAGGATAGGCCCCGCCGATAGACTCCACCCCTGTGACCCAGCTTCCCGCCGCCGTGCTCTTCGATATGGACGGCACCCTCGTCGACACCGAGCCGTACTGGATGATCGCGGAGTCGGAATTGGTGCACTCGTGGGGCGGAACGTGGACTCACGACGACGGGCTGACGCTCGTCGGCAACGGCCTTGAGGTGTCGGCCGCGGTGCTCCAGTCCCGCGGCGTGGATCTCGACATCGCGACGATCATCAACAAGCTCACCGACCGTGTCACCGAGCAGCTCGCCGAGGTAGGCGTGCCGTGGCGACCCGGCGCACAGGAACTGCTGCGCAGCGTGCGCGACGCGCGCATTCCGACGGCGCTCGTCACCATGTCGTTCCGCCGCATGGCCGAGCAGATCGCGAGCTACATCCCCTTCGAGCCGTTCGACACGATCGTCGCGGGCGACGAGGTCGAGAACCCGAAGCCGCACCCCGAGGCCTATCTGGCGGCGGCTCAGCGGCTCGGTGTGCAGGCATCCGCTGCGGTCGCGATCGAGGACTCGCTCGGTGGTCTGGCCGCGGCCGTTGCGGCCGGCACGATCGCGATCGGCGTCCCTCATATGGTCCCGCTCCCGGAGAGCGGCGACCACACGATCTGGCCGACCCTCGACGGCAGGACGATCGAGGACCTGCGCGCGCTCGCGGAGCAGCGGGCGGGAGACCGTTGAGCGATCAGGCGCCCGTGAACACGCCCGCGTTCAGCGGCCCGTTCCGCGCGGGTGACCGGGTGCAGCTGACGGGCCCCAAGGGGCGGCTCAACACGATCACGCTGGTGCCGGGCGAGAAGTTCCACACGGAGCGCGGCTTCATCGCGCACGACGACATCATCGGTGCGCCTGACGGCATAGTCGTCAGCAACTCGAGCGGCGCCCAGCACCTCGCGCTGCGCCCGCTGCTCAAGGACTTCGTGATGTCGATGCCGCGCGGAGCGGCGATCGTGTACCCGAAAGACGCGGCGGCGATCCTCTCGAGAGCCGACGTCTTCCCGGGCGCGACGGTCGTCGAGGCCGGTGTCGGGTCCGGCGCGCTCTCGCTGTGGCTGCTGCGCGCGATCGGCGCGGAGGGGCGGCTGGCGAGTTTCGAGCGGCGGCAGGAGTTCGCCGACATCGCGATGGGCAACGTGAGCGGATTCCTCGGCTACCGCCCCGACAACTTCGACATCACCGTCGGCGATCTGACGGATGCCGTGACCACTGCGTTCGACCCGGGCACAGTCGACCGGGTCGTGCTCGACATGCTCGCACCGTGGGAGCCGCTCGACGCCGTCGCGACGGTGCTCAAGCCCGGGGGAGTGCTGCTCGCCTACGTCGCCACGGTGACGCAGCTCAGCCGAGTCGCGGAGGCGATTCGTGACACCGAGTCGTTCACCCACCCCGACGCCGATGAGACGATCGTGCGCGGCTGGCACGTCGAGGGCCTCGCCGTGCGCCCCGACCACCGCATGGTCGGGCACACCGGCTTCCTCATCACCGCGCGACGTCTCGCTCCGGGTGCACAGCTGCCCGAGCTGAAGCGCCGTGCGAGCAAGTCGAGCTATTCCGACGAAGACGTCGAGGCGTGGACCCCCGGCGCGCTCGGGGAGCGGGGCAAGAGCTCGAAGGTGCTGCGCAAGAAGGCGAGAGAGGCGCAGCGCATCGCGGATGCCAGGAACCCTGACGACCAGGTCCCAGACGACCAGGTCCCATAAGTTCCTCCACTAGAGTGTCGAGCGTTTGACCCAGCCCGTGGAAACACCCCGCCCGTGGAAACACCCGCCCGTGGAAAGAGCATCCGTGCGCCGTACCGTCCCCGCCCTGATCGTCCTTGCTGCCCTTGCCGGCGCGGCCCTCACAGGGTGCAGCGCGTCGAATGAGGCATCGGCCTGCACCGTAACCAGTGGGAACGGGTCAGACTCGGTCACTGCGACGGGCAAGTTCGGGCAGGACCCGCAGGCCAAGGTGCCGTCGCCGCTCAACGTGTCGAAGACCGAGTCGAGCACCCTGATCAAGGGCACGGGACCGCGCGTCAACAAGGGGGGCGCGGCCGAACTGTCCGTGACGATCTTCGACGGAAGCTCCGGCGCCAGCCAGCCGACCCAGACCGGCGTCTTCCCCGTCGTCGCGAGCCAGATCAGCAAGGGCCTCGCCAACGCGCTGGCGTGCACCAACCAGGGCTCGCGCATCGCGGTGGTCATTCCCCAGAAGGACGGGGCGAGCATGTTCAGCGTGCAGGGCACCGTCGTCGCGGTCGTCGACGTCGACAAGGCCCTGCCGAACCGAGCGACGGGCCACGTGCGGCCCGCGACGCCGGGCTTCCCGACCGTCATCCTCGCCCCCAACGGCCAGCCGGGCATCGTGATCGGCGACCACTCCGAGCCCACCAAGGTGTCGTCGGCGACCCTCAAGCAGGGCGATGGCGCGAAGACGAAGAAGAGCGACACCCTCATCGTGCAGACCCAGACCGTCGAGTGGTCCGACCCGACGAGTGCGAGCGGCTCGTGGGAGCAGGGCTCGCCGGCGACTCAGACGCTTAACGACGGCTCGGCGCTGTCGAGCCAGCTGATCGGCAAGCGCGTCGGATCGCAGATCATCGTCCAGGTGCCGAAGAGCAAGAGCAGCGACGGCAATGCCTCAGTCACGGTGGTCGACATCCTCGGCGTTCTGCCCGCGGCAGCGGCGAGCGCGCAGTAGTTCTTAAACTGGGGAACGTGGCCCGCATAATCCCGCCGGAAGAGCGGCAGTTCGCGCTGGTGCTCGCGCTGCTCGCGACCGAGCAGGGGCTCACGAAAGAGCAGATTCTCTCGACCGTCGACGGCTACCACCAGAAGTACGTGCCGGGCGGCGACAACGCGAACCTCGAGCGGCAGTTCGAGCGCGACAAGGACACCCTGCGCGAGCTCGGCGTGCCGCTCGAGACCGTCGACGCGCCCGGTCAGGCCGGCAACAACCAGTTGCAGAGCTACCGCGTGTCGAAGGGCGACTACGAGCTGCCGGACGACATCAGCTTCACGCCCACCGAGTTGTCCCTGCTGCAGCTGGCCGGCACGGTGTGGCGCGAGGGCTCGCTCTCGGGCGACATGCGCCGGGCGATGATCAAGCTGCAGGCGGCCGGTGTCGAGCCCGACGGCCCGATGCTCGGCTACGCGCCGCGGTTGAAGCAGCTCGAGCCGGCGTTCGGCCCCCTGACGCAGGCGATCGAGCGCCACGAGGCGGTGCGCTTCCCGTACCTGCGCCCCGGCCGCGTCGTTGCGCGCACGCACATGATCAAGCCGCTCACCGTGTTCCAGTTCCGCGGGCGGTGGCTGCTGATGGGTCTCGACTTCGCGGATCACAGGCTGAACTTCCTCTTGTCTCGGATCGTGGGCGACGTCACCGCCACCCGCGAGCGATTCGAGCCACCGGCCGGCGATCACGCTGCCGAGGCGCTCTCCGAGCTCGAGAAGCTCTGGGGGCGGCAGACCGCGACCGTGTCGGTCGAGCCCGGCAGCGACGCGGCGATGCGCCTCGGCAAGCGATATGGCGCGACGACCGCCGACGAGCGTGTCCTCGTCGTGCACTACAGCGACCTGGCGCTGCTCGCCGACGAGCTCGCGAGCTACGGGCCCGAGGTCCTCGTGATCGAGCCGGACTCGCTGAAGCAGGCGGTCATCTCTCGGCTCGAGTCGACGGAGTTCGTCCACCGCGCGACCGAGAGCGGTGCCGCATGAGCCCGCGTCCCGCATACGCGGCCGACCGGCTGGCGTTCCTGCTCTCCGTCGTGCCGTACCTCATCGATCACCCCGGCGTGTCGGTGGCGGATGCGGCGGCGCACTTCGCCATTCCCGAGAAGGACATGCGCGCGCAGGTCGAGCGCATCACCGGCATGGGCGTGCCGGGCAGCACGAAGACCTACGGCCCCGAGGACCTCTTCGACATCGACTGGGACGCGCTCGACGAGCGCGACGAGATCTTCATCACCAACCGCGTCGTGATCGACGACGCGCCGCGCTTCTCGGCGCGTGAGGCGGCCGCGTTGATCGCGGGCCTGCAGTATCTGCAGGCGATCCCGGGAACGGCCGACACCGAGGCGCTCGACGGTCTCATCGCGAAGCTGGCGCGGGGAGCATCCGCCACGCCGCCATCGGTTGCGATCGGCAACCCCGTAGCGGATGCCTCGCTCGAGCTGATCCGCGCGGCTCTCGCCACTTCCACGCGCATCGACTTCGACTACCTGAACGCACGGGGGGAGCGCGAGCGGAGGCCCGTCGACCCGTTGCGCCTCGAGAGCCGCGACGACGTGTGGTACCTGCGCGGCTGGTGCCACAAGCGGCGGGAGCTGCGCAACTTCCGCGTCGACCGGATGGCGGATCTCACCGCGACGACGATCCCCGTGCAGCACACGGCGGCGGACGTCGTGCTCTCCGAGACCCTGTTCGACCCGAGCGATCACGACCTCGTCGTCGAGGTGCGCCTCGCGACGAGCGCGATCCCGGGCTTCGCTGAATACCTCCAGAACGGGGGTACGCTCACGCCCGACGGCGAGGGCTTCGTGCGCACACGCATCCGAGTCGCCCATTTTCACAGCCTGAAACGGCTCGTTTCCTCGCTCGCGGGCCTGCTCGTCGTCGTGGGACCACCGGAGGCTCGCCGCGAGGTCGCTGAATGGGCGCTGGCTGGACTCACTCAGTATCGAAGCACGTTCGCATAATGCGTTTAGACTGCTCGGGATACCCGCACTAGGCATCACACTCAAACCCCTGCAAAAGGAAAAACCATGGGCTTCTTCAGAGATCTTGGCGGTCTTCACCTGCTGATCATCGTGCTCATCCTCGTGCTGTTGTTCGGAGCATCGCGGCTCCCGGCAGTATCGAAGGGCATCGCTCAGTCTGTCCGCGTCTTCCGCAAGGAAGTCGCCAAGAAGAACGACGAGGACGAGGGCAGCGTGGCCCGTTCGACCGAGTCGACGACGACGACCACCACCCCCAGCGACGACAAGAAGTAAGCCGTGAGCCCGTCCACCAAGGCCGGGCGCGCCTCGAGGGACACCGACGGGCGGATGTCGCTCGGTGAGCACCTCATCGAGTTCCGCAATCGTGCGATGATCGCCGCCGCCGGGATTCTGGTCGCGGCGGTCATCGGCTGGTTTCTTCAGCCCTTCGTGTGGTCTGCCCTCAGCGAGCCGATCCACCAGATCGCGCGCCACCGCGACGCGACGATCAACTACCCGTCCCTCACGGCCGCGTTCGACCTGCGCATGCAGCTGTCGATCTACATCGGCATCATCATCTCGAGCCCGCTCTGGCTCTACCAGATCTTCGCGTTCCTGACCCCAGGGCTCACGGGCAAGGAGAAGCGGTACGTCTTCGGCTTCTTCTTCTCCGCGATCCCGCTGTTCCTCGGCGGGTGCGCGTTCGGCTGGTACGTGACACCGCACATCGTGACGCTGTTCGCGAGCTTCGCGCCCACGCAGGACGCGACGATCCTGACCGCGAGCGACTACTTCAGCTTCGTCCTGAAGCTCGTGCTCGCGGTGGGCGTGGCGTTCGTCACGCCGGTGTTCATCGTGCTGCTCAACATGATCGGCATCCTGTCCGCGCGCGCCATCTGGAAGGCATGGCGCTGGGCGATCCTCGGCGCGATCCTGTTCGCGGCGCTCGCGACGCCGTCGACCGACGTGATCTCGATGATGATGCTGGCCGTTCCGCTCATCGTGCTCTACTTCGGTGCGGCGAGCTTCGCGTGGCTGCACGACAAGCGGAAGGCGCAGTCGGCCGCGAAGTTCGACGCGGAGTTCGCGTAAGGCTGCATGACAGCACGCTCGCCTAGCATTGGCAGCGTGACCGACCACCTCTCGCCGTCCGAGCGCTTCGCGGCCGCGAGGACCCGCTCCCGGTCGCCGCAGCTCGACGATTTCCGCGCGCTGCTGCGCTTCGACCTCGACCCCTTCCAGCTCGACGCGTGCGCGAGCCTCGAGGCGGGCCGCAGCGTGCTGGTGGCCGCCCCCACGGGCGCCGGCAAAACCGCCATCGCCGAGTTCGCGGTGCACCTCGCGATGTCGACCCCCGACGAGAAGGTCTTCTACACGGCTCCGATGAAGGCGCTGTCGAATCAGAAGTACAACGAGCTCGTCGAGCGGTACGGCGCCGAAGACGTCGGTCTGCTCACCGGCGACACGAATGTGAACTCGCGGGCCCGCGTCGTCGTCATGACGACCGAGGTGCTGCGCAACATGCTCTACGCCGGCTCGGACCTGCTGCCCGGCCTCGCCTACGTGGTGATGGACGAGGTGCACTATCTCGCCGACCGTTTCCGCGGTGCCGTCTGGGAAGAGGTCATCATCCACCTGCCGCAGCAGGTGCGGCTCGTGTCGCTGTCGGCGACCGTGAGCAACGCCGAAGAGTTCGGCGACTGGCTGCAGGCGGTCCGCGGCGACACCGACGTCATCGTGTCGGAGGAACGGCCCGTGCCGCTCGACCAGCATGTGCTCGTGCGGTCGAAGCTCGTCGACCTGTTCGAGGGTGCCGGCCGCGACTCCGCCATCAAGGTCAACCCCGAGCTCGTTCAGCTCGCGCGGGCGGGCGGCAGGCCGTCCGGCGGGCGTGCCGCCTCCGATCGCGGCCGCCGTCACGGCGCGGCGTTCGCCGGGCACGGCTTCCGCATGGACCGCGCTGAACTGGTCGGCCTGCTCGACAGCAGGCGCCTGCTGCCCGCGATCTTCTTCGTGTTCAGCCGCAACGGCTGCGACCAGGCGGTGCAGCAGGTGCTGCGCGCGGGCATCCGTCTCACGGAAGGCTGGGAGCGCGAGGAGATCAGGCAACTGGTCGAGGAGCGCACCCGCACGCTGCTCGATGAGGATCTCGCGGTGCTCGGCTACTGGGAATGGCTCGAGGGCCTGCAGCGCGGCGTGGCGGCACACCACGCGGGGCTGCTTCCCGCCTTCAAAGAGGTCGTCGAAGAGCTCTTCCAGCGCAAGCTCGTGAAGGTGGTGTTCGCGACAGAGACACTGGCGCTCGGCATCAACATGCCCGCGCGCACCGTGGTGCTCGAGAAGCTCGAGAAGTTCAACGGTGAGGCCCGCGTGCCGATCACCCCCGGGGAGTACACGCAGCTGACGGGCCGCGCCGGGCGTCGCGGCATCGACGTCGAGGGCCACTCGGTGATCCAGTGGGTGGCCGGCATGGACCCGCAAGCGGTCGCGGCGCTCGCATCACGCCGTTCGTACCCCCTGAACTCGAGCTTCCGGCCGACCTACAACATGGCGGTCAATCTGATCGAGCAGTTCGGGCGCGAGCGCACTCGCGAGGTGCTCGAGTCGTCGTTCGCCCAGTTCCAGGCCGACCGGGCGGTCGTCGATCTCGCGCGCACCGTGCGCAAGCGTGAGGAGTCCCTCGCAGGCTACGAGAAAGCCATGCAGTGCCATCTCGGCGACTTCGCCGAGTATGCCGCGCTGCGCCGCCGGGTGAGCGACCTCGAGAAGCAGAACGCGAAGATGCGCGGCGAGTCGAACGCGGCCAAGGCGCGACTGCAGCACGAGCTCTCCGCGGTGCGCACCGACATGCGCCACCACCCGTGCCACGGGTGTTCCGAGCGTGAGCATCACGCCCGCTGGGCCGAGCGGTGGTGGCGACTGAAGCGGGAAACCGACCAGCTCAACTCGCAGATCCGCAGCCGCACCGGTGCGGTGGCCCGGGTCTTCGACCGCGTCAGCGAGGTGCTGCTCGAGATCGACTACCTGCGGGTCGGCGACGACGGGCAGACGAAGCTCACCGTGCACGGCCGCCGGCTCAGGCGCATCTACGGCGAGCGCGACCTGCTCGTCGCGGAATCCCTGCGCCACGGCCTGTGGGACGGACTGGATGCCCCGAGCCTCGCGGCGATGGCGTGCGCCCTCGTCTTCGAGCCGCGCCGTGACGAGGTCGACGTGCCCGAGCGCTTCCTGCCGAAGGGGCGATTCCGCGAAGCGCTCGACGCGACGCAGAAGCTCTGGGCCGAGCTCGACGATCTTGAGCGCGAGCATCGGCTCGCGGGCAGCGACCCTCTGTCGATCGGGCTCACGCCCGCGATGCACGCCTGGGCCCGCGGCCAGAGTCTCGAGCGGGTGCTTGAGCAGGCCGAGCTGGCGGCCGGCGATTTCGTGCGGTGGTCGAAGCAGACCATCGATCTGCTGGATCAGCTGTCGATGGTCGCCGACGGTCAGCTCGGCCGCACGGCCCGGCAGGCGCTCGACTCGGTGCGGCGCGGCATCGTCGCGTATTCGAGCGTGGGTTAGCAGACGGATGCTTCGCAAGCTCGAGCCGCGGAGACGCGCGGCGGCCGGCGAGCGGCGGCGCCCCCCGCACCCGTTGTTCACCGCCCGCACGGGTCATGGCCTTCCGCTGTGGGCGGCGCTGATCTGCTCGGCGGCCGGCGGGGTCGTCTTCGACGGTGCGTTCCCGGCCCTCTCGTGGTGGCCGCTCGTCTTTCCCGGCGTCGCGCTGCTGCTGTACGCCCAGCAGGGCCGCAGAGCCTGGAGCGCGCTCCTCGTCGGTTTCGTGGGCGGTCTCGCGTTCTTCCTCACCGACGTGGCGTGGACCGGGCTGTACCTCGGGCCCGCGCCGTGGCTGGCTCTCTCAGCCACTGAGGGCGCACTCTGGGCGGTCGGCGCGCTGCTGTACACGCTCGCCTACCGTTTCGTGCCGCGCGCCATACCGGGGCGTCTCGGGCGCCTCGTGGTGCTTCCGATAGTGCTCGCGGGACTCTGGACGCTTCGCGAGCTCGTGACCGACCACTGGCCCTTCACGGGCTTCGCGTGGGGTCGCGTCGCCTATACCCAGTCGGCGAGCCCGTTCACCCACCTCGTCGCCTATGTCGGGGTCGCCGGGCTGAGCTTTCTGCTCGTCTGGGTGACGGCGTTCGCGATCGCGTTCGCTCAGGAGGGCGGTCTCACGTGGGCAACACGCGCCCTCGTTCCCATCGTGAGCGCCCTGGCACTCGCATCCGTACCCGCTCTTCCGAGCAGCGCCCACGGCACCACTCGCGTGGCCGCGGTGCAGGGCAACGGGCCTGCCGGCTACTTTCAACCTCATCGACTCGGCGACGTCGAGGAGGCACAGCTCGACGCCACTCTTCCGCTCTTGCAGAAGGGCAAGTTCAGCATGGTGGTCTGGCCGGAGGGCAGCGCCGACCTCGACCCGCTCGCGAACGCGAGCAGCGCCGCGGTGCTGAGCGCGTTCTCGAAGGCGCTCGGCGCGCCGCTCGTCGTCGGTGCGATCACCGACGCGGGGCCGAAGACGTACAACTCGTCGCTGCTGTGGGACGGCACGGGCAAGCTCGCGCAGTACGACAAGCAGCTTCCGGTGCCGTTCGGGGAGTACATACCCGACCGGGCGTTCTTCCATCTGCTGGCGCCGCACCTCGTCGACCTCGTGCAGCGCGGCTACTCGCCGGGCACTCGGCCGAACGTGTTCGACATCAACGGAATCAAGGCCGGCATCTCGATCTGCTTCGACATCACCGACGACCGGCAGATCCCGCAGATGATCGACGGGGGAGCGCAGCTCATCCTCGCTCAGACGAACAACGCCGACTTCGGCCGCACCGAGGAGAACGTGCAGCAGCTCGCGATCGCACGCATGCGCGCGGTCGAGGCCGATCGGTCGGTCGTCAACATTTCCACGGTGGGCACGAGTCAGATCATCGGCCCGACGGGTCGCACGATCACCTCGACTGCGGCGTACAAGCCGGGCACTCTCGTGGCCGAGGTTCCGCTCGCGACGGGCATCACCCCGGCCGTGCGCCTCGGCTCGGGCCTGGAGCTCGGCGCTGCGACGCTCGGGGGAGCGGGGCTGATCGGATGCTTCGTGCTGTTGCTCGCACGACGAAAGGACCGGGCCCTGACGGACCCGGCCCTCACAAAACTCAACCGCTGACGATGCCGGTCGACTACGCCTGCTGTTCCTGCCCACGGCGGGACCGCAGGTAGTTGAGGCGCTCCTGGAGGAGCTCCTCGAGCTCGGCCTCGGTGCGACGTTCGAGCAGCATGTCCCAGTGGCTGCGCGCGGCCTTGGCCTCGGCACGGTCCACCTCGACAGGCTTGTCGTCGATCAGCAGGGTGGCGTCGCGTCCGCAGTACCGGCACTCCCAGGTGTCAGGGGCGTCGGCCTCGGCCGCGAAGACCATGGCGGTCTCGCGGCCGCAGTGGGAACAGACGTACGTATAGCTGGCACGCGGCGAGAAGCTGACGCCCTCTTCGCTCTGCAAGCTCTGAGCTCCAAGCCTCATACCGCGCAGGCTACGATCTGCCATCAGGACTCCTTCACGCTTCGAGACGTATTCGTTGGACGGAACGTCCTCGCGTTCACTGGGCTTCCCAGTGAAGCGATAGACTCAGGGGTTTGCCAGGTCCTTGACAACCCTCACAGCAAGATCTGCGCGATCGGTCACGATGCCGTCGACGCCCTGGACGATGAGCCGCCGCATGTCGTTCTCATCGTTGACCACCCACACGTGCACCTCGACCCCGGCACGGCGCACCGCGTCGATGAAGCGCGGTGTGACGACGCGCAACGGCCCACGCCGCTCGGGCACCTGCACCGCGTCGACACCGCCGAGCGCGGTGCGGACGAGGAAGCCAAGGCCGAGCCACGCCCCGATCAGGGCGAGGATCACCCCGCGCTGCGACGCGGAACTCGCCACCGCGTGCTCGCCGCCGAGCGCCGCAACGGTCGCCGCGCGCGTCGCGTCGTCGAAGCTGGTGACGAGCACCCGCTGCGACGCGTTGGTGGCGATGATGGCGCGCGCCGTGGCCTGCGCGGCAGCACGAGTCTTGACGTCGAGATTGAAGCGAGCGTCGGGGAATCCGTCGAGCGCCTCGGCGAGCGTCGAGTAGCTCTGCCCTTCGCCGAGATCGACCTTGGCCAGTTCGGCTTTCGTGAGCTGGGAGATCCGCTCGGGACGCCCGGTGAGTCGCTTGAGCCCGGGGTCGTGGCTGATGACGGCGACACCGTCGGCAGACACGTGGACATCGGTCTCGATGTAGTCCGCGCCGGCCGCCAGCGCCTTCGCGAACGCGAGCAGGGTGTTCTCGGGAGCGTCGGTCGCGAGGCCGCGGTGCGCGAACACGCGGGGCGTGCCCGGTGCGAAGAAACCGCGGTCGCGGCCGGTGCGGGCCAGAGCGCTAGTCCTTCGGAGATTCCGGCGCGGGCGCGACCGGCGGTGCGGCCTGCGCCGCGGCGGCACCGGTCGACTCGGCCGCGCCGCCCGGAAGTTTCGGACCGAACGCTGCACCGATGCCGCCGAGCGCCTTGGTGAGCTCGGCCGGAATCATCCAGACCTTGTTGGCCTGCCCGTTCGCGATCTGGGGCAGCGTCTGAAGGTACTGATAGGTAAGCAGCAGGTCGTCGGGCTTTCCCGCGTGGATGGCGGTGAAGACCGTGCCGATCGCCTGGCCCTCGCCCTCCGCCCGCAGGATCGCCGACTGCTTGTCGCCCTCGGCGCGGAGAATCGCGGCCTGCTTGAAGCCCTCCGCGTTGAGGATCTCGGACTGCTTCGTGCCCTCGGCGGTCAGGATCGCGGCGCGGCGGCTGCGCTCCGCGCGCATCTGCTGCTCCATCGAGTCCTTGATCGATGCGGGCGGGTCGATCGACTTGAGCTCGACGCGTCCGACGCGGATGCCCCACTTGCCCGTCGCCTCGTCGAGGACGATGCGCAGCTGCGAGTTGATGTTGTCGCGGCTCGTCAGCACCTCTTCGAGGTTGAGGCCACCGACGACGTTACGCAGCGTCGTGGTCGTGAGCTGCTCGACGGCCGCGAGGTAGTTCGCGATCTCGTAGGTGGCGGCTCGGGCATCCGTCACCTGGAAGTAGATGACCGTGTCGATCGAAACCACGAGGTTGTCCTCGGTGATCACGGGCTGCGGCGGGAACGAGACGACCTGCTCGCGCAGGTCGATGAGGGGCCGGAGGTGGTCGACGTAGGGGATGAGCAGGTTGAGGCCGGGCAGCAGCGTCTTGTGGTAGCGGCCGAGCCGCTCGACCACGCCGGCGCGCGCCTGCGGAACGATGCGGATCGCGCGGAACAGCGTCACCAGTACGAAAATGACGACGACGATGATGACGACCAGCACGATGACGGTCTCTGCGCTCATGGCGCCCTTTCTGTTGTGAGCCGCGTCAGCTGAGCTGAGCGCCGCTCGATTCGGGTTCGATGATGACGGATGCCCCGTCCACCGCGAGCACACGCACACCGGCGCCCGGCTGCAGCACCATCTGAATGCCCTCGGGCACGCGTGCACTCCAGGTCTCGCCGTTGCCGAGCTTGACCTGGCCGCTGGTCTCCGTGACGGGGATCAGCACATGCCCTGTGCTGCCGATGATCGCATCGATGTTGCTCTTCGTCGGATCGGAACTGCGCCTCAGCAGGTTCAGGAACCGCGGACGCAGCAGGAACGTGCCGAGCACGGCGATGATCGCCGCGATCACGGTGGCGAGCCACCACGGCGCGCCGAGCAGCTCGGCGACCAGGCCGCCGAGCGAGCCCAGTGCGAGCAGCATGAACTCGATCTCCGCCGTCATCATCGCGACGGCGACGAAGACGACGATGAGGCCGGCCCAGATAACCCACTCGAACCCAGCCATGATGGCCACGATATCCGCATTGGTATCGTCGCAGGTGGGAATCTTTTTCCCAGTTCTCACCGCCAATTGGAGAAGCTCGTGACCAATCCTCTCGCCCCCGGCTCACTCGCAGGCAAGCGCATTCTCGTGACCGGCTCGAGCCGCGGCATCGGCGCCGACACGGTGTCCTACTTCGCGGAGGCCGGTGCCCGGGTCGTCATCAACTACCGGAACAAGGAAGCCCGGGCCGTCAAGCTGCAGGCCCAGCTCGCTGAGAAGGGTGCCGAGGCGCTGGTGATCGGCGCGGACCTCACCGATCAGGCATCCGTCGCCCAGCTGTTCGAGAAGGTGAAGGAAGCGTGGGGTGGGCTCGACGTCCTCGTGCTGAACGCCTCCGGCGGCATGGAGGCCGACATGGGCGAGGACTACGCGCTGCGCCTCAACCGCGACGCGCAGGTGAACGTGCTGCAGGCGGCGCTGCCGCTGCTCAACCCGGGCAGCCGCGTGGTGTTCGTCACGAGCCACCAGGCCCACTTCATCCGCACGACGCCGACCATGCCCGAGTACGTGGCCGTGGCGACCTCGAAGCGTGCCGGCGAGGACGCGCTGCGCGAGCACATTCCCGAGCTCGAGACGCGCGGCGTCGAGTTCGTCGTCGTCTCCGGCGACATGATCGAGGGCACGATCACCGCGACGCTGCTCAACCGCATGAACCCGGCCGCCATCGAGCAGCGACGCGAGGCCGCCGGCAAGCTGTACAACGTCGCCGAGTTCGCCGCGGAGGTGGCGCTCGCCGCCGTCGAGCCGGTGGGGGCCGATCACACGCGCCTCGTGGGCGACACCACCGGATTCGAAGCCGACGAGCGCGCGGGGGAGTAGCGATCGTGCAGCCGAGCGACCTGCCGCTGATCAACTCCGTCTCCGCGCCCTCAGTGCATCCCCGCGGTGGCGTGGCCGTGGTCGCCGTCACGCGGCCCGACCTCGACGCGGACGCATACGTCGGCCAGCTGTGGATCGTGCCGCTGTCCGCGCACGGCGGCAATGCGTTCCGCTTGACGCGCGGCTTCCGCGACACGGAGCCGCAGTTCTCGCCCAGCGGCCGGCTGATCGCGTTCCTGCGAGCCGCGCCGGGAGTGCCCCCGCAGCTCTACGTCGTCGACGCGGGCGGCGGGGAACCCGTGCAGGTCACGGACCGCAAGCTCGGCGTCAGCGCGCTTGCCTGGTCGCCCGACGGCGCGAACCTCGCGTTCGCTAGCCGCGAGCCCGAGCCCGGCAGGTACGGCACGGTCGAGGGCGTCGGGGCGGATGCTGAGCCGCCCCGACGCTTCGACACCTTCAACCGCACCGCCAACGGTCTCGGCTACTACCGCGACCGACCCGAGCTGCTGTTCATCGTGCGGGTGCCCGACGTGCAGGCCGAGCCGGTCGTGCAGCCCGTCGCCTCCGCGTCGGGGCCGGCCGAGCCGCGCCCTGTCGTCGCCGAGCCGCGGCGCGTGTCACAGCACGAGGTCGATCACGGCGCCTTCGCCTTCTCACCTGACGGCGAGACCATCGCGGCGGTGGCGTCGGTGCACCCGACGCGTGACGAAGACCTCATTTCGAGCGTCGTGCTGCTCCCCGCCTCGGGCGACGGCGACGCGGTCGACGCCACCATCTCTCACGGCTCTTTCCAGATCGACACCCTTCGCTACGGCGACGACGGGCGGCTCTTCTTCCTTGCCTCCGACCTCGGCGAAGACGGCCTCGACTTCGTGGGCCGGAACTCGTCGCTGTACGTGATCGACGAACCGGCGGCCGCGCCGCGCCGTCTCACCGATCCCGCGCAGTACGACATCGGCAGTGGCGGCACGCAGCCGGTGATCGTGCCACGACCCGAGGGCTCGGTGCTGGTCGTCGACGGCAGGCGCGGTACCCACCAGCTGCTGCGCGTCGACGTGTCGGGGGCGGTCACGTCCCTGACCGCGGGCGACATCGACATCAGCGGGGCGGATGCCGGAGGCCCGGCGATCGTCGTCTCCTATGCCGACCCGGGCAGCTACGGTGACGTGGGTGTCATCGAGTCGGACGGCCTGCGGAGACTGACGGATTTCTCCGCGCAGCTGCGCGCGACCGGCGTCGCCACGCCGTTCGAGCTCGAGACGGCGAGCGCTGACGGGTACCCGGTGCACGGCTGGGTCGCCGTGCCCGAGGGCGACGGTCCGCACCCCGTCCTGCTCATGATCCATGGCGGCCCGTTCGCCGAATACGGCGTGCACCTGTTCGACGAGACGCAGGTTCTCGTCGGCGCGGGTTACGCGGTCGTGTACTGCAATCCGCGGGGCAGCCGTGGGTACGGGGAGAGCCACGGGCGAAGCATCCGCCATGCCATGGGCACCGTCGATCTCGACGACGTGCTCGCGTTCTTCGACGCGGCCATCGCCGCAGACCCGCGCCTCGACGGCTCGCGCACGGGTATTCTCGGCGGGTCGTACGGCGGCTATCTCACCGCGTGGACGATCGCGCACGACCATCGGTGGAGCGCCGCCATCGTCGAGCGGGGCTACCTCGACCCCGAGTACTTCGTCGGCACGAGTGACATCGGCTCGTTCTTCAGCGATCAGTACGTGGGGGAGGAGCGCGCGCACATCGACGAGCAGAGCCCGCAGGCGAAGGTCGGACAGGTGACCACGCCGACACTCGTGCTGCACTCGGAGCAGGATCTGCGCTGTCCGCTTGGTCAAGCCGAGCGGTACTACCACTCGCTCAAGCGGAACGGCATCGAGACCGAGCTGGTCGTCTTCCCAGGGGAGAACCACGAATTGAGTCGCGGCGGCAGGCCGCGCCACCGGCTGCAGCGCTTCGAGGTCATCCTCGACTGGTGGGCGCGGCATCTGCCGGTCTAACGGCCCGCCTGGCGCGCAGCCCGATGGCATGTCGGTGGCGAGCCGTACCGTGGTGCCATGACCTCGCTCGGCATGATCTTCCAGCCATCCTCGGCACCCGAAAGACTGCCCGAGGCGGCGAGAGCCGCGGAGCACGCCGGGCTCGACGAGCTGTGGGTCTGGGAAGACTGCTTCAAGCAGAGCGGCGTCGCGTCGGTCGTCGCGGCGCTCGCCGCCACCGAGCGGCTTCGGGTCGGGGTCGGAATCCTGCCGATGCCGCTGCGCAATGTCGCACTCCTCGCGATGGAGCTCGCGACGATCGAACGGCTGTATCCACGGCGCGCCCGTGTCGGCGTCGGGCACGGCGTGCTCGAGTGGATGGGGCAGGCGGGTGCACGGGTCGCGTCACCGCTCAGCTTGATGCGCGAATACGTGCCGGCGCTGCGCGGCCTGCTCACGGGTGACGAGCTGAACGTCTCGGGGCGCTACGTCGAGCTCGATCGTGTTCGGCTCACGTGGCCGCCGGAGTCGGCCGTGCCGGTCCTTGCCGCGGCCGAGGGGCCGAAGACGACAGCGCTGGTCGGCGAGGTCGCCGACGGGCTCGTGCTGACCGGCGGGTGGAGCGCGAACATGGTGCATGAGAGCGTCGATCGAGCCCGCGCCGCGCGAGAGGGTGCCGGTGTGGCGGGGGCGTTCGAGGTCGTCGTGTTCCTGATGACCGAGTTCGGTGACGGCGCCCGCGAGCGTATGGCGGCGGAGTTCGACCGCTGGAACTTCACGGGGGACAGGCGCTATGCGGCGCTCGGCTCACCGGAATCCGTCGCGCAGACCGTGCTCGAGGTGATGGCAGCAGGGGCGACCACCGTGCTTCTGCAGTCGCGCTCCGATGCCGCCGACATCGACGCGTTCGCCGAGAACGCGGGGCGAGTGCGTCAGTCCGTCATGTCAGCGGTCTCGGGCTCGCCGTCCACGAGCGCGTAGTGCAGGGCGACGACACCCGCGGGGGAGGTGACCGCGGGTTCGGTGAGGCGCAGCGAGGTGGGCACCGCGCCATCCGCGAAGATCCGTTTTCCGCTGCCGAGAAGCACTGGATACACCCAGAGGTTCAACCGGTCGAAGAGCTGCTCGTGCAGCAGGGTCTGCACGAAGTCGAGGCTGCCGATCACGTGAATGTTCTGATGGCGGCTGCGAAGCTCGGCAACGGACTTCGTTATGTCAAGAGAGAGCAGTTCCGAGCCGGCCCAGTCGAGCGCGAGGGCACTTCGCGACGCCACATACTTGGGCACACGGTTGAACAGCGACGCGATCGGGTTGTCGGGGTCCGTCCGCAGCGGCCAGTAGCTCGCGAAGATGTCGTAGGTGCGCCGGCCGAGCAGCAGCGCATCGAGGCCGTCCATGCCCGCGAGGACCTGCGAGCCGACGAGCTCATCGCTCAGCGGCGCCTGCCAGCCGCCGAACCGGAAACCCCCGTCGAGATCCTCCTCACGGCGCCCCGGGGCTTGAGCGACGAAATCGAGCGACGTGAACAGATCGATGTGAATCTCACCCACAGCCCGAGCATGGCTCATGCGCGCGCTCGCCGCCAGGCATCCGATGTGCAGTGGTGGCGCCTGCTGCGGGTCGGGCAGAGATTGCTGCTGTCGCCTGTCGTCGGCTCGGCTTTAGGCTGAGGCCACTATGCCTGACCCGAACGTCATCCCGCGCCGTGATGCGTTCATTCAAGCGGCCGCCGCCGAGTTCGACAAAGCCGGCTACGCCGCAGCCTCGCTTTCGACGATCGCCGCGCGAGTCGGGAAGACGAAGGGCGCGATGCGATATCACTTCGCGTCGAAGGCAGCGCTTGCCCGCGCGGTGATCGAAACGCAGTACGCGCAATGGGAAGACGTTCTGGCGGCAGTGCGCGCGGGGGGCTACAACGGCATCGATGCGCTGATCGTGCTCGCCTTCGTCGTCGCGGCGCGGTTCCGTGACGACGTGCTGGTGCGCGCCGCCCTGAGCTTGCTCGGCGACCCCGGGCTGCAGGGCGTGGAGCTGCCGACGCCGTTCGTCGGGTGGATCGACATGACGACGCGCCTGCTCGCCGAGGCCGGTTCTCTCGGGGAGCTCGATTCCGTCCTCGACGCCGAGGCGGCTGCCGAAGTGCTCGTCGAAGTGTTCGCTGGAGCGCAGGACGCCGCGAGGCGACTCACCAACATGCAGGACCTCGAACTGCGGGTATGGAGATACTGGCTGCTGTGCCTGCCAGGGCTTGGCATTCACGACGGAGCGGAACGGGTGCCGCGCCTCGCCGAGGACGCAGCCCGATACTGAGTCGAGCAGCAGGTCTCGCTCACGAAGCTCGCCCGACGAGCGCCTCCTTCGCGTGTCGGCAGAAGATGCGACTGGTCGTCTTGCGGCGCCGCTGATTCGATGCTTCTATGCACCCCGCCGCCCTCCGTCGGACCGTTGCCGCCGTCATTGCTGGGGCCCTTCTTGGCACGGTCGGCCTCACCGTCACCGGGTGCTCGGCCACCACCGATTCGCCTCACGCGTCGAACACCCCGGCGCCCAACTGGTACGACACCCAGTGGGGCAGCTTCGCCCCGGCAACGGTCACGGGCTCGGGTGACAAGATCATCAGTCTCCCCGCGCAAGGCGGCATCGCGACCTTCACGACCACAAGCCCGCACTACGCCGTCGAAGAACTCCTGACCGTCGACGGCAAGTACGTCGAGGCGGCCGAGCTGTTCAACGATCAGCCCGACGCGGGGAAGCAGGGCGGCACGTCCGCCTGGGGCCTGCCGATCGCGAGCGGGCCGACCAAGCTCGAGATCAGGGCGACCGGCGCATGGAAGATCTCGCTCGCCCCGTTCAGCTCAGCCCCCGAGTTGACCGCCGCCGGAGCGAGCGGCACCGGCTACGGCGTGTTTCGCTACGACGGCCCGGCAGGCACCTGGCACACCACCTACGACGGGCCGGCCGAAGAGGGCTGGTTCAATCTCATGCAATACAGCGCCGGCAACCCGAACGGGAACATCAGCGACGGATCGAAGCGATTCGCCGGCGCGTCGATCGTGGTGATCCAGGCGGACGGCGGCTGGACCTCGACGAAGGCCGACTGGACGATCAAGTAGTTGCCGAGTGACGGGCGCCCGCGGCCATCGTGGAATCGAGGCACAGCATGATCGTTTGAGGATTCTGGTTACGGGTTCAGGGCGCGAAGGAGAAGGTCGCGCAGGGTGAGAACTGGGGGCCGATCGGGGCCGTCATGGTCGCCGGCGAATGCGGTCATCGCCATCAAGCCGACGCGCACGTCGTGCACCGTCGTGCCGGAGCGAATCGCTCCGGCCGCCTCGGCGCGCGCCACGATCATCGCGAGGGCCGCGGAGTGCTGGGCTCTCAAAGCAACGAACGGTGCATCTCGCCCGGTAGCTGTCAACAGGCTCCTGAGCAGGCCCGGCTGCTCGACCTGCATGTCAGCGAAGCACGCGATGACGTCTCGGATCGCGTTGCCGGGGTCCGGATCTGACGCGGCACGATCCAGCATCGCAGAGCAGGCGCTGACCTGCGCTGCGAACACCTGCTCGAGCAGTGCCGTCTTGGACGGGAAGTGCCGGTAGGCGGTGGCGATGCCGACCCCTGCGTCCTTGGCTACGGAGCGCATGGAGAAGTCCACTCCACCCGAGCGCAGCGCACGGCCAGCTGCCGTCACCAAGCGACGTCGGTTCTCGACCGCGTCGGCGCGCGGCTTCTGAGTCGTTTCAGCCATGCTGTGTCTCGTTTCCGGGCGTATCGGATCACCCGCTCCGTTTGCTCTTTACCGTAGCGAAGTGGCTCATGACACCAACTCACCAGAGATGATCGCCGTGCATTTCGACCGCCATGGAGGGCCTTCGGTTCTCCAGCTGGCACGCCGCCGGGTCCCAGCGCCAGCGCCCGGTACCGTGCTGATCCATGTCCGCGCGGCAGGGATCTCACCGGTCGACCTTGCTCTCCGCGCCGGGAGCAGCGCCCTCACTGTCCCGCTACCGCACGTGCCGGGTCTTGACGCAGCAGGCACCGTCGTGGCCGTTGGAGAGGGCGTCACCAGCACGGGTGTCGGCGACGAGATCTACGGATCGGTCGCCCTCACAGACTTCGGCGGTTCAACGGCCGAGTACGCGATCCTGTCGATGTGGGCCGCTAAGCCCGCCGCGATGCCCTGGGAGCAAGCCGGTGCGGCGGGCACCTCCGTCGAAACCGCCACCCGAGCACTCGACCTTCTGCAGATCACCGCCGGCGACACGGTGCTCATTGATGGCGCTGCCGGCGGTGTAGGGGCGATCGCCGCACAGCTCGCGACCGGACGCGGCGCTCGCGTCATCGGGACCGCACGCGCAGAGACCCTGAAGGTGGTCGAGGCGCGGCCCGGAGTTGCCGCGCTCCCGGCCGGTGCCGACCTCGCGCACGAGCTCCGGACAGCAGGCTTGGGCGCAGTCGATGCCGCGCTCGACGCGTCAGGAGCCGGCGTTCTTCCGGCATTGATCGCGCTGACCGGCGATGCAGAACGCGTCGTCACGATCGCAGACTTCAACGCCACGCAGTACGGAGTCAAACTCACCCGAGGCGCTCTTGCCGGCGAAGCCGATGGACGTATGGGCCTCACAGAGGCCGCGGAGCTCGTGCGCCGAGGGAGATTCACCGTCCCCATCCGCGGTGTCTTCCCCTTCACTCGGGCTGCCGACGCGCACCGACTCGCCGAAGCGCGACCACGTTGGGGCAAGGTCGTACTGATCAACGACCAGCCGCCGCGACAGCAAGGCTGACTGCGACCACTCCGTTCAGACGAGAATTATCGACACGTGCTTGCCGATAATTCCAGATATGTCAACAAACCGATCCCCGATCGCCTCGCCACTGCACTGCGACTACTCAACTACCGCCAGCAAGTTCAGGCCGGCGGCGAATGGGAGTGCCACCAAGGTTTCGCCACCGACAAATCGGTGCTACGAGCAATAGAACGCGCGAGCGACGGATCAAGTTCAGCGGACGCGGATATCGCCATCCGGCACGCGCAGAAGCTCTCCAGAGCGCAGGCGCAGCGCCTGACGGGCCGACAGGATGACGGCACCCGGATGATCCGCGTACGCAAACACGTGTGTAGTGACCGCTGCGGCGCGAACTGCGTCCGAAGGGGGCGCTTGCACGTCTGGACCGGCGCGACGCGCGTCCACGTCGAGTTCCGCAACGGCCGCGACGAGCAAGGCCGGCTGCTCCCCCGAGTCCCGTGCCGCCACCATGGCGCCCATCCGCGCGGCGACCGGCCCAAGGTCCGCGTGCAGGTCGAGTCGCCCGTGCCAGGCACGTACATTCGCAAACTGCGCCGGCCGCTCGTCGACCAGCGCACCGGAGAGGTCCGCGTTGTCAAGAAGAACCAGGTCGGCCACTGGGTCGGCCGCGCCGGGTTCCTGATCACCAACGACGGACGCCGCACCGCCGACGGATTCGCCCGCGTGCTCGGCGCCACCCCGGGCTGGGACCCGTCCCAGTTCGACCTACAAGCCTGACCCCTTCACAGGGTCTACACAGCCAGCGATCGCGAGCTGTACGTTTCCCGTGTGGTCGTTGTTGCAGTCGCTCTCATCATCGTCGCCGGGTTGATTCTCGTTGGCGGACCCGTCGTCGGCGCGGTGTTCCTATGCCGCGCGTTGGTGCGCGCGCAACGTCGGCGGCTCGACTACGAGTACCGACGTCGCGCGGAGATCACACGACAGGTGTGGTCGTCCGCTCCCCCACGCGGCCCGCGCGACTGGTGACGACAACACAGGCCTCCGCGTACGTTCGTGGGGGCCTGTGTCAGTGGGGCGTGTTAGGCGAGCGGGCCCCAGTCGGTCAACTCGTTGATGAAGTTGATAAGACGACGGCTGTTCTCATCACGCTCCTGCGCGAGCTGCACGGCCTTATCGATGCCGGACCCCCGGCATTGCAGCAGCGCGACGATGTGGCCGGCCTGGTTGCTGATGAGCTGTAGCAGCTCCTGCCGCTGCTCGACCGTCAGCATTCGAACATCTCCGGCGGCATGACACCCTCCCGGATCATCCGGTCATGGTGCTCCGCGGTGACGCGTAGCGCGAGCGCGTCAGCGGCGCGCTTCGCGTCCGCGAGACGCGCGTGGGTACTGAGCCGCGTGCCGTTGAGCTCCAGGGCGAACGCGGCGGCGGACTCCTGCGCGATCGCGATCGTCGAGCCAGTGCCGCGCACGGTGGCGGAGTAGAACGCGTGCCCGTGCTTGTCGTAGGACCGCCAGAAGCTCAGCGCCGCGCTCACTTGGTGCCTCGCTGCGCTCGTAGCAGAGCGTCGTATCGACGCATGATCGCGTCGTATTCGCGCCGTGACCGGGCTTCTTCTCTCGCGATCGCGGTCAGACGGGTCGCGTTCGTGAGGTTCAGCCCCCAGCAGAAGCCGAGAACTGCGGCCGCCCACCAGGGGGCGTTGGTGACCAGCGCGGCGATGTTGAGGCCGAGGGTCACGGCGAACGCGGCGTAGGTGATTGCCGCTGCGGCGCGCGTGCTCATTGGCGGCAGTCCGTGTCGATGAGGCTGGCCGGGTCGACGGGGGCGTCCTGCCAGCCGTCGTAGTCCTCGGGCGACCATCCGTTGACGGGTGGCTCGGCGGCCGGCTGGCCCGGCTGCTCGGGGCGCGGGCTGAGGACGTACCGGAGCAGCTGGTCGGGGTTGCACAGCTCGGTGACGTAGGCGCAGAAGTCGCCCCATGCGGCGTCTTCGGCGGTGTAGTCGCGCGGGCCGTTGCTGTCCGTGTATTGGATGTCTCGCACTGCGCTGGAGTGCGCGATGGCGAGGTCGAGGATGCGGTGCATCTGCTGGACGGTGAGCGGGTGCTGGTTGCTCATTTGGTTTCTCCTTTGGTGTGGCGGTTGAAGATCTCCGCCGGCGCGCGTAGCGCGGTGGTGGTGGCTTCAATCGGCATGCGCCGACCTGCGCTCCGTGGAGCGGCTGTCAAGGGTGCCCGCAGGGCATCGCGTAGCGACGCGAAGCGCCCTTTACTGCCGCGGAGCGGAGTGCAACCCCGAGCGAGACCGACTGCACAGGCCCCCGGGAACGCGTTCCGCGCCTGCCCAACTTCCGGACGCCGATTCATGGTCACCGCGTCAGCCCTCGCCCGTGAGAATCGTTCTCAACTAGCGCGATCGGCGCGCCGGAAACCACGGCTTGTCGTAGAACAACGGTGCAGATTGGACAGTCTCGGCCGCAAAGGGCACACCGGGCGGCGCGATTGGGACATCCACGAGCTGGTTCCGCGCCTTCACGAGCTGCGTCACGGCCTGCTCGAGCATGTCGACGGCCAGATGCGGCGACGAATGATGCAACGCCACCGCCGACTCGAGGTAACCGAGCGCGTGCCGGATCCGCTGATACGGCGACGCGCCCCTTCCCGCAGCCCGCTTGTCCCCCGCGACCGGCATTCTCTGTCCCCCATTTGCGCCCCGCTGTGGGGCGGGCGCCCCGGGCTTGTTAAGTGTCACGATTTCCCATGTACGAAGGAACACCCCGTCGGGGTGACACAGACAGGAGAGAGACCATGGCGATCGCCACGAGAACGCGACCGGAGATGCTCATCTTCGGCGTGCTGAACAGGACCCGCGCAATCCAGGCGCGGCAAGCAGACGACTCGGGGCGCCGCCCGTATTACGGCGAGTCTCTGGAGGTCGAGACCGCCGGCGGCGGCGTCCAGGTCAACGCCTGGGAACGCGACCTGCCGCATCCCGGCGAAGTCGGCGGCGGGTTCTCCGTCGGCCAGGTCGTCGCGATCGTCGTGACCGTTACTGAGTCCCGGCAGAACGGCGCCGACCTGAGCTTCGTGCGCTTCGCGGATGCCGACGACGTGCGCCAGGTCGCCGAAGCCGCGGGCGTCAAGGCGGCGTGACCGTGAACGCCGTCGCTACATTGCTCGCTCTCGCGGGCATGATCGGGGGGCTCTGGTTCCTCGTGGAGCACGTCGTCGTCGGCTCCATCCGGCAGGGGATCCGAAACGCGCAACGCCGCGGCCGACTCGTGCGCCACGCGCAGGCCCGCGAAGCGCGGATCCGGGCCCGCGGCGGATTCAACGGCGCGGCACCATCGGCCCGCGCAGTGGGCGAGACGACCGGAACCGTGTACGAGGGGGAGTCCGCATGAACGCCGAGGTGGTCGTCGAGGCAGGAGCTGCCGCAGGCACGGCCGCCGGCATCGCGTTCGGAATGGTCTGGCTCGCGTTTCGCGGCACCGTCGCGGCCGCAGAACTCGTGGTCGACGGCATCGGATGGTTACGCAAACGGAAGGCGGCGGACGCATGAACCCGGCCGACTCCCCCACGCCCGACCCCACAGTCACTGTGACGATGACGCCCACACCTACTCCGGTGCCCACCGCGGACCCGATCGCTGTCGCCCACGTGATCGCGACACTCCCCCCGGATCAGTGGCAGTTCATTGCCCTGGCGATCGTCATCGTCGTGTTCGCCGTCGGCGTCCTCATCGCGGTGAAACTATGAAAATCGCCAGCCGGATCGGCGTCGCCGTGCTCTGCGCGGCCGCCTGCGCGCTCGTGCGCGAACTCGTGTACCACGGCTGGCCCAAGCTATGAGCGCCGAAGCATTCGCCGCCGAACTCGTCCACGTGTTCGAGGTCGGGTTCGAGACGGCCGCGACCATCGCGCTCATCGGCATCGTGCTTATCCTCGGCGGCGGCGCGCTCGTCGAAGCTCACGAGGCCCAGCGATGAGCGCTGGCTGGGCGGTGGGGCTGCCACATGTCGGGGCCTGGCTGTTCGGGTTCGGTGTTGGGGTGCCGGTGTGCGCGCTGGCCGTGGCCTGGGAAGCCGTCCGTTCGCGCGGCCGAGGCGACTGATGGACGCGTGCACCGCCGCCCTGGGCTTCCTCATCCCGTCCGTGGTGCTGTCCATGACGCTCGTGCGCTGCTGGGACTTCCTCACCTCGATCCTCCGGGGGTCCGACTCGTGACTCAGATCGACGGCATGATCTTCACCCTGAGCGGCTTGCTCACGGTGTTCGGCGCCGGACTCGCGGCGGGCACACTCGCCCGCCTGGTCGGCTTATCAAGTGGAAGGAGGTGACATGAGCACTCCCGACGTGGTCACCTCGCTGTTCGACGCAGCGACGACCAACCTCCAGTCCGAGCTCGTCTCGGTCGGAACGATCGGTGTCGGCATCGGCGTCGTGATCTTCGCGATCGGCTTCGGCTGGCGCTGGGTCAAGAGCCTCATCTCCTAAGGGAGGCCAGGCACACGGTCCCCGCAGGCAACCCAACTGCCTGCGGGGACCGCTCTCACACTGTCCAATCGCACCCTGTTAGGTCGCCATGAAACTGCGCACCCTCATCGCGGGCCTCGGCATCGCCGTCGTCGCCGCCGTCGGCGCGATTGCCCCGGTGCCGGCACAGGCGGCGTACGCCGACTCCTCGTCCGGGGGCAACGGCATCGGAGGGCGCGCGGACTTCTCCGCGTGGGAGCAAGAACTCATGGACGACGACAACTCCAGCGTGCCGTTCCCCAACGGATTGTCGGACGAGTACGAAGAGGCCGAGGGACTCGAAGACGCGTTCCCGCTCGAACGGCTCGTGAACGAGGGCGAGATATCCCCCCAGGTCGCCGACATCGTGCAGTACATCGACCTGCAGGCATCAGACGGCGATCTGAGCTACGGCTCGCCGTCGATCGGGTCCGCGTCGTGGCTTGCCGAACACCCGCAAGTCGAGGCCGAAGACCAAGACTTCGAAGACAAGTACGGCCAGTCCCCGTGGGAAATGGCCGGGTACGACTCCGAGGCCGAATATCTCCAGGCGATGGGGTCCGTCGAGGAAGAGGCGCTCGCGGGCGGCGAATCGGAGGTGGGCGCAGCGGACGTGGCGCAGCTCGCCGCGGACGGCGAGTTACCGGCGACCGGCGCCGCGGGCCTGTCGGTTGGTAGTGGGCTCCTGGCCGGCGCAGTTGGCGGGTTCATGTTGGGCGCTCAGGGCGCCGGGGTATACGAGAAACTCACCGGCGGCGACCTCGCGGGCGAGATGTGCTCGCAGACCGGCATCGAGGGCTCGATCATGCAAGCTCTCGGGCCCGCCTACGGAGTGAACTGCGCAGATACCCCCAACACGCTCACCCCGGCGCAACGCGATGTGGACACGCCCTCGTCGCTGTCGAGCCCACAAGTCGGCACGACTTGGCAGGTCGCCGGCGGAACCATCACCCTGTCGGGATTCGCCACCGACCCGAGCGGGCTGCACCAAGGCGTGCAGGTCGCGTGCCTCACCGGCGCAAGCGGCAACGGGGTCCTCTACTACGAAGGCATCGATGGGTCCGTCTCCAAGGACGGATTGGGTGGCTGGTCGTCGATCTGGGGTGCAACCGGCACCTACGGATGCGCGGCACCGTCCGGCGGCGCAGGCGCGGTCGCCGTGCTCGGCCCGGCCTGGGGCGGCGCCGTGCAGCTCGCCGGCATCGGCACCTCCAGCGGCACCATCACCCCCATCCAAGTCCAGTCGGTTCACGCCGACCCCCAGCGCGTGTTCCAGACCACCGAGACCGGGACCGACGGCAAGCAGTACACCTGCGACTCCGCCGCATTCACCGAGACGATGGCGGACCTCCCCTACTACTGCGCCCCGACGACACCACCCGGCGTCGGCACCGAGAGCTACACGGTCACCGAAGCCCCGGCCACCACCGGCAACGGCGCGACGACACGCACCGTATCGACGGGCACCGCAACCAAGGCCTACCAAGAAGACGCAACGCTGTACCCCGACTGCGCCGGCGGCACATGCCTTGCCGAGGTCTACTACGACGCGAGGCCCTGCGCCGTCGGCCAATCCGAGTGCATCGACTGGCAGACCGGCGCCCAGCAGAACCCCGGCGACTACGAATGCGAATACGGGCCCCAAGGCAACCCCACCGAGTACACGCCGCCGCTGAGCGAATGCGCCGAACTCGGCCAGTTCTACGACCCCCAAGCCCAAACCAGCGGAACCGCCGACTCCGACCCCTCTAGCGGGCTTAAGGTCGGGACCGACACCAGCCCCGACCAGGACAGCCAACAACAGAACGAGCCAGGCGCGTCCCCCGACGCGAGCGGCGACAACACCGCCTGCTTTCCCTCCGGGTGGGGCGCAATCAACCCGCTCAACTGGGTAGAGCAACCGATCCAGTGCGCCTTCAAATGGGCGTTCGTACCCAAGACCAGCGACGTGCAAGACGCCCAAAAGCGGATGAGCAACGCCTACCAAGCCTCCGCCATCGGCGCGATCACCGCACTCGTCGGCGCGTGGGGCACGTCCTTCGCCGCATCCGGCGTCGGAGGCAACGGGGCCAACTGCGGCATCCCCTACGACTTCGAATTCGCCGCCGGCAAGGTATCCGTCAGAGGCGACTTCCTCGACTCCTGCGACGGCGCACTCGTGCAACCCGCACAGATCGTCCACGCCATCCTCTCCGGCGTGCTCCCCACCGCCGGCACCCTCGCCTGCCTCAGGTACGCCGCAATGATCTTCGGCTACGGCGGACTCGGCTCGCTCGTCAACCGCGACCGCGGAACCGAATCCGTCCGCTTCAAAGACGGCGGGAGCAGCACATGATCGTCACCGCCCTCTGGTCCGTCGCCTCCACCGTCGTCGACTGGGTCCTCGGACTACTCCCCGGGTTCTCCGTGTCCGCGTCCACCGGCCCCGGCACCATCCTCCAGCCCGTGGCCGGCTACGCGGCGGACCTGTCCGGCTGGATCCCCTGGGGCCAGGTCGTCATCTGGCTCCCGCTCACTCTGGCGTTCTACCTCGCGTCCTTCGGCGTGAAGATCCTCCGCACCATCATCACCTTCGGAATCGGGTAACGATCATGAAGCAAGAAGTCCAGCTCGCAGCTCCCGAAGGTGACGGGAGCGAACAGCGATTGCGCGGCGCCAGCCGCGCTGAGCTGTTCGCACCCGTCACTGCTGAGCTGAGAACGCAGCTCGCGGCCATGAAAGACACCAAAAAATGGCAGAGAGCACGCGCACGGAAATCACGCCGCAAACTCGCCGGCGTGCCGATCATCGCCCTGATGGGCCCCAACGGATCCGGCAAAAGCGCGACCGCCACGTTCATCCTGCTCGACTACTTCCGCGGCCGGATCTGGCACTGCGAAGAACCCGACCACCTGCACACCCAACTCGGCATCGTCGAGGGCTACTTCATGATCTACTCGACCGTCCGCCTCTACCTCGCCGGCACCGGCCGGCCGCACCCCCTCTATCGCAAGCTCGACTCCTGGGACCCACTCCTTTACGCCGAACACGCCGTCTTCTTCCTCGACGAGATCAACGGGGTCGCTGCGTCGCGCAACTACTCGGCGCTGCCGGTGCAGGTCATGACCACGATTGAACAGCAACGCAAGACCGAGAACGTGATCGTCTACACCGGGCCCCGGATGGCGTCAGCGGACACCACGCTGCGCGGGATTACCCAGCTCGTCATCGACTGCCGCTCGCACATGCACGTCAAGAAAGGCCACGAGCTGTCACCGTGGAAACCGGGCCGTCTCTTCCACGTTCGCGCATTCGACGCCCTCGACAAAGAATCGTTCGACAAAGGTGACACCTCACAGAAGAGGCTCAAACAACACCGCCTCCGCGCCAAAGTCGTCATGTGGTGGTGGGGCCCCGGCTCCGAAGTGTTCGAGTCCTACTCCACCAAGGGCGCCGTATCCCGCATCGGCACCGTCTCCGACTCCGGCGTGTGCGCCCACTGCGGCGGCACCAAGACCCGCCACAAGTGCACCTGCGACTAACGGCGCGGCGGCGCCGCCGATCCACTCGCGCCAACTAGGTTCCCCATAGACAAAGAAGCCGCCCCGGACGGTCACCCGGGGCGGCTGGAGAAACGAGATAGCACCTCGCCATGACAGATTCTACCCGCAAGCCCCCCAAGTGGGCGCGATGACGCGGACCCTCGCCCGCACGTTCGGGTCCGCCGCCGAGGTCGACGTCGCCACCCAGGCGATCCCCCACGTGCGCCCGCCGGTGCTGACCGGTACTGAGCTCCCCGGCACCCTGGTCGAGCATGGCGGACCATCGGTCCTGCTCGAGGTCACGCCCGGCGGATTCCGCATCCGGCACGAGGACCAGGCGAAGAAGGTCAAACGCCGCGAGGACAAGCTTCGCCGCGAGGCCATCGAACTGGGGACTGTCGCACAGAGCCGAGGCTGGCTTAATGACGACATGGAGTTCTGGGGCCTAGACGAGTCCGATGACAGTGACAGTGACAGTGACGACTACAAGTTCGGTGACGGCGGGAAGATCGGCGCGCGCAGCACCGAATGGTCACGCGCCGCCCGCGCACGTACCCGCTGGTCCCTCGCCGCGTTCGACTACAACCCCGTGTTCGAGAATGACGGCCAGGCGGTCCTGGTCACGCTCACGATGCCCGGCGCGATGTGGGAATTCTTCGCCCCCCGGCCGGCCGCGTGGGTCAAGATGCTCGAACTGTTTCAGCAACGGTTCGCGGACGCATGGGGTTCACGACCCATCGCCGTCTGGAAAACCGAGTTCCAGGGCCGCGAAGCCCCGCACATCCACATCCTCATGCGCCTCCCGGAAGGGCGCTCGGCAGGCGAACCGCACTCGGCGTCGCGCACGGGCAAGCTCCGCTGGGTGCGCCATCACGAGGACTACTCCGAGCTGCTCGGCGACGGCAACCTGGCCCGCCGCGACCGCATCGGCGGCGAACTCGTGTCGCTGAACGTTGGCGACCTCGACTTCGACCAATGGTTGTCCTTGGCATGGGCCAAGATCGTGCACCGCGAACGACTCATCGTTGATCGCCGCCGCGTTGACAGGTTCAAACTCCAGGCGCTCTCCCCCGTCGACCCGGCCTTCGCCCGCGACAACTTCAACGACCACGTCGTCGCCGGCACCGGTGTCGACTACCCCGAGGAACGCTACCGCGACCCCAAACGCGTCGCCGAATACTTCTCCAAGCACGGCGCGTTCGCCGGTAAGGAGTACCAGAACCGCATGCCGTCGATCTGGCTTGACGAAATTAAAGCCGGCGCGTCGTCATTCCACTTCTCCGGGGCCTGGCGGTTGAAAAAAGCCGTGTCCGAGGTCGAGCTGGCACAGACGCCGGCCTACCTGCGAGGTTCGAAGATTTCCTTTGAGCAGGACGCCAATCCGCCCAATTATGTCAAGAGACGCCCACGATGGGGGTTCCCCGCCGTTTCGGGCTGGCCATCGCGACGGTGCCCGGCGCTGCTGTGAGTAATCCAACACCTGTTGATTAAGTCCGTCGATCGTGCCTACGATCGGGCCGTGATGCAGATGTCCGTGACGGTCTGATGGACGCCCGGATCGAAGCAACCCGACGAAGTCTGCGCGAAGCCGTACTGATGCTGGCGGCCCGTAAGGACATCGGCACGGTCACCGTCGCCGAGCTCGCTCGCGCCGCGGACATCGACCGCAGCACGTTCTACAGTCACGCATCGTCACCGACCGAGCTGCTGCTCGACGTGCTGCGCGAAGACCTCGATCCGCTGCGTGTGGAGGCCGACGAATCCCTCGACGGCTCCCCCGAAACGGTCGCCCAGATCGGGCGAGGCCTGAATGCCCGCTTGGTCGACCATGTCGAGCGCTATGAGGCGATCTACGCCGACCGCGATGGTGGCCGGCCCAGCTCGGCGCTCCACACCGTGCTCAGCGGTCACGTCCGCACCTCTCTCGAGCTCGTCTTCCGCCACCTCGGCGCGCCGACCGCCGAAGGGGACGCGCAGGTCGGGACTGAGTACCTGGCCGCGTTCGTCGCCCACGGTGTCGTCGGGGCCGTCTCGGTGTGGCTGAGCGAGCCGGCACCGCGCGACCGTACTCGGCTCGAAGCCGTGCTCGGCATCGTCTACTCCGCCTGGATCGTGCCGGCGGCAACCAGGCGGACCGCCACAGAGCCACCTCAGAACCAGAAGCAAAACCAGAAGCACACGCAGAAAGAAGAACCATGAGGGCCGCAGTCGTCCACCAGATCAACGGAGTCTTCGATGTCGAGGACGACGTCGAGATCGGAACACCGCAGGGGCGGGAGGTGCTTGTCGAGGTGAAAGCATCCGGCCTGTGCCACTCCGACCTGCACCTCGCAGAGAACGACTTCGGCATCCCCCTGCCCATGGTGCTGGGCCACGAGGTCGCCGGCATCGTCACCGCCGTGGGACCTGACGTGACCGACTTCGCCGTCGGCGACCACGTCGTCGGCTCCCTCGTGCAGTCGTGCGGCCACTGCGCCGCGTGCCGCGCGGGCCGCACCTACCAGTGCTCCAACCCGAACGAGACCCTGCGCGACCCCGCGAACGGCTCGCGCTTGACCGCCGGTGGCGCTCCCGTGACGCAGGGCATGGGCCTCGGCGGCTTCGCCGAGCAGGCGCTCATTCACGAGAACCAGCTCGCGAAGGTCCCCGACGCGCTGCCTTTCCCGCAGGCCGCGCTGCTCGGCTGCGGCACCGTGACCGGCGCGGGCGGCGCGATCAACACGGCCGGCGTGCGCTTCGGCGACACCGTCGCGGTGATCGGCGCAGGCGGCGTCGGTCTCAACGTGATCTCCGGCGCGAAGATCGCCGGAGCCGACCGCATCATCGCAGTCGACCTCCAGCCGGCGAAGCTCGAGCTCGCCGCGAAGTTCGGCGCCACCGATCTCGTGAATCCCGCCGAGACCGACCCCGTCGCTGCCGTGCTGGAGCTCACCGGCGGCGGCGTCGACCACGCATTCGAGGTCATCGGCCTCACCTCCACCTCCGAGCAGGCCATCAAGATGGCACGGCTCGGCGGCGGCGCGTACCTCATCGGCGTGCACAAGCCCGGCGCGACGCTCGCCGTCGACGTGCTCACCGACCTGCTCTACGGGCAGAAGAAGGTGCAGGGCGTCTACATGGGGTCGACCAACATCAAGCACGACATCCCCTACTACGCCGACCTGTACCTGCAGGGCCGGCTCAACCTCGACGACCTCGTCTCGCGAGAGATCGGCCTCGACCAGATCAACAGCGCGTATGAAGAGCTCAAGAGCGGCAGCATCGCCCGCAGCGTCATCACGAGCTTCTAAATCGCCAGGCGAACGGATGCTGTGACACACGCATCCGTTCGCCTCGACAGCACCCGTGACGACAGCACCCATCACAACAGCAACACCCGCGGCAGAAAGAAGAAATACAGATGAAGGCCTGGCGCCTCACCGCAGCACATGAGCCCCTCGTTCTCTCCGAGGTTCCGGAACCGGTCGCCGGGTCCGGCGAGATCGTCATCGACGTGAAGGCGGCGAGCCTGTGCCACAGCGACGTCGGCTTCCTCGACGGCACGCTCACCGGCATCCTCGGCTTCACTCCGATCACGCTCGGGCACGAGATCGCGGGCGTCGTCGCCTCTCTCGGCCACGGCGTCACCGGCTTCCAAGTCGGCGACCGCGTGGGAGTGCCCACTGCGTTCGGCGGCCCGGGCCAGGCCACCGACGGCGGCTTCGCGCCGAAGGTGAAGGTCGGCGCCGACTGGGCGATCCCCCTGCCCGACGGCATCTCGTTCCAGCAGGCGGCACCGGCGACGGACGCCGGCATGACCGCGTACCACGCGCTCAAGCTCGGCGGGGTGACTGCCGGCACCAAGCTCGGCGTCATCGGCGCAGGCGGACTCGGGTCGCTCGCGATCCAGTTCGCCGTCGGGCTCGGCGCCGAGGTGTACGTCGCCGAGATCAACGAGTCCGTATGGGACAGCGCGAAGGGCTACGGCGCCAAGGCCGTCGCCGCTGACATCATGGCCTTCGCCGACGAGGGCCTCGAGGTGATCGTCGACTACGCCGGGTTCGGCACCACGACCGCCGGCGCAATCGACGCCGTCGCGCCGAAGGGCACCGTCGTGCAGGTCGGCCTGGGCCGTGAACGTGCCGACATCTCCTCACAGAACGTCGTGTTCAAGGAGCTGCGCTACCTGGGCTCATCGGCCGGCACCCACGACGACTGCGCCCAGGTGATGGACCTCATCGCCGAGGGGAAGGCGTCATCGATCCTCACCGAGATCGGGTTCGACGAGATCGGCGCCGGGATCGAGCGCCTGCAGCGCGGCGAGGTGATCGGCCGCCTCGTTGCGGTCCTCCCCTAGGCCTGCCGGCCTGATGTCAAACGTCGCCGGGCGGGAAGCGGCGCATGCGCAGCTCGCGGACGCCGCCTTCCGTCTTGCTCATGCCATCGAAGGCGAATCCGTGCTTGCGGTAGAAGGCCTGGGCTCGCGGGTTGGGGTCCGCGACCCAGAGCACGGCGGACGCGTTGGGGTCGAGCACCGCCGCAAGCAGTGCCGAGCCCGCACGCTCGCCATGCACGGCGGCATACGTGTAGAGCACGTAGAGCTGGCGATCGCACGCCACGTCATCGTCGGCGACCGGCCCCGATGACGCGACGCCGACAACCTCGCCGTTCAGAAGCGCCGCCGCCACGGACATGCCGGCGGAGCGCTCGTCCGTCAGCACCGCGCGCCAGAACCGCTCACGGCGACCGACGAAGTCGGGGTCGTCCAGAACCTCGTCAGCGAACAGGCCGCGGTAGGTCTCCCGCCACGACTCGACGTGCACGCGCGCGATTCCGGGCACGTCGGCGAGCTCGGCGGCGCGCACGATGATGCTCATCGCAACACCTTAGCCAGGCATCCGCTGAGGGCAGATCTGCCTTCGGCAGAAGTCGCGGCAGCCGGCACCGACCTCCGCGCAGGGTGGAGTCATGACAGACACCGCTGCTCCCCCGCTCTTCGACCCACGCGCCCGCCGCGACCTCTACGAGCAGCGCGTGCTCGTGCTCGACGGCGAGCTCACCGACGACAACGGCACGCTGCTGGCCACCTCGATGCTCGGTCTGGCGGCCGATGACCCGTCCGCCGATATCGCGTTGTGGATCCACTCCCCTGGCGGCTCGGTCCCGGCGATGCTCGCCATCCGGGACGTCATGAAGCTCGTGCCGTGCGACGTCGCCACGCTCGCCCTCGGCATCGCGTGCAGCGCGGGTCAGTTCCTGCTGTCGGCGGGCACGCCTGGCAAGCGGCGCGCGCTGCCGCACGCCCGCGTTCTGATGCACCAGGGCTCGGCGGGCATCGGAGGCACCGCGGTCGACATCGAGCTGCAGGCCGACGAGCTGCGGCAGCTGCGCGACACCGTACTCGGACTGATCGCCCAGGACACGGGTCAGCCCGTTGAGCGGGTGTTCGAGGACTCGCTGCACGACCGCTGGTACACGGCCGAGGAAGCGCGGTCGTACGGATTCGTCGATGCCATCGTCGAGCAGTTCGGCGACGTTCTGCCCCGCGGCCGCGATCGTGCCGGGTTCCGCGCCGCCGAAGGCGGCGAGCGATGAGCAGCTACACCATCCCCAACGTCATCGCGCGCGATGCACGCGGCGAGCGCATCATGGACGTCTACTCGCACCTGCTGACCGAGCGGATCGTCTACCTCGGCACCGCCATCGACGCGGGCGTCGCCAATGCGCTGATCGCCCAGTTCCTGTACCTCGAGGCGGACAACCCCGATCGGGACATCCAGCTCTACGTCAACTGCGAGGGGGGCGACCCGAGCGCGATGCTCGCCGTCTACGACACCATGCGGTACATCCGCGCACCCGTTGCGACGACGTGCGTGGGGCAGGCGGTCGCGGTCGGTGCGGTGCTGCTCGCGGCCGGCGCGGAGGGCAGGCGGTCAGCGCTCCCCCACACCCGCGTCATTCTGCATCAGCCCGCGGCCCAGGGGCGCGGCGCGATCCCGGACCTGATCCTGCAGGCGGACGAGGTCGTGCGGATCCGGTCCGATCTCGAAGAGATCCTGTCGCGACACACCGGCCAGAGCGTGGAGACGCTGCGGGCGGACACCGACCACGACCGGATCTTCACCGCGCAGGGCGCTCGTGACTACGGCCTGATCGACAGCGTCATCGAGCGTCGGTAACGGCCCGCACGCCCCACGGCTTACGCCGCGAGAGCGAACGCGGCCGGGCCGGCGGCAGTCGAGCAGTTGGTGCCGGTCCCCCGTGCCGTCTGAGCCGAGCGCAGCTCGTCAGACACCTCGAGCGTCAAGTCGAGCAGCGTGACCTCGAGCGCATCGGCGACGGCGGCGATCACCTCGCTGGACGGCTCCTTCGTCCCGCGCTCGATCTCCGACAGGTACTGCGACGACACGCCCGCCCGCCGCGCGGTCCCGATGAGCGTCTCGCCGCGCTCGTGACGACGCGCCCGCAGGCGGGCGCCGAGCATGTGGCGCCACAGCGGCTCGCGATCGGGGCGCGCTCGTTCGGGCTGCGGCGAGTCGTCGTTGGGGATCAGGCGAAGGTGCGGGGCCGGTTCAGGCATGCTTCATGCTAGGTCGCGTCCCGTAGGCGGCTCGAGGTCTTCTGCTCACAGCAGAAGGGGCGGTCGGCGCCCCGACCTCAGCGTCGGTCGCCGCGGTCGGGGCCGCTGTCGGGGCCGCTGTCGGTGGTGCCCCGTAGGATCGAGGAGTGACTGCACAGGCATCCGTTCAGCTGCCCATCGCGCTTGTGACCGGCGCCAGCCGCGGCATCGGCCGCGCGATCGCGCGCGAGCTGGGGCGCACGCACCATGTGTTGGTCGGCGGTCGGAGCGAGGCATCCGTCGCCCCCGTCGTCGCGTCGCTTCCGTCGGCCACGGCGTACGTCGCAGATCTGGCGACGGATGCTCTGCCGCCGCTGCCCGCACGACTGGATGTGCTCGTGCACTCAGCGGGTGTCGAAGAGGGTGACCGCATCGCCGACACCGACCGCGCCACCTGGGAGCGCGTCTTCGCGACCAACGTGTTCGCTGTCGCCGAGCTGACCCGACTCGCGCTGCCCGCGCTGCGCGCTGCGCACGGCACCGTCGTCACGATCAACAGCGGCTCGGGCTTCGCGAGCGGGCCGCGCGGCGGCGTGTACAGCGCCTCGAAATTCGCGCTGCGCGCCTTCGCCGACGCGCTGCGCGAGGAGGAGCGCGGAAACGGCGTGCGCGTCTCGAGCGTGCACCCGGGGCGCACCGACTCCGACATGCAGCGCGGGCTCGTCGAGAAGCTCGGCGAAGAGTACGACACCGACTACTTCCTCGCCCCTGAGGACGTGGCAGCGGCCGTCCGCACGGTCGTCGATCTGCCTGAGCGGGGCACGATCGAGACGCTCTCGATTCGGCCGACACGGCGGCGCTGACCCGGGTCGCCGACGCGAGTGCACTGCGCGAGAGCGCACAACAGCGCAGGATGGACGTATGAGCACGGTAGAACTCACCAGCGAGACCTTTGAGCAGACCGTCCTCGGCGAGGGCATCGTCCTCGTCGACTTCTGGGCCGACTGGTGCGGCCCGTGCAAGGCGTTCGCTCCGATCTACGACGCGAGTTCGGAGCAGAACCCCGACATCGTCTACGGCAAGCTCGACACCGAGGCCGAGCGCGAACTGTCGGCCGCGCTAGAGATCCAGGCGATCCCCACGCTGATGATCTTCCGCGACGGCATCGGCATCTTCCGGCAGGCGGGCGCGCTCCCCGGCCCGGCGCTCGATGACCTGGTCAGCCAGGCCCGCGCGCTGAACATGGACGAGGTGCGCGCGAGCCTGGAGGCCGGCGAGGAGGCCGCCGAGCAGCGGTGACCGCCGGGCTCAGCCGAACACGCCGGCGATCTCGGCCGCGACCTCGTCCGACCACGCGAACTGCGACGCCTCGTGAATGCCCTGCCAGTGCGACGGCTTGCTCGGCCCGACGATCGGCGCCGTGACGACGGGGTGATTGACGAGCCACGCGAGCGCCAGGCCGGCTGAGCTCACGTCGTGCGACGCGGCGATGCGGTCGAATTCGCGCACGTTGGCGATGGCGGCGGCATCGTCGAGGAACTCGGCGGCGCGCGAGGCGACACTCGCCCGCGCTCCGTGCCCGGGTCGCTCGCCGTGGCTGTACCGGCCCGCGAGCAACCCGTTGGCGAGCGGCGAGAACGGCGTATAGGCCAGGCGCTCCGACTGAACGATCGGCAGTACCTCGGCGTCGTCGGCGCGGGCGAGCAGCGAGTACTGGTTCTGGATCAGCTCGGGGCGCGCGAGCCCCAGCCGGTCGGCCGTCTCGAGCGCCGCTGTGAGCGTCGCGCCGTCGACGTTCGAGAGGCCGTACGCGCGGATCGTCCCGTCCTCGACCGCGGCGCTGAAGACCGGGAGCGACTCCTCCCACGGCGTGTTGGGGTCGACCTGGTGCGCGACGTAGAGGTCGACTCGGCCGAGCACCTCGAGGCTGTGCGCGAGCTGGCGGCGCACGCGCTCGGGTGACAGGTTCGGTCCGTCGGCGGTGACACCCGTCTTGGTCTGAATGAGAACGGCAGAAGACGGATGCTTCGCCCGCCACGCCCCGACGATGCGCTCGCTTGCGCCGGCGGCGTACACGTCGGCCGTGTCGAGCACCTTGATGCCCTCGTCGATCGCCTGGTCGATGAGAGCGTGGCCGTCCTCTTCCGACAGCCCGATGCCGGGGCCGGTCGCGCCGGCGATGCCGCCCATGCCTCCGGTGCCGAGCAGGAATCGGCCGAGCTGCTCGCGGCGGTCGTCGGTGGTGCGTGCAATCCAGGTCATGCGGTGGTCCTCCGTGATTCGACTCAGTAAGTTCGTAAATCGAACTCTATGCCAGGAATGCTCTTGACGCCGACCACGCCCACGACTTTGATCAGGTCATGACCCTCGCCACCTCGGCGGACGGCACACGGATCGCCTACTACTCCGATGGCGGTGACGACGATCCCGCCGTCATCATCGTGAACGGCGCGTTCTCGATCGCGAACGACGGCACCGAGTTCGCAGAAGAGCTGGTGAAGAGCGGATTCCGGGCGCTGAGGTACGATCGGCGCGCTCGCGGCGGGAGCGGTGACACGAAACCCTACGCGCCTGAGCGAGAGGCCGAGGATCTCGCCGCAGTGATCGACGCCGCCGGCGGCGAGGCATCCGTCGTCGGTCATTCCTCGGGCGCCGTCCTCGCGCTCTTCGCCGCCTCCCGCGGGGTACCGATCTCGCACCTCTTCCTCTCCGAGCCGCCGTTCCGCTTCGGCGAGGACGAGCCACCCGCAGACCTTCCCGAGCGGCTCCAGGCGCTCGTCGACGCCGGCCGCGGCGCCGATGCCGTCACGACCTTCCAGCACGACGGCATCGGGCTGCCGGCCGAGGTGATCGAGCAGATCACGCGCAGCCCGATGTTCGACGCGCTTGTCGCACTCGCCCAGTCGACGGTCTACGACGCATGGCTGACCCGCGATGTCTCGACCCCGACCGCCGCGATGCGGAGCCCCGGCGTGCCGACGCTCGTCTTCTCGGGCCGCGAGACCTTCCCGTTCCTGCGCGCCTCAGCCGAACGCCTCGCAGGCGTCGTCGCGGGCGCCGAGTTCGCGGAGGTACCCGAATCCGTCGGTCATCGCCTCGATCCGGTCGCGACGACGCGGCTCATCTCGGCACGCGTCGACCGCGGCGCCTAAGCCCGGACGGCGTCCGCGGCGAGCTCGGCGAGACGCTGGTCCCGCGACTCCTCGTGCGCCGTGATGGTGACGACCGCGTCGGCCCGCTGATCGACGAGCACGTACTGGCCGTACAGCCCGTCGAGCCGCCAGCACTCCCCCGGGCCGTCCCACACGGCCAGGCCGTAGCGCTCGTACGGGTACTCGCCCGCCCGGCGCCAGTCGTCGTGCATCCGATCGATCCACGACGCGTCCACCAGCTGCCGGCCGTCCCAGGCGCCGCGATCGCGCAGCAGGCGCCCGATCCGCGCGAGTTCCTCGGTGCGCAGCTCGAGGCCGCTCCCGCCGACGATCCACCCGGCCGGGCAGCGCTGCCACTGCGGATTGTGAATCTCGAGCGGGTCGAACAGCCGCGGCATGAGCCAGTCGCGCACATCTCCGACCTCGGCGCCCAGCATCCGCATCGCGACGTACGTGCTCGCGTCCGAGTACTGGAAGATCTCGCCCCGACCACGCGTGGGTCGCCGCAGCATCTCCTGCGCAAGGTCGGGCCACGGCACGGGTTGCGCGCCGAACCACTCGAAGTCGATGCCGCTGCGCATACGCAACAGGTCCTCGACCGTCACGGCGTCGACCCCGGCGCCGAGCTCGAAGTCTGGAAGAACCTCAGGCACGCGGGTGTCGAGCCGGAGAATCCCGTCCCCCACCGCCATGCCGATCGCAAGAGCGCACACGCCCTTCGACGCCGAATAGACGTTCTCGCGGTCGTCGCTGCGCCAGCGGTGCTCTGCCACGTCGTCGCCGATGCGCACGTGCACCCCGTAGGCACCGAGCTGTTCGCGATCGACCCCGGCAACGAATCGGGAGAGAACGGATGCCGCATCCACGGTCGCCAGTCTGCCCCATCCCGCAGCGCGCTACCGATGCAGGAAGCCGGTCACCACTCCGAGGATCAAGAAGACCGCGCCGCCCGCGACGAGCGCCCATGCGACGAACGGGCGCAGGTCGCGGCGCAGCAGGCGCGCGTAGGCGCGGTTCATGCGCGCGCCGAAACGCGGCAGCCGGCGCCACACGTAGCCGGCGGCGAGGTACGGGCCGGCCACCGCGGCGAGGAACACCGCGTAGCCGACCAGCTGCAGCTCGATGTAGGGCGTCGAACCCGCGATCACGCGGCCCGTGACGTACATCGTCACCGGCGGTACGAAGCCGATCGCGGTGTTGAGAAAGCCGACGGTGATCATCGAGCGCGGATGCTCGTTCCGCGCGGTCTCGCGCGCCGGGCGGCGCCTCCGCCGCGGGCGGCGCCTCACGACGTTCAGCATGACGAGCCCCGCGATCACGAGGAGAAGGCCAGCGACAAGGTCGACGACCGTCTGCACGAGCAGGCGCTCGACCCCGAGCCGGAGCACGTCCACCAGCGTGGTCGGGTCGAAGCCGCGGAAGATCAGGAGCAGCAGGGTCGCGCCGAGCCCCATGCCGAGCGTGAGGGAGATGATCGAACGACGGGGGCTGCCGCCGCGCACGAGCAGGTGCACCGTCACGCCGTACAGCGGGGGGCTGAAGCCGAACGTGAGCCCGAGCAGGACGAGACTCACGAACGCGCTCAGCAGCCGGGCCAGGTCACCGCCCATCGGATTCCCTCAGCCTCGGGGTGCGCGGCGTGGCGCCGCTCGACCCGGGGCTGCGCAGCACGGCGGCGGCCCAGCAGCCGGCGATCGCGGCGAGGCCGGCCACCGCGAGCGCCGTCGCGTCCCATCCCGCGTGGGTGAACACGACGCCGCCCGCCCAGCCGACGACGCTCGAGCCGAGGTAGTAGAAGAGGTTGTACAGCGACGTGGCCTGCGCGCGGCCGACGACGGCCCGTGCTGCCGTCCAGCCGGAGGCGATCGAGTGCGCGGCGAAGAAGCCGGCGGTGAGCACGACAAGGCCGATGAAGATCACCCAGAGCGACGGGACCAGGGTGAGCAGGATGCCTGCGATCATGACGGCGATCGAGACGAGCAGCACCGCGAGCCGACCCCGGCGGGCCGAAGCCGACCCGGCGCGCCGCGAAGACCAGGTACCCGCGAGATAGGCGAAGAACAGCAGGGCGGTGATCGTGGCGGGCAGCTGGAACGGCGCCGCCTGCAGCCGGAAGGCGAGGTAGTTGTACAGGGTCACGAAGCCGCCCATCAGGAGGAACCCCTGGGCGAACAGCGTGAGCAGCGCCGGTGTGCGCAGCTGCCGGCCGACGAGACGCAGCAACGGCTCGCGGTGCTCCGCCGGAGCGCGTCGGAAACCGCGTGCGGCCGGCGTGAGCAGCACGAACGCGACGGTGGCGGCCCCGGCGATGACGACCACGGTCCCGACGCCGCCCCGCCAGCCGAAGACGGCGGCTGCGGGTGCCGCGATGATGCGGCCGAGCAGTCCGCCGACCGTCGTTCCGGAGACGTAGGTGCCGGCGGCGAGAGCGCTGTGGGCCGGGCTGATCTCCTCCTGCAGGTACGTGAGCGCGAGCGCGGGGAGGCCGCCGAGAGCGATGCCCTCCCCCGCGCGCAGCACGAGGATTCCGAGGAAGCTCGGGCAGACGATCACCGCGAAGCCCAGCACCGTGGCTGCGGCCAGTGACAGGCGCATCGCGGGCAGTCGGCCGATCCGGTCGGCGACCCACGACCAGGGCAGCACGCCGACCGCGAGGCCGATCGTGGCGGCCGAGATCAGCAGCGCCGACTGGTCCGGTGTGACGCGAAGCGACGAGGCGATCTGCGGCAGGATCCCCTGCGGCGAGTACAGCTGCGCGAACGTCGCGATGCCCGCACACGCGAGCGCCATCAGAATGCGGCGGTACTCGGAGCTGCCACGCGCGTGGCCTCGCCACTCTCCCGCACCGCCGGCGGCGGGTCGGGAGGAATCGGTCACCTATCCACCCTGCCCTATCGGCGTGCCATCGATGTGACGCGCGCGGAGCGGGTCGCACCGAAATCGGTGCAGGCCTAGAACGTGATGCCGATCGTCTCGGGCACCATGAACAGCCCGAACGCCATCACGATGAGGCACAGGCCGGTGACGACCCAGCGATACACGCCCTTCATGCGGAAGCGCTTCGGGAGCGCCTTCGCCTCGAGCGCGAGCAGGAAGCCGAGCACGAGCGGTAGCAGCAGCGCGTTCATGGCCTCGACGCCGACCGCCAGCTGCACGAGGTTCGCGCTCACCATGACCACGACCGCACCGAGCACGTGGGTGAGGATGTAGACAAGGTAGAACTTCCAGTTGTCGCGGCCCAGCTTCTGGTTGAGCGAGTGCTTCCAGCCGAGCACCTCCGAGAGCCCCCACGAGCCCGCGAGCGACACGACGAGCGCGGCGACGAGCGCACCGCCGAGAATCGCGAGTCCGACGAGCACCGAGGCCGACTCGTGCCCGAGGTAGGGCGTGAGCGCGTTCGCGATGTCGCCGACGGTGTTGAGCGCGCTCGCTCCCCCGTGCTTCCACACCGTCGCGGCCAGCGTGACGATGACGACGATCATGACGCCCTGGGTGATGAGGGACCCCACCGCGGTGTCGCGGCGCTCTCTCACCAGGTCGGCGGGTTTGAGACCGCGGTCGATGACCGCGGTCTGCTGATAGAAGATCATCCACGGCATGATGACGGCGCCGACGTTCGCGGCCAGCAGGTACACGTAATTCGGATGGGTGAGCGGCAGCTTCGCGAAGTTGGCGGCGAGATCGCCGAAGCTCGGGTGGGCAAAGATCATCGCCGGAACGAAGAACAACTGCGCGAGACCGACGATGATGCCGATCTTCTCGGCCCGCCGGTAGCTGCCCAGCAGGCCGACGGCGCAGAGGGCCAGAGTCGCCACGGGGATCGTCAGCCATTTCGAGACTCCGAAGAGCTCGCCGACCCCGGCGATGCCGGCGAATTCGGTGAGCAGGGCGCCGATCGCCGATACCGCGAGCGTGCCGGCCGACACGAGCCCCCAGCCGAAGCCGAACTGCTCTTTGATGAGCTGCCCGTGCCCCTTCTGCGTCGCGACCCCGAGCCGCACCGTGATCTCCTGCGCCATGAACAGGCTCGGGATCAGGACCAGCTGCGGCAGGACCATCGCGTAGCCCCACTGCGCGCCGGACTGCGCCGCAGTGATGAGGCAGCCGGCGTCGGTGTCGGCCAGCATCACGATCAGACCGGGACCGAAGATGGCGAGCATTGCTCGCCACCCGATCGCCCTGGCCGGCGCAGCCTGGAGCTGTGCGGTGCGGGCAGAGCTGGTCATCGGCCCAGCTTAGGGGTACCTAACTTTGTGTCGCCTCAGCGCCGGAAGCGCGTGCCGCCGAACGACTGCCCCCAGGAGGGAGACGACGTCCGATACGACTCGCGAGGCGCCTGAGTCGACGGCGACGCGGGTGCCGTCGGAGACGTGGGCGTCCTCGTGCCCGTGGTCGCCGACATCGGAGCCGCGGTGGGCGCGCGGTACGGCTGCTCTGTGACGGGAGCCGAGTAGCGCACGGTCGGCGATGAGGAGGGCGAGGGCACTGGCCGCAACGGCACTTCCGGCGCCGGTGCGGGTGTGCGGCCCGAGAGCGAGTGCGAATAGGTATGTGGTGACGGGGCCGCTCGCGACGGCCCGAGCGGCGCGGTCGGGTCGTTGAAGGCATCAGCGCGGTGCGTAGCCGGCGCCGACCGGGCGATCGTGGTGTCGCGCGCGAGCTGCCACGTCCACGCAGTCGCGTCCTCGGTGCCGGCGACCGGCAGCGGAGACATCATCCCTGCCGCCGATGTCGCCGACACTCCGCGGGAGCCGCTCGGCACGCTCGGCGCATCTGGCACGCTCGGCACCACGGTGACCGTCACAGTGCCACGGGCGACGGCGGCGGGCGGCACGGCGGGCACGACGAATCCGTTCGAGGGTCCGCCCTCGGCGTGCGGCGCGAGTTCGCCGTTCGCGGCCACGCTGAGCCCGCTGCCGAGTGCGATCGCGACGGACACGCCGAGCGTGACCCCCCAGATCGTGCGGATTCGGCGACCTCCGCCGCCCTCGCCAGGCGACCCCTCGTCCCCCGGCGGGTCACCGTGCGCCGCCGCATCGGCCTCCCGCGCGATCTCGGCCAGCAGCATCGCGGCGTCGTCGTCGACGGGCGCCCCCGAGGCGACCGCGTCGAGCAGCGCGTCGTCGCGCTCGATCGCAGCCTGGTCGCCCTGCTCGGGTGTCGTCATGAGTTCTCCGTCGTCTCGTCCTCGTTCTCGGCGCCATTGCCGAGTCGCGCTCGCAGACTTGACAGCGCGCGGTGCTGAATCACGCGGACGTTCGCCGCGGTCGTTCCGAGCGCCGCGGCGGTCTCATCGGCCGAGAGGCCGGCGACTACGCGCAGCAGCAAGACGTCGCGATGGCGCTCCGGAAGCTCGTCGAGCTGGGCGAGCAGCCGACGAAGCGAATCGTCATGCTCGTAGCGCTCGGCCGGCCCCGGCGCGACCGAGCTCTCCTCGGGCACCTCGGCCACGGGGACCTCGGGGCGCCGGCCGCGGGAACGCTGCGACATCAGCACCTTGTTCGAGGCGATGCCGAACACGAATGAGGTGAACTTGCCGCTCTTCGCATCGAAATCGGGCAGCGCGGAGGTCAGGGCGAGACAGGTCTCCTGAGTCACGTCCTCCGCCTCCTCTCGCTTGCCGATGCGGGCCAGCACATACGCGAAGATCCTTGTGCGCAGCCGGCGCACGAGCTCGTCCACGGCATCGGTGTCGCCGGCCTGACCGCGGCCCACCAACTCCGACAGCTCCTCGCCCCCGCCTGCGTGTCGCACGTCGCTATTGTCCCCCGTTCGGGGGTGAAATCAACTCCGGTCGGCGTCACGGGCGCGCGACGCCGACCGGAAAACCGCTGCTCACCGGCGGTATCCCCACGAGGATCCCGGCCGCTGCGCGCGGTGGGTCGCCGGCGCCTCGAACCCCGTGGTCGGACGGGTCCGAGGCGTGGCGGTTGGCGCCCGCAGGGCCGTCCGAGCAGGCGCGACACGGGTCGGAGCGGTCGGCGCTGCAGCTCGGGCGGCCCCTGCGGGCACGCGATAACCCGAGACGGATGCTCGGGAAGTCTGAGGGTTCGGTGACACCGGCGCAGCCGAGCGCGTCGGCACGGCGGGCGACTCAGGCCAAGCCGCCGCCGGTACTGCGGAATGCGCCGCCCGAGCCGTCGATGGCGCCGGCGTGGCCAGCGACGCCGGCCGAGCGGGCCGTGCCGGCGGCAGAGACGGCACAGGAGCGCCACCGCGCGCCCCTGACGGCGCAGCCGCCGGCTGACGCCATGCGGCCGGTTCGACACGTGTCTCAGACGGCTGAGGCGCAGCGACCAGCTCGTGCGGGGCCTGGTGCGGACGCGCCGTCGGCGTGATGCTCGGTCGGGGTGCCGATGTGGCGCTCGGGTGCACCGAGGCCGTCTGCACGGGTGCGGCGACTTCGGCGGCGACGATCGGCCCGGCGCTGTTCGCGCCCGCGACGAACGTGGCGACCAGGCATCCGCCCGCGACGACGACGGCGCCGGCAGACAGAGCGACGAGCGTGACGTATCGGTACACGACGGATGCCTCCCGCTCCGGTCGATGACGAAGTCGATGACGACCGGTGAGGGCCGTCATCGCTAGGTATTGCCGGAGCGCGCCGATCCGTTACACGACGGCCTGAGAAAGTTTCAGCGCGCGACGGCGAGGCGCCTCGGGTAGCCGAGCCGCAGCACGAGCGCCGTCGCCGCGCCGACGAGGAGGACTGCGGCCGCCAGCAGCAGCGCGACGCTGTAGCCGCCGCCCACGAGCGGGGTCACGATGATGGGCCCCGCGATCTGGCCGACCGAGTAGCCGGTGGTCATCACGGCGATCGCCCGCGGGAAGCCGAGCTCGTTGCCGATGCCGAGCGCGAGCGAGGTGATGCCGATGAAGGTGCCCCCGAACAGCACGGCGGAGACGAGGGCCGGCGCGATTCCGGGCACCAGCGCCGGCAGGGCGACACCGATCGCCTGCACCAGCAGCGCGACCACGAGAAGGCTCGGCCGCGTGAATCGAGCAGACAGACGGCCCCACAGCACCGTGGACGGCACCGCCGCCAGTCCCACCACGACCCAGGCGCCGTCGCCGACCCAGCCGGATGCGTTCTCGTCGATGGCGGCGACGAGGAAGGTGCCGGCGATGATGTAACCGACCCCCTCGAGTCCGTAGCTCACCGCGGCCCAGGCGAAGGATTGGCCGGTTCGCTCGGCGCGGCCGGCACGGGCATCCGCCACCTGGACGCCCGGCACCCGCTCGGGCACGAGGAACCAGCCGAAGAACCCGAGCACGGCGGCCAGCGCGGCGACGGCGATCCACGCGCTCGCCCAGTTCGTGAACTCGCGCAGCACCAGCACGAGCGCCCCCGAGATCGCGATGCCGGCCCCCACTCCCCCGAAGCCCCAGCCGATCAGATGTGCCCCCTGCCCGCGCAACTGCGACTGCAGGCTCGCCACGGCGATGACGAACAGCACAGCGCTCGCGACGCCCGTCACGAACCGCAGGACGGCCCACAGTGCGAAGGCGTGGGTCACCGGCATGAGCGCGAGCGAGAGCACGAGCACGATGAGCACCGCCCGCAGCGCGAGTCGCGAGCGCGTCAGCCGCGGCGCGATGATGCCGATGACCGCCCCTACGAGATAGCCGACGAGGTTGATCGTCGCGAGCTCGGCGCCGGACGCGGCCGTGAGGCCCGCGCCCGACACCATGAGGGGCAGGATCGGCGTGAAGGCGAACCGCCCGACGCCCATCGCGGCCGCGAGCGTCGCGGCGGTCGTGCCGACGGCGCGCCAGGTGGAGTGCTGCACTCGTCCAATGCTCGCACGGCCCTGGACCGGTTCAGGGCCTCTTGAGCGAGGCGCCCTCCACATCGACGTTCGGCACGATGCGCTGGAGCCACCGCGGCAGCCACCAGGCGGCACGCCCGAAGAGCGTCAGCACAGCGGGCACCAGCGTCATCCGCACGACGAAGGCGTCGATCACGATGCCGATGGCGAGTGCGAAGGCAATGGGCCTGATCGTCGAGCTGCCCTCGACGACGCCGTTGCCGAACACGCCGATCATGATCAGCGCGGCGGCGGCGACCACCTTCGCACCCTGCTGGAACCCCGTCGCCACGGCGGCGCGCGGCTGCTCGCCGTGCACGAAGTGCTCACGCATGCCGGTGACGAGGAACATCTCGTAGTCCATCGACAGCCCGAACAGCACGCCGATCACGATGGTCGGCAGGAACGCGAGCAGCGGCGCGGGCGGGTCGACGCCGACGAGGCCGCCGAGCCACCCCCACTGGAACACCGCGACGGTCACACCGAGGGCGGCGCCCAGACTGAGCAGGAAGCTCACGGCGGCCTTGAGCGGCACGAGCAGCGAGCGGAACACCATGACCATCAAGAGGAACGCGAACGCAGCGATCAAGCCGAGATACAGCGGCAGCGCGCTGGCCAGTCGGTTCGAGATGTCGATGTCTACGGCGGTCTGACCGGTCACCTCGAGCGAGGGCGAGCCGGGCAGCGAGCGGGCGACGGATGCCTTGCGCAGCGCACCCACGAGCTGGGTGGTCGCCTCGTCCGACGGCCCGCTCTTCGGCACGACGGCCACGAGCACCTCGTGTCCCTTCGCTCCCGCGAGCTGTGCCTGGGCGACGTCCGCCGTCTTCCCGACCCTCTGCGCGAGCGCTGCGGCGTCGGCCGGCGTCGGAGTCGCGGGGTAGGTCGCGAGGATCTCGAGCGGCCCGTTGACGCCGGCGCCGAATCCGTCGGCGAGCAGATCGGATGCCTGCCGCTCGGTCGCCGAGCTCGGCTGGGTGCCGTCGTTCCCGAGGCCGAGCCTCATACCGAGGATCGGCGCCGCAAGCACGCCGACGACGACGAGCGATGCCACGAGGAAGAGCACGGGGCGCTTCTGCACGCCCGCGACCCAGCCGGCGGCGAGCTGACGCGTGCGCTTCGTCTCCCCCGCCGCGAGGCGGCGGCGCGCTCGCCGCGTGAGCACGCGGGGGCCGGCCAGCGCGAGCAGCGCCGGCGTCAGAGTGAGCGATACGAGCATGGCGATGAACACCGCGAACGCCGCGGCGAGTCCCATCTGCGTCAGGAATCCGAGGTTCTCGACCGCGAGCCCGGCGAGCGCGATGATCACGGTCACGGCCGCGAAGAAGACGGCGGTCCCCGCGGTCCCCACGGCGAGCGGCAGCGACGTCTTCGGGTCCATGCCCTCGAGCAGCTGCCTGCGGTGACGGCTCACGATGAACAGCGAGTAGTCGATCCCGACCGCGAGCCCGAGCAGCAGCGCGAGCGTCGGCGCAACCGCGGTCAACGAGACGAAGCTGGAGGCCGCATAGATCGCGGTGACACTGGTGCCGAGACCGATCAGCGCCGACAGCAGCGGCATGCCCGCGGCGACGATCGTTCCGAACGTGACGAGCAGCACGATCAGCGCGAGCACGATGCCGGGCAGTTGACTCGACGACGCGCCCGTCTGTCCGACGATGCTCGAGGTCGCCTCGACGTCGAGCTGCGAGGTGCGCGCGTGCGTGACCAACGTGCGGATGCTCTGCTCCGTGGCGCTCGACGGGGTGGCGGCGTGGAGCTCGACCGAGATGTACCCGATTCGGCCGCCTGGTGCGAGACCGCCTGCTTTCGGCTGGGTGAACGGGTCGACCGCCGCCGACACGCCGGGCACTGCGGCGAGCTTCCCCGTGAGCGTGGCGACCGCCTGCTGATCTGCAGCGTCGAGCTTCTGCCCCTTGGGGGCGGCGAAGACGACCTTGCCGCTCGCGTTGTCACCGCCGCCGAACGTCTTCTGCACGGTGTCGAGCGTCGTGATCGACTGCAGACCCTTCACCGAGATGTTCGAATCGAGCGGCTTCGCGAACGCCGCCATGCTCCCCACTGCCGCAGCCAGCAGCACGATCCATGCCGCGATCACCCACCACCGGCGGCGTGCGCTGAACGCGCCGACCGCCTCCAACCAACGAGCCACAGCTCCACCTTCCAGGTGCCGAACCGGCGACGGATGCCGCCACCTCCGATGCTCCCGAAGCGCGGTGCGGTCCACCTCACCCCACGGGTGGATCCGGGGTGGAGATCAGGTGGAGAGACGGCTATTCCTCGTCGAGCACCGCGCGGAGCATCCGGATCGCCGCGACCCTCTCCTCGTGGGTGCGGTCGGCCGGCTGGACGAGCAGTGTCGTGACGCCGGCCGCGACCAGCGCGTCGACCCGCTCCGCGATCTCGTCGCGCGTGCCGATGAGCGACACGGCGCGCGCGAGCTCCTCGGGCACCGCGAACGCGGCGTCGTCCTTGTCGCCCGCGAGGAAAAGCCGCTGAATCTCCGCCGCCTCGGCCTCATAGCCGTAGCGCACCGCGAGGTCGTAGTAGAAGTTACGGCCCTGCGCGCCCATGCCGCCGACGTAGAGCGCGAGCTGCTGACGCACCATCATCAGCGCGTACTCGGTGAACTCGCCGGTGTAGAGCGCGACCGGCACGATCACGTCGAGCTTGCCGAGCGCGGGGGAACGTTTCCCGGCGCCTTCGGCCAGGGCTGCTCCCCAGACGTCCGCGGCCCGCTCGGGGTGGAAGAAGATCGGCGTCCAGCCGTCCGCGATCTCGGCCGCCTGCGCGACCGACTTCGGCGACAGCGCCGCGATATGCACGGGCACCGCGGACCGCACGGGGTGGTTGATGATGCGCAGCGGCTTGCCCGCGCCGACGGCGCCGGGTGTCGAGGCCGGCAACGGCAGCTGATAGTGCCGCCCCGCGTGCGCGAGCGGCTCACGACGCCACACCTGGCGGCAGATCTCGATGATCTCGCGAGTGCGACCGAGCGGCGCGTCGAAGGGCACACCATGGAAGCCCTCCACGACCTGCGCGCCGCTCGATCCGAGTCCGAGCTCGAACCGGCCGCCCGACAACGAGTCGAGCCCCGCCGCCGTCATCGCGAGCAGCGCCGGCGTGCGTGTGTAGATCGGCAGGATGTCGCTCGCGAGCCCCGCCGTCTTCGTGATCGCCGCGAGATAGCCGAGCTGGCTGACGGCGTCGAACGAATACGTCTCGCTCACGCTGAACAGCTCGGCACCGGCAGCCTCGAAGTCCGGCACTTCCTCGGCCACTGCGTTGAAGTCCGCGGCGTAGCCGAGGACCACCCCCAGTCGGGCTCGCCCCATTGCGATGTCCTCTCTCGTTCTGTCGTTGCTGGTCTCGTCGTGTCGGCATCGGTCTCGTCGTGTCGATGCTGGCACGTGCCGCGAATCAGGCGCGCGACGCGTAGTCCTCGGCCGCCGCGACCTGCTCGCGTGACGGCGTCACCCCGGTATACAGCGCGAACTGCCCAGCGGCCTGCAGCGCGATGACCTCGCCGCCCGTGACGACGTGCTTGCCCGCGGCACGAGCCGCCCGGATGAGAGGCGTCTCGACCGGAAGCGCGACGACATCGAAGACGACGGATGCCTCGCCCACCTGCGCGTCGGAGAACGCCTGCTGCGAGGCATCCGCCCCGCCGGACATGCCGATGGGAGTCACGTTCACGATGATCGGCGCGCTGAGCCCATCGGGGGACTCGGTCGAGTCCCAGCCCAGCTCGCCCGCGAGTGCGGTGCCGGCGACGCGGTTGCGGGCCGCGATCGTGCCGCGGAAACCCGCATCGCGGAAGGCCGCCGCGACCGCGCGAGCCATGCCGCCGCTGCCGCGCAGCAGCACGGGCTGCGCGCGATCGAGTCCGTGCGTCGTGATCAGCTGCTCGATCGCGAGATAGTCGGTGTTGTACGCCGAAAGGACCCCGTCGTCATTCACGATCGTGTTCACCGACTGGATCGCGGCCGCCGACGGCGTCAGCTCGTCGACCAGCGGGATCACCGCCTCTTTCCACGGCATCGACACCGAGCAGCCGCGAATACCGAGAGCCCGCACCCCGCCGATCGCCGCGACGATGTCATCGGTCGTCATCGCCTTGTAGATGAAATCGAGCCCGAACTCGTCGTACAGCCGGTTGTGGAAGCGCGTGCCGTGGTTGCTCGGGCGCGCGGCCAGCGAGATGCACAGGCGGGTCGACTTGTTCAGCGCGGGGCGCGCGACCATCACTCGACCCCGACGCTCTGCCGCGCGAAACCCGAACCGACCAGCTCGGCCAGCGCATCGACGGCGGTGCGGCCGGATTCCTCGTCGCTCGCGATCTCGCAGGATGCACCCCGCATCAGCCCCAGCGACAGGATCGCGAGCAGACTGCGAGCGTCCTTCCCGTTGATCGTGACACGCGCAGGAAACCGGGCGGCGAGCTTCACGAACTCGGCCGCCGACCGGGCGTGCAGTCCGTCAGGATTGCTCAGCATGACCGTGCGCGCGTAGTGCGCGGCGCTGCCGGTCGCCCGGCTGTCACGGCTCATCGGGCGGCCGCCACCCATGCGTCGAGCTTGGCGTCGGCGGCGCCCGAGTCGATCGCGTCCGCGGCGACCGCGAGCTGCTCACGGAAGCGCTGCAGGATCGGCAGGTCGCCCTGCCCGGGGTCACCGGCGAGGCGGTAGGCGATGAGACCCGCCGCCGCATTCAGGAGCACGATGTCGCGCACCGGTCCGGGCTCGCCGGCAAGAGTGCTGCGCACCACGCCCGCGTTGTGCACCGGGTCGCCGCCCGTGATGTCGGCGATCGACGCGCGGGGCACGCCCACCTCGCGCGGATCGAGGTCATGCTCGGTCACCGAGCCGTTGCTGATCTCCCAGATGTGGCTGTGGCCGGTCGTCGTGAGCTCGTCGAGCCCGTCGTCGCCGCGGAACACGAGAGCCGTCGCGCCACGAGTCTGGAACACACCGGTGATGAGCGGAACGCGATCGAGGCTCGAAACGCCGACGGCGGACGCCTCGGGGCGCGCCGGGTTGCACAACGGCCCAAGGAAGTTGAACACGGTCGGCACGCCGAGGTCGCCGCGCACTTTCGCGGCGTTCCCGAAGCCCGGGTGGAAGAGCGACGCCCACGCGAAGGTGATGCCGGCCTTCTCGAAGGTCGCGGCGACGGCCTCGGGCGAGCGCGAGAGGTCGATGCCGAGCGCGGCGAGCACATCGGATGCTCCCGAGGCCGACGACACCGCGCGATTGCCGTGCTTGATCACCGGCACCCCCGCTGCGGCGCACACGATGGAGGCCATCGTCGAGATGTTCACGGTTCGGAAACGATCCCCGCCGGTGCCGACGATGTCGAGCGCCATCGGGTCGAGCGCGAGCGGCTTCGCGTGCTCCAGAATCGCGTCACGGAAGCCGACGATCTCATCGACCGTCTCGCCCTTCACCTTGAGCGCGATGAGGAATCCGGCGATCTGAGCCTCGGTTGCGGCACCCAACATAATCTGATCCATCGCCCAGCTGGCTTCGGTGATGCTCAAATCTTCCCCATCGAGCAGCGCAGTGATGATCGCAGGCCACGTGAGGGAATCCGCCATGCCGGGATCCTATCGGGCGCAAGCCCCCCTTCGATTCGGACATAATGGGGTTTGTGACGAGCACCTCCATTACTCAGCAGGCGGCCCCAGTCGTCTCCCGACCCAACGTCGTCGCGGTCGGAACGATTGTCTGGCTCGGTAGCGAGGTGATGTTCTTCGCAGGCCTTTTCGCGATCTACTTCACCCTGCGTTCGACCTCTCCCGACCTCTGGGCGATCTCGACCCCGCACCTCGATGTGCCGTGGGCGACCGGGAACACCATCATCCTGGTGATCAGCTCGTTCACCTGCCAGTTCGGCGTCTTCGCCGCTGAGCGCCTGCAGGCACGCAAGCTCGGTGGCGCGTTCAACCTCGCCAAGTGGGGCATGGTCGAGTGGTTCACGCTCAGCTACGCGCTGGGTGCGATCTTCGTCTGCGGCCAGATCGTCGAGTACGCGAACATGGTCCACGAGGGCATCTCGATCAGCGCGTCCGCCTACGGCAGCGTGTTCTACCTGACCACCGGCTTCCACGCCATGCACGTCACCGGCGGCCTCATCGCGTTCCTGCTCACGATCGGGCGCGCCTTCGCGGTCAAGAAGTTCGGTCATAAAGAAGCGACCACCGCGATCGTCGTGTCGTACTACTGGCACTTCGTCGACGTGGTGTGGATCGGTCTCTACCTCGTCATCTACGTCCTCAAGTAAGCACCTCCTCACGTAAAGCACCACGTCACGTAAGCACCTCGGAGAAGTCCACTTCACATGGCAAAGCTGAACCAGCCGACGACCAGCGGGAAGAAAACCCGCCAGCGCAAGACCGGCCGCCGTCACCCACTCGCCACCTTCGCGCTGATCGCTATCGGCCTGGGGCTCACCGGCGGCGTCTACGCCGCCGCGAACGCCGCACCGTCAGCCGCATCCGCTGACACGGCCGCCGCGTCGCAGCAGCAGATCCAGCAGGGCAACAAGCTCTTCGAGGCCAACTGCGCCAGCTGCCACGGCATGAACGCCGTCGGCACCTCCGCCGCGCCCAGCCTGATCGGCGTCGGCGCGGCCGCCGTCGACTTCCAGGTGGGCACCGGCCGCATGCCCATGGCCATGGACGGCCCCCAGGCCGAAGAGAAGCCGCCGCAGATGACGGACGCGGAGACGAAGGAGCTCGCGGCGTACGTCGCCTCCCTCGCCCCGGGGCCGGCGATCCCTTCGCAGCAGTACCTGAACGGCGATGGTGACGCCGCCGCCGGTGCGCAGCTGTTCCGCATCAACTGCGCGATGTGCCACAACGTCGCAGGCGCGGGCGGTGCGCTCACCGAGGGCAAGTTCGCTCCCCCGCTGAAGGGCGTGAGCCCGGTCCACATCTACGAGGCCATGCTGACCGGCCCGCAGAACATGCCGGTGTTCAACGACCAGAACATCACGCCTTCGCAGAAGGCCGACATCATCACGTACCTGACGTATCTCGAGAAGAACCCGTCGCCCGGTGGTTTCTCTCTGGGTGACCTCGGCCCTGTCGCCGAGGGCCTCTTCCTCTGGATCTTCGGTCTCGGTTCGATCGTGGGTCTCGCCGTGTGGATCACGGCCAAGTCCAACTGATCGATCGACGCCATAACAGCAGCGCATGAAGGAGAGCAATGGCACAGGACGATAGCGGCAGCGTAGAGCTCGCCGGGACTTCGTCGACAGCCGTCGAACACCCGGCCGAGCACGAGCGCCTCGGCGACCCGGGCATCGGCGTCGTCGTGGCGGACGCGCCGGTCAACCCCGGCTTCCCCGCACACCGTCCCCGCGTGACGGACCTCGACCCGAAGCGGAACCGCCAGGCCGAGCGCACGGTGTTCACCTTCTTCTACCTGTCCATCGCCGGCAGCGTCTGGGCCATCGCGGCCTACATGGCCTTCCCGATCGAGTCGGGCAACATCAGCGACGTCCGCACGTCCACGCTGTTCATCGGTCTCGGAATGGTCTTCGCGCTGCTCGGCATCGGCATCGGCGCGGTGCACTGGGCCAAGACCCTCATGGCAGACCACGAGGGCATCGACATCCGTCACCCTGTCCGCGGCACGGAAGAGACGCGCGAGCGCGTCATCGAGATCTTCGAAGAGGCCAACCAGGAATCCGGCTTCGGTCGGCGCACCCTGATCCGCAACTCCCTCATCGGTGCGCTCGTCGCCTTCCCGCTCCCCGCGGTCGTGCTCTTCCGCGGTCTCGCGCCCCAGAACGAAGACCCCGTGAAGGAGCTCAAGCAGACGATGTGGGCCAAGGGGGTGCGCCTCACGAAGGACCCGACCGGCCTGCCGATCAAGGCCTCCGATGTCACCATCGGCTCGGTGTTCCACGTCATCCCCGACGGCCTCAACGACGCCCCCGACATGCTCGACCAGAAGGCGAAGGCGGCTGTGCTGCTCATGCGCCTCAAGCCGCAGGACCTGCACGTCTCCCCCGACCGCAAGACCTGGAACTACCACGGCATCGTCGCCTACTCCAAGATCTGCACGCACGTCGGCTGCCCGGTCGCCCTGTACGAGCAGCAGACCCACCACCTGCTCTGCCCGTGCCACCAGTCGCAGTTCGACATCACGCACGAGGCCCGCGTCATCTTCGGCCCGGCCGGTCGCCCGCTCCCGCAGCTGCCGATCACGATCGATGACGAGGGCTACCTCGTCGCGCAGAGCGACTTCCACGAACCCGTCGGCCCGAGCTTCTGGGAGCGCAATTCATGAGCACGAGCACTGAAACTCCTCGCATCAAGCGCGACGGATTCTTCGGCGCTACCGCCAACTACCTCGACGAGCGCACGAGCATCTCGGCGGTCGTCAAGGAGTTCGGGCGGAAGATCTTCCCGGACCACTGGTCGTTCCTGCTCGGCGAGGTCGCGCTCTACAGCTTCGTCGTCATCCTGCTCACCGGCACCTTCCTGACGTTCTTCTTCCAGGCGTCGATGGCCGAGGTCGTCTACAACGGCTCGTGGGTGCCGCTCAAGGGCATCCAGATGTCCGCTGCGCTCAACTCGACGCTGAACATCAGCTTCGACGTGCGCGGTGGCCTGCTCATGCGTCAGATCCACCACTGGGCGGCACTGCTGTTCGTGGCGTCCATCGGTCTGCACATGCTCCGCATCTTCTTCACCGGTGCATTCCGCAAGCCTCGCGAGCTCAACTGGGTGATCGGCTTCACGCTGTTCATCCTCGCGATGGCCGAGGGCTTCACCGGCTACTCGCTGCCCGACGACCTGCTCTCCGGCAACGGTCTGCGCATCATCTCGGGCATGATCGAGGGCATCCCGCTCGTCGGCACGTGGATCAACTTCCTGCTCTTCGGCGGTGAATACCCGGGCACCGCGATCGTCGGGCGCCTGTACACGCTGCACATCCTGCTGCTGCCGGCGCTCGTGCTCGCGTTCATCGCGATCCACCTGGTGTTCGTGGTCGTGCACAAGCACACCCAGTTCGCAGGCCCGGGCCGCACGCAGAACAACGTGGTCGGCTACCCGATCCTCCCCGTGTACGCGGCGAAGGCCGGCGGCTTCTTCTTCATCGTCTTCGGTGTGATCGTGCTGATGGCGACGTTCTTCACGATCAACCCGGTGTGGGAGTACGGGCCGTACGACCCCTCCCCCATTTCGGCCGGTACGCAGCCTGACTGGTACATCGGCTTCGCCGACGGCATGCTGCGCCTGATGCCGCCTCACCTCGAGACGTACTGGCTGCACCGCACCTGGTCGTGGTTCATCATCATCCCGATCGCGATCCTCGCCATCTTCATCGTCCTCGTCGCGGTCTACCCGTTCATCGAGGCGTGGGTCACGGGTGACAAGCGTGAGCACCACATCCTCGACCGCCCCCGCAACGCTCCGACCCGCACGGCCATCGGGGCCGCCGGCGTCACGTTCTACGCAGCGATGTGGGCAGCGGCCTCCGGTGACCTCATCGCGACGCACTTCAAGCTGACGATCGAGGGGGTCACGCACACGATCCAGCTGTCGCTGATCCTCGGGCCGATCCTCGCCTACTTCGTCACCAAGCGCATTTGCATCGCTCTGCAGAAGAAGGACCGCTCGCTGGCCCTGCACGGCTACGAGTCCGGCCGCATCGTGCGCCTCCCCGGTGGTGAGTTCATCGAGGTCCACCAGCCCCTCGACGAGTACCAGCGCTGGCACCTGGTCAGCCAGGAGGGCTACGCGCCGCTCGTCGTGCGCCCCGACGCTCGCGGCCGCATCTCGTCCGTGACCCGCTTCCGCGCCTCGATGTCGCGCTGGTTCTTCGAGGACCGCCTGACCCCGCTGTCGCAGACGGAGATCGAAGCCGCCGGCCACCATGGCCACGGCGACGAAGACGGCCCCGCGCTCGAGGCGGCTCACTAGCCGACAGACCGCTAAAGACGGGCACGGCTGCAGATTCTGCAGCCGTGCCCGTTCTGCGTATCTCCGCTCAGTCAGCACGTTGATGCAATGGGCAGGAGTAGCTTGCACGGCAAGGGAGGCACTGTCATGAAAGCAGGGAGCATTGCAGCCGTCGTTGTCGTGGCATGCGCCATCGCCGTCGCCGCGGCCGGTATCGGCGTGGCGCAGGCAGCCCCGCCATCGAGCGCCGCACGGAGCCACGTCGACGCCGTGGCCACCGGTGCAGTCCGCTCCTCCCCTGCCCCGTCGTCAGGTGCCTCGGTCCCGCCACTCCCCGTCAGCGACGCTATCGCGCTGCCGACCAGCCCGCAGAGCCGTCCTCAGGGGGCGATCGAGTACGCCACAGGGTGGCGCCTGGACAAAGCGGCCGGGAACAGCGTCGTGATCACCGTCTGGGGGCCGGGTAGCGGCTGCACGACGCTGGACTACGTCGACGTGGCCGAGACCACCACAACGGTGACGATCGGCGCGTATGAGTACTTCACGCAGCCCAACGGCACCGCGTGTGATGCGTCGCTCAAGTCGGAGACGGGAACCGTCGAGCTCGCGACGCCCCTCGGCACTCGGACGCTTCTGCACGCCTCGGTGCCGGCTGAACCGCAGCCGACCGGCTGACTCTCCGGGTCCGCAGCACCGACAAGGCACTGAGCCGCGCCGAACTACGACGGAGCCCCTCGCCGCCGTAGCGGGAGGGGCTCTGTAACGCGCTGTGGGCGCGTCTAGCGGGCGAAGTGACCGCGGTAGTACTCGTAAACCCAGCCGACCAATGCGACGAGCAGCAGCGGCGCGCCGATGAAGGCGATCCAGATGCCGACAGCAAGGCCGAGCGCCACGACGGCGATCGCAGCGCCGAGGATGAACGGCCACCAGCTCCAGGGGCTGAAGTGACCCATCTCGGGATCGGCGTCGTCGATGTTCGCGTCGAGACGGTCCTCGGGCAGTAGACCCCCGAAGCCCTTCGCGGTGCGGCCGAGGAAGAAGCCCAGGAACACACCGAGCAGGGCCGACAGGGTGAGCGCCACGGTACCGACGTACTCGATGTGACCGTGGTAGTACTCCAGCGACCACAGCGAGTAGACGACGGCCATCAGGCCGAAGAAGATCGCGAGGATCCAGAAGATAACCGAATTGGCACGCATGTCAGTTAGCTCACCTTGGCCGGGGTCGTACGGGGCGGGAGGGGTTCAGGCTCGACGAATGTGCCTGCGGCTTCGGGGTGGTTCAGGTCGAATGCCGGGGACTCCGAACGGATGCGCGGGATCGAGGTGAAGTTGTGCCGCGGCGGCGGGCAGCTGGTCGCCCACTCGAGCGAACGCCCATAACCCCACGGGTCGTTCACGGTCACCTTCGGTGCGGTACGGGCCGTGATGTACACGTTCAGCAGGAACGGAATCATGGACACCGCGATGATCATCGCGCCGAACGTGGACAGCTGGTTCATCCAGGTGAACCCGTCGGAGGCCGCGTACGTGTAGTACCGGCGGGGCATGCCGACCACGCCCAACCAGTGCTGGATGAGGAACGTGGTGTGGAAGCCGATGAACAGCAACCAGAAGTGCCACACCGCGAGCTTCTCGTTCAGCATCTTGCCGGTCCACTTCGGCCACCAGAAGTAGAAGCCCGAGAACATCGCAAACACCACCGTGCCGAACACCACGTAGTGGAAGTGCGCCACGACGAAGTACGAGTCGGACACGTGGAAGTCCAGCGGCGGCGAGGCGAGGATCACACCGGTGAGCCCACCGAAGGTGAAGGTGACCAGGAAGCCGATCGCGAACAGCATCGGCGACTCGAATGTCAGAGACCCGCGCCACATCGTGCCGATCCAGTTGAAGATCTTCACACCCGTCGGCACCGCGATGAGCATCGTCATCAGCGAGAAGAACGGCAGCAGCACCGCACCGGTGACGTACATGTGGTGCGCCCACACGGACACTGACAGCGCCGCGATCGAGATCGTCGCGTAGATCAGGGTCTTATAGCCGAAGATCGGTTTTCGGCTGAAGACAGGGAACACCTCCGAGACGATGCCGAAGAACGGCAGCGCGATGATGTACACCTCGGGGTGGCCGAAGAACCAGAACAGGTGCTGCCACAACAGAGCTCCACCATTGGCCGCATCAAAGATATGCGCACCGAAGACACGGTCGGCGCCGGCGCCGAAGATGGCCGCGGCGAGAACCGGGAACGCGAGCAGCACCAGGATCGAAGTGACCAGGGTGTTCCAGGTGAAGATCGGCATGCGGAACATCGTCATGCCCGGCGCCCGCAAGGTGATGATCGTCGTGATGAAGTTCACGCCACCGAGAATCGTGCCGAAGCCCGAGATGCCGAGTCCGAAGAACCAGAGATTGCCGCCTAAGCCTGGTGAGAACGTCGAGTTGGCGAGCGGCTCGTAGGCGAACCAGCCGAAGCTGGCCGCGCCCTGGGGGGTGAGGAAGCCGGCGACCGCGATCAGCGACCCGAAGTTGTAAAGCCAGTACGCGAGTGCGTTCAGGCGCGGGAACGCGACGTCAGGGGCACCGATCTGCAACGGCATGATCGCGTTCGCGAAACCCGCGAAGAGCGGGGTGGCGAACATGAGCAGCATGATCGTGCCGTGCATCGTGAACAGCTGGTTGTACTGCTCACGCGTCGGCACCACGTCGAGACCCGGCTCGAACAGCTGAGCACGGATGACGAGGGCCATCACGCCGCCGATGCAGAAATACACGAAGGACGTGACGAGGTACATGTACGCGATCGTCTTGTGATCCGTCGACGTGATCCAGTTGACGAGGATGTTGCCCTTACGGTCGAAGTTGTTCTTCGTGTAAGGCAGCGCTGGGGTGGTACGGGTCGCTGTTGCAGAAGTCATTGTCGTTGTCGCCTCAGTCGGTTCCGTTGCTGGTCTCGTCAGAGTTGCTGCCGTTACCGGGAAGGTTGTTGTTGCGGTTGTACTGGTCACCCAGCGACCCGACGTTGCCCTCGGCGCGCAGCTGCGCGATGTGGGCGTCGTAGTCGGCCTTCGAGACCACCTTCACACGGAAGAGCATCGCCGAGTGGTACTCACCGCACAACTCGGCGCAGTCGCCCTTGTACGTGCCGATTCGCGTCGGCGTCACGTACATGTGGTTGACGTGACCCGGGATCACGTCTTTCTTGTAGAGGAACGCGGGCACCCAGAAGGAGTGGATGACGTCACGCGACTTGAGCGTGATGTCGATCTTCTCGTTCACGGGCAGGTAGAGCGTCGGCAGCTCGGACTCGATGACGTTGCCCTGCGTGGCCGGCTGGCTGGCGTCGGGCGCCGGCTGCGCCTGCTCGCCCGGGTCGTAGACGTTGTCGCTCGTGTAGTCCCAGTCCCACGCCCACTGCTTGCCGTACACCGTGATGTTGAGGTCGGGGTGCGCGTAGGGCTTCTCGATCGCGTCCTGGTCCTGCGCGGTGAACGTGAAGAACCCGATGATCAGGATGAGCGGCACGATCGTGTAGAAGATCTCGATCGGCATGTTGTAGCGCACCTGCACCGGAAGGCCGGTCTGGCCCGCGCGCCGGCGGTAGACGATGACGCACCAGATGATCAGCGCCCACACCACGATGCCGACGATCAGCAGCACGATCCAGCTCGTCACCCAGAGGCCGGAGACCCGGCTCGTCATGGTGGTGACGTCTTTCTCGCCGGCGACGAAGCCGGGAAGGAACCCATGCAGCTGCTCCTGGGAGCAACCGGCGAGTACCAAAGTGAGCGCTGCTGCGATCGGGATCGCGGCCCATCGGAAACGACGAGTGTGACGCACCGGTGACCTTTCGTGTGAACGTTGGGGGACCTTCGCTTAGCCTAGCGCTCTCCCACGGCCCGCTCGGCGCTGGGGCGGCTTTGCACGGCTCCTGAAACGCGTTCAGGCCGCCCCGAAAGGCGGCCTGAACAGATGAATCTCGTTGGGCGGGGCAACTTCTACATCGCGTACAAATCGGCGCGTCGATGCCGAACGGATGCCCCGCCCGCGGCGCTCAGTGGAAGCTGTCGCCACACGCGCACGAACCCTGCGCGTTGGGGTTGTCGATCGTGAAGCCCTGCTTCTGGATCGTGTCCTCGAAGTCGATGGTCGCGCCGTCGAGGTACGGCTGGCTCATCTTGTCGACGATCACCTCGACGCCCTCGCCGAACTCCACGACCCCGTCGCCGTCGAGCTGTCGCTCGTCGAAGTAGAGCTGATAGATCAAGCCCGAGCAGCCGCCCGGTTGAACCGCGAGGCGCAGGCGCAGGTCTTCGCGGCCTTCCTGCACGAGCAGGCTCTTCACCTTGTCGGCGGCGTTGTCGGTGAGGAGGACGCCGTGCGCCCTCTCGTCCGTCTGGGGTGCCAGGGTCTCAGGTGCCACTGCGGTGTCGGTCATGCCGGCCTCCTTATCACGTAGGTCTGTCGCAAGTGTAAGCAGTGATGGCTCACGAGCGGCGGTTAAGGCGCGCGAGCAGGAGTGCCTCGGTGAGGATCGCGCGCTTGAACACGCCGAGGTGCAGCGATTCGTTCGGGCTGTGCGCCCGCGTGTCGGGGTCCTCGACGCCCGTGACCAGGATCTGCGCCTCGGGGAACACGCGAACGAGATCGGCGATGAACGGGATGGAGCCGCCGATGCCGGCCTCGACCGGCTCGGTGCCCCAGGCATCCGTCATCGCCTGCTTCGTCTCCGCGACGGCCCAGCCGCTGGTGTCGACCAGGAAGGGGTCGCCGCCCTCGATGTCGCTGAACTCGAGGTGCGCACCGAACGGGGCGTTCGCCGTGAGGTGCGCGAACAGCGCCTCGCGCGCCTCGTCGGAGCTCTGCCCCGGCGCGACGCGCATGCTGATGCGCACCGTCGCCTGCGGCACCAGCGTGTTCGACGCGTTGGCGATCGACGGCGCATCGATGCCGGTGACCGTGATCGACGGCTGGAACCACAGGCGGCTCGGGACGGTCCCCGTTCCGATGGCGGCGACGCCCGGCTTGAAGGCGGCGGATGCCTTGAGCTCGGCCTCGTCGAACTCAGGGGTGGCGGCCTCGTGGCTCGTGAGGCCCGCGACGGCGACCGACCCGTTCTCGTCCCACAGGGTGGACAGCAGCTTGACCGTCGCGAGCATCGCGTCGGGGGCGGCCCCGCCCCACATGCCCGAGTGGGACGCGTGCTCGAGCGTCGACACGGTGAGGTTGAAGGCGCACGCACCGCGCAGCGCGACGGTGAGACTCGGCGTCTCTGCGTCCCAGTTGTCGCTGTCGGCGACGACGATCAGGTCGGCGGCGAGGGCGTCGCGGTTGTCCTCGACGAAGTTGACGAAGGAGTGGGAGCCGTGCTCCTCCTCGCCCTCGATGAAGACCGCGAGGCCGAGCTCGAGGTCGCCCGCGGCCTCGGCGAGCGCCCGGATCGCGGCGACGTGCGCCATGACGCCCGCCTTGTCGTCTGCGGCGCCGCGGCCGTAGAGGCGATCGCCCTGAACAGTCGGCTCGAACGGCTTCGTCTGCCAGTCCGCGTCGTTCCCCGGCGGCTGCACGTCGTGGTGCGCGTAGAGCAGCACAGTCGGGCGCCCGTTCTTCGCGGCGCGCCGTGCGAGCACGGCCGGGTGACCCAGCTCGCCGTCGGGGAAGCCCGCCTTCTGCGCGCGCTTCACGTCGACCGCGTCGAAGACGCCCGTGCCGCGCAGCAGTTCGGCGACGGCGTCGGCGCTCTGCGCCACGAACGCCGGGTCGAAGGCAGGCCAGGACACGGAGGGAATGCGCACGAGGGCGCCGAGGTCGGCGATGGCGGCCGGCAGGCCCCCCGCCACGGCTTCGGCAACGCTGTGATCAATAGGGGAAGCTGAGGGGGCGGCATCCGTCATGCGGCTAAGCTTAATCAGATAGCCAAACCGAGGATTCCCGTGCCCAACCGCTCGAAAAACCAGCAACCGACCGACGCCAGCGATGCCGCGCAGGCCGAGGCCGACGCCATTCGCATCGGCAAAGGCCGCGCCACGCCCAGCCGTCGCGAGCGCGAAGCCGCGCGCCGCCGCCCGCTTGTCCCCGCAGACCGCAAGGTCGCGCGCGAAGCCGACCGCGAGCGCATGCGCGTCGAGCGGCAGCGACAGCAGGCCGGCCTCGCCGCGGGCGACGACCGCTACCTTCCCGCTCGTGACAAGGGTGTGCAGCGCCGCTACGCCCGCGATTACGTCGATGCGCGGTGGAGCGTCGGCGAGTTCCTCGTTCCGGTGGTCGTCATTCTGCTGCTCTCGACCTTCCTGCCGTTCCCGAGCCCGATGAAAGAGTCCATCTCGTCGTACGTGCTCTTCGTCGTGTGGGGCTTCTTCATCATCACCGTCATCGACTGCTTCGTGATGGGCAGTCTGTTGACGCGCCGCCTGCGCGAGAAGTACGGCGAGGCCGAGCGCGGCCTGCGTTGGTACGCATCGATGCGCACGATCCAGATGCGCTTCATGCGCATGCCGAAGCCCCAGGCCAAGCGCGGGCAGTACCCCGCGTGACCCGCGGCGCGTGACCCTGGTCGCCGCCGCCGACGGCTCCGCACTCGGCAATCCCGGGCCGGCCGGCTGGGCGTGGTACGTCGACGACTCGTGCTGGGCTGCCGGCGGCTGGCCGCACGGCACGAACAATCAGGGCGAGTTGATGGCGGTCATCGACCTGCTCGCACAGACGGCTGACGCCGGACTCGCGAGCGAACCGCTCAAGGTGCTGTGCGACAGCCAGTACGTGATCAACACGGTCACCAAGTGGATGCCCGGCTGGAAACGCAAAGGGTGGCGCAAGGCCGACGGCTCCCCCGTCATGAATCTCGAGCTCGTGAAGCGCCTTGACGAGCTCGTCACCGGGCGCGAGGTGGTGTTCGAGTGGGTCAAAGGACACGCCGGTCACGACCTGAACGAGGCGGCAGACGCGCGTGCCCGCGCGGTCGCCACGGCGTATCAGCGCAAGACCGCGATTCCGTCGGGGCCCGGGTGGAACCGAACGGATGCCGGGGCCACGGCACCCGCCGCCGCAGCGCCGTCAGCAGCCACTGCGCCCGCCCCGCGCACCGCGGCCGCGCCGGCGTTGTTCGACGTCGACGAGCCTGCTGAACCTGACGAGGACATCGTGGTGCGGCTTGAGACGTCGCTGCTCACGCGCAAGGTGCGCAGCGACGCGTCGCGCGTTGCCGCGCTGCTGCACCCCGACTTCGAGGAGATCGGCTCGTCCGGGCGCCTCTGGGATCGCGAGACCACGATCCAGGCGCTCGTCGAGGCGCCGGCGTCGGGCGCCGAGCTGACGAGGGTGCTCAGGGTGTCGCGCATCGCATCCGATGCGCTGCTGCTGGTCTTCGAGACGGCAGCTGCACATGGCGCCGCGCGCCGTTCCTCGGTCTGGCTGAAGACGAGCTCCGGCTGGAGACTCCGCTTCCATCAGGGCACTCCTCTCACCGAGTAGCCCGGCCGCCCTGCGCTCCGGGGTCAGAATCGGAGCACGCGGCCGCCGGTGGTGCTCACCTTGATCGGCGAGATCGCGGCGAGGCGCGTCCGCGTGGGGAACCACGGGCGCCCCGGAGTGACGAGGATCAGCAGGCCGTGCACGTCGCCGACCGGCGCGAACGACTCCCCCGGCTCCCCCGCGTACGGACGGATGCCTGTATCTCCGAGGTCGCGAGCTGCGGCGAGCACGTCGGGCACCGCGACCCCGATCTCGCTCACGCAAAGGAGCTGCTCGGGCCCGAATCCGCCGGGCGCCGCAGTGGCGAGATCACGCCGCTCGATCAGCTCGAGGACCGACCCCGCCGGCCCGTCGAAGTAGAGCGACCGCGAGTTCCACCGCGGCGGCCCCTCGAACTCGACTTCCCCCGCGAGGTCGAGCAGACTCGTGCGCGGCTCGATCCAGGCCCGCGCGGCGGCGAATGATCCGGTCGGGATCGTGAAGGCGATGTGGTGGAACCCCGGTGAGTCGGCATCGTCGTGGAAGACCAGCACGGTCGACCCCGCCGCGACCGTCACCTCGCCGGGTTCGCGCACGACATGCAGTCCGAGCCTGTGCTCGTAGTAGTCGGCGGTCTCGCTCAACTCGCGCGTGCGCAGGACCGCGTGCAGGATCTCCATCGACCCACCTCCGCCGTCAGTCCACACCCATCGGCGGCCGGGCGCCAGACGTGCTACTTGTGAAGCAGGCGGTCCAGACCCCGGTTGATGGAGCGCGCCCACAGTGGGCCGCTGTAAATGAACTCGGAATAGCCCTGCACCAGCGTGGCGCCGGCCGCGAGCCGCTCAGCCACGTCTGCGGCCGTGCGCACGCCGCCGACCGAGATGATGCACATCGTCGCCGGCACGTGCCGGCGCAGCAGCGTCAGCACCTCGAGCGCGCGGCGGGCGAGCGGGGCACCGGAGAGGCCGCCGGCCCCGAGGGACGCGATGTACGAAGCATCCGTCTTGAGCCCCAGGCCGTCGCGCGCGATCGTCGTGTTGGTCGCGATGATTCCCTCGAGGCCGACCGACACGGCCAGCTCGGCGATGCGCACGATCTCGTCGTCGCTGAGATCCGGCGCGATCTTGACGAGCACGGGCGTGCCCGCAGCGTGCTCCTTCACGGTGGCGAGCAGCGGGGCGAGCTTGTCGATCTCCTGCAGCCCCCGCAGACCTGGCGTGTTCGGCGACGACACGTTGACGGCCAGGTAGTCGGCGACGGGAGCGAGCACGGCCGCGGAGGTCTCGTAGTCAGGCAACGCGCGGTCGACGTCGACGGCACGGCTCTTGCCGATGTTCACGCCGAGCACCGGCCGGGGGCGCAGTCGCTCCAAGTGGCGCAGACGCTGCGCGGCCGCTTCCGCGCCGTGATTGTTGAAGCCCATGCGATTGATGAGGGCGCGATCGGGAATCAGGCGGAACAGGCGCGGCTTCGGATTGCCCGGCTGCGAAAGCGCGGTGAGCGTGCCGACCTCGACGTGACCGAAGCCGAGGCCGCCGAGGCCCATGACGATCTTGCCGTCTTTGTCGAAGCCGGCCGCCATGCCGAACGGGGTCTCGAAGGTGCGGCCGAGCGTGTGCACCGACAGATCCGTGCGCGGCCGCGTGAAGTCGTGCAGCGAGCGGGACAGGCCGAGAGCCTGGATCACCTGCAAGAAGAGGTACGCGAGGTGGTGGGCCCGTTCCGGGTCCATGCGCTTGAAGACGAGGTTGAAGATGATCCGGTACATGCCGGGGTCAAGAATATCGGCGTTCGGCTATGCGCCCGCGTGGTCGCGGCGCAGCTGCCCGATCGCCGACTCGAAGTCGTCGAGCGAGTTGAACGCCTGGTAGACGCTCGCGAATCGCAGGTAGGCGACCTCGTCGAGCTCGCGCAGCTCGGGCAGCACGGCGATGCCGATGTCGTTGGCGTCGATCTGCGACGCGCCGGTCGCGCGGATCGTCTCCTCGACCTTCTGCGCGAGCACCGCCAGGTCACTGTCGGTCACCGGGCGCCCCTGGCACGCCTTGCGCACGCCCGAGATCACCTTCTCGCGGCTGAACGGCTCCACGACGCCCGAGCGCTTGATGACGTTGAGGCTCGCGGTCTCGATCGTCGAGAACCGGCGGCCGCAGTCGGGGCACTGCCTGCGCCGCCTGATCGACAACCCGTCGTCGCTCGTTCGGGAGTCGATGACGCGGGAGTCTGGGTGACGACAGAACGGGCAGAACATGGCGTACACCCTACAGAGTCTTGCTCCGATCAAGCATCGCCTCGAACCGCGCTGTAACCGCTTCGCCGTGGGCCGGCAAAGCCTCGGCGGTCGCGACCGCGACGATGTGCCCGTGAACGGATGCCAGCGCCGCCCGGTCGTATTCGATGATCTGCTGCGGCCGCAGGAACGAGTACGCACCGAGGGCTGACGAGAAACGCGCGGCGCCGCCCGTCGGCAGCACGTGGTTCGAACCCGCGATGTAGTCGCCGAGACTCACCGGTGAGTAGCCTCCGAGGAAGATCGCCCCGGCATCCGTGATGTTCGCGAGCGTCGCGTGCGGGTCGGCGGTGTGCAGCTCGAGGTGCTCGGGGCCGTACGCGTTGCTCACCGTTGCCGCCGCGACCTCGTCGTCGACGAGCATGATCGCCGACTGCGGACCGGCCAGCGCAGTAGCAGCGCGCTCTGAGTTGGCGGTCACGGCGACCCGCTGCTCAAGCGCCCGCTGCACGGCATCCGCCAGCTCCGCCGAATCGGTGACCAGCACGCTCGCCGCCGCCTCGTCATGCTCGGCCTGGCTCAGCAGATCGGCCGCGACCAGCACCGGATCAGCCGTCCGGTCCGCGATGACGAGGATCTCGGTCGTGCCGGCCTCGGCATCGATGCCGACCACGCCGCGCACGAGCCGCTTGGCCGCGGTGACGTAGATGTTCCCGGGCCCGGTGATGACCTGCACCGGTGCGAGCCCCTCGTCGGGCACGCCGTAGGCAAGTGCCCCGATCGCGCCGGCGCCGCCCATGGCCCACACCTCGTCGACGCCGAGCAGCCCTGCCGCCGCGAGGATCGTGGGGTGCGGAAGACCGCCGAACTCCTTCTGCGCGGGGCTCGCGATCGCGAGCGACGGCACCCCGGCCGCCTGCGCCGGCACCACGTTCATGATGACGCTGGACGGGTAGACCGCCTTGCCGCCCGGCACGTAGAGGCCGGCACGGCTGACGGGCTGCCAGCGCTGCACGACGCTCGCACCGTCCGCGAGCGTCGTCGTGCGCGACGGCGGCACCTGAGCGGCGCTGCCCTGCCGCACTCGCGCGATCGCTTCGTCGAGCGCGGCACGCACCTCGGGAGCGAGCCCGTCGACGGCCGCCGCGATCGCAGCGGCCGACACGCGCAGGTGATCAGGCCGGATGCCGTCGAACCGCTCGGACTGGGCCAGGAGCGCCTGCGCGCCATCGTGCCGCACCGCCTCGATCAGCTCGGCCGCGGCGTCGCTCGCGCGCGCGATGTTGAGGGCGGGTCGGGGCACCAGGGTGCGGAGATCGGCGGTGGCCAGATCGATTCCGCGCAGGTCGATCGTGCGCATGATGAAGCTCAGCCTATCGAGGCCGGACCGCGCGCGCCGACGGGCAGGTATGTTCCGCTACACCAGGCTTCCCGGGCCCAACAGGCCCTTCAGCTCGCCGTAGAGGTCTGGGGTGACCGCCACGTGATAGTCCGGCAGCTCGTAGACGCGCTTCACGCCGAGCTCCGGATACTTGAGTTCGAGCTTCACCTCATTGCCGCCCGCGTGCCGACGGAAGATCTCGCCGAGTTCACTGGCGCGGCTCTCCGTGTAGCGCTTGTCGATCATCGAGATCACCAGCGGACTGGTCGGCGCGTCGCCTTGCTCGAACTGCAGCGTCATCAGGTTGTACGCGTGCAGGTTCATGCCGTCGTCGCGCATCGACACCCTGCCGCGCACCGAGACGATGGAGTCGCCGACGAGCGCCGGTGCGAACTCCTGGTACGCCTTGCCCATGAACATGACCTGCAGCTCGCCGCTGAAGTCCTCGACCGTGATGATGCCGTACTGGTTGCCCGACTGCTTCGCGACGCGATGCTGCACGCCGGTGACGAGGCCGGCGATCGTCACCTGGTCGCCGTCCTTCGTCGCGTCGGACCCCGTGAGGTCGGCGACCGAGGTCGACGCCTGCTTCGCCAGCTCCAGTTCGAGGCCGGCGAGCGGATGGTCGGACACGTACAGACCGAGCATTTCGCGCTCGAACGCCAGCTTGTCGCGCTTGTTCCACTCGGGGCGTACCGGCACGATCGAGATCGGGCCGGTGCCCGAGGCATCCGTCATCAGCATGTCGAAGTCGAAGCCCGCCTGACCCGTCGCCTCGACCCGCTTCTCGTTGACGACCGACTCGACCGCGCCCTCGTGGATCTCGAGCAGCGCGCGGCGGCTCGCGCCGAACGAGTCGAACGCGCCGGCCTTGATCAGGGACTCGACAGTCCGCTTGTTCGCGACGTGCAGCGGCGCCTTCTTCAAGAAGTCGTGGAACGATTCGAAGCGGCCCTTCTCAGAGCGCGCCGCGACGATGCCGTCGACGACGTTCATGCCGACGTTGCGGACGGCGCCGAGACCGAAGCGGATGTCCGAGCCCACAGCGGCGAAGAATCCGATCGACTCGTTCACGTCCGGCGGGAGCACCTTGATGCCCATGCGACGGCACTCGTTCAAGTAGAGCGCCATCTTGTCCTTCGAGTCGCCGACGCTCGTGAGCAGCGCCGCCATGTACTCAGCCGGGTAATGGGCCTTGAGATACGCCGTCCAATACGAGACGACGCCGTATGCGGCGGAGTGCGCCTTGTTGAACGCGTAGTCGGAGAAGGGGAGCAGGATCTCCCACAGCTTGTCCATCGCGGCCTTCGAGTAGCCGCGCTCCTTCATACCGTCGTAGAAGCCCGCCTGCTGCTTGTCGAGCTCCGACTTCTTCTTCTTGCCCATCGCGCGGCGCAGGATGTCTGCCTGGCCGAGCGAGAAGCCGGCGACCCGCTGCGCGATCGCCATGACCTGCTCCTGATAGATGATCAGGCCGTAGCTCGTGTCGAGGATGTCCTTGAGCGGCTCCTCGAGCTCGGGGTGGATCGGGGTGACCGGCTGCAGACCGTTCTTGCGCAGCGCGTAGTTGATGTGCGAGTTCGCGCCCATCGGGCCCGGCCGGTACAGCGCGATGAGCGCCGAGATGTCCTCGAAGTTGTCGGGCTTCATCTGGCGCAGCAGGGCGCGCATGGGGCCGCCGTCGAGCTGGAACACGCCGAGCGTGTCGCCGCGGGTGAGCAGGTCGTAGGCGGGGCGGTCATCGAGCGCGAGCGTCTCGAGGTCGAGCTCGGTGCCCGTGTTGGCCTTGATGTTGTCGAGGGCGTCACTGATGATCGTGAGGTTCCTGAGGCCCAGGAAGTCCATCTTGATCAAACCGAGCGACTCGGCCGCCGGGTAGTCGAACTGAGTGACGATCTGCCCGTCCTGCTCCCGCTTCATGATCGGGATGACGTCGATGATCGGGTCGCTCGACATGATGACGCCCGCGGCGTGGACGCCCCACTGGCGCTTCAGGCCCTCGAGACCCAGTGCAGTGTCGAAGACGGTCTTCGCCTCGGGATCGCTCTCGACGACCGCCCGGATCTCGACGGCCTCTTTGTAGCGCGGGCTGTCTCTGTCGAAGATCTGGTACAGCGGGATGTCTTTGCCCATGACCGCGGGCGGCATGGCCTTCGTCAGCTTCTCGCCCATGGAGAACGGGAAGCCCAGCACGCGGCCGGCGTCTTTCAGCGCCTGCTTCGCCTTGATCGTGCCGTACGTGACGATCTGCGCGACGCGCTCGGCTCCGTACTTCTCTGTGACGTACTTCACCGCCTCGAGGCGGCGCCGGTCGTCGAAGTCGACGTCGAAGTCGGGCATCGAGACGCGATCGGGGTTGAGGAAGCGCTCGAAGATCAGGCCGTGCTCGAGCGGGTCGAGGTCGGTGATGCGCATCGCGTAGGCGGCCATCGAGCCCGCGCCCGACCCGCGGCCGGGGCCCACGCGGATCCCGTTGTTCTTCGACCAGTTGATGAAGTCCGCGACCACGAGGAAGTACCCCGGGAAGCCCATCTGCGTGATGATGCCGATCTCGTAGTCGGCCTGCTTCCGCACCGTCTCGGGGATGCCGGCCGGATAGCGGCGCTCAAGGCCGGAGTTCACCTCTTTGACGAACCAGCTGTCTTCCGTCTCACCCTCGGGCACCGGGAACTTCGGCATGTACTTGCCCGTCGACAGCTCGAAGTCGACGTTGCAGCGCTCTGCGATCGCGAGCGTGTTGTCGCACGCCTCGGGGTGATCGCGGAAGATCTGCCGCATCTGCTCGGGGGTCTTGAGGTAGAACTCGTCCGCGTCGAACTTGAATCGGTTCGGGTCGTTCAGCGTCGAGCCGGACTGCACGCACAAGAGCGCCGCGTGGCTCGTGTGATCATCGGCGTGCGTGTAGTGGAGGTCATTGGTCGCGACGAGCGGAAGGCTCAGATCTTTCGCGAGTTTGATGAGGTCGCTCATGATCCGCCGCTCGATACCGAGCCCGTGGTCCATGATCTCGGCGTAGAAGTTGTCCTTGCCGAAGATGTCGCGGAAATCGGCGGCTGCCGCGACGGCCTCTTTGTACTGGCCGAGTCGCAGTCTGGTCTGCACCTCGCCCGAGGGGCACCCGGTGGTGGCGATGATGCCCTTGCCGTATTGGCTGAGCAGCTCACGGTCCATGCGGGGCTTGAAGTAATAGCCCTCCGTCGACGCGTACGACGACAGGCGGAACAGGTTGTGCATGCCCTCGGTCGTCTCGGCGAACATCGTCATGTGCGTGTACGCGCCCGACCCCGAGACGTCGTCGCCGCCGCCGTCGCCCCACCGCACGCGCGTCTTGTCGGTGCGGTGCGTGCCCGGCGTCAGGTACGCCTCGACGCCGATGATCGGCTTGATGCCCTTGCCCGTCGCCTGCTTCCAGAAGTCGAAGGCACCGAACATGTTGCCGTGGTCGGTGATCGCGACGGCCGGCATGCTCTGCTCGACGGCGGCGTCGAGCAGCTGCCCCACGCGCGCGGCGCCGTCGAGCATGGAGTACTCGCTGTGCACGTGCAGATGGACGAACGAGTCGGAAGCCATAGGGACGATTCTCCCCCAGTGCCGTCGGATCGCCGGGGCGCTACACGCCCGGTCGGCGCGACACGCTTCAAGCGCTGCCTGAAGGTTTCGCCGGGAACGGCTCGGGGGGCTAGGACGCGGCGAGCACGTCGAGGGCGTGCTGCAGGTCTGCCGGGTAGTCCGTTCTGAACTGCACCCATTCGCCGGTCCCGGGGTGCTCGAACCCGAGCTGCACGGCGTGCAGCCATTGGCGGGTCAGCCCGAGCCGCGCGGACAGGGTCGGGTCGGCCCCATAGAGCGCGTCGCCCGCGCACGGGTGCCGTTGCGCCGCCATGTGGACACGGATCTGATGCGTGCGCCCCGTCTCGAGGTGGATCTCGAGCAGGCTCGCCGCCGGAAATGCCTCGATCGTCTCGTAGTGGGTGACGGATGGCTTGCCGGTCGCCGTCACCGCGAACTTCCAGTCCGATTTCGGATGCCTGCCGATCGGAGCATCGATCGTGCCGGCGAGCGGGTCCGGATGCCCCTGCACGACCGCGTGGTAGATCTTCTCGACCGTGCGGTCGTGGAACGCGCGCTTCAGCATCGTGTAGGCGTACTCGCTCTTCGCCACCACCATGAGCCCCGACGTTCCCGCGTCGAGGCGATGCACGACGCCCTGCCGCTCCGCGGCCCCTGAGGTCGAGATGCGGTAGCCGGCTGCGGCCAGCGCGCCGACGACCGTCGGCCCCTCCCAGCCGACCGACGGATGCGCCGCGACCCCGAAAGGCTTGTCGACAACGACGAGATCGTCGTCGTCGTGCACGATGGTGAGCTCCGGAACCGGGATCGCCTCGACGACCGGCCCGCGCCGCTCTTCCCACGAGACCTCGAGCCACGAGCCGGCCATGAGCTTGTCGCTCTTGCCGACCTGGTGCCCGTCGAGCCGGATGCCGCCGGCGGCTGCGACGTCTGCCGCGAACGAACGTGAGAAGCCCAGCAGCTTGGCCACCCCCGCGTCGACGCGGGCGCCGTCGAGCCCGTCGGGAACCGGGTAGCTACGCGTCTCCACCGTCGTGCTCTTCCGAGTGCGTGTGCTCTTCCGGGCGGGTGGGATCGTCCGAGTGCGTGGAGGCGTCCGGGCCTTCGTGGGCTTCGACCGTGCGTCGCCCGTCCAAGCCGATGCCCCGCAGCGTCAGGATCAGGAACAGCGCCATGGCGGCGACGATCGCCGAGTCGGCGAGATTGAAGATCGCGGGCAGCAGGGGGATCTTGATGAAGTCGACGACTTCACCCTGGCCGAAGGCCGGCGGCCTCAGCAGCCGGTCGGTCAGGTTGCCGAGCAGGCCCCCGAGCAGCAGCCCGAAAACAACGCCCCACGCGACCGAGCGCAAGCGACGGGCGTACCAGATGACGAACGCGAAGACCCCGATCGCGATGATGGTGAAGATCCACGTCGAGTTCGTGCCGATCGAGAAGGCCGCCCCCGGATTGCGCGTGTAGATGAAGACGAGCAGGTTCCCGAGAATGGGAACCCGCTCGTCTTCGGTGAGGTGCGTGACGACCAGCGCCTTGGCCACCTGATCTGCTGCGTAGATGCAGACGGCGACTGCGGCGAGGACGACGATCGCGCGAACGCTGACCTTCGCCGGGCTACGCTCCAAAGCCCTGGTAGCTCGGCGCCGGCGCGTTCTGGCCGGTGGCGGGGGCCGACGAGCCGGACGCGTCGAGGTCCTTCAGCTGGCCCTCGATGTAGCTCTTCAGCTTCGCGCGGTAGTCGCGCTCGAAGGTGCGCAGCTCGTCGATCTTGGTCTCAAGGGCAGCGCGCTGCTTGTCGAGGACCGCGATCTGCTCCTTCTGCTTGGTCTCGGCCTCGGCGACGAGACGTGCAGCCGTGGCGTGGCCGTCGGCGATGAGCTCGTCGCGCTTGGCCTTGCCCTCGGCGACGTGCTCTTCGTGCAGGCGACGCGCGAGCTGCAGCAGGTTGTTGGTGCTCTGCGTCTCGTCGATCGGCGCGGGCGCCGCGACCGGCATGGCCGTGGTCGGCGCAGGAGCGGCGGCGGCCGGAGCTGGAGCGGGCACGGGAACCGGTGCGGCCGGGGCCGAGCCACCACCGCGCTGCAGCTCCGCGACACGCGAGTCGGCCGCGACGAGGCGCTGCTTCAGCTCGTCGTTCTCCTGGCCGAGACGACGCAGCTCGACGACAACCTCGTCGAGGAAGTCATCGACCTCGTCCTGGTCGTAGCCCTCGCGGAACTTCGTGGCCTGGAACCGCTTGTTGACTACGTCTTCCGGAGTAAGCGCCATGGCTTTCCCACCCTTAGCTTTCAAATCGGGACGTCAGGGACGTTTTGACCAAACTTAGCAAATCAGACCTGCCTGAATGACGATCCAGAGCAGGTGACCCGACCGCGCGGCCGGGGTGGCTTACTTGAACGCTTCGGCCACGTACATCACGATGACACAGCACAGCATCGTGATCGACCACCCGAAATCGAGCGCGACGGGCCCGAATGAGACAGGCGGCAACAGGCGGCGGAACAGCCTGATCGGCGGGTCGGTCACCGTGTAGACGGCCTCGGCTGCGACGAGCCCCGCTCCGCGGGGTCGCCAGCCCCGCCGCACCGCGCGAACCAGGTCGAGCACGAACCGCGCCCACATGGTCAGGAAGTAGATCAACAGGAGGTAGTAGACGACGTTGGCGACGACGCTGACGGCAGACACCCTCAAAGTATTGCGGAGGACGAGAACGGATGCCTGGACAGACGCCGCACCGGCCGGCCGCGCCTACGCCTGAGCGAAGAAGGAGCCCTCGGCGCCCTCGGTCGTCTTCTGCTCGCCGAGCACGGAGACGTGCTGCGGGGACAGCAGGAAGACCTTGTTGGTCACGCGCTCGATCTTCCCGAGCAGGCCCTGCGACAGTCCGCTCGCGAAGTCGATCAGGCGGCGCGCGTCGCCGTCGTTCATCTGCGACAAGTTGATGATGACCGGGATGCCGTCCCGGAATGCCTCGGCGATCGCCTGCGCGTCGCGGTACTGGCGGGGGTGCACCGTCAGGATCTCGTTCATCTCGGGTACCGCCTGTGCTCGAACGGGGGTGTTCTTTCGGATGGGGACCACCGGGGCGCGCTCGGCGCGCTGCTGGGGCGCAGGTGCAGGGGCCACGGGGGCCGCCTGCTGCTGCGGGGCACGCTGCTGTGCGTGCTGCGCCGCTGCGCCGTCGCGCGGCTGCTCGTCCTCGTACTCGAACTCTTCGTCCGCCAGGCCGAGGTAGACCATGGTCTTCTTGAGCGGGTTCGCCATTTCCGTCCTCCGTCGCAGTGCTGATCCAGCGAACTCTGCCGCTGACCGGGCCAGATTAACGCGGCGCCGGGCGTGAACCTGTGATTGCCGTGCCGATGCGAAGGTGTGTCGCGCCTTCAAGGACCGCCGCACGGAAATCCGCCGACATGCCGGCCGAGATGTCACGTGCGTCCGGCGCGAGCGCGCGCAGCCGGTCCGACGCCGCGCGCAGACGCTCGAACGCCGCCCGCGGGTCCTCGCCGAGCGGGGCGACCGCCATCACGCCACGCAGACGCAGGCCTGGCGCGGCGAGAGCGTGCTCGGCGAGCGCCTCGAGACCGGCGGGGGCCACGCCGCCGCGGCCCGGATCGTCCGTCAGGTTCAGCTGCAGGAAGATGTCGACCGTGTTCTCAGCCGCAGTCGGCTCGCCGGCCCGGGTCGCGAGAGCGTCGACGAGCGCGGGGCGGTCGACGGAGTGCACGATGTGCGAGTAACGACGCACCTGGCGCGCCTTGTTCGACTGCAGCTGGCCGATGAAATGCCACCGGAGCCCCTCGAGCTCTGCGAGCTCCGCCGACTTCGCGAGTGCTTCCTGGTGGCGGTTCTCCCCCACGTCGCGCACCCCGAGCCCGTACAGCTCGCGAATGAGAGTCGCCGGGTGGAACTTCGTCACGACGATGGTCGTGAGAGCGCCGGGGTCGCGGCCGGCCGCGCGTGCGGCATCCGCGATCTCGGCGCGCACCGCCGCGAGCCGGTCTGCGAGCTCAGGCAACCGGTCTGCGAGCCCAGGCAAGCTGTCGTGTTTCTACTTGAGGAAGTCCGGGATATCGATGCCGTCGGCGTCGTCGAAGTCGCGGTCGGCGGGCAGCGCGGGCCGCTCAGGCGTGGCGGTCGGCTCCCAGGCGGCGACGGGGAGGTCCTCGGGGGCGAGGGCCTGCGTGTCCTCCTGCGGGGCGGCGTGCTGGCCCTGCGTGATCGTGTAGGTCTCGGGTTCCCGAGCGGCGGGCAGCTCGGACTTGGTGCTCGGCTCGCCGCCGTCGAAGCCGGCCGCGATCACGGTCACGCGCACCTCGTCGCCGAGCGTGTCGTCGATGACGGTACCGAAGATGATGTTCGCCTCGGGGTGCACGACCTCCTGCACGAGGCGGGCCGCGTCGTTGATCTCGAAGATGCCGAGGTTGCTGCCGCCCTGAATCGACAGCAGCACGCCGCGCGCGCCCTCGATGGATGCCTCGAGCAGCGGGCTCGCGACCGCGAGCTCCGCCGCTTTGATCGCCCTGTCTGCGCCCCGTGCCGAGCCGATGCCCATGAGCGCGGACCCGGCGCCCTGCATGACCGACTTCACGTCGGCGAAGTCCAGGTTGATGAGGCCGGGGGTCGTGATCAGGTCGGTGATGCCCTGCACACCGGCGAGGAGCACCTGGTCGGCCGTGGTGAAGGCCTCCATCATGCTGATGCCCCGGTCGCTGATCTCGAGCAGCCGGTCGTTCGGGACGACGATGAGGGTGTCGACCTCTTCCTTGAGGCGCGAGACACCTGCCAGAGCCGAGTCCATGCGGCGCTTGCCCTCGAAGCTGAACGGCTTCGTGACCACACCGATGGTCAGTGCTCCTATCGACTTCGCGATCCGCGCGACGACGGGCGCGCCGCCGGTGCCGGTGCCGCCGCCCTCGCCCGCGGTGACGAAGACCATGTCGGCGCCGGCGAGCGCCTCCTCGATCTCCTCCGCGTGGTCCTCGGCGGCGCGGCGCCCGACCTCGGGGTCAGCACCCGCACCGAGGCCGCGGGTGATCTCGCGACCGACGTCGAGCTTGACGTCGGCGTCGCTCATCAGCAGCGCCTGAGCGTCGGTGTTGATCGCGATGAACTCGACCCCGCGCAGGCCGAGCTCGATCATGCGGTTGACGGCGTTGACGCCGCCACCGCCGATGCCGACCACCTTGATGACGGCGAGGTAGTTCTGGTTAGTGCTCACGCTCTGGCCTCCGCTGGGAACTTTCAACCTCAGGTAGAAGGTAAAAGTTATGCTCGGTATGCATTTCCTTCAGACCCGAGAGTACGGCCCCTTGCTCGGCACGGACCCCAAGTTCGGGCGCGTGTCGCGCGGATTCAGCGGGTGATCGGAGCCTCTGGGCTCGAGACGTCGTAGGTGTGCGCCGCGCCCGCACCTTTCAGCAGAGCCTGAAGGTCCTCGGTCTTGAGCTGGAGCTGATCGGCACTCCCCCACACGACCGTCTTGCCGCCCGCGAGCGACAGCGTCACGTCGTTCGGGCTCGTCGCACTCGCGGCCGTCACCTGCGATCGAACGGCGGCCGGAAGTGCCGCGATGACGGATGCTGCGGCCGCATAGCCCGGCGACGACTCCGGCTGCTGCCCGGCCGTGAGCGTGACCATGGGGTAGCCCGCCTGCGGCTTCGCGGCCGCCGCGAGCACGACCCCGGCCTGGTCGACGAGCTCGTAGCTCGAGCCGGACTTGACGACGGCCAGTGGCGTCCGCTCCGTGATCCGCACCACGAGGGTCGACGGCGGCTCGAGCTCGGTGCTGTACGACTCGATCAGCCGGAAGTCGTCGAGTGCGTGCCGAACGTCCGAATTGCGCACGAGCGGCAGCGGCTTGCCGAGCTCGGCGCGCAGGGCCTGCTGCACCTGCGCCGCCTTCACCCCGTGCGCGCCCACGACATCGATGTGGCGCAGTGCCATGAGCGGCGAATACGCGGCACCGACGGCGCCGCCGATGACGAGAACGACGAAAGCTGCGCATGCGAGCTGGATCTGCCGGCGTCGGCGCGTGCGCGCCGTGAAGCGACGGGCCTCGTTGCGTTCGACGCGGCGGCGCTCCCCCGCGGCGCGGCGCACTGAGCGCCACGTGTCGAGGCGTGAGCCCGGGGCATCGGCCGGGGCATCCGCCTGCGCCGCAGGCTCCCGCTCGCTCTCCGGCGCCTGCGATGCAGACGCCGGGCTCGGATCCGGCTCGGCGCGCTCGGCCGGCGGCCACGCGAAAGGCTCGTCGCGATCGCGCGGGCGGACACGGCGCTCGCGGACACGCTCGGTCTCGTGCTCGCTCTCGGTGACGGAGGCCTGCGGCGACGGCCGCTGCGCCGGACCGGTGGGTCGCCGCATCCGCTCAGCCCTTCGCCGGCAGCTGCCGCTCGGCGGACTGCAGCGCGTCGATCAGCTGGGGGACGATCAGGTTGACGTTCCCGCAGCCGAGGGTGATGACGAAGTCGCCCGGGCGCGCCACGGCCGCCGTGAAGTCGGCGGCCTGCTGCCAATCGGGCAGGTACTCGACCTTCGCCCGGTCGCGAAAGCGCGCCGAGACGAGCTCTCCCGTCACGCCGGGCACCGGGTCCTCGCGCGCCCCGAACACGTCGAGCACCACGGTCTCATCGGCGTAGGTCTCGAGCACATCGGCGAACTCGCCTGCGAGTCGCTGCGTGCGGCTGTAGGTGTGCGGCTGGTGCACGGCGATGATCCGGCCGTCGCCCACGACCGAGCGCGCCGCTTCCAGAACCGCGCGCACCTCGGCCGGGTGATGCGCGTAGTCGTCGTAGACGCTCACGCCGCCGACGATGCCGTGCAGTTCGAACCGCCGATGCGTTCCGCCGAACGACTCGAGGGAGGAGATCGCGGTCTCAGGTGCAACTCCGAGCGCGGTCAGCACCGCGAAGGCGCCCGCCGCGTCGAGGGCGTTGTGCCGGCCTGGCACGCGCAACTGCGCCGAGTACTCGGCCCCCTGCCAGCGCACCGTGAACGAGACAGGACCCTCGGCGGTGATCGACACGACGCGCACGTCGGCGCTCTCGTTCTCGCCGAAGGTCACGACGCTCGTGTTGCTGATGCGCGGGCGCACCGCCTGCGCGCCCGGATCGTCGGCGGAGATCACGACGAGGTCGCGCGCTCGGTCGGCGAAGGTCACGAACGCCTCCTCGACCGCGGGGTACGAACCGTAGTGATCGAGGTGGTCGTCGTCGATGTTGAGGATGAGCGCGATCGCCGTGTCGTAGAGCAGGAATGAGCCATCGGATTCGTCCGCCTCGATCACGAACAGATCGGAGTCGCCGTGACCGGCGCTCGTCTCGAGCCCTTCGATCACCGCGCCGTTGACGAAGCTCGGTCGCTCGCCCGCCGCGAGAAGTGCGGTCGCGATCATGCCCGTGGTGGTCGACTTGCCGTGCGCGCCGGCGACCGCGACGAGCCTGCTGCCCCGCGTCAGCCACGCGAGCGCCTGCGAACGATGCAGAACCGGGATGCCGTGCGCGAGAGCGTACTGATACTCCGGGTTGTCCTGCCAGAGGGCACCTGTGACCACGAGCACATCGGCGTCGCCGACGTTCGCCGCGTCGTGCCCGACGTGGACGGTCGCGCCCAGGGCCGCGAGGGCGCGCGTGTACTCGCTGTCAGCGCGGTCAGAGCCCGTGACACGGATGCCCGCAGCCAGGAACAGACGCGCGATGCCGTTCATGCCGGAGCCGCCGATGCCCACGAAGTGCGCGCTGCCGATCGTGTCGGGCAGCGGCATCGTCAGGTCGGGCTTGATCACGGGTTCCAGTATCTCCTTGCTGTGCTGAACGTCGCGGTCACGCGCGCGGTGCGCGTGCCGCCTGGTCGATCATCGCCACCAGGCGCTCGGAGCCGTCCGCGACGCCGACCGACGCGGACGCCTCGGCCATCGCCGCGAGCCGTGACTCGTTGTGCAGCAGCGGCAGCAGGTTGCGGTTCACCCACTGCGGCGTGAACTCCCGGTCATCGACCATCACGCCGCCGCCGGAGCTCACGACATCCGCCACGTTGAAGCGCTGCTCCCCATTGCCGACCGGGTACGGCACGTACACCGCGGGCAGGCCGAGCGCCGTGAGCTCGCTGACGGTCGCCGCGCCCGCGCGGCTCACGACCATGTCGCAGGCCGCGAGCGCCTGTTCCATGTCGTCGACGTAGTCGAGCAGGTGGTACCCGGGCAGTCCCGGGTCGGTGAATTCGCGCGCGCCGCCCTGGATATGGACGACCTGGTAGCCGGCGTTCAGGATCTGCTCGGCCGACTCGAGCATCGTCCCGTTGATGCGGCGGGCGCCGAGCGATCCGCCGGTCACGAGCAGGGTCGGCCGGGCATCGAGGCCGAAGCGGGCACGCGCAGCGCCTCGCGCGGCCTCGCGATCGAGCGTCTCGATCTCGGGGCGCAACGGCATGCCGACGAACTTCGCGTGCGGCAGCGGCGTGCCCCGGAAGGCCACGCCGACATGCGAGGTGATGCGCGAGCCGAGCCGGCTGGCGAGCCCCGGTTTCGCATTCGCCTCGTGCAGCACCAGCGGAGTCCTGGTACGCCGCGCCGCCAGATATGCCGGAGCGGCGGCGTAGCCGCCGAAGCCGACGACGACGTCGATCTCGCGCTCGCCGATGAGCTTCGCCACACGACCCACCGTCGCCCACCAGCGCCCGGGAAAGGCGAGGGCAGCGCCGCTCACGCGGCGCGGGAACGGCAGCTTCGGAATCGTCACGAGCTCGTAGCCGCGCTGGGGAACGAGCCGGGACTCGAGCCCCTCGGCCGTGCCGAGCACGATGATGCGGGCATCCGTCAGGCCCGCGCTCTCGTGCACAGACCGCAGCTTGTCCGCCGTCGCGAGCAAGGGGTTCACGTGGCCCGCGGTGCCGCCGCCGGCGAGCAGGTAGGCGGTCATGGTGTCATCTCCGCGGCGGCGCGGGCGCTGCCGGTGGGCGTGGGGTCGGTCACCGGTCGATGCTAGCCGTGGATCGCTGACCGAGCCCTCGGCGCGCACGCCGCTCATCGCGCGCGAACGACAGCACGATGCCGAGCGCGGCGAGGGTCGAGATCAGGGCTGTGCCGCCCGAGGATATCAACGGCAGCGGTACGCCCAGCACCGGGAAGAGCCCCAGCACGACCGCGACGTTGATGATCGCCTGACCGATGATCCAGATGAGGACGCCACCTGTCACGACGCGCGCGAACATCGTCGGCGCCGCCCGGATGATGCGCAGCAGCACGAACGTGAGGGCGACGAAGAGCAGCAGCACGAGCACGGCGCCGATCAGCCCGAGCTCCTCGGCGGTGACCGAGAAGATGAAGTCGGTCGACGACGCCGGCAGCCAGCTCCACTTCGACTCGGAGTTGCCGAGTCCGACGCCGAAGATGCCGCCGTCGGCCATGCCCCACTTGCTCTGCAGCACCTGATAGCCGGTGCCGTTCGGATCGGCGGCGCTCGGGTGCAGGAACGCCATGATGCGCGCGGTGCGGTTGCTCGACGCGAACGCGAGAACGAACGCCGCCGCGCCCGCGCCGACGGCCAGCACCAGCATCTGCCACAGCGGGATGCCCGCGAAGAACAGGGCGCCGAGCAGCATGAGGCCGAGAATCATGGTCGTGCCGAGGTCGTCGCCCTTCATGATGAGGAACAGGGGGACGAACGCGATGATGAGCGCCGGCACCATCACCTGACCGAACTGCCGGAGGCGCGCCTCCTTGCGCGTCAGGAACATGCCGAGCCACAGCACGAGCGAGATCTTGATCAGCTCAGAGGGCTGGAACATGATCGGCCCGACCTTGAGCCAGTTGGTGTTGTTGTTGATGCCGTAGCCGAGCGGCGTGAACACGACGAGCATCTGCAACGCGCAGGCCCCGAAGAGCCCGGCCCACGCCCAGCGCTGCCAGAAGGAGCTCGGGATGCGCGAGATGAACAGCATCATCGGCACACCGATGAGCGCATAGGAGCCCTGTGAGAAGAACTTCGCGAAGAAGCTCGAACCGTCGGCGTGCGAGGCGACGTAGGACGACGAGAGCACCATCAGCAGGCCGAAGACGACCATGAACAGCGTCAGTCCGAGCAGCATGAAGTAGTTAGCCGACTCGGCCTCGAAGGCGCGGCCGAGCGAGATCCGCGCGGAATGCATCGCGTCGCGCGCGCGCTGGGCGCCGTCCGCGACGGAGCCGCGCGCTGTCCCCTGATCGACCTGCGAAGTCACGTGGCAATCCTCACAAACGGATGCCTCACCACCCGCTCCGCCGCGCCGAGCGACCTACTTGGCATCTCCTGAAAGGTGCGTCGTGACGGCCTCGGCGAAGCGGCGGCCGCGCTCGCCGTAGTCGGCGAACTGGTCGAACGACGCCGCGGAGGGTGCCAGCAGCACGGTGTCACCGGCCTCCGCGACGGACGCCGCGAACCGTACCGCGGCCGCCATCACGTCGTCCTCGTCGGAGGAGACCTCGAAGAGCGGCACCTCGGGCGCATGCGCCTGAAACGCGGCGCGCAACGCGTCGCGGTCGGCACCGATGAGCACGGCGCCGCGCAGCCGCGCCGCGTGCTGCGCGACGAGGTCGTCGACCTCGACACCCTTGAGCAGGCCGCCGGCGATCCAGACCACAGAGTCGAACGCGCGCAGCGACGCATCCGCCGCGTGCGGGTTCGTCGCCTTCGAATCGTCGACCCAGACGATGTCGCCGGAGCGCGCGACCAGCTCGATGCGGTGCGGGTCGAGGCGGAAGTCCTTCAGCACCTCGTGGATCACGCCCGTCTCGACGCCGTACGAGCGCGCGAGCGCGGCGGCGGCCAGGATGTTCGCGACCACGTGCGGTGCCGCCAGTCCGGCTGCCGCGAGCTCGTCGACAGTCGTCAGCTCGAGCGCCGTGTCACGACGCTCGTCGAGGAATGCGCGGTCGACGAGGATGCCCTCGATCACACCGAAGTCGCTCGGGCCCGGCACACCGAGGCCGAAGCCGATGGCACGTGCGCCCTCCTCGACCTCGGCTTCCTCGACCATGTGCATGGTGGCCTCGTCGCCCTTGTTGTAGACGCACGCGACCTTGGTGTTCTCGTACACCTTGGCCTTCGCCGCGCGGTACGCCTCGAAGGAGCCGTGCCACTCGAGGTGGTCCTCCGCGATATTGAGGCACACACTGGCGAAGGGGTGCAGCTCGCCGGCCGGCCCATGCAGGTTGATGCGGTGCAGCTGGTGGCTCGACAGCTCGATCACGAGCACGTCGAAGCCCTGCGGGTCTCGGATCGCGTCCAGCACCGGGATGCCGATGTTGCCCGCGGGCGCGGCGCGCAGACCGGATGCCTTGAGCATCGTCGCCGTGAGCTGCGTGGTCGTGGTCTTGCCGTTGGTTCCCGTGATGGTGATCCAGTCGGCCGGCGTACCGCCGGGCCGTACGACCTTGTCGCGCAGGCGCCACGCGAGCTCGATGTCGCCCCAGACGGGCAACCGTGCCTCGCCTTCGGCCCAGCGCAGCAGCGGATGCGACGGCGCGAAGCCGGGGTTCGCGACGACGAGGTCGGGCTCGAAGTCAAGAAGCTCGGCGGGCGGCGCGACGAGCTGTTCGTCGACGACGAGCCGCGCCCCGATCACCTCGAGCAGATGCGCCCGCTCGTCATCGGCCTGCTGGGTGACGACCAGCACCTCCGCGCCGAGCTCGACCAGCGTGTCGGCGACGGAGAAGCCCGTCTTGCCGAGACCGAAGACCGCGACGCGGAGCCCCTTCCAGGCATCCGTATGCCAGGAATTCAGCGCCTCGAAGTCGAGCTCACGCCTCGCTGCCCCGGGAAGACTGTGGCGACCGGTCATGAGGGCTGGCTCAGCCACTCGAGATAGAAGGTGCCGACGCCGGCCGCGACGAGCAGACCCGCGATGATCCAGAAGCGCACCACGACGGTGACCTCGGCCCAGCCCTTGAGCTCGAAGTGGTGATGGATCGGACTCATGCGGAAGATGCGCTTGCCGTGCGTCACCTTGAAGTACGCGCGCTGCACGATCACGGAGCCGGCCTCGATCACGAACAGACCGCCGATGAGCAGCAGAAGCAGCTCGGTGTGGGTCAGCACCGCGAGTGCCGTCAGCGCGCCGCCGAGGGCGAGCGAGCCGGTGTCGCCGAGGAAGATCTGCGCGGGGTTCGTGTTCCACCAGAGGAACCCCACGAGCGACCCCGTCAGCGCTGCAGCCACGACCGCGAGAGAGAGCGGATCGTTGGTCGTGTAGCACTTGCTGAGGTTCGCCTGGACGATGGACGTGCTGAAGCACGACTGGTTGAACTGCCAGAAGCCGATCAGGATGTACGAGCCGATCGCGAAGATCGACGCCCCAGGCGCGAGACCGTCGAGGCCGTCGGTGACGTTCACGCCATTGGTCGTCGCGCTCGCAAGGAGGTTGATCCAGATCAGATAGAGGATGATCGCGACGACGGGCAGCGCGGTCGCGATGCGGCCGATATCGAGCGCCGGCACGTCGCGCACGATCGAGATGCCGAGGGAGGCCGGCGTGTAGCCCTCGCGATTCGGGGCCTGGATCGCGAGGACGGCGAACACGGTCGCGACGATCACCTGGCCGGCGATCTTCGCCCAGCCGCCGAGCCCGAGGCTGCGCTGATTGCGCACCTTCAGGAAGTCATCGACGAAGCCGACGCCGCCCATGCCGACGAGCATCAGCAGCACGAGCAGGGACGACGGGCTGATTCCGTCACCACCGGCGAAGAGTGCGGCGACGAAGAATCCGAACAGGGTCGCCAGAATGATGACGATGCCGCCCATCGTCGCGGTGCCACGCTTCGCGTGGTGCGACTGCGGGCCGTCGTCACGGATGAACTGGCCGAGTTGAAGCCGGTGGAACAACCGGACGAACAGCGGGGTGAGGAACAGCGAGAACGCGAGCGACAGACCGCCGGCGGCAAGAAGTGTCCTCACGACAGTCGCGCCCTTTTGACAGAAGTTGCCCTCACGACAGCGATTCTCCCAGGCGATCGCCGAGGAACCGCAAGCCCGCCACCTTGGAGCTCTTGACCAGGATCGTGTCGCCCGGCTGCACGAGCCGCATGACGAGCTCATAGGCCTCGTCGACCGTCTCGACGTACTGGGACTCGTCGGAGAAGAAGGTGCCCTCGCGCATCGCGGAGACGTGCATGCGCCGCGCGCCGGGCCCGACGGCGATGAGGCGGTCGATGCCGAGCACGACGACGTCGAGACCCACCTTGTCGTGCTCGTCGCCGGCGAATTCGCCGAGCTCGGCCATCTCACCGAGCACGGCGATGGTGCGGCCACCCGGCCGCTTGAGCTTGGCGAGCGTGCGCAGCGCGGCCGCCGTCGAATCGGGGCTCGCGTTGTAGGCGTCGTTGATGACGGTGATGTCGTTGCGGCCGCCGAGGACCTCCATGCGCCAGCGCTCGGCACGCGTCACGGCCTCGAGCCCGGCGACGATGTCGTCGATCCCGACACCCAGCGCATAGGCGGCCGCGGCGGCCGCGAGCGCGTTCATGACGTGGTGCTCGCCGATGACCTTGAAGCCGACATGGGCGGCAGTGCCCGCGCCGTCGGCGCCGCCGGGGAGCACCAGCGTGAACGCCGTGCCGTCAGCGCTCAGGGCGATGTCTCGCGCCGTGACCTGGGCGCCCTGCCCGAGTCCGAACCACAGCACGTTCGTCGCGCTCGACTTCTCGGCCATTGCGGCCACACGGTGGTCGTCGATGTTGAGAACCGCGACGCCGTCGGCGGGCAGGTCGGTCACCATCTCGGACTTCGCGATGGCGGTCTGCTCGATTCCGCCGTACTCGCCGGCGTGTGCGAGGCCGACCTTCAGCACCACACCGATGTCGGGGCGCGCCATCTTCACGAGACGGGTGATGTCGCCGATGTGGGACGCGCCCATCTCGGAGACGAGGAAGCGGGTCGAGCGCGTCACCTGGAGCATGGTGACGGGCGCGCCGACCTCGTTGTTGAACGACTCCTTGGGCGCCACGGTCTCCGCGACCCGGCTGAGGATGCTCGCGAGCAGGTTCTTCGTCGTGGTCTTGCCGTTCGAGCCGGTGATCCCGACGACCTGGAGAGCGCCTGCCGCGTGCGCCCGCGCGATGACCTCGGTGGCGAGGGCGCCGAGTGCCACGACGACATCGGCGACGACGAGCTGCGGGGTTGCCGCGAGGTCGGGCAGTTCCCGCTCCACGACGAGCAGCGCAGCGCCGGCCTCGGCCGCCTGCGGCGCGAACAGGTGCCCGTCGGTCGTCTCACCGGGCTTGGCGAAGAAGATGCCGCCCGGGGCCACTTCACGCGAATCGGTGTACGACAGACCGGAAACGGAAGACGAGGAATCCGCCCCGCTCGATCCCAGATGAAGCGTTCCCGAGACCGCATGGGCGATCTCGGCCAAGGTCAATTCGATCATTCGGCCATAACTTCTCGGGTCACTGGTGGTACGGCGGCAACATGCTCGGCGCACTGTTGGACGGGCTCACGCGGAAGGTCTTCAGAACCTGGCTCATCACGGTGTGAAACAGCGGAGCAACTCCGTTCGACATCTTGATCTTAGTCGGGAAGCCGATGTTGACATCGACGAGGTACTGGGGGTTGTCGACCGGCGCCACACCCATTACCGACACGTAATACTCCCCCTGCACGTACCCGGTACCCTGCTCGTTCGGCTCCTGCGCAGTTCCCGTCTTCGCTGCGATGCGATAGCCGGGAGTCTTGAGCACGGGTGCGTTCGTGCCCTGCTGCACGACCGACTCGAGCATGTCGAGCATGGTCTTCGATGTCGAGGCCTTGATCACGCGCGTCGAGGTCTTCTTCGGCGCGTCGGTCACCGTGCCGTCGGACTGCTTGCACCCCTTCACGAGCGACAGCGGAACCATCACGCCGCCGTTCGCCATGGCCTGATACGCCTGAACCATCTGCGCCATCGTCGCGGACACGCCCTGACCGAACATGGTGGCGTACTTGGTCTGCGCGTCCCAGGTACTGGGCGACGTGAGCTGACCGCTCGCCTGAGCGGGGAACGGAACCGAAGTCGGACTGCCGATGCCGAACTTCTTGTAATAGTCGTAGCGGGTCTGGTCCGACATGTTGGCGCCGAGTTCCGAGATGCCGACGTTCGAGGAGTTCATCAGGATGCCGGTCAGCGTCATGTCCTCGGTCGGGTGGTACTCGGCGTCGGAGATATCGACGCCGTTGACGCCCTGCAGGGTGTCCGGCGTCATCACGTGCGAGGCCGGCGTGGCGTAGCCCGTGTCGACCATCGCGGCGGCGGTCAGCGCCTTGAACGTCGAGCCGGGCTCGTACTGGTTCGAGAACATCATCGACTTGCTGCGATACGCAGCCGGCACCCCGTCGATGTTGTTCGGGTCGACCGAGGGGTATTGGGCCGCGGCTTTGATCTCACCCGATTTGATGTCGATGACGGACGCCTGCCCGAACTGCGCGCCGAGCTGCTTCACGGCCGTCGCGACGTTCTGGTCGAGGAACCAGGTGAGATCGGAGTTCAGCGTCGTCTCGAGCGTGCCGCCCTGCTTCGCGGCCTTGGTGACCTTGGTGCTGCCCGGGATCGCGACTCCGTCCTGGCTGCGCTGATAGGTCTCTTCACCGTTGTCGCCCTGCAGGCACTGCTGGTATTGCTGCTCGAGCCCTTCGGCGCCATCGCCGGCGGAGTTGACGTAACCGACGATGTTCCCGCCCACCGCGCCATCGGGGTAGGTACGAGACGGGTGGCTGACCGGGGTGAGCCACGGAATGTTGAGCGCCTGGATCTTGTCGAACGTCGGCACGTCGACGTTCGTCACGAGCGGCGCGTACTGCGACTGGGAGTTCGCGCGCAGTGCTCCCTGGAAGTCGGCGATGAAGGTCTTCACGGGAGTGCCCGTGATCGTCGAGAGCTTCGCCATGACGGGGTCGGCGGCGAGCTTCGTGAGCGCCTGCGCTTGCGGGAGTGCCTTGCCCTGCGCATCCGTGTACTCGCTCAGCGCGTTGATCGGCGAGGCGATGAAGTCGTACCGCAGCACGCTGCCCGCGAGCAACGTGCCGTCGTCGGACACGATGTCGCCGCGCGCACCGTACGTCGTCACCGCCGTGCCACGGCGCTCGGCCGCCTGCGCTGACAGCGCCTGCGCCTGCACGACCTGAATGTCGAAGAGCTTGTAGACGAGGCTCGTGACAAGCGCGAGCACAAGGACGAGGACGAACGTCGTACGGCGCCGGGTCGACCTCTTCGCCTTCACTTGCCTCCCCTTATCTGCCCCCACCGCACGCGGGACTCAGTGCGTCGCCGGCGCCGGAAGCGGCCCGGTCCACGCTACGGGCCCGTGCTGTTCGGGATCGACATTCGCCGCCGGTGTGCCCGTAACCGGCTTGCTGCCAGTCTGCTGAGAAGCGGGCTTGGGCGTCACGGCGTCGGTGGCGACCTGCGAGGGGGTCGCGCCCTTGCTCGTGACGAGCGGAAGGTCGGTGAGCAGGGCGTTCGGCACGAGAGGCTGCACGGTCGTGCCGCTCGTCTTGGCGGCGCTGCCTGTCGCGGCCGCAGGCGAGCCGATCACCTTGCCGTTCGAGAGCCGCAGGTAGACGGGCGAGCCGTTCGCCACCATGCCGAGCGCCGTCGCGTTGGCCGCGAGATTCTGCGGACTCGAAAGCTTGTCGACCGCTTCGGATGACGCCTGGTAGTTGCGGGCGATCTGCTTCTGCTGCTGCTGCAACGCGCTCAGCCGGTACGCGCCGTTCGAGACGCCGATGCTCAGCCCGAGCTGGGCGACGACGATCATCACCAGCGCCCCGACCGCGATGCCCGCGTAGACGAGCTTCGGCCGGTGCTTGCGGCCGACCGGTGTCTCGACGGGTGCGAGCAGCCCGCGACGTCGCTCCTCCCGGCTCGGCAGCGGCAGCGCGGACACCCACGGGTTCTCGTAGGCGGATGTCTCATCGAGGGCCGCGTTGCCGATGACCGCGGTGTTTCCGTTCATGCTCACGCTGCCCGCCTCACTCGTTCGACCGCGCGCAGCCGTACAGGTGCGCTGCGGGGGTTCCGTGCTTTCTCGTCGTCGCTCGCCAGCTCGGCGCCGCGGGTGAGCAGCGCGAGCTCCGGACGGTGCTCGGGCAGCTCGACCGGCAGCCCGGCAGGCGCGGTCGATCGCGACCTCGCCTGGAAGATCTTCTTGACGATCCGGTCCTCGAGGGACTGGTACGACATCACGACAAGCCGGCCGCCGATGCCGAGCGCGTCGATCGCACGCGGAATCGCTCGTTCGAGAACGGCGAGCTCCTGGTTCACCTCGATGCGCAGCGCCTGGAACACGCGCTTGGCCGGGTGACCCTGATTGCTGAGCGCCGCCGGCGTCGCCGCCTGCAGGATGTCGACCAGCTCGGCGGTCGTCGTGATCGGATGCTTCGCCCGCTCGGCGACGATGCGAGACGCGTACCGCTGGGCCAGCCGCTCCTCGCCGTACTCGCGGAAGATGCGGCGCAGCTCCGCCTCCGGGTACTCGGCGATGATGCGCTCGGCGGTGAAGTCGGCGGTCGTGTCCATGCGCATGTCGAGCGGCGCGTTCTTCGAGTACGAGAACCCCCGCTCGGGCAGGTCGAGTTGCATCGAGCTGACGCCGAGGTCGTAGAGGGCGCCGTCGACGTGATCGAAGCCGAGCTCGGCGATCGCCCGGTCGACGCCGTCGTAGGTGGTGTGCACGGGACGAAAGCGATCGCCGAATCGCCCCAGGCGCTCGCCGGCGAGCCGCAGCGCCTCCGGGTCTCGGTCGAGTCCCACGAGCGTCAGCCCCGGGAAGCGCTCGAGCATCGCCTCGGCGTGGCCGCCGAGCCCGAGCGTCCCGTCGACGACGACGGCGCCGGGCCGGCCGATCGCCGGGGCGAGGAGTTCGAGGCAGCGCTCGAGCATGACGGGAATGTGCAGTTCGGCGGCGTCCATGACTTTCCGGGCGACCCGCCTGCCGTGATCCCCACCCATCCTGACGTGCCCGCGGGGAAGTCGGTCACGGCAGCGGATGGCTGGGAGTCGCAGCATGCGGATCAGAAGAGCCCGGGGATCACCTCCTCCGCGGTGTCGGCGAACGCGCTCTCCTGCTCGGCGAGGTACGCCTCCCAGGCCTGCGCGTCCCAGATCTCGGCACGGCTCCCCGCACCGATGACGGCCAGTTCCTTCGTGAGCCCGGCGTAGGCGCGAAGCGCCGGCGGGATCGAGATGCGGTTCTGCGCATCGGGCTCTTCGTCGCTCGCGCCGGACAGGAAGACGCGCAGGTAGTCGCGCGCCTGCTTGCTCGTCACGGGCGCCTGCCGGATCTTCTCGTGCATCTCGCCGAACTCTTCGCGGGAGAAGACATAGATGCACCGCTCCTGGCCGCGGGTGAGGACGACGCCCCCGGCGAGCTCGCCTCGGAACTTGGCAGGCAGGATGACGCGGCCTTTGTCGTCGAGCTTCGGGGCGTAGGTGCCGAGGAACATGCGCGGCGCCTCCCTTCCCCGAACGACTACCGCGGATCCAACTGCCCCCACGTTACTCCACATCCATCCACCCGCAAGGATATCGGGCCCGTTTTGGGGGTCGTTTTCAGCCCGACGCCCCCGGAAATCCGCGGCAAGCGGTCGGTGGAGCGCGGTGGAGGGCCGCCCCGCAGAGCTGGCCGATTCGGGCACAAAAAAAGGGCCGACCCGAAGCGGGTCGACCCTGAGTGGTGGAAAGTGGGGCGGGGCTAGCGATCGCCGTCCTGGCGCTTGTCCCACCGCTCGCCGAGGCGGTCCATGAAGTCGGACGAGTTCTTCTGGCGGCCGCGCTGGCCGTTCGGCGACGAAGAGCCGGCTGCGGGCTCTTCGAACACCGCCTCGTCCTTCCGGCGGCGCCCTGGGGTGATGGCGAACAGCACACCCGCGAACATCAGCACGAAGCCGAGGATGCCGACGAGCGGCTGGCGCACAGTGACGCCGGTGATGAGCGCGCCGACCCCGATGACGGCGACCAGCACACCAAGGACGATGGCCCGGTAAGCGGGCTTGCGACGCGGCGTCTGGCTGATATTCGCCACGAAGTCAGCATCGTTCTGGTAGAGGTTGCGCTCCATCTCGTCGAGAAGGCGCTGCTCGTGCTCCGAAAGCGGCATCCCGATCCCCTCTTCTGCTTCGATGCGTGCGGTGACGCCTCAGTGTAATCACGGCGGAACGGGTCTGCTAGGCCCGTTAGTCTGGCGTCGTGGCGGAAAGCGTGAGACTCGTCGACTTGATTCAGCATCGTCTCGACGAGTTCCTCGATGACCGCACCTCAATTGTCTCCAGCGTCGGTTCCGATGTAACGGCTCTTCTCGATGATTCGCGGAGATTTCTCAGCGGTGGCAAACGATTCCGCGCACAGTTCTGCCATTGGGGGTGGCGTTCCGTCGCCGGCGTGCGCGAGGCGCCCGTGACGCAGCGGGAGCTCGACGCGGTCGTGGGCGTCGCGAGCTCGCTCGAACTCTTCCACGCGGCCGCACTTGTGCACGACGACGTGATCGACCGGTCCGACACGCGACGCGCTGAGCCGAGCGCGCATCGCCGCTTCGCGGACCGCCACCTCGAGCGCCGCTGGGCCGGTGATGCGACGGCCTTCGGCACCTCTGCTGCGATCCTGCTCGGCGACCTGCTGCTCGGGTGGAGCGACGAGCTGCTCGACGACGCGCTCGCCCGGCTCGGCAATCCCGGTGCCGGCCGCGCTGCGCGACGGCTGTTCAACGGCATGCGCACCGACGTCACGGCGGGCCAGTACCTCGACGTCCTCGAGGAGAACGCGTGGGTGGAACGCGATGAACGGGAGCTGCTCGAAGCCGCCAGGCGGGTGATCGTGTTCAAGTCCGCCAAGTACAGCGTCGAAGCGCCACTGCAGATCGGCGCGGCGCTCGGCGGCGCGAGCGAGGCGCAGCTCGAGACGCTGAGTTCGTTCGGCCTGCCGCTCGGCATCGCCTTTCAGCTGCGCGACGACGTGCTCGGGGTATTCGGGGACGCCGCTGTCACCGGAAAGCCGAGCGGCGACGACCTGCGAGAGGGCAAGCGCACCGTGCTCGTCGCCCTGACCCGCTCGAAAGTCGCCCCCTCAGTGCGGCGCGCCTTCGACGAGCTGCTCGGTGACCCCCAGCTCACGACGGAGCAGGTGCTCATGCTGCAGGGCGCCATGCGCGACTCCGGCGCCCTCGACGAGATCGAGCAGATGATCGAGCACGAGGTGCACCGCGCGAATGCGGCGCTCGACGAAGCATCCCTCGCCCCCGAGGCGATCGCCGCGCTACGTCAGCTGACGCACCGCGTCACGGAGCGAAGCGCGTAGACGACGCTCTATGCGAGCGCCTGCGCGATCCTGCGCACCTCGCTCTTGCGACCACTGCGCAGAGCGTCGATCGGTGCCGCGCCGAGCGAGTCGTCGACCGTGAGCAGCCAGCCCATCGCCTCATCGTCGCTGAAGCCCGCGTCGGCGAGGACCATCAGGGTGCCGCGCAGCTCCGGCAGGGGCTCGCCGCCCACGAGGAAGTCCGCGGGCACCGAGAGCACACCCTCGCGGCGCACCCCGTGCAGATGCTTGTCCTCGATGAGACGACGGATGCGAGAGGGGGTGAGCCCCAGGATCTCGACCAGTTCGGGCATGGTCAGCCAGGTGCGTTCGGGCGTCGGATCAGCCATGAGGAAAATCGTGCCACGAGTCGGGCATCCGTCGCGCCCCTCGCCGTTCGGCTGAATCTGACGTGTCTGCTCCCCTGTGGAATATGACGCTACCTAGACTCATCCCGTGACCAACACGAGCCAGACCGACCCCCTGCTCGGCCGTCTCATCGACGGCCGATACCAGGTGCGGTCGCGCATTGCGCGCGGCGGTATGGCGACCGTGTATCTGGCCACCGACCTGCGGCTCGAGCGACGCGTGGCGCTCAAGGTGATGCACAGCCACCTCGCCGACGACACGAACTTCAAGAACCGCTTCGTGCAGGAGGCGCGGTCGACGGCGCGCCTCGCCCACCCGAACGTCGTGAACGTCTTCGACCAGGGCCAGGACGAGGACATGGCGTACCTCGTCATGGAATACCTTCCCGGCATCACCCTGCGCGACCTTCTGCGCGACTACGGCAAGCTCACCCCCGAGCAGACCATCGACATCATGGAGGCCGTGCTCGCCGGGCTCGCGGCCGCCCACCGAGCCGGGATCGTGCACCGCGACCTCAAGCCGGAGAACGTGCTGCTCGCCGACGACGGCCGCATCAAGCTCGGCGATTTCGGCCTCGCCCGGGCCGCCGCGAACGCCACCGGCACCGGCCAGGCGCTGCTCGGCACGATCGCCTACCTCTCCCCCGAGCTCGTGACCCGCGGGGTCGCCGACACGCGCAGCGACATCTACGCGATCGGCATCATGATCTACGAGATGCTCACCGGCGAGCAGCCGTTCCAGGGCGAGCAGCCGATGCAGATCGCCTACCAGCACGCGAACGACACGGTGCCGCGGCCGAGCCTCAAGAATCCGCTCGTGCCGCCGCCGCTCGACGATCTCGTGCTGTGGGCGACGAACCGCGACCCGGAGCAGCGCCCGAGCGACGCGCGCACGCTGCTCGACAAGCTCTATGAGGTGGCCCGCTCCGTTCACGGCGGGGTGCCGGACGCCGGCCTGGACGTGACACGCGTGATCACGCCCACGCCGAACGACACTCTGGCGACCACCGTACTGCCGTCGCCCGCGCCGCTCACCGCAGCGTCGGCCCCGCTCGCGGGTCCGGCAACGCAGGTGCGGAGCGAGGCGACCGCGACGGATGCCGTGAGCAAGCTCGCCGCCGTCAGCCGCCACCGGCGGGGCCGCGGCTGGTGGCTCTTCGGCGTGCTGCTGCTCATCGCGGCCCTCGCAGCCGCCACCGGGTGGTATTTCGGGGCCGGCCCCGGCGCCCTGGTCGCGGTGCCGAAGGTGATCCAGAGCCCCGTCGACGTGGCGATGGCCCAGCTGAAGAGCTCGAGCCTCACTGCATCGCAGCGACCGGTCTACAGCTGCGCTGTGCCGCAGGGTCAGGTCGCCGCGACCACCCCCGCGGCCGGCCGGCTGCTGCACAAGGGCACCAAGGTGACCGTCGACGTCTCGCGCGGCCATCAGCCGAACCAGATCCCCAAGCTCGGCGGCCTCACGCTTGACGCGGCCAAATCCGCGATCACGGATGCCCGCTCGCTCGTGGGCACGTCGATCGATGAGCAATTCAGCTCGACGGTGGGCTCGGGCGACGTCATCGCCGCCACACGCGCCTCCGACGGCAAGGACATCACCGCCGGCGGCGCATACACGCAGTGCGACACGATCAACCTCGCCGTGTCGGTCGGCGCGGTGCCGAGCGTCGTCAACAAACCGCTTGGCGACGCGCAGGCCGCGCTGCGGAAAGCCAACCTCAAGTGGGGTCAGGGCCAGGCGGAGCACTCCGCGACCGTGCCGAAGGGCTGGGTGATCGCAGCGACCCCCGCCAACCAGGGCGGCCCCGTGCGCCCCAACGACACGATCCTGCTCGACGTCTCGCAGGGGCCCGTGCTCTACCCGGTGCCGGACCTCGCCGGGGGCAACCCGTCGCTCCAGGACGCGATCGCGTCCCTCAAGACCTACAACGACGCCAACCCGAACGCCCAGTTCGTGCTCGACACCCCTAAGGTGAAGGGCGCCAACCCGTTCGGCCTCAAGCCCACCGACTACCCGCAGTACTTCAAGGTCGTGTCGCAGACGCCCGACAAGGCGTCCGACGGCACCCCGGCTCAGGAGCAGAAGGGCACGAAGATCACACTGACAGTGAGCTTCGACTTCCCCCTGGGCTGATCAGCGTCAGTTCCTGCTGAGCTCCTCCGCGACGAGGAACGCCAGCTCGAGCGACTGCATGTGGTTCAGGCGCGGGTCGCAGAGCGACTCGTAGCGCGTCGCGAGCGTCGCTTCATCGATCATCTCGCTGCCGCCGAGGCACTCGGTGACGTCATCGCCGGTGAGTTCGACGTGGATGCCGCCGGGGTGTGTGCCGACGGCACGGTGCGCCTCGAAGAAGCCCTTCACCTCGTCCACGACGTCATCGAAGCGCCGCGTCTTGTAGCCCGTCGGCGTCGTGATGCCGTTGCCGTGCATCGGATCGCTGACCCACAGCGGCGTCGCGCCCTCGGCGGTGACCGCCTCGAGGAGCGGCGGAAGGACTTCCCTGATGCGGCCCGCGCCCATGCGCGTGATGAAGGTGAGGCGCCCCGGCTCGCGCTCGGGGTCGAGCTTGTCGATCAGGCGGAACACGTCGTCCGCTGTGGTCGTCGGGCCGAGCTTCACACCGATCGGGTTGCGCACGCGCGCCAGGAAGTCGACGTGTGCACCGTCGATGTCTCGGGTGCGTTCACCGATCCACACGAGATGCGCCGACACGTCGTACGGCGTTCCCGTGCGCGAGTCGATCCGGGTCAGCGGGCGCTCGTAATCCATCAGCAGCGCCTCGTGGCTCGCGTAGAACTCGACGGCTTTGATCTCGTCGAAGTTCGCGCCGCACGCCTCCATGAAGCGCACCGCACGGTCGATCTGGCGCGCCATGCCGTCGTAGCGCGCGTTCGCCGGGTTCGAGGCGAAGCCCTTGTTCCAGCTGTGCACCTGACGCAGATCGGCGAAGCCGCCCTGCGTGAACGCCCGGATCAGATTCAACGTCGACGCCGCCGTGTGGTACCCGCGAACCAGCCGCGCAGGGTCAGCGCGACGCGACTCGGGGGTGAAGTCGTAGCCGTTGACGATGTCGCCGCGGTACGCGGGCAACGTCACCCCTCCGCGGGTCTCGGTGTCGCTCGAGCGCGGCTTCGCGAACTGACCCGCCATGCGGCCGACCTTGATCACCGGCAGCGACGCGCCGTACGTGAGAACGACGGCCATCTGCAGAATCGTCTTCACCCGATTGCGGATGCGATCCGCCGTCGCGTCAGCGAAGGTCTCGGCGCAGTCACCGCCCTGCAGCAGGAACGCCTCGCCGCGCGCCGCAGTCGCGAGCCGCTCGCGCAACTGGTCGACCTCGCCCGCGAAGACCAGCGGCGGGAGTGTCGAGAGCTCCGCACTCGCTGCGGCGACCGCGTCGGCGTCAGGCCACTGCGGCTGCTGCTTGATCGGCAAGGAGCGCCAGTGGTCGAGACCCGCGAGCACGGCAGGATCGGGCGCGGCGGAAAGAGTCTCGACTACGTCGGTCATAGACCCGTCAGTCTATCCGGCGCGTCACCGGTTGAGACTCGGCGTGGTCGCCTTGATGGAGCTCGCGTACACATCCGCGTACTCCTGGCCGGACAGTTCCCACAACGCGTACTGGATCTCGTCGGTGACGGCACGGAGGATGTATCGGTCGCCCTCGAGCCCCGCATAGCGCGAGAAGTCGAGCGGCTCGCCGATCACCACGCCGATGCGGCGCACGCGAGGAACCGAGACGCCGACCGGCATCAGTTCCTGCGTGCCGACCATCGCGACCGGGATGACGGGAACCTTCGCCTCGAGCAGCATGCGTGCGATCCCCGTGCGGCCGCGGTACATCTTGTGGTCGGGGCTGCGCGTCCCCTCCGGGTAGATGCCGAGCAACTCCCCCGAGGCGAGCACACGCAGCCCGGTGTTGAGCGAGTCCTCCGACGCCTTGCCGCCCGACCGGTCGATCGGCAGCTGCCCCGTGCCGAGGAAGAACATCTTCATCAGCCAGCCCTTGAGGCCCTTCGCGGTGAAGTACTCGCTCTTCGCCAGGAAGGTGACATGCCGATCAAGCATCAGCGGCAGGAAGATCGAATCGAAGAACGACACATGATTGCTCGCGAGGATCGCGGCCCCCTCGGCCGGCACGTTCTCGATGCCGGTGATCCACGGACGGTAGATCGCACGCAGCACCGGGCCGAGAGCGATGTACTTGAGGAACCAGAAGAAGCCGTTCATCGGATGCCTTCCGCCTACGGCCGCTGCTCGGACGCTTTGGTCCGCGCCACGTCTGCCGCGCCGACAACTCCGGCGTCGTTCACCAGCTCCGCGATCCTGAACTCCGGCTCGGGGTGGTAGCCGCGGGCGGGCAGCGTCTGCAGGAACGCCTGGCGGATCGGCGCGAGCAGCTTCTCGCCGGCGGCCGCGACGCCGCCGCCGAAGACGAACAGCTGCGGGTCGAGCACGGCCGCGAAGCTCGCCGCGGCCTGGCCGAGCCAGTCGCCGAGCTGCCGCAGCGCCTGCAGCGCGCCGGGGTCGTCCTTGTCGATGAGGTCGCCGATGTCGGCCCCGTGCAGGTATCCACCGTTCTTCGACCGCACGTCGGCAAGCGCCTGGCCGATGCCGCCGGCGTCGGCCAGCGTGTTGGCGTAGCGCTGAAGCGCCCGACCCGAGCCGTACTGCTCGATGCATCCGTTCGCGCCGCACCCGCATGGCAGACCGTTCGGCACGACGCGCATGTGCCCGAGCTCGGCGCCCGCCCCGAAGCCGCCCCGGAACAGGCGCCCGTTGGCGACGACCGCGCCGCCGACACCCGTGCCGATCGTGAGCATCACCATGTCGGTCGTGAGCTTGCCCGCTCCGAACCGGTACTCGGCCCACCCGGCCGCGTTGGCGTCGTTCTCAATGATCACCGGAACCTCGACCCGGGCCTCGAGCTTCTCGCGGAACGGCTCGTGGCGCCACTGGATGTTCGGGGCGTAGTAGACGATCGACTGCGTGGCATCGATGAAGCCCGCGGCCGCGACGCCGGCCGCAACAGCATCCGTGCCGTCTGACAGCGCGTTGATCATGTCGACGACGATGTTCTCGAGCGCCGCGGAATCGCCCGCGGGAGTGGGTTCGCGCAGGTGCTTGACGATGTTGCCGTCTTCGTCGACGAGCGCCCCGGCGATCTTGGTGCCGCCGATGTCAATCCCGATCGCATGCACGAGCTGGTGCCTTTCGTGGAAATTGATGCCCCCCATCTGGGGGTGACTTGTGCCGTCCGCACAGAGGTCTCAGGCCCGGGACGGCGCTGTCTTAGAGTGTATGGGTCAGCCCGGCGCCTTGCTATTGGCGTCGACCGGTACCGAAGGAGCTACCGTGCGAGAATCCGTGATTCCTGCTCTCGTCCCCGCCGACCCGACGGGGAACACCACCGATCTGCTTGTCGAGCGCGCAGCGCTCACGCCCGACAAGGTGCTGTTCGGAATTCCCGAGGGCGACCAGTGGCGAGACGTGACGGCCGCCGAATTCCTCGCGCAGGTGCGCGCCCTCGCGAAGGGTTTCGTCGCAGCCGGCGTGCAACCCGGCGACAAGATCGGCATCATGAGCCGCACCCGCTACGAGTGGGTTCTCATCGACTTCGCCATGTGGTTCGCCGGTGGTGTGCTCGTGCCGGTCTACGAGACGAGCTCGGCGTCGCAGCTGCTCTGGAACCTGCAGGACTCGGGCGCCGTCGGTGTGATCCTCGAGGACGCCAAGCACCGCGCAGCATTCGACGAAGTGAAGGCGGAGCTGCCGGCCGTCACCACGGTCTGGCACCTCGACTCGGACGACCTCGCGACGCTCGTCGCGCGTGGCGCCGACGTGCCGGACGACGAGATCGAACGCCGCCGGAAGCTCGCGAACGGCGACGACATCGCGACGCTGATCTACTCCTCGGGCACCATGGGCAAGCCGAAGGGCGTCGTGCTGACGCACGCCAACTTCGTCGAACTCTCCCGCAACGCGGGCGAGATCCTCGGCTCGGTGCTGCAGGACCGCGCCTCGACCGTGCTTTTCATCACCATCGCCCACGTGTTCGCGCGCTTCATCTCGGTCGTCTCGGTGCACGCGGGCGTCCGCGTCGGCCACCAAGCCGACACGACGAAGCTGATGGACTCGCTGCAGTCGTTCCAGCCGACGTTCCTGCTGATGGTTCCGCGCGTGTTCGAGAAGGTCTACAACACCGCCGAGCAGATCGCCGAGTCGGGCGGCAAAGGCAAGATCTTCCGCGCCGCGGCCGACACGGCCGTCAAGTACTCCGAGGCGCGGGCCGCGGGCAAGGTGCCGTTCGGCCTCAATCTCAGATTCAAGCTCTTCGACCGTCTCGTGTTCTCGACGCTGCGGGCCAAGATGGGCGGCAACGTCGAGTACGCCGTCTCGGGCTCCGCCCCGCTGTCGACGCGCCTCGGTCACTTCTTCTCGGCGCTCGGCGTCGAGATCCTCGAAGGATATGGTCTCACCGAGACGACCGCGCCCGTGTCGGTCAACCTGCCCGGCCACTCGAAGATCGGCACCGTCGGCCCCGCGCTCCCGGGCAACGCGATCCGTATCGCCGACGACGGCGAGATCGAGGTGAAGGGGGTCTGCGTCTTCAAGGAGTACTGGCAGAACCCGTCGTTGACCGCCGCCTCGTTCAACGGTGAGTGGTTCAAGACCGGCGATCTCGGCGCGCTCGATGCGGACGGATTCCTCAGCATCACGGGCCGCAAGAAGGAGATCATCGTCACCGCGGGCGGCAAGAACGTCGCCCCGGCAGTCCTCGAGGACGGCGCACGGTCGAACCCGCTCATCGACCAGATCGTGGTCGTCGGCGAGCAGCGCCCGTTCATCGCCGCCCTTGTCACGCTCGACCGCGAGATGCTTCCGGTGTGGCTCAAGAACAACGGCCAGGACCAGAACATGACGATCGACGAGGCCGCACAGAACGAGGCGGTTCGCGCAGAGGTGCAGAAGGCGATCGACCACGCCAACCAGAGCGTCTCACGGGCCGAGTCGATCAGGAAGTTCGCGATCCTGACCACGAACTGGACCGAGGACTCGGGGCACCTGACGCCGAAGCTGTCGATCAAGCGCAACGTGATCGTCAAGGACTTCGCCGCCGATGTCGACGCCCTCTACGCGGGGGTGCCGACCCAGGCGATGTCGCTTCAGGGTTAGTCGCGCCGGTCCTCGCCCGGCGCGAGTCGCGGCCTCAGAACCAGTCGCTCTCGCGGATCTGCTTCATCGCCTGACGACGCACGTCTTTCTCGAGCCGGTCGAGATAGAGCAGCCCATCGAGGTGGTCGGTCTCGTGCTGCAGGGCCTGGGCGAGCACGCCTTCGCCCTGCACCTCGACCACGTTGCCGTCGAGATCGAGACCACGGGCGCGCGCCCAGGGGTAGCGAGCCGTCTCGAACCAGAGGCCGGGAACGCTGAGGCAGCCCTCGCCGATGAGCTCCTTCTCGCCACGCACCTCGACGACCACAGGGTTGATGAGGTAGCCGACCTTTCCGTCGACGTTGTAGCTGAAGACGCGCGCGGTCACGCCGATCTGATTCGCCGCGACACCCGCGCGACCCGGCAGCTGCACCGAGTCCACGAGGTCGGCGACGAGTGCCCTCACGCCGTCGTCGAACCCTGTTCCCACCTGGACGGCGGGGTCGCACACGGTCTTGAGCACGGGGTCGCCGAAAAGGCGGATGGGGCGCGCGGTCACCGCCCCACATTACCGGCATCGCGGCGGGTGGCGGACTGCGCGGGTGCCCTCAGAGCGGCCGTTCCGGCAGCAGCGGATTCACCACGACGAGCAGGTCGCCGGCGTCGACCTGCTGCGTCGCTGCGACGGCGAGACGCTCGACGACCCCGCTGACAGGCGCCGTGATCGCGGCCTCCATCTTCATCGCTTCGATCGAGGCCACGGCCTGCCCCGCGGTGACGGCCTCGCCGTGGGCGACGCGCAGGGTGACGACACCGGAGAACGGCGCGGCGACGTGGCCCGGCTTGCCGGGGTCGGCCTTCTCGAGCTGAGCGGTTGCGATCTCGACGTGACGATCGCGGACGAACACGGGACGCAACGAGCCGTTGAGGCGTGCCATCACGGTGCGGATGCCGCGGGCATCCGCCTCTCCGATGGCTTCGAGCCCGACATAGAGGATCACGCCGGGAGCCACGTCGACTCGGTGCTCGGTGTTCACGCCGAGACCGTAGAGATAGTCGCTCGTGTCGATGACCGACAGGTCGCCGTACAGTTCGCGGATCTCCTCGAAGTTGCGCGTCGGGCCGGGGAACAACAGCCGGTTCAGGGTCTGCTGCCGTTCCCGCCCTGAGTCCGCGAGCTGCGCCTCGTCGCCGTCAGAGATCGGCGTGACGCCCACGTGCACGTCACGGCCGGCGAGCACCTTCGAACGGAACGGCTCCGGCCAGCCGCCCGGCAGGTCGCCCAGCTCGCCCGCCATGAACGAGATCACCGAGTCGGGGATGTCGTAGTTCTGCGGGTTGGCCTCGAAGTCGGCCGGGTCGGCGCGCAGCGCGGCGAGCTGCAGAGCGAGGTCGCCGACGACCTTCGACGACGGCGTGACCTTCGGGATGCGGCCGAGGATCCGGTTCGCAGCCGCGTACATGTCCTCGATGAGCTCGAAGTTGTCGGCAAGCCCGAGCGCGATGGCCTGCTGGCGCAGGTTGGAGAGCTGACCGCCCGGGATCTCGTGGCGGTAGACCCGCCCCGTCGGCGCGGGCAGGCCCGATTCGAAGGGCGCGTACAGTCCGCGCACCGCGGCCCAGTACGGCTCGAGCGCGGCGACGTTCTCGAAGTCGAGGTCGGTCTCGCGCTCCGTGTTGTCGAGCGCGGCGACGAGCGCCGACGCCGACGGCTGGCTGGTGGTTCCCGACATGGGGGCGGATGCCACGTCCACGGCGTCGGCGCCGGCCCGGGCCGCCGCGAGCAGGGTAGCGAGCTGGCCGCCGGCGGTGTCGTGCGTGTGCACGTGCACCGGCACGTCGAACTCGGCCCGCAGCGCCCCGATGAGCTTCTCCGCCGCGGCGGGCTTCAGGAGTCCCGCCATGTCCTTGATCGCGAGCAGGTGCACGCCCGTGCCGACGACCTTCTCAGCCAGCCGCAGGTAATAGTCGAGGGTGTAGAAGTCCTCCTTCGGCGAGTTCAGGTCGCCGGTGTAGCAGAGCGCGCCCTCGGCGATCGCGGTGTTCTGCGCGAGGACCGCCTCGATTGCGGGGCGCATCTGCTCGACGTCGTTGAGCGCGTCGAAGACGCGGAACACATCGACGCCGGTCTGAACGGCCTCCGCGACGAAAGCGTCGGTCACCTCCGTCGGATAGGGGGTGTACCCGACCGTGTTCCGGCCCCGCAGCAGCATTTGGATGCCGACGTTCGGCAGCGCCTCGCGCAACGCGGCCAGCCGCTCCCACGGGTCCTCGCCGAGGAAGCGCAGTGCGACGTCGTAGGTCGCGCCGCCCCATGCCTCGACGGACAGCAGCTGCGGGGTGAGTCGCGCCACATACGGGGCGACAGCCAGCAGATCTTTGGTGCGCACGCGAGTCGCGAGCAGGCTCTGATGCGCGTCGCGGAACGTCGTGTCAGTGACCGCCACGGCGGTCTGCGCACGCAGCGCCCGCGCGAAGGCCACGGGCCCCAGCTCCAGCAGCCGCTGGCGGGTGCCGGCCGGCGCAGGCGCGTCGAGACCCAGCTGCGGCAGCAGCGGCAGCTTCGCCGCCGGCTCGAGGACACCGACGGGCCGCTCGCCGTTGGGCTTGTTCACCGTCACGTCGGCGAGCCAGCCGAGGATCTTCGACGCCCGGTCCTGCGAGGGCCGCGCTCGCAGAAGCTCCGGCCGGTTCGCGATGAAATCCGTCGCGATTCGACCCTCGACGAACTCGGGCTCGTCGACGAGTGCCTGAAGGAACGGGATGTTCGTCGCGACCCCGCGGATGCGGAACTCCGCGAGAGCACGGCGGGCACGGTTCACCGCCATCGGGAAGGTGCGGCCCCGGCAGGTGAGCTTCACCAGCATCGAGTCGAAGTGCGGGCTCACCTCGCTGCCGGTGCCCACCGAGCCGCCGTCGAGGCGGATGCCGCCGCCGCCCGGCGAGCGATAGGTCGTGATCGTGCCCGTGTCGGGTCGGAACCCGGCCGCCGGGTCCTCGGTCGTGATGCGCGTCTGCATCGCGAATCCGTTCACGCGCAGCTCGTCCTGCGAGAGGCCGATCTCGGCGAGCGTCTCCCCCGCGGCGACACGCATCTGGGTCTGCACGATGTCGACGCCCGTCACCTCTTCCGTCACGGTGTGCTCGACCTGAACGCGCGGGTTCATCTCGATGAACACGTGCTCGTTCACGCGCTCGCCGTCGGCTTCGACCAGGAACTCGACGGTGCCCGCGTTGACGTAGCCGATCGACTTCGCGAACGCGACCGCGTCGCGGAACAGGGCCTGCCGCACGTCTTCGTCGAGGTTCGGCGCCGGCGCGATCTCGACCACCTTCTGGTGCCGGCGCTGCACCGAGCAGTCGCGCTCGAAGAGGTGCAGCGTGTCCCCTGTGGCATCCGCCATGATCTGCACCTCGATGTGCCGCGGCTTCAGCACGGCCTGCTCGAGAAACATCGTCGGGTCGCCGAACGCGCTGTCGGCCTCGCGCATCGCCTCTTCCAGCGCGGCCCGCAGTTCGTCCTTCGTGTCCACTCTGCGCATGCCGCGGCCGCCACCACCGGCGACCGCCTTAGCGAAGATCGGGAAGCCGACCTCGTCGGCGGCAGCGAGCAGCTCGTCGATGTCCCCCGAGGGCGGCGTCGAGCGCAGCACGGGAACACCGGCCCTCACGGCGTGCTCCTTCGCCGTCACCTTGTTGCCGGCCATCTCGAGGACTTCCTTGGGCGGCCCGATGAACGTGATGCCCGCCGCGCGCGCGGCCTCGGCCAGCTCGGGGTTCTCCGAGAGGAATCCGTAACCCGGGTAGATCGCATCGGCGCCGGATTGCCGCGCGACACGGATGATCTCGGCCACGTCGAGATAGGCTCGAACCGGATGCCCCTCCTCACCGATCTGATAAGCCTCATCGGCCTTCATGCGGTGCAGGGAGTTACGGTCTTCATAGGCGAACACCGCGACAGTGCGAGCACCCAGCTCGTAGGCGGCGCGAAAACCCCGGATGGCGATCTCACCACGGTTGGCGACAAGAATCTTGCGAAACATGCGAGCCTCTCCATTGGGGTTCGCCGCCTCAGCGAACGGTTAGGTTCATCCAGACTACAGACGGTAGGTTTCTACCCGTGCACGTACTGAGCGTCAGTTCCCTCAAGGGCGGTGTCGGCAAGACCACGGTGACCCTTGGGCTCGCGTCGGCGGCGTTCGCGAAGGGTCTGCGCACCCTCGTGATCGACCTCGACCCGCAGTCCGACGTGTCGACGGGTATGGACATCTCGGTCGCGGGCCACCTCAACGTCGCAGACGTCCTGGCGAGCCCGAAAGAGAAGATCGTGCGAGCCGCCGTCGCCCCCAGCGGCTGGACCCGGGGGCGCCCCGGCAAGGTAGATGTCATGATCGGCTCGCCGTCTGCCATCAACTTCGACGGCCCCCACCCCTCGGTCAAAGACCTGTGGAAGCTCGAGGACGCACTCGTCCATCTCGAGCACGAGTACGACCTCACCCTGATCGACTGCGCGCCGTCCCTCAACGCTCTCACGCGTACCGCGTGGGCCGCGTCCGACCGCGTCGCCGTCGTCACCGAGCCCGGGCTGTTCTCCGTCGCCGCGGCCGACCGCGCACTGCGCGCCGTCGAGGAGATCCGCCGCGGTCTCGCCCCGCGACTGCAGCCGCTCGGCATCATCGTCAATCGCGCGCGCGTCCAGTCGCTCGAGCACCAGTTCCGCATCAAGGAGCTGCGCGACATGTTCGGGCCGCTCGTGCTCTCGCCGCAGCTGCCTGAGCGCACGTCGCTGCAGCAGGCCCAGGGTGCGGCGAAGCCGCTGCACGTGTGGCCGGGCGAGTCCGCGCAGGAGATGGCGCACAACTTCGACGTACTGCTCGACCGCGTCATGCGCACCGCGCGCATCGGCGAGTACGCGCAGGGTGAGCCGGCCCAGCCGAGTCAGGCCGCCGCCGAAGCCTCAGCCATCAGCAGCGCCGACGTCGCGGACGCGTAACTCGGGCACACCCGGCTGACACTGCGGTGCGGCGGATTCTGCGGCGAACCGCAGCCTGCCGACTGCGTGCGATCAGGCCGAGTTCCGGAGCTGCTCGCGACCCTGGTCGACTCGCTGGCCGCGTGCAGCGGCGCTCAGCTCGCGGTTCGGCGAGCGGCGCGGCGTGCCGCGAGTTCATCTTGCGGGTCGGCGCCATCAGTCTGCGGGTCGATCGCGACGAGGCTCGCTTCGACCTCACGCAGCACCCGGCCGACAGCGATGCCGAACACGCCCTGCCCCTGGCTGACGAGGTCGATGACCTCGTCGTTCGACGTGCAGAGGTAGACCGACGCGCCGTCGCTCATCAGGGTCGTCTCGGCGAGATCGGTCACGCCCGACTCACGCAGCTGGTTCACCGCCACGCGGATCTGCTGGAGTGAGATGCCCGTATCGAGCAGGCGCTTGACGAGCTTGAGCACGAGGATGTCACGGAAGCCGTACAGCCGCTGCGAGCCAGAACCGGATGCGCCGCGCACGGTCGGCTCGACGAGGCTCGTGCGGGCCCAGTAGTCGAGCTGGCGATAGCTGATGCCGGCGGCCTTGGCCGCGACCGTGCCCTTGTAACCGACCTCGTCTGCCATGTTGGGCAGCCCGTCGGTGAACAGGTACTGCAGGTCGAGGCGCCCCTCTGGGCCCACGGCTTCGCTCATCTGCGTACCTTTCCACGATTTGGGCGCCGACACCAGCGGCACTGAGTCAACGCTAGCGAGCACCGGCTGGGCGGGCAATTACATCGGCGCGTCGGGCTCGGCGTGTCGCAGCTTTGACCTTCAACCTGAGGGTCAAGGTCGAGACGGGCCGGGCGCGTCAGGGCAGCAGCCGGTCGAGACCCGTTCGCAGCAGGCTGCGCCGCACGACATCGAGCTGGCGGGCGATCTCCTGTGCGGTGTCGGCGGTCTTGGCGCGACCGGATGCGTCGCGTCGATGAGCGATCGGGGCGACCGCACTCTCGATGAGGCTGAGCTCGCGCTCGGTCGCGGCGCGGACCGTGCGCAGGTGGCGGGGCTCGATGCCCCGGCGGCCGAGCTCGACCAGGGCGCCGAGCATCCGCACCGCGTCTTCGTCGAACAGTTCGGCGGCGGGCAGCAGCGACGCCCGCACCGCCTCGCTCAGGAGCTGCGCCGGCGCGCCGGTCTCGCGCAGCAGCTCATCGCGCGTGAACTTGCGCCCGGTCGACAGCATGTTCGGCAGCCCAGGGCCACCACCGGGCAGCATCGGAGTCAGGCCGGCGTCGAGGTCGGCGAGATGCTCACGGATCACCTTGAGCGGCATGTAGTGATCACGCTGCATGCCGAGGACCAGCTTGAGGCGCTCGAGATCGGCCGCCGAGAACTTCCGGTAGCCGGATGGCGTGCGCGACGGCGAGACAAGACCCTGCTCTTCGAGGAAACGCAGTTTCGAGGGCGTCAGCTCGGGGAACTCGGGAGTGAGCTTCGCAAGCACCTGCCCAATGCTCAACAGGACCGGCCCGGCGTCTTTCGCCTGAGCCGTCGCACGAACCACTACTTCGTGCCTAGGTCAGCCCGCGACGCGTAGAACGTGAAGCGGTACTTGCCGATCTGGACCTCGGCCCCATCGACGAGCAACGCGGACTCGATGCGCACACCGTCGTAGTACGTACCGTTGAGCGACCCCAGGTCGCGCACCTCGAAGATCGCGCCGTGCCGGGTGAACTCGGCGTGACGACGCGAGACAGTGACGTCATCGAGGAAGATGTCGGCGTCGGGGTGACGCCCCGCGACCGTGGTGTCTGCGTCGAGAAGGAAGCGCGCCCCGGTGTTGGGGCCGCGGCGCACGATGAGCAGGGCGGAACCGGTCGGCAGGGCTTTGATCGCCTCGAGCTCATCGGCGGTGACGCCGGAGCCGTCGACGTTCATGGCCTGGGCGAACTCTTCGCCGAAGCGCGCAGTCGTCGCCTCGTTGGCTTTCGCCGGTTCGCGCAGGGGGTTCTCGTTGGCCACCATCGTCCTCCTTCGTTCGACTAGCGTATCGGAAAGGTCACGGCCGCGAACCAACGCCACCGCCGCATACAATGCGGAAAGTGACGTCCCTTCACGCGGCATTCTGGATTCTGATCGGCATCTGCGTCGTCACGTGGGTGATCTCACTCGTCACCCGCGAATACTCGTGGGTCGATCGGATCTGGTCCATGGTGCCCGTCGCCTACGTGTGGGTCTTCGCGGTCGGTGGTGGCACAGTCGGCGCACGAGCGCTGCTGATGGCCGTTCTCGTCACGCTCTGGGGCGCGCGACTGACCTTCAACTTCGCCCGAAAGGGCGGCTACGCGCGCGGGGGCGAGGACTATCGCTGGGCCCATCTGCGAGCGCAGATGTCCGCACCGCTGTTCCAGATCTTCAACCTGCTCTTCATCGTCTGCTACCAGAACGTGCTGCTCTTCCTCATCGCGCTGCCCGCGTACACGGCCGCGACGCATCCGCGCGGCCTCACCGTGCTGGACTGGGTTCTCGCCGCTGCATTCGTCGCCGCACTGGTCGGAGAGACCGTCGCCGACCAGCAGCAGTGGCGTTTCCAGCAGTGGAAGAAGGCCGAGCGCGCGGCGGGGCGTGAGCCGGGCATCCGTTTTGTGCAGACCGGCCTGTTCCGCTATTCGCGGCACCCCAACTTCTTCTTCGAGCAGTCCCAGTGGTGGCTGCTGTTCTTCTTCGGATGCGTCGCAGCGGGCTCGCTCTGGCAGTGGACCGTGATCGGACCCGCGCTGCTGATCGCCCTGTTCCTCGGCTCGACCCGCTTCACCGAGCAGATCTCGCTCGAGCGCTACCCGGAGTACGCCGAGTACCAGGCGCGGGTCTCAGCGCTCGTTCCGTGGTTTCGCCGGTCTCGGGAAGACCTCGCGCAGCTGCGGTGAGCCGAGGTACGCGGCGATACCGAGCAGCACGAGGCTGAACGCGATCTGCTCGGTGATCATCCACGCCGGGTAGAGGTGCGGGATGGCCGCGAGGGTGAGGGTGATGACCGGGAAGATGCGCGTGAACAGCGTGAGGCGCTGGTAGGCCCAATACCAGCCGCGCGACGCGCGCCAGGTGAAATAGAACAGCGTGGCGGTGATGCCGAGGACGACGACGGTGCGCATCCAGACGATCCAGGTGACGGGATCCCCGTGCAGCGCGAGCCCGAGCGCCACGGCCACCGCGCCGATGCCGAGCAGCAGCTCCACGACCAGCAGCCAGGCCACCCGGCCGAACAGCTTGCGGGTCGTCGGGTGCGCGACCGCCTCGGGGTTCGCGGTGACGCCCGCATGCCTGCCGCCCGCGACGCGGTCGAGGAACCGGAACGTCGGTTCGAGGCGGTGAAGCAGCGCGTTCATGGCAATTACGGAACTTAGCGCGTGGCACTGAGGGGAATGCTGAGGGACCACGGGTTACGGTGGCCCCTATGTCGTGCATCCGCTTCAACACCCCTGCGCAGCGCGAGCAGATGCGTCGCCTCGCGCCCAGCATGCTGACGCCGGAGGAGGTCGCGGCGATGCACCCCGCTCCCCCGGTGACTGAGAGCAAGATCAGGCGCCTGCGGCTGCTCGCCACCAGCGAGAACCCGAAGATCCGCGAGGCGGCAGCCTCGAGCTACCACGCGCCCGCCGACCTGCTCGAGACGCTCGCGCAGGACCCGGACGACGGCGTGCGCGGCTGCGTCGCCCGGAACGAGGCGACGCCGTGCGACGTGCTGCGCTCACTGGTCGCCGACCCCAGCGAGCTCGTGCGGGGCTTCCTCGCGATCAACTACTACGTGCCGGGCGACGCGATGGCCGCCCTCGCGGATGACCCGAGCGTCACCGTGCGCGCGCTGGTGTCGTGGAAGGCCGGGCTCGCGGCCGAGGCCGCCGCCGACGACCGAGTCGCGGGGACGCTACAGAACGCGTAGCTCGTCGCGCAGGCGCTCCCGCAGCGTCGGCCATGAGGCGGCGAACCCGGGATGCAGGCTGAGGTTCGAGACCTCGTCGACCGGGACCCAGCGCACTTCGATGCTCTCGGCGTCACCGATCACCGGCGTGAACGGATGCTCGATGTGGCCGACGACCGTCGTGTAGCTCCACCAGCCGAGGTCCCAGACGGACTCGAAGTCGATGACGACCTCGTGAGCGGGCACTCCCGCCTCTTCCGTCGCCTCGCGCACCGCGCCGGCTGCGGCGCTCTCACCCTCGTGGCGTGCGCCGCCGGGAATGCCCCAGGTGCCCCCGAAGTGGCTGTACTCGGCGCGGTGCTGCAGCAGCACGCCCGCGTCGCGCTGAATGAGCAGCAGCCCTGCCGAGCCGAAGGTGCCCCAGAAGCGTCTGCCGTCCGGCCCGGTGACCCACGCGTCGCCGCTCGTGAGCGGGCGCCGGGGCAGAGGCTCGCTCGCATCGGCGTGCGCCGAGAGAGGGAGATCGCGGTCGCTGTCGGTCACTCCCCCACTCTGTCACGCCGGGTCGCGGCACGCCGACCGGGATGCAATGTGGTTACGCCGGGAGTTCGGCGGGGAACGCGGCCGGGAAGGGCTCGGCGAAGTCGGCCGAGCGGCTCACGGTCTCCCAGCGGTGCGCCTCCGCGAGCTGCGCCTCGGAGTACGCGATGGACATGTCGACGGCGTTCACGCCGACGAGCAGATGAGTCGGGGCATCGGGGCGCCGTGCGGTGCGGACAATGATCTCGGCGGCGCGGCGCGGATCGCCGGCCGGGCGCGACCCGGTCTGCCGCATGCGCGAGTTCATCGCACCGACGGTGCTCTCGTAGTCGGCAGAGATGTCGGCGACGGTCATCGAGGAGCCCGCCCAGTCGGTCGCGAAGCCGCTCGGCTCGACCACCATCACCCTGATGCCGAACGGCGCCGTCTCGACGGCGAGCACCCGGCTGAAGCCGTCCACGGCGAACTTCGCCGCCTGGTAGCTGGCGATGCCCGGCGAGCCCCCGACGCGGCCGCCCACCGAGGAGAACTGGATCACGAGCCCGCCGCCCTGCGCGCGCAGCTGCGGGATCGCCGCCTTCGACACGTTGTACACGCCCCAGAAGTTGGTCTCGAACTGGGCGCGGAAGTCGGCGTCGTCGGTGGTCTCGATCGGCGAGACGTTCGCGTAGCCGGCGTTGTTCACGACGACATCGATACGGCCGAAGTGCTGCGCGGCCCTCTCGATCGCGGTGCGGGCGGCCTCGGCATCCGTCACATCGAGCGCAAGCGGCAGCACGCGATCGCCGTATCGCTCGACGAACTCGGCGAGCTGCGCGGGTCGTCGCGCGGTCGCGGCCACGCGGTCGCCCGCCTCGAGCGCCGCTTCGACGAGGGCGCGGCCGAAGCCGCGGGAGGAGCCGGTGATGAACCAGGTCTGCTGTGGGGTCCGTGCGTCTGTCATGCAAGTTAGTACAACACTGTTTTGTTATTAATGCAACGGCGTTGTGTTAAGCTTTCACCGTGGCCGAAACGGAATTCCAGCGCGCCCGCAGCACCGACGCGAAGCAGGTGCGGGAACAGGCGATCCTCGACGCGGCGGCGCGCCTCGGCGCTCGGGCAGGCATCCGTACCGTCACGCTCACCGAGATCGCGACCGAGGTCGGCATGCACAAGTCGGCGCTCCTGCGCTACTTCGAGACGCGCGAGCAGATCTTCCTGCGGCTCACCGCCGCGGGCTGGCGCGACTGGGGCTCCGAGCTGGTGCAGTCACTGCGCGAGCTGACGCACGCCTCGCCCGCGACCGTCGCCGGCGTCATGGCCGACACGCTCGTCGCGCGGCCCATGTTCTGCGACCTGCTCGCGCAGGCGCCACTCAATCTCGAGCGCAACGTGTCGCTGGAATCCGTGCGCGAGTTCAAGCTGGTGACCCTCGGCGAGGTCGCCGCGATCGGCAGCGAGCTCACCCGATTGCTCGGGCTCGACGAGCAGCAGCGGGTCGACGTGATCGCGACCGCCACCAGCATGGCCGGTGCGCTCTGGCAGATGGCGACGCCAGGCCCCGACGTTGAGGCGCTCTACCGCACCGACCCCGAACTCGGTCACGCGATCGTGGAGGTCGGGCCGCGGCTGGCGCGCGTGCTCACCGCGCTGCTGGAAGGGCTCGGCGCGCGGCTGGGCGCTACTGGGCGGTCCAGCCGCCGTCGACCGGCAGGATCGTACCGGTGACGAGCCCCGCAGACGGCGACGCGAAGTAGAGCATGGCGGCCGCGACATCGGTCGTCGTACCGAAGCGCTCGGCCGGGATGCGCGCGAGGATGTCCGCCGCGATCTCGGGCTGGTCGAGCCGCTCCGCAGTGCCCGGCGTGTAGATGTACGTCGGTGCGACCGCGTTGACGGTGACGCCCCGATTGGCCCACTCGAGCGCGAGGACCTTGGTCAGCAGGTTCACGCCGCCCTTGCTCGCCGAGTAGACGGCGTGACGGCGAATGCCGACGAGGCCGGCCTGCGACGACAGGTTCACGACACGCCCGTATTCCGCGGCGAGCATATGGCGTGCGACGGCCTGAGTGACGAAGAAGAGGCCCTTCAAGTTGACGTCCATCATCGCGTCCCAGTCGTCCTCGCCCACGTCGACGGCGTCGTGATTGAAACCGAGGCCGGCGTTGTTCACCAGGATCTGAACCGCACCACGCGCGGCGACCTCGGCGTCGATCGCAGCACGGGTGGCCGAGACATCCGTCACATCGAGCACGAACGGCGTGATGGTGCCCGCGTCTCTCCCACCCGCTGTCGCCGCGGCGAGCTCATCGCCGTCACTCTCGCGGCGGACTCCCGCGAGCACATCGGCGCCCGCCAGGGCGAGCGCGAGAGCGAGATCGTGGCCGATGCCGCGGGCGGCACCCGTCACGAGGGCGCGCTGACCGCGGATGGAGAAGTCGGGCTGTTCGAACGACGTCACGAGCGCCACGCTAGCGCAGGTGGCTCACGCGGTGATCTTGATCAGCTCCCGCAGGCAGTAGTGCAGCAGCGGCTCGGGGAAGTCGGGCGCCAGACGGTTGTAGACGACGCGACCGTGCTTGCGCGTCGTGACAAGACCGGCCGCGCGCAGCAGGCGCAGGGCGTACCCGGCGGCATCCTCGCTCACGTCGAGCGCCAGGGCAAGGTCGCCGACGCACAGCTCCTTGGTCGTGTCGAGCGCGAACACGATGCGAAGCCGCAGCGGGTCGGACATGACCGACAGCAGGCCGGCCAGGCGCGCGGTCTCGTCGGCGGTCGGCACGGCGGCGCGCGCGTGCCCGACAGCAGCCGCGTCGATCGGATGTTCGTGGTCCAGGTTCATGGCGGCCGCTCAACTCGCGGTGAGGAACGCCTCGGGCTTCAGCTCGAACGCAGTGCGGCAGCCGGGCGAGCAGAAGTAATAGGTCTCGCCGGCGTGCTCGACGCTCGCCGCCGCCGTGTCGGGGCTCACGGTCATGCCGCACACCGGGTCGCGGTGGCTTCCGTCGGGGTCATGCTGCATCGTCATTGTCGTGTTCCTCTCATCGAAGTGCCGCGCACAGCGGTCGGAGCAGAAGTAGAGCATCTCGCCGCCGTGCTCGCGGCGCGCAGGCGCGTTCGCGACCTCGACCTGCATGCCGCACACCGGGTCCTTCGCGTACTTCCCCGAGTCGCGGCGGGTGCGGTACAGCCAGTACATGACGGCGAAGAGGGCGAGCGCCACGAGGTTGAGCCACGTCGTGTAGTTCCAGGTGGGCCCATGGTCGACCATTGCGCGCAGTGGCTGGGGCTGCGGGATCCGCACCCAGCGGAACAGGTACTCGACGGCAAGACCCGCAAGGCTCATCGTCGCCCAGAACACGACGAGGATGCGCACGGTGACGCGCATTCCGAAGTAGCTGCGGTAGATGGCGAGCAGCGGCAGCGCGATCAGGTCGCCGAACACGAAGGCGACGACGCCGCCGAAGCTCGCTCCCCCTTGCCACAGCGTCGCCGCGAGCGGCACGTTGCCGACCGAGCAGACGAAGCTGATGATCGCAAGGAAGGGGCCGATGACCGCGTTCTCGAGGCTCGACCAGAAACCGTGGCCCGTGAGGAACAGCGACTGCCAGACGGCCGGCGGTACGAACACGGTGATGAGGCCCGCGACGAGGAATCCGATCACGAGCTCCTTCCTGATCATCGTCAGGTCGCTGATGAGGTACCCCGCTGCGTCGGACCACCCTTGACGGCTGCGCAGGCGCCGACGAAGCGGCTGGTCGGCGGATGCGTCGAGCACAGATCCGTCGTGATCGTGATCGTGATCGTGATCATGGGTATGGCCGTGCTGATTCGGGTCGCCGCCTTCGCCGGCGCGAAGGCGGCTCATTGCCTCGCGTGCCAGAGACGGGCCGAAGACCCGGCGTCCGACAAGCCCCAGGACGGCGATCATGATCGCGCCGCCGACGAACTCGGCCAGCGCGAACTGCCAGCCGAGCAGCAGCCACAGGACCAGACCGAGCTCGACCACGAGGTTCGTGCTGGCGATCATGAAGACGAGCGAGGTCGTGAGATCGGCGCCGCGACGGAACAGAGTCTTCGCGAGGGCGCTCGCCGCGTAGGAGCACGACGAGCTCACGACGCCCCAGAAGGTCGCCTTCGCCAGGGTGGCCGGGCGATGGTCGCCGAGCATGCGCTGCATGCGGTCGCGCGAGACGAACGCCTGGATCGCGCCGGAGAGCGCGAAGCCGAGGAAGAGTGCCCACAGCGTGTCCCAGAACATGGCGAAGGCGTCGAAGACGCCGTCGCCGAGCATCCGCAGCAGGGTCACGAGGTTCACAATACCCGTAAAGCCGCACGGATGTACGGGTATTCCCCGGCCTCAGGCATCCGACGAAAAGGGGCGCGGGATTCCTCCCGCGCCCCTTCGAGGTGAACTGCTCAGCTCGCCACAGGCTCGCCCAGCTCGGCCGATTCCTGCTCGGCGTGCACGGCTGTCTCCTCAGCCATCTGGAGGATGCCTTCGGTGTCGACCGCGACGTTGATCGCCCAGTAGTAGATGATCAGGCTGAACACGCCCGTGACGACCATGTCCCAGCCGAACGGGAACACCGGGTGCTTGAGAGGACCCCAGTCGCTCAGGAAGATGATCAGCCCGAGTCCGATCAGGTACGGGAAGAGCCACTGCGCGGCCCTCCAGTTGAAGTGCACCGGCGTCGAGTTGAGCCGGAAGACGCGGTTCAGCACGATGATCGCGAAGCCGATCAGGATGCAGACGCCGAGCTTCCAGTCAGTGGGCCACCCGGTCCAGAGGATGATCCAGTTCGCGACGATGAAGGCGATCGGCGAGAAGATCTGACCGCCGGGCAGGCGGAACGGGCGCTCGGCGTTCGGCAGGCGCTTGCGGAATGCACCGAAGGCGAGCGGTGCGCCGGCGTACATGAGCACGGATGCGCTCGTGATCAGACCGACGAGAGACTGCCAGCTCGGGAACGGGAGGAAGCAGATGCAGCCGAAGATCCACGCGATGATCAGGCCGAACCACGGCACGCCGCGGCGGGTGACCGATTCGAAGATGCGCGGGAAGTAGCCGTTCTTCGACAGGCCGTAAGACACGCGGCTCGTCGCGGTGAAGTAGATGAGGCCGGTGCCACCGGGCGAGATGACGGCGTCGACGTAGAGGACGACGGCCAGCCACCCGAGGCCGACCGCGGTGGCGATGAGCGCGAACGGACCCGAGGCGTAGTGCGCGGCAGTTGCCGCCCACGTGTGCATCAGGTGGTTGCTCGGGATCGCAGCGATGAAAACGATCTGCAGCGCCAGGTAGATGATGAGGCCGATGATGACCGAGCCGATGACCGCGCGGGGGATGTCCCGCTTGGGGTTCGACGACTCGCCCGCGAGCTGGTCCGCCTGCTCGAAGCCGAGCAGCGAGAAGATGATGCCCGCTGTCGGCATCGCCGACAGGACGCCCTTCAGACCCGCCGGAGCGAAGCTCTCACCGGCACTGAAGTTGCTGCCGTGGAAGTGGAACAGCGCGAGGAGCAGGATCGTGAGGACCGGGATGCCGATCTTCCACCAGGTCGCGGCGCTGTTGGTGTTCGCGAGCGCGCGGACCGAGAAGAAGTTGATCGCAACGAACACGGCCATGATGATGACCGCCACGACGATGCCCTGACCGGTCAGAATGCCGGTGCTGGCGTTCTGCCAGTTCGAGCCGAAGCCCCAGTGCTCGGTGTGGGCGAGCGACTGCCAGTAGCCGATCATCGCCATGACCTCGATCGGCGAGACCGTGACCGCCTGCAGCCATGAGAACCAGCCGAACGAGCCGCCCGCGACGCCGCCGAAGGCGAGGTGCGGGAAGCGCGCCGTGCCGCCGGCGATCGGGTACATGCCGCCGAGCTCGGCGTGGACGAGCGCGAGGATCAGGATCGCGACGGCACCGATGACCCACGACCAGATGGCCGCGGGGCCCGCCGCAGCGAGACCTTTCTCTGCGCCGTACAGCCAACCGGAGCCGATGATCGAGCCGGCTGAGGCCCACATCAATCCGATGAAGCCGATCTGACGCTTCAGACCTGTGTTTGGCAGCACGCCGCTGTGCTGAGTATCTGTCGTGGTCATGTGCTCTCCTCATTCGGGTGCGAGTGACCCAAGGTGGTTACACACGGAACCTTTACAGACGATTGACTCTCGGTCAATTCACGGCGCGCATGAGATACACGTTCATAACTTCGTGTTACACAGCCGAAACAGGCCGTTGCGGCGGCGGATTCGCGGTCAGTCGACCTGGCTCGACGGCTGCCAGTTGTTGACGTCGGCGTCCACGGCATAACGGTCGATCTCGTCGAGCTCCTCCTGCGTGAAGTCGAGCCGATTGAGCGATCCCAGGCTGTCCTCGAGCTGCGCAACGCTCGACGCGCCGATCAGCGCCGAGGTGACCCGCTCGTCGCGCAGCACCCAGGCGATCGCGAGCTGCGCGAGGGTCTGTCCGCGACGCTCCGCGATCTCGTTCAGGGCGCGGACGCGGCCCAGGATCTCGTCGGTCAGGAATCCGTCACGCCACGACGCCGCCTTCGTCGCCCGCGAGCCCTCCGGCACGCCGTTCAGGTATTTGTTGGTGAGCAGCCCCTGCGCCAGCGGGCTGAATGCGATCAAGCCGACTCCGAGCTCGCCCACCGTGTCGAGCAGGCTCGCCTGCCCTGCCGGCCCGCCGCCCTCGATCCACCGGTTGAACATCGAGTAGCTCGGCTGGTGGATGAGCGCAGGCGTGCCGAGTTCCTTCAGGATCGCCACGGCCTCGCGCGTACGCGACGGCGAGTAGCTCGAGATGCCCGCATACAGTGCCTTGCCGCTGCGCACCGCCCGGTCGAGGGCGCCCATGGTCTCTTCGAGCGGAGTGTCGGGATCGGCGCGGTGGGAGTAGAAGATGTCGACGTAGTCGAGGCCCATGCGCGCGAGCGACGCGTCAAGGCTCGCGAGCAGGTACTTGCGGCTGCCCCACTCGCCGTAGGGACCCTCGTACATGCGGTAGCCGGCCTTGGTCGAGATGATCAGCTCATCGCGGTACGGCGCCAGGTCTTCGGCCATGACGCGGCCGAAGTTGATCTCGGCACTGCCCGCCGGCGGCCCGTAGTTGTTGGCCAGGTCGAAGTGCGTGACGCCGAGGTCGAACGCACGACGCAGGATGGCGCGCTGCGTCTCGAGCGGCGAGCCGTCGCCGAAGTTCTGCCAGAGGCCGAGCGAGATCGCCGGCAGCTGCAGGCCACTGCGGCCGGTGCGGCGGTAGGGAAGGTTTTCGTAGCGGTCATCAGCGGCGATATACGGCATGCGCTCAGCCTTCCGTACCAAGGCCGAGTGCGCGAGCGATGCGCGTGTAAGCCTCGTGGACGTCGTCTCCGTCGGCGGCGATGAGCTGAGCCGCGACGTGATCGGCACCCGCATGCAGGTGCGCGTTGAGGCGCGCGGCCACGGCCGCGTCATCGCCGTAGCCGACCAGGTCGTCGATGAGGCGGTCGCTGCCGGGACTCTCGAGATCTTCCGCGCTGTAGCCGAGGCGCCCGAGGTTGTTCACGTAGTTGCGCAGGCCGAGGTACGGGCGGTCGACGCTCGGCCGGCCGAGCGCACGCGCCTCGTCCGCGTCTTCGCGCAGCACCACACGCTGTTCGGTCGCGAGCAGCTTGTCGGCTCCGAGCACCTCGCGCGCGCCCTCGTTGAACGACGGGGTGACGAGATACGGATGCGCGCCCGCCGCGCGGTCGCGCGACAGGCGAAGCATCCGATCGCCGAGCGCGGCGAGTACGCGACGACTCTGCGGTACCTGCTCGTCGTCGAGCACGTCGAGGTAGTCGTTCATCGCGGCGAAGGGCTTGAGCGCGCGGTCGCCCTGGCTCTCGGGGTGGCCGACGCCGATGCCCACGAGCAGACGCCCGGGGTGAGCCTCTTCGACCCGGTGATAGGAGTCGGCAAGCTCGTGCGGGTCCCCCGTCCAGATGTTCACGATTCCGGTCGCGACCACGAGCGACGCGGTGTTCGCGATCATCGCCTCGACGAGCTCGAGATCGGCCGGTGCTCCACCGAGCCAGATCGCGCCGAAGCCGAGGGTCTCGAGGTGGTACGCAAGCTCGGGGGTGGGATTCTTCCGGCCGGAGACCCAGACGCCGTAGCGCCCGACGTCGGGAGTCTGCACTTCGCTGTAATCGCTCATAGTGACTCCAGCCTCTCTCGCCGCCCCGCGTTCGCGCTACCGGGATCCGCTCTGCGCTGCTCGCATCCGGGCAGCGGACTGCGGATCCGGGCAGCGCGTGCCGCGGTCGTCGGACTAGAGCCCGAAGTAGTGGCGGATGCCTGCGGCGGCCTCGAGGAAGGTGTCCACGTCGGCCTCCGTGTTATAGACGTAGACGCTCGCCCGCACACTCGCGGTCAGACCGAGCCGGCGGTGGAGGGGCTGCGCACAGTGGTGGCCGACGCGAACCGCGATGCCCCGCGAGTCGAGGTACTGGCCCGCGTCGTGAGCATGGACGCCCGCGACGTCGAAGGCGACGAGCCCCGCGCGCTCGGCCCCGGCGCCCGGGCCGATCAGGCGCAGACCCGGGATTCCGGCGAGTCCGTCGTAGAGCCGCGCCGCAAGGGCGCGCTCGTGCTCGAGCACGGCGTCGCGCCCCGCGCTCTCGAGGTAGCCGACGGCCGCCCCCAGCGCCACCGCCTGCGACACCGGCTGCGTTCCGGCCTCGAAGCGCTGCGGCGCAGGCAGGAACTCGGCCCCCTCCATGGTGACAGTCGTGATCATCGAGCCGCCGGTACGGCCCGGCGGCAGCGCGTTCAGCAGCTCGCGGCGACCGTAGAGGACCCCGAGGCCGGTCGGTCCGAGCATCTTGTGGGCGCTGAACGCGGCGAAGTCGACGCCCAGCGCGTCGAGGTCGAGCGGCCGGTGCGGCGCCGATTGGCAGGCGTCGAGCACCGTGAGCGCACCGACGGATGCCGCGAGTGCGACCATCTCGGGCACCGGCGCCACCATGCCGGTGACGTTCGAGACGTGCGCGAACGCGATGAGGCGGGTCTTGTCGGTGACGACGGCGCGGGCGTCGTCGATCGTCCACAGGCCGTCGTCGTCGACCGGGACGTAGCGCAGGGTCGCGCCGGTCTGCGCCGCTAGCTCCTGCCACGGGATGAGGTTCGCGTGATGCTCGGCCTCGGTGACCACGAGCTCGTCGCCGGGGTGCAGCGCGAACCGGCGCGCGGTGATCCCCTCGCTGCCGGCGCCTCCCCCTCGCCCGCGGCTCGCGGCGCCGATCGCGAAGGCGATCGTGTTCAGGGCATCCGTCGCGTTCAGCTGCCACGCGATCTCTTCCGGACGCGCTCCGACGAACCGGGCGACCGCCGCGCGCGCCTGCTCGAACTCCTCCGTCGCCTCGGCGGCCAGGGTGTGCGCGCCTCGGTGCACTGCGGCGTTGCGGCGTTCGAGGAAGTCGCGTTCCGCATCGAGCACGACGCTCGGCCGTTGGGCGGTCGCAGCCGAGTCGAGATAGACGAGCGGATGCCCGTTGACGGTCTGGTCGAGCAGGGGGAAGTCGGCCCGCAGATCGGCGAGCGCCTGAAGTGTTGCCACGACTCCACGCTAACCCGGCGGGTGCGCTACAGGTGCCGGATGACGCCACACCCACAGGAGGGGCGTCATCCGGCAGCTGTAGCGCTGCTCGGTTCAGCGCGGCGCGCGTCAGGGGAGGATGTAGCCGGCCGCCGTGAAGAGGCGGTACCACTCGACGCGCGTCAGCGGGAGCTCGCTGCCCGCAGCGGACTCGCGCACGCGCTCGGGCTTCGTGGTGCCGAGCACGACCTGGAAGTTCGCGGGGTGGCGCGTGATCCACGCGACCGCGATCGCGGTCGGCGTGACCTCGTACTTCGCGGCGAGCTCATCGATCGCGTCGTTCAGTTCTGCGTAGTTCTCACGGTCCCCGAGGAAGACGCCGTTGAAGAACTGCTTCTGGAACGGAGACCACGCCTGCAGGGTGATGTCGTTCAGGCGCGAGTAGTCGAGGATGCCGTTGTCCCGGTCGATCGACTGGTCGAGCCCGGCCATGTTGCTCGCGACGCCCGCGGCGACCAGCGGCGCGTGCGTGATCGAGAGCTGCACCTGGTTGAAGGCGAGCGGCTGGCGCACGAACTTCTTGAGCAACTCGACCTGACCCGGGGTGTGGTTCGAGACGCCGAAGTTGCGCACCTTGCCGGATGCCTCGAGCTGGTCGAACGCCGCGGCGACCTCTTCCGGCTCGACGAGGGCGTCGGGGCGGTGCAGGAGCAGCACGTCGATGTAGTCGGTGCGCAGCGCCGCGAGCGACTCGTCGACGGACTCGAGGATGTGGTCCTTCGAGAAGTCGAACGCGCCATCGACGATGCCGGTCTTGGTCTGGATCTTCACCTGTTCGCGCTCGGACGACGCGAACTGGACCGCATCACCGAAGCGGCGCTCGCACTGGTGTCGCCCGCTGCCGTACACGTCGGCGTGGTCGAAGAAGTCGATGCCCTCATCGCGCGCGGTGCCGACGAGAGTACGGATCGACTCGTCGTCGAGCTCGGTGATCCGCATCAGCCCGAGGATGAGGTTCGAGGCGGTGAGGTTGGTCTGAGGAAGGGAGAGTCGCTTCACCTGATCATTCTGAGGCACGAATCGAATCGATACGAGTGCCCGCGCCAGCAGCCACGCTATCGGGGCGTCGTCACCAGCGAGATCGGGGCGGAGATGGTCTCGAGGGATTTGCGCTCGGCATCCGTACCCAGCCAGAGAGCGATGATGCCGCCGATGATCATGATTGCCGCCCCGACGAAGTAGCCGATCGTGAGCGGCCCGCGCGAGGAGCCGTCACCGACCAGCGCGCCGAACAGCAGCGGTGCGACCGCCCCGACGATCTGCGCGACCGAGAAGAAGTACGAGATCGCCTGGGATCGCAGTTCCAGCGGGAAAGTCTCGCTCACGGTCAGATACGCGCTCGACGCACCGGCAGAGGCGAGGAAGAACGCCACGCACCAGAAGATCGTCTGCGAGACCGCGTTCAAGGCACCGGCCTGGAACAGGATCGCCGAGATCGTGAGCACGATGCCCGCGCCGACATACGTCGTGAAGATCATCTTCCGCCGGCCGATCGTGTCGAACAGCGGCCCGAGCACCAGCGGCCCGACGAGGTTGCCGATCGCGAACGGGAAGAAGAAGTAGCCCGTGTGGTCGGTCGCGATGCCATAGAAGTTCTCCAGCACGAGCGCATAGCTGAAGAAAATGGCGTTGTAGAGGAACGACTGCGTGATCATCATCGCGGCCGCCGTGATGGTGCGCTTGGGATATTGCCGCAGCAGCGTTCGCGCGATCACCCGGAAGGGAACGTACTCGATCGGCTTCAGCTCGATCGCCTGGCTGTCGTCGACGGGTTCCAGCCTGGCGCCCGATTCCTCGACCCGCTGCTCGATGTCCGCGATCGTCGCTTCCGCCTGCTTCTCGTGGCCGTGGGTCACGAGCCAGCGCGGGCTTTCCGGGATATGCCGCCGCAGATAGATGATGAACAGGCCGATCACCGGGCCGATCCAGAACGCGATGCGCCAGCCCCAGTTCTCGCTGACCAGATTCGGGTTGAACAGCGGGATGCTCGCCGCGGCACCGAGCGCGGCACCGGCCCAGTAGGTGCCGTTGATCGCGATGTCGATACGGCCGCGGTAGTGCGACGGAATCAGCTCGTCGATCGCCGAGTTGATGGCCGCGTACTCGCCGCCGATACCCGCGCCCGCGACGAAGCGGAAGATCAGCAGGAACCAATAGGAGAACGCGAAGCCCCCGATACCGCTGCCCAGCAGGTAGATCAGCAGGGTCAGGATGAACAGCCGGCGCCGGCCCAAGCGATCGGAGAGCCAGCCGAAGTACAGCGAGCCGACCACCTCGCCGATCAGGTAGATAGTGCCGACGAGGCCGACCTGGGCACTCGAGAGGTGCAGCGTGTGCGCATAGCCGTTCGCCGCGACGAGCTGCACTTCCAGACCGTCGAGGATCCAGGCCACGCCGAGGCCGACGACCACAGACCAGTGGAACCTGGTCCACGGCAGGCGGTCGAGCCGCGCCGGGATGAGGCTGCGGATCGTCCCGCCCGTTGCCGATTGAGATGCTGACGCCGTTGTCACTAGAAGTCCCCTTCTATGCTGCTGCTGCTATGCCCTGCTTGCGATGCCGTGCTTGCTCTGCCGCTGCTGTGCCGCTCAGGCCGATTCTCGTCCCCAGACGCGGTGAGACGGAAGAAGCTCGAGCAATGCGCGTGTCGCCTCGGCCGGCTCCTCGACGGCGATGCCCGGCGCGCTGACGGAGATCGCGGCGACGTGCAGGGTGTCGGCGGCCTCGGTCGCGGCTGCGATCGCCTTGTCGTGGCGGAACGCCTCGGCGAGCAGCTGCACGATCCGCGGGTCGCTGGTCGAGGCGAGCACCAGCACGGCGTCGAGCTCGATGCTCGCGGCGGTCTGGAAGGTGCGCTGCACCGGCGAGCCCGCCGCGGTGCCGCCGTGCGGCGCGATGACGACGGGCGTCACGCCGGCGGCGTCGACCGCTTCGCGAACGGATGCCAGCACCGAGGCATCCGTCTCGTCGTCGATCACGATGCCGAGCTGCCGCCCATCGACGGGCCATTCGTCGTCGGTGATCATGCTGAGTGCGCCGCTCGGGTCGGTGTCGGGCACGTTCTCGCTCGCCGCGGGGACGTCGAGGCCCAGCTGCTCGGCGACGAAGGCGGCGAGGTCGACGTCGATGTTGACGAGCGCCTGGAGCTCGCGCTCCTTGATCGTCTGCTCATACACCTTGCCGAGCTCGAACGAGTAGGCCTGCTTGACGTGCTGCTGCTCGATCGGGGTGAGCGAGCGATAGAACTGCCGCGCCTGCGAGAAGTGGTCGTCGAAGCTGGCAGGCTGCGCACGGGTCACGACGTCCTGCTGGACGGGCTGCGGGACGTCGATGAACGCCTGAGCGCCCTCATCGCCGTGCAGCGCCGCGGGGAACGGGCAGCCGCCGTCGAGGGAGTTGGGCCGGTACGGTGCGACACCGGAGTGGACCGCGTCCTGGTGGAGGCCGTCACGGAGCATGTCGTTGACGTCGGCATGCGGGCGGTTGATCGGGATCTGAGCGAAGTTCGGGCCGCCGAGGCGCGTGATCTGGGTGTCGAGATACGAGAACAGGCGCCCCTGCAGCAGCGGATCGCTCGTCACGTCGATGCCCGGAACGAGGTGGCCCGGGTGAAACGCCACCTGCTCGGTCTCGTCGAAGTAGTTGAGCGGATTCCTGTCGAGCGTCATCGTTCCGATCACCTTGAGCGGCGCGAGCTCCTCGGGAACGAGCTTCGTCGGGTCGAGCAGGTCGATGCCGGCGAACAGCTGGTCCTCGGTGTCGGGGAAGACCTGGATCGCGAAGTCCCACTCGGGGTAGGCGCCTGCTTCGATCGCGTCGGCGAGATCGCGCCGGTGGTAGTCGGGATCCTTGCCCGCGATGAGCTGCGCCTCTTCCCAGACCAGACCGTGGGTGCCGAGCCGCGGCCGCCAGTGGAACTTGACCAATACCGTCGCACCGTCCGCGTTCACGAGCCGGAAGGTGTGGATGCCGAAGCCCTGCATCATGCGATAGGAGCGCGGCAGTGCGCGGTCGGACATGTTCCAGATGGTGTGGTGCTGCGCCTCGGTGTGCAGCGACACGAAGTCCCAGAACGTGTCATGGGCGGACTGCGCCTGAGGGATCTCCCGATCCGGGTGCGGCTTGCCGGCATGGATGATGTCGGGGAACTTGATCGCGTCCTGGATGAAGAACACGGGGATGTTGTTTCCGACGAGGTCGTAGACGCCCTCCGTCGTGTAGAACTTGGTCGCGAAACCGCGGGTGTCGCGAGCGGTGTCGGCCGAGCCGCGTGAGCCCAGCACGGTGGAGAAGCGGACGAAGGTGTCCGTCACCGTGCCGGCCTTGAGGAAGGCCGCCGCCGTGTACTTCTCCGCCTCGCCGTTGGCGACGAAGTGACCGTGCGCGGCCGCGCCGCGGGCGTGGACCACCCGCTCAGGAATCCGCTCGTGATCGAAGTGCGTGATCTTCTCGCGCAAGTGGTGGTCCTGCAGCAGCACCGGACCGCGTCGGCCGGCCTTCAACGAGTGGTCGGTGTCGGCAAGCGGAACGCCCTGCGCCGTCGTCAGGTAGTGACCCTGCTGCGCCACCGCGTCCTGCGGTGCGGTGGTCGGCGCCCCTGTGGGCGTACGCGTCTCGGGACCCGACTGATCGGGCTTCGGCGCGAGCCGCCCGCGCGGCGTCGTCGGCTCGCCGACAGCGGGCGATTCGGTGGCCGGTGCACCCGGCAGTTTGATCTCGTTGGCGTCCTCGGTCATGCCCGGGCTGTTCCCCGGCCCGCGAATTGCCTAACTCGCGCGGCGCCCGAGCCGGATTCGGGCATGGGGCGTCCTCGGAGCCCCTCCCGGCTTCGAAGACGTTGCGCTTCCGGGCGGCCACCGGATAGCCCGTCTCGGGTACCGCGGCCACCCCATCGTGACCGCTCTCTCGCGGTGTCACCTCTGCGCAATCCCCCGGATCGCCCTTGATCCGCTGGCCACTCTGCACCGCCCCCGTGACGCGGTCAAGTCACGGTTCGGACAAGCTTTGTGCAGCCTCGGGCAACACCGGACGATACGGCTCGCCCTGTGCCGGACGAGGGTCCGCGGCACCCTTCGCGGGCCACATCGCGAGGGCGCGCTCGGCCTGCGCCGTGATCGTGAGCGCAGGGTTCACGCCGAGATTCGCGGAGATCGTCGAGCCGTCGACGATGTGCAGCCCCGGGTAGTTCCACACCCGGTGGTACGGATCGACGACGCCGCTCTCGGGGCCGGCTGAGATCACCGCGCCCCCGAGGAAGTGGGCGGTGAGGGGTACTCCGAACAGTTCGAGCCAGCTGCCGCGAGGCAATGCGCGGACCCCGATCGCCGCCTCGAGCTCCTCTGCCATGGCCTCGGTCGCGCGATGCGCCTGCGGCAGCCAGTCGGGGTTCGGCGCCCCATCGCCCTGACGGCTCGTGAGCTTCGTGCGACCGAAGATCGTGCGCCGTGGCGAGACGGTGATGGAGTTGTCGAGGCTCTGCATCACGAGCGCGATGATGCCGCGCTCGGTCGCCCGGGCCGGCACGCTCGCCCGCAGTTCGCTGAGCGGATGCTTCGCCCACCGCCCGAACAGATCGCCGAGCCGGGCGCCGAGCGGCCTGCCGCCCGGTACCAGGGCGGTCACGAGCATGAGCAGGGCGTTGCTGCCCTTGCCGTAGCGCACGTTCTGCACGTGCGTGACCTCATCGACGTACTGCGTCGTGGTGATCGCGACGCCCTCGGTGAGATCGGCGTCGGGGACGTTAACCGTGAGCGCCCCGTCGAGGGCTTCCGAGTTGGTGCGCGTGAGCGTGCCCACGGCATCCGAGATGAGCGGCAGTTCGCCACGCGACTTGAGAGTGTGCAGCAGCTTCTGCGTTCCCCAGGCGCCCGCGGCGAACACGACCTCGCGAGCAGTCACGCTGCGGCGGTCCTTCGGCGTGAGCGCTGTTCCCGTGCGCTCCGTCGTGATCTCGTACCCACCGTCGCTTTCGCCGCCCGCGGCACCCGCCCGTTCAGAGCCCGGGCCGCCGAGCGGCCGCACCGAGACCACCGTACGCAGCGGCTCGACGATCGCACCGCGGCGCTCGGCCAGCCACAGATAGTTCTTGACGAGCGTGTTCTTCGCGCCCACCCGGCAGCCGACCATGCAGTTGCCGCAGAGCGTGCAGCTCGTGCGCGCGGGGCCCTCGCCGCCGAAGAACGGATCGGCCGCGGTGACGCCCCGTGTCTCGGCCCCGGGCGTGCCGTAGTACACGCCCGTCGGGGTCGTGCGGAAGGTCTCCGGCACGCCGAGCTTCACCGCGACCTTGCGCATGACCTGCTCCGCCGGGCCGTCGTACGGGTAGTGCTCGACGGTGCCGAGCATCCGTTTCGCGGTCTCGTAGTGCGGTGAGAGTTCCGCCTGCCAGTCGGCGATGCCGGCCCACGAGCCCGAGCGGAAGAACGACTCCCCCGGCACGTACTGCACGTTCGCGTAGTTGAGCGAGCCCCCGCCGACGCCGGCGCCCGCGAGCAGCAGGACATCGGGCAGCTTGTGAATGCGCTGCGGCCCGAAGCATCCGAGCGCGGGTGCCCAGAGGTATCGCCGAAGATCCCAGTTCGTCGTCGCGAAGTCCCGGTCCTCGAAGCGCCGACCCGCTTCGTAGACGAGCACGTCGTAGCCCTTCTCGACCAGCCGGAGCGCGGCGACCGAGCCGCCGAACCCCGAGCCGATCACCACGACGTCATGGTCGAACCGCTTCCCCTGCGTCATTCCTGGGATACTACTGACCGTCAGTCAATAAGCCCAGCGTCGACACGGTCGGCGAGGTCGGCGAGGAGGAACGGAATGCGCTCGCTCCTAATCAATGCCGCGTTCAGCGCGCCTGATCAGGGGATAGATCCGGCTGTGCAAGGTGCAACTCAGTGAGGGCGAGCCGCGCCGCGTGCCACCCAGATTGGCCGTGTACGCCAGGCCCAGGCGCGGTGGATCCGCCGCACAGATAGACGCCCGGAAGCGGCGTCTGCCAGGGGCGCGGGCCGAGCTGCGGCCTGGCGAGCAACTGCCGCACGGCAGTGCTCCCCGCCGCGATGTCGCCGCCGATCAGGTTCGGGTCGAGCTGCTCGAGCCGGGCGGCCGTCGTGCTCGCCGTCGCGAGCACCGTGTCACGGAAGCCGGGCGCGAACCGCTCGATCTCGGCCGTCACTGCTTCGGTGCGATCGGCGTCAGAACCGGCAGGCACATGCGTGTAGGCCCAGAGCACCTGCTTTCCGGCCGGCGCCCGGGAGTCGTCGATAACGGACGGCTGGCTGATCAGCACATACGGATGCTCGGGAAGCCGGCCCGACGCGACCTCGCCGTCCGCGAGGGCGATGTCGGCGCGCGTGCCGCCGAGATGCACCGTGACCGCGTCGCGCAATTCGGCCGCGCGCCACGGCACTGGGCCGTCGAGAGCGAAATCGACCTTCGCGACGCCGTCGCCGTAGCGGAAGCCCCCGAGCTCACGGCGGTACCGGCCGTGCAGCCGCTCCCCCGCGATGCGCGCGAACGCCCGCGGCGTCAGGTCGAGCAGCACGACGTCGGCACCCGCCAGTTCGTCGATGTGCGTGACCTCGACACCCGTCTCGATGCGGCCGCCGTGCGCCACGAGATCCGCGGCGAGCGCCGCAGTGATCGCGCCGCTGCCGCCGCGTGGAATGGGCCAGCCGCCGGCGTGGGCGAAGGCGGCGAGCACGATGCCGGGGGCCGCTGCGCCGATCGACGGAAGGCGGCGGTTGGTGTGCGCGATCACTCCCGTGAGGAGCGCGGCCGCGGCATCCGTTCTGAATGGGCTGTTCCAGGCGGCGCTGCCCTGCTCGAGCGCGCGCAGGCCGAGCCGCAGAGCGACGCCGGGGTGCTCGGGCGGCAGGAACGCGCCGCCCGTGACGGCGGCGAGGCGGTCGGCGTCGGCGCTGAGCGGCCACAGCAGCCGGCGCCAGGTCGACGCGTCGACGCCGAGCCCGCCGGCGGTGCGCTCGAGGTCGCGCCACGCGAGCACGGCGCGGTCCGCGGTGAGCGCGTGCCCGTACGAGATCTCGGGGGTGAGCAATTCGATGCGTTCGGCGAGGCCGAAGCGGCGGAAGAACTCGGAGTGCACCGCCATCGGGTGCACAGCCGAGCCGACGTCGTGCCGGAAGCCGGGAAGGGTGAGCTCGCGGGTCGCGACCGCGCCGCCGACGTGCTCGGACCGCTCCAGCACGGTGACGTCGAGGCCGGCCCGCGCCAGCGTGACCGCGCCGGCGAGACCGTTGTGCCCCGCACCGACGACGACCGCACGCCCCGAGCCCATGGCGTTCAGGCTAGCGGCGCCGCGGCGCGCGGCGGGAGGGGTGGAGGGCCCGCGCCGGGCGCGCTACCGTCGCCGCTGTCATGGACTGGTTCGGCTGGCTCGGGACGGGCGACTACGGTTTTGCGCGCGAGGTGCTGCAGCGCGGGGTCGCCGCTGTGTTCGTGATCGCATTCCTTTCGGCCGCCGACCAGTTCCCGGCGTTGCTCGGCGAGCACGGGCTGATGCCGGTGCGGCGGTTCCTGCAGCTGAGCTATGCGCGCAGGCAGCCGACGATCTTCCGCTGGCGATATTCCGATCGGATGCTGCGCGCCATCGCGGTGGGCGGGGCGGTCGTCGGAGGCGCGCTCGTCGCGGGTCTGCCCCAGCTCACCCAGCCGTGGCTCACCACCGTGCTGTTCCTGCTCATGTGGGGTGCCTACCTCTCGATCGTGAACGTCGGCCAGACCTTCTACGGCTTCGGGTGGGAGTCGCTGCTCTGCGAGGCCGGGTTCACGGTCGCGTGGCTCGGCTCGTCGACGACGGCGACACCCGTGACGGTGCTGTTCCTCATCCGCTGGCTCGTCTTCCGCCTCGAGTTCGGCGCGGGCATGATCAAGCTGCGTGGCGGCCGGGAGTGGAAGGACCTGACCGCCCTGTACTACCACCACGAGACGCAGCCGATGCCGGGACCGCTCAGCCGGCAGGCGCACCTTCTGCCGAAGTGGGTGCATCGCGGCGAGGTCGTGGGCAATCACTTCGCGCAGCTCGTGTGCCCGTTCTTCCTGTTCGCTCCGCAGCCGATCGCATCGGTCGCCGCAGCGGTGATGATCGTGACGCAGCTGTGGCTGATCGTGACGGGGAATTTCGCGTGGCTCAACTGGATCAGCGTCGTGCTGCTGTTCGCGGGGGTGTCGGACGGGGCGGTGCACGCTGTGGTCCCGGTGTGGCCGGCTGCGACGGGGCCGGGGACGGATGCTGGGATGCCGGCGTGGTTCGCCGTGCCCGTGCTGCTGGCATCCGCTCTGCTCGTCTATCTGTCGTGGTGGCCGCTGCGCAACCTGTTCTCGTCGCGTCAGCTGATGAACGCGAGCTTCAACCGGTGGCACCTCGTGAACGCATACGGCGCGTTCGGCACGGTGACGCGGACGCGCGACGAGGTCGTCGTCGAGGGCACGGAAGACGTGACGGGTGCGGGCGGCTGGCGGGAGTACGAGTTCCACGGCAAGCCCGGGGATCCGGCGCGCGTGCCGCGCTGGTTCGCGCCGTATCACCTGCGGCTCGACTGGCTGATGTGGTTCCTCGCACTCGGGGCGCACGATCGCTGGTTCGAGGTCCTCCTCGTGCGGCTGCTGCACGCCGACCGCGCGACGCTACGGCTGCTGCGTGTCGACCCGTTCGCCGGGCGGCGCCCCGCCTTCGTGCGGGCGCGGGTGTTTCGATACCGCTTTGCGACGCGCGCGGAGCATCGCGAGACGGGACTGGTCTGGATCCGCGAGGACCGCGGGCTGCTCGTGCCGCCGATGACGTACCGCGCGGGCGGCTGATACCGGGTATGGCTCAGTCGAGGGCGAGGCGGTCAGGGACCTCGAACTGCAGGCGCGTGAGCCACGCCGCGAACTCGGCCGGCCACGGCCGGCCGGTGGGCAGACGGCGCAGCTGGCGGCGCACCTCGCCCGTCGACGACGGCACAGGCAGCACGCGCGTCGGAGCCTTGCTCGACAGTGCGCCGAACCACCAGTGCCGCCAGGTGCCCTCGACGGCAGCCGGGTCGAGCACGAGATAGTAGTCGGGCAACTGGGCACGGCCCGAGCGCAGGGCGTCTGCTGCGGTGTCCGCCTCGTACAGCAGCGTCTCGAGTGTCACCCGGTCATCGAAGAACTCGACCCACGCCGCCGCCACGTGGGCGAGCGGGTCGGCGTCGGAGATGACGTACGAGGCATGTGAACGGCTGATGCGGCGAGCCGCCTCGGCCTCGTCGCCGTCGGCGACCGTGAAGGCATCGACGTTGCGCAGGGCACCGAGCTGGGCGATCAAGTCCGACGATTCGCCGCCCACCAGGGCGACGACGGTTCCGTTCGAAGCGGCCATGCTCCAGCGTATGCGCGAAGAGCGCCGTTCCGCGGTAACGCTATCCGCCGGCTTTGCCGCCGCCGTGCCCCTTGTGCTGCCCGCTGTCGTGCGCCGCGCCGTGTCCTGCGCCCGGAACGCCCGGAGTGCTCGCCTGGGCGGGGCCGGCGCCTGGGGTCGGCGGGGTCGCCGTGGGGGCGGCGCCGGTTCCGCCCGCCGCTCCGCCACCGGCGGGTACGGTCGTCGGCGCGACAGGCGCCCGCTGAACCGCCGGGGTCTCGGCCGGCTGCGGCACGCGCGTCGTCACCGTGACGGTCGGCGCCGGGGTGGACACGGGGTGCGACGCCGGCGTCGGATCCGCGTCGGAGTCGCGATGCCCGGCGTTGAGGGAGAACGCGAGAACGGCCGCGCCGAGCAGCAGCGCGGCGAAGGCGCCGAGGAGGATCCCGCCCCGGCGGCGCGGGTGCCGAGCATCCGTCTCGTCGTCGCGCACGGTCGCGGGCGCTTCGTGCGGTGCGGGTCCGCCGACACGCACGCCGTCGGGAACCGTCACCGCTGCCTGGGCCACCGTCACGCCGGTGTCCGCCGCCGGCAGGTAGCGCGCGGTCGGACCAGTCGCCACCTCGGGGCCGGCCGGGTCGAAGTCCTCCGCCGCGAGACCGCCGGCCGCGAATGCGGCGGCGCTGAGATCGGGCGCAGTCATCGCAATCGTCGCGTCGTCCGCACCGGGCATGACCGGCACGCCCAGCTCGCTCGCGAGCGGCACGATCGCATCGGCCGTGGGCCGGTCATCCGGTTCGCGGGCCGTCATGGCCGCGAGCAGCGCACGCCACCCCTCGGGCAGTCCGGACGGAATCGACGGATCCGTGACCACGCGCGCGATCGCGGCCTCGACCGCGGGCCCCGGGAAGGCACGGACGCCCGTCACGCACTCCAGCACCACGAGGCCGAGCGCATAGATGTCCGCCGCGGGACCGACCGGCAGACCGCGCACCTGCTCAGGGCTCAGGTACGCCGCGGTGCCGAGCACCGTGCCGTCCGTCGTGATGCGCTCGGCGCCGACCAGCTGCGCAATGCCGAAATCGACGAGCTTCGTGCTGCCGTTCGACCGCTCGATAAGGATGTTCTCGGGCTTGAGGTCGCGGTGGACGATGCCCTGGCCGTGCAGATACGCGAGCGCTCCGGACAGCTCCCGCACCACGCGGCGGGCCAGCTCAGGGTCGGGCCCGGCGTGATCGATGCGGCGGCGCAGGGATTCGCCCTCGACGAGCTCCATCACGAGGAAGCCGGGGCGCGGTGCCGCGGTCGCGGTCGTCGGCCACTCCGCGTCGAAGAGCGTCACGAGGTGCGGGTGGTTCGACCCTGCGAGCAGGCGCACCTCACGCAGCCGTCGCGCCGCGTCATCGGAGCCGGCATCGCCCGCGGTGAACACTTTGACGGCGACAGTGCGCTCGAGCTTCTCGTCCCGGGCGCGGAAGACGGTCGCCATTCCGCCGCGGCCGATCGCCTCGCCGATTCGGTATCGCCCGGCGATGAGCGCGCCCGGATCGGAGCGCTCGGGTTCAGACATCCGTCACCTCCTCGCCAGCGACCAACCCTACGTCGTCGCGGCTGAGCGATCAGGGGCTGGTGATTGCGACGCCGATCTGCTGTGCTTGACGCGCATGAATCCGCTCTGGCCCTCTCAGTACCCGCGCCCGGAACAGCTGATCGTCCACCTCAGCGATACCCACTTCACCGCGGCCCGCTCGCCGATGTTCGGCATCGTCGATTCCGACGCGAACCTCGCCACCGCGCTGCGCGGGCTCACGGGTGCCGGCCTGCACCCGGACGCGATCGTCGTCACCGGCGATGTCGCCGACACCGGTGCTCCCGATGCGTACGACCGGGTCCGGGCGATGCTCGAGCCGGTCGCGGCAGAGCTCGGAGCCGAGCTCGTCTGGGTGATGGGCAACCACGACGTCCGCTCGAACTTCCGGCGCGGGCTGTTCGACGTTGAACCGGGAAGCGACGCGGCGGCCGACGCGCCGTACGACCGCGTCGTCGACCTCGACGGCTTGCGCCTCATCGCGCTGGACTCGAGCGTTCCCGGCTTCCACTACGGCGCACTCGACCCGGCACAGCTCGAGTGGCTCGCCGACGTGCTCTCGACCGCGGCGCCGCGTGGCACGCTCCTCGCGCTGCACCACCCGCCGATCCCGTCGCCCCAGCTGTTCGACGAGCTCATCGAGCTGCGCGACCAGGCGGCCCTCGAGGCGGTCGTGCGCGGCAGCGACGTGCGCGGGATCCTCGCGGGGCACCTGCACTACTCGACGCACTCCATGTTCGCCGGAGTGCCGGTCTCGGTGACGTCGGCGACCTGCTACACCAACGATCCGCTGTTCTCGCAGGCGGGGCTGCGCGCGCAGGCCGGCGGCCAGGCGTTCGATCTCGTGCACGTGTACGGCGATCGGATGCTGCACACGACGGTGCCGATCGGAGAGTGGCCGACCGTGTACGAGGTCACGGCCGCGCAGGCTGCGCAGCTCCTCCAGCTGCCCGAGGAGCAGCAGCAGGAGCTGGCGCGGCGCTACATCACCGTCGGGGAGCTCTCCGGGCCGCCGCAGCTCTGAACCGGGCGACGGCGCACGCCGCAATCACGGATGCCGCGGTCAGGGCTCGCGCGGTCAGGGCTCGAAGGTGAGGCCCGTCCAGGTCTCCGACAGCTGCCACAGCTCCTGCCCGAACGCCGGGCTCGCGCTGACCCCACGCGGGCGCTTCAGCACGGCGGGGCCGCGCATGCCGTGCTCGGGGCCGAACAGCTCGCTGCCCGACGCCGCCGGATCGGTCAGCGCACGTACGAGGGGCATCGCGCCGTGGTTCTTGCCCTGCGCCACGCCGGCGAGCAGGCGCTCGTAGGTCGGCGGGTGCGGGGGCGTCACGCCGGCACGCGCCGCCGTGAGCCCATCGGCGGCGTAGCCGGGATGCGCCGCGAGCGCGATCGACGACGAGCCGGCGGCGTGGAGTCGGCGATCGAGCTCCCAGGCGAAAGCCTGGACAGCGTGCTTCGACAGCGCGTACGCGCGGAAGCGGGCATAGCGTCGCTCGCTGTTCAGATCATCCGTCGATGCGGGGACGAGGGTCGTCGCACTGCTCGTGACCGCCGCCCATCGGCTGCCCGACGTGCGCGCGAGCGCCGGCCATGCCGTCGCGGCGAGGGCGAAGTGCCCCAGGTGGTTCGTGCCGAACGTGACCTCGAACCCGTCGACCGTGGTCGCGCGGCTCGCAGGGCCCCAGGTCACGGCGCCGTTCGCGGCGACGCCGTCGAGCCGCGGCCATTCGGCGATGCGCTCCCCCGCGGCGCGAACCGAGCTGAGGGACGCCAGGTCGAGTTCGAGCACCTCGACCTCTGCGCCGTCGATGCGATGCGTGATCGCGTCGACCGCACGCCGAGCTCGCTGCGCATCGCGCGCTGCGATCACCACGCGCGCCCCGGCACCGGCGAGCTGCTCCGCGGCGAAGTAGCCGATCCCCCGGCTGCCGCCCGTGACGAGGAACACCTTCCCGCTCTGCTCGGGCAGCCGTCTCGGGTCCCAGCCGTCGTGTGCGGGCATCCGCTCTCTTCTCGTTCGTGTGCGCAACGTGCTCTCGCACTCATCACAGCGCCTTGCGGGCGCACCACGCAAGCCGGCCGCGTGCATCTGGGACGCGCACGGAGGGCCCACAATGTGAGTGTCATTCACAGAGAGGTGGACACCCCGATGACCGATACATCCACGCAGACCGCCGTACGGACCGGCCTCTTCATCGGAGGCGAAGAGCGCTTCACCGACGACGTGCTGCGCATCGCCGACCCCGGCAAACCCGGCCGCACCGTCGGGGAGGCGGCCGCGGCATCGCCGCAGGACGCACGCGACGCGATCGCCGCCGCGAAGGCCGCGTTCCCCGCCTGGTCCGCCATGAGCGCGACCGAGCGCGCAGCGCAGATGACGGCCGCGATCGCGGGAATCGCCGACGACCGCGACACGGATGCCGCGATCCTCAGCCAGGAGAACGGCAAGGTCGTCTTCGAGGCCTGGGTCGACGCGCTCGTGTTCGAGCTGCGCTGGAACCTCGCGCTGTCCATCGCCGACCAGGTCGAAGCGGTCACGACCCTGCCGACGGCCCCCGGCATCCCCGTGACGACGGAGATCCACCACCAGGCTCTCGGCGTTGTGACCGCCATCGTGCCGTTCAACTGGCCCATCGCGATCCTCGGCGCCTCGCTTCCGCACGCACTGCTCGCCGGCAACACCGCGATCGTGAAGCCGCCGCCCACCGCGCCGCTCGCGACCGCGCGCGTCGTACAGCGCATCGCCAGGAAGCTGCCGCCCGGTGTGCTCAACGTCGTCACGGGCCACGACGCCGACGTCTCGGACCTGATCCAGAGCCCCGACGTCGCCAAGGTGACCTTCACCGGCAGTGTGCGCGGAGGAAAGAAGATCCAGGAGCTCGCGTCGGGCTCGCTCACCCGTGTCACGCTCGAACTGGGCGGCAACGACCCCGCCGTGATCCTCGAGGACGCGACACTCGACGACACGCAGCTCGACCGGCTCTACGCCGCGATCTACGACACGACCGGCCAGATCTGCATGAACGCCAAGCGGGTGTACGTGCACCGCTCCCGCGTCGACGAGGTCGTCGACGGGCTCGCCGCGCGCCTCGGCAAGGCGGTCATCGGCTACGGCCTCGACCAGGGCACGACCATGGGGCCGCTCCATTCCCCCGCGCAGAAGTCGTTCGTCGAGGACCTCATCGCCGAGGCCAAGGCGTCCGGCGCCGACGTTCGCGAGTTCGGCGAACTGCCCGGCGGCGAACTCGCGGGCGGAAACTTCCTGCGCCCGGCGATCGTCGTCGATCCCGACCCGTCCCTACGCGTCGTGACCGAGGAGCAGTTCGGACCGGTGATCCCCGTGCTGCCCTTCGACGATGACGAGGGTGCGATCGCCGCCGCGAACGACACCTGGGCCGGTCTCGGCGGCTCTGTGTGGTCGGGCGACCTGGACCACGCCAAACGCGTGGCGGCGCGCATCGAGTCCGGATACGTCTGGATCAACGACCACGGCGCGACCCGCCTCGACCTGCGTGCGCCGTTCGGCGGTGTGAAGCAGTCCGGCTACGGTCGCGAACAGGGCATCGAGGGCGTCCGCGACTTCCAGGACACCCGCTCGATCGCGGTGCTCGACGAGGAGGCGCTCGCCGCTCAGCAGCACTAGGCGGTCTGCGTGAGCCTCAAGCCCAGGCATCCCCCGCGATCGCGACGACCTCGCGGACCTTCGCCCACTGCTCGTCCTCGGTGAGGGTGTTGCCCTCTTCCGTCGAGGCGAAGCCGCACTGGGGGCTGAGCGCAAGCTGCTCACGAGGAGCGAAAGCGGCGGCCTCGTCGATGCGGCGCTTCACAGCATCCGTATCTTCGAGTTCGCCGCTCTTCGACGTGATGAGGCCGAGCACGACCGTCTTGTCGCCCTCGGGCAGGAACCGCAGCGGCTCGAAGCCGCCCGCGCGCTCCGAGTCGTACTCAAGGAAGTAGCCGTCGTACGCCGTGTTGCCGAGCAGCTGCTCGGCGACCGGCTCGTAGCCGCCCGACGCTATCCACGTGGAGCGGAAGTTGCCACGGCACACGTGGGTCGTGACGACCAGGTCGTCGGGCTTGCCGGCGAGCGCGTCGTTGACGAGCTTGGCGTAGCGCTCGGCGAGACCCTCCGTGCGGATGCCTCGCTCGGCGGCCTTGTCGAGCTCGACCTGCGAGCACAGGTAGGCCCACGCGGTGTCGTCGAACTGGAGATACCGGCACCCCGCGTCGTAGAAGGCGCGCACGGCATCGCGGTACGCGGCCGCCAGATCGTCGAATGCGTCTTCGTGGTCGGCGTAGGCGTCGGTCGTGACGGCGTCGGGGTCGAGCCGGAAGTGCAGCACCGTCGGCGCCGGGATCGTCATCTTCGACACCACGCCCGCGGGTGCGTGGTCGCGCACGAACGCGAAGTGGCGGAGCATCGGGTGCTCAGACGTGAAGCGGATGCGGTCAGTGACGCGCAGCACCTTGTTCTTCGTCGTGACGCCCGTGAACTGGATGCCGTGATCGGAATTGACGACCGACACGCCGTCGAGGCCGTCGAAGAAGTCGTAGTGCCACCACGCGCGCCGGAACTCGCCGTCGGTCACGGACTGCAGCCCGGCCGCCTGCTGTTTCGCCATCACGTCGACGATCGCCGCGTCTTCGACGGCGCGCAGACCCTCATCGTCGAGGGCGCCCGCCTCATGATCGGCGCGAGCCTGCTTGACGCTCTGCGGCCGAAGGAAACTTCCGACGTGATCGGCTCTAAAAGGGGGATTGACGCTCACGCCAACACGTTAGCCGCTTTCGTCCGTCGAGCGGCGCTCGAGCTCGAGCCGCAGGGCGCGGATCTCGTCGCGCAGCTCCTGCAGCTCGAGGGCCGTCACCACCTGGGTCTCGGCCTCGTCGTCTTCCACGACGCGCTCGACGATCCAGGAGGCGAGCGTCGCACTCACGACACCGATCAGCGCGACGCCGCCGAACATCACGCACACTGCGATGAGCTTGCCCGTCGCGGTCACGGGCGTGTAGTCGCCGTAGCCGGTCGTGGTGATCGTCACGACCGACCACCACAGCGCCTGCCAGATGGTCTTGATGTGCCCGCGGGCCTGTTCCGCGTTGAGCTCGGCGAGCGCCGAGACGTAGATCAGCAGCAGGCCGGCGCCGATCGCATACGCGATGACCCGGCCTCGCAGTGCCGTGCCGGTGCGCCGCTGCAGCACCGTGAAGGCGGCGGCGACGCGCAGCAGGCGCAGCGGCCGGAGCACCGGGAGCGCCACGATCGCGAGGTCGATGAGGTGCGTATAGAACCAGCGCCACCTGGGCTGCGCGAGCACCAGCGACACGACGTAGTCGATCGCGAAAGCCGACCAGCTGACCCACTCGATGGTCTCCGACACCCGCTCGGCCGCGCCGTGCAGCTGGCCGATGACCTCCCACGAGTACGCGACGAGGAAGAGGACCGCCAGCCCCGCCAGCGGCCAGTCCGTCCAGCGCCGCCAGGTCGCCTGCGTCATGGCGCGACTCTAGCGCGACCCCATAAGACGGCCGGGGAAGCCGGGCCTCCGGCATGCCACTGTGCTTAGGCTGGCCCCATGTCCACGGTCCTGCTCGTCCGTCACGGCCGCACCGCGGCCAATGCGCGCGGCGTGCTGGCCGGGCGCACGGCGGGCGTCGCGCTCGACGAGGTGGGTCGCCAGCAGGTGGCGCGCACGGCCGAGCGCCTCGCCTCGATCGACCTCGCGGCTGTCGTGTCGAGCCCGCTGCAGCGGTGCCGTCAGACCGCGCGGGCGATCGTCGAGCGACAGTCCGGCGCCCCGGCGACACCCATCGACCGCGGACTCACCGAGGCCGACTACGGCGAGTGGCAGGGCCGGGCGCTCACCGAGCTCGCGCGCGAGTCGCTCTGGTCGGCGGTGCAGAACCAGCCCTCGACCGCGGTGTTCCCCGGCGGCGAGTCGATGGCGGCGATGCAGGCCCGTGCGCTCGCCGCGGTTCATCGCTACGACGTGCTGTTCGGCCCCGATGCGGTCTGGGCCGCGGTCACTCACGCGGACATCATCAAATCGGTGCTGGCGGACGCCCGGGGCATGCACTTCGATCAGTTCCAGCGGATCGCCGTCGCGCCGGCATCCGTCTCGATCGTCCGCTACGACGAGGGCGGCGCGCAGCTGATCGCCGATGCCGAGCTCGAAACGCTGTCGACGCCGGGCCGCCGATGACCGAACCCGGCGGCTACTGCGGCGAAGCGCTCCACGGCGAGCTCGAGCTCATCTCGCGGGTGCCGTCGGCCTCCAACGCGGTGTTCTACGCGACGATCGGCGACACCCCCGTCGTGTACAAACCGAGCGCCGGCGAGCAGTGGCTCTGGGACTTTCCCGACGGCGACCTGGCGCGGCGCGAGGTCGCGGCGTACCTCGTGTCCGAGGCGTTCGGCTGGGGAATCGTGCCACCCACCTGGATCGGGGACGGACCGTTCGGCGAGGGCATGGTGCAGCTGTGGCGCGAGCCGGTGCGGGCGTTCCCGGCCGTCGATCTCGTGGCGACCAACGCCACTGCCGCCGACGGCTTCCGGCGGGTGTTCGAGGTGATCGGCGACCCCGACTTCCCGGTTGCGATCGTGCATGAGGATTCCGCGGCGCTGCGTCGGATCGCCGTGTTCGACGCCGTGATCAACAATGCGGATCGCAAGGGCGGCCACATCCTCGAGATGCCGGATGGCCATCGCCACGGCATCGATCACGGGCTCACCTTCCACGTCGACGACAAGCTGCGCACGGTGCTGTGGGGCTGGGCCGGCGAACAGCTGACGGATGCCGAGCTCGACGGTGTCGCGCAGGTCAGGGCTGCGCTGACCGGTCCGCTCGGCGCGCACCTCGTCGAACTGCTGAGCCCCGACGAGCTCGAGCTCTTCGATCTGCGCTGCGAGCTGCTGCTCGCGGAAGCCCGATTCCCGACCCCGGTGCGACGGTTCCACACCGTGCCGTGGCCCCTGTTGTAGCCCCGCGCCATGGTCATCTTTATCTGACACATAGCTTGAGCACAGCTCACTTAGGGCGGTGTTCAGGCAACCGCGCACAGTACCCCCCTTTCGGGGATGTCCGCATCATCCGACAGCCCGCGTTCAGGCTGCGTTCACTCTGGGGCGCGCCGTGTTCACGTTCCGTGGGCATGTTTACCGCGGCGCACGACCGCAACCCGAACCCGAATCATTGCGTCGTTACCAATCACCAGAGAGTCGTGCGCGTACCGGTATGTGGCGTCCTGCCCTGAGCCGGGGGCTCCATCACCGTCGAACGGACACCTCCGGGAGGCGGTAATCGCCGTGCTCGACATTCGTCGACCGGTATCAGTCAGGGCATTCACGAGAGGAAATCGCTGAATAATGTCCAGCCGTTCATTTAAGAGGGCGCTCATCGCCGGTGTCGCATGCACCGCGACGATTGCGGGCGTCGGCGCCTTCGGCGCGGGCGCTGCCTTCGCTGACCCGACCGGTACGACCACCGGTACGGTATCCACCGCACCGAAGGCCGAGTACGTCGCCGTCGGTTCCGACACCATCCAGTCCCTCTACGACGGGTTCGCCGACGGGTACACCAACGGGGCGGGCAAGCAGGTGGCACCGATCCTCGGCGCCAACGGCATCGCCTCGTGGCTCGCCACGGGCAGCAACACGATCGTCCCCTCGAACGGCAACGTCGCCACGGGTGCCAACGCGATCGGACGCCCCGCGAACTCGGGTGACGGCCGCGCCGCTCTCTCCGCCGCGTGGAACACGAAGGACGACGGCTGGACGCAGACGGTCAACAACGTCCCCACGACGTACACGGTGACCCCGCACAGCATCGACATCGCGCGGTCGTCGGGCAAGCCCAGCACGATCGTCAACCCGGGCGACCAGCAGGACAACCTCACCTCGATCCCGCTCGCTCGCGACGCGGTCTCCGTGGTGATCAATGACGAGCCGACCCTCGACGGCGTGATCTCGGCCAGCACCATCGCGGCGATCTACAACGCGCCCGACAACACGAGCAAGGGCGTCAACGGACCCAACTTCGCCGACGGCGACTACCAGCAGACCACGGGCGTCAACACGGCCGGCGACGTGCGGAACACGGCCGCTGCCGGTCAGACCCCGGTCGAGCAGGTCTTCGACGGCACCAACTGGATCACCGTGCACCCGTACCTGCCGTTCAACGCTGGATCGGGCACCCGTCAGTTCTTCCAGACCGCGATCGGCTCGACGAAGACGGCTGCTCCCGGCACCGGCCTCAACTCGGGCATCACCATGACCGACGGCAGCGGCAACCCGATCATCGAGAACACCGGCGCGATCGCCGCCAACCCGGGCGACATCGCCCCGTTCTCGGCGGCCCAGTGGATCGCTCAGCACAACGGCACCGCCCCGAACACGGTCACGGACACCAACGTGGTGATCGTGCCGATCCAGACGGGGACGGCCAGCCCCGCCCTCACCGCCGTCACGGGCCAGGCGCCGCACCTCCAGCCGGGCACCCTCTTCGGCGACACCACGGCACCGGCCGCGGGCGGCTTCGGCATCTTCGACCGCGACGTCTACTCGGTCGCGGCGACGACTGACCTGGCGGCGACGCCGGCTCTGTCGACCCTGCTGTCGGTGACGCTGCCCAGCGCGCCTGCGGTCAGCGACTACGGCTTCGACCCGATCCCCGCGGTCTCGGCGAACTCGGCCAACTGGCTGCACTCGCCGTTCGAGAACTCCGCCGCGACGCCGGCGACTCAGACCACGAGCACCAGCGTCACCGTCTCAGGCGTCTCCGCGACCACGGTCTCCCTCAAGGCCACCGTCACCGCCCCGACCGGCTTCTCGGTCCCGGCCGGCGACACCGTGACCTTCAAGAACGGCTCGACCACGCTCGGCACCGCGAAGACCTCCGCCGCGGGCACCGCGACGCTCTCGTTCTCGGCCAAGACCGGTTCGCAGAACTTCAGCTTCACGGCCACCTATGCGGGCCACACGGCTGACGCCCCTGCCCCGTTCGCGGCGTCGACGAGCTCCACGCTGAGCTACGCCGCGTACATCGTGCCGCAGGACACGCTGAGCAGCGTCAAGATCTCGGGCACCGCCCGCGTCGGCAGCGTCCTGACGCCGTCGGTCTCGGGTCAGGTCTCCGGCTCGAGCCTGTCCTACCAGTGGAAGACGGGCTCGACCCTGCTCACCACCGCGTCGAAGCTCACCGTTCCCGCCTCGGCGTACAAGAAGACGATCACCCTGACCGTCATCTCCGAGAAGGCCGGCTACATCAACAGCGCCGCGAAGACGTCCAGCGCCACGGGCACCGTGAGCGCCGGCGTCCTCAGCGCCCCGACCCCGCGCATCAGCGGCACCACCACCGTCGGCAAGACGCTCACGGCCGTCACCGGCACGTGGACCTCTGGCACGTCGCTGCACTACCAGTGGAAGGCCAACGGCGCATCGATCAAGGGCGCGACAGCCCACACCTTCAAGCTGACCTCGTCGCAGGCCGGCAAGAAGATCACCGTCACCGTGACCGGCACCAAGACCGACTACACCACGGTGGCCAAGACGAGTGCCTCGACGAAGGCCGTCGCCAAGTAACACCCGCTACACGGGCACTGCCGGTCGATTCGACCGGCAGTGCCCGCCCCCGTTCGACCCCACCCGAAAGACCCGCCGTCTATGGCCTCGCGCCTTCTACCCCGACGCCCGCGCACGCTCGCACGCACGCTCTATGCGGCCAGCGCGGTCCTGCTCGCCGGCAGCCTCGCCGCCCTCGGGACCTTCCTGCCGTCGCGAGCATCGACCCCCGGGAGCGACTGGAGCGCGAACGGGGTGATGGCTCCGACGGATTCAGCTGTCACGGTGAACTGGAACAACGGCGGCACCACACCGACTGCCGACCAGGTGGCCCGCGACGGCACGCAGAAGCTCCCCCACACCGACGGCAAGACATACGACGACGTTCCGGCTGCCGTCCGCACGACGGTGGCCAATGACTTCGGTGGGCTCCAGCTCACTGTGTCTCAGACCACGGGTCTGCGGCACCAGGGGGTGAACCTCACCGTGACGGGAGCCGCCTCCGGCAGCGGCCAGCAGCCCGACAGCCTGCTCGTCATGCAGTGCTGGGGCACCGCCACCGAGACGGCCCCGGACCCGGAAGACTGCCAGGACGGCGTCGGCACAGTCGACGGCGGCTCATACGTGCAGCGCGGCTTCAGCGTCGCCGACAACGCCTCGGGGCTCGTCACAGGCACCGACCTCAAGGCCGAGACGGGCGTGAACCTCTACGGCCAACTCAACGGCGACGACTTCGACTTCACCGCGGCCGTGACCGCGAACGTCTTCGTGCCGAGTGGGCACCAGAACCTCGCGACGGGCGCGAAGGGCACCGTCGAGGTCCTCGACCCCAACCTGAAGGTCGTCGCGAAAGCCACCCCGGTCGACGGCATCGCGAAGCTCACCCTTCCGAACCCCCCGGACGACCTCGGGCAGTACACCGCCGAATACATTGCGACGCCGAGCGAGAACTTCTCCTCGTCGGCGCGCAGTGCGCCCGCCGTCGACCTGGCGTATCAGCCGTCGAGCGCACCGGGCATCGGCGCCAACAGCCCGTCACTGGCCGCCACCGTGCCCTTCACCGCCGTCAACAACACCGCCACCGTTCCGGCGAGCTCGATCGGCACGTATTTCACGAGCACGACCACCAATGAAGTCGGGGCGCTGACGCTGCCGTCCTCCGCCCAGGGAACATCCTCCCGCACGTTCGAGATGCAAACCGGCGCAGAGTCGCCTGGGCTCGGCTGCGGCAAGACGGGCGAGGCACCCAGCACGGACACCTGCTGGCTCGTCGCGATTCCGATGGACGATGCGCTGCCGCCGAGCTATCAGCTCGGCATCGCGAGCCCGCTGACCCCCTCGCTCTGGGCCCAGCGGCTTCAGGTGCGCCTCGGGTTCGCGCCCGTGTCGACGTATTGCTCGGGTGGCAGCCACGCATTCTCGATCGGCTCGGAGCTGCTGTCGGACGCCATGAACTCATGGATCCCCGCGATGTGCTCGAACAACGGCGTCGACCTCGACTACGTGCAGACCACAGACACCCAGGCGAGGACGCAGTACGCGTCCAAGAGCACCAGCCTGATCTTCACCTCCACGCCGATCAGCGACTCCGGTGGGACCAGCACTCTTTACGCGCCCGCCGGACTGAGCGCGCTCACGATCTCCGTGCTGTCGGTCGATGGGAACACCCGAACGCCGGTCACTGGCATCCGTCTCAGCGCGAGACTCGTCGCGAAGCTTCTCACCGAGAGCTACCAGAACGCCGTCGACCCCGGTAACCCGCTCCCCGCGACGGACACGCCCTGGTATTCGAAAATGCCCGCATCGCTTGCCAGCGACCCCGAGTTCCAGAAGCTGAACCCGCAATTACCGAGCAATGCGGCACTCGCCGAATCCGATCTGATCGTGACGGTCGCGGGCACGGATGCCACGAGCGCGCTCTGGAGCTGGATCTGGAACGACCCCGACGCGAAGTCGTTCCTCAGCGGATGCCCCGACGACGCTTCCGTGGTCAACGGTGAGGCCAGCACGGTGAACCCCTTCTACTCCGCCCGCAGCTACATCGACTGCGCGGGCGACGCACCGGCCTCCACAACCCTCGACGCGACCACCCAGGACGAGATCAGCCCGAAATCGGCCTCGAACCCAGACGGCACCGTGCTGCCGAGCAGCTTCGTGTATTCGAAGCCGAGCTATCCGCCGAACGCGCAGGCGTTCCCACAGCCGGGGTACTACGAGCGGCCTGCGCCGTCGTCGGTGGCTGCTGAGGGCGCCAGCCCGCTGACGCTTGCCGACCTGCACCCGCGCGAGGGCACGATGGCGGCGGTTGCGAGCGACGTGCTGCGCGGGCAGGAGAAGACCCTGAGCGTCTTCTGCACCGACGGCTCGGCGTGCCCCGGCACCGTCATCATTCCGCCGGGTGTGTGGATCAACGGGGCGGCACCGAACTACGGCTCGGGCGTGATGGGCGTGACAGACGGCACCGCCGCGGCATCCGATCTGCTGCCGACCGCGCTGCTGTGCGATGACGCCGGCGACACGTGTGTCGGGGCCGACAACGACTCCCTGCAGGCCGCTGCGGCGCACTTCGTACCGTCGACGACGGACGCGCACTTCATGCAGGCGCCCAGCACGCCGGCCTGGTCGGACGGCGCGTATCCGCTCACCATTCCGGTGTACGCCGAGATCGACACGGCAGGGCTGGGTGCGACGGATGCGTCGAACTACGCGGCCGTGCTGAGTTATCTCTCCGGCACCGGCCAGCAGCAGGGTTACGACATCGGCAACCTTCCGCCCGGCATGGCCCCGCTGACGTCCGCGCTGCTTGCGCAGGACGCGAGAGCGATCGCGACGCTCAAGGCGATCAAGCCGGGCGCCCCGGCGTCGACGTCGAGCAGCAGCGCCGCGCCGAGCGCTCCCAGCTCCGCGATCGGACCCGGCGGAGGCACCGGACCGACGACCCAGCCGGCCGGCACGCCTGACGTCCCCGGGTCGAACCAGGTGCCTCCGGTCAACAATCCACCAGCCGCGGTCTCACCTTCGGGCGGCGGCGGCCAAACGAGCCGCCCCGGCCCGACGCCCAGCACGACGCCTCCCGCGACCGCCACCGCAGCAGTGACACCGGCCGCAGCCATCGGGCCGCTGCCGGCAGTCGTCGGATCCGGCCTCGCCGGGTCGCTCGTCTGCGGCATCGCCGCGCCCATCGTCGGCCGACGCAGGAAGGCGGGGCAATGACCGCGATCGAACCGGAGCGCCCCACCGCGCTCCCGCAGTACCCCGCGGAGGGCAGTGATGACGCGAGACCGCGCCTGCTCACCCAAGCGCTCGAACGGGTCGACCACACGTTCCGGGCAGTCGTGACCGGCAGCGGCACTCTCGTCCTCATGATCATGGGGCTCGTCGCGGTGTTCCTGACCGTGCGCTCCATTCAGGCGCTTGACACCGAGGGCATCGGCAAGTTCATCGTCACGCAGGACTGGTCGCCGGAGACACGAGATTTCGGCATCGCCGCGGTGCTGACGGGCACAGTGCTGATCGCACTCGTCGCGCTCTTCGTCGCCTTCCCGCTCGCGATCGCGACCGCGCTGTTCATCACTCAGCTCGCCGGCGACCGGGGCTCGCGTCTGCTCACCACCGTCGTCGACCTGATGGCCGCGGTGCCGTCGGTCGTGTACGGCATCTGGGGTCTCTCGTTCCTTGAGCCCGCCGTCGTCCCGTTCGCCCACTGGCTGTCGGTCTGGTTCGGCTGGATTCCGATCTTCGACGTGCCGAACCCCGACGCGAGCAATCCCCTGCCGAACGATGCGCTGTACACGTCGTCGACGTTCATCGCCGGCCTCGTCGTCGGTCTCATGATCGTGCCGATCATGACCTCGATCATGCGCGAGTCGTTCGCACGCGCCCCGCAGGGTGAGCGGGAGGGCGCCTTCGCGCTCGGATCCACCCGCTGGGGCATGATCCGCACGGTCGTGCTGCCCTTCGGGCGCGGCGGCATCATCGGCGGAACCATGCTCGGCATGGGCCGCGCCCTCGGCGAGACGATCGCGATCTACCTGATCATCAGCCCGATCTTCTCGTTCAACTTCCACATCCTGTCCCGCGGCGCCAACTCGATCGCGGCACTCATCGCGCTGCGTTACGGCGAGGCGAGCGGCGTGACTCTGAGCGCCCTGATGGCAGCCGGCCTGTCTCTGTTCGTCCTGACCATGATCGTGAACTTCACCGCGTCGGCGATCATCGCCCGCTCGCGGTCCGGCGCGGACAGCGAGGCGTGAGAATGGCTGACACCGTGATCCTGCCGACGGTCGCCGAGCCGGACGCCGGCGCACCGCGCACTTACCTGCCCCGACTCGAACTGCCCGAGCAGGCCGAGGAGCCGGCGCGCGTGCGCGTCGGAGCGTCCCTCGACGATCGCTTCACGATCCTCGGCGCCGCCGCCGCCGGACTCGGCATGGGCGTGCTGCTCGCGGGAGTGCTCGGCATCATCGGCTGGGGCTGGGTGCCGATCGTCTCGTTCGCGTGGTTCATCGGCATCTACGCGAGCCTGACCTTCCTCAGCCACTCCGGCCCGGCCGTCACCGACCGGTTCTGGACCGTGCTGCTGCGCTCGGCCGCAGTAGTGGTCGTCGGCGCGCTCGGTATCGTCGTCGTCTACACGCTGCTGCGCGGCTGGCCGGTGCTGAAGGATGCCTTCAGCTTCGCCCCCCACAAGAATCCGCTGCACTTCCTCATCACGGACATGAGCGGTGTCGGACCGCTGTCGGGCATCGACATCGGGGGCATCTTCTATGCGATCGTGGGGACACTCGAGCAAATCGGCATCGCGCTCATCATCACGGTGCCGCTCGGCATCGCGTGCGCGATCTTCCTCGCGATCGTGGGGGGCCGATACGCGCGAGTCGTGCGCACCGTGGTCGAGGCGATGACGGCCCTGCCCTCGGTGGTCGCCGGTCTGTTCATCTATGCGGTCATCATCCTGACCTTCACCCACCAGGANCCACCAGGACAACGGCTTCGCGGCCGCGCTGGCGATCAGTGTGCTGATGCTGCCCATCATGATCCGCTCGGCGGACGTCGCGCTGCGCCTCGTCCCGGGCAACCTGCGCGAAGCGGGTCTCGCTCTGGGCGCGAGCCAGTGGTCGACGGTGTGGCGGGTGATCCTGCCGACGATGCGCTCAGGCCTCACGACGGCGATCATCCTCGCCACCGCTCACGGCATCGGCGAGACGGCCCCGGTGCTGCTCACCTCGGGCGTCACGAGCGTCACGAACTTCGACCCGTTCCAGAACGCGCAGACCTCGCTTCCGCTCGCCGCGCTCGAGTTCATCGAGTCCGGCCGCAACACCCTCATCGCGCGCGGCTACGCGACTGCGGCGACGTTGCTCGCCGTCGTGCTCATCCTGTTCGTGCTCGCTCGTCTCATCGGCGGTCAGGAGGCCGGCAAGACCTCCACCGGGCAGCTGCGCCGCCTCGCGAGCCGATCACGAGGCACGCTGCGCCGCGTGCAACGCAGCGGCCAGCAGCGCAACGCCGTCACCGCCGAGCGGGCCCTGCTCGGACCCGACGCCAGCGACGACCTCCTTACCGCCTTCGACCAGCTCATCACCGAGGACGACGAATGAAGCTCTTCCGCGCCCCTTCCCGGCGCTCCCGCCGCACCGTGCTGGCGACCGCAGCGGCGTTCGCCGCCGCGGCGCTCGTGCTGAGCGGCGTGGGTCCGGCATCCGCCACCTCCTATGTCCGCATCTCGGGCGAGGGTTCATCGTGGGCCGGCAACGCCTGGGCCGACTTCGCCGCCAACGCGCAGCGCCAGGGCGTGACCGTCGACTACAACCCGGTCGGCTCGTCGACGGGTCGCGACGACTTCGCCCGGCAGGACAACGCGAGCTTCGCCGACTCGGAGATCCCGTTCACCGGCGCTGCCTCCGACCCGACTGACAACACGCAGCCGAACTTCACCTACGGCATGCTGCCCGTCGTCGCGGGCGGTACCGCCTTCATGTACAACGTGCCCATCGGTGGCGCGCAGTTCTCTGGTCTGCAGCTCAACATGTCGACGATCGCCGGCATCTTCAGCGGCAAGATCACCCAGTGGAACGCCCCAGCGATCAAGGCGACCAACCCCGGGGTGGCACTCCCGGCGCACGTCATCAACGTGGTCGTGCGTTCGGACGGTTCGGGCGCGACCGACCAGTTCAAACTGTGGATGATGCGGCAGTTCCCCGCCGACTACGCCTACCTGACCTCGCACACGGGCGAAAAGGCATCGCAGGCGGACTCGTACTTCCCTACCGGCAGCCTCTCCAACTTCATCGCGCAGAACGGCTCGACCGGCGTCACAACCTACACGCAGAACACCCCGTACACGATCGACTACGACGAGTACTCCTATGCCCTGCAGGCCGGCTACCCGGTCGCGAAGGTCGAGAACGCAGCCGGCTTCTACACGACGCCGACGCAGTCGGCCGTTGCGGTCGCGCTTATCGCCGCGAAGATCAACACCGACCCGAGCAGTCCCGATTACCTGAGCCAGGACCTCTCGAACGTGTATCTGTACAAGGACCCCCGCTCGTACCCGATGTCGATGTACTCGTACGAGATCGTGCCGGATCAGACCAACCTCGTCACGAGCAACAGCAAGGGCGCGAGCCTCGCGTGGGTGTCCACGCAGGCCATCTGCCGCTGGCAGGCCGACATGGGCCCGCTCGGCTACTCGCCGCTGCCGATGAATCTCGTGCTCGCCGGCATGCAGCAGATCCTCAAGATCCCCGGCATCGACGCGTCGACGAAGGGCTCGATCACCGACGCGGAGAAGGGCGTGCTCAACTCCGGCACGAACCCCTGCGACAACCCGACCTTCCAGCCGGGCGACGACCCGAGCCACAACGTGCTCGTCGACACCGCTCCGTTCCCCGCCGGGTGCAACGCGGCCTGCCAGGCGCCGTGGAAGCAGGCGGGCCGCGGGGTCGGCTCGGGCCCGAGCTTCGGCACGACGACCGTGAAGTCCGACGTCTCGGCAAACCCGGGCGCCACCTCGAGCTCGACCTCGTCGACCGGGTCCGGCGCGACGTCGGGCGCAGCCGGCACGAGCGGCGCGAGTGGCGCCGCGGGCTCGACGCCCGGTGCCGCTGGCCACACTTCCAGCGGCGCCGCCGCTGGAAACGGGTCCGGAACCGGAGCCGGTGCTGGCTCCGGTTCCGGCACATCCCACCAGGTCTGCAACGCAGACACCGGCGTCTGCACCACCGCGACCACAGCGTCCCTGAGCGACACGGCCGCCGCGGCGCAGGCGGTTCCGACGACGATCCAGTCCCCCGGCGGCTGGGGCTCGACGCAGTGGCTCGGCCTCGTCGTCGGCATCCTCATGTTCCTCGCACTGATCGCCGGTCCTCCGCTCATCGTGCTCAGCGGGCGACGCAAGGCGGGCCGATGACGGAGGTGCCGAGCTCGGAGTCGTGGGTCGGCCGCTTCGTCGGCGCACTGCGCGACCGGGGCGCCCGCGACGGCGCGAACGATGCGCGGCGCCCGCGACCGCGACCGCGGCCCGCGAAAGCACCGGTCAAGCGGATGCCTGCGCCGCCCGCCCAGCAGGCGATGTCCATGGCGCTCGCGCTGCTGAGCGCCGTCCTGCTCACCCTCGTCGTCAACCTCGTGGCCATCTCACAGGTGCAGCACGTCACCTCGCAGGCACAGCTGTACAAGGAGCTGCGCCTTCAGCTCGCCGAGGGTGCGACACCGGTCGGCCCCATGGATTCGGCGGGCCACGTCACGCCACTCGGAACGCCCGTCGCCATGATGTCGGCGCCCGAGATCGGCCTCGCGCACGAGGTGATCGTCAACGGCACCACCTCCGCGCAGACCATGGACGGCGTCGGCTACCGCCGTGACACCGTGCTGCCGTGCCAGGCCGGCTCGTCGGTGCTCATGGCCCGAAGCGGCGGCTACGGCGGCGTCGGAGAGCGGTGGGTACAGTTGCAGAACGGCGACCGGTTCACCGTCACGATGGGCGAGGGCCGATGCACCTACCAGGTCGTCGACCACCGGCTCGCGGGCCAGAAGGCGCCTACGCCGCCGTCGGGCAAGCAGGGCGCCCTCACGCTCGTCACCGCGACCGGCTACCCGTTCGTGCCGACCGGCGTGGTACGCATCGACGCGACCCTCGTCGGCAAGTCGTACGCGGCGGCGAACGTGACGATCCCTACGGGTGCCCTGCCGACGTCCGAGCTTCCGCTCGGCTCCGACCAGCAGCAGCTCTTCCCGCTCACGATGCTGCTCGAGGCGCTCGTCGCGCTCGCGCTCGTCGCCACCTGGCTCTGGCGGCGCTGGAGCCCCGTCAAGACATTCGTCGTCGCGATCCCGGTCGCGCTCGCCCTCGTGCTGCTCACCGCGCAGAACGTCGACCTCCTCCTGCCCAACCTCCTCTGAGCCGCATCATCAGTCCGAGCCGCACCATTCGAAACAGGCATCCGTCATGAAACTCGCTGAGCTGAACCCCTTCGCCCGCCCCGCCGCCGCGCCCGACGCGCCCTACACCGGCGTCTCGAAAGACGCTGCGGAAGAGGTGCGCGCCGAACTGTTCGGCGAAGGCCACGCGGGCGGCCTCGTCGCCGACTCGATCACCGCGTGGTTCGGGGAGCGCAAGGTGCTCGACCGTGTCTCACTCGACATGAAGGCCGGTGAGGTGACCGCACTGATCGGGCCGTCCGGCTGCGGCAAGTCGACCTTCCTGCGCATCCTCAACCGCATGCACGAGATGATCCCGACCGCGTCCCTCGCCGGCGAGGTGCGGCTCGACGGCGCCGACATCTACGGCCCCACCGAGCGCATCACCGCCGCACGCCGCAACATCGGCATGATCTTCCAGAAACCCAACCCGTTCCCCGCCATGTCGATCTACGACAACGTGGTCGCGGGGCTCAAGCTCTCCGGCGTGCGCGCGACGCGCGACCAGAAGGACGTGCTCGTCGAGGACTCGCTCAAGAAAGCCGCGATCTGGGACGAGGTGAAGGACCGCCTCGACCAGCCCGGCGGCGGCCTCTCCGGCGGCCAGCAGCAGCGCCTGTGCATCGCCCGGTCGCTCGCAGTCTCGCCGCGCGTGCTGCTCATGGACGAACCGTGCTCGGCCCTCGACCCGACGTCGACCCGCCGCGTCGAGGAGACCATCGAGTCCCTGCGTGGCCAGGTCACCATCGTGATCGTCACCCACAACATGCAGCAGGCCCACCGCGTCTCGGACACCACCGCGTTCTTCCTCGCCTCCCTCGGCACGCCCGGCGTCATCGTCGAGCACGGCGACACGCAGGCCATGTTCGACCGGCCGCTCGACCCCCGCACCCACGACTACGTCAACGGGGTCTTCGGATGAAGTTCCTCTTCGTCGTGCTCGGCGTCGCGGTGCTGCTCGTCGGCGGCGTCGGCGCGTGGTTCTCGTCGCTGCCGCGCGCGTCGACCGAGGCCACGCAGGTGCTGCCCGTCGTGCGGCAGGCGTCTGTCGTGACGGATGCCTCGAGCACGGCCCCCGGGGCCGGGGCGACCGGGTCGGGCTCGTCGGACGGTGCGGGGGTGCCGGGCGGATCGGCGGCGTCGGGCGGGTCGGCCGGGTCTGCCGGGTCCGGAGTCACGGCAGGCGGCACGACCGCCGCGCCGATGGACACCGGGCTCGTCTCGCCCACCTGGCTCACGACGACCGCGGCCAGGACCGGGATCCCGGCGCGCGCACTGCAGGCCTACGCCGGCGCGGCGATCGTGAGCGAGACGCGCAATGCCGGATGCGAACTCGGCTGGAACACTCTCGCCGGAATCGGCGAGGTCGAATCTGGCCACGGCACCGCCGGCGGGGCCCACCTCGGCGCAGACGGAAACGAAGTCGGCGCCGTCGTCGGCCAGGTGATCGCGCACGGGCCCGCGAAAGGCCAGCAGGCTCTCGGGCCGATGCAGATGCTGCCCAGCACGTGGGCGCGGTACGCGGTCGATGCGGACGGGACCGGTCAGGCATCCGTCGACAACATCGACGACGCCGCGCTCGCCGCAGCCGACTACCTCTGCGTCGCAGGCGGCGACCTGTCGACCGGCACCGGCTGGACCGCCGCCGTGCACGCGTACAACCCCGACGACGCCTATGTCGTCGCGGTTCGCGCGGCCGCCGACCGCTACGCGCAGCTCGCGGGGTAACACGCGCTGCGGGCGACCGCGCGAGGCAGACTGGGGGTGTGACTGCGCTCACCGCCGTGCTCGGCGACATCACGGAACAGCGTGTCGACGCCATCGTCAACGCCGCCAACAGCGCGATGCGCGGCGGCGGAGGCGTCGATGGCGCCATCCACCGCGCCGGCGGCCCCGAGATCCTCAACGACTGCATCGCGCGGTTCCCGAACGGTCTCGCAACCGGTGATGCCGGCTGGACGACGGGCGGCCGCTTGCCTGCGAAGTGGGTGATCCACGCCGTCGGTCCGAACTGGGGCGCCGGCCAACGGGACCGGACGCTGCTGGAATCCTGCTACCGCCGATCGCTGGTGCTGGCTGACGAGCTCGGTGCCCGAACGATTGCATTCCCGCTGATCAGCGCCGGAATATATGCCTGGCCCCTCGATGACGCGATCGACGTCGCCGTCTCGACGATTCGGGCATCGACGACGGACATCGACGAGGTGAGGCTGGTCGCCTTCGGGCGCTCGACGTTCGACGCGGTGAGCGCTGCAGTCAGCGCTTCGGAGTGAGATCAAGCCGTAGCTGTGTGCGGCAGTGGTGTGGATAACTTCCGCTTCGTGTCGGTGGATTCTCGTAGCCTTGTTCTATGACGATCACCGGTTCCGCCGCCCATGCCGCGCTGTTGCGGCTGGGCGGAATGCTGCCGGTCGAACCGGGTGCGCTGTCCGATCTCCAGCTGGTCGCACTGGTCGAGACGATCGCTGAGGCGAGACGCCAGCTCGACGCGGCCGATCTGGTCGCCGCCGGTGAGATCGCCCGCCGATCGAGTGCCGACTCTCCGGATTCGCTGGCCAGGCGACTCGGCTATCACACCCCGGCGCAGGCGATCGAGGCCATCACGAAGACGACCGGCGCCGGGGCGCGCAAGCTCGTGGCCGATGCGCAGGCGATCGCGAAGCTGCCGGCCGTCGAGGCAGCGGTGCTCGACGGGCGCATCGGCCGAGAAGCAGGTGCGGCGATCGCCGGCGAGTTGAAGGCTGTGACGGCCGGCGCGCCCGACGGCGGCACCGACGACGCGGCCGGCCGCCTGGCAGCCGCCGAGGAACACCTCGTCGAGATCTCGATCACGACGACCGCCGACCAGGTCCGCGCGCGAGCGCAGGAGATCGCCGTCGCGCTCACCCCCGAGGCGGTCGAGGCGCAGAGCGAGAAGGCGATGCGCGACCGGTTCTTCTGGGTCTCATCGACGAGAGACGGCGTCGCACGCGTGAAAGGGCTGCTCCCCGCGGGGCACGCCGCCGTCATCCGCGGTGTCCTCGACGCGTACAGCAACCCGAGGGGCCGGAAGACCGTCGAGTTCGTCGACGCCGAGACCGACACACCCGCGGGCACGTCCGGCACGCTGTCCGACGGGCGCAGCCACGGTCAGAAGAATGCCGACCTTCTTCGCGACATCTTCGCTGCCCAGGCCCGCGCCGCAGACGCCCCAGACATGGGCGGCGACCACCCCACGGTGTGGATCACCACTACGGCGTCGGAACTGGCCGGCGGCGATGGGCTCGCCTTCTACGCCGGCACCGCCGGCGCTGTGCCCGTGGCCGAGGCTGCGCAAGCAGCCTGCAGCGGCGGCGTGCAGACCGTGATCTTCGGCGACGACGGGCGCCTGCTCGAGCTCGGGCGCGAAACACGCGGCTTCAGCCGCCGTCAGCGTCGGGCGATCGCCACCCGCGACGGCGGCACCTGCCTTATCCCGGGCTGCACTGTGCCGGCGCAGTGGTGCGAAGTCCACCATGTCACCCCATATCGAGACGGCGGCCCCACCGACGCGTCCAACGGCACAAGTTCTAAAGCGGACCATTTTGTCGTGCTGTTAGACACACACCGAGGACGACACAACGTCCAAATGCACCCTTATCTATTAGGTAGGAGTGAGATGCGCCATCGTCGACGTCATACCCATCGAAAACGAGTCAGCTTCCCGAAATTGGCAGCGACGCACACGCCCACCCGCTAGCTGCGGCCTCTGCCTGCCGATCGAAATCGAACGAGCCGGGCTCATGCCATTCGCTGAGGCGGGCAGCTCTTGTGCCCCTGCCACCGGCCGCTGCCGACGGTCTGTTGAGGTTCATTACCCGACATAGTCGCGTATGCCTTTGATGCGGCTCGTCGTTCCCGTCGGGCCGACATTAACGAGTACAACATCTCGCCCTTAGCGTCGCACCACGATGGGGTACCCATCGCTCGCATAATGAACGAGGTCTTCGTCAAGCTGCTCTGCATTGGTCCGGACAAACGTAATCCGATATCGACCTGGCTCATCAGGAAGCGGATCAGGAAATACTGTGTCAACGACCTCGCCGCTCGGACTCATCTTCTCGCCGATCGGCGCAATCACGAGGTCACCACTCCTAATCCAGTCCATCCGTTCAACCTTGATTTCTGGCATCTTGAAATAGTTGCTTCATGCGAGCAGGCCCGCAACCTCCGAATGCTTGACATTGACGATGTCGCATTGGAACACTGACGTTCAGGGGGAGGCCGCGATGCTTGCGCTTGACCAGTTGAAGGCCACGTCCGTCTTGCAGGGCAGTGCGCCGGCGATTGTGTGCGGCGGGACGACAGTCTCCTATCTGGAGCTGTGTGATCAAGTTCGCTCTCGCGTAGGTAGTTTCATGGAGGCTGGGGTCCGTCGTGGTGACGGTGTCGCGCTGGAGCCACAGACAAAGGCGATACTGCCCGAGCTGCTATTCGCGTGCTGGTCAATTGGCGCCTACGCCGTCCCGCTCGATGTCGCGCATCCCGCTGCGCGACGCGCCAAAGCGACCCAAAGCGCGGGTGTGACGTGGCTCGTGCAAGCTGACCTAGACGGCTCGTCCATCGAGTGCGTTAGCGGTGACCACCCGTACGGTGGCCGCCCGGATCTCGCTTATGCAATGCTCACGTCCGGGTCCACGGGAGAGCCAAGATGCGTCGGCGTTACTCGCGGGAATGTGGACTGGCTTGTGGGTTCGGCTGCCCAATCGACCGGCTTACTTGGGCACCGCCGATGGTCGGCGATCCACTCGCCGGCCTTCGACTTCTCCGTCTGGGAGTTGATGGTTCCGCTGGCCAATGGTGGAACGACCGTCGTCCTGGACAGAGAGACCGTCCGAGATCCGTTTGAGCTTTCGGATGCACTGGTGCGCTCATCCGTCGATTTGTTTAGCACCACGCCTCAGCTGCTATACGTCCTAATGGACCTTTGGCAGCGTCACGGAATGCCTCCTACCCTGCGCACAATCGTATCCGGAGGCGATGTGCTGGATCTCGCGCGAATCGGCTGGCTAAGACAGCAGCCTTCGGTACAGGTTGTGAACATGTATGGCATCACTGAGACGACCGTTCACGTAACTGGAGCAGCTGGCAGCGGCCGCGGACTCGGGCATCCGTTGAGCAGTGCGTCAATAAGCGTCAGGTCGCCCAGAGGTATACCAATTGAGCCAGGCCACGCTGGGGAGATTTGGGTCGCCGGACCTGGTGTCAGCGCCGGCTACCTTGGAAGCCCGCGGGAGACTGCCAGGTCATTTGTGCCAGATGACTCCCCTGGTGCCTTTGGGCTACGCGCGTATCGCAGCGGTGACCGGGCACGCCTCCTTGACGGCGGGGAAATCGAATATGCCGGTCGCATTGATGATGAGATCGAGGTACGTGGACACAGGGTGTCGCCATCGGAAGTCGAGTTGGCAGCGCGCGGTATGGCAGGCGTCACAGACTGCATCGTGGGGCTCGTAAGCAGTGATCAGCAGCCCGGCCGTCTCGGGATGCTGTACGTCGGCGACCCGGATGTGAGGTCGTCACTGCCGGTCCACCTTGCTAAGCGGCTGCCCGCGCATATGGTGCCTACTCTCGTTTGCTGGACAGAACGGCTGCCACTCTCGGTTACAGGTAAGCGCGATCGCGCAGCCGCCATGCGAGCCATCGACTCGGAGCCGAGCCCGGATATCTTGGACTCCACTTCCGTGGTCGACTCGATCTGGGCACGTCTACTGGGACAACGTCCCACCAGTGAACGGGAATCTTTCTTCGCCACAGGGGGCGATTCGTTGCTCGCGATGCGCCTGCTCGCGTCGGTCGAGCATGAAACAGGCGTCCGCGTGCCACTATCTGACTTTTTTGATATGCCAACCACCGGCACATTGATGTCGTTCGTGAAGGGAATTGCATGACAGCCCTACCGCCGTCGGCGCTCAAACAGGTCGTAGTCAACCACGAAGGACAGTATTCGCTCTGGGCCGCCGATGAGCGGCCGCCCGCGGGGTGGCAGCCGGAGGGATTTGTGGCCTCTGAAGATGTCGCTCTCGACTACATTGCGCGTGTCTGGACGGATATGACTCCGCGCAGCGCACGCATCGTTACCAGCAGCGCTGAGCAAGTCGAATGAGCAGCTTCGAGGACCTGCGATAATGCGTCCTGAATTCGATATAGGAAAAGAGTCGCCCTACGACGATTATGTGAGGTTCTCGACGGCCCTCGGTGCGATTCCGGAGCCAGAGCCAGGCGATCCGCCAGACAATGTCTTGTTTCAGACAATCCACCTGATGACTGAATTCGCTTGGTACAATATCCACTACGAACTCGGCAACGCCGCCGACCGGCTCGATTTGGATGACTTTGCGGCATCCGCGTCTCTGGTTCGCCGCGCTCAACGATGGCAACGCGCCGCTTTACAGGCGCTCGAATTACTCGATAGCGAGCTGTCACAAGAGCAGTTTCTGCAGATCAGAGAGCAGTTGCCGGCCGGTGGGTCGGGCCTGGATTCTCCTGGATTCAAGAATCTCCGTCCGATGACGAACTACCTGTGGGCGCGGTTTGAGGCAGCGTCGACACGTGCGGGTGTGGACTTGGAGCGAATGGCCCAAGCCGACTTTGGTGCCAGGAGCAGTGAGGCCGGAATTGCCGCAGTCGCAAATGAGCTGCTCGAGTTAGACAAAGAACTGATTAGTTGGCAGCAGTTCCACGTGCGACTGGTCTGGAGCAAACTAGGCGGACATCCGGCCGGCCGGCGTCATGGGTCCGACGGGCACGGCGGAAGCGCAAATGCGCGCAGTCTGACTGGACGACCAGTACAGGTGCTCGACGGCTTCACCAGGCGAGTTAGTTTTCCTCGTCTATGGGCCTTGGTCGATGCGGTTTACGATCGTGTCAATTCGGCACCAGCGGACGATGAGAGTGATCTCACATGACGACGGATCCATCGCGGCTAAGCCATGCCAGTACGGCAACCCCGGATGAGCTTGAGGTATGGCTTGCGGCTGAACGTGACCCCCAGTCGGCCAGCTACATCGTCCCGATCGCGTTTCATCGGGCTGGCGGAATCGACCTCGAGCGGCTGCGCTCATCACTCGATGCTCTCCAGGAGCGTCACGTCGTCCTCCGTAGCCGTTTCGTGAACAGAGATGGGGCGCTTCTGAGAGAAGTGTATGACGCCCCACCAATTCCATTGGTCCGGCAGGAGTCCTCGGAGATTTTTGATCAGGGGGACGCTGAACAGTGGGCCGTGTCGTTTGCGCGTTTGCGAATCGATCCGTCAGATGGTCCCCTGGCGCGTGCGGCCGTACGCCAGTACGCTGATCGCGCCGTCGTGATATTAGCCTTTCACCACCTGATCGTTGACGCTTGGGCGGTTGACTCGGTGCTGACTGAGCTGTTAGCCCTTTATCACGAGCCTGAAGGCGAGTATCAGACAAGCCTGCCGCAGACAGCCGGTGATGCCTTGCTCGATGAGATCCTCCCGAGCGACACCGATTACTGGCGCTCACTGATTGGCGCGGACCCAATTTGTCTCGCGCCACCGACCGACTTCGTTGTCAGCGAAGCTTCCGTCCGATCAGCTTTCTTGTCGCGCAGCGTCGATGCCTCGCTCTTCGAACGACTTCGGAGCCGAGTAGAACTGGCTCCTGCGTCAACCGCGGTGGTGGCATTTAGCGCGTGGGCCGCGCTGCTGCACCTGTGGTCAGGTGAGAGCGAGGGTCTTAGCGGCATGACTTTCGCAGGACGACTCGGCGCCGAACGGCACGGCGACGTGCGCCTCCGATCGAGAGTGCTTCCGGTGAGAACTGCGCTGGACCCCTCATCTTCCATCATCAGCTTCGTGTCTGCGAATCGGCGGCAGGTCATCGAGTCGTTGGCCCATTCGGACGTGTCCGCAAGCACTGTCAGAAAACTATTGCGACGAGAGAGCCTCGCGGGCATGGACGCGGCTTTCACGTACCTTCGCTCAACTGCATCGCCCAAGCTAGCCGCTGCCGGCTGGCAGACGTTTGATGTGCCGGTGGCGGCGGCGAAAACCCCCGTTGGGCTGGCGATAACTGAGCGCGGCACTCACGTCGACATTCAGTTGGACTTTGACCTGGGGCGTTTCCGTCCAAGCTCGGCAGAGACCCTCCTCGACCAATACCTCGATCTTTTGGATTGGCTGGGCAGGACAGACACCCTCGAAGGACTTAGCTTCCGCGATGCGGTTCCCCCGTTCGCGCGTCACGGGACCGGTCCCGATGCGCGCGTGCAGGCCGGCTTCGAACCTCTCGTCGCGTCCCCTGTGGACTTGGTACGGGCTCACGCCACCGTTCACGCCCATGACCCAGCCATCCGACACAATGCCGAGACGGTCGACTATGCGTCCCTCATCGCTGATGCCGACCGCGTCGCCCACGCCCTCTCCCAGCGCGGCGTCGGACGGGGGGATTTGGTCGGAATACTTCTCCCAAGGGGGATCGACGCGGTGGTTGCCGTGGTCGGTGTCGTGGCCGCCGGGGCAGCGTACCTTCCCCTAGATCCCGAGTTCCCGCTGTCCCAATTGACAGCAATTGTGGCGGACTCTGGTTTGCGATTCGTGATCACCGGAGAGGGTCACCAGCAGCAGGAAGAGCAGCTCCCGACAGAGATGCTTCCGCTCCCGGTACTCCGTTACGCAGGGCTCGCGTGCACCGGACGGAGTGACCACGAGAGCGCGTCTAGCAGCAGCGACCTATTTCACTGCATCTACACGTCAGGGTCCACTGGAAAGCCGAAAGGGGTAATGCTTGACCGTCGGGGGTTCATGCGCCTACTCAAAGTAACGGGGTTCGTTCCGCTTCACCCCGGAGACACGATGTCGCACCTTTCCCCGCTCAACTTTGATGCATCCACGTTCGAAATCTGGGCGACGCTCACGCAAGGAGCCACCCTTGGCGTCATGGACAAGTCGGATCTTCTCGATCCGCACGCAATGGCATCAGCAATGCGGCAGCTCCACATCACATCCGCGATCATGACAAGCCCTCTCTTTAACCACCTCGTCGACGCAGAACCGCAAGCGCTGGCGGGCATGAACTGGATTTATTTCGGCGGCGAGGCTGTATCTCCCGAGCATGTGCGCCGATCGCTTCTCCATGTTGGCCGGGGGGTTCTCTTCCACAGCTATGGGCCCGCGGAGAACTCCTTCACGACCCACTATCGCGCAGTTGACACCGTCGACGCGGGACAACGCACGGTGCCCCTTGGCCGAGAAGTGCCGTTCACCCACTCATACGTGGTTTATGAGGGCACCCTTACGCCGACTCCGATCGGCGTCCCTGGCGAGCTGCTAGTCGGAGGCCCTGGGTTGGCGTGGGGGTACCTGGGTGAACCGAGCCTTACCGCCCGCAAGTTTGTACCCGATCCCTTCACTGGGATCCCCGGCGCAAGGCTTTACCGCAGCGGCGACCGTGTCCGCTGGAACCCTGACGGTGAGATTGAATTCATCGGACGAATCGACGGCCAGGTGAAGGTGCGCGGCAATCGTGTAGAACTCGCCGGCGTCGAGACCGCCATTCGCGCCGTGGAAAGCGTCTCGACCGCTTGCGTGCTGTCGATCGAACACCCGGCTCGAGGAAAGGAGCTGGTTGCGTTCGTAGTCGCGAGAGGTGCCACCGCCATTGACGACGCGCGAGATTATGTCGCGCGGCAACTACCGCATTTTGCGCATCCGAGACGTTATATCGAGGTGGCGGCCTTGCCGCGGAAGGCGAACAACAAGGTCGACCAGAACGCGCTGCGGCGAATTGCCGAGGCGACCGACCAAGCTGAACAGCCTCGTGAGCCACTGGTGCTTTCCCCCGCAAGTGAAGACTTGGAGGGACTCATCGCGGGCTGCTGGAAATCCCTGCTCGGTCACAGCGACATCGTGGAGCGGAATTTCTTCGATGCAGGGGGCGACTCGCTGCTTCTATTCAAGCTTAGCGAGGCAATCCGCGAAGCGACCGGCGTCACGCTTCCCGTAATCGATCTCCTGCGATTTACAACGGTGAGAACGCAAGCGGCCCAGGTGCGTGCTTTCCAGTCTCAGCACCCACCAACAATCCCAACTTCTAAGCCGGCTTCAGAGTCGGCCTTCTCGGTATCGGAGTTGACAGGGCCGCCTCATACCGAGGACGCGGTGGCGATCATTGGAATCGGCTGCACGCTCGCCGGTGCCGATGATCTCTGGGCATATTGGGAAGCGCTGCGCTCCGGTTCGCATTTGTTCTCGGGCAGCGGTATCCGTTCACATACAAACGACGGGCGTGACGTAGTTGACCGATGGGGGTCTGTCAAAGCAATTCCACGCCGTCTCGGAGTGTACGGGCTGAGTCCGGATGAGGCGGAGGCGCTTGATCCACAGCATGCGGTGTTCATGCAAAACGTACTGGCCGCGATCGCGGATGCAGGATATGAGACGGCAGACATCGCACCTCGTACTGCGATTTATGCGGGAGCGGCAAAGCGAACGTCGCCCGCGCATTCCCAGTCGTCACCCGCCAGTGCATTCGTCTCCGCGCTCGCAAACTCCAACGCGTTCATGGCCACTAGGGCCGCCTACGGACTGGGGCTTGGCGGAGAAGCCGTAATGCTAGACACGGCCTGCTCGACCTCTCTCGTCGCCGTTCACGCCGCTCGGGCAAGTCTTCTGTCGAGATCTAGCGACTACGCGCTTGCGGGTGGGGTCTCCATCCAGACCGCTGACATGGTCGGCTACGTCTCAGAGCCTGGCCTTATCTACTCCCCGACTGGACGCTGTCTCCCATTCGACACGCAGGCAGACGGCACGGTGGGAGGCGATGGCTCTGGGGTTGTGCTGATGAAGCGCCTCTCGGATGCGACCAGAGACGGGGACCCAATCTATGCTGTAATCCGAGGGTCCGCGGTGAACAACGACGGACGCGCAAAAGTCGGCTACACCGCTCCGAATCCTGAAGCACAAGTCAGAGTGATTCGCTCCGCCCTGACAGTGGCATCCACCTCGCCTAAAGATGTCACCTACGTCGAAGCACATGGCACGGGGACGCTGCTTGGTGACCGGGTAGAGGCAGCCGCATTGTCCGAAGCACTAGGACCAGGGGCGGCGTGTCGCGTCGGCTCAGCTAAAGCCACGATTGGGCACCTAAATACCGCCGCCGGCGTGGCAGGACTAATCAAGACCGCGCTGGCAATTCAGAACCGGATCTTGCCCGGGACGCCGGGGGTAAGCAAACCGATTGAAGAACTCCAGGGAGGATCCGGTCGGTTCACCCTCTCCGCCGACAGCACGACCTGGAACGCCCCCGTGCTCGTTGCTGGCATCAGTTCCTTCGGCATCGGCGGCACAAACGTGCACATCATCCTCTCGGAGGCGTAGGCAATGGAACCGATACCCGTTGCGCTCTCGGCACACACCGCGCAGGATCTTCGCAGATACGCACGCTCCTTGGCTGACCAGGCGACGTCGTCCGCTGATCAGATGGGCTGGACGATTGCCGACTTCTCCGCAACACTCAATCGCCGACCCGCACTTCCATACCGCATCGGCCTCCGGCCGCGTTCGCTGAAGGAATTAGCACAGCAGCTTGGGGAGGTCGGTGAGAACGTCAGGCCCCCTTACCATCGCCCCGATGCCCCGCTCATCGCGTTCGCTTACACGGGCCAGGGCAGCCACATACCTGGTATGGGTCGTGCACTGATGCGCGCGTCAGGCGAGTTCAGCGCCTGGGTCAGCGAAGCGCTCTCGGCTGTCGGCTCGATCGCAGACAGACTGAGCGAAGCGCTTCTGTCAGAAGCTGCGCAAGCCGAAGACATTGCAATAACGGCGCCCGCGATATTCGTCTTTCAAGTAGGACTCCAACTCGCGCTGCGTGAGGTTGGCATCGTTCCTGACATCGTCTGCGGGCACAGCTTGGGCGAGTTTGCCGCATCGGTGGCGGCCGGCGTTTTCTCACCCGGCGAGGCGCTCAATCTGGTTGTCGAACGATCTCGCCTGATGGCCGAAGAGACGCCTCCAGGTGCAATGGTCGCTCTCCTTGCCCCCGTCGCCCGCGCGCGCGAACTTGCGTTGAACCACGACCTCGCAATAGCTGCCATAAACAGCGCAACAGAAATCGTTTTGAGCGGCTCTGCCAACAGTGTGCGCGCGATTGTCGATTTAGCTCGCCGCGAATCACTCCCCGCACATGTGCTTCCCGTTGGTCGCGCCTTTCACAGTCCGGCGATGTCGAGTATTACGGAGAGGTTTCGACGGCACGTGGAAGGCTTCCAGTCACAGCCCGCGAAGGTCCGCTTCATACGCGCACTTCCCCACGGGCGCGTGACCGACGACCCGAAAATCGAGGCCAAGTATTGGGCCGAACAGTTGTGCGCACCGGTTCAGTTTGCTGATGTCATCGGCTCTGTCACAAGCTCTGGGAACGTCGCCGTCGTTGAAATCGGGGCACAGTCCGTCCTAACCAAATTTGCTGCAGGAGCCGGCGCGGGATTCGCGGTCGCCGCTCAGACGCCACGCCGCGCGGCGAACGTCGACGAGATGGCCGTCAGCTTGTGGGAGCGCGGCTACCTCGACGCGCTCAAAATACGGGGCGACGGACGTCGCCTCCACCTTGTGCTCCAGCCAGATGGGGCCGAGGAAACAGGCGAATCGTCAAGCGCGGTCCGGCGCGACCGCGCAGTTGCCGACAACTTGCCACCGCTCGAGCGCGCCTTGGCGAATGCATGGTATGACACAGTCGGCGTAGCACCCGAGGAAGGAGTCGGCTACCTGACTGCCGGGGGCGACTCGCTTCGTGCGTTGCGCTTCAGTGAGCTTGTCGCGGCACACGCAGGCGTAGACGTTCCGCTTGAGGCTCTTCTGCGCGACGACGCGTACCGCGACATCCTCGAATCGATCAAAGCAGCGACCGCGTTGCGTGACAGAGAAACCGTTCAATCGTCCGGTCCTTCCGCCAGCATTCGGGACTATCCCCCCACCCCTATCCAATCTCGTATGCTGACCGCAGCGGAGGCGGGGGCTGTTGAAAACGTCACCGCGCACGTCGTATTTGCCGAAGGTATCGATGTGGCCGCGCTTCGCGAGGCCCTTGATGACGTCCAGGCAACCACTGCCATACTCCGATCGCAGTTCCGTTTCGCTACTGACGGGTGGCGAGCCACCGTGGCGCCCGGCCCTCTAGCAACGCTCAAGGACCTAAGTGACTCTTCGCTCGCTAACGTTCTTGCCGCTGCGGCCGTTCCCCTAACGTCCGATTCTCCGGCGCCGCTGAGCGCCTGGCTCTTTGAGCCTGCGGAAGGCGCATCGCATCTGGTTGTGGCAATGCATCATGCAGTCAGCGACGCGGAGTCGATGGCACTGTTCCTTCGGCGCCTCGATGCCGCGTACTTGGCGCGACGAACGGGGCAGGAGCCTGCGCTCGATATTGACGATGGATTCATCAGAGTCGCGTTAGATTCAGCAGCTGTGGCGCCTCGAGTCGACAGCGAACGTCGGATGCTCGAACGTCTGGCCACGCAGCGGGAGCAGTCGTTTGCCTTTGATCGAGGCGGTCGCGCCGCTGGCGCGCCCGCCACACGTAGCTTCAAACTCGATCATGATCAGACGACTGCGCTTCGTTCTTCTGCCGCAGCGCTTGCGGCCACACCAGCCGCATGGATATTGACGGCGATCGCGTTGACGCTGCGAATCTTTGACCCAGCGGACGGCGAAACGCTTTCAATCGCCGTCCCGGTCGATGTTCGCAGGCGATACATGGCAGGCAACTGCTGCGGCCCACTAATCAACTTGATTCCGCTCTCCTGGCCTTCAGCTGAAAGTCAAACGTTTAGGGTCGCACTCGACCGAGCTCGAAGCGAACTTCTCGAGGCACTCAACGCCGACAGTGCTGCCGAGGGACGAGCCGACGTCGACCCCAATACTGACCCATTTGCGTTATTCACGACGGTGCCGAATCTGGCTGACGTCGGGTACACCTCGTTCACGGCAGTCCCAGTGGAATCGACACACGCGAAGTACCCCATGTCATGGTGGTTTGAGGACGGCGATTCGGCAACAGTCGGTGTCGAGTTCGACGCGGGACGGATAGACAGCCAGGTCGTCGATTCGATGCTCGAAGTCGTAAAAATTGTTGCAACCGAATCGCAATCAAATACGAACGCCACCGGGGTGGCTCTCTGGCGAAGCCACGGCCCGAAAGCGCTACTAGCGGACGGCGGCCCCGCTGCCGAATATCAAAGCATTTCCGAGACGATTCGACGCCGCTTGTCGGAGGATCGCGCAAGGGTCGTGCTTCGCGAGGGCGAAACAAAAGTTACGGCGGGCGACCTGCTTGACTCTGCCGAGCGTATCTCTCGGGGGATGCAATCTCGGGGGGCGGCTACGGGATCACTGGTTGTATTACGTCTCGGACCGACGATCGAATTAGTTCAGTGCATCCTTGCCGCCATCTTCGCGCAAGTGGCGTATCTCCCGATCGAGGAATCGCCTGTCGCTTCCGTCCGCGACGCGTTGACCGACTTTGGGGTTTCCCTGACGATAGGGCCCGGCGATGCCCACCAGCTCGAGACCGACGGGACTGGAGCGGACGACCGGCTTGATGAGATGGACGGCAAAGACCAGCTAGCGTACGTGATCTTGACTTCCGGATCGACCGGCCGACGTAAGGGCGTCGCCGTCACAAGAGGATCGCTCTGGAACTATCTCCAGTGGGCGAGATCGACGTATTTGGCAGAGAACGCCGAATTCTCGTTGGTATCGTCGCCAGCCGTAGACCTCTCAGTCACGTCTTTGCTCCTACCGCTTGTTAGCAGCGGAACAGTATGGCTTCCGGGTCGACTTGAGGCGACGACGATTGTACGCGCAAGTCGCGCCGCCGAAGATGATGGGTACCTTAAGGCAACGCCGACCCACCTCGAACTACTTCTCGGCGCAACCAGCGGACCCCTGCCGTGGAAGGTATACATCGTCGGCGGCGAGCAACTAAGCGGCGCACTACTTTCGGATCTTCTCCGGCGGCGGCCGGATGCGGTAGTAGTAAACGAATTCGGCCCGACGGAAGCCACCGTTGGATGCGTCGTATATAAGGCAGAGCACGCCGACACCCGCTTGAAAGCCGTCCCGATCGGCCGACCCATTCCCGGTTGTTCAGTGGCCGTGGTCGCGGCCGACGGCCGCGAGATACCGTTCGGCGCGATCGGCGAGCTGCGAATATCCGGAAGTGTTCTAGCGCACTCGTATTACCGAGATGACGAAAAGACATCGCACGACTTTGTCGAAGTCGGCGGAGTACGAAGCTACATGACAGGCGACCTTGCACGTTGGGAGCAAGACGGCCTAGTGTACGTAAGTCGAACTTCCACGGCGACGCGGGTAAAGATTCGTGGACAGCGTGTTGAGCTCGGCGCGATCGAGCATGAACTCCGTCGCCTTCGAGGTATCTCTGCCGCGAAGGTCTTCGTGGACGAGAACAGCGCCGGCGAGCCCACGTCGCTGGTCGCGTTCATCGTCGGAAATCGCCGGCCTGACGTTCGCGCGGCACTCGAGTCATGCCTCCGACCGGCCGAAATACCCGACATCATCCAATGGGTAGAGCGCATACCCCAGTCCAGCTCTGGCAAGGCCGTCCATCCCGCAACATTGCCAGGTGTCGGTAACGTAGCTGACAGCCGGGCGCGCGGTGGCTCGACCGTAGCCAGAGCCGTCCACGACGCTTTTGTGACAGCACTCGGACACGGCGTGGTCGACGGCTTGTCCCTATCGGAACAAGGGGCGCACTCCATGGTGCGGCTCAAAGCATACGCTGCGGCCCATGAGGAATTCCCGTTCCTTCGCCTGCAGGACTTCTTCGAGCGCGACTCAGTTGCAGAGCTCGCAGGCGGGCTAAGGCGGATGGACGGTTCTTATCGAGAACCCGTCTCTCTAGTGGCGAGGAATCACTTGCCCGGACGAGCCAGTCACCACTCGCAAGGCGCCCGCGCAGCAGACGTCGTAGTTACAGGCGCGAACGGCCTCGTCGGATCTGCATTGGTCCGTGAGGCGCTTGCGCAGGGTAAGTCTGTACTTGCGCTCGCTCGCGGAACCGACGCGCAGACGGCAAATGATCGCGTCTTTGAATCGCTTGAACAGATGGGTGGGCTGCCGAGCTCTTCACACCTGACGGTCATTGACAGTGCGACCTCTCCAGTTCCCGACGCAGTAGACCTGGAACGGTCAGGCTCGATCATCCACGCGGCCGGCGACATCCGGCACTTCGGCAAAACTGACGCCTTTGTTGAGTCAAATGTGCGCCTGACGGAGATTTGGGCCCTTGAGGCAACTCACGCCAGACGTCCCTTGATCTACCTGAGTTCGGCGGGGATCGAGGATGCCGCCCTCTCGCCATCGACTCTTGCCGCGAGCCCCTACCTGCGGTCGAAGCTCGCTGCCGAGAGACTTCTCTCCGTGCAGGCCGGGCTCGACTACACGATCGTGCGTCTCGGATCCGTCGTTGGCCGATCAGACAACGGTCGGCTCGTACAAGATCCGCGACGCACTCGCGTTTACCGAGTGCTGCAGGCGATCATCGCAAGTGGGGTCGCTCCGTGCGACCTCTCATGGGCGCTAGATATCAGCCCGGCTGACCTTGTTGCGCGCGCGATTCTTTCAGTGACGAGTACGTCTGCTTCAGAGGATAGACAGCTCACTATTTCAAGCGCCGAGCCGCTCAGTTTCGCTGCGTTAGCGCCGATGCTGCGAGAGCTTGGTTACCTCGTGGAAGATGGCACGCGACACGGCATGATCGAACGCCTTCAGCTTCTGCGCGGGGCACCTGCCGCTAAGGAGGCTCTGGCTACAGTAGCTGCCTGGATCCCATCGGGAGCGGCGAGCACGCTCCGTACCTTCGACCAATCTCCGGAGCAGCACATTATTCCGCTGCCACCCATCAGCAGCAGTACGCTCCGGACATTGTTGCAGCGAGCGGCGGAGCATGGGTTGCCGATACCACCGCCAGCGCCTCAGACTGCCGAATGGCTGAACTAAGAGAAGAAGGGTGACAATGACTCAGAGCGCATCTGATACAGCAGCAAGCTATCGATCGCCGCAGGGGATCCCAGCGGGACTATTCCGATGGAACGTCTTTCAGGTTGGCAGCTATCTCCCGGACGGGTGGGTTAGCGAACTCATGGCGGTCGCCGGTCGCACAGCGCAGAGCAGAGAATTCCGGCCGACAATGTCGACGGCGCGCGAAGCCTCCGACGGCCCCATCCCCATCGTGGCAGTGGATGGGGACCAGCTCGCGCGCGAAGTTCCGTGGCTCGCCGACCTCTACAGAAACTGGTTCGCCGACCTCGCCAAAACGTTCGGCGACCTTACCGTTCGTGCTTCAGACAACCCAAAAGTGGCGCTCAGTCTCAACGTGCAGTCTGGGCCAGTCGATCGCTACCCCTGCCATGTCGACAGCAATCCTGTCGAAGGCCTTCTCTATCTGACAGATTGTGATGTAAACACCGGCGGCGAACTCGTGGTCGGCCTTGATCCTGATGCCAGTAGCGTGGAGCAGGTCGATGCAAACTGCGCTCTGATCTACCCGCGCGCAGGCCAGCTGTTCTTCTTCGACGCGCGGCGAAACGCGCACTACGTTAGGCCCATGCGCCAGGACGGCGTTACCCGCGCGGTTGTGACAATGAACTACTACACAGAATCCTGCCCTGAGGCGACGCGCCCCCCGGGGCTCGATGAACAGCTATTTGTCTCCGCCGACGGAGCGGCATAAGGGTATCCATCGACTGGTAAGAGTCGCGCCGGCCCTGAACCATGTGTCTTTCAGGGCCGGCGGAACTCGTGCCCCGCGATTATATATTCACCGCCGCGTCAGCGATCTCGGCCAGTGATCGCGCAGAAAGAAGGTCTCGAAGCGGTACGGTGAGGCCGCTGCGCTCCTGTAGCAGGGCCAACGCTCGCATCGCCAGGAGGGAATGGCCTCCGAGGTCGAGAAAGACATCATCTCGACCGACGCGATCAAGCCCCAGAACCTCCTGCCATGCTTCGGCGAGTAATACCTCGCGTCCCGGACGCGGAGGTACATGTTCTTCATGCCGGCCGTAACCGCGAACTTTCGTTCCCAGCTCCCTCAGCGCCTTGCGGTCGACCTTTCCATTCGCAGTCAGCGGAAGAACGTCAAGTACTTCGACTGCTGGTATCAGCTGAGGAGGGAGGGTTCGTCGCGCCCAGCGAAGGATCTCACCTGCAGCTCCCGACGCGACGACGAAAGCGATCAGACCAGTTCCGGCGGACGGATCGACAGCACTGACAACCACTGCTCGCTGAACAAGAGGGCACTGTGTGAGGAGAGCTTCGACTTCCGCTGGCTCAACACGATACCCGCGGATCTTGACCTGGTCGTCTTCGCGACCCAGGTATTCAATGGTCCCGTGTACATCGGCGCGGACCAAGTCTCCAGTTCGATACCATCGCATCCCCTCGATAACAGGAAAGCGTTCGGCCGTCAGTCTTTGGTTGCCGAGGTACCCGACCGCGACAGCGTGGCCCCCAATCAGGAGCTCGCCAACTGCACCACGCGGAGCAACACGCTCAGCACTGTCGACGATCCTCAGTGTCACGTTGTCCAGTGGTTGGCCGATGATGTTCTTCCCGGGCGGCACAACGACCCGCGTTCCTATCACTAGCTCTGCAAACAGTGGGCCTATGGTCGCTTCTGTTGGACCGTAGGAATTGATGACCCGGCATCCGCCCGCGCCAGCGAGAGCGGCCCATGCCTCAAGACGGGCATGGTCGTACTTCTCACCGCCGATCACAACTCGGCGAAGGCTTGACGGGATGCTGCGCCCGGCTCTCTCGAGCTCATCGACCATCAAATGGAACAACTCCGTAGTCATAGACGCGACCGTTGCGCGCGAGTCTTCAATCTGCCTAATAAGCGACAGGGCGTCTCCATTCAGCTCAGCTATGACCAGACGAGCACCGCCGGAAAGGGAGATGAGCATGTCCTCCCAAAAAGCGTCAAACCCAAATGCGTTACAGCTGAAGACGACATCCTGCGAGGATATTCCAAGTACACGCGAAAAGGCGCCAATGTGGTTTGCCAGGCCGTCGCGCCCAACCGCTGTGAACTTCGCAGCGCCCGACGTTCCGCTCGTTAGGACGGCATAAGCCACATCAGGTGACAACTCCGAGGTAGCCGAGATTTGCACTCCCCGGTTGCGGTCTTGTTCACGGATCGCCACTACGGGTTCGCCGCGGTAAAGACGAGCCAACGCGTCGATGACGAAAGCAGTTGATCGCTTATCTGCCATAAGGATCGGAGAGCCTTGAAGGTTTGCCACAATCTGATCGGACAGCTCGCGATAGGATAATACAGTTTCGCCATACTTCAGCGCGCCTGCTACTCCTCGGTTCCGAACGACGGAGCCAACAACATTAGATAGGTCAGGATGAGTTACCTTCGGACCAGAAGATACAGAAGAAAGTACACTGACACGCGGCCTATTCAGAAGCTCGTCGAGCTCCTCATCAAGCCGCGCCGACAACCTTGCAATGTCGTCGTGGCTGTACCGTGCCCAGTCGAACTCCCACACGACCTCTAGGTCTGACGAATCCGCGCCATCTATACCCGGCCGACGTTCTATGACGACGATGTCGAGCGGCACCTTCGCCGTTCCATTCTGGCGATACTCCAGCCGGGCCTCGGTGCTCACTCCAAAATCAAATGGTGGAAGCACTGAGTTATGCAGGCTAAACATCGCCTCGAACGGCAAACCCCGCCCCGCCCCAGTTGAGTCCCGCCAACGATGCACAACACTGTCGAAAGGGACGAGTTGATGTTCTAGTGCCCGCGCGATGTTCCTACTTGTACTGCTCACAAGGTCACGATCCGGCTGTCGCGTATCCATCCGAAGACATACGGTGGTGACAAACATCCCGATACAGTCCTCGGCCCCCGCGGGGCGCCCCGGCACGGCCGAACCAAAAACGATGTCATGCATTCCGCTAACGGAGGCAAGTGCTCGGCCGAACGCAGAGCAGAGCACAGCAAATTCGCTCGCATTCGGGAAGGAGCGGTTGATTGCTGCTCGCGTCTCGGCCGAGATAATGCTCCGGATGGCCTCGGCGGGACGGGGACCTACTTGCGCACCGAGGGCCTGCACCGGAGGACGAGCTGGTAGCGCGGGGGCTCCCGCCATGTACGTCTGCCAAAACAAATGGTCGGCGTCAACCTGTGCGTCGTCCCGACTCGCGAACCAGTCGCACCACCTGCCGAACGAGTCGTCAATGCGGGCGACTTGCAACGGCTCGCCTCGATACGCCGCGAAGAGTTGCTGTAAGAGCAAGGCAAACGAGATGCCGTCGTGTACGAAGTGATGCTCAACGTGAGAAATGAGCCAGTCGTCATCTCCTACGCGAGCGATCGCCCAACGCACGAGGCCTCCGGCCGCCAGATCCCAACGTACGGTCTCCTGCGCCGTGAGCCATCGCTCCTGGGCATCGTCCGTGGGCGTAGATCGGAGGTCTTCGACCTTAACGTGCACTGGTGTCTCGTCAAGGAGATGACGCCGGAGACCCGTGGGGCCATAAGTAAATCCCATGCGTAGAACGTCATTACGAGCGACCACGGCCTCCGCGGCCGCACCCCAGCGTTTCGGATCAAACGGCCCGCGCACCCGGAGCGCGGCCTGGAATTGGTAGCCGAACGCGGTGCCCTCGATGTCGCTCTCAGCCGCAAGCATCTCCGCGCCGATCTGCATCTCTATAAATGCGCGCTCCTGTGCCGGACTGGCGGGACCCTCCACGTCAGCGATCTTCGGAATCGCCGGCAACACGTCAGTCGGGGTGCAAGCTACGACTGCCTCGGCGAAGGAACATCCAGCAAGCAGCGGCTCAATGCCGAGGTTCCAACCACGCTGACGAAGCAGCGTAATAGCCCGCATAGCTAGGAGCGAGTGGCCCCCCAGCTCGACGAAGGAGGCGTTCGGATCGACTGGTCCGCACTCAAGCACATCGCTCCAAACTTCCGCCAGTACACGCTCCACGGGTGCCGAGTCGAGCTCACCCTCGCGATCGCTAAACCAGCCTGCGAGCGCCATTGGAGTCGGATTCTCGAACGCAACGCTCAAGGGAACATCGATGGACGTGATCTGACGCAGGCGGGCTATTAGCCGAGCAATAACGATGGAGTCTGCGCCAGCTTCAAAAAGCGACTCCTGGTCGCTCGCCACGGGTCCGACGACTTCTTGCCACGCCGTTCGCACATTCCTCACGGCGTTTGGTGACATATTGCGCGCGTGCCCCACTTCGCGATCGAGCTGATCGATGCGCCGCGCTTTCGCAATCTCGGCAAGAGTAGTGCGGGGAGGCGAGGATGAGTAAGCTTCTGAATACTTCAGGACGTCTACTATTCGAGTCGCGAGAGCCTCCACCTCACTTCCATCGACGACCGCGGAATGTCCGACCACGCGGAGCCCGTCGCCATCGAGCTCAACGGTTATTACGGCGGGGCAACCACGGGCAGTCTGAGCCACGCGGCGCACTACCATGGTGTTGGCCTCCGAGGGCGAAGGTGGGGCAATTGATACGAGTACGTCGGGCAACCCAACAAGGGCAGAGCCGCTGAGTTCGCCGACCAGGTTGATTGAGGGCGCGCCGCGCTCCATTGCCGAGTACATGACATCGGCGATCCGGGCGCATTCGGCGCCAAAGTCGTCAAGAATCGAATCCTCGCAGACGAGCGGAAGCATTCGCACCGACAAAAGCGCATCAGGGACGGAGGCTACCGGAACTGAGATCCGATCCAGCAGCACTCCAAGCGTGGCAAGCGCCGCCACTCGTGTCGCGGCGATCAGCGCGGCTGTACTCGTGGTGCCCTGTGCGCGACCGGCGGCCGCGACAGACGATACGTCGAGTTCGCGTCGGGCTTCGATTGGATGGCCGTCTCGGCCACTGAGCGTTGCCCGCGGCCGCCGGCCTAGGTCAGCAGCGATCTCGCGCCACGCAGAGTTGTCGGCTGGCTCTGGGCTATCTACTCGGACGGGAAGCCCAATCTTGGTCAGTTCCACCGAACCATCTACAGCGTGCGGCGTCACCAAGCCTGCGAGAACATCTTCCAAAAGCCGCTCGAGGCCAAGTCCGTCGCAAAGGCAGTGATGCACGGCGATTCCAAGGGCAGTGTGCCCATTGACGTGCTGCAGGTGCATTGAGAACGGACTTGCATTGCTCAGTGGGACACTCTTCGAGTCACCTAGCGTGACGCGCTCTTCGACGGAGCGCCTGGGGTCCGTCAGTCTCCACCGTGCGTCATACGCGGATATAGCGAACTCTGCGGCCAATTCCGGATACTTCACAAACAGCGATAGAGCGACCTCCCGAAGACGAGCTAAGGAATGGACACCGCGGACCAGCAGCTCGGCCGAGAGCTCCAATGTGCCAGGAGGCCCATACTGTGAGGAACGAGCGATCGCCGCGTTCGCATCGGGCATCTCCTGCCAAACACGGCGTCGCCTCGCGGCGTCGGCCGCCACGATGATCTCGCGGCGGTCAGCCTTTCCTGTCGGTCCGACTGGAAGTGCCGGCAAGACGACAAAATCGTTCGGCACCATATATGAGGGCAAACGGAGACTGCTCTCGCGGCGAAGCATCCCCTCCGACGGCGCTTGATGGCCCGGCCTACCCACCACCGCCGCTATTAGTCGGTCGCCCGCTTCGCTTCGGTCCGCGACGACTACGGCGTCTCCCACTGCAGGGATGCCAGAGAGCGCGCTTCGGATGTCTCCTAGATCGACGCGATAGCCGCGCACTTTGACCTGATCGTCCGTGCGTCCGAGGAAGCGCAAGTCACCGCTGGGGAGCCACATTGCACGATCACCGGTCGCGTACATACGTTGCGAGTCAGAGGCGAACGGGTCCGATCGGAAATGCTCGTCCTGGCGTCCCAAATACCCGCGAGCCACGGGAACCCCAGCAATGTGCAACTCTCCGGCTGTGCCTACCGGAGTAGGCGCTCCTTTATCGTCGAGTACATAATAGCGCGCGTTATATATGGGCCGTCCATACGGAATCGATGGCCAGTCGTTATCTGGACGTATAACGTCAAAGTAATTGGACCATACCGTCGCTTCGGTTGCCCCACCGAGAGCCGAGAGCGCAGCCGTTGGAAACGAAATCGCCATGCGCTCGGAAAGCGTGACCGGCACCCAATCGCCACTCAGGAATACGCGTCGCAGGCTCGGAGCAGGTCCGCTGGCTGCCCGCAGAACCTCCTCGAATGCCGCCGGCGCCGAGTCCCACAGGCTAATTTGTTGCTGGACGACTTCGAGGTACAGCCTGTCTGGGTCCGCCAGTGCCTCGCTCGGCGGAATGCATACGGTTGCGCCCGCGGCGAGCACGCCGAACAGGTCGTACACAGCGAGGTCGAAGGCGCTTGAAGTAACCCACAAAAGCCTGTCGCCAGGGCCGACACCATAATGGGCATTGAACCAGGTGAACAGGTTGACGACGCTCGTGTGTTCAACAATGACGCCTTTGGGCACGCCCGTGCTGCCAGACGTAAAGATCACGTACGCGGGCGCGTTCGCTTCCGCTCGAAGATCAAGAATCGACGTGGCGTCATCGAGAACGGCCGAATCGCCTTGGCGTTGTCCCGCGGCGGCGCCAATGACCACGTCGAAGCGTCGTCCGAGTTCGCCGGCCCACTCACTCGCGTTTCGCGATCGGACGTCAACATTCGACTCTCCAAAGGTCGCAGCGAACCACCGTAGGGGAAAGCTGAGACGACCAGTACCGCGCCCGTCGCTCGCGTCAATCACGTCGGCGACAATGACGCGGCCTTTAGGAGGAAGTTGGCGGAGCAAGTGCAATAAGGCGACACGGGCGTAGCGCAAATCGGGAAAGAATTGAGAAACACTCGCCAGCAGAACGGTATCTGTGTCTGATGTAAGCCGGGTGTTATGTGCGAACGCTTGCGCGAGGGGTATACCCGTACCATTATCAGACCGTAGCCGATCGAGTGAAACCTGTGATGGGTCCGAGCCACCGTATTGGAATCCGGCACTAACGAGCGCACGGCCCACGAGTCCTGCTCCGCAGCCGACTTCAAAGACACGACCACCCGGATTGGTGGATACTACTATGCTTGTGATGTGCTCAACATATCTGTTGATGTCATCCTCGGATACTGTACCGTCTATAAATCCCGCTGCGGAGGTTATCTCGTCTCGTGCGCCGATGTCGTCCCACAGCGCGGCGACAACGCTCTCGTCGAGGTTCGTAAGGCCCGCGTCATCACCCTCAATGACGAGCGGCGTCGAGGAGCGGGACGCCGCCCACAGTGTGCCTTCAAGCGCCCCCGCGAGGCCCGGGCTCGCTATAACAGCACCAAGCCGGTCGAGCTGTTCGATGATCGAGGCAACGCGCGCGGTCGGCCACCTTGCATCGATCGGCACGAACGCGGCCCCGACCATGTTGATTGCCAACTCGCCTATCACTGTCACTTCGGTGTGTGCGTCGGCGATTATGACGAATTCACCTTCAGCCACTCCCACAGCTCGCAACCGGCGGGCAAGCAATGACGCACGGTCCCAAAGTTGAGCATACGTAATTGCGGCGCCGCTACAGGTCTCTACAGCATGCCGTGACGGCCACCGGCGGGCCGATTCCTGGATCAGGTCAACAATTGTGGCCCCGCTATCGTACGTATGCGCGGTTAGATTCCACTCGCCAGGCACCGGATCGCCTACGGCGACTTGGCTTTCGGCGGTCTCATTGTGGTTCATGACGCTCTTCTCCACGTAACACGTCCACCTACGGACTCAAACCCGTATAACGAAACTGCTTCGTCCAAACCCGATTCACCAAGTGGGGATAATCCGATCACGAGTTCGTGCCCAGCCGTATCAGCATCTCGAACGATCTCTCGCAGTAGTGCTCTAGTCAACGCGGGATCGCTGTCCTTTGCCCAGATTGGCTCTACGGAATATCCAGCTGTCCGCGCGGGCTGAACCGACGCGAACGCGACCAATTGCTTGTTTCTTGTTACCGTGTATACCCTCCCAGCGGAGGTCGGCGAGAAGTACCACTCCCTGACTTCGTCGGGGGAGACCACGACACGAGTACCGTCGGGGAGCGGACGGCTAGCTGTTCCCCGCGCTGCGATCTCTAAGAACTCTGGGCTTTCGCCGAAAGCCGCGGTAGGGAGGACGTCAACGTGGCCACTCTCAAGCAAGTCAGCCGATTCTCTTGGCTGACGACGCCGTATGTCGAGATCGCCAGCCGGATGGAAACCGTTCTTGACTAACCATCTCTCGGACGCCTTGTCGGTTCGATCCACTGCCGTCACAAGGCTCGACCGGCCGTGAGCTCGGGCAAACTCAAGCGCGTGCTGAAGCAACGACGTCCCCAACCCTCGACGTGACCGATCTGGATGGACGAGGATCCAGACGTGCATCGTGTCGGTATCATCAACGATCGCGACATCACCGACGTCTGCGTATGCGATCAGCTCGCCGTTCTCGTGGACCACCACGCGTTCCATCGGCAGACTGGGATCATAGCGGCGATCCACGGCAGGCTCGCCTGGTAGCCGCGTCCTGCTCAAGGCCGCCAAGGCTTCCTTGTGTTGCTGGGGGACATAGTCCGACACGAGTTGATGCTTGTTCATAGGTTTGTATTCCGGTCTGCCCGGCTTTGGTTCAGAAGCGACACGATGATCTCGAGGAGTGCCTGGGCGTCTTTGTCGGTCGAGAAGTAGAAGTGGCCACCCGGTCTGCGGGCGTGCTGCATCCGCCACGCGAAAAACCTGTCCCACTCGTGCAGTCCGAGTTCAGTGACTGACGGATCACTTGCGCCGGCTACCACTAGCGCCGTAACCGGCAGCGGCTCAGATTCACGGGTCGCATACTCATCCGTCGCGATGAGATCATTGAGAACAGCCGGTCGGATTAGCGCCATCATCTCCTCGCTGCTTAGTAGTTCTTCCGGGGTTCCGCCGAGTTCTCGAAGGTGTTGCCTCAGTTCGTCAGGAGTGGCGCCATCCCAGCGCGAGCGGGCCGCGATGACTTGGAGCCGAGGTTCGGCTGCCGACAGCGCGACAATGCGGGGCATTACCTGGGTACGCTCCGCCAGTAACGCTGCGACTTCGTAGGCGACAAGTGCGCCCATGCTGTGACCGAATAATCCGTAAGGCCGATCCACGATCGATGGGAGCTCATCCGCAACGATTTCTGCGAGGCCGCGGAGTGTCTGGATCGGACTTTCGTCGACACGGCGCTCCCGTCCGGGAGGTCGGACCGCGACGATATCCAGGTCGTCCCCGGCCAGTCTTGGCCACCGTCTATACATGTTTGCGCCCGATCCAGCGCTAGGGAGACAGACCAGCTGAAATGCCGCGCGCGGGCGTGGCAGCGGGTGAGCGAAAAGGAGGCTTTCGCCGTCAACCGTCATGGGAGGCATCTCCGCAGTTCGTCCAGAATCTCGTCCGCGAGTGATTCGCTCCCGAAGATGTCTAACTCGCGCCGCACGACTACGGACAGGCCCGACGAGCTGCGACGGAACACAACCGCGAGAGGACGTCCGGCGCTGTCATCATCAAGGCTCGACACGGTCCAGTCGCGATCGTCGGCCAGATCGGCGAGCATCGTCACGGTGACTGCATCCAGCCGTGTGTGCCGGCTAGGCGTCGTCAATCGACGGACCGTCACCATCGGAAGCAAGTGGCTCAGTGCATCCAAGAAACTGAAGTACAGCGACCGAGCGCACTCGTCGAAAGGCTGTTCACTCGGACTGACAAGTATCGGGCACAGTTCGGTGCATTGGCCAACCAAGTCCGCGTAGTCCGCCGTAAACCGCTGCGAAACCGGGATTGAGAAAACTGCAGGCTCATTTAGACGTTGCTGCACCACTCGAGCGGTCGCTGCAAGGGCTAGAGCGAAGAACGTAAGGCCCATGGTTCTCGCGCGGCGCTCGATACGATCTGCCGTATCGGGCCCGATTTCGGCCCGACCGGTAGGGAAAGCACGCTGTCTGGTTGCCGAGGCGGCCCACATCCCGTCCAAATTGAGCGTGGCCCAGTACGCGCGAGAGCCATCCGGCGGAGCGAGGGCAATGTCGTTCATTCGCTCGGCATAGATCCGGTAATCAGTTGACTTGGTGGATGAGGCTCGGTCGGCGCCACCGTCGCAGTACGTGATGAACTCTCGCACTACCCGTCCCGCACTCTCCCCATCCACGTATGCATGGTGGAATCGAAACACAAGCCTTGTGATCTGGCTTGCATCCGGGCCAGACGTCCACACCTGCCAAGGCACCAAAGATTCCGGACCGATGTCAGCCAGCGCGAGTAGACCCATTTGGTTTCCGCAGTGCACCACTCGGGGCGCGCTGCTTTCAGGACGAACCCAGAGCCCGTCGTCGTCAAAACAGAGCTGCGATCGCAAAATGGAATGTCGCAAGACGATGTGATTCACAGCCGCCTCCACAAGGGCGAGCCCGACCTTGCGTGGCGGCACGATCTCGAGCGACATCGTGCTCGCAAGACTCCCGCTCCTGACATGATCCGCAAGCCAGACGTCCGCCTGAGCGGGCGCAGCCGCGTAACGCGGTGACGACGAATCACGCACGGCCACCGCCGTCATCTGCGGGCGACACGCGGTTTGCAGATGCAACGTCACGACCGAGATCCGAGCGCAAAAAAAGTGCCACCACAAGCAGACTGGTGCAGCCGATTCCCGCGTAGACGATCCCTGGGGCCCTGACAGCCTGAATAACCGCACCGCCGACAAGCGCGCCGAGAGGAATAGCGGACCAAGCCACTACAGCGGCAACGCTCATGACGCGGCTCATCAGCTCGTCCGGTACTAGAGCCTGACGTAAACTCATCGTATATACGTTGAAGAGAACACTGGCTCCGGACGAGACAGCCCAGAATACAAGTGCGAGCCAGTAATGCGTTGTTATGCCTAACAGGATCGTGAACGCACCCTCCAGCGAGAGGCACCCGAAGAGGGCGAGGCGCACGCCGGCTCGTTTTCGTATAATGCCTGAAATTGAGGTAATTAGTAGGATGCCGACGCCGGCCGCCACATAAAACCAAGCCAAGCGCGATTCGCCAACACCAAACTGACGTTTCACAAACAGCGGTAACTGCGCAGTCACTGTCGTCCCAGCAAAGTTAATGATAGCCATCATGATTGAGATATTGCGCAGGGTGGCGTCGCGCCACACGTATGACAGACCTTCGCCGATTTCTCGCACAAGCTTCGTCACGACGGGCTCTAGTGAGTTCCTCACCCTGCGTTCTTCATTCAGCCGAACCCGGATACAAACGATCGTGATAGCCGAGATGAGGAAAGTCGCCGACTCAGCAAACAGCAGGAGCGTAACGGGCAGCACTGTTACGGCTAAGCCCGCGAGAAACGGACCAACGATCATGGCGGCAGAGGATCCGACCTGCAACTGCCCATTGGCCCTCACTAGCTGCTCGCGACGTACCAAGCGAGGAACCCCTGCGTTGCTAGCTGTTTGGAAGAAAATGCCTAGTACAGACTGGACGAACAATACGGCGTAGATGGTCACTACGTCGAGTAGCCCCGCTAACGCGAGTATAGGAACCACGGCGATACAAGCGGCACGAGCAAAATCGGTCACAACCATCACGCGGCGGCGGTCCATCCGATCACCTAATGCGCCAATGACGAGACCGAACAGCAACTGCGGAACAAGTGACACCGCGAACCCAGCTCCGAGCGCTAGTCCGGATCCGGTCAGTTGAAAGACAATCAGCGGGAGGGCGAACTGGGCGATAGCTCCGCCCAGGGATGCGGCAGTCTGTCCCGACCAGTACAGCCAAAACGGGAGCCCGAGGCTCTTCAAGGCGCGTGCATCCTCGGCGGAAGTGTCGGCGCTGATACCCGTCATTCGACGCTACTCAGAAGCAACCCGCGAACAAAGGTCGGCGGCGTCGGGCTTGCCTTTACCTAGGTCTACCTCAAAGAAGGCCAGCTCCTCGCTACGCCGAACTTCTTCCATCCCCGCACTACGCATCACTGCCATTGATGCGTGATTATTGAGCGCGGTATCTGCCTTGACGGTGCGAGCGCCGTTCGCGCCAGCGATGCGCAGCATTTCGCGTAGTGCTCGAGTTGCGACCCCGCGCCTGCGAGCCGATGGGACGACGCCATATCCGACCTCGACCGCCCCCGTGGCATCGGGAGGGCCGAAAAACCCGATGCCTCCGATCGCTCGGCCGTCGCCTAATGTTCGAATGACATACAGACCGAATGGAGAGGCCATTGGACTTCCGATCCGAGCAGGATCAAGGAACGCTCGGATAGCGTCCAGCTCGTCCTCAAGCGGGTAATCAGAAGCCCACAAGTCCCCATCCAGGGGCGTCCGCGCCAGTACGCTTTCGGCCATCGACCTGGACATCGGCGATAGCTGGATGTCTCCTGCATTAGAGCGTGCCAACGTTCCCCCAAGAGGCTGGCACGGACGGTATGCCTAGCCGAGTGTGGCAATCGTATGCTTATGGCTGAGAAGTCCACAAGCGCTTTGCATCCGGGGACGGCGCCCATTGATCGAGAATTCGCTAGCCGCGATAGTTCCTCACTCCGTCTCGCTGGAGGAGCTTTCCGGGAACGATGAGCACGCCGGGCTGCGTGACCTGTATGACGTCGAAGCGGCGCTTCTCGCTCGAGCGGTTCCTTCCCGTCGGCGCGACTTTGCAGACGGTCGTCAGTGCGCCCGGCGAGCGCTCGCACGGCTCGGCATCAGGCCCGGTCCTATCGGCCGTGATCCTCAAGGTGCACCGATATGGCCGGACGGGATTGTTGGAAGTATCACGCATTGCCGCGGCTACTGTGCGGCCGCCGTTGCTCCGCGCGGCATCGTCTGCGGGATCGGCATCGACGCAGAGCCTGTCGAATCCGCGGTTGACGAAATCGGACCGCTAATCATGCGCCCAGAAGAGATCGCTCGCGTCGAGTGGTTGGCTCATGCGGAGCCGTCTGTTCCATGGCCCTTGCTTCACTTCAGCGCTAAAGAGGCGATCTACAAGTACTGGTATCCACGCACTGGCCTGTGGCTAGACTTCGATGCCGTTAGTATCCGCTTCGTACTCGAGGACTCGTCGTTTAGCGTGGTCGCAAGTGATGGGGTCAGCCCTTCGCTGTCTGCTCAATTACGCCTGGCTTCTGGTCGCTTCGCGGTCTCGTCTACCCATGTGCATACGGTCTTCACCTGAGCCCCGTAGCGCTGCGGCAGCGCCTCACCAGCCAAGAACCCTCTGGCTTACACATGAGCTGTGCTGCCGGAGCTGGCCCCCGGTCCTGCGCGGGCGGTGCAACGTACTTGATGGAGTAAGGGAAATTTGAACACGGCTGGCCTGTCCGGCAGCGTCGCAGGCCTGCCGTTCTGGGCTGCTCTTCTCGCCTGAGGAGGGTGGCGCGCTGAGCGGAGCGGTGCGCGCCGCCCGACCACAATGGCTGAGTTCGGATCGGATTCGCTTCTTTTCCTTTTCGCGTTGTCCCGTCCGACTTAGACTATGCGGTCCGGCTTCGCTGCATCTATCTTCTCTCTCGGCAGTCACGCGCCGATGGCGGGTGCGCGGCAGTCAGAGGCGTGGACGGGAAGACGCAAGCAAGCCGAGACTCCGGGCTTGTCGTTGTTTCAGGTTCAGTGCGCTCGGTTTAGCGTGGGACGGGTGAGCGATGATCTGCGGGGCTTCGATGTGGAGGCGATGGGGCGTCCGTCGGAGCTGCTTACCGTCCAGCATGGCGAGCGGACTCTGTACGACAACCCGTGGGTACGGCTGGTGAAAGTCGATATCGTCCCGCCGGACGGACACCGGTTCGAGCATCATGTGGTGCGGTTGCAGACGGTCGCACTCATGCTCGTCGTCAACGACGCGGACGAGGTTCTGATGCTGTGGCGGTATCGATTCCCCGTGGATGCGTGGGGGTGGGAGCTTCCCGGTGGCATCGTCGCGCCCGGGGAAGAGCCGGAGGTGACTGCGGTGCGTGAGACGGTCGAGGAGACTGGGTGGGAGCCGTCGGTACCCACGCGGTTGGCTTCGTTCCAGCCGATGCCGGGGATGGTCGACACGCCGCACGTGCTGTTCCAGTCGCGCGGCGCGGTGAAAGTCGCTGAACCTTCGGACGAGGAGGAGGCCGCGATTGTTCGATGGGTTCCTCTAGCCCTGGTCCGCCAGCTGATAGATGCGGGTCTGGTGCTTGGCGCCGGGTCGCTGGTGGCGTTGCTGCGGCTATTGGCCGGGGATGCGCCGGCGTAGCCGTTCCAACCGTTTGGCCAGCCGCAGGGAGCCGATCTGGGTGGCGAGGCCGTCGGCCTGCCGCAGGTGATGCAGGGCGCGGTCGCGGTCGCGGGCTATCACGTACGCGGCGGCAAGATCAGCGTGCAGGCCGGCGGTGGCGCGGACGCTGCTTGCACCGGTCTCGAAGCGGCCGAGCGCGGCAGTGAGGTCCGTGACGGATTCTGGGTCGGCGAGCAAGGCCAGGGCGCTGCCGCGCCAGCGGGTGAGGTGCGCTTCGTTCAGCATGATGAAAGGACTGTCTTCATCGCTGACACCCGATGACGGGAGGTGCCGGGCAGCGGCGTCGAAAGCAGACAGCGCACCGTCCCGGTCTCCGGCAGCTGCAGAGAGTTCGCCTTCTGCTGCGTGGAGCCATGCGGTGACCCGGCCGGGCAGAGGCGCGAGGGTCAGCGCGTGGCTGATCGTTTGCCGTGCCGCGACCGCGTCACCGGCCTCCAGCACCGCATACGCGCGCTCTCCGAGGGCATGCGCAAGAAGGGTCGGTGACCCAGCGATCCGGGCTGCGTGGGCGGCCAGGGTGAAGTGCTCCCAGGCGCGCACGGACGCCCCGGTGTCAACGGCCTGCCAGCCGGCGAGCGTGGCCGCGTCGGCGAGCACGGACGCCAACGCAGTGGCCGAGGCCGGGGTCAGCGAGTAGTCCATCAGCCGCGTCAGCTGTCCCACGAGCCCGGCCATCCGCTCCGACAGCAGCGCGCCGCCGAAGGCGCGGTCCTGGTGCCGCAACCCCTCCACCTCGCCGGTTAGCACCTCGATGAGCACCGGATCCACTCGGGTGGCCGATACGAGCCGGGCGGCCAGCTCGTCCTCCTGAGTATGTGGCTGAGATGGCTCAGGTTCGGTGTCGAAGCCGAGCTCTGCATCGGTGGCGGCGTACATGATCCGCAGCACCTGCCGCGCCATCTCCCCGGGCTGCTGACGCCCGTTCTCCCAGCGCGAGAAACTGCCCCGCAGGGACTCGACGCTCGGACGCATCGGGATACGCCACGCCTGCGCCGTCTCGAGGAACACCTGAACCGCCCGCTCTCGCGTGAAGCCGTGACGGTCCCGGGCGGCGCGCAGAGCGGAGGTGCTCCTGCTCGTCTGCGCCGTCGCCATAACCCCCATTCTTGCCACGGGCAACGCCAGATTCTGGCCTCATCAGCGACTTCATGTGTAGCGGGAGGTAGCGAGGGCGCGCCACCCGTCGCCACTTATCCCACCTTGCCCCTAACCGGTGAAGTGAAGACGTGCCCGGCAATCGTCAGGCAACACCGCACCGCAGCCGACCGACTGCACACGAGAAGAAGGCAAACATCATGAGGCTGAACATCAACACGGCAGGCGTGGTCTTCCTGGCCACCCGTCCGGCTGAGCAGCGCACGGACCGGGAGACCGGCGCGGTGCGCATCGATAGGGAGTCGGGGCTTCCGCTGTTTCAGGTGCAGGTCGCCGCCTTGGATTCCTCCGGCGGCGAGGTCCTGGCCGTGTCCGTGCCGGGGCAGCCGCAAGGCGTCACGGTGGGCTCCCCCGTCGTGATCGAGGGGCTGGTGGCGATCCCGTGGTCGCAAGGCGAACGCTCCGGTGTCGCCTACCGGGCCACCGCGATCCGCGGCGAGACCCGCGGGAAGACGACCGAGTAACCCACGCCGTGAGCTGGGCGGGCCGGCTTGTGGGATCACCACGGCCGCCTGCCCCGGCCCGTCGCACAGGAGAACGACACCATCATGTCCCACACCAGTCCTGCCGGCAACAGTGCCGGCGGCACGAGCGGCCCGGATACGGCCAGTCTCATCCTCGAGGCTCTCGGCACGTTCACGTGGCGCCTGGCGCGCACGGCTCTCGGCCTGCTCTGGTGGGCGGTGCTGTTCCCTATGCTCTCCCTCCCCGCCGCGCTTGCGGCGTATACGTGGTGGCACCTCGGCTGGGTCGACGCCGCCTGCGTTGCGGTCGCACTTGTGATCGGGCTCATCTCGTGGGCACTGGTCCATCCCGCTTCGTGGCGCGCGGCCGTATCGGCACGGATTCGCGCCCGTCGCCGGCGGTGGCGGTACCGGAAAGGGTGGGCGCGGCAATGCGCCCTGCACGGTCTCACCGTGATGCTCGACCGCGTGCCGCTGGTCCCGCGGCTCGGAAAGATCCGCATCGCCGCTGCCACCGATGTGCTCGCCGTGCGTATGGTCTCTGGCCAGACGTTGAGCGACTGGACAGCCAAATCGGAGGCCCTCGCCCACGCCTGGCAGGTGCCGTCCGTGACCGCGATGAGCCCCGCGCCGGGCGTCGTGGTCCTGACGGTGCGCACGCGCGACCCGCTGGCTCAACCCATCCTGCTCTCCGCCGCGGAGTCGACGGACCTGCACCGGGTGCCGGCCGGCGTCACGGAAGACGGCCACCGGTGGACGGTGCGCCTGGCGGACCGGCACATGCTGGTCGCCGGCGCCACCGGGTCCGGGAAGGGATCGGTGTTGTGGTCGCTCCTTGCGGGAATCGGCCCGGCCGTGCACGACGGCGTGTGCCAGTTGTGGGTGATCGATCCGAAAGGCGGCATGGAGTTCGGCGCCGCACAAACCCTCTTCACCCGCTTCGCCCACTCTGCTGCTGAGGACGCGCTCGAGCTGCTGCGCGACGCCGCACGGGTGCTGGCGGACCGGGCGGACCGGCTGCGGGGCATCGCCCGTCAACACACCCCCACCCGGGCGGAACCGCTGATCGTGGTCGTCGTCGACGAACTCGCATCGCTCACCGCCTACCAGACCGACAAGAAGCTCGGCGCGGAAGCTGCCCAGCTGCTCTCCCTCATCCTCTCGCAGGGCCGCGCGGTGGGCGTCGTCGTGCTCGCTGCCGTGCAGGACCCGTCCAAAGAGGTCGTCGCTTTCCGGCAATTGTTCCCCACCCGGATCGGTCTGCGGATGACCGAAGCGACCCAGGTCGACATGGCCCTTGGCCAGGGCAGCCGCGCCGCCAGCGCCCTGTGCGACCAGATTCCCGACCGGCAACCCGGTGTCGGTTATGTCATCGAAGACGGCGCCGCCCGCCCGATCCGGGTCCGCGCGTTCCTTGTCACCGACGCCCAGATCACCGACATCGCCGCCCGGTATGCGCTGCCCACGCCCGACGCACGTGAGGCCGAGCACGCCGAGAAGTGAACCGTCCCAGACAGCACAGGAAAGGAGGCGACACGATGAGCGACACCACGACACCGCATGAGCTGGATGCGGAGACGTTGCGCACGCTGTTGGACGCGGCAGGAAGCCCGGGCTATGAGACCTGGTGGGCGATGACCCGCTCGGCTGGGTTCTGCACCCACCCGATCCGCCTCACCCGCACCGGAGCTGAGGGGCACACAACCGTGTTCGCGCGGTGCGAGAACCGGAGGGCGAACGTATGCCCATCGTGCTCGGACCTCTACGCCGCGGACACCTGGCACCTCGTGGCCGGCGGCCTCGACGACGACCACCTCAACGGTTCGGCCGCCGTGTTCGCGACGCTCACCGCACCTTCCTTCGGCACCGTACACACGCTGCGCGCCGACGAAAACGGCACCCCGCGCCCCTGCCACAGCCACCTCCACCGCGCGACGGTCTGCCCGCACGGACGCCCGCAGCACTGCACGCTCACCCACCGGCCAGGAGACCTCACTCTTGGCAGGCCTCTATGCCCGGCCTGCTACGACTACGCGTCGCACGCGCTGACCACCTGGTGGTTCCCGCAGCTGTGGCATCGCTTCACGATCCAGCTACGCCGCCAGATCCGCGCCGAACACTCCGCAGTGCGGGTCTCGTTCGTGAAGGTGATGGAACTCCAGACGCGGCTCGCCCCGCACTACCACACGATCATCCGCGCCGACGCCCCCGACGGCGGCGGGACAGTTGCGGCGGAAACGCTCGCATCCGTTGTCCAGGCAGCCGCGGCCCGTGTGCACCTCGACGTTCCCGCACCAGCTGGCCCGCTGCGCCTGCGGTTCGGTCCGGAGTGCGATGCGCAGCCGATCACCGGATCCAGCACCGCGGGCCGCGCGGCCGGATACCTCGCGAAATACGTCACGAAGAACATCACGGACGCGCCGCTACCGAGGCGAATCCCGAAGACGAACATCGGCCTACTGCCGGTCAGTGACCACCACAAGCAGATCATGCATTCCCTCGCGGACCTGGCCGAAGCCCTCCCCGACCACTACGCCGGCATGGCGGACCACTTGCCGTCCCTGGGGTGGCGAGGTCACACCACAACCAAATCCCGGGCCTACTCCACCACGATGGGCCAGCAGAAAGCGATCCGCACGGCCTGGCGCGCCGGTCACCGCGATGACGCTGCGGACGACGCGCAGCCGGGCGAGGAGTGGCAGTACGACGGCTCCGGGCACCGCACCCCGGGCCAGCGCTACCTCGCCCTGAGCGCCGCGCTCGCCCACCGGGAGCAGCTCTGGGCACTCCGCCAGCTCCCAGACCTCCAGGACCAACGATGAGCCGCCGCGCCTACCGCTCAGAGGTCATCGACTGGGTGCGCCGCACCACCGCCGCCCAAGGCATACCCGAGCACGTCCCCGCGGAGATCTTCCAAACGCGCCTGGCCGCACTCTTCGGCACAAACCCTCCCCGGCCGCCTATTCAGGATTCGGAGCACGAACATGACCGCGTTCAGCAGTGAGGCCCCGTTCATGCGCGTTGGCACTGCGGGTTCGGCGACCCTCAGCGCCTGCTGCAAAGCCGTATTCCCTGGTGCTCGCGGTGCGCTACGACGGCCTCGGCGGGCGCGGCTCCCGAGAGCGGCCGACGAAAATCGCGGTGCAGCCGCAGTGACGTGCAGGTGTCAACGCGTTGAGCGCGGTTTACGAGGCGAGGAAGCGCACCAGCTCGCCGAGGTCTGCGGCCACGGCCTCCCTCACGCCGGAGAAGACGGTGTTCGGGCGCTTGCGCGTACCCGCGCCCGGCGCGTCCGGGACGATGTACCCGGCCCGCTCCAGCGCGTCCAGCGCCTGCCGGCATCCCGCCGGAGACGCGTCGACCGCAGCAACGAGCTGGTTGAACGTCTGTGGTTGCCGCAGCAGTTGCCGCAAGACGAGCAGACGGCTGTCCGCGTTGATCGCCTCTTTCAGACGCGCGACGCCCTCGGGCACCACGGAATCCTGCTCACTCACCGCCACCGTCCCATTCTCGCGCGGCGACCCCACCCGGGCGTAGGCACCAGGGCTGGGTTCCGCTCAGGCTGGGACTCAGCCATGAAGAACATGATATCTACCTTAAGGCACGCTCCAATGTTGCATGTCCTCCTTAAGGCGGACACGTTCATTCGTTGAGCATGACCGGGGATTTTTCTTCCGAATGCGCCCCATTTGAGCGACAACGAGCGTAGCGTAATTGCGTCCCTATACGCGCGTGCTGAAAGTAGGAGACATATTTTGCGAGGAGGCAGAAGGTGTCAGATCCGATGGCGGAGAGCGGTCACGGGGTCTTCGACGACGCATCCCGAGCCGGCGAGTTCGTGGAAGAAGACACGGTGGTGACACAGCGCGAGCACCGCTCACAGCGACCGGCGGAACGGCAACTGATCGACATGCCCGACACGATCCGGCATCCGGCGCAGGCAGCACCTCCACCCCCGGCCGAGGCCGAGCCACGCGCAGAGGTACCGGCCCCTGACTTCTCGGCCCTGTTCACCGGGCAGCGGCCCGCGCAGGCCGCGGTGAAGAACCAGAAGGCCAGCAAGGGCTTCCGCGGCCTCCTCGCCCGGACCGGGCTGAACGTGAAGCCGGGCGCCGCGGAGGCGGCCGAGCTGGCGCACCGGGCGACGATCGACATGTTCCAGACCCAGATCCGGCAGGCCACCTGGAGCCGGGCCGTGTCGGTCCTCGTGGCGAATCCCAAGGGCGGCACGGGGAAGACCCCGACATCGCTGCTGCTCGGCGGCACCATCGCCTCGATTCGCGGCGGGAGTGTGGCGATCGTCGAGGTGTCGGACGACCCGGGCGCGCTCGCGTACCGGGCCGAGGGCAACCCGCCGGTGGGGCTGGGTGAGCTGGTGCGCGACCTCGACACGATCACGAACGCCGGCCAGCTGGCCGGCTACACCGCGCCCCAGTCCTCGTTCGCGGCCGTCATCGGCACGGTCGGCCGCCGGCCAAGGCTCACGGGTCAAGACGTGATCGGCGTGGCTGGGCTGGTTGATGAGTTCTACGGCATCCGCGTGATGGACTCCGGCAACCAGCCCACCAGCGAGGCGTTCCGCGCGGCCGTGCAGGTGGCCGATGCGCTGGTGATTCCCGTGATGAACGCGGGCGATTCCACCGTGGAGGCGCTGCGGCTGCTGGAAGAGCTGCGCGCAGACGGCGGCCACGCCGCGGAGCTGGCCGCGAACGCGATCGGTATCCGCCTCGTCGACGGCCGGCACGAAGACCCGACTATCGCCGCCGAGGTCGAGCAGGTGCTCAGCCGCGAGGGCATCCGCGCGCTGCACACGATTCCGTACGACCAGCACATTGCCGAGCGCGTGCAGATCACTCTCGGGCAGCTCGCGCCGACCACGCGTGAGGCGTTCATCACCGCGGCTGCCAGCGTCGTCCGCGCCCTCCAGGCATCCGTCACCATCAGCAAGAGGAGCTAGCAGCTATGGAGCACATTCAGGCGGCCACGATCTATGCCGCGTCGATCACGAACCCGTTCAACAACGTCCTCCCGAACTTCTCGATCTTCGGGGCACAGTTCACCCAGCTGTGGCAGAAGCTGCTGGGCGCGCTGTGGGCGCTGTGCCTCATCGGCTCGGCCGCCTTCGTGCTGATCGGGTTCATGCGTATGTCGGCCGCCACCAGCGGCGGAAACCCCGCCAAGCACCAGGACGCCCGCAACATGACCATCTGGGCGCTGATCGCGTTCGGCGCCTGCGCGGCGATCGCCGTCATCGTCGGGGCGATCCTCGCCGTCGTGAGCTGAGCGAAGAAGGAGAGCACGCATGCGCATGTACTCGGCAGACGGCCGCAGCCGGTGGCCCTGGGTCATCGGCGCACTCGTGCTCGCGGCGATCATCGTCGCCGTGGTCGTCTTCACCACCACCCGCGGCACCGGGAAGCCGGCCCAGGCCGCCGCCCCCACCGCGACCGTTACAGCGACACCGAGCGCGACGCCCAGCGACAACAGCGTGAGCGACAATGACCCCACCGGATGCCTCGGCGGCCCCGACTACAACGCCACCAGCGTCCTCACCGCCCAGAAAGCCGCACCCGACACCCAGGACGGCGCCGTCGAAGTCGCCGCCGCGTACTACCGGTTTGCGTTGCAGTACCCGTACCCTTCCGCCGCGCAGCAGGATCAAGTCACCGCCGCGCTGAAGGCGAGCGGAGCGCCCGCCAGCTACTGGGCGACGATCACGAACGCGAACACGGGTGACGACCCGGCAGGCTCGGAGCTGCCGGCCGGTACCCACTTCACGATGTCCACCGTTAACGGGCTATGGAGGGCGACCGACGCCGGCAACGGCGAGCTGATCGTCGACCTCGCCGCCGGCTACGTCATCGACGGCGCTCTCAGCCCCACGAAGGTCGGCGCAGACGGCTTCTACATGAAGTGGGAGAACGGCGCGTGGAAGATCATCGACGGCCACACTGTCGACCAGTCCGCTCTGGCAGCGGACGGAACCCACTTCCTGGCGGGGTGCTGAGATGTATGCCGAACTCCTTCACGCGGCCGCGTCGACGAGCAGTAGCTGCACGGGCAACGCCGTTGCATGCGCAGCCAAGAGTGTGGGTGGCGCGATCGGGAACGCGGCGAACAACGTGGGGAGCGCCGTCAGCGGCGCCGCGAAGAGCGCATCGAGCGCGGTGAATTCGGCGGCCGGCGTTGCCGACTTCTGGAGTGACCCGTGGGGCAACGCTTTCAAGACGCTGCAGAATGCCGCGCACGGCCTGGCCGAAGACGTCCTGCCGGCGCTGTCGAAGGCCACCCTGCCGGACCTGTCCGCGTCGTGGTTCCTGAAGGCGTACGCGGTCAGCTTCGCACTGGCTCTGTTCATGGTCGTGCTGCTGATCCTCCCGCAGATCGTGCGCACCTCCCGCGGACAGCAGGCCGGCCGCGACCTGGCCGAATCTCTCGGCCTCTACTTCCCGGTGTTCCTGATCGGGTCGAGCTTCGGCCCGGCGGCCGGCGCGTTCCTGGTGAAGTTCATCGGCGCGCTGACCGACTCCATCACCAACTGGGGAATCGCCGGGTCGTCCGACTCCATCACCGCGACGTTCACCAAGATGCTGGCCGCGAAAGACGCCACCGGCATCGCCGGCGGCGCCCCGGTGGGCATCCTGCTCATGCTCGGCATGATCGTCGGGCTGCTTCTCGTCCTCCTGATGCTGATCGTGCAGCTGGTCACGCTGTACCTCACCGGCGTCGTCGCGCCGCTCGGCTTCCTGTGGCTCGTCGACCCACGCCGCCGGGGCCTTGGCACCCGGATGGCCTACCTGTGGGTGAGCATCCTGGCCAGCCACCCGCTGCTGTTCTTCCTGCTCGGCGTCGTCTACTGGATGGTCGCCGGCAGCGTCCAAGTGTTTACTGCGGCCCCGTCGTTGCAGAACACGGTGCAGCTGGTCGTGTCCATCATCGCGATCTTCTTCGCCGGCCTCTCCCCGTTCATCCTCCCGAAGATCGCCCCGGTGATGCCTTTCGGCGGCAACGGGACCCTCACCCTGCCCGGACCGACCATCGGCGCACCCAGCACCGCACACGCCGACCGGAACGCCTCGCCGTCCTCGGCCGACGCCGGCGGCCCCTCCACGAGCAGCAGCGACGTGGCGATCGCCTCAAGCAGGGGCAGCACCGGCACAGGCGGCAGTACAGCCGGGAATGGCGTGCCGAGCGGCGCAGAAGCGGACGAGGCGCCGACGATCGGCACCGCGGCCGCGCACAGCGAAGCGGAACAAGCCACGCCAGACGCCACCAGCGTGTCCGGCGGGACCGGAACAAGCACCGGCGCTCCCAACGCCGCGACGGCTTCTACCGCAGCCGAAGCAACCGAAGCCGGCGAAATCGCCGCCGCGCCCGAGACCGGGGGCCTGACCGCCGCGGCCGCAGCCGCACAGCAGCTCTACGGCCACGCGAAGAAGACCACCGAGCAGCTGGGCGAGGCAGCCGTGGAACCCGTGCGGGACCACGACGCCAACTGGCAGGAGGGGAAGTAGGGCATGCCTGAGACGTACGAGCGGTACATCGGCGGCGAATCCGGCCACCGCGCCTTCTTCGGCGGCCCGCGGTCCGGAGCGCGCACCTGGCTGCTCGCCTTCTTCGTCGTCGCAGGCATGATCGGCACGATCTTCTTCCACGTCTGGGGACTCGCGTTCGCGCTCGTCGGCGTCCTGGTCACGCTGGCACTCACGACCCGGACGCACAACGGCACGTGGCTGGAGCGGCACACCAAGCGTGCCCGGTGGAGCGCACGCAAGCGGCTGGGAACCGACCGCTACGAGCCGTACGACGTCGCGAAATGGGACCAGCTGCAGGCCGAACGCGCCGAGGCCAAGGGCCGACGCGCGGTCGAGCTCGACCGGCAGATCAACGCGCTGCGCGCCAACCCAGACGGCGCAGACGGCATGGGCTGGCTCCAGTACGGCTCGAACCAGCCGGGCATCGCATGGCACTCGCCGGTGGGCGAGAGCGACTACCTGTCCGTCGCCTTCAGCGTCTCCGGGCAGGTGCGCGGCATCGAGTCCAGCGGGCACCTCACCCGCGCAGCCAGCGCCTTCGGGCGGTTCCTCGCCGCCCGCGCGGGCGCGACCTCGCTCATCCGCGACGTGCAGACCCTCACCCGCGTACTGCCCCCGGACACCGCCCGCCACCAGGCCTGGGCGGTGACCAACCTGGAGCCGGAAGACCCCAGCTGGGGCAGGGAGACGCGGCGGATCTACAACGAGCAGAAGGCGTCTTATTCCGAGGTGATCCGCCGCACCAGTTCCGACGCGATGGTGCAGCGCCACTACGTCACCGTGAGCTGGCCGCTGACCCAGGCGTTCTTGGACGCGGCCGAGAAATTCGCGCCCGGCCGCGACGGGTGGCGGGAGCTGATGGACCAGCAGATCGTGCAGACGATCCGCGGACTGCAAGAGGCCCGCATGGGGAAGGTCACCGTGCTCACCGCACGGCAGACCGCGGCCCTGATCCTGCACCAGCAGAACCCGTCCATGCCGATCGACGCGGTGCGCCGCGTCGACCCCACCCAGTTCGGGCTACCGAGCCATGACGAGTTCTCCGCGCACGTCGTCACCAGCTACGACCCGACCGTGCTGGGGCCAGACGAGCCGATCGGGGCCGCGCCGGCCGTCGAGTGGTGGCACCGCACCGCGGCGATCCGGGCCGACAACATGAGCGTGCCCGGCCGCAGCCCCCTGTGGGCGCTGGACCTCCTGATCGGCAAGGAACTCGACTTCATCCGCACCGTCAGCTTCCACCTGCACCTGGTGCCGGCCGCCGACGCGAAATCCGCCACCCAGCGCGACGTGGTGCGCGACCAGTCCGAGCTGATTTCCGCCCGCAAGGCCGGACGGCTGAGCAGCGACGAGACTGAAGAGAATCTGACCGCCGCACAGCGCCGGGCGCGGGACCTGCGGCCCGGAAGCCACCACCACGGCGTCGAGTGGATCGGCTACGTGACCGTCACCGCGCCGAGCCGCGGGGAGCTGGCCCAAGCGTGCCGGCAGCTGGCGGACGTGTGCGATACGAGCCTGGGCATCAACAGGCTGGAGTGGCAAGACAGCTACCAGGCCGCCGCGAGCGGCACCGCCTGGCCCATCGGACGGGGGCTCAAGCCCAGCGCCCCCGAGTTCGCCTCGCGCGTCATCACACGCCTGGCAGGCCGGTCCGAGAAGGAGGCAATCTCGTGAGCAGCGAAACCCGCGGCCGCCGTGACCGCCGGCGCAGCGCCGACCGCGAACTCGACACCCAGGTGTCAAAGACGCCGCTGCTGGCGAAGATCCCCGTGCTGAAGCTCTTCATCTCACCCGACAGCCTCCCGGCACCCACGGGCGCCGGCCTGCTGGAGACGACCGTCAGCGGCCGCCCCGTGGACGTGCCGCCGTGGAACTTCCCCGGCACCCGCCTGCGCGCCAGTGGACGCCACGCCGCGCGCGGCTGGTACGCGCCGGCGCTGCCGGGCGCCCCGTCGACGACGCGGCAGGCCGAGGTGCTGAACACGGCGATCGTCGCGGCCCCCACCGGCACCGAGGGCGTCGTGCAGGGCCGGGACAATCTCTCCCGCACGCTCATCGCGCACGACCCGGCAACCGCCTACAACACCGAGCCGCGGCAGATCACCAGCCCCAACGTGCTGATATTCGGCACGGTCGGGGCCGGCAAATCGTCGCTGGCAAAGACCAACTACGTCCTGCGGCCGCTCACCCTCTACCACCGCCGCGCGGTGGTCTACGACAAGAAGGCCGACGAGGACCACGGCGAGTACACCGACCTCGCGCTGCAGCTCGGGTCGACGCCGCTCATGTTCAACGGCGACGGCACCGGCACGCGCCTGAACATGCTGGACCCGAACATCATCCGCGCCCAAGGCCTGCAGGGCCAGACGCTGCTGCTGTCGACCGTGGCGCAGATTGCCCGCAACGACACCCCCGCCACCGAGTGGGAGGCCAAGGCGATCCGGCACGCCGTCGTCCAGACCCTCACCCGGTTCCAGGACGGCCGAGTCGCCACCCCCAACGACCTGCTGCCGTACCTGGGCGAGGTGCCGAACGATGACGACCTGAGCCCCGAGTCGAAAGAGCGGCTGCACCAGGCTGGCCTCTCCGTGCGCTTCGCGCTGGAGGGCCTGCTGGAGGAGTACTCGGGCCTCCTCGACGGAGAGACCAGCCGCGACGTCGACCTGAATCACAAGCTCACCGTCTTCGACCTCTCCGGCCTGCCCGACACCGGGCCGGCCGTGCCGGCCGTCATGGCGATCGGCAACATGTGGCTGACGGGGCGGCTACGCCGTGATCGCGGCTACTTCACCAACGTGCTCTACGAGGAAGGCTGGCACCTGGTCGACGGGCCAGCGGCCCGCGTGGTCAAGGCCGGCGAGAAGCTGTCGCGGGCGCTGGGCATCTCGACCGTGTTCCTCATGCACAAGGGCACCGATATCCCGGCAGGCTCTCCCGGATACACGGTCGTGCAAGAGGCGCAGACGGTGCACATCTTCCGCCAGGACCGCCCCGAGGACGCCGCCTGGGCGGTGCGCACCTTCAACCTCGACCCGGCCAGCGAGGAAATCCTGATGAACCTGCAGCCCGGCCACCACCTGTTCAAGATGGGCTCGAACCCCGAGGTGCACGTGCAGCACATCCGCTCCCAGTGGGAAGCGGCCGTGACCAACACGGACGGCGCGATCGCCCAGGTGGCCCGCTAGGACGCCGGCCGATGAGACGGGTACTGATCACCGCGGCCGTCCTGGTCGTGCTCGCGCTCCTGACCGGCACTGTGATCCTCGGCGCCGGTAACCCGTCCCAGGCCGCGACGTGCACCACCACGTCGACGACAACCGCCAGCACCCACACGGCCGTCGACGGGTACTCCGGCGACCAGCTGACCAACGCGGCCGCGATCATCAACGCCGGCTATGCGCTGAAGGTGCCGACCTACGGCATCGTCATCGGCGTCATGACCGCGATGGGCGAATCGGGCCTGCGCGCCCTCGACTACGGCGACGAGGCCGGACCCGACAGCCGCGGCCTGTTCCAGCAGCGCGCCAACTGGGGCACGCTTGCCGAGCGGATGAACGCCACCGACTCGGCCACCCTGTTCTTCACGCACCTGCTGGCCGTCTCCGGCTGGGAAGACATGACGCCCACCGAGGCCGCGCACGCCGTGCAGATCAACAAAGACCCGAACTACTACACCCCGTACTACGCGCCAGCCGAGGCCGTCGTACAGGCGCTCTCCAGCGGGCAGGAGTGCAGCAGCACCACCGCCAGCGTCTCCGACGTCAGCTGGACCGGAGGCGGCGGCTTCGCCCCCGACAAGGCCGCCGTGCAGACCGCCCTCGCGTTCGCGCAAGAGCAGCTGGGCGACGCTTACGTGATCGGCGGCGCCGGCCCGAACGTGTGGGACTGCTCGGGCCTGACGATGGTCGCCTACCAGCACGCCGGCATCGACATCGGCACCCACTCTGTGGCCGACCAGTACCAAACCATGTCCGAAGAGGGCCGCCTGCTGCCCTACGCGGACGCCGAACCCGGCGACCTGCTGTTCTGGCACGAAGCAGACGGCGCCTGGGTGCACGTCGGCTTCTACCTCGGCAACGGCAAGATGCTCGCCGCCGCCGCACCCGGCGAAGGCGTCAAAGAGCAGACCGTGTGGACCTCCAGCAGCGGCGAAACTCTTGCCACCGTCGTCGGACGCCCCACCGGGACACCCACCACCTGACCAGACGACACCATGACCCCACCACCGCGCACGCCCAAAAGACGTCGTGCACGCCTACTTCCAGCGGCTCAACCACGTCAACCGCTCGCCAGAAGACTTCGAGCGGCTGATCGAGCTGTTCACCGCCGACGCTGTGGCGCGCATCCACCACGTGGGCGAGGCCGCCGGACACGCGCAGCTGCGCGCGCTCTTCCACCGATTCCTCACGCGCACCGCCCTGCACTTCACCCAGGCCGTGCGCGCCCAGCGCGAGCGGCAGGTCCTCGTGCGGTGGAACGGCGCCGGCCGCACCGTCGCCCACGCGCTCCTGCTCGAGTCGGGATTCCACATCGTGGACGTCACCGAAGTCGGCCGCATCGCCTCGCTGACCAGCGAGACAGACGACCACTGGCCCGACACCTGGCGAGCCGAGGAAGAAGGCGACAAGTACGAACATGGCTGAACGCACCATCTGGAGGCACCTGGCCGCCGACCCGCCACCGAGCAGGCCGGCAAGGCCGAGGCGACCAAGTTTCGCCTCATCGAGAACACCGGCAGCTTCGGCAAAGGCGAACGGGTCGAGCACGGTACCCCAACCACGCACTTCGTCGAAGCGTGGTCCGAGCTGGACGCAGCCGCCGCCAGCCTGAGCAACGGCGCCGGCGTCATCGCCATCAGCAAAGAGCGCAGCGAGGGCTGGGAGGCCGAAGGCGGCACCCGCTGCAGCCACGTCATCCTCGCCGACCGCTTCAGCATCATCGCCCGCGTCACTGTCGAGGACGTCCACGAATGCCCGCCTCCCGGACCTGGGCGATGGCGACGGTTCCTTTCGCCGGAGGCCTCGCAACATACGATGTGCTCATGACTCTCCTCTTGAATGAGCTGACTGCAATCACCGGCGAACGCATCCATCTTGCGCGCGCCCACCTCAGCGACGTCGAGATGGCACGGGCGGTCGAGATTCAGAGCCAGATCGGCTCTCTCGGCGCCGAACTGGACGACATTCTGGGCAGCGAGTAGCCGTAGCCGCCCTGGCACCAGGTCTGGACCGTAGCTTCGGTCAGCGCCCGCGAAGATCTATTCCCGCTCGGCCAGCGGGTTACGATGCCGCGCAGAGGCAGGCACGCGGGGTGCTCATCATCCTGGGCACCAGAGCGAACACCAGTAACGACGTGGCCGTGCCTCACTGCCGACGTTCATCGGATGGACTCGAGGAAAGGCTGGACGTCGGGGATGAGCGTTGCTGCCCAGGCGAACCCATGCACCGAGCCTCGTCGGGCGTCGCCCATAAGATCGATTTGACTGACCGAGAGCTAGTGGGAGACCCCATGACGTCGTTCGCGACCGACATCGCTGCAAGCCCCGACACGACGGATGTGCGAGACGTTGAGGTTCTCGTTTCGTACGAGGTAGTGAAGCTGTTCAGCGAGCAGCTCTATACAACGCCCGTGAAGGCGATCGAGGAGCTCGTCGTCAATAGCTGGGACGCGGCGGCGACGGTGTGCTCCGTGCTGGTCGATGTCAATGGCGACAATCCAGTCATTGCGGTCCTCGACGACGGTAACGGGATGACCGTCGACGAGCTCGAGAACCTATGGCACATCGGCGTTAGCGGGAAGGCGAAGGCGAAATCGACTAGAAAGCTCATCGGCAAGTTCGGAATCGGCAAGCTTGCGAGCTACTCCGTCGCGCGACGTGCCACGTATGTCTCGAAGACGGATGCGGGCGTAAATGCTGTGGCCATCGACTTCGAAGACTTCGCGAACGCAACCGATAACGCCGGCGTTGCATCCCCAGTAACACTCAAGATCCGTTCCGTTGACTCGGTCGGGGCGCTCTTGACACAGTTAAGCTCCAAGGGGTTCGACCGTGTAGTCGAGGTCGAGGAACCAGACCCGAGCGATCCGGAGAACAAGCAGGTCTTGCGCACCCTGGATCTCGCCTCGCTCAGTAGTTGGACGCTGGTGATCCTCGAGGACCTGAAACCGAAAGCTGCGCAGCTGGCAACTGGCCGTCTCCGCTGGGTGCTCGCTACCGCCATGCCTCTCGCGAGCGATTTCGTGCTCAACCTCAACTCATCCTTGGTCCGGAGCGCGAAATCACAGATCCCACGCATCGCCCAGTTCGCGATTCAGGACATCGACCAGAAGAGGCTCGACGACCTTAATAAGAAGCACAACACTGATTGGCGCAAGTCCGCGGACGGTGTCGTCTCGACGAAGTTCCCTGCCGGTATTCAGGGCACCGCCTACGTCGCGGAGCGATCGCTTTATACGGAGGGCGGGAAAAGCGAAGATCTCGGCCGTAGTCACGGTTTCTTCGTACGCGTTCACGACAGGCTGATCAACGAAACCGACCCCCTATTCGGCGCGACACCACTGTCTTACTCGACGTGGAACTTCTTCGCTGCGGAGGTACACGCTGACGATCTAAATCCGTTTATCACGGCCGCCCGAGACGACGTCGAGCAGTCAGACATGAAAGCCCAGCTCCGAGCCCTGCTAGTCGCCGTCTTCTATCAAGCCCGCGATCTTGCTGAGGCCGCAAAAGACGCGAAGCTCAAGAAGGAGCGCGTCAACAAAGAAGGTCAGCTAGATTACGTCAGCACGTCCCTAGTCGAAAAGCCGTTGGCGGACGCAATCGCTGAGACTGCGGAGGCAATGGTCACTGTCTCACCCGATGGCGACGTGACAGAGAGCGGCCAAGACTCGATCGATCGCCGCTGGCGCTACCTGGAACCCGTCGGGACGCTGGACGACGCCCAGCTTCTGGTCGAGCAGCTCTACGCCGACAAACGCACCGAGAAGCGGTACACATTCCGATACACGCAGCGCGGCCGTTCCGCTCCGCTCGCGAGCCTCAACGCCGCGACCGCAACCTTCTCGATCAACGAGGATCACGAATTCGCGATCGAGTTCGGTGATGATGCCAAGTCGCGTCGAGCATTGGAGGCGATCGCTGTCGCTGAGGTAATGCTCGAGGTGTACCTCAACCAGACTCGCATGCCAGAGACGACCATCCAACAGCTCTTGGACATCCGAGACACGCTGCTTCGAAGTCTTGCGCGCGATCATGGCCTCTCACTTGCCTCGCTTGCTCAGGAGCTTCGCGATAGCGCCGCCAACGACGTCGCACTCGAAATTGCCCTGGTCGGCGCACTACGGGCGCTCGGATTCTCGGCAAAGCACATCGGAGGGCCCGGCACACCCGACGGCGTAGCAAACTTCCTGATCCATGGCACCGGAACGCGGTCGTTCACGGCCGAAGCCAAGAGTTCGGCAAAGCAACCGGAACTATCTCAACTGGACTTCGCGGGACTGCGGTCGCATCTGGAGTCGGAGGGTGCGGACGGGTGCCTTCTCGTCGCGCCGGCCTACCCCGGCGGGCTTGACACCGAGAGCGAGGTCAGCAAGAGGGCCCGGCAACAGCGGGTGAGTTGCTGGACGATCGACCAGTTGGCGCGCGTGGTCGCTCAGGCAGAGGATCGCCATATCAACGCCAGTCAGCTTCAGGAGATTGTGCTTGAGTCGTTTGATCCCGCTTCGGTCACGAAAGCCGTCGACGAACTGCTCGCCTCACCCACGTTCACCCACACAGAACTGTACGCCGCGGTAATCGAGGCTCTACGCGATCTCGCCAATCGGCTTGCCGACGCTCCGCGGGACGTGTCGATGATCGCCGGTGAAGTGAGCAGAGATCCGCATTTCGCCGGTATTCAAATGAGTGAGGTCGACGATGCGATCCGTGACCTTGCTCGTGCGAGCCGTGGAATGCTGAATCTGGCCGAGGGCGGGAAGGTACAAGTACTAGGTTCGATCGACGAGTTAGAGCGTCGGGTAGCTGCCCTGACTCACGTTGAAGGGAAGCCTCGGAGACGCGGAAGTTTCCGAAGCGATGGTTCCGGCGAGTGAAATGCTGATCGAAGAGTTCAAGTATGAATCCGACCTTCCGCGCCTAAAGATTCATAACGTATTCCGATACCCCGCGAAGTTCCATCCACCGGTTGCCGCGAAACTCATCAGCCGATTCTCTCGACCCGGCGATGCGATATTGGACCCCTTCTGCGGCAGCGGAACTCTCCTTGTCGAAGCTGTCCGGGCTGGTCGCACCGCATTCGGGGGCGACGTGGATCCGCTCGCCGTATTTGTCTCGCAGGCGAAGACCCGCAGGTATGATCCGGAACAGCTCGAGATCGTACTTAAGGAAGTACTCAAGGTGGGCGAGACGTTGTCCCGAGGTTCGGTCGAGCATGACCGGCTGATGTTCCATGACATCGATGATGAAGGGTACGCTGCCCAGCTTGCAGGACTTTGGGTTCCCGCCATCCCACACCTCTTCCATTGGTTCCGGCGATACGTGACCGTTGATCTAGCTCGGCTCTTGCACACCATTGACAAGATCGCCGACGGCGAGCCGGGGGCCTCCGCATTCCTGCGCCTCAGCTTTGCTGCGGTGATTCGGAACGCAAGCAACGCCGATCCGGTGCCGGTTTCCGGACTGGAGGTGACCTCGCACATGCGACGTCGCGACGCAGCAGGACGGACCATCGATGTATGGGCGCTCTTCCGGGCGAAGGCCGGAAAAGTGCTCGAATCTATTCGCGAACTCGAGGCGGCCCGAGTTGATTCCGCGACCGCCGAGGTCGTGGCGCGCGATGCGAGGCTTCCATATGACGGGAACGCGGTCCAAGCGGTAATCACTTCTCCTCCCTACCAAAGCGCTGTCGATTACTACCGCCGGCACCAGCTGGAGATGTTTTGGCTCGGGTTGACCGGTTCGCAAGCTGAACGCCTGGCTCTGCTACCCAGCTACGTTGGACGGGCTAATACGCCGCAGTCCCACCCGGATGCGTTGGCAGAGTGGCGATCGAGCAGTTCGGCTAATGAGTGGCTCGAAGAGATTGGGCGGGTCAGCGAGCGCAGGGCCCGCGACTTCCGCGCCTACTTCAGCGCGATGACGATGGCGTTCGCCTCGATGGATTCAGCTCTCGTGCCGGGGGGTGTCGCGGTGGTGGTGGTCGGGCGGAGCCGATGGAGTGGAGTCACCATCCCCACCGAAGGACTGTTCAAAGAGCTGGTTCCTTCGACGCTACGTCTTCGTGAGCACCTCGCGTATAAGGTCAGCAACCGGACGATGAGCTACACCAGACACAACGGGGCAGATATCAACGAGGAGCACGTTCTCGTGTTCGAGCGCGAGTAGTCTTTTCGTCGAGCTGTTCATAGCGTGACCCTGCGTGGGTGAGATGTGCGTAACGGTTCTGAGTGAGCTGAGCAGTTAGCGAGCGATTTGCGCGGAAGCTGGTCCGTCAGCGGGCTGAGTCGAGTGCGGAGGTGATTGCCGCCCACGCTTTCTGTCCGAGCGCCCGATCCGCGCTTCGATGAGCTCACGAAGCACTGCGACCGCGTCTGGGTGCATCGGATCGGCCGTGCCGACTGTTGACCTCCAGAGGCACGCATACGGCGTGCGACCTAATGCACGATGACGGGACCGTATCAGCAATGTTGAATGGACTAATCGGCGGTGATGCGTGCATTTGGGTGGCGGAAGTCCCTTGCCACCATCGAGCCGCCGCGGGCGAGACCTGTATGCCTAGAACGCCCAGTCCGGGACGATGCGCTCTGGCGTGAACCCGTTGCGACCCGGCAGTCCCGGGCCGATCGACGCGGCTGTCAGCACGGCGCGGATGATTGCATGCTGCCGATCCAATGTCAGTGTCTCCCAGTGGGAGGCGAGCACTGCCCCCTGCCCGATGAGCGCTTCCAAGGTGTCCTGCCCGGCGAGGTCGTTCAGCCTTCGGGTGGCCTCTTGGGCGCGCTTCTCCGCCACTGGCCGGGCGGCGAGGTACTCGGCCCGGGTGATCTCCTCGCTCCCGAACATCTCTGCCAATTCCGCAAGCCTGGTCTGCGCTCGGTCCAGTTGCGCCGTGAGCTCGGACCGTACGGACGCGACTTGGTTCTGCCCGGTCAGCACCGCCTCGGCCTGCGGGGTATTCAGCCGGTACAGCGCTGCTTCGGTGAGCCACTCCTCGACCGGGCGGGCTGCGACCGTGATCCGCCCGCACCCGCCGTGGTCCGGGCCCGACACGCATACGTACCGGCGTTCCTCGCCACCATTGCGGGTCTTCCGCGCGGCAGAGTAGAGGACGTGCTGGCATCTTCCGCACCGCAGCATCCCCGACAGGAGGTACCGGCGCGGTGCGCGCCGTCCGGAACGCTTGCGCGAGGCCGCCACGTGGAGGATTTGCTCGCGCTGCTCCACCGTGATGATCGCCTCCCACGCCGCCTTCCCCGCGATCTCACCGTGGTGCTCCCGCAAGCCTGCGATACGTCCTGAGGTGAGGATCTGCCGCAGGGCCGCCGAATGCCACGACGCCGCTTTGCCCGAGGTCGGCACCTGCTGTTCGTTCAGCCACAGTGCGAGGGCACGCAGCGACTCGCCCTGGATGAACCGCGAGGCCACCGTGCGGATGATCTCCGCCTCCGACTCGCGGACCGTCATTCGGTCCATCTCGTAGCCGAACGGGCGATTGGAGCCCCCGTTCGGCAGCCCCAGCTGAACGTTCTGCTGCACCTTCCGGCGGATCCGCGCCGACTTCCTGGCCGACTCGTTCGCTGCCACCGCCGCCGTGAGCCGCGCGATGAGCATTCCGTTGTCGTTCCCGAAGCCGATATCGGACGTCACCGTCACGAGCTGGTCGACCCCGTGCTGCTGGCAGACTTCCGCGAACTGCTCGAACTCGATCGGGCGCCGGGTGAGCCGGTCTTGGTGATACGCCACCACCGCACCGATCCGGCCCTCTTCGATGTCCCGCAGCATGCGCTCGAAGCCCGGACGCGGCTTGTCCTTGAACGCCGAGATGTCATTGTCCACGTACTCGTCGAACACCACCCAACCGCGCTCCGCGGCCAGACGTCGGCAGTCCTCCAGCTGACGCGCCACCCCCAGGCCCTCGCCCGTCTGATCCGACGAAATCCGGGCATACAGTGCCACCGGACGAGAGATGGCCACCGTCTTCCGCATACGGTCAGTCTACGAAAATGCCGACAACGGCGTCAACCTCTGCTGGTTCCACCATCGCGAGATCGACACCGGGCCCTGGCAGATCCGAATGAGAAACGGGCTGCCGGAAGTCAGATATGCATTCGGCAACGACCGGCGGGACTGGGCAGCCGCCGGTAACGGCGCCGCCGCCAGAATCCGCGCCGCTGCCCCGACCGCACTCGACCCTGCGCGCACCGAGCGACAACGCCCGTGACCCCGCTACCGCGCACCACCCTGCCCACTGGCGCGCTGCCCACTGCCGAGCTGGCGATCTCACCGGCTTGCATCACGCGAGGTGAGTCCGCACGCCTCGCGTCAGCTGACCGCCAGCACCGCGCTCGACGCGAACGCCAGGCCGAGGCCGCACAGCTGAAGCCATGTGAGACGCTCGCGCAGCACGACCGCCGCCAGCACGATCGTGCCGACCGGGTAGAGCGCGTTCAGCACACTGATCACGGGGAGTGCGCTCGTGTCGCCTGGTACGTGCAGTCCCGCCTGAATGAACACGTTCGCGGACGCATCGAACACGCCGCACGCGACGACGATCAGCCAGAACCGCGTGCGACGCGACAACCGGATACGGCCCGTGCGGGGATCGTCGGAGTCGCCCGAGCCAGCCGAGTCGCCCGAGCCGCCCGAGTCAGCCGGGTTGCCAGAGTCAGCCGAGTCAGTCGGGTCGCCAGAGCCACGGGTGTCAGCGGCAACCGCCCGTGCCCGGCTCAGCACGATGACCGCCCCCACGCACATCACGACGGTCTGAACGACGCGCGCCACGATGAGCGGCGCGATGCCGTCAGCGGCGCTCGTGCTGTTGTAGGCGAGCACCAGTCCCCCGAAGCCGCAGCCCGCGACCGCCGCGATCAGCACACCGCGTGCGGTGAGGTGTGCGCCCGAGGTGTTCCGCGACGTCGCGACCAGCACGACGGCGACGATCGCACCGGCCATCGCACAGATCCCGATCACGCTCATGCGAGTGCCCGTGAGCAAGCCGACGACGACGGGAAGCAGCGCCGTGAACACCGAGGTGAGCGGCGACAGCACGCTCATCGGGCCGACGGCGAGCGCGATGTACAGCAGCAGCACGCCGATCGAGCCGCACAGACCGGCCACAGCACCCCAGACGAGCGCGTTCGAGGTGAAGCTCGTGTGCAGGAACGACGCGGCCACGAGCAGCGGCACGATGCCGACCGCCGCGGCGATCGCCGTCACGATGATGGGGCGCGTCCCCCGGCTCGCGAGGCCGCCGAAGAAGTCGGCGATGCCGTAGGTGATGGCACCCGAAAGTCCGAGGATCACCGTGAGCATGGCAGAGCTCCCGCCCGGCAAGGAAAGACCGTCATCGCCTGCCGCTCAGCCGGCGTCGCCCCGCGTCGGCTCCTCGACCGCGTAGACGACCGCCGACCAGTGGTTGTCGATCTCGTCCCACGCGCCGACGCCGTCGTAGCTCACCCGATACCTGGTGAGCAGCAGCGGGCCGAGCACATCGATCACGTCGGGCCGGAACGGCGTCTCGGGCGAGAGGCCGAGCCCGAAGCTGTCGATGATGCTGTCGTCGGCGGCGCGCAGCCAGACGCCCCAGCCGCGCTCGACCGGCATGGCGACGACACGGAACACGTGGGCTGGTCGATAGTCGGCGGGCAGCGGGTCCGGCTCAGTCACCACGCAACCGTATCCCGCCGCGCGCGCCCGCGCCGCCCAGCGCCGCCCGCCGCCGCCCAGCACCGCATTGCGGATGTCGCGACGCGCCGACGCGGGAAGGAACTCGGGGTGCAGATGCTTGAGCCTCACATGACCTCGTCTTCACGGACCGCCGCGCGGCCGGCTTCACCCAGCTCCGAGCGCCGCGGATGGCTCGGCGTGCTCTCGGTCGCGCTCGGCTCGTTCGTGCTCGTGCTCTCCGAATTCCTTCCGATCGGGCTGCTGCCGTCGATCGCCTCCGGCCTGCACGTCTCGATCGGTACCGCCGGCCTCATGGTCGTCGCGACAGCGCTCGCGGGTGCCGTCGCCGCGCCGGTCGTGACGGTCGCCACATCGCAGGTCGATCGGCGCGTCGTGCTCGTCTCGCTCACGATGCTGCTCGTCGTCGCGGACGCGCTGGCCGCCACCGCTCCGAGCTTCGCGGTGCTGCTCGTCGCACGCATGCTGCTCGGCATCGGCATCGGCGGCTTCTGGGCCATCGGTGCGGGCATCGCCGGCCGGCTCGTCGCGCCGTCGTCAGCGATCCGCGCGACCTCGTTCATCACTGCGGGCATCTCCGTCGCAACCGTGGTGAGCCTGCCGCTCGGCGCGTTCGTCTCGGCGGTCGCCGGCTGGCGGCTCGCGTTCGTGATCGGCGGCGGCCTCGGCATCATCGCGCTCGTCCTGCAGCTCGCGATGCTGCCCAGCATCCCGGCGATCCACCGCGTGCGCTTCTCCACGCTGACCGCGCTGCTCAGAATCCCCCGCGCCCGCGTCGGCCTGATCGCGACCACCTTCGTCTTCATCGCCCAGTTCGCCGCGTACACCTACGTGTCGCCGTATCTCCAGCAGCTCGTTCGGATCGGGCCCGACACGATCACGCTGGCACTGCTCGTGTTCGGCATCGCCGGCATCGCCGGCAACTTCATCGCAGGCCTCACGCTGAGTCGCAGCCTGATCGGCACCCTGGGGTCCGCGAAGTTCGTGCTCGCCGGCGCCGTCGTGCTGCTGCCGCTGCTGGCGCACTCGCTCATCGGCGTGTTCGTGCTTCTCGTCGTCTGGGGGCTCGTGTGGGGCGCACTCCCGCTCGGCATGCAGACCTGGATGGCGGCGGCGTCGCCGGGGGGAGCCGAGAGCGGGCTCGCCCTGTTCGTCACGACGATCCAGCTGGCGATTTCGGTCGGCTCGGTCGTCGGCGACGCGGCGGTCTCGGGGCTCGGTCTCGCCGGCGACTTCTGGCTGTCGGGGGCGATCGCCGTGGCGGGTGCGATCGTACTCGTCGGGCTCGGGTTCCGGCGGTCGGTGGTTCCGCAGCCTGGGCTGCCCGCGGCCGATGACTCGTGCCCGGCGCCCTGCTGAACCAGCGCTTGCGCGCGCCGGCCCGTGCGGGCACAGTCGGCTCATGGCCGTGACCGCCAGCAGCTACACGACGCGACCGCTCACGCCCGAGACGTGGGACGACTTCGCCGCACTCGTCGAGGCGAACAACGGCGTGTGGGGCGGATGCTGGTGCATGGGGTTCCACCCCGAGGGCGTGGGCCGCGGCCACACCGCCGACGGCAATCGCGACGCGAAGCGCCGGCACGTCGACCGAGGCACCGTGCATCAGCTGCTCGTCTACTCGGGTCACGAGTGCGTGGGCTGGTGCCAGTACGGCTCACCAGCCGAACCGCCGCGAATCCTGAATCCGGCCGCGTATCAGAAGGAACTCGTCGCGCTGCCGGACTGGCGGATCGGGTGCGTCTTCACCGGCAGCCGGCACCGGCGTCAGGGGGTGCTGCGGGCAGCGGTCGCCGGCGCACTCCAGGCGATCGCCGAGGCGGGCGGCGGCCTGGTCGAGGCCTACCCAGAGCAGCTGGAAGACCGCGGTCCGCAACGCGGCGCCTATCTGCACACGGGCCCTGAGACGCTGTTCGCCGAGTTCGGATTCGTGCGCGACCGTCGGATCGCCAAGTGGCGCTGGGTGATGCGCCGGGAGGTCGCGGCCGCCGGGTCGGCCCGCTGAGGGGGCCGTTGCCCAGCCGTTCATCTGTCCCCCACTCGGGTGGTACGCGGGCGTTCACCGGCCGCGGTTAATTTCAGCAACCATGACTGACCACGAAACGCCAGCTGACCAGCATTTCGGTGCTGATCCCAACGTCCCGGACCACGAGCACACCCGCGCCATCACCCGGCGCGGCTTCCTCGGCGGTTCCCTCGCCATCGGCGCAGCCATCGCCGTCGGCGGTCTGGCCGAAGACGGCCTCACGGCCCAGTCCGCCAACGCCGCCACGGCCAGCACGGTCCCGTCGGTCCCGCTGCCCACGACCATCGTCCCCGAGCAGCTGCGCCTCGCCTTCGGCGCGAACCCCGCGACCGAAGTGACGGTCTCGTTCTCGGCGCCCGGCACGGTGCCGCTTCCTGCGCCGACGCTGGCGTACTCCAAGCATCCGATCACCCGCGAGAACCGCGGCACGATCGTGAAGCTGCCCAAGCCGACGCCGCTCAACGCGAAGTCGGTGCGCACGGGCCCCGCAGCGACGAGCTTCACCGACGGCACCTCCGGCTTCACGACGTACAACTACCACGTGCCGCTCAAGGACCTCGAGCCGGGCACGAGCTACTACTACGAGGTGAGCAACGGCGCCGAGCAGGCGTCGGTCGCGGGGGCGTCCTTCACCACGGCACGCGAGGGCCGGTTCCCGTATCGCTTCACCAGCTTCGGCGACCTGGGCACCCCCGACGGCGACCTCAGCGCTTCCGGTCAGTCACTCACCGCCGAGGCGAGCGACACCTCGTACTACACCGTCGGGGCGATCGAGAAGCCCGGCGACGGCGGCCCCGCGCCGCTGTTCCACCTGCTCAACGGCGACCTCTGCTACGCGAACCTCGCCCCCGGAACCGCTCCCGCCGTGTGGCGCGACTTCGGCGTCAACGTGGCGCGCTCCGCCGCCCACCGCCCGTGGATGCCGGCCCTCGGCAACCACGAGATCGAGCTCGGCGCCACCGCACGCGACGGGTCGAAGTCGACCACGGCATTCTGGAACGGCCCCTACGGGCACGGCCACTATCTGTCCCGCTTCGTGCTGCCCGACAACGGCGTGGTGAACTACGACCGCAACCACCTGCAGGGCAACTTCTACGCGTTCCAGGTCGGCACCGTGTACTTCATCTCGCTCGACGCGGACGACGTGACCTACCAGGGCAACCAGATCAGTGAGACCGCGACGAACACCTACGACTCGGGTCTCACCATTCCGGCCGGCACGGTCAACAGTTCTTATGAGTACACCGGCACACTGGTCGCCGGCAGCAATGACGCCCTGGTGCCCGGTGGCCGCACCCCGAACAAGCAGACGCTGTGGCTGGAGGAGGAACTGCGCCGGGCCCGCTCCGACGAGAGCGTCGACCTCGTCGTGGTGTTCATGCACCAGTGCCCGCTGTCAGCGAACACCGCGGGCAACGGCACCGACCTCGGCATCCGCAAGACCTGGCTGCCGCTGTTCGACGAGTACGAGGTCGACCTGGTGCTCTCGGGACACGAGCACGTGTTCGAGCGCTCCTTCCCGGTGCGCGGCTACGACCACGGCGAGTACGGCACCGTCACCACTGCGTTCACCGAGGGCCGCAACGACTACGCCGTCGGCGACGCGTTCAACACGCGCCGCCCCGCCGTGGTGAAGAACGCGACCGCGACCGTCGACGGCAAGCACGTCGTCGACACGAGCCGCGGCACCGTGTACTACATCCTCGGCGGCGGCGGAGCACTCAGCACCTACGGCTACACGACCGACCCGGCCACCGGCATCCGCCAGGCCAACATCTGGAGCACCATCAACGGCCGCGACGCCGTCGAGGACGCCACCTGGTCGGACACGGTCGATTCCGGCGACGCCCACGGCTACGCGGTCTTCGACGTCGACCCGGGCCGACGTCACGGCGAGACCACGATCACCGTCAAATGGTTCCAGCTGCCGACCGTCGCCGAGGGTGCCGCACCCGCGTTCGACCCCACCCCGTATTCGTCGGTGACCTACGGTCGCAGCGAGGGCTGGGGGCGCGGCCCCGGCCGGCGCGCCTGAGCCACGCCAGACGAATCCGCCCGCCTCGGGTCAGCCGGGGCGGGCGGATTCGTGTGCGAGACGCGCTACGGGATCAGCACGATCTTCCCGTGCGTGTGGCGCTTCTCGAGTTCCTCGAAGGCGTCACGAATGCGGTCGAGCGGGTAGCTCGCCGCGATCGGCACCGTGACGGCGCCCTCCGCCACGAGGCTCGCCACTTCGCTCAGCACCTCGCGCGTCGAGGCGTCGCCGCTGCCATCGGACTTGGTCCCGAACTCCTGCGCGGCACCGAACGAGATGATCGTCTCGATGCGCTCGGGAGCGATGCCGAGCTCGATCGCGAGACGCACGTACTCGGGGCCGTAGAGATCGATGAACGCGTCGATGCCGTCGGCCGACGCCGCCGTCAGCCGATCCGCCAGCCCATCGCCGTAGGCGACCGGCGTCGCGCCGAGACCCGCGACCGTCTCGGCACTGGCCGCCGAAGCGATGCCGAGCACGCGTACGCCGCGGTGACGCAGCAGTTGCACGACGATCGACCCGACTCCGCCGGCCGCGCCCGACACGGCGACCGTCTCGCCCGCCTGCGGGTCGACGGCGCGCACGGCTGCGTACGCCGTGCACCCGGCGATATACAGCGCACCCGCGACCTCCCAGCTGAGCTCGGGCGGCTTTCTGATGAGTTGCGTGACGGGCACAGTGGCGTGCGTGGCGTGGCTGCTGCGCTCCCACGAGTACCCGAGAACCTCGTCGCCGACGGCGAAGTCGGTGACGCCGGCCCCGAGCGCGACGACGACGCCGGCCAGATCGCTGCCCTCACCCGACGGGAACGTCGCGGGCAGCCTGTCATGCATCGCTCCGTTGCGGATCGCAGCCTCACCCGGGTTGATCCCCGCGGCGCGGACCTCGACGAGCACCTCGCCGTCCTTCGGCTCGGGCATCGGAACGTCGGCGACGTACAGCACGTCACGATCGCCGTAGCGGTCGAAACGGACCGCGCGGGCCGTCTTCCTGGTCGGTGCGCTGGCGGATGCGCCGCTCTCGGTTGCCGCGCCGCCGGTCGCTGCGTTCTCGGTCATCGTGGTCCCCTGTCTCGAGTCGATGTCGAAGCCGACGAGGTCATGGAACGCGAAACCGGGCCTATTGTTCCCCGGCGCCACAACTGTTCCCCGGCGAGACAACGTCATGCGGTGCGCGGTGAGAGCGGCGACGGTACGGTGCGTAGATGACGTCGGACTCGAACGGCGCGTTCACGCTGCGCGCCGCCACGCCGAGCGACTCCGAGGCGATCGACCAGCTCAGTCGGCTGAGCGCCGACGGCGGCGCGGTGCCGTATCGCCTGCACACGCATGCGCGCGTCGACGGCGACGGCCTGACGCGTTCGCACGCCGTGGTGGCCGTGGCCGCTGACGACGGGAGCGTCATCGGTTCCGCCCGCCTGACGATCGGGGAATGCCGTTACGAGGGCGAATACCGCCCGTACGGCATGCTCGGCTCGCTCGTCGTGCACCCGGATCACCGGCGGCACGGCGTGGCAGCGTCACTCGCACGGTGGCGGATCGACGAGGCGGAGCGCAGCGCTGGGCCAGACGTGGTGGTCCTCGCCGATATCCAGCGCGGGAACACGGGCTCCACCGCCGCCGCGCGCCGGTGGGCGACTGCCTTCACCGAGCCCTGCCTGACGACGCCGACGCCCATGCTGACCCGCGCCCCGCGCCCACCACGCGGTTTCGAGATTCGATCGCTTCGGGACGACGAACTGCCCGAGGCCGCCATCGGGGCGACCATGGCGCTCGCGGACTACAACTTCGCCCGCACCTGGACGCCAGCTTCGCTCGGGCAGTGGCTCGGCTGGGCGCCGACAGGCCCCGCGATTCATCACTACCGGGTCGCCGTCAGCCCGTCGGGCGCGATCCTCGCCGGCATCGCGCTGCGCCAGGAAGGGCTGCTGCGAACCATGGAGATTCTGCGAATGCCGCGCACCATGCGGCTCGCGAACACCGTTCTGCGCGTCGTTCCGAAGGACGGCATGCTGCGCAACCTGGCGGTCGAGCACTTCTGGTTCACGCCCGGCCGGTTGGAGGCCGCCCGCGCGCTCTGGAACGACACGCGCTGGACCTTCCGCGACCGGGGCAGCAATCTGCTCATCACGGTGGATCGCAGGAATCCGATTCTGCCCGTCCTCGGGGTGCGGCCATGGACGCCGACGACGTCGATCACGACCGCCGTGAGAGCGGCGCCGCCGCTGTCGCCCGATCGGCTCGTCGCCCCGCTCGAGTGAGTCGCGGCGGCGCCGTCGCCCCGTCCGAACGCCGGCTCGGCGCGCTCGCCGAACGCACAAGGATCCGCCATGATGCTGCACAGCGCAGAACCACTAGTCAGGAGACGCTGATGTCGGACACGACCTGTCACATGTCGATCTCGCTCGACGGCTTCGTCGCCGGGCCCGATCAGCGGCTGGACAATCCGCTCGGCACCCGCGGCCAGGAGCTGCACGCGTGGCACATCGGTGACCCGCGCGCGAACGCCGCCGACGAGACCGCGACCGGCTGGCTCATGCGTCCGCGAGGGGCGTACGTGATGGGCCGGAACATGTTCGGCCCGATCCGCGGCGAGTGGAACGAGCCATGGGAGGGCTGGTGGGGTGCCGAGCCGCCGTACCATGCCCCGGTGTTCGTGCTCACCCACTTCGCACACGCGCCGATCGAGCTCGAGGGCGGCACCACGTTCTATTTCGTCACGGACGGCTTCGACGCCGCGTACGCGCAGGCGCTCGATGCTGCCGACGGCCGGGGCGTCGACATCGCCGGGGGCGCGTCGACAGTGCGGCAGGCGCTCGAAGCCGATGTGATCGACGAGCTCACCCTCGACATCGCCCCCGTTCTGCTCGGGCGCGGCGAGCGCATCTTCGACGGGGCGCAGACCTTCGGCTTCGAGCCCGTCGAGGTGCTGCACTCTATGCTTGCGACCCACGTCCGCTATCGCAGAAGCAGCGATGACTGACCATCCATCCCATCGAGCTCCCGGCGCCGAGCGCCGGGCGGAGGCCAGCAATGAATGACATCGAAGTGATCCGCGCTGAGGCAGTGCTGCCCTCGCTCGCGCGGGTCGACGCGCCGACCTCGAAGCCGATCAGGGTGGCGCTCGTGCAGCACGAGTGGACCGCTGACGGCGGCGCGCTCGAGGCGTGGCTCGACGCCGCGCTCGGCCGCGCGGCCGCGGAGGGCGCGCGGGCGGTGTTCCTCCCTGAGCTCACGCTGTCGCGCTACCCGGCCGATCGCCTGCCGGATCACGCCCCTGCCGTCGACGCCGAGCCCGACGACGGTCGCTCGTATCGATTCGCCGCCGCCGCCGCCGAGCGCTACGGGGTCTACGTGCACATCTCGTTCTTCCGCACCGCATCCGAGGCGGCCCCGCGGGGCCTGAACACGTCGATCGTCGTCGCACCGGACGGCCAGGTCGTCGGCATGACCAACAAGCTGCACATTCCGGTGACCGCGGGCTACTTCGAAGACCACTACTTCCAGCCGGGACCGGCCGACGGGGTGCGCGGCGGGGGTCCCTACCCCGTGTATGACCTCGACGGCATCGACGGCGCGCACCTCGGGCTGCCGACCTGCTGGGACGAGTGGTTCCCCGAGGTCGCCCGCGCCTATGGGCTGAACGGCGCGAACATCGTGGTCTACCCGACCGCCATCGGCTCCGAGCCCGATCACCCGGACTTCGACACCGAGCCGCTGTGGCGCCAGGTGATCGTCGGCCACGGCATCACCAACGGTCTCTTCATGATCGTCCCGAACCGCACGGGAAGCGAGCAGCGGCCCGACGGCACTCCTGGCAACACCTTCTACGGCTCGTCGTTCATCTCCGACCCCTACGGGCGCATCGTCGTGCGTGCGCCGCGGGACCGCCCCGCCGTGCTCGTCGCCGACCTCGACCTCGCGCAGTCGAAGGACTGGATCGAGCTGTTCCCGTTCTTCGCGACACGGCGCCCCGACACGTACGCGCGGCTCGTCGAGCCCGTCGCCTCGAGCGCCGACAGGTGAGCGAGATCGACTGGCGGATGCCGGCGGAGACCGACCCGCACGACCGCACCTGGCTCGCCTGGCCGAGCAGCGGCTACACGCTGGGCGACACCCCCGCGGCCGCCGAGGAGGCCCGCCGGGTCTGGGGCTCCGTCGCGAACGCCGTCGCCGAGTTCGAGCCGGTCACCGTCGTCGCCGATCCCGACCACGCCGCCGTTGCGGCCCGGTATCTGAGCGGCGACGTCGAGATCAGGACGGCGCCGCTCGACGACGCCTGGGTGCGCGACACCGGCCCGAGCTTCGTGATCGGCACGGAGCCGGAAGGCGGCCAGAGGCTCGGCGCAGTCACCTGGACCTTCAACGGGTGGGGTGCGCAGGACTGGGCGAGCTGGGACAACGATCGTCTGCTCGGCGCGACGATCGCCGAGTGGGCCGGAGCCGAGCGGGTGGACTCGCAGCTCGTGAACGAAGGCGGCGCGATCCACGTCGACGGCGAGGGAACCGTGCTGCTCACTGAGACGGTGCAGCTCGACCCACACCGGAATCCAGGCATCCGTCATGACGACGTCGAAGCCGAACTGGCCCGCACGATCGGCGCGGCGACGGCCATCTGGCTGCCGCGCGGCCTCACCCGCGACAGCGAGCGGTTCGGTACGCGGGGCCACGTCGACCTGCTCGCGACCTTTCCAACGCCCGGCGCCGTGCTGCTGCACCAGCAGAACGACGACGCCCACCCCGACAGCGCGATCTCGGCGCAGCTCGCCGAACGCCTCACCGGCGCCGCCGACGCGTCGGGCCGCGCGCTCGAGATCATCGAGCTGCCCGCCCCGCAGCGCCTGCGGGACGCCGAGGGATTCGTCGACTACAGCTATGTCAACCACCTCGTCGTGAACGGCGGCGTCATCGCCTGCGGCTTCGACGACCCGAACGACGAGGCTGCCGCACACATCCTCGCGGAGGCGTACCCGGGGCGGACCGTGCGCACGATCGACGCCAGGGCGCTGTTCGCGCGCGGCGGCGGCATCCACTGCATCACGCAGCAGCAGCCCGCCCTTCCGCACTGAAACACCGCCGAAACACCCATAGTCCTCGCAGTACATGCGAGGGGGTCAGAATCGCCAGCGCGTACATAACGCGGCGGCTGAGGCCTTTCTAGAGTCGGAAGCCACGCACGGGCGGCGCCCCACGCCCCCTTTGCCCGCGTGACGAAGAGAGAGGACGCGCGTGTCCGAGACCCTTGCGCTTGACCCCGTCGGAGCAGCCGGCGAGGCCCCGCATCGCCATGAACTGCGCGGCAACGGCATCAGCGGTGCCGGCGCCATCGTGATGGCCGTCGCCGGCAGCGCGCCGGCGTACTCGATCGCCGCGACCACCCCGCTGCTGATCGGCACCGCCGGCCTGGCATCCGTCGCCTCGCTGCTGTGGTGCGGCATTCCGATGCTCGGCATCGCGTTCGCCTTCGCCTACCTCGGCCGTTCCGATGTGAACGCCGGCGCCGCCTACTCGTGGGTGGGGCGCGCACTGCACCCGTCGCTCGGCTTCCTGTCGGGCTGGTCGCTCGTCGTCTCCGCCACGATCTTCATGGTCTCGGGTGCGCTTCCCGCCGGGCAGTTCACCCTGCAGCTGATCAACCCGGCCCTCACGTCCAACACGTGGCTGGTGACCGGCGTCGGCGCCGTGTGGTTCCTTGTGATGCTCGCGCTCGTGGTGTTCGGAGTGACGGTCACGGCGCTCGCGCAGTGGATCATGTCGAGCATCGAGGTCGGCATCCTCGTCATCGTCGCCGTGGCCGCGCTGATCAAGGGCTTCTCGGGCTCGGGCGTGCACACCGCGTTCTCGTGGAGCTGGTTCGGCTTCGCGCACTTCGGCTCTGCGGGCACCTTCGCGACCGCGGCCCTGATCGCGGCGTTCTACTTCTGGGGCTGGGACGTCTCGGCGAACCTCAACGAGGAGACGAGCAACGGCCACAAGGCATCCGGTCGCGGAGGCATCGTCGGCGTCTTCATCGTGTTCGCGCTGTTCCTCGTCTTCACGACCGCGACCCAGGTGCTGCTGCCGAATCACCAGGCGACCGGCACGAACGCGATCATCGACCTCGGCCATGCGATCTTCCCCGGCTGGGGCGGCACGGCACTGATCATCGCGGCGATGCTGTCGACGATCGCCACGCTCGAGACGACCCTGATCCAGGCTTCCCGCACCCTGTTCGCCATGGGCCGCGACAACACGATCCCCCGCGTGTTCGGCACGACGGCGCGGCGCTGGAAGACGCCGGCGTTCGCGACGCTGATCGTGGGCGTCGTCGCCGTGGGCCTGTTCATCGGGTCGAACAGCCTCGGCAGCGTGTCGACGATCATGACGGATGCCGTCGACTCGATCGGCTTCCAGATCACCTTCTACTATTCGCTGGCCGCTGCGGCCGTCGTCGTCACGTACCGCCGGCAGCTGTTCCGGTCGGTGAAGACGTTCCTGCTCGTCGGCCTGTGGCCCGCGATCGGCGCGCTCTTCATGGCGTGGGCGTTCGTGCAGAGCCTGATCAGCGACTGGGGTGACTGGGTCGTCATCGGAATCGGCATCGGGTCGATCGTCGTGGGCCTGTTTCTCGTGTGGGGCTTCTGGGGCCGCGCACGCAGCTACTACACGAAGCGGCCGCTCGAGCCGGAGAATGAGATCGTGCCGGCGACGAACCCCATCGATCTGTCGATGCGGGCCGAACTGGTCGATGCCGACCACCCCGAGGAAGAGGAATTGCACGCATGACGAGCTACGCGGTCACCGACCCCAGCACCGGCCAGACGATCGCGAGCTTCCCGACGATCACCGACGACGAACTGGGTGAGGCCATCGCCTCGGCGAGTGCTGCCCACAGCGGCTGGTCGAAGTCGAGCACCGTCGCAGAGCGCGCGGCGCTGCTGCACCGGGTCGCGGAACTGCATCGCTCGCGGGTGCAGGAGCTCGGCGCCATCATCGTGCGCGAGATGGGCAAGCCGATCGACCAGGCGGTGAGCGAGATCGAGTTCAGCGCCGATATCTACGACTTCTATGCGCAGAACGGCGAGGAACTGCTGCGGGACGAGCCGATCGCGCTGCTCGGCGGCGAGGGCTCGGCGCTCGTGCGGAAGACCTCGCTCGGCGTGCTGCTCGGCATCATGCCGTGGAACTTCCCCTATTACCAGGTGGCGCGATTCGCCGGCCCGAACCTGCTGATCGGCAACACCATCCTGCTGAAGCACGCGCCGCAGTGCCCCGAATCGGCTGCGGCGATAGAGCAGATCTTCCGCGATGCGGGCTTCCCCGACGGCGCATACGTGAACATCTACGCGACGAACGAGCAGATCGAGACGGTGATCGCCGACCCGCGCGTGCACGGCGTGTCGCTCACGGGCTCCGAGCGCGCGGGCACGGCCGTCGCGCGACTCGCGGGCCAGCACCTCAAGAAGGTCGTGCTCGAGCTCGGCGGAAGCGACCCGTTCATCGTCCTGTCCACCGATGATCTCGACGCCACCGTCGACGCGGCCGTCGCGGCGCGCCTCGACAACACGGGTCAGTCGTGCAACGCAGCCAAGCGCTTCATCGTCGACGCGGCGCTGTACGAGCCGTTCCTCGCGAAGTTCACCGCCGCGCTCGAGGCCGTTCGACCCGGCGACCCGACGGTCGAGGGGACCGTGATCGGCCCGCTGTCGTCGGCCGCTGCCGCCGACCGTCTCGCGGACCAGGTCACGCGCGCGGTTGCGCAGGGCGCCACCGTCGTCACCGGCGGCACCCGCAGCGGCAACGCCTACTCCCCCACCGTCCTCACCGGCGTGACGAGTGAGAACGACGCCTATCGCGAGGAGTTCTTCGGGCCCGTCGCCGTGGTCTACAGCGTCGACGGCGAGGACGCGGCCGTCACGCTCGCGAACGACACGCCGTTCGGCCTGGGGTCCTACGTGTTCACGACCGATGCCGAGCAGGCGCTGCGCGTCGCCGACAGGATCGATGCCGGCATGGTCTACGTCAACATCGTCGGTGCCGACAGCGCCGAGCTGCCGTTCGGCGGCGTGAAGCGCTCGGGCACCGGCCGCGAGCTCGGCCGTCTCGGCGCCGACGAGTTCGTCAACAAGAAGCTCATCCGCATCGGCTGAGCGCTTCGCTCAGCCGAGCAGGCCGCCGATGATCTCGGCCGCGCGGCGACCCATGCGCACCGCGCCGTCGACGTGCTGGTAGCCGAGCCCGGCGAGGTCACTCGACGCGAAGTGCACGGGCCCGACCGGCGAGCGCAGGTCATCGCCGAACCGCGCGAGGCCGCCCAGATCGAAGCTCGTCGCGTAAGCGCCGCGCGTCCACTCCTCGCTCGCCCAGTCGCTCTCGTAGTAGACGACGGGGTTCGCGGCCGCGGGGCCGTAATACTGCACCAGGGATTCGAGAATCCGCTGCCTGCGCTCCGTCGCCGTGAGGCGGAACATCTCGTCTGCGCGCTCATCCGAGACGAACGCGACCAGGGTGCCGCGACTGTCGCCCTCGATCGTGTTGTCGTATGCCTCGTGCGCGACGAGGTACGGGCTGAACGCCGTGCCCGAGAGGCCGGCCTCGCGCCAGAACGGCGTCTCGTAGACCGCGTGCACCTTGATCACGAGGCCCATCGACAGGTGCTGGTGCAGTTGCTGCTGACGACGCGGCAGCGGCGGCGCGAACGAGATGCGCGACACGAGCGTGGGCGGCACAGCGAGCAGCGCGATGCGAGCGGATGCCTCGAGCCCGCCGTCCGCGGTGACGACGACGCCGTCCTCGTCCCACCGGAGCGTGCGCACGGGCGCGTTCAGGTGGACCCGGTCGCCGAGCTGCTCGGCGAGGGTCAGCGACACCTTCTGCATTCCGCCGACCACGCGCTTGTCAAGGATGAAGTCAGCGTCGACGAGGTGCTCGAAGCTGCCCGCCGATGCGGCCATCAGCAGCGCCTGCAGGGCCGAGAAGGCGTGCGCGGGCTTCGTGAGCATCGCGCCCGCGATGAACAGTGCGACGTTCGCGACGGCCACCGGGTCGTCCGACAGGCTCTCGAGCCACGCGCGGAAGGAGATCTCGTCGAGAGCCTTCGCGTTCGGAGCCTCCCACGGCTTGTCGGCGTCGACCGTCGCGACGACGGTGTCGATGTGCGCGATCAGTCGCTCGATCTCGGCCGCGGTGGCGGCGCCGACGGGGAAGATGTCACCGGTGTACTCGGTGCGGAGGCCGTCGGCGTCGACGTAGACGCTCTTCCCCTCGCGATAGCGGTAGTAGATCGTGAGGCCGAGCTCGTCGACGGTCTCGAGCAGCGCGGTCTGGTCGGGCGAGATCCACTGGCCGCCGATCTCGAGGGTCACGCCGTCGATCTCGTCGGTCCAGGTGCGGCCGCCGACGCGGTCTCGCGCCTCGAGCACCGTGACGCTGTAGCCGGCCGCCGTGAGACGGCTGGCCGCGGTCAGGCCGGTGACGCCGGCGCCGACGATGACGACGTCGGACTGGATTGAGGGCATCGGGTCTCCTTAGCTCTGGAACGGATCGGGGGTGAGCACGTACTTCGTCTCGAGGTATTCGTGAATGCCTTCAGCGCCGCCCTCACGGCCGATGCCCGAGTGCTTCACGCCGCCGAACGGCGCGGCGGCGTTGGAGACCACACCGACGTTGAGCCCCATCATGCCGGTGTCGAGCGACTCGATCAGGCGCTGCCCGCGGCGGAGGTCCTGGGTGTAGGCGTAGCTCACCAGGCCGTACTGGGTCGAGTTGGCTTTCGTCACCGCATCCGCCTCATCGCTGAACGGCACGATCGTCACGACCGGTCCGAAGATCTCGTCGCGGAAGATCGCGGAATCGACGCTCACCCCGGTGAGCACGGTCGGCTCGAAGAAGGTTCCGGGCCGGTCGATGACGTGACCTCCGGTGAGCAGCTCAGCGCCGCCCGCGACCGCGTCGTCAACGAGGGCGCCGACCTTCGCGACCGCCCTCCCGTCGATGAGCGGCCCGATCGTCACACCGGACTCGGTGCCGCGGCCGACTCGGAGCGCCGTGACGCGGGCGGTGAGGCGCTGCGCGAACTCGTCGGCGACGGATTCGTGCACGAGGAAGCGATTCGCGGCCGTGCACGCCTGCCCGATGTTGCGGAACTTCGCGGCGATCGCACCGTCGACGGCCGCATCGAGGTCGGCGTCCTCGAAGACGAGGAAGGGGGCGTTGCCGCCGAGCTCCATCGACGTGCGAAGCACGTTGTCCGCCGCGCTCTTCAGCAGCTTCACGCCGACCGGCGTCGAACCCGTGAACGACAGCTTCCTGAGGCGCGGGTCGGCGAGGATCGCGTCGGAGACGGGCCCTGCCTGCGTCGTCGTGACGACGTTGAGGACGCCGTCGGGCAGGCCGGCCTCGCGCAGCAGCCCGGCGAGGAACAGGGTCGTGAGCGGGGTCAGTTCGGCGGGCTTGATCACCGCGGTGCACCCGGCGGCGAGCGCGGGGGCGATCTTGCGCGTCGCCATCGCGAGGGGGAAGTTCCACGGCGTGATGAAGTAGCACGGGCCGACGGGTCGCTGGGCGACCAGCATCCGTCCCGTCCCCTCGGGGTTGGTGCCGAAGCGACCGGTGATGCGCACCGCCTCCTCGGCGAACCAGCGCAGGAACTCGCCACCGTAGGCGACCTCGCCGCGTGCCTCGGCGAGCGGCTTGCCCATCTCGAGCGTCATGAGCAGGGCCGCCTCCTCCGTGCGCTCCTGCAGCAGCTCCCACGTGCGGCGCAGGATTTCACCGCGCGTGCGCGGGGCCGTCGCGGCCCACGCATGCTGCGCGGCGACGGCCGCGTCGAGGGCGTGAACACCGTCGGCCGGGGATGCGTCGGCGATGGTCGCGATCACGGCTCCGGTCGCCGGGTCGCGAACGTCGAAGGCCGCCTGCCCATCGGCGTCGGTCCAGCGGCCGCCGATGAGGAGCTGGTGCGGAATAGAGGCCAGGAGCTCGGCCTCGCGGGCGGCGAGCTGCGGGCTCGTGAGTTCAGTGGTCACGCGCCGGCCAGCGCTTCCGCGACGACGTCGAGCCCCTCGCTGAGCAGCGCGTCGCTGATCGTGAGCGGCGGGAGGAAGCGGATGACGTTGCCGTCGGTTCCCGCCGTGAGCAGGATCACGCCGTGCTCATACGCGTAGCGGGCGATGCGCCCGGTGAGCCGCGCGTCGGGTGCGCCCGTGGCGGGGTCGATGAGCTCCATGGCGACCATGGCGCCGCGACCGCGCACGTCGCCGAGGCGCGGGTCACGCGCCTGGATTCCGCGCAGCCGTCCGAGCAAGGTGTCGCCGATGCGCTGCGCGCGCTCGACGAGGCCGTCGGACTCGTACGCCTCGATCGTCGCGAGCGCCGCGACGCAGGCGAGCGGGTTGCCGCCGTACGTACCGCCGATGCCGCCGACCTGCGGGGCATCCATGATCTCGGCGCGACCCGTCACCGCCGACAACGGCAGGCCGCCCGCGATTCCCTTCGCGGTCACGACCAGGTCGGGAACGATTCCCTCGTGCTCACTCGCGAACATGCGACCGGTGCGGCCGAATCCGGTCTGCACCTCGTCGGCGATGAACACGACGTCGTGGTTGCGGGCCCAGTCGACGAGGCCGGGCAGGAAGCCCTCGGCCGGGACCACGAAGCCGCCCTCGCCCTGAATGGGTTCAATCAGGATCGCCGCGAGATTCTCGGCACCGATCTGCTTCTCGATGACTGTGATGGCCCGCGCGGCGGCCTGCGCTCCCGTCAGACCGTCGCGATAGGGGTACGACAGCGGCACGCGGTAGATCTCAGGTGCGAAGGGGCCGAAACCGCTCTTGTACGGCTGGTTCTTCGCGGTGAGAGCCAGGGTGAGGTTCGTGCGCCCGTGGTAGGCGTGCTCGAACGTGACGATCGCCTGCCTCCCCGTGTAGTGCCGCGCGATCTTGACGGCGTTCTCGACGGCCTCCGCACCCGAGTTGAACAGCGCACTGCGCTTCTCGTGGTCGCCTGGGGTAAGCCGGTTGAGCGCCTCGGCGACGGCGATGTACGACTCGTAGGGGGCGATCGTGAAGCAGGTGTGCGTGAACGCGGCGACCTGGTTCTGCACCGCCTCGACCACACGCGGGTTCGCGTTCCCGACGCCGGTGACCGCGATACCTGACCCGAGGTCGATGAGCGAGTTGTCGTCGGCGTCGACGACGACTCCTCCCCCGGCGGCGACGACCGCGATCGGCACCGCGACGCCGACGCCGCCCGCGACGGCGGCGGACTTGCGCGCCATCAGCTCCTGCGAGCGCGGGCCGGGAATGGAGGTGCGGAGCCGCCGCTCCTGCGGAAGCCCGGGGCCGCCGGGCAGCGTGGCGCTCGCCGAGTCGAGAACGATGGTCATGCCTTCGATGCTAGAAAGCCCCTCGCCGCACCGATCCCACCACCGTGTATGTTTTCTCTCATCACTTCGCCGGTATGTACAGGGAAGGCTGGATGGCCGCGAATCTGCGCACTCTGCTCGGCCGCCCCGAACTCGAGCTCAGCCTGATCAGCGAGCCGTCTGCGCTTCCGGCGGGGTGGGACGAGCATCCGATCGCCTGGGTGCACAGCTCCGACCTCGCCGACCCGACCCTGTTCCTCGCCGACGGCCACGTGCTGCTGACGACCGGCGGCCAATTCGGCGACGGGCGCCCCACCCGTGCGTTCGCGCGCGACTACGTCGAGCGGCTCATCGCGCGAGGCATCATCGGCGTCGGATTCGGAACCGAGGTGCTGCGCGACGGCGCGCCGGAGACCTTCGTCGACGCGTGTGCGCGGGCCGGCCTGCCGCTGTTCATCGTTCCGTACCGAATCCCGTTCATCGCCGTGGCGCAGGCCAACGCGAACGAGCTCATGGTCGAGGCGACCGCGCGGGCGAACTGGGCGCTCGTCGCCCAGCGGGCCATCGCGCGTGCCGCCCTGCGCCCCGACGGGCTGAGCGCGACCCTCGCCGAGCTCTCGCATCGCCTCGGCGGCTGGGTGGCTCTCTTCGACGGTGCCGGCGGACTGCAGCGCGAGTTCCCGGCCGGCTCGCTCACCGAGGGCGGTGACCTGGACGAGGTGCGGGCGGTCGCGGCACGGATGCTTCGCCGAGGGCAGCGAGCGAGTGCGACGGCCCTCGAGGGCGATCACGCGGTCGCCCTGCAGACCCTCGGGTCGGGCGGACAGCTGCGCGGCGTGCTCGCCCTGGGGCCTTCGGAACACCTCGACCAGAGCGGCCAGGAGGTCGTGACCGCCGTCATCGCGCTCGCGAGCCTGGCCCTCGAGCAGAATCACGAGCTCGACAAGGCGCGGTCGATGCTGCGCTCGGGGCTACTGCAGCTGCTGCAGAGCGGCGAGCACGCCCTCGTCGAACGGATCTGGGGCGAGCTGTGGGGCCCGCTTCCGTCCGAGCCGTTCCGCGCAGCGGCGGTGTCGGTCACGCCCGACGATCTCGAGCAGGTCGCCGAGTTCCTCAACCTCTGGGCGGGCGAGCAGCAGGACGGCCTGTTCTTCGCCCAGCGCGGCGGCATGCTCGTGGCCTTCGTTCCCGCCGACGGGGCGAGCCCGCTCCCCCAGCTCGTCGCTCAGTTCGGCGCGCGGGCCGGGGTCTCGGATCCCATCGGCTACGCCGATCTCCCGCTCGCGCTCGACCAGGCCACGCAGGCCCTCAGGCGCAGCGAGGAAGGCACGGGCGGCATCATCGAGTTCGAAGAGGTCGCCCGCAGCGGCGTGCTCGCCTACCTCACGCGATCGGACACCCGTGCCGTCGCGCGCTCCGTGCTCGCACCGCTCGTCGAGCACGATCGCGACTACGGCACCGATCTCATGGGCTCGGTGCGCGCGTGGCTCGAGAACAGCTGCGAGCTGGACGCGACCGCGCGCGTGCTCGGCATCCACCGGCACACCGCGCGGGCGCGGATCGCGCAGGTCGGCGCGACCCTCGGCCGCGACCTCTCGAGCTTCCCCGCCCGAGCCGAGCTGTGGGCCGCGTTCGTCGCCTTCGAGTGACGGCACAGGCTATGCGACGGCCGGCGTGGAGGAGGGGGCAAGCTCGCGGGTGAAGAACGCGGTGAGCCTCTCCACCGCCAGGCCGACGTACTCGGGCTTGTCGTAGAGGTCGACGTGGCTCGCGCCGTCGATCCACATGAGCTCCTTGGGCTCCGCGGCATTCGCGAACGCCTCGGCTCCCATGTGCTTCGTGACGGCATCCGTGCCGATGATCATCAGCAGCGGTCGCGGCGCGATGAGCTCGACGAAGCGGAACGGATCGAACGTCGCGATGCGGTCGATGCTCGACCAGGTGAACTCCTTCGCCGACCGGGGGTGCTGGGCCCGATCGGTGCAGTAGTACTCGAAGCCCTCGAACCCGTGCTGGCCACCCAGAACCCGCGCTTCTTCAGCGGTATCCGGGAAGATGCGGAAGGTGCCGACGCCCTCGCCGCGGGCTTCGGCCGTGCGGGCGGCAGCTGCGGCGTCGAGCATCGCCTGGATCACGACGGGGTCCTGCGCGCCGTCTGCACCGTCGCGGAACTGACGGCCGATGTCGGCGGGGCTCACCGCCGCGACCGCGCGCACTCGATGGTCGCCGGCGACCGCCGGAATCACGTAGCCGCCCGAGGCGCAGATGCCGAGCATGCCGATGCGGTCGGCGTCGATCTCTGCTCGCGTGGCGAGGAACGAGACTGCAGCCTTGAGGTCCTCGACGCGATGCGCCGGGTCCTCGAGGCCGCGCGGGGTGCCGCCGCTCTCGCCCTGGAAGGCGGCATCGATGGCGAGGGCCGCGAAACCGCGCTCGGTGAGCCTCGTCGCGTACAGGCCGGCCGCCTGCTCCTTCACACCGCTGGCGGGGTGGCCGACAACAATTGCCGGAAGCCGTCCGGCGCCGGTCCCGTCCGGCAAGTAGAGGTGGCCGGCGATCGGAATGCCGGCACTGTCGAATGTCACATGTGTTCTGCTCATGACGTCAACGCTCGGCGGTTGCACGCGTTCGCAACAGTGGCGGTTTCGTGCCTGGGCAGAAAGCTGCCCTCCCACCGATGCCCCCGTCGCATCGAGAATTACTGGCATGCCACCGACCACGGACCCGGGCGAGCTCGGCGCGTTCCTGCGAGCCCGTCGCGACGAGCTCGATCCCGAGAAGTTCGGCTTCGCCCGCTCGGGGTCCCGACGCCGGGTGAGGGGGCTGCGGCGCGAAGAGGTGGCGCAGCTCGCGGCGATCAGCGTCGACTACTACGTACGCCTCGAGCAGGGCCGAGTACAGGCATCCGCCACGGTGCTCGCGACCCTCGCCCGCGCCCTGCGGCTCGACGACGACCAGCAGGCCTATCTGTACACGATCGCCGGGAAGACGGATGCGCGGCCGCGACGGCGCCGCGCGCGACAGCAACCGCGGGCCGCCCTGCGGCGCCTGCTTGCTCAGCTCACGAGCACTCCCGCGATCGTGCTCGGCGCGCGGATGGACGTGCTGGCGTGGAATCCGGCGGCCGCCGCGCTCTACCTCGACTTCGGCGAGGTCCCCGTGGCCCAGCGCAACTACCTGCGCCTCGTCTTCACCCACCCCGCACTGCGCGCCCTGCATCAGGAATGGGAGCACGACGCTCGCGACGCCGTCGCCGCGTTGCGCATGGAGGCCGCAGACACCCCCGACGACCCCGAGCTCGCTCGGCTCGTCGGCGAGCTCTCCGTGCAGGACGAAGACTTCCGCGCCTGGTGGGCAGAGCGCCGGGTCAACAGTGCGAGCTACGGCACCAAGCACTACCGCCACGCACTCGTCGGCGAGCTCACGCTCGACTGCGACACCTGGACGGCACCCGACGGCTCGGGCCAGCGACTGATGGTGCTGACGGCCGCGCCGGGCAGCCCCTCCGATGAGCGCCTGCGCATCCTGTCGTCGTGGGGCGCGCACGAACCTCGTGCAGCGCGGCAGTCGGAGGGCAGGGGCTGACACCGGCCCTCAGCTGAGCCGTTCATCGCAACGCCTGTCAAGGGGAGATCTCGCCACCCGACTGCCTTCTATCGTGGGCGGATGACTGAACTCTCCGGCCCCACCGGCGAGGAGCCCGCTCTTCACGCGGTACCCCGGGCAGACGGTACCCCTCCCCGCGCTGTCGTGATCGGCGCGACGGGGTACCTCGGGGGCCGGCTCACGCCCCGCCTGCTCGCCGCGGGCTATCGGGTGAGGGTTCTCGCGCGCAGCGCGGAGCGCGTGCACGCCTTCCCCTGGGGTGCGCAGTGCGAGATCGTGGAGGGCTCAGCCGATGACGGCGCCGCGCTCGCACGCGCGTGCCTCGACGCGGACGTCGTCTACTACCTCGTTCATTCGATGAGCGGCGGGAAGGACTTCGAGGCGGTCGACGCGCGGGCCGCGCGGACGGTGGCGAGTGCTGCGACGCGCTCGCATGTGCGCCGGATCGTGTATCTGGGCGCGCTCCATCCTGCGCACGTCGACCTCTCGCCGCACTTGCGCTCTCGGGTCGAGGTCGGTCAGATCTTCCTCGCCTCTCCCGTTCCGGCACTCGTGCTTCAAGCCGGCGTGGTGATCGGCTCGGGTTCCGCGTCGTTCGAGATGATCCGTCACCTCACCGAAGTGCTGCCCTATATGCCGGCCCCGCGATGGGTGCGCAACCGGATCCAGCCGATCGCCGTGCGTGACGTGCTCTACTACCTGCTCGCTGGCGCCCGCGTTCCCGCCGACCTCAACATCGCCGTCGACATCGGCGGACCGGACGTGCTGCGATACGGCCAGATGATGAACGGGTACGCGGTCGAAGCCGGGCTCCCGCAGCGGCCGATCGCGCCGCTGCCGGTGCTCACGCCGAACCTGGCCTCGCTCTGGGTGAACCTCGTGACGCCAGTGCCGCGTGCCATCGCCCGGCCGCTCATCGCGTCGCTGCAAAACGAATGCGTCGTCAAGGATCACACGATCGACGAGATCATCCCGCCGCCAGGCAATGGCGTCACCCCCTACCGCCGGGCCGTCCGCCTCGCCCTGGGCCGCATCGACGCCGATTCGGTGGAGACCAGTTGGGTCGATGCCGAGCTCGGCACTTCCCCGAGCGACCCGCTGCCCAGCGACCCCGATTGGGCCGGTCGGGCCGTCTTCACCGATCGTCGCTCACAACGCACCACAGCGTCGGCGGAGCGGCTGTGGTCGGTCATCATCGGCATCGGCGGCCGCAACGGCTGGTACTCGTCCCCGCTCCTCTGGGCGATACGCGGCTGGTTCGATCGCCTGTCGGGTGGCGTCGGGCTGCAGCGGGGCCGGCGCAGCGTCAGCTCCGCGCGCGTGGGCGACGCCATCGACTTCTGGCGCGTCGAGGCGATCGAAGAAGGACACCTGCTACGCCTCAGGGCGGAGATGAAGGTCCCCGGGGACGCGTGGCTCGAGCTCAGCAGCTCCCCCGCTGGGGAAGGCGCCTGCTACCAGCAGCGCGCGATCTTCTTTCCCCGTGGCCTCAGGGGGAGGCTCTATTGGATCACGGTGCTTCCGTTCCATGGCCTGATTTTCAGCGGCATGGCAACCCGCATCACTACCACCGCGGAAGCCGAGGCTCAGCAGCGCTAGAGCGCGGGCCGCACTCGGGAGCGACTCACGGCGCCGCCGACGTCGGGATCACAACGATCGGCGTCGTCGTGGGCTGCGAAACGCCGGCACTCGGCTCGAGTGTCATCGCGACCTGATCATCGTGCTCGATCGCTCCGCGGAGTTCCCCCGTGCTGAGCGCGGCGGCGGACGCGTTCAGCGTTCCCGCCGCGACCGGAGTGCCGGCTCGGATGAACCACAGTTCATAGGTCTTGCCCGACGGGACCGGTCGGGCATTGTTCAGGATGATCGCGGCGCGTCCCTGTTTCGCAGACCACACCAGGGTGGCTGTGCCCCCAGTGCTGATCGGCTGGCTCGCTCGCTGTGCGTCGGGTTGCGCCAGGATCTTCGCGATCGAATCGCCGCCCGCTGCGTCTTCCGAGTGTCCTCCGCCCACAAGAGTGCGGCTGGCGAAGCCGCCGAAGAACAGCACCAGGGCGGCAGCCACCGCGGCAAGCACGAGGCCGGCTCTGCCGAGCCGTCGCCGTGACCTGCGGTGCGTCTCGAGGTTCGCAACGGGCGCGCCGCCCACCGGCTCCTGCGCTGCACGCGCACCGATCTGTGCGAGCAGGGCCGCCCTGGTCTTCGCTTCTGGCGCCACCGGGGGCAGCTGCATGGCCAGTTCCGCGGCCGCGTCGGTGAACGCGAGCGCCTCGTCGTCGTCGAGCGCACCGAGAGCGTCGGCAAGCTCGTCGCGTGCCGCGTCGTCGCGACGGTGACGGTCGTCGGCCTCGTGAGGAGTCATGTGCTCGTTCATCATCACACTCCGAGCTCGACGCGTAATCGGATCATGGCATCGCGCACCCGGGTCTTGACCGTCCCGAGAGGCAGTCCTAGCCGAGTCGCGATCTCGGAGTGGCTGAGCCCGCTGTAGTACGCAAGTGAGATCGCCTGCCGCTGCAGCGGGCTGAGACGGTCGAGCGCGCTAGCCACCCGATCCCCCTCCAGCCTCAACTCCACGGCCTCCTCCGGACCGGGCTCGGGCGCCGCGAGATCGCGGATGCCGATCCTCAGATCCCGCTCGCGCGCCGCCTGCGACGAGCGCACTCTATCGACCGCCCGGCGGTGGCCCAGCGTCATCACGAACGCCACGGCCGTTCCCCGAGCCGCGTCGAAGCGTGCGGCCGTCTGCCACAGCTCGAGAAACACGTCTTGCAGGACCTCTTCCGACTGGGACGGGTCGATGACAACGCGCCTGATCAGCGCGAGCACGTGCGGCGCGAGCTCGTCGAAGAGCTGCGCGAAGGCGAGTTGGTCGGAGGCCGCGATCCTGCTCATGAGGGATGCGAAACGCGCATCCCGATCACGATGTTCGTGCACACAGCCCTTTCGGACAGGGGCAGCCGTGGTGCGCACCCGGTCTGAGCCCCACCTTATTCGCGGGCCGCGCGCATCGATCAGGGCTTGCGCTGCCGCCGCCAATGCCACGTCGATCATCGATCATCCGAAGGTGAACGAGTAGGCGTCGACTCCAGGCCCCACGGCGACGCTGAGGGTTCGCGGGTCGGTTGTCGCGGAGGTGGTGAGCAGGTAAGCCCGGGGCGTGCCGCTCACGGTGATCGACTTCTTGTGGCCGGACTGTGGATCGACATAGTCGACGGTCCCCGACCCGCCGAGCACCATCTCGACCCGCGTCGCGTGGTATTTCAGCCTCACCATGGCGCCCGGGGCGGTCGGGCGTGCGTCCTGCGCCTCCAGCGCCCACTTCCCGTCGAGGGCGAAGGTGTTCTCCGCCTGATCGGCTGGAAGCGAGAAGCTGCTGGTGAGGGGCGAGTATTTCTGAGGGCCGCCGTAGTCGACGACCTTGCTCGTGCCGAAGAACGTCTCCTGCGTGGTCGAGCCGGATTTCGGAGTGGTGTCCCGAAGATCAGATGGCGCTGGCAGCTTGACGCCAGGATTCGCCTGGGTGAGGAGTTGCCGGATCATGGACTCGGTCTGCGAGTAGTCCCCCTCCCCGAACTGAACGTGCCGGACCGTGCCCGACGCATCGATCAGATACTCGGCGGGCCAGTACTGATTGCGATAGTTCGTCCAGGTCGCGAGGTCGTTGTCGATCGCCACGGGATACGTGATCCCGAGAGACTTCGCACCGGCCTCGACGTTTCCGGGCACTTTCTCGAACGAGTACTCGGGCGAGTGGACGCCGATGATCTCGAGGCCGTCCTTTGCGTAGAGTCGGTTCCACGCGACCACGTGAGGTATCGCGCGCTGGCAGTTGATGCACGAGTACGCCCAGAAGTCGACCAGCACGACCTTGCCCTTTTCCTGAGTCAGCGCGATCGGCTCGTTGCCTGGCGTGTTGAGCCATTGCTGAATCCCGACGATCTGCGGTGCGGTGCCGCAGCTCTCGAGCTTCGTCGCATCGTTCGTGCACTTCGACAGGTCCTTGTTCTGCGCGTTCACGAGGCCGCCGAGGTCGAGAGCATGCGTCACCTGGGCGGAGGAGGAGAAGCGGCTCTGCAGGGCGTTGGTGTAGTCGGGTACGAGTCGCTGCAGGTAGGCGGGGAGGCCGAACGCGATGCCGATGGCGAGCGCGACCATCACGACTCCCCCGGTGAGACGGATGCCGCGCTGATGTTTCCGGAAGGCACGAATCCTTTCGGCCACGCCACGGCCCGCCAAGGCGAACACCAGCAGCGGAATCCCCGCGCCGACGGCGAACGATGCCGTGAGCACCACGGTCTGAATGCCGATGCGTCCCGTGGACCCCGCGACTGTGATGGCGGCGAGCACAGGACCCGCGCACGGCACGTAGACCGCACCGAGTGCGATGCCGAGGACGAAGCCGCCATGGTCGGTTCCGACACTGCGCTGCGGGATCTTCGAGAACGGCTTCTCCAGGATCGCCTCGAAGCGCGGAACGATGAGCCCGACGCCGATGAGCATGAGAACCGCGATCCCGGCGTACTCCAAGACGTCTTGCGGCAGATGAAGGAGAGAGAGCACGAATGAGCCGGCGAGGGTGAACGCACTGAAGCTGATCACGATGCCGGCGATCACAAGGTAGGGACGCGAGCGGGAAGTGGGCCGACCGAGCTCGTCGCCTCGGGCGCTCTGCGCGCCACCCGACAGGAAGACGACCGGCAGCACAGGGAGGATGCAGGGTGAGATGCCTGTGATGAGGCCTCCGAGGAATCCGATGATCACGAGCGTCAGGTACATCGCGGGCCTTTCGAGGGGCTGATCGTTCTCGGACTCGTCGCAGCGACATCCGTGCTGCTCGAGCTGTTCGTAAGGGGGTTCGGGACGAGCCGCGATCCGGATTGGTCGGGCACGTTCCGACGTCCTGTCCGAAAACGGACCAATCCGTCGGCGGCGGGGTTCCGAAGGCTTTCGTGACGGCCGCATTCGGCCGGAACCTTCACGAAGGAGAAAGTTCATGCGAACCACCAAGCGTCAGCTGCTGAGCACCATCGGCGTCGCCGTCCTCGTCACAGCCGGGGTCGCGGGCTGCACCGCCCACGGAAGCGACAGCTCCTCTGGCACATCGAAGTCCTCCTCGAGCAGCACGGCGATGAGCACGCCGATGAGCACGCCAAGCAACTCCAGCGCGATGAGTTCCGCCAGTGCCGACCTGGTCGGCAGCGGATGCGCCGCCTACGCGAAGTCGGAGCCGAGCGGTCCCGGGTCGATCGTGGGCATGTCCACGGATCCTGTCGCAGTCGCCGCGTCCAACAACCCGATGCTCACTAGTCTCGTGAGCGCGGTCTCGGGCAAGCTCAACTCGCAGGTAAATCTCGTCAGCACCCTCGACGGCGGCCAATTCACTGTCTTCGCCCCAGTGGACTCGGCGTTCGCCAAGCTGCCGGCCTCGACCATGGCGATGCTGAAGACGCCGGCCGGCGCCGCCACCCTCAAGAAGACCCTCACCTATCACGTCGTGTCCGGTCAGCTGACGCCTGACCAGATCGATGGAACCCACACCACCGTCGAAGGGGCACCGGTCACGGTGACCGGGTCCGGCGACTCGATCAAGGTCGACGGGGCGAACGTGATCTGCGGCGGGGTCCACACCGCCAACGCAACCGTGTACCTCATCGACGGCGTGCTGACTCCTCCGGCCAGTTGACCGCAGACCGCAGCAGGATCGGGCCGGAGCATCATGCTCCGGCCCACCCGCAGTCCTGATTCGCGGGGATCGCTCGGCAGTGTCGAGCTCCGATGCCGTTCGGCAACCCCCTTACGGACCTTCATCACTGCCAGCCACCATGGTGGGCATGGCGCGATGGGGTGTGGTTGCGGCAACGGCAACGACCGCGGCGGCTGTTGCAGGCGCAGTGGGAACCAGGCCCACCAGCGCCTGGTACCGGGCGCTCGCTAAACCTGCGTGGCAGCCGCCGCCGCAGGCGTTCCCCATCGTGTGGACCCCGCTCTATGCGTCGATCGCCTGGGCGGCGGCTCGTGCCCTGAAGGCGGAGTCCCGTGGCGGACGGCCCGGTGCTTACGCCTCCATCCTCGGCGCCGATCTCGCTCTGAATGCCGGCTGGTGTTGGGCGTTCTTCGCCGCGCGCTCCCCCTCCACCGCGCTCGCGGCCATCGTCGCCCTCGATGCCGTCAACGTCGCGCTGATCGTACGGACCAATCGCCGCGACCGGCCGGCGGCGGCACTGCTGCTCCCCTACCTCGCCTGGACAGGCTTCGCCACCGCGCTCAATCTGGCCATCTGGCGCCGCAACTGAGCCGCTCCTCCTTCCGGCGCGATTTCCGCGGCCGCAGGTGACTCCCTTACCGTGCCCGCTCGAGCGACGGAATGGCGCTGAGGAGCTGCTTGGTGTAGTCCTGCTGCGGGTTGCCGAACACCTCGTCCGCGTCGCCCTGCTCGACGACGCGCCCGCCGTGCATGACGAGGATGCGGTCGCTGACATGGTGGATCACGCCAAGGTCGTGCGAGATGAAGAGGTAGCTGAGGCCCAGGTCGGCCTGCAGGTCCGCGAGCAGGTCGAGCACCTGCGCCTGAATCGACACGTCGAGTGCCGAGACGGACTCGTCGCACACGATCACATCCGGCTCGGGTGCCAGCGCACGGGCGATGGCGACGCGCTGACGCTGCCCGCCGGAAAGGAGCAGCGGTCGGCGGTCGAGGTGTTCCGCGCCCAGGTCGACGAGCTGGAGCAGTTCCAGAGCACGCGCCGCGCGCGCGGAGCGACCGCGGTAGGCGCCGTCGGCCGGAATGGCGTCGTGCAGGATCTTCTCGACGGTCCAGCGCGGATCGAAGGAGCTGAGCGGGTCCTGGTAGACCGTCGTGATGAGGCGGCGGCGTGGACGACGCGTCCGTTCCGGGACGTCCGACCACGGTTCGCCGTCGATCAGCACGCGGCCGCCATCGGCGCCCGTGATCGCGAGAGCGAGGCGGGCGACCGTCGTCTTGCCTGAACCGGACTCCCCCACCACGCCGAGCGTCTCACCGCGCCGCAGCTCGAACGAGACGTCGTCGACTACCGTGCGCGTTACGCCGTCGGGGCCGCGATAGCGCTTCGTGAGATGCTCTGCGGCGATGATCGGCGGGCGCACGCCATTGGTCTGGGACGGCGTCGGACGAGTGCGGACCGTCGCCGGCGCCGCCACGCGGCGCGGTCTCTTCGACAGGCGCGTGCCGCGGGAATGAGCTGAGGGCACCGCGTCGAGGAGCGACTGGGTATAGGGGTCCTTCGGGTTCGACAGCACTTCCGCGGTCGGCCCCTGTTCGACGATGACCCCCTGGTTCATCACCGCGATGCGATCGGCCAGACGGCTGACGACCGCGAGGTCGTGGCTGATGACAAGCAGCGCGCCATCCTTCCGCTTCATCTCGTCGAGCAATGCGATGATCTGCGACTGGACGGTCACATCGAGTGCCGTCGTGGGCTCGTCGGCGATGACGACGGAGGGGTTGAGCGCGATGGCTGAGGCGATGAGCGCACGCTGTCGCAGACCACCGGACAACTGGCCGGGCAGCTGACGGGCGCGCAGTTCCGGCTCAGGAACGCCGACCTGCGCCAGCACCTCGAGCACGCGCGCACGCCGTTGCCGGGCGTCACCGAAACGGTGCAGCTTGAGAGTCTCCTCGATCTCGCGACCGACGGGGCGCAGGGCGTCAAGCGAGACCAGCGCATCCTGGAGGATGAACCCGACGTCACGACCGCGGATCGCGCCCCACTGCCGGTCGCTGAGACGACGCGTGTCGGCGCCGTTGAGTTCCAGACGTGACGCGCTCACCTCGGCGACGGCCCCGGTGAGTCCGATCAGCGTGCGCGCCGTCACGCTCTTGCCTGAGCCCGACTCGCCGACGATGGCGAACGACTCGCCGCGCCGGACGGAGAAGGAGACACCCTTCACGACCTCGCGGCGGTCGGCGCCGTGACCGAAGGCCACCGTCAGGTTCTCGACCTGGAACGCGTACTCGGCGCGAGCCGGCGCGTTGGCCTGCGTCGCGGAGTCGGACGACAGCTCAGTGCTCATCAGTTGGTCCTGCCTTCGAATCGACGCTGAATGAGGCGCCCCAGCGTTGTCGTCGCGAGAGTGATGCCGACGATGATCGCGCCGGGGAACAGCTCGGTCCACCACGCGGTCCCGATGAAGTCGCGACCCGCGGCGAGCATGGCGCCCCACTCGGGCGCGGGCGGTGCGGCGCCGAGCCCGAGAAAACTGAGCGAGGATGCCCACACGATCGACTGGCCGACGCCGAGCGTGCCGAGCACGATCAGCGGCCGCATTGCATTGGGCAGGATGGTTCGCCACAGCACGCGGATGCGGGAATGCCCCAGCACGTAGGACGCCTCGACATACGCCGCGTTCTTGATGGCGATGACCTGGCCGCGAATCATCCGCGCATAACCCGGCGCGGAGCCGAGGCCGACCGCGATGACCAGCGTTGTCACATTCGCGCCGAACATCGTGACGAACAGCAGCGCGAGCAGCAGGGACGGGAACGCGAAGAGGATCTCCAGGAACCGCCCGATGGCGCCGTCAGCCAGGCGGCCGCCGAGGCCGGCCGCGACGCCGAGCGCCGTCGCGATCACCAGTCCGAGAGCGGTCGCGATGATTCCGATCGAGAGCGACGCGCTGGTGCCGTACACGACGCGGGTGAAGACGTCGCGCCCCGACTGATCGGTACCGAACAGGTGCTGGAACGACGGGGGCAGCAGCGCTTGCGTCGGATCGATCTCGAGCGGTTTGTAGTGAGTCAGTGCCTCGGGGAAGAACGCCGCGACGACGAGGAAGAGGAGGAACAGGATCGAGATGATCGCCCCGATCCCGGGTACCCGCACGCGTCTTCCGCTGCGCGCCGCGGAGGGACGCGCGCCGCTCCCGGCATCCGTCGACACCCGGCTCTCGACCGCTCCCGCATTCCCGACGGACGCCTCTCGCGTGCCTACTGTCTCGGTCATGACGTCCTCAATCGCGGGTCGGCGACGACGTAAAGCGCGTCGACGACAATGTTTGCCACCACGTAGACGAGAGCCACGATCAAGGTGATTCCGACGGTGAGCGGCATGTCCTGCTGGGTCACGGCCTGAAGCAGCATGTTGCCGAGGCCCTGCCGAGAGAAGAGCGTCTCGACGATCACCGCACCGCTGATGAGAGAGCCGAGCGCCCAGCCGGAGAGCGTGAGCCCTGGTAGCGCGGCGTGGCGAAGCCCGTGCTTGATGCGCACACCCCAGTCGCTCATGCCCCGAGATCGCGCGGAGGTGACGAAGGGCTGCTCGAGGGTCGACTCGAACTCCTCGCGGGTCACCTGCGACATGAATCCAGCGAGCGGTATGCCGAGCGTGAGGCCCGGCAGGATCAGCCCGATGAATCCCGTCCCGCCGGTCGCGGGAATCCAGCCCAACCGGAACGCGAACACCTCGAGGAGGAGGATGCCGAGCCAGTACTGCGGCAGCGCGGCGGCCAGGACCTCAATGGCCGATCCGACCGCCGAGCCGATTCGCCCGCGCTTCACCGTGACGAGCGACGAGGCGATCGCGAGGAGCCACGCGAGCACCAGCGCAGACACGGTCAGAAGCAGCGTCGCGCCGAGATTCTGACCGATGACGGTCACCACCTGCTGCTTCTGCGTCGACGAGTACCCGAGCTGCCCTTGGACGAGACGCCCGAGATAGAGCAGGTACTGGACGAAGATGGGCTTGTTGAAGCCGTACTGGGCGTCGATGGCGGCGACCACGGCGTGGCTCGGGTGACTCTGCACTCCGCCCGCCATCGCGACAGCGGGATCGCCCGGCATGACATTGATCGCGATGAACGTGACGGTCGCCGCGCCCCAGAGCACGAAGACGCTGCTGCCGATTGCGCCGATCAGCCGCCGCACCGCGCCACGGCGGCGCAGGCGCTCGTCCGGCGCGGTCTCCAGCGGCGATGGGCTCTCCCCGAGGACGGGTCCCTCCCCGACAAGCGGTTCGACGGTCGTCATTGCTTCGAGATCCAGGCGTCGTGGAAGTCGGGCAGGCCCACGGCGTAGTCAGCCGTGATTCCGTGGACGTCCGAGGCGTAGGCGAGCCGTTCCTCGGCCGGATACAGATTGAGTTGCAGCGCCGCCTTGGACACGAGCTGCTGGGCTTGCGTGTACAGCTGGTTCCGAGAAGTGGCGTCCTGATCGCTCAACCCCTTGGCCAGCAGCGAGTCCAGCGTCGGGTTGGAATAGTTGGTGCCGTTCGTGCCGTAGTACTTGAGCGCCTGCGTCGAGAACAGGGTGCGAAGCACGTCCGGGGTATTGGTGATCCAGTAGTTGCCGGCGAGCGTCTGATAATCGTGCGTCTCGTAGAGGTTGTCCAGCGCAGTGGTGCTCACGGGTTGCAGGACGACGTCGATGCCCGCCTTCTTCTCGGACGCCTGAATGTCCTGGTACAGGGTGAGGTCCTCGGTCGGCGTCTGCCCCGCGTCGGAGTCATACGGGATCGCGACCTTGAGGACCTGACCGTTCTTCGTGCGGTACCCGTCCGAGTTGCGCGAGGTCCAGCCCGCGGCGTCGAGCAGCTTGCCCGCCTTGGAAACGCTGTACGGGTACGCGTTCTGCAACGCCGCGTCGTAGTCCGGCGTGCCTTCGACAAGCGGGCTGCCCACGAAGGGGTAGGTGTCGAGGTATGCGCTCTTCAGGTCGGCGGCCTCGTCGGACGCGTAGATCAGGGCCTGACGAACCCGCACGTCGTCGAGCGGCGCCTTGTCGACGTTGAAGGTGATTCCGGTCGGGCTGCCCGGGCGTTCGTGCGTGAAGATCTTCTCGTTGCCGCTGGCCTGGATCGCCTTCCACTCCTGGGCCGGCGGGTCATAGATCACATCGGCCTGGTTCTTGGCGAGCGCCTCGTAGCGCACGGTGTCGTCGGGCACGATCTTCCAGATGATCTTGCTGAGGTAGGCCGGTCCCTGGTGCGCCGACCCGGGAGGGGCGGAGTTGTAGTTCGGGTTGCGGACCAGCACGACTTGCTGATTCGGCGTGTAGCTCTTGACCTCGAACGGTCCCGTTCCGATCGGGTCGTTGCAGTTGGCCTCTTGCCCGCGCGCGAGCCCCTTCGGGGATTCGATTCCGATGTAGCCCTGCGCCAGCACGTCGAGCAGCGACGTGTCCGCCTGCTTGAGGTTCACCTGGAGCACATACGGGCTGACGACGACCGAGTTCTTATAGAACGGCGCGATGTAGCCGCCGTCCGTCGACGATCCGGTCTTGGGGTTCACCACGCGGTCGAGATTCGCCTTGACGGCAGCGGCGTTCAGCGGCGTGCCGTCGGTGAACTTCACGTCGTCGCGCAGGGTGAAGGTGTACTGGAGCCCGCTCGGCGAGACCGTCCAGGACTTGGCCAGCCAGGGCTCGATCTTCCCGCCGGGGCCCTCGTAGACGAGGTCGTCGGTGATCTGCTGACCGATCATCGCCTGCGGGATGTCGCCCCCGATCTCCGGGTCGAGGCAGGCCTCCTCCTCGTTCTCGAGATAGGTGAGGGTTCCACCGGCAACCGGCTTGCCTGCGGAGGCTGTCGTCGAGGCCGATGAGTTCGTCGAGCACGCGGCCAGCGTCGATGCGAGCGCGAGGACGAGGGCTATCGCCGAGATACGGCGCTTACCGAAGCGATGGGAGGACACGTGGCTCCTTGCGGGTGAGGATCTTGGCGGCGGCGCTCTGCGCCTGCGGGGCCGGCCCGCGAGAAAGTGCAGATTCCCGGGCCGATGGCTCGATCTTGCGCAGCCGCCGTCGTCTGCGACACCTGTGTTTCCGCACGTGTCCGCGCCTTACGCAATGCGTCGCCGCGTGTCGTCATGAACGCCCATGGGTCTTGGCGCCGGGCGCGCGGCGGCGTACCTTATGGGCCCGGCGCGACGATGCCTTGTCCATCACTGGCGCCGCACCGCCATCCGGCAGTGCGGCGCGGACGTGTCAGTCTGCGAGCGCCTTGAGCGCCGCGCGTGCCCCCGTCGCTTGCAGCAGCGCGAGAGTGCGCAGGTACGGTTCGGTGAACGCCGACTCGGCTGCTAACGAACCGAACAGGCTCTCGTCGCGCACGAACGCGAGCGGATCCGCGGCCTGTTCAAGCGCAGCAGCGTGCCGCTCGGCGGCGTATCGATCGACGATCGAGATCGGATTCCCCGTCTCGTCGACACCTTCCGCGTAGCGCGCCCAGCTCGCCACGATCGCCGCCGCGGCGTCCACCTCACCGCCTGCGGCAAGCTGGTCGCGGACGACGGGCAGAAGCCATTTGGGGATCCGGTCCGACGAGTCGGTCGCCAACCGCGCGAGGGTGTCGCGCACGTACTCGTTACCGAATCGCTGAAGGAGCTCGTCGGTGTACTCGTCGAGGTCGACGCCGGGCACAGGCCGCAGCGTCGGGCGCGCCTCCTGCGACCAATACCGTCGCAGAAGTCCGACGAAGAGTGGATCGCGCGCCGCCTCGTGCGCGTACGTGTACCCCGCGAGCACGCCGAAGTAGGCGATGGCCTGATGTCCCGCGTTAAGCAGGCGCAGCTTCATCAGTTCGTACGGCTCGACATCGCCGACGACCTGCACGCCCGCCTCCTCGTATGGCGGCCGGCCGAGCGGGAACGCATCTTCCAGCACCCATTGGAAGAACGGCTCGGCGACCACGGGCCATGCATCCGTCACGCTGAATTCTGCCGCGATCGACTGCCGGTCCTCGTCGGTCGTCACCGGGGTGATGCGGTCCACCATCGAGTTCGGGAACGACACATTCCGTTCGATCCAGTCGCCGAGTTCCGGGTCGCGAAGGGAGGCGAAGCGGGTGAACGCACGCGCCGCGACACCGCCGTTGCCCTGAATGTTGTCGCAAGACATGATCGTGAAGGGCGCAACCCCCCGCTGCCGCCTGCGGCGAAGGGCCTCGGTCACGAGCCCGAACACCGTGCGTGGGCGGACGCCGTCCGCGAGGTCGGCAACGACATCGGGGTTCCCATCGTCGAACTCCCCCGTCACCTGGTTCGTGTTGTAGCCGCCCTCGGTGATGGTGAGGGAGACGATTCGCACGGCTGGGTCGGCCATCCTTTCGATGACGCGATCCGGGTCGTCGGGTGCAAACAGGTACTCCTTGATAGAGCCGATGGTGCGCGCTTCACGCGTGCCGTCCTCATGCTTGAGAACCAGAGTGTAGAGACAGTCCTGAGCCGCGAGCGCGTCACGCATCGCCCGGTCATGAGGCAGAACGCCGACTCCGCAGATCGCCCAGTCGAGCGCCTTGCCCTCGTTCATGAGCGTGTCGACCACCATCGCCTGATGCGCCCGATGGAATCCGCCGACACCGAAATGGACGATCCCCACGGTCGTCGACGAACGATCGTACTGGGGCTGCTTGACGCCGGACGCAGACATCTCTCTTCTTCCTCGAAGCGGTGATTCGAACCTCTTTTTGACGCTACCGCGTCGGCGACGCTTGCGCCAGCAATCGATTTCTGTACTATTGCCGCCATGAGCTGACGTCGACGCGGACGGCAGCATCAGAGAAGAAGGATCGCCAGAGTTGACGTACGCATTCCCCTCCCCCCGCACCCATCCCGCCGCCCCGGCGAAGACGCTCTACACGGTCGCGAGCGGCGACCTGCGCCTGTCCGCCAATGTCAAGTGCTGGCCGACGCAGCAGAAACTCGAGGCCGACTTCGGGCGAGCCGTGTCCCAATTGGGGTGGGCGGTGGAGCGGGCTCACGGCGTCGACCCGACCCTCGGGCACGGCTTCATCGACAGCCAGCGACGCGGCATCGACGTGTTCGCGACGATTCCTCCCGACGCACCGATCGTCGTCGTCGACGCCGTATGGCAATACAGCCACCACGTGCTTCCGGGCCTGCGCACCCACACCGGCCCGATCCTGCTCGTCGCGAACTGGGCCGGCGACTTTCCCGGCCTGGTCGGCATGCTGAACCTCGCGGGAAGCCTGACCAAGGCGAACGTCGGGTATTCCAGCCTGTGGAGCAAAGACTTCACGGACGCGTGGGCGCTTGAGCGCCTCGGAGAATGGCTGCACACCGGCGACATCTCCCACGACGTCAGCCATGTCCACGATCTGGGCGCCCTCGACGAAGGCACCGAAGAGGTCCGGCTCGGCCGCGCACTCGCGCGGCAGCTCCAGCAGGAGAAAGCCATCGTCGGCGTGTTCGACGAGGGCTGCATGGGCATGTACAACGCGATCATCGACGACGAGCTGCTGAACCCGCTCGGCGTCTTCAAGGAACGCTTGTCGCAGAGCGCCCTCGTCGTCGAAATGAATCGGGTGACTGACGAGGAAGCCGATGCAGCCAAGGCGTGGCTCGACGAGGCGGGCCTTGACTTTCGATTCGGCGAAGATCCGAACCTGGAGCTGACACCCGACCAGGTCGCCTCGCAATTGAAGATGTATATCGCCGCACTACGCATCAGCGACGACTTCGGGCTCGACGCCGTGGGCATCCAGTACCAGCAAGGCCTCAAGGACACCGTGCCGGCAAGCGACCTCGCCGAAGGCCTACTCAACAACGTCGAGCGGCCGCCGGTGCGCAGCAGAGACGGCTCACGAGTGCTCTACGAGGGCGATGCGCTGCCCCATTTCAATGAGGTCGACGAAGGCGTCGCGGTCGATGCTCTCGCCACCAATCGCATCTGGAAGGCGATGGGCTTGGACCCCGCGACCACCCTCCACGATGTGCGGTGGGGCGAGGAATACGACGGCGAATTCGTCTGGGTGTTCGAGATCTCCGGCTCCGTTCCCGCGAGCCACAACGGCGGCTATCACCGCAGCTACAGCCTGCGCCAGCCGCCGATGTTCTTCCCGCTCGGTGGCGGCACGCTCGCCGGCTGCTCGAAGCCGGGTGAGATCGTCTGGTCGCGGTTGTTCATCATGGACGGCCGGCTGCACCTCGACCTCGGGCGAGGACATGTCGTCGAGCTGCCGCCTGAAGAGACCCAGCGTCGGCTGGACGCCACCGATCCCCAATGGCCGATCATGCACGCGGTGCTCGATGGCGTGAGCCGGGACCAGCTCATGGCGCGCCATCGCGCGAACCACATTCAGGTCGTCTATGCGCCGGATGCGGCTACGGCCGACAACGCACTGCGGGCCAAAGCAGCCCTTTTCGACGAGCTCGGCGTGCAGGTCCACCTGTGCGGCGCCATCACCATCTGACCCTGTCACCTAGCGAAAGAACGAACACATGCTTCTCGGGATCGACCCCCTGCTGAGCGGAGAACTGCTCCTGGCATTGGACCACATGGGGCACGGCGACGCCCTCGTCATCGCCGACGCCAATTTTCCAGCCCAGCGACTCGGGCCCCGCCGCGTCATCTCGTTGCGCGGAATCGACGCGCCCTCGGCCGCCCACTCGATTTTCACCGTCTTCCCCATTGACCCGGCGGAACCCATCGGCATCATGCACGCGCCTAGCGGGCGGCTCGCTGTACAGCAGCAGCTGCTCGATGAGTGCCCTGCTGAACTCGCAGCGGGGGCCGAACTCGTCGACCGGCACGCTTTCTACGAGCTCGCGGCGAACGCCGCCCTCATCGTCCAGACCGGCGACCGACGTCCCTACGCCAACCTGCTCGTCCACAAGGCTGGCATCAACCGCTGACCCGTCTCGCGGGGCGGGAGGGCGACCTCCGGCACCGCGTCCTTGACAGCACGCGCATCGACTCCTACCTTGTGAGAAATCGATTGCTGGCTGTTGCACGTACACCACTAACCGCGTTCTAGCAATCCATTTCAGTCCTCTGCGGAGGCTGAGACCAATGCCATGTTTCAAAGGAGAACAGCATGCGCAAGCACAAGGCACTCATCGCCTTGACAATCGGAGCGGCGGTGGCCCTCGTAGTCTCTGGCTGCAGTTCAGGGGGATCCACCGCGACCAAGCAGGACCCGAAGGCACCGCTCACCATCTGGGTCGACGCTGCCCGCCAGCCCCAGGCGGAGGCCTACGCCAAGGCCCACCCGAGCGAAAAGATCACCGTCGACGTCATCGACGCCACCCAGGGGGTCAACACCCAGAAGATCTCGCTCGCCGAGAAGGCAGGCAGCGGGGTCCCGGACGTCGTGTTCATCGGCGCGCCGGATGAGGCCGCCAACCTCGCCGCGAACCCGATCAACTACGCCCTTCCGCTCAACAAGGTCGTGCCGAAGAACATCCTTGACGGGTTCCCGACCGGCGTGCTCAGCCGCTGCACCTTCAGCGGCCAGATCTACTGCCTCGGCAACGACCTCGGCCAGACGGTGCTGTGGTACAACAAGCCGCTCTTCCAGCAGTGGGGTTACCAGGTGCCCACGACGTTCGCGCAGTTCGAGCAACTCGGCGTCAAGCTGGCGAAGGAGCACCCCGGCTACAACCTCGGCACGATCAACGGCCGCTATGGAGTTGACGCCTTCTTCGGCTCGAGCGGCTGCCCGGTCCTCGACACGACCGGCGTTTCGTCCGTGAAGATCAACACCGCCGATCCGAAGTGCACGCGCGTCGGAGACGTCATCGGTCCGCTGCTGGCCAACGGCACGCTGTCCACGCTCGATCTGTTCGACAAGACGTACGACGACCAGATCGCCCAGGGCAAGGTCGTGGCCATGGTCGGCGCGTCGTGGACGGGCGACTTCGCCTTCAAGCCCATGACCACGAACTCGGGTACGTCGTTCAATGCGGCCGGCAAGTACACGGCCGCCCCGATGCCGACCTGGGCCGGCGAAACCACCAACTGGTCCGGAGCAGTCGGAGGCGGCATCTGGCTTGTCTCGCGCACTAGCAAGAACCAGAAGGCGGCAGTCGACTTCGCGATCGCGATGACGACCGACCCGAGCATCGCGAAGACTCAGACCACGTATCCGGCATATGCCCCGAGCGCCAAGATCTGGCTCGCGGAGGAGAAGAGCAACACGTGGTACGCCTCCGATCCGACAGCGGTGCTCCAGGCGGCGGCTTCCAAGATCAACCCTGCCGAGGGCTACACCCGCTACGAGACGCAGCTGCTCGACTCGTTCAACGCGACCGTGATCAAGAACGGCGCGACGAATATGTCCGGAGCGCTCACCTCGTGGGGCCAGCAGGCGGCGGCAGCAGCCAAGTCCGCCGGCTACACGGTCACGAAGTAGTCGAACGATGACCACCACCATCGAACGCACCAGCGCCATCTCCGGTGCGACTGAGAAGGGGGTGCGGCGCCGTCGGCGCCGCACCCCGGCGTGGGGTTTTCTCGCGCCCTACCTGGTGCTGCTGATCCTCTTCGGTGTCGCGCCGGCCCTCTACGGTCTGTTCCAGGCCTTCCAGGTCACCCAGGCGATCGGTCCGACCACGTTCTCGCTGACGAAGAACTTCATCGCCGTTCTCGAGGACTACCGCCTGCCTACCGCCTCGCTTCATGTGCTGCTCTACCTGCTGCTGTGGCTCCCGCTCCTCATCGTCATCGTCTTCCTGCTCGCGCTGGTCATCGATGCGAAGCACACCAAGTTCGGCGCAGTGACCCGCTTCATCTCGTATATCCCCGGAGCAATCACCGGGTCGGCGGCAGCACTTCTGTGGCTGTTCATGTTCTCACCGCAGGTCAGCCCCATCGGGGGCCTCCTGAAGATGTTCGCGAACAAGAGCGGATCATTCCTCTCCGACCAGACGCTGCCGATCGTGCTCGCGGTCATGGGCATCGCGGCCGGCGCCGGCGGCTGGGTCGTCGTGCTCTACGGCGCGTTGACCGCGATCCCCCGGGATGTGATCGAGTCAGCGACACTCGATGGCGCCAACGCCTGGGACCTCGCATGGCGGATCAAGCTGCCGCTCATCAAGGGCTACGTGGCGTTCATCCTGATCGTCTCGACGGCGCAAGGCTTCCAAGTCTTCGTTGAGCCCACAGTGATCGGCACCGGAGCACCCGGGCAGATCAGTCAGACCTGGTCGATCAACCAGCTCGCATACAGCTATGCGGCTCAGCAGTCGAACTACGGGGAGGCCGCCGCCCTCTCAATCCTGCTTCTCCTTGTGTGCGTCGGCCTGGCGGTCGGGGTCATCAAGGGCACGAAGCTCTACTCGATCGGGGACGATTGATGTTCAATCAGCTCGCCGGGCGTGCCGGCCGAAATCTGCTCTTCGCTCTCACCATCATCTTCTTCGGGCTGCCGATCGTCTGGCTGCTTCTCGCTCCCACGAAGTCCGTCAATCAGCTCTCCTACGACAATCCCCTGTCATTCGGGAGCTTCCACGAGGTGGGGGTCGCAGCCTCGAACCTCTTCGGCTATGACCACGGCATCTTCTGGCAGTGGATGCTGAATTCGGTCTGGTACACCGCGCTCGCCGTGGCGGTCGCGCTGGTGACTGCCGTCCCGGCCGGGTACGCGCTGGCCAAGTTCCGATTCAGGGGAAGCACAGTGATCCTCTTCACGACCCTGATGATGATGGTCGTGCCCGCCGCAGCGCTGATCCTGCCGCTGTACCTTGAAATGTCTGCGGTACACCTCGTCAACACGCCCTGGTCCGTCATCCTGCCCATGGCGTTCTTCCCGTTCGGCGTCTACATGATCTATCTCTTTGCCCGGAACGCAGTACCGGACTCGATCTTCGAGGCGGCGCGGCTCGATGGCTGCTCCGAGATCGGCATCCTGATGCGGATCTTCATTCCCCTTGCGCGGCCCGCGATCGTCATGATCGGATTCTTCGCCGCCGTCGGCTCGTGGAACGCGTTCTTCCTTCCATTCATCATGCTCACCTCCGACCACCTGGCGACGCTGCAGACGGGCCTGCAACTATTGGTCAGCGCAACGGGGGCGCTGGGCGGTGGAAACCTCACTGCGATCCAGCTGCAGGCAGGCGGGGTCGCGCTGGCCGCACTGATCTCGGTGCTGCCGATCCTGCTGGTCTTCCTGTTCGCGCAGAAGTATCTGGCCGCCGGGCAAGCCGCCGGCGCCGAGAAGGGATGAACGTGCCATACGAACCCCTCGAGCGGGCAACGCCGGAGTCCCAGGGAGTCGCCTCCGGCGCAATCCTCGCCTTCGTCAATGCCGCGAATCAACGCGGTCACAACCTGCACAGCCTCATGGCGCTTCGACACGGCAAGGTCGTGGCCGAAGGCTGGTGGACCCCTTACGCGCCGGACCGTCCGCACATGATGTTCTCCGTATCCAAGAGCCTCACCGCCACTGCCGTCGGCATCGCGGCCGACGAGGGACGCTTGTCCGTCGACGACCCGATCTTGTCATTCTTCCCGAGCTATGCGAGCGCCGCCGTGCGTCGCAACATGGAGGGAGTGCGGGTCCGCGACCTGCTGGCGATGGCGACGGGGCACGACGTCGACACGATGGAGATCATGCGCGCCCAGCCGGAGGAGGACTGGGTCAAGGTGTTCTTCGACGTTCCGCTCGAATACCCGCCGGGGACGCACTTCTTGTACAACTCGGGGGCGAGCTTCGTCCTCTCCGCCCTGATCACGTCGCGCACCGGGCAGAGTCCCCGCGACTTCCTCACGCCGCGGCTGTTTGATCCGCTCGGCATCGAGACGCCGCCCTGGGAAGCGAATTCCCGCGGAATCCAGTACGGGGCCTCGGGCCTGCGCCTGACCACGGAGGACGTCGCCAAGGTCGCCCAGCTCTATCTGCAGGGCGGCACATGGCAAGGTCGTCAACTGCTGTCCCGGTCGTGGATCGAGTCGGCGACGGCGGCTCAGGTCTCGAACGGGTCCGACCCCGACAGCGACTGGAGCCAGGGGTACGGCTTCCAGATCTGGAGGTCTCGCCACGGCGGCTATCGCTTCGACGGACGCTACGGCCAGTTCGGGTTCGTCCTGCCGCGGCAGGACATGGTCGTTGCTCTCACAGCAGGAACCGAGGACAACCGGGCGATCACGCAGACGCTCTGGGAGAACCTGCTCCCCGGGGTCAGCACGGACCCCCTCCCCGAAGACGTCTCTGCGCGCATCGAGCTCGATGACGCCCTCGAGCAGCAAGAGCTCGCCGTACCCGAGTTCGGGGACCCCGTGAACGGGGCGACCGCCACCCTCCTCGGCCGCACGATCGATGTCAGCTACAACACGCTCCACGTGCGAAGCGTGCGCGTGGACCCAGACGAAAGTGGCGACGGCCTCATCCTGACAACGGAGTCCGACCACGGCCACGAAGCCGTGCCTGCACACCGCCGCACGTGGGCGCCCGGCACTACCGCGATATGGCCGTATGAGGAGATGACGACCGTCACGACTGCGAGCCGCGGCGGAGCGGTCGATGACCGTGCCATCGAAATCCACCAGCAGTGCGTCGACACCCCCTTCCGACGAGTGTGGCGGATCGAGGTCGGCGAGAACGGCGGAGTCGACGTCCACGTCGGCTTGGACAACGGGTTCTGGGTGGACCGTCACGAGGTGTTGCGTGGGCACCTGCGAGGGTGACGACGCCAGACTCGTCGATGCCGAGATCCCGGCCGTTGAGCTCCTGCCTTCTGCGAATAGCATCTGAGAATGACGCCTTCACCCGCTGACGGCCGCCGCGCCGTCACCATCTATCAGGTGGCCGCCCTCGCAGGCGTCTCAGCGAGCACGGTCTCCCGGGTCTTCAACGGTGTCAAGGTCTCCCCTGAGCTGGTGCCGCTCGTCAAAGCCGCCGCAGACGAGCTCGACTTCCGCCCGAACCGAGCCGCGCGGGCGTTGCGAACGCAGACATCCGACGTCATCGGGCTCATCGTGGCCGACATAGAGAACCCGTTCTTCACCGCGCTCGCGCGCGGCGTCGAGGACGAAGCGCAGGCCTCCGGCTTCTCGGTCATGCTCGGCAACAGCGACGAGGAGGCCACCAAGGAGCGCGCGTATCTCGACGTCGCTCTTTCGCAGCACCTGGCCGGCGTCATCATCTCACCCGCGAGATCGCAGTCCGACGTTCGATTGCTCCTCGAGCAGCGCCAGCCCGTGGTCGCGGTCGACCGTTCCCTCGATGACTCTGACGTCGATTCCGTCGTCGTCGACAACGAGGGCGGGGCTCGCGCGGCTGCCGAGCTGTTACTCGCTGACGGCTACCAGCGCATCGGGTGCATCATCGGCCCTGACACAACTCAGACCGCCCACGACCGCGGAGCCGGCTGGCTCGCGGCGCTGTCCGCGGCCGGGATGAAGCTCGACCCGGCGGACTATCTCGTGCATGGCAGCGCGAAGCTCGACGGCGGCAAGGCTGCCTTCGAGCAGCTGATGGCCCTGGAAGAGCCACCCGACGCCATCTTCGTCGGCCACAACCTGATGGCGATCGGCGTGCTCGAGGCACTCGCAGAGATGGGCCGCACGCCGGCCGACTTCGGTATCTCCGTATTCGGCGACCTGCCCTTCGTCGGACTCGTGCCGCACGGCATCCATCTCATCACCCTGCCCGCACGTGAGCTCGGAACCGCTGCCGCTCGCGTTCTGCTTGACCGCATCAACGGCGACACTCAGCCCCCGCGTCGCATCGTCATCGGGGCGCCGTGGCACCCGACCGTCATCGGCGATGCGATCGGTGCGGTCACCCCGGGTAGCGCCTGAGCAGTCTCTGCCGCCTCTCGAGGCAGCAGGCGGCACGCTCTGCTGCCCATTCGGGTGCGACTGGCAGCTGGCTACGCGGCGAAGTAGTCGCGGGCGAGGACGCTCATGATGAGCTCATCGTGGAAGCGGCCGTCGTGGAAGACCGCGTCACGGCGGCGCCCCTCGACGACGAATCCGGCCTTCTCGTAAGCGCGGATCGCGCGAGTGTTGAAGGCCCAGGCTCGCAGCTCGATGCGGTTCAGCCCGAGCTCGCGGAATCCGTAGGACAGCGCGAGCAGCGTTGCTTTCGGGCCGATGCCGTGCCCGACGTGGTCAGGGCCGATGAGGATCGCGAACGACGCACAGCGCTCCGGCAGTGACGCCCCGTGGAGAGTGAGGTGGCCGAGCAATTCGCCGCCTTCGTTGCTGACGATGCAGAAGCCCGTGTCCCCCAGAGGCTTGTTCGCGCTCCAGTTCCGCAACATCTCCTCAATCGGCGCCTCTGGCCTCGGCTTGACGATCCGCTGTTGGAGGCCCGCCCACTCAGGGCTGTTCCACCACGCGACCAGGGTGCTGAGGTCCGACTCGCGCAGGGCGCGCAGCGTGATCTCGCCATCGGTGAGCAGGCGGCCTCCGTACTGGAATGCTTCATCGCTGGACGACCACTGCGCTTCGCTCACAGACTCACCTTAGAGAGCCGAGCGGGCCGAAAGCGCCGGATGCTCCGCCTCACGCCTCACGCCTCACCGGCTACCAGCGCTCGTGCGTGCGGTTCGGGAACCCCGAGGACGAGCAGGCTCGCGATGGTTGCCGCACGAGCATCGAGGGTCGGGTCGGACCGATTGCTGTCCGCGATGGAGAACACCGCGGCGTAGGCGATCTGGCTGAGGATGTCCGCACGAAGGTGCCCCCCGAATTCCCCGCTGTCCTGACCTCGTTGCACGAGCTCGGCCAGGGTCGTGTCGACCGGTCCCAGCAGAGCGTGGATCTCGTCGCCGTACTCGCCACGCCGAAGCGCCACGAGTACTCGATACCGATGCATGAGCGGCCAGAGGCGAGCGATGAAATCGACCCAGACCCGCTCGGCAGCTCGGCCGGGGGCGTTCACCTCGTCGAGTATGGCCACGATCTCGCTCACCGCCCGTTGCGTCAGGGTGTGCACGAGCTCGGTGCGGGTGGGGAAATGGCCGTAGACGGTGCGGCGGACCACGCCGGCCGCGACAGCGATCTCGCCCATGCTGGCGTCCGAGTTCTCGCCCAAGACCTCGAGAGAGACATCAAGGATGCGATTGCGCGTGTCATTCATGGCGCGCGCCCGGGCGGATTCGGTTTCCATCCCCACATGATTGCACATCGGTGTGCAGCGGCGTAGATTGCAGATCGACACCCACTGCACATCAGTGTGCAACGGATCTCGTCATCGTGAATCCAGACTCAGGAGAACAACGTCATGACCTCATCGACGCCCGCATCGTCAACGTCCATCCGCCCATTCACCGTTGCAATCCCGGACTCCGAGGTCGCGGATCTGAAGCAACGACTGGCCAGAACCCGCTGGCCCGACCCGGAGACCGTTCCGGATTGGTCGCAAGGCGTCCGCGTCGAGAACGCCCGATCGCTGGTCGACTATTGGGGTCGGGAGTACGACTGGCGCCGATTCGAGCGAGAACTCAACCGTCTCCCCCAGTTCCTGACCGAGATCGACGGACTCGACATCCACTTCATCCACGTCAGGTCGAAGCATCCCGGCGCCATGCCCTTGATCCTGACGCACGGCTGGCCCGGCTCGATCGTCGAGTTCATGAAGCTCATCGGGCCGCTCACCGATCCCGTGGCGTTCGGAGGAGCTGCCGAGGACTCGTTCGATGTCGTCGTTCCGTCGCTGCCCGGATTCGGCTTCTCGCAGAAGCCGACCGACGCGGGCTGGACCGCCTCACGCATCGCGCGTGCATGGGCCGAACTCATGAACCGCCTCGGCTACGAGAAGTGGGCCGCTCAAGGCGGTGACTGGGGCGCCGTCGTCACCTCTGAGCTCGGAGCCATTCGGCCCGAGGGCCTTCTCGGGATCCACCTCAACACCCAATACGCCTTCCCCGCAGAGATCCCCGACGCGCTGTCGCCCCAGGAGCGCTACGCCGTCGACACCCTCGGCCTCTACACCGGCTATCTCGGCGGATCGAACCACCTCCAGGGGACGAAGCCGGAGACCATCGGATTCGCGCTGGCCGACTCCCCGGCCGGACAGGCCGCCTGGATCTACGAGAAGTTCCAGTCCAAGACGGACAACCGCGGACTCGCCGAGGACGCGCTCAGCATCGATGACATGCTCGACGCGATCTCGCTCTACTGGTTCACGAACAGCGCCGCGTCATCCGCCCGCATCTACTGGGAGAACAGGTCGGCGACCATGGCCGGGCCGAAGCTCGCACTGCCGGTCGCGGTGACGGTCTTCCCGCGCGACATCCCGCGTCTGCCCCGGAGTTGGATCGAAGACACCTATACCGACCTGATTCACTACGGCGAGGCCGAGAAGGGCGGACACTTCGCCGCCCTCGAACAGCCCGAGATCCTGATCAGCGAGATCCGCACCGGGTTGAGGAGTCTTCGCTCCCGCGCGTGAGCGTGCGGCACGGCGCTCACGGTCCTCGCGAAGCGGCTCGGCACGAGCGCGCCAACGATCAGACGGATGCCGGAAAAGCTACGCGATGCGCAGAGCCGCAGCCGCGTTCGTCAGTGCTTCCTCGACGACGGCGTAGTAGGCCCACTTGCCGCGCTGCTCTCTGGTGACCAGGCCGGCATCGGCGAGCAGCTTCATGTGGTGCGAGACCGTGGGCTGGGAGAGGCCGACCGGGTCGGTGAGATCGCAGATGCACGCCTCGCCCCCGTCGCTCGCGGCGATCAGCGACAGCAGTCGCACCCGGGTGGGATCGCCGAGCGCTTTGAAGGTGCGCGCGATCCGCTCAGCCTCGTGGGGCTCGAGCACGCCGCCGGTCACCGGGGAGCAGCAGGCAGCCGAGTCCGTCGTGAGGAGCGGCAGCGTCGTGGCCATGAGATGAGTCTGTCACATCGCATTGACATCTGTCGATGCATGCGAGATGGTGGTCGCATTCAAGAACGTCGATTCATGGAGGATGCCGTGAGCGAGCAGTTGCCCGTCGTTGTGATCGGAGCCGGCCCCCAGGGCCTCGCCGCCGCAGCCCACCTGCTGGATCGCGGGATCGAGCCGCTCGTCCTTGAGCAGGGAGGGACGGTCGGGGCCGCGATCTCCGAGTGGAGCCACGTGCGTCTGTTCTCCGAGTGGCCGGAACTGATCGACCAGGCGGCACGTCGGCTGCTGGATTCGACCGGGTGGTCGGCTCCGCGCGCGGGCTATCCGACCGGTGGCGAGTGGGTGAAGCAGTACCTGGCACTGCTCGGAGCCGCGCTCGGTGAGCGTGTGCGAACCGGAGTCACCGTCACGGGTGTCGCGCGCCTCGGCCGCGACAAGGTCGTCGACGCGGGCCGCAGCGGTCAGCCGTTTGAGATCCAGGGGGTCAACGCGGCTGGCACCGAGCTGCGGTTCCGCGCTCGTGCGGTGCTCGATGCGTCAGGCACGTGGGCCAAGCCGAACCCGGCGGGCGCCTCCGGGCTTCCCGCCCTCGGCGAGCGCGCGGCGGCCGAGAGCGGCCTTGTCTCGTATCGGGTGCCACCGTCGGTCTCTCATCTGTCGGGAAAGCATGTCGTAGTGATCGGGAGCGGCCACTCGGCTGCGCACGCGGTCATCCGCCTGGCCGGCCTCGTGCAGCGGGCCGAGGGGACGCGTGTCGAGTGGGCGATCCGCCGGGGCACACCCTCTGGACTCGCGAGCGCAGACGATCAACTTCCGGCGCGCGGGGCGCTCGGGGGCCGCGCTGAGGAAGCCGTCGCCGACGGCCGCGTCGCGCAGATCACGGGTTTCCGCACGTCGGAAATGCGCCGGACGGGGCAGCACCTGTCCCTGATCAGCGACGACGGTCAGCAGCTCGACGGCGTCGACCACGTCATCGTGCTCACCGGCTTCCGGCCCGATCTGTCGATCTTGCGCGAGGTGCGCACGGCGATCGATCCGAGTCTCGAGGCGGTCGCCGGTCTCGCGGCCGAGATCGACCCGAACATCCACTCGTGCGGCACCGTGCGCGCGACCGGAGCGATTGAACTCGCGCAACCCGAGCCGAACCTCTATGTCATCGGCGCGAAGTCGTACGGGCGCGCGCCGACGTTCCTCGCGCTGACCGGGTACGAGCAGGTGCGCAGCGTCGTCGCCGAGCTCGCCGGAGATCACGAGGCGGCGGCGCGAAACGAACTCGTGCTGCCTGATTCGGGTGTGTGCGCTGGTTCCGGGGATCTCGATGGCGGCTCGTGCTGCGCGCCGGCGTCGAATCAGTCGATCGAGCTCGGCACGCGCACGCTCATCCCGCTCGGCTGATATCCCGGCTGCCGGCAGGTCACCGTCGCTTGAGCCCGTCTCGGGTCGGGGACGGATGCGGCGTCGAGTCCCGAGGGGTCATCCGGCTCAGGCCGCGGCGATCCGCGGCGCCAGATCTTCGACCCGATCGGCGAGCAGCTCGAACGCTTCCTCGAACGCCGCCCGAGTTCCTGCGGTGACGGGGTCCGGCACCGACCAGTGCAGGCCACCGTCGCCGAGTTCCTCGTGAGCGCGGTCGCACACGGTGATGACGAGATCACCCGGGTGCGCGACCGACACGAGGGCGCGCGGCGCAGCATCCGTCAGCTCGAGATGATGCCGGCGCGCCGTCCGCAGCGCCTCGCGAGCAATGCGATCGGCCGGATGCGTGCCGGCCGAAGTCGAGGGAACACCGCTCACCTGGTGCCAGAGCGCATCAGCCAGCTGAGAGCGGGCGGAATTCGCGGTGCACACGAACACGACGCGTGGCGCCGAGATCATCGTGCCCGGCATCAGGCCGTCGAGCCCGTCACGCGTGAGACGCAGGTAGCTGCGGCGCCGGTCCGCCTCGGAGCGGTGTCGTCTCAGCAGACCCGCGTTCTCGAGCGTGCGCAGGTGGTGGGCCATCAGGTTCGACGAGACCTCGAGCTCGAGCTGAAGCTCGCCGGGCGAGCGGTCGGCGAGCACGAGGCGGTCGATGATCTGCAGGCGCACCGGGTCGCCGAGCGCCGCGTGCACTGCGGCCCGCCGATCGACCGATCGCCTTTCCTCGACTTTCATTGACTCAAGTTTGACTGAGTGAATCAACACCGTCAAGCTGGTCGCGTGAAGCTCTCCCTATGGCGGCGCCTGGTCGCCGAGCTCGTCGGCACCGGCCTGCTCGTGGCTGTCGTCGTCGGCTCCGGCATCGCTGCGCAGCAGCTCTCGCCAGGCGACACGGGGGTGCAACTGCTGGAGAACTCGATCGCGACGGCACTCGGCTTGACCGTGCTGATCCTGATCTTCGGGCCAGTCTCCGGCGCCCACTTCAACCCCGTCGTGTCGCTGACCGACTGGGCCCTCGGGCGGCGGAGTCGCAGCGGCCTGCATCTCGGCGAGGCATCCGCATACTCGCTCGCTCAGATCGTGGGAGCGATCGGCGGCAGCATCCTCGCCAACGTCATGTTCGACGTGCCGACCGCGATCTCGACCAAGGCCCGCGCGACGGCCGGCCACCTGCTCGGCGAGGTCGTCGCGACCGCCGTTCTCGTCATCCTGATCTTCGCGCTGGCCCGCACCGGCCGCGGCGCGCTCGCCGCCCCGGCCGTCGGGGCGTACATCGGCGCCGCGTACTGGTTCACCTCGTCCACCGCGTTCGCCAACCCCGCGGTCACTATCGGGCGCATCTTCAGCGACACCTTCGCCGGCATCGCACCCGCATCCGTGATCCCGTTCGTCGTCGCCCAGTTCGTCGGCGCCGCCCTTGGCGCCGTGCTGCTGGTCATCCAGTTTCCCTCCGTCGGCGAATCCGCCGACGACGTCGTCGTCCCTCACGTCGAGGAATCCGCTCTCGAAAGGTCTACCCCGTGACCCACCTCATCGCCGTCGGCGGCTCCGACGCCGGCGTCTCTGCTGCGCTGCGTGCCCGCGAACTCGACCCGTCCGTCGACGTCACCGTCGTCGTCGCCGACCGGTACCCGAACTTCTCGATCTGCGGCATCCCCTACTACTTCTCCGGCGAGGTGCGGCCGTGGCAGTCGCTCGCGCACCGCACCGCCGCCGACCTCGAAGCGACCGGCATGGCCCTCCGGCTGGATACCTGGGCGACCGACATCGACGTGGCCGGGCAGAAGCTCATCGTCCGCCGCCCGGATGGCGCGAGCGAAGCCCTCCCCTATGACGCACTCGTCGTCGGCACCGGCGCGTTGCCCTCACACGCGGGCATCGCCGGGCTCGCCGCACTCGGACCAGACGACGGCCTGCACGTCATCCACTCCATGGGCGACACGTTCGCCCTCGACCGCCACCTCGAGGAACGCGACCCGAAGACGGCGATCATCATCGGCGCCGGCTACGTCGGGCTGGAGATGGCCGAGGCACTCACGGCGCGCGGCATCCGCGTCACGCAGCTGCAGCGCGGGCCCGAGGTGCTCTCCACCCTCGACCCTGAGCTCGGGGCGCTGGTCCACGGCGAGCTCGACGCTCACGGAGTCGATGTGGTCGTGAACTCGACCGTCACCAACGTCGAGAAGACGGATGCCCGGCTCACGGTCCATGGCACGCACGGCGGCACCCCGTTCTCGCGAACCGCAGATCTTGTCCTCGCCGTCGTCGGCGTGCGTCCGAACACCGAGCTGCTCGAACGCGCAGGCGCGACCCTCGGTGCGGGCCACGCGGTGGTCGTCGACGAGGGTATGCGCACCGGACTCCCCCACATCTACTCGGCCGGCGACGGCACCATCACCCACCACCGCCTACTCGGCCTCACGTACCTGCCGCTCGGCACCACCGCGCACAAGCAGGGGCGCGTCGCGGGCGAGAATGCGCTGGGCGGCGATGCGAAGTTCGCCGGATCGGTCGGCACGCAGGTCGTGAAGGTCTTCGACCTCGTGGCCGCGCGCACCGGGTTGCGCGATCATGAGGCCGCTGCATCCGGATTCGCGCCGCTCACCACCGCGGCGGCCGCTGACGACCACAAGCGCTATTACCCCGGCGCTCATCCCATCGACTTCCGCATCACCGGCGATACCCGAACCGGGCGTCTGCTCGGCGCGCAGCTCGTCGGGAAGCTCGGCACCGAGGTCGCCAAGCGTGTCGACACGTACGCCACCGCGCTCTACGCCGGGCTCACCGTCGAGCAGATCTCCGAGCTGGACCTCTCATACACGCCCCCGCTGGGCTCGCCGTGGGACGCCGTCCAGGCCGCGACCCAGGCTTGGTCGCTCGCGGTGCGGGATGCGGAGGTCGGTGTACGAGCGCACCGCGGCTGATCTCGGCGCGGAAGCGCGCCAGCCGTCCAGCGATGCGCAAACCCGTCACCGCTCAGGCCGGGGTCGGATCATCCGTATCCGCTGATGAGCCCTCATCCGTATCCGACTCGGCCCCGGTGGCATCTGTCGCGACAACGGGGACGGCCCCGGCGCCCATCTGAGATCCCGGCGCCGGCACGGCGAAGAATCCGGTGCTGCCCTCATCTGCCGTCTGCTTGTCCGCCTGCTCAGGCGCATCGGCGTCCCCCGCGAGCCCCTCTGCCATGCCGTTGGTCTGGTCGAAGGCGTGAACATCAGTGGGAGCCGGCTTTCCCGGCTCGCCGTCGGTCTTGTCGTAGTCGTCGTCGTTCATGTCGCCAGGGTCCGGCCGCCTACGGCGCTCCGCCACCCGTTGACAAGGAAAGCAAGTCGGCCTTCGGTCCCAGCAACTGCGCCTGCCGCGGGCCACCTGACGAGGCGACTGCTTGCGCATGTGTAACCGCTATGGTTACGTACTCTCATGAGCGCGAACAGCCGCCTGACGATTGCCACACACGCCCTGACGTGGATGGCCTATCATGAACGACTCGGCGGCCAATGGACCACGTCCGAGCAACTCGCCGGGAGTGTGAGAACGAATCCCGTCGTGATCCGCAGACTGATGGCCGAACTGGTGAAGCACAAGCTTCTGGAATCAGGCCGTGGCCCAGGAGCAGGCTGGCGGCTCGCGCGACCGCCGGAGCAGATCACGCTGGCGCAGCTGGCCGAGGCCCTGGGTTCGGAACCGGCCTTCGCAATGCATCGCAACGAGCCAAGCCCGATCTGCCCGGTCGCGCAGGGCATCCGGCCCGCGCTGGTGCCGATCTACTCACGCGTCGAGGACGCGATCCGCCGCGAACTCGAGGCGACCTCGGTCGCCGACGTGCTCCGCGACACCCTGCCCGCCTGAGCGTGCCGCGCACCACGCTTGTCCGGCTCCCGAATCATCCCCCACCCAGAAAGCGAATCCATGCCCGAACCCGCCGCCCTCTCGTACTCCGTGCAGACCGCTAGCCGCCAAGGCGTCACACGCGACCTTCCCCACGGCCCGGAAGACCTGCAATGGGTCGCCAACACGGTCACCCTGGTCTACGGCGCTCACGACGCGGTGCTCGTGGACACCTTTACCTCGATCCAGCAAAATGCCGACCTCGTCGAATGGGTGCGCTCGTTCGATCGCACCCTCACGCACGTCTACATCACACACGGGCACGGCGACCATCTCTTCGGCATAGGCCAATTGCTGTCAGCCTTCCCCGGCGCCAGGGCGGTCGGCACCGCCGCGACCGTCGCCGACGCCCCGATCAATGACACGCCAGCATTCCGCCAAGGGTTCTGGGAGAAGCTATTTCCTGGGCAGATCCCGGTCACCGTCTACCCGGAACCGCTTGAAGAAGGGTTCGTCGAGCTCGAAGGCCACCGGCTCGAAGTCATCGACGCAGGGCACACCGACACCGCTCACACCACCAGCTTGTGGATTCCTGACCTCCGGCTCCTCGTCGCCGGCGACGTCGTCTACAACGACACCCACCCGTTCACAACCGAGTCCACCACCGAGTCGCGGGAGCACTGGGCACAGGCGGCAGAGCACCTCGCCGCCCTCGACCCGGCCGTCGTGGTCGCCGGGCACAAGAAGCCCGAGCTGCCGGACTCCCCAGACGCTATCGCCGCCACCGCCGACTACCTCCGCGACTTCAATCGCGTCGAGGCCGAGACCGGGACCGCCATCGACCTGTATGACCGGATGCTCGACCTCCACCCGCGGCGTGCGAACCCTGGGTCGCTCTGGGGCGGGGCGAAGACGGCGAAAGACGCCTAACGGACACGAAGGCCGTCGATGAGCAGGTCGAGCAGCCGACCTGCTTGCTCGCGGCGTTTTCCCGCGACGGTGAAGGTGCCGAGGAGGCTTGCGGTGATGTCCTCGGCGGAGACGTCGGAGCGCAGCTCCCCCGTGGCGGCGCCGGCGTCGAGGATCCGACTGATCGCGGCGAGCAGCTCGTCGCGGGTTTGGGCGTGGGCGATCTCACCGGTCTCGATCATGCTGCGCAGCGTGTCGATCATGCCGTGCTTGGTCAGCAGCCATTCCCCGAACTGATCGGCCCACGATCGCAGGGCCCGGCTCGGCGGGACCTCGCTCAGTAACTCCTCGGCCCCCGGGGTCAGGCGTTCCACCTGATCGCGGTAGACGGCGTCGACCAGAGCTTCCCTGGTCGGGAAGTGCCGATAGAGCGTTGCGATCCCGACGCCCGCCTCGCGGGCGATCGCCCGCATCGAGGGTTCCGTCTCGGACGCCGCGAAGGTGCGCGTCGCCGCGGCGAGCAGGGCATCGCGGTTGCGGGCGGCGTCGGCGCGCAACTCGGCGGACTCAGCACTCGACAAAACGGATCACGCTCCAGTCGTGTTACCGTTCTTGCAAACGGATCGCGATCCACTTTATCGCGTCGGTTCGGTCGAGTTGCGAGGAGAAGTTCATGACGACTGATGATCCGGCGGCCGCGAGCCCGCGCCCGAGCATGCGCACCCTGCGGTTCCACGAGTACGGGGAGCCCGACGAGGTGTTGCGCCTAGAGGACGCGCCAGTTCCCGATCCCGCTCCGGGGCGCATCCGAGTACGCGTTATCGCCACCGGACTCGCGCCGGCCGACTGGGCACTGTGTCGCGGCCTGTTCGCCGGCGAGTTGCCGCGCGGCATCGGATGCGATGTCGCCGGAACCGTCGAGGCGATCGGCGAGGGTGCGAACGGCGTCGAACTCGGCCAGCTCGTATTCGGCACCGCGGACTGGGCGAACAGCCGCTCGGCCGGCGCCTCGGAGCAGGCGGTGATGAACCGCTGGTTCCCGATCCCCGAGGGCCTCGACCCCGTCACAGCCGCGGCGCTGCCGATGACGGTCGACACCGCAAACGGGCACCTGCACTGGCTCGGCGCGGAGGCGGGGATGACGATCCTGATCCACGGCGCTGGGAGCACCATCGGCTTCGCCGCCGTGCAGATCGCGCTGCGGCACGGCCTGAAGGTCGTCGCCACCGCCGGGGAAACGTATGCCGAGCAGCTCCGCGGCTTCGGCGCCCAGGTCACGCCCTACGGTGAGGGCCTCGCCGACCGTGCGCTGAAGCTCAACGGCGGCGTATTCGACCTGGCCCTCGACGCCGCCCCGGTCGGCGGGGCGCTCCCCGAGCTGATCCGCACGGTCGGCGGGAACGCGCGGCTGGTCATGACCGTCTCTGACTTCGCTGCCGCCGACGAGCTCGGCGTGCGCACCGCCTTCCATGAAGACCTCACCGACCGCGTCGAGGCATTGCCCGAGTTCGCCCAGTGCGCCGCTGATGGCACGTTCGTCGTGCCGATCGCCGCGACCTTCGCGCTCGACGAGTGGCACACCGCGCTCGACATCAGCCAGTCAGGCCATGCCCGCGGCAAGCTGCTCCTGCTCCCCGGAGTGGTCAAGGCCAACGACTGAGCCCCCTCGCCGCACCGCCGATGTCGACGGGACGCCACTATCCTGCGATCTCCGCGGTGGTGACGGACAGCTGGTCGTGACGGTTCACGGCGCGACGACATCGCCTCGGCGGATCGCCCGCTGGCTGAAAAAGAGAAGCCCAGGCGAGAAAATACATTCTCACCTCGACTTTCATGTCGGGGCAATCGGAAACTACTGCAAAAAGACACGCAAGACGGCAGAGCTCGTCGCGCTCCTGAGAAAACTCCAAATCAACGGCAACGAATCGTCATCCAGGACGCCGCTCCCCCGACGACACGACTTCGATCCGCATCTTGTGAAGCAGCTCGTCGACGAGTACAAAGGCGGCCGGTCGACGTACGAACTTGCTCGCAAGCATCAACTGCGCCGCAACACCGTGCGCGACGTACTGCGACGAGAAGGCGTGGACATCACCCCTGGAACGACGAGCCGTTTGACCGCCGAGCAGAAAGAGGACGTTCGGTCCCAACGCGCTCGCGGCGAGTCGCCAACCGCCTTGGCACTCGCCTTCGGCGTGAGCCTGTCGACGATCAAGCGTGCGCTCGCTTCGTCGAACTGATCGCAGGTGCAGTTGCCGTGGTGCACGCACTCCCCGCCAAACGCCCGCCGGAGGAGTTGTCCACCCGTCAGGTCGTGCGCCAGCGATACGGACAGACCACACGCGGTTCTCTAGACCATTCCGGCACAAGCGGCATTACCGGGGCCTGGCGATTTTCGAACCCGCAGATATCGACGGTGGCGATGCATAGCTGAGTGTGCATGGTGATGGACGCCACTTCAGCGGGCGCGACACCGCGGCAGGACGAGTCGTGCTCGCTTCAGCGGGCGTCAAACCAGCTTGCTCCATCGCGCACCGGAAGCGCGTCTCGGTCGGTCGTGTCGTATCTCTCCACCAGCCGACAGACGATTCCCCAGATCGCCCAGTCTTCAAGTGACGATTCGGGCTCTACGAATAGAGCCCAGCGCTCGTCACCAATATTCCGCGGAGTATCAAACCGGGCCCCGTACTCGCGGCCGTCGCCCGGGTAGCCGCGAAACCGCACAGTTAGGACATCCGCCTCCTGGTACACGGATTGCAGTTCGAGCGGCGAATCGCGACCGCCGAACCCTTGAGAGTACGTCGCGAAGACGCGGCGAAGAGCATCGACGAAATCCAGGCGGCCGTCGGACGCGACCATCAGCTTGTCTCCGCGGCCTTGACGACCCAGTTGGGGCACACCTGAGTCTTATCTAGGCAATATGCGGTGATTACGCCTTTCGGATACCCATCGCTTAGGCCTGTCATATCCACGATAACCCGTACTGTCATCCACTTCGTAATGACGCACCCGAAGATCCAGCAGACGTATTCATGCGCGGTGGTCTCATATCGTAATGACTCGCCGCCGCTGCTCGTCCGGACCGCAGGGTGCTGTGTCGTCCGGGCCAACATGGCCTGCGTCACGTTGTGCGGCTTGAGGTGCGTCCATCCCCAACCGGAAGTCCCCTGGCGCAGAGCGACCGTCTTTCCCTTGTTGTCACCCCACGCATTGATGACTGCGTACGCGCTGGTTTTCGCCGAGGCGTTCGCCGTGGCGGTCAGCGCGTCTGTCGACGTAACGCCACTCGAGTCCGCCGTCGCCGATGGATCAGGAACTGTGGAACTAGTCACGCTTAGAGCGTCCGCTTGCGCGGTGAGGTCGTCTTCGCTGATGGCCCCGTTTGAAGGTGTGTCAACGGGCCCCATAACATCGGCCGTCGTGAGCGCGGCCGCATCAACCGCATGCGCAGTAAACGACCAGACAGGTGAGTCGATTGTGGTTTGGGTGGAACGTCCTCCCGAGAGCCCAGTCACCTCGGCGGACCAGTAGTACGTCACCCCGTCACTAAGCACGCCAGTAGGGATCAGGTAGTCGTCGGGGACCCAACCACTTTGGACTACCGGATCTGACATATCGGAATTCGTCGACACGGTGTACTTAATAGTGACGTCGGGCGAGAACACGTCACCGTCGGAAGCGACGCTGAGCGTCAGGCCGGGAATCGGTACATCAGCAGCATCCAGTGGCGTGGGCGACACCGGTGCAGCCCCCCAGTCGCCAAGACCGAGATCGTACTCCGGCGCGCTCAGCGTGCCAAGACTGGACGAGACCGTTGCGCCGATGGTGGTTAGTCCTGGGTCGTCAACAAGCACGGAATCCTCAGTCAGTCCATTGGTTTGGAGCGTAAACGAATCGTAGTCTTGCCCATCGACGGACACGTTCAGCGAGGCAGTGGCGTCGCCTGGGATAGGAAACGCGGTAACAGTGCACGAGACTGGCGCATCTGGAATCGCGGGTTGCCAGGAGCCGTTCGTGTATGGCGCTGGGCACGAGATAGTTGGCGCGACGGGGTTGGTGTACCAGCCTTCGATGTCGACGGTATAGTCCGCGGCCGCGTCCGAGTTGTTGTAGATGTCGATCGCGCCGTCCGTGCCGAGCTTCGTGACCTGCATGTTGGAGCGCAGGTCGTCGTCGTAACTCAGGTCATCTCCCGCGGGCATCGTCTGCCCGTCTGGCCACGCGATCGCCGCGCCCACCGCCGTCGAGGCCTGCGCGGTCAGCGAGTACGCCAGAGCCGAGACACCCGACCCGACCGGCGGAATGCCATCTGCGCCGGCGACCTGCACCTTGATGCTGGAGTGCGCGCCAACATGCGCGGGGCTCGTCGTGCGGGTATCCAGCAGCCGGCCCGTGGCGGGGGTGAACGAGCCCGCCGAGGTGCCCGGGATCGTGTACCCCTCGACCCACGCGCGGAGCATCACCGACTGCGAGCTGCTGGCCCAGATTGCGATATCCATCTGCCCCGACGCGCTCAGCGGCACCTGCTGCGCGTACGCGGTGACCTCCCCCGGGTTCACCGGCTCGAAATACGCCACCCCCGGCGGCAGCGTCGTGTCGTCGGCTGCATACGCCTTCATCTCCACCCCCGCCGAGGTGGAGTTCCCGACCGTGAAGTCGATGAACACGCTCGTCGCGTCCGCGGGGATCCCGTTCGTCCCGCCGACGTTCAACGTGTACGTCTGGCCGCCCACCAGGTTGCCGGCCGGGATGCCGGACCCGGCAACCGGGGTCACGGTGTCGGCGACCTTCACCTGGTTCATCGGCACATACCCGCCCGGCGCGGTCGTCCCATCACCGGCGGTGTAATACCCCTCCAGCGACACCGTCAGGTTAGTCTGCACCGTGGCGCGGAACTGGATCTTCCCATCTGGGCCCACCGGGATGATCGCCGTATTCGTCGCCAGCGGGATCCCCCCACCGTCGTAGTCCATCACCACGGTCAGCGCGCCGTTCGAGGCCGCCGCATCCAACCAGCCCTCCGACGTCGAGTTGTACGCGACGATCGACACCTCAACCGCCTCAATACCCGACGACGGCAGCCCCGCCACGCCCGCCACGGGCACGGTCCGGGCCGTGCCAGCCGGCATCGGCGTCGAGTACCCACCCGTACCGTTCGTCGTGTTCAACAGACTGCCCGACGCCGGAACAAACAAGCCCGCCGAGCCAGTCGTCGAGACAGTCGCGCGCGCCGCCTCAGGATGCGCGACAGACGGACCAACTGCGACGAGCGCGGCGACCAGAGCCAACACCACCGGCAGGACGATCGCACGGCCGCGCCACGCGATCACTGAAATCCACGTCCGGCTGCGCGGATCCCTTCTTCTGTGTAAAGCGTACATCGCCGCGCCCTTCCGTAACCTCAACCGAGGGTCGCTAACTAGCACCCCGCGACGTCGAAGTAATCACGGAATCAGCTGAAACCTATACGCACGCCTCTTTATCTCGTACCAAGAAAACCACCATGTACCCCTAAGTGGGGTGGCCTAGCGGGGCGCCGGCTGTCGCACTTCTTCGGGCCCCTGTCGCAAGAACCAGGCGCACAGATATACAAGCACGTCGCCCGTTCTAAAGCAGAGAAGGAAGAGCGCTACATTCGACGGCGACGCATGCAACAGCGCTGCAGTCCGCTCCGGAACTCGCCATTCAACTGCGCCCGTACGCCCTCACGGCTGGCACGACGAGCCGGATAAGTCCGGTCCAGACCCGCTCCCGCGCCCAAGACGAGTAGCGAGCCGCCCTGCAATCCCAGCCTCTGAGTACAAGCACCAACCACAACAGCCGAGAATGAAATCTCTACATTTCACAACGCCGGCCGTCGGCAACAGCGGCTCACGCATCCGCGATGCGGCCGCTCGAACTCCCGGCGTGCGTCCAGGCGCGAGCCAGCCCAGGAATCAGCGAAGACAGCAACGCGAGACTCGGCGGCTGGCGCAACCGGCCCCGAGAACGCCGATGCGGACACCTGGTTTGCAGTACGACCAATCAGGTACCTCGTTTGTCGGGCTGACAAGATTTGAACTTGCGACCCCCTGACCCCCAGAAAGCTGCCCGGCGTCACGTTCAGTGCGCACCAGTCGGCACGAGGCCGGAATTACGCGGATGTGCACGTGAGACAGATGCGCGGCATCTGCCCCGGTGACACCTAGTTATCTGCAGTTTGCACACGCGAGCGTGCACACGCCTAGATGCCTCCCTGAGCTTGAGCGACCCAGCCGATCTGGTTGGCGATCTTGTTCGGGGATGCGTTCGTTTGCGCCAGGACGGTGATGTTCACCGTCTTGCCTGCGACACCAGGGCCGCCCGTACCCGCCGAAACGGTCGGCATCGTCGGAACCCCGCCGATCGCGGACGCAACCTTGTGCTGGTTGCCGGTGATGCCCTGCGCCCACCCGGCGATGATCTGCGCGCCGATCTCGTCACGGAACACCGTCGAGGGTGAGTGAATGCCGAGGGCTTTCTTCACCTGCGTGGTGAGCTGGTTGGCGAGGTTCTTCGCCGCCTCAGTCACCTCGTTGTTCTTCGACTTGAGCCCGTCGAGCAGACCGGCCGCCGTGTTCACGCCCGCCTGATACATCGTGTTCGCCGCGGACGTCGACAGCGCGGACGCGGACGACGTGAACTGCTTCTGCAGGGTCGCCAGCTGCTTCACCGTGCCGGCGCCCTCCTGCACGAGCGAGTCGGCCTGAGCGGTCGACCCGGACTGCATGAACGCGTTCAACAGCTGCTGGTATGAGGTCTTGTCGAGGCCCCACTTGGACAGCGTCTGCATGTCCGTCTGGAACTTCTTGAACCCGTTGACCTTGTTCTTCAGGTCGGCGACCATGGCGGTGCCGGTGGCGTCCTGCCCGATGTCGCCAAGGCTGACCAGCGACTGGTCCGTGGAGGACTGGAATTGGTTCCTGGTGTTGACGGCGTTGTTGTACGCCGTCTGCGCCGTCTTGATCTTCGCCGCGAGCGCCGTTTTCTGCGTCGCGTACGACTCGAGCGTCCGCTTGTCGCTTGAGATCGCTGCCTGAGCGACTCGTTCCTCGGAGGAGATCTGAGCGATCAGGGCGTTGTCGGAGGCGATCGTGTCGTTGTTGTTGTTGATCGACAGGACACCCTTGGCGGTGATCTTCCCGGCCTCGGTGGACATGATCGACCGTTGCGCGGTCTGGATCTGCTGCTGCAGAGCCGCGATCTTCGTCACCGCGGTGGTGGTGATCTTCTGCGACAGGGAATCGATCGCTGACGTGGCCTGGGATGCGTTGCCGGTAATACCGTTCGCGAAGCCCTGTACCACGTACGAGCCGATGGACTGGAACACCAGGGACGGGGAGTGGATGCCGAGGATGTTCTTGATGCTCGACGTGATCGACTTGCCGAGGTTCTCGACGGTGGCGACGGCCTGCTGAGCCATGCCTTCGACACCGTTGATGAGACCCTGAACGATGTTCCGGCCGGCGTCGAGGAGCCACGATCCGGCGCCTGCGAACCAGCCCATCACGGTGCTCGGGATGCCCCGCGCCCAGGATGTCACGGCCGACCATGCGTTCGTGATGATGCCCTTGAGGCTGTTCCACACCGTGGTGAAGAACGTGCGGATCGTGTCCCAGATCTCGATCCAGTCGGAGACGAACTGGGTGAGTTGACCCTCAAGCCACTTCATCACCGCGGCCCACACCGTCTGCAGGAACGCGGAGACCTGCTTCCAGTGGGTGACCAGAAGGATGATCCCCGCCACGAGGGCGGCGATCGCCAGAATGATGATGCCGATCGGTCCGGTCGCAATGTCAACCGCGATACCGAACGCGGTGGTCGCCGCGGTCGCGATGACCGTTGCAGCCGTCGAGGCGAGCATGACCGCCTTGGACAGCAGCAGCGCACCGTTCTGGATCGCCAGCTGGGCGACGGTCTTCGCGGTCGACGCGACCCACATGGCGCCCTGCTTGACCATCTGCGCCGCCTGAACGGCGAAGTACGCCACCCATTTCGCGGTGGACGACGCGAGCGCTGCAGCTTGAGCGGCAACCCAGCGGGCCATGCTCGAGACGGTGCTGCTGATCTGGCTTGCCAGGTAGCGGACCCACATGGCGGTCGACTGGGCGATGCTCGTCGCCTGCTTCGCGATCCACCCGGCCATCGCCGACGCGTTCGCGGCAGCCCAGTTCGCGAGAGCGGCGACCTGTGAGGCAACCCACTGCGCCGCGTACGTGACCCACCCGGCGAGAGTGCGTGCGATCGCCGCGATGGTCTGAACGGACCACTTCACGGCCCCCGCGATCATCTGCGCATAGCGAATCGCGCTCTGCACGGCCATCACAGTGACCTTCACGGTCCAAGCGACGATTGCGGCCGCGAGAACCCCGCCGATGACGGAGGCGACCGCGATGAGCTCGCCCTTGTGCGCGGACAGGTTCTGCGCGAACTGGTTGAAGCCCTTCACCGCGGCCATCACGTACGGCAGGAGAACGGTGCCGATCTTGATGCCCGTTGTTTCGAACGACTGACCAGCCTCATCCATTTGGACGGACAGGTTCTTCTGGGTCTTCGCCCAGGAGGAAACGCTGTCGCCGCCCTTCTTCGCCGCAGCGGCGATCGCTGTCGCGTCCGATGAGTACGTTTTCTTCGACGCGTCGCTGCTCAACTGCAGGGCCGTGTTCAGACCCGTCGCGCCACCCATGACCGCCTTCAGCGCGGCCGTGTAGGTCTGCGCTGCCGGCTGACCCGACTTCAGGTAGTCGTTGAAGCCCTGAGCGGTCTTCGACAGGGACAGGAACTGGGTTCCCATCGAATACGAGGACCCACCCAAGCCCTTGATGGCCTTGTTGTAGTCGGTGTACGACATCTTCCCGGACTCGAACTGCTCCGAGATATTCGCCAACGACTTCGGCATTTTGCCGAGCATGACCTGCAGATCCTGTGTTGCGGACTGCGACTTCTTCATCGTGTCCACGAGGACGGTCCCCGAGGGGCCCATCTTCGAGGCGATGGTCTGCGTCAGGTAGTCGATCGTGCCGCCGATGCCCCGCTGGCCGAGCTTCTGCTCAACATCGGTGACGCTGACACCCATCTGCTGCATCGCCTTCTGAGCCACCTGGTTCGGGGCTTGAAGGGAGCGGATCGTGTTCGACAGTTCCTGCGTCGCTTCACGGGCAGACGTGCCGTGCTGGGTGAGCGTCGCGATCGACGCGCCCACGTCAGAGAACGAAATGTGAGACGCAGACGCGAGGGGGACGACCGTGGCGAGTGAGCCGGCGAACTCCTGCATCGTGGTCTTCGACTTGCCCGACGCGGCGATGATCGCGTTCTCCGCCTGCACGGGGCCGCCGAGCGACTTGCCGTACGACTGCATCACCGACGTCAGGGCGTTCGTCGCGGTGCCCAGGTCGACGCCTTCAGCTTTCGCGCCCTGCGCGGCAGCTTTCAGGACGTTCAACTGGTTCGCGGCCGACGTGGTGCCCTGAGACTTCGACACCGTGTAGGCGCCTTCAGCGAGCTGGTCGACGGCTGTACCGGTCGACTGCGCCAACTGCAGAACACCGTTGGAGATCTGCTTGACCTTCGCGGAAGGTTCGTCTGCGGCGGTCGACAGAAGAGACATGTTCTTCTGGAAATCGGTGGCCATCTTCGTGGTCACTGCGGCGACCGCGACACCGCCGGCGACAACACCGACGGCGGCCATCTTCCCGAACGAGGCGACCTTGTCGAAGCCCTTCGACATGGCGCCGCCGGATTCGGCGGCAGCAGCGGAAGTGACAGAAGCGGCCTCGGTCGCGGCTTTCGACGCGGCTTCCTGCGCGGCAACCTGCTCGCCAGCGGCCTTCTGCACTGCGGCGGCGGTCAGCTGCGCGGAACGCGCCTCAGCGTCGAACGACACACCGGTTTCCGCGGCAAGCTTCGCCTGCGCGTCGACCTGCGCCTGCACGGACGCTTTGATGGAGTCCGCGGTGACCGCGTTCGCTTCCGCGAGCCGGGCGTCAGCGGACACCTGCTTCGCGATCGCCGCCTGCACTCGGGTCGCTGCAGCATCCGTCGTGGACGCCATCTCACCGATCGAGGCCTGCGCCTCTTTGCTGGCGGTGATGACCTCTTTGGCGCTCGCGCGGATCTCAAACAGCAGGGGAGGTATTGCCATGACAATCCTTTGATTGTGGGGAGTAGCACAGCGGTGCTTGGGCACGATGGGGCGCCTGACTCGTCGTCAGATGGCGAGCAGGCTGACCAGGGGTTTTAGTGGCGTGTGCACCGAATGTGTGGACATGAAATGCGCCACTGCGGACGCCAGATGTCGGCGGTCGTCAGGAAAATATGGCCATGTATCGCCCGACGGATCACCGCGACCCGACCTCAGATGTCGCACACAAGGCCGCGCTCTACCGAGCCAACGGCATGACGCCACCCTGGGAAGTCAACTGGCACGAGGGAGCACCCGTAGCGCGCGGCGAAGGCGGCATCCTAGACATGTGCATACTGTTCGAAGCCGGCGACGAGCGCGTCTTCGAACGAACGTGGACCGACAGGGAACGTCAGCGCGTGCTCAAAATGCTTCAGAGCACCGCATCTAGCGACGGCGATGGGCAACGGGAAGCGACTTGAGCCACCGTCGCAACTCCCAGATCTTGATCAACGGTTTGGCACCCACGTATGACGGCACGATGTCGCGACGAGATACTGCTGCGCGAATCACCGTCGCATCGACACCCGCGAACGAGGCGGCATCCTGAATGGAATAGGCCAGCTTGTCGCCGGGGTCAAAGAAAACGAGCCCTTCGCGAGCTTCGCGCAGAGCAGCGATCACCTGGTCAGCGGCAGCGGACATCGTCAGCTTCGACGTGGTTCTTGAGGCAGCGCGTCGAGCCAACGCCGCAGCTCCCAGACCGGGAAGAGAGGTTTTCTGCCGACGTACACCGGCACGAGACGATTGTTGGCGACCTCGCGGCGCAACGTCTCAGCGCTCACAGATACGAGGTCGGCCGCCTCAGCAAGGCTGTATGCGAGTTTGGTGCCAAGGATAGCGGCAGCGATCTCCATCTCGCGACGGACAATCGTTGTGAGCGACTCCTCCTGACGCGGCATGACGCAATCATCGGTTCACGTAGCGTCAAAGTCCAAGCGCTTTGGCCTATTCCGCTTGTGGCACTAGCTTTTCTCAGTCGATTTGTGATTCGGTTCAACTACTCCTCCCCACCGTCCAGCCTCCTGGTTGCACTGGTGGGGATTATTTCTTGAGGCTGGAATGTCGGATCAAGTACGCATCTGATTAGACATCATCCGCCAGGTGCCCTGATCAGGCATCTAGCCGGTGTGATCACAGTGTGTTCACGTCTACGACACGCTCGAGCGCGTCTCCCGACCGCATACGCGCCACTTCTCGCCGGATCACGTCAGGCAATGCCACGCGTTGCTCCTTGGTGAGTCCGAGGTCATCCATGATCGCGCCCATCGTCATTGCCAGCATCTGACCATGACGTTCCGTGAGCCGGATCTGGCGCTCAGCAAGCCCGGCAGCAATTGCCTTCGACGAGAAGACCGCCAGCCGATCTCGCTCATCAGATTCGAGCTGAATCAGACCGCGAATGTACTCGCCGGCCTTCTGCGCAATCCCGTCGCCCATCGGGATCATCGTGTCGCCGATCGCGATCCGCTCGACCGTGAACTCGTCACCCCAGATCTTCTTGCCCTCAGCGACCTTCCGTTCAATCTCAGCGCCGTAGATCTCGGTGCGACGACGTGACTGCGTGATCAGCCGAAGCAACGTCTCGCCCGGGTCGTCCGTCGCATCACCGATCTGCCACTTTGACACCTCAGCACGCACCGCAGCGATCGCTCTGACCTGAGGCGAGCGGCCGCCATGCGAACTGCAGACCACGCCGCCACGAATCGCACTTCGCTTGCACGGGTTGCCGCCCGACGTCCTAGCCGTGCATCTCATCGTTCATCCTCCATGGGTCTTGCTCCTCGATGGGTCACGCCGCAGCGGCCGTTCGGTTAGCCAGGGACTGTCTGATTTCCGGTGTTTCTGGGGTGGCCTGACTGGAAGGAACAGGCCGTGATGGACACGACCGAGATGATCGATCCTGTGACCGGGGAGATCATCGAT
>NZ_JBHSCN010000007.1:0-512 GCF_042651345.1 Gryllotalpicola reticulitermitis
AAGCCGTCGTCGCCGGTGATCGTCAGCTCCACCTCGACCGCTCGCAGCGCCTCGAGCGTGAACCGCTCGTCGAACAGCCGCAGGAACGGCCCGATCGCGCACGATGCGTTGTTGTCCTTCGCCTCCGCCAGCAGCAGCGCGCTGCGACCCTCGAAGTCCCGCAGGTTCACGTCGTTGCCCAGGGTCGCCCCGACCACCCGGCCCGTGCTCGAGACCGCCAGCACGACCTCCGGCTCGGGGTTGTTCCAGGTCGACCGCTCCAGCACTCCGATCCGCGCCCCGGTGCCCACCGCCGACAGCACCGGCGCCTTGGTGAAGATCTCCGGGTCGGGCCCGATCCCCACCTCCAGGTACTGCGACCAGAGCCCCTCCTCGATCAGCACCTGCTTCACCCGGGCGGCCTCCGCGCTGCCGGGCACGACGCTCGCGATCGCCCCGCCGACCGCGCTCGCAACCCGCTCTCGCACCGCCGCAGCGCCCGCCGGATCGCCCTTCGAGCGCTCCTCGATCAC
>NZ_JBHSCN010000008.1:0-744 GCF_042651345.1 Gryllotalpicola reticulitermitis
ACTCGGGTCGTTCTGCTATGAGTAGTGCCGTGGAAGACTCGGCCGAGCACGTCTGCCAAAATGCGCAAAGCCCAGCGTTACGCACCGATGCGGTTCTTCTCGACTTCTTCAATACCTTGGCCGTTCGCCGCTCGATCGACCAGTGGATCGCCGATGCCGAAGACCGCACCGGGCTGGTCGACATCGGGACGCGCGCCGAGGTGAGCACCCGGCTGCCTGGGGTGTGGTCCGAAGCGCGAATGATGTTCCCTGATGCCGACTGGGACCTTGACCCGGCGTCTCATCGCGATGTCTTCCTCGCCGTCGTTGGGCGTAGCGGAGCCGTGCCACCGCAGTTCGCCGCGGCGCTCTACGACGTGATGCCGAAACAGGTCGCACTCAACGCGGGAGCTGCGGAGTTCGTTCACGCGGCAAACCGGCATGGCGTCAAGCTGGCCGTTGTCTCGAACACAGCACTCGACATACGACCAGTGCTGCGGGAATGGCAGCTTCTGTGTCTCTTTGACGTCGTGACACTTTCCTTCGAGGCCGGATGTGTGAAGCCGAATCCCCGCATCTTCAATCTGACGGCCGATGCGCTGCGCGTCGACCCGGCGCGATGCCTCATGATCGGCGACTCGGCCGCCGAAGACGGAGGCGCGATCGCAGCAGGTATGCAGTGCATTGTCTCGGAACCATCAGAGATGTGGCGCGTCTTCGAACGGGTCGCTGACCGCCTCAGCTGAGACGAACGTAAGCCGGTCG
>NZ_JBHSCN010000009.1:0-781 GCF_042651345.1 Gryllotalpicola reticulitermitis
CGCACGCACCCGCGCCGCACCGGCCCGTGCCGCGAGACGCGCGTGCGGATCATGCGGGAACTGACCCGTAGAGGTCCGGTGTTCATCGCCGCCAAGCTCGGCATGCAGGCCTCGACCGTCGGGCGGGTCCTGGCCCGCACCAACACGCCGCTCCTGCGCGAGCTGGACCCGGTCACCGGCAAGCCGATCCGCGCGAGGCGGTCATCCGGCAGGCGCTACGAGCACCCGCATCCTGGCTCGCTGATCCACATCGACGTGAAGAAGCTCGGCCGCATCCCCGAAGGCGGCGGTTGGCGGTCGCACGGCCGCAGCGAGAAGGTGCGCGGCCGCGGTATCGGCTACGACTACGTCCATGCAGCCATCGACGACCACTCCCGCCTTGCCTACGCCGAGATCCATCCCGACGAGCGCGGGACGACCTGCGCCGGGTTCGCCCAGCGCGCGATCGCGTTCTATGCCTCCCTCGGCGTGAGGGTCGAGCGCGTCATCACCGACAACGCCTTCGCATACCGGCACTCTGCCGCCTTCCGCGGCGTGCTCTCCGAGCGGGACGTCACACAGAAGTTCATCCGCCCGCACTGCCCATGGACCAACGGGAAAGTCGAGCGCCTCAACCGCACCCTGGCCACCGAGTGGGCGTACAGCAGACCCTTCGCCTCCAACCAGGATCGCGCCGAGGCCTTGCCCGCCTTCATCGACCATTACAACCTAGACAGAGCCCACCTCGGCATCGAAGGCAAACCACCCATCGACCGAATCAACAACGGTCGAGGTCAGTACA
>NZ_JBHSCN010000010.1:0-1350 GCF_042651345.1 Gryllotalpicola reticulitermitis
GGGACTGTCTGATTTCCGGTGTTTCTGGGGTGGCCTGACTGGAAGGAACAGGCCGTGATGGACACGACCGAGATGATCGATCCTGTGACCGGGGAGATCATCGATGAGCAGCAACTCGCGGAGCAGTTGCTGAGGCAAGCGAAGGAACAAGGCGTCGATCTGCTGGGCCCGGATGGGCTGTTGAACGGGCTGACGAAGCGGGTGCTGGAGAGCGCGCTCGAGGTGGAGCTGACCGAGCACCTCGGCCATGAGAAGCATCAGCTCTCCGAGGGTGGGAACATCCGCAACGGCACGAGGTCCAAGACGGTGCTCACCGAGGTCGGCCCTGTCCAGATCGACGTGCCGAGGGACCGCGATGGGTCGTTCGAGCCGAAGATCGTCAAGAAGCGGCAGCGACGGCTGACCGGGGTCGATGAGATCGTGCTGTCGCTGACCGCGCGCGGGCTGACCACCGGGGAGGTCGCGGCGCACTTCGACGACGTGTACGGGGCGCAGGTCTCGAAAGACACGATCTCCCGGATCACGGACAAGGTCATCGAGGAGATGACGGACTGGGCCAACCGGCCGTTGGATCGCGTCTACCCGGTTGTCTTCATCGACGCTCTCGTGGTGAAGGTGAGGGACGGGCAGGTGCGCAACAAGCCGTTCTACATCGCCGTCGGCGTCACCGTGAACGGGGAACGCGACATCCTCGGGATCTGGGCCGGCGATGGTGGGGAGGGCGCGAAGTTCTGGCTCGGCGTGCTGACCGAGATCAAGAACCGCGGCGTGGAAGACGTGTGCATCGTCGTCTGCGACGGGCTCAAGGGGCTGCCGGAGTCGATCAACACGGCCTGGCCGCTCGCGACGGTGCAGACCTGCGTCATCCACCTGATCCGCAACACGTTCCGCTTCGCGTCCCGGCACTACTGGGAGGAGATGGGCAAAGACCTGCGCCCCGTCTACACCGCCCCGACCGAAGTGGCAGCAGCCGAGCGGTTCCGGGAGTTCGACGCGAAATGGGGTGCCCAGTACCCGGCGATCACGAAGCTCTGGCAGAACGCCTGGAGCGAGTTCGTCCCATTCCTGGACTGGGACGTCGAGATCCGACGAGTCATCTGCTCGACGAACGCCATCGAGTCGCTCAACGCCCGCTATCGCCGCGCAGTCAGGGCTCGAGGCCACTTCCCGAACGACGCCGCCGCGCTGAAGTGCCTCTACCTCGTGACCCGCTCGCTTGACCCGACCGGGCGCGGGCGTGCACGCTGGGCCACGAGATGGAAGCCGGCGCTGAACGCGTTCGCGATCGCTTTCGAGGGCCGCATCAACTAATGACCGCCAGCCCAGAAACACCGTTCATCGGACAGACCC
>NZ_JBHSCN010000011.1:0-1726 GCF_042651345.1 Gryllotalpicola reticulitermitis
TAGAGAATGTGTTATGTCGCAGGACATCGGTGACGCTCGGGTATCAACACATCGGTGACGGTTCGGGCGGGTTTGGTGGTGACGCTTCTCCCGTTGTGATGGAGGGTGCCGAAGCCGAATGATCCTGTTGATGCCCGTGTCCGTCTCGCGATTGCCCGGTGGCCTGATGACGCCCCGCGTGGGGCGGTCACGACGTTCTGCGCCGAGCACGGCATCTCCCGCAAGACGTTCTACGCGATCCGTGCCCGCGTGGTCGAGGAGGGCCAGGCGGCGGCGCTGGTGCCACGGTCGCGGCGGCCGAAGACGAGTCCTGGCCGGATCGCCGACGACATCGAGCGGCAGGCGGTCGAGGTCCGCGCCGCACTGGAGTCCTCCGGGTTGGATCATGGGCCGATCAGCGTGCACGACAAGATGATCGCGCTCGGCCTGGTCGCACCCTCGGTCGCGTCGCTCGCGCGGATCTTCCGTCGCGCCGGGGTCGCCCGCGTGGAGCCGAAGAAGCGGCCTCGGGCGTCCTACCGCCGGTTCGTCTACCCCGCGCCGAACGCCTGCTGGCAACTGGACGCGACCGAGTATGTCCTCATCGGCGGTCGGAAGTGTGTGATCTTCCAGCTCGAGGACGACCACTCCCGCTTGGCCGTCGCCTCCCACGTGGCCACCGGGGAGACGAGCGCCGATGCGGTGATCGTGTTCAAAAAGGGCGTGGCCGCGCGCGGGGTGCCGCAGCGGCTGCTGACCGACAACGGCGCCGCGCTGAACCCCGCCCGCCGCGGCTGGATCGGACAGCTGACCGCCTACGCGACGTCGCTCGGCGTGGAGGCGATAACCGGGAAACCATACAAGCCGACCACCCAGGGCAAGAACGAGCGATTCCATCAGACCTTGTTCCGGTACCTCGACAAACAGCCCATCGCCGCAACCCTCGGCGAACTGCAGAAGCAGGTCGACGCCTTCGACGTGATCTACAACACGCAGCGCCCGCACCAAGGGCTGCCCGGCAGGCTCACCCCACAGGCGGCGTGGGACGCCACACCGGTCGCGGAGGCGCCCCGGCCCCTACCGGCTGCCGAGCGGCCGATGATCCTCGACCCCGCGCCAGGAGCACCGGGCTCACCACTGCCGTTCGAGAACATGACCACCCGGCGGGTGAAGTCCTCCGGCGCGATCGAGCTTCGCGGGGTGACCTACCAGATCGCCCGCGAACTGGCCGGGCAGATCATCTACGTCGCTCAGCAGGCCGACGGCGTGAAATTCTACGACCAGGGCGGCGAGCTGCTCCTGGAACACCCCTGGCCCGCTCCCGGCACCAAGCACGTCGGTAACGGCCGACCCCGCGGCGCCGGGGCCAAGCGCCCCGAGAACATCCCCAAGGTGCTGCGTCAGGCCACCGAGTTGCCGCCCGGCGAATACCGCCGCATCGTTCGCACCGACGGCCGAGTCAGCATCCGCGGCGTCGTCTACGGCCTCGGTAAAGACTTCGCCGGACTCAGCGTGCACGTCGTCGCGGGGGTAGACAGCTGCGCGTTCTGGGACGCCCGGACCGGGGAACTCCTCGCCGAGCACCCCATCCCCGAACCCGGCATCACGCACGTCGGATTCGTCCGCTACAACCGCCGAACCCCGACCTTCCAGACCAGCCCCACAGAACCGTCACCGATGTCCTGAGACATGAAGTGTTACCGATGTCCTGATGCAGAACTGTCACCTATCTGCTGAGACATCACAC
>NZ_JBHSCN010000012.1:0-1946 GCF_042651345.1 Gryllotalpicola reticulitermitis
CCCACCACGAACCAAAGATCCGCAACAGAACGGGCCTGCAAAGAAACCACCCCACCCCAACCGGGCCAGCATGGTCCCTCAGGACCCAACAGCGTGCACCCAACACCCCCACCAGCAGCCCGCTTTCCCCGCCCCCAACCGAAACCAGGAGCCGTACTCACGCACCACCAGCATCAGCGCCGGCATTGTCAATGTTCCACCCACGAGCCCCGACGGAAGACATTCGCTTCCGAACCGGGTCCTGGACCAGCTCACACTGGCCAGATGCTCCTTAGAAAGGAGGTGATCCAGCCGCACCTTCCGGTACGGCTACCTTGTTACGACTTAGTCCTAATCACCGATCCCACCTTCGACAGCTCCCTCCACAAGGGTTAGGCCACTGGCTTCGGGTGTTACCGACTTTCATGACTTGACGGGCGGTGTGTACAAGGCCCGGGAACGTATTCACCGCAGCGTTGCTGATCTGCGATTACTAGCGACTCCGACTTCATGAGGTCGAGTTGCAGACCTCAATCCGAACTGAGACCGGCTTTTTGGGATTCGCTCCGCCTTACAGCATCGCAGCCCTTTGTACCGGCCATTGTAGCATGCGTGAAGCCCAAGACATAAGGGGCATGATGATTTGACGTCATCCCCACCTTCCTCCGAGTTGACCCCGGCAGTCTCCTATGAGTCCCCGGCCGAACCGCTGGCAACATAGAACGAGGGTTGCGCTCGTTGCGGGACTTAACCCAACATCTCACGACACGAGCTGACGACAACCATGCACCACCTGTATACCGACCACAAGGGGGCGACCATCTCTGGCCGTTACCGGTATATGTCAAGCCTTGGTAAGGTTCTTCGCGTTGCATCGAATTAATCCGCATGCTCCGCCGCTTGTGCGGGCCCCCGTCAATTCCTTTGAGTTTTAGCCTTGCGGCCGTACTCCCCAGGCGGGGCGCTTAATGCGTTAGCTACGACACGGAAACCGTGGAATGGTCCCCACATCTAGCGCCCAACGTTTACGGCGTGGACTACCAGGGTATCTAATCCTGTTCGCTCCCCACGCTTTCGCTCCTCAGCGTCAGTTACGGCCCAGAGAACTGCCTTCGCCATCGGTGTTCTTCCTGATATCTGCGCATTCCACCGCTACACCAGGAGTTCCATTCTCCCCTACCGCACTCTAGCCTGCCCGTACCCACCGCACGCCTCAGGTTGAGCCTGAGGATTTCACGGCAGACGCGACAGACCGCCTACGAGCTCTTTACGCCCAATAATTCCGGACAACGCTCGGACCCTACGTATTACCGCGGCTGCTGGCACGTAGTTAGCCGGTCCTTTTTCTGCAGGTACCGTCACCCAAAGGCTTCTTCCCTACCAAAAGAGGTTTACAACCCGAAGGCCGTCATCCCCCACGCGGCGTTGCTGCATCAGGCTTTCGCCCATTGTGCAATATTCCCCACTGCTGCCTCCCGTAGGAGTCTGGGCCGTGTCTCAGTCCCAGTGTGGCCGGTCACCCTCTCAGGCCGGCTACCCGTCGTCGCCTTGGTAGGCCACTACCCCACCAACAAGCTGATAGGCCGCGAGCCCATCCATGGCCAAAAAAATCTTTCCACCCCACACCATGCGGTACAGGGTCCTATCCAGTATTAGACACCGTTTCCAGCGCTTATCCCAGAGCCAAGGGCAGGTTACTCACGTGTTACTCACCCGTTCGCCACTAATCCAAAAAAGCAAGCTTTCTCTTCATCGTTCGACTTGCATGTGTTAAGCACGCCGCCAGCGTTCGTCCTGAGCCAGGATCAAACTCTCCACAAAAAAATTGCGCCAGAATCCAACCTGACAAGACATCAACAAAAGCTGACATCAAAAACCAACAACCCCAACACCACACCAAACGATGCGACACCAGGAAATTGGCATTGACAATGTGCACACTGTTGAGTTCTCAAAGACCATACGCA
>NZ_JBHSCN010000013.1:0-2244 GCF_042651345.1 Gryllotalpicola reticulitermitis
CCTCCATCACAACGGGAGAAGCGTCACCACCAAACCCGCCCGAACCGTCACCGATGTGTTGATACCCGAGCGTCACCGATGTCCTGCGACATAACACATTCTCTAGCGGGGTGTGATGTCTCAGGAGATGCCGGGCAGTTCTGCATCAGGACATCCCGGACGTTTCGTGTCTCAAGACATGTCGGACACTTCGTTGGAGTCATGGGCAGTCGGGCTGAAGGTGGGGATCTTGCGGTTATAGCGGACGTAGCCGACGTGCGTGGTTCCGGCCTCGGGGATGGGGTGCTCGGTGATGAGCTCCCCGGTGGCGGCGTCGCAGAACGTGCAGACGTTCTCGTCGATGACGGCGTGGAGCCGGCGGCCGGTGTGTTGTTGGCCGAGGCCGTAGACGACGCCTCGGATGCTGACCCTGCCGTCGGTGCGGACGGTGCGGCGGTATTCGCCGGGCGGGAGATCAGCGGCTCGGCGAAGGGCGTCCGTGATGTGTTCGGGACGCTTCGCGCCGGCGCCGCGGGGCCGGCCATTGCTGACGTGCTTGGTGCCGGGAGCAGGCCAGGGATGCTCGAGGAGAAGGTCACCGTTGCTGTCGTAGAACTTCACGCCCTCGGCCAGCATGGACACGAAAATCGTCTGCCCGGCCAGCTCGCGGGCGATCTGATAGGTCACGCCTTTGAGCCCGATCGCGCCGGAGGACTTCACCCGGCGGGTGACCATGTTCTCGAACGCCAGTGGCGCGCCCGGTGCTCCGGGCGCAGGGTCGAGGATGATCGGGCGCTCGGCGGCCGGGCGGGGCCGGGGCGGCTCCGCGATCGGTGTGGCATCCCATGCTTGTTGCGGGGTCAGGCGTCCGGGCAGGCCCTGGTGCGGGCGCTTGGTGTTGTAGACCACGTCGAACGCGTCGACTTGTTCCTGCAGCTCGGCGAGGGTTGCGGCGATGGGCTGCTTGTCGAGGTACCGGAACAGAGTCTGGTGGAATCGTTCGTTCTTACCCTGCGTGGTCGGCTTGTACGGCTTGCCAGTGATCGCCTCCACACCCAGCGAGGTGGCGTAGCCGGTGAGCTGCCCGATCCAGCCGCGCCGGGCCGGGTTCAAAGCAGCACCGTTGTCGGTCAGCAGCCGCTGCGGGACGCCGTGGGCGGCGACGCCTTTCTGGAACACGATCACCGCGTCCCGGCTGGTCTCGCCGGTTGCGACGTGGGAGGCGACGGCGAGGCGGGAGTGGTCGTCCTCGAGCTGGAAGATCACACACTTCCGGCCGCCCTGGAGGACATACTCGGTCGCGTCCAGCTGCCAGCAGGCGTTCGGTGCCGGATACACGAACCGGCGATACGAGGCCCGCGGCCGCTTCCGCGGCTCCGATCGGGCAACGCCGGCCTGCCGGAAGATCCGCGCGAGCGACGCGACCGACGGGGCAGTAAGCCCGAGAGCGACCATCTTGTCGTGCACGCTGATCGGCCCGTGATCCAACCCCGAGGACTCCAGCACGGCACGCACCTCGACTGCCTGCCGTGCGACCTCGTCGGCGATCTTTCCCGGACCGGTCTTCGGACGCCTCGACCGCGGCGCCAACACCGCGGCCTGCCCCTCCTGCCGGGCACGAGCGCGTAGCTCGTAGAACGTGCTGCGGCCGATGCCATGCTCAGCACAGAACGACGTCACCGACCCCCGCGGCGCATCATCAGGCCACCGGGCAATCGCGAGACGGACACGAGGATCAACAGCATCATTCGGCTTCGGCACCCTCCATCACAGCGGAGCCGAAAGGCCGGAAGTGTCCGGACCAAACCCGCCCGAACCGTCCGGGATGTGGTGATACCCCAACGTCCGGAATGTCCTGAGACATAACACATTCTCTAGCGAGGAGGCAATGTGGGGCGGGGTCGTTCCGGAGGCCGGGGCCTGTAGCCGAGTGAGAACTGGGGCGGAGCGAGGGGCCTGCGAAGCCTGGAGTCGCTAATGGGACGGGCAGAGGAGCTTTAGACGCGTAGCGCGGGCTTCAAGAAGACGTCCAGCGGGCAGTCGGTTTCGGAGTTGCAGTTGACGCCCGCTCACCGGGCATTTCATCGGGCGAGTCTTACGGGCATCTGCGATTCGCAGAATCTCGCAGCCAACGATCGGGCGGCTACGCCGTGCGCTGGGCGACCGGCTTACGTTCGTCTCAGCTGAGGCGGTCAGCGACCCGTTCGAAGACGCGCCACATCTCTGATGGTTCCGAGACAATGCACTGCATACCTGCTGCGATCG
>NZ_JBHSCN010000014.1:0-3492 GCF_042651345.1 Gryllotalpicola reticulitermitis
CCTCCATCACAACGGGAGAAGCGTCACCACCAAACCCGCCCGAACCGTCACCGATGTGTTGATACCCGAGCGTCACCGATGTCCTGCGACATAACACATTCTCTAACGGTGGGGCGATGTGGGCCGGGTTCCAGAAGCCGGGGCGTGTAGAGGAACGAGAACTGCGGCGGAGCGCGGGCTTGCGGAACCCGGAATGCTAACGGGGCGGGCCGAGGCGCTTTAGACGCATAGCGCGGGCTTCAAGGAGACGTTCAGCGGGCAGTCGGTTTCGGTGTTGCAGTTGACGCCCGCTCACAGGGCATTTCATCGGGCGTGTCTTACGGGCATTCCCGATTCGCGGAGTCCCGCAGCCAACGATCGGGCGGCTGCCCCGTGCGCTGGGCGACCGGCTTGCGTACCGCGACCCGGGGGGCCTGGAACCAGCGGCGCCGATGATCCAAAGTGCATCCGACGTGCCCAGACGAGGTGCGGGCAAGAAACGGCCTAGACCAGGGCCTGCGGGTATTCGAGCCGTCCAGCACACTGGGGGTATGGCATCCTCGAGCCCATCAAATCCCTACGAAGACGCACTGGCCGATTGGCAAGCCGGACAGGACCGGCATCAGTTCGTCACAAACCTCTCCATAGCCACGGCCGCGGAGGTTGCGATGATCGAGAGCATCGGCTGGACCCTCGACCACATGGCCGTCACCTTCGCAGCGCAGCGCGCCTTCGCGGGTTCGGGAATCGACGACGCCGTCGCCGCAAGTCCGTACGGGGCCGTCGTGCCTCAGTGAACCCGAACCGCTGAGGCGGCTTCGTTCGCCGCCCTCGACGTGTAAGCGCGTCGCACCGTTGGTTTCGCGTGATGGCGGAAGCGATCACGCCGCGCCTCGTCAGGTTCGCTGACCTCGCTCCGGCGGATGTTTTACCGCGCGTTCCTCGCCGGGGTGCTGCTGCTGGCCCCGTGTGACTACAGGGCTCGCCGTCGCGTCGAGCACTGTGTCACAGGAGCCGCGTTTCCGCGAGGCAAGCTGCGGCGCGAGTTCGACTTGACTGCCAACTCGAACATCGACCCGGCGACCGTGAACGCGCTCGCCAACTGCCGCTGGGTCAAGCGCTGCGAGGCGTTCTGCTGCATCGAGGATTCTGGGACGGGGAGGTCTCACACGCTGATCGCATTGGGTGCCGAGGCCGCGGCGGCCAGCGCACCCCGACGCCGTCAGTCGGTGCTCCGACTGAACAGGCGCCCGATCCAGTTCTGCCACTCCACCATCACACGGGGCGGCTTGTGGTGGCGCACGCGCGCCTTCTGATTCAAGCTGGTGCCGAGATTGTGGAGTCGCCGGTTCTGCACGGGCCGGCCCTGGAGCGCGGCGCCTTGATGGCCGTGCGGACGATCCTGGTGCCGCGGAACCCCGGGCACGAGGTGGGTGGTTGTGTGCAGGGCGGCTGTGAGCTTGTTCATGAGTTTCTCCTTGTTCAGTCGGGGCTGATGACGAGGCGTGTGCCTCGCAGGTCGGTGCGGGTCCACGCCGCCTCGATCTGGCTGAGCGGCATGGTGGTCACGTCAATGGTGAGCTGACCGCTGCGCACCCAGGTGACGACCTGCTGATAGGCGGCGGCCATGCCGGTGGCCATGTTGCGGGCGGCACCGTAGATTTCCAGACCGGAGGTGCGCAGCGCGTCGGCGCTGAGCTGGACCGCCGGCCCCGCGGACTCGCCGATCTGGACCAGGCGGGTGGGCTTCGGCATGGCGAAGCTCTCGGGGATCAGTGCACGCGTCAGCAGTTCGGTGGGGTGCCCCCAGAGGTAGTCGATCACCACGTCATACCCGTCGCCGGCGGTGTCGCGGAACGCCTGCACCAGGTCGGTGTCCGACGCGACAGTATTGATCACCGCATCCGCGCCGAGGGCGGTCAGCTCCCGCAGGGCGTCGTCGTTACGGCCGGTGGCGACGATGCGCCCGGCGCCGAGGAGCCGGGCGATCTGAACGGCCAGGCGCCCGGCCACACCGGTCGCGCCCTGGACCAGCACCGTCTCGCCCACTTCGAGGCCAGCAGCGGTAGCCATGCTCATCGCGCTGATCGCAGACGAGAGGACCGCGGCGATCGGTGCCTCGATCCCCTCGGGAATCGGCGCCGTGTGACCCGCGGGCACGACCACATACTGCGCAAGCGCACCGTAGGGCGGGGTGAGACCGCCGAAGCCGACGAGGGTTCCGTCCGGCAGGCGGCCGATGCCGTCAAAACACGGAATCGCCGGGAGGGCAGCCTGGAACGGCCCGGCGGTGTAGTGCGTGCCGGCGACGATCGCGCGATCCACGTTCTCGACCGCGACCGCCTCCACGGTCACCCGCACCAGCCCGTCTTCGACCACGGGGTCCGGAAAGTCCTGGTACCGCGGGATGTCGCCCGAATGGTTCACAACCGCGGCCTTCACGTCAGACCCATCTCCCTTACAGTGTTAGAGCAGTAAGGTCTTTCTAACACCGTAAGAGAGATCGTGCAAGGAGCACCCGTGGCGCTGGATCGACAGAAGGTCATCGACGAGGCCCTGCGCCTTCTCGACGACGAGGGTCTCGACGCCGTCAGCCTGCGCCCCCTTGCCGGCCGCCTGGGCGTACAGGCTCCGACGCTCTACTGGCACATCGGAAGCAAGGCCGAGCTCCTCGACGCACTCGCCGACGCCATCATCGATGACGCGATCCAGGCCATTCCCGAGTGCAGTCCCAGGGGCGACTGGGCGGAGTGGCTGCTGGCTGCGCTCGTCGAGCTGCGTGGGGCTCTGCTCCGGCATCGCGACGGCGCTCGCACCGTCTCCGGCGCCCGGCTCTCGCTGCGCCGCGGCGACTTCTCCGAGCTCGCAATATCAACCCTCGTCGATCAGGGAGTCGAGCTGCACCGGGCGCGCCTGATCGTGCTCGCTGGAGAACGCTTCACCCTCGGATACGTTCTGGAAGAGCAATCTCCCGCCGATGACCCGCAGCCGGCCCCCGACATCAACGCGCTCCGGCAGCGCTTCCCCGCCACGACCCAGGCCATCGCCGACTACTTCTCAGCGCCCCGAACCTCGGACGACCTCTACTGCGACATCGCGAAACTCATCCTGGGCTTGCCACAGCAACCGTGACCCTTGCCCCATCCCGGCCGCGACTGCCCCCCGCACAAGCCCGAGCGACATCCGAACTCAGCGAGACACGACTCTCAAACCGACTTACGCGAACAGCGCTAAGTCCTGGTATGAGGCTGCCGGAATGACACGGCCTGCGCCCTGACGGTGACCTCGATCTCGGCCCGATCACGGATGCCGAACCAGCGCTCGGCGCTCGCGCGCCCGTTCTCCGTCAGCACGCTCGACGCGACCGGCTCACGACCGGCGAGACGGATCGCTGCGTTCAGCGCGTCGTGCGGGTCTGTCCGATGAACGGTGTTTCTGGGCTGGCGGTCATTAGTTGATGCGGCCCTCGAAAGCGATCGCGAACGCGTTCAGCGCCGGCTTCCATCTCGTGGC
>NZ_JBHSCN010000015.1:0-3496 GCF_042651345.1 Gryllotalpicola reticulitermitis
TCTAAGGGGTGTTCGGCGGTGTCCTACTCTCCCACAGGGTCGCCCCTGCAGTACCATCGGCGCTGGGAGTCTTAGCTTCCGGGTTCGGAATGTGTCCGGGCGTTTCCCTCCCGCTATGGCCGCCGAAACAGTGTCGACCAGGCACTGGTCGCGTATTTCGGTGTTGCTGGTGCCCGTATGTCGGGAACCACTCAGTGGACGCGAACGCTTCACAAAAGTCTGTTGTGTTGTGTTGTCAAGTTATTGGCTTATTAGTACCGGTCAGCTGCGAGGGTCTTTCGTCCCCTCTTCCACATCCGGCCTATCAACCCAGTCGTCTGGCTGGGAGCCTCTCCCCATAATGGGATGGAGATCTCATCTCGAGGCCGGCTTCCCGCTTAGATGCTTTCAGCGGTTATCCATCCCGAACGTAGCTAATCAGCGGTGCTCCTGGCGGAACAACTGACACACCAGAGGTTCGTCCAACCCGGTCCTCTCGTACTAGGGTCAGATCCTCTCAAATCTCCTGCGCGCGCAGCGGATAGGGACCGAACTGTCTCACGACGTTCTAAACCCAGCTCGCGTACCGCTTTAATGGGCGAACAGCCCAACCCTTGGGACCTACTCCAGCCCCAGGATGCGACGAGCCGACATCGAGGTGCCAAACCATGCCGTCGATATGGACTCTTGGGCAAGATCAGCCTGTTATCCCCGAGGTACCTTTTATCCGTTGAGCGACGGCCGTTCCACAACGTACCGCCGGATCACTAGTCCCGACTTTCGTCCCTGCTCGACCTGTCAGTCTCACAGTCAAGCTCCCTTGTGCACTTACACTCGCCACCTGATTGCCAACCAGGTTGAGGGAACCTTTGGGCGCCTCCGTTACTCTTTAGGAGGCAACCGCCCCAGTTAAACTACCCACCAGGCACTGTCCCTTGACCGGATCACGGTCAGAAGTTAGATATCCAGAGCGACCAGAGTGGTATTTCAACATTGACTCCACGAACACTAGCGTGCCCGCTTCACCGTCTCCCACCTATCCTACACAAGCCGCACCGAACACCAATACCAAGCTATAGTAAAGGTCACGGGGTCTTTCCGTCCTGCTGCGCGTAACGAGCATCTTTACTCGTAGTGCAATTTCGCCGAGTTCGCGGTTGAGACAGCTGGGAAGTCGTTACGCCATTCGTGCAGGTCGGAACTTACCCGACAAGGAATTTCGCTACCTTAGGATGGTTATAGTTACCACCGCCGTTTACTGGGGCTTAAATTCTCAGCTTCGCTGCCGAAGCAGCTGACCGGTCCTCTTAACCTTCCAGCACCGGGCAGGCGTCAGTCCGTATACATCGTCTTGCGACTTGGCACGGACCTGTGTTTTTAGTAAACAGTCGCTTCCCACTGGTCTCTGCGGCCACTCCACGCTCCCCCAGCAAGTGGGTTCACGCTTCGGGCCCCCCTTCTCCCGAAGTTACGGGGGCATTTTGCCGAGTTCCTTAACCACGATTCTCTCGATCTCCTTGGTATTCTCTACCTGACCACCTGAGTCGGTTTGGGGTACGGGCGGCTAGAACCTCGCGTCGATGCTTTTCTTGGCAGCATAGGATCACCGAATTCCCCTTGACGGGTACGCATCAGATCTCAGGCACACAAACAGCGGATTTGCCTACTGCTCGCCCTACATCCTTGCCCCGGGACAACCATCGCCCGGTACGGCTACCTTCCTGCGTCACACCTGTTACTACGCTTGCCTCCCCGGACTGGGTCACATGCTCCGCCAGCGGCGTCCCCCGAAGGGAACAGTGCCGGCATCGGATGCTTAGCATTACCAGATCAGCATGGGCGGTTCTTCGCCGGTACGGGAATATCAACCCGTTGTCCATCGACTACGCCTGTCGGCCTCGCCTTAGGTCCCGACTTACCCAGGGCGGATTAGCCTGGCCCTGGAACCCTTGGTCTTCCGGAGGACGGGTTTCTCACCCGTCTTTCGCTACTCATGCCTGCATTCTCACTCGTGTGGCCTCCACAACTGGGTCACCCCGCTGCTTCACCGGCCACACGACGCTCTCCTACCCATCACCGCGACTGGACCACGAAGGCCTATCACCTGCGGCAATGCCACGACTTCGGTGGCGTGCTTGAGCCCCGTTACATTGTCGGCGCGGAATCACTTGACCAGTGAGCTATTACGCACTCTTTCAAGGGTGGCTGCTTCTAAGCCAACCTCCTGGTTGTCTATGCAACTCCACATCCTTTCCCACTTAGCACGCGCTTAGGGACCTTAGTCGGTGGTCTGGGTTGTTTCCCTCTCGACGATGAAGCTTATCCCCCACCGTCTCACTGCTGCGCTCTCACTTACCGGCATTCGGAGTTTGGCTAACGTCAGTAAGCTTTTGGGCCCCATCGGCTATCCAGTAGCTCTACCTCCGGCAAGAAACACGCAACGCTGCACCTAAATGCATTTCGGAGAGAACCAGCTATCACGAAGTTTGATTGGCCTTTCACCCCTACCCACAGCTCATCCCCCAGGTTTTCAACCCTGGTGGGTTCGGTCCTCCACGACGTCTTACCGTCGCTTCAACCTGGCCATGGGTAGATCACTTCGCTTCGGGTCTAGAACACGCGACTGAAACGCCCTATTCGGACTCGCTTTCGCTACGGCTCCCCCACCCGGGTTAACCTCGCCACGTATCACTAACTCGCAGGCTCATTCTTCAAAAGGCACGCCGTCACACCAACACGGGTGCTCCGACGGTTTGTAAGCGAACGGTTTCAGGAACTATTTCACTCCCCTCCCGGGGTACTTTTCACCTTTCCCTCACGGTACTTGTCCGCTATCGGTCATCTGGGAGTATTCAGGCTTACCAGGTGGTCCTGGCAGATTCACACGGGATTTCTCGGGCCCCGTGCTACTCGGGATCCCCCTCCGGCCGGCGCAACGTTTCGGCTACGGGACTATCACCCGCTCCGGCCAGCCTTTCCAAGCTGTTCGCCTACACCACGCACACGTCACCGTCGGAGAGCGGCAGCCCTCCACGAGAGGTCCCACAACCCCCACCACGCAACCCCTGCCGGGTCTCACACGTGACAGGTTTAGCCACATCCGCGTTCGCTCGCCACTACTAACGGAATCACTATTTGTTTTCTCTTCCTGTGGGTACTGAGATGTTTCACTTCCCCACGTTCCCCCTACCCGCCCTATACATTCAGGCGGGAGTAACCAGGTCACCCAAAGGGCCTGGCCAGGTTTCCCCATTCGGACACCCTCGGATCACAGTTCGCTTATCAACTCCCCGAGGCTTATCGCAGATTGCTACGTCCTTCATCGGCTCCAGATGCCAAGGCATCCACCGTTCGCTCTTAGAAACTTGCCACCACAACATGAGTCAAAAAAATCGTCACAACAACCCACAACGGGATCATCGGAACAGACCATTTGGTGACCCGCACCCAAAAAAGGCACGGATCTAAGATGCTCGCGTCCACTGTGTAGTTCTCAAAATACGGACAGCACCCACCC
>NZ_JBHSCN010000016.1:0-19991 GCF_042651345.1 Gryllotalpicola reticulitermitis
CGAGAGACCTCCGTGGGTTCGAGCTGGCGAACTAGACAGCTCCAACTCGACCCCGGAGGCCTCTCCTACGTCAACAACGATCCGGGTCAGTACAGCTAGCGCGAGCTGACGTCGCGCGAGGCGGCCGAGCGCTTGGCCTTGCGCTGCGCGCGCAGCAGTTGGAAGCCGGTGGGCACGACCGCGATCACGACGGCGGCGATGAGGATGACGTCGATGTAGTGCTCGACGAAGTGCTGGACGGGCGGAATGAAGTGCAGCAGGTAACCCAGGTAGACGATGCCGCCCACCCAGAAGACCGCGCCGATCGCGTTGTAGAGGCTGTACTTCTTGTAGTCCATGCGGCCGACGCCGGCCGCGACCGGGGCGAAGGTGCGCACGACGGGGACGAAGCGCGCGACGATCACGGCGGCGGCCCCGAAGCGACCGAAGAAGGAGTTCGTGCGCTCGACGTTCTCTTTCGAGAACAGGCCCGACTCGCGGCGTTCGAAGATCGGCGGCCCGGCCTTGCGCCCGATGAAGTAGCCGAGTTCGCCGCCGACGAACGCGCCGATCGCGATGAACAGCGCGACCCAGTACACGTGCCAGTGGAACGCGAGCACCGCGGGGGCCGAGAGCACGCCGCTGATCAGCAGGAGCGTGTCGCCCGGGAAGACGAACCCGATCAGCAGACCGGTCTCGGCGAAGATGATCGCCGCGACGAGGAGCAGAGCCCAAGGGCCTGCGTCGTGGATGATCGTCTGCGGATCCATCCAGGACAAAAGAGACGCGTGGACCAAGGTGCTCCTGCTGTGTCGTGCGGGTGAGTGCGGGAAAAGGGACTTGAACCCTCACGCCTTTCGGCACAGGAACCTAAATCCTGCGTGTCTGCCAGTTTCACCATTCCCGCTGGCGGCGGGCTCAGTCTATCGGCGGCGTATGTGGCGAGTCTTCCGGGATGACCCTGAGAAATAACACAGGGTGGTCGGCCTTGCGGCCTGTGGATAACCTCTGCGCGCGGTCCTCCATAGCGGGCATTCTTCCTGCATGACAGACGCCGTGCGCCTCCTCACCGAGCGGGTGCGCGAGCGCGTGCTGCAATCCGGGGGCGGCGCCTCAGGTGACGGCTCGTCGGCCGCCGCGCAAGCGACCGAACTCGCGCGCGACGAGGTGCGGCGCTACGCCGAGCTCGCGCTCGGCGGGGCTGTGACACCTCTCGTCGACGAGCGCGCGGCCGAGGCCCAGGTGGTCGCGGCGGTCGCGGGGCTGGGGCCGTTGCAGCCGTACCTCGACGATCCGGCTGTCGAAGAGATCTGGATCAATGAGCCCCACCGGGTTTTCATCGCCCGCGCCGGAAAGTCTGAGCTGACGTCGCTCGTGCTCACCGAAGCCGAGGTGCGAAATCTCGTCGAGCGGATGCTTGTTGCATCCGGTCGTCGCGTCGACCTGAGCCAGCCCTTCGTCGACGCGTCGCTTGCCGACGGCTCCCGCCTGCATGTCGCGATTCCCGACGTGACGCGCACCTGGTCGGTCAACATCCGCAAGTTCTCGTCCCGCATCAGCGATCTGCATCAGCTCGTCGCGGCCGGCTCGCTCAGCCGCCAGTCGGCCGAATTCCTGCGCATGTCGGTGCTGGCCGGGTGCAACCTTCTGGTCTGCGGTGCGACGCAAAGCGGCAAGACGACGCTGCTCGGCGCGCTGATGTCGGCGGCACGGCGCAGCGACCGGGTCATCACCGTGGAAGAGACCTTTGAGCTCGACCTCGCCGTCCGCGATGTCGTGGCGATGCAGTGCCGGCCGCCTTCACTCGAGGGCAGCGGTGAGATCACGTTGCGCCGACTCATCAAAGAGGCGCTGCGCATGCGGCCCGATCGCATTGTGGTGGGCGAGGTCCGCGAGGCCGAGGCGCTCGATCTGCTGCTGGCGCTGAATGCCGGCGTTCCCGGCGCCTGCTCACTGCACGCCAACAGCGCGCGCGATGCACTGCGGAAGCTGAGCACGCTGCCGCTCCTCGCCGGCAGGAACATCGACGCGGGCTTCATCGTGCCGACCGTCGCGAACTGCATCGACATCGTCATCTTCTGCGAACTGAACCGGCGCGGTGACCGACGCGTGACCGAGATCCTGGCGGTGTCAGGCGCCGTCAATGCGGGCATCATCGAAGCGAGTCCGGTGTTCGCCATGGCGGGGGCTGAACTGCGTGCGACCGGCGCGCACCCCGCAAAGCTCGCCAAATACCGCGCGGCGGGCTTCGACCCCTCGGTCGTGCTCGGGCAGGCCGAGGCATGCTGACGCATGCTGCCGGCGCGCTCACTGGCGCCGCATGGTTCGGTGGAGCACTCGGCGCGGTCTTGGCCGCCGGCCTCGTTCTCATCGCGTCTGCGGCGCGCCGCCCTCAGCTCGAACGGCCGAGGCGCGAACGCGGCGACGCAGGGTTGCTGCGGGCGTGGCTCGTGCGGGCCGCTGTGCCCGGCCTGACTCCGACGAGGTTCGTCGGCGCGACCGTCTCGGGCGCGCTCAGCTGCGGCGCGCTGGCCGCGGCCGTCTTCGGCGTGCCCGGGGCCGTGCTCGTCGCCGGGTGTGGTGGGGGCGTGGTGCCAGCTGCACTCGTCGGGTGGCGTACGCGCGCACGTCGTGCGGCGGCGCGAGCTGCGTGGCCCGATGTCGTGGATCACCTGGTGGCCGCGGTGCGCAGCGGCGTCGCGCTGCCAGAGGCGGTCGCAGCACTCGCACAGCTGGGGCCGGAGTCGACGCGGGCAGACTTTCTTCGTTTCGGCCGCGAATACCGTGCCACCGGCGACTTCGCCGCGGCGACAGCTTTGCTCAAGACGGAACTGGCAGATCCGGTGTTCGACCGGATCGCCGAAACACTGAAGATGGCCCGTGAGGTCGGTGGCACCGAGCTCGTCGCCGTGCTCCGCTCGCTCGCGACTGCACTTCGTGAAGATGTGGCGACGCGCGGTGAACTGCAGGCGCGGCAGACCTGGGTCGTCAATGCCGCGCGCCTTGGCGTCGCCGCGCCCTGGCTCGTGCTGGCGCTGCTCATGAGTCGGCCCGAGGGGCGCACTGCGTACGGAACGCCTCTCGGCACCGCCGTCATCGCCGGGGCTCTTGGTGCGACCGTCACCGCGTACCGGGTGATGATCGTGATCGGGCGGCTGCCGGCCGAGCGACGGTGGTTCCGGTGACGGCATGGGGCGTTATCGCAGGCCTGCTGCTCGGCATCGGCCTCTGGTCAATGTTCTTGTCCCTGCCGCGAGTCCGGGTGCCGCGTCTCAGTGAGCGCCTCGCGCCCCATCTGCTCGACGTGTCAGCGGCCGCGCGCGCCCAGGTCGAGCGGCAACGTGTCGGGTCGCTGCTCACTTCCCTGCTCGGCCCAGTAGCCGCCTCGATGCGCGCTGCGATGCTCCGGCTCTTCGGGGGTGGGGAATCGGTCGCCGCGCGCCTGCGCCAGGCGGGGTCGTCGCGCACCGTCGAGGCGTTCCGCGCCCTCCAGCTTGGTGCAGTCACCGCCTGCGCCGCCGGCGGCGGAGCGATCTCGGTGGTAGTCGGGTCCCTCCGACCGCTCGCGCCGGCGGCAGGTCTTGGGCTCGTCGTCGTGTGCGGCGCCGCTGGATCGGCTGTGTGCGAGTTCTCCCTCGGGCGCGCGGCCCGGCGGCGGCTCGCTCGTATCGCTGAGGAGTTCCCAACGGTCGCCGAGCTGCTCGCGCTGAGCCTGTCCGCCGGCGAGGGCAGCTTCGACGCGATGCGCCGTGTCGCCCGGGCATCGAGCGGCGAGTTCGGCACGGAACTGCGCGGCGTCGTCGCCGACGTGAATCTCGGGGTGCCACTCGTCGACGCGCTCGAGCGCATGTCACGTGCGGTGCGCATCCCGCGTGTTGCGCTGTTCGTCGACGCCGTGGTCGGCGCGCTCGAGCGCGGCGCCCCGCTGGCCGAGGTGCTGCGAGCGCAGGCGAGTGATGCCCGGGCGGAACGCAAGCGCGAGCTGCTCGAGCTCGCCGGGCGCAAGGAGGTCGCCATGCTCGTGCCGCTGATCTTCGGCCTGCTGCCCCTCACGGTGGTGATCGCCGTGTTCCCCGGTGTGTTCATTCTGCGCACCGGGCTGTGACCCAGCGCCGGCGCGCAAGACAGAGACGAGGGGAACGAGAAGAGTGGAGAGAGGAACGACTGTGGTCGGAAGAACGACAGAGGCGAGACGCGGCAGGGCGCCGCGAGGAACGACGACGTCGGGAAGACTGCTCGCGCGCCTCCGCGCCGGTGAGCGCGGCGACGTCCCGGGCTGGGTGCTGATCACAGCGATGACCGCCGGCCTGGTGATCGCGATCTGGAGCCTGGCGGGCAGCACACTTAGTCAGGTGTTCAGTCGCGCCGTCAACGCGGTGATGACCGGCCCATGAGCGGCGGTGCCTCCGATCGCTGGCCCGACGAACTCGGCTCGGCGATCGCCGAGTTCGTCATGGTCGCGGGTCTGCTCGTCATGCTGCTGCTCGCCGTGGTCCAGTTCACCGTCGTCCTGCTCGTGCGCAACACCGTCCAGGACGCGGCGGCTCAGGGCGCGAGGGTCGCCGCATTCGCCGACGCGTCGCTCGACGACGGCGTCCGTCGCACGAGACAGCTCATCGCCGCGTCGCTCGGGCCCAGCTATGCGGGCCAGATCACGGCGCGCTACTCGGCGAAGGAGGCCGGCGACCGGACTGTCGAAGTCCGCGTCGACAGTCCGCTTCCGGTGATCGGGCTGATCGGCTTCAGCGGCGCGCTGGCGGTGAGCGGTCATGCAGCGGCTGCGGAGTGACGACGGCAGCGCAGCGCTCGAGTTCCTGACCGCGGGCGTTCTGCTTCTCGTGCCGCTGGTCTACCTGGCGCTCGTGATCTCGGCGATCCAGGCAGCCACCCTCGCCGCGGAGGGCGCGGCCCGCGAGGCGGCGCGCGTGTACGTCTCGGCGGCGACCGACACCGCAGCGAGAGCATCCGCTGATCGGGTCGTCACCGTCGCGCTTGCCGACCGTCACCTCGCCCGTCGACCCGGTGACCTGACGCTGACCTGCGACCTGGCGCCGACGCGCTGCCTTACGCACGGTCACCGGGTGACCGTGCGTGTGCACACCGAGGTCGGGCTACCGCTCCTCCCGCCGCTCTTCGGTCTCGACCGCCTCGCGCGAGTGCCCGTCGACGCGACGGCGACCGCACCCGTCTTCCGCATCGGGGAATCGCCGTGAGCCGAGGCACGGTCGGCCCGTGGGCACGGGAAGACGGAAGCACGCTGCCGCTCATCTTCGGCTTTTTCGCCGTCGCGCTCGCCCTCGTCTTCGTCGCTACGGCCGCGACCTCGCTCTACGTTGAGCGATCGCGCCTCTACACACTCGCCGACGGGGCCGCGCTCGCCGCCGCGCAGTCCCTCGCGCTGGGCATCGCGGCGGCGGCAGGCGATGGGGGAGTGCCTCCGCCGGACGGCGTGCGCGCCACGGCTGCGGCATCCGAGTACCTGGCCGCGGCAACGGGCGGGCGGCGCGACGCGGTCGTACTCGTCGCGGCCGGAGCGCCCGACGGCAGAAGCGCACGGGTCCGGCTCGCGACGACCTGGCGGCCTCCGATCGTGAGCGCATTCGTTCCGCGCGGCGTGCGGATCGAGGTCTACGGCAGTGCGCGCTCGGTGTTCTGGTGAACGGTTCCGCGCGGGAGGGTGGGGGCCCGTGGTCGCAAGGTCGCTGGCGACTCGTCGGCCGCTCGGCGCGCGCCGGTAGGCTGGCGAGGTAATGATCGAACTCGACTTGAGCGCGCAGATCGCCGATGTACGCGCCACCTTCTCTGAAATCCGTGCTGTCGTCGATATCGACCGGCTGCGTGCCGACATCGACGAGCTCAGCGAGAAGGCCGGCGTGCCCGACCTGTGGGACGACCCCGAGCAGGCGCAGAAAGTGACGAGTGCGCTGAGCCGAGCTCAGAGCGAGCTCAACCGCGTCAGCGGCATCGAGCAGCGGCTCGATGATCTCGAAGTGCTCGTCGAGCTGGCCAATGACGAGGGCGACGACGAGAGCGCCGAAGAGGCCAAGAACGAGCTCACGGCACTGCAGAAGGCGGTCGGCGAATTGGAGGTGCAGACGCTCCTCGACGGCGAGTACGACGCGCTGCCCGCCGTCGTCACCATCCGCTCGGGAGCGGGCGGCGTCGATGCCGCAGACTTCGCCGAGATGCTGCTGCGCATGTACCTGCGGTACTGCGAGCGCCAGGGCTGGCCGACCAAGGTGATGGACACCTCCTACGCGGAAGAAGCGGGCATCAAATCGGTGACGTTCCAGGTCGATGCGCCCTACGCCTTTGGCATCCTCTCGGTCGAGGCCGGCACGCATCGTCTTGCGCGCATCAGCCCCTTCGGCGGCGCAGACAAGCGCCAGACGAGCTTCGCGGCCGTCGAGGTCATTCCGTTGCTCGAAGAGACCGGCGAGATCGAAATTCCTGAGACGGACATCCGCGTCGACGTGTTCCGTTCGTCGGGTCCCGGCGGCCAGAGCGTCAACACGACCGACTCGGCCGTTCGCATCACGCACTTCCCGACCGGCATCGTGATCTCCATGCAGGACGAGAAGTCGCAGATCCAGAACCGCGCCGCGGCGATGACGCTCCTCAAGAACCGCCTGCTGCTGCTCAAACGCGAGGAGGAGGCGGCGAAGAAGAAGGAGCTCGCCGGCAACATCACCGCGAGCTGGGGCGACCAGATCCGCTCCTACTTCCTCTACGGCCAGCAGCTCGTCAAGGACCTGCGCACGGGTTACGAGGTCGGGAACCCGCAGACAGTGTTCGACGGCAATCTCGACGGACTCATCGCCGCAGGCATCCGTTGGCGCAAGCGCCCGCAAGACGACTAGAGCCGCCCGCTAGGCGATTAGGGCGAGTCGCTAGCCGGAAACGTGCGGCGGTCTGCCTAACCTGGCCCGGTCATGATCCGGTTTGATCACATCTCGAAGCAATATCGCGGCACGAGCCGCCCTGCCCTGGGCGACGTGTCGTTCGAAGCGCAGCGCGGTGAGTTCGTGTTCCTCGTCGGCGCGTCCGGGTCAGGCAAGTCGAGCTGCCTGCGCCTGATCCTCAAGGAGGAGCGGCCGAGCAAGGGCAAGATCCATGTCCTCGGGCAGGACCTCGGCACGATCTCGAGCCGCAAGGTGCCGTACTTCCGCCGCAACATCGGCGTCGTCTTCCAGGACTTCCGGCTGCTGCCGAACAAGACGGTGCACCAGAACGTGGCGTTCACGCTGCAGGTGATCGGCAAGTCGCGCGGCTACATCCAGGAAGCGGTTCCCGACGTTCTGAAGATGGTCGGGCTGGAGGGCAAGGCGCAGCGGATGCCTCATGAGCTGTCCGGTGGCGAGCAGCAGCGTGTGGCCATTGCGCGTGCCGTTGTCAACAAGCCGCAGATCCTGCTGGCCGACGAGCCGACGGGCAACCTCGACCCGGCCACGAGCGCCGGCATCATGAACGTGCTTGAGCGCATCAATGCGGGCGGTACGACGATCATCATGGCAACGCACGAGGCGATGTTCGTCGATCAGATGAAGAAGCGCGTGATCGAGCTGTCGCAGGGCGAGATCGTCCGTGATGAGCGTCACGGCGGCTACGGCGTCACGGCGGCCATTCCGCTCGTCAAGCCCGCTCCGGCGCCCACCGAGCCGGCCACGGTTCAGCTCACCACGGGCGTCGTGGTGCCCGTGGCAGCACCCGCGCGGCAGCCCGCGGCGACGCCGGCAGCGGAGATCCCCGCTGCGGTGCGCCCGGCGACAACGCCCGCGGCTGCGACAGCGGCTCCGGAACCGGCGCCCGAGGCATCCCCTGCCGACGGCAAGCAGCCCGACAACGTACGCCCGATCACGCGGGCCAACCCCGTCGCGCATCCGGCTGAGATGTCACTCGCTGAGCGCCTCGGCCTGCGCGCCAACGGCACTGACGGTGGCGATTACGACGACCAGAACGTGGGGCCGGTGAAGTAATGCGATTCGCGCTCATCTGGAGTGAGGCCGCCTCGGGCCTGCGCCGGAACCTGTCGATGGTCGTCTCGGTCATTCTCGTCACCTTCATCTCGCTGACGTTCGTCGGCGCCGCGATTCTCATGCAGATGCAGATCGGGCAGATGAAGGGTTACTGGTACGACCGTGCGCAGGTCGCGGTGTACATGTGCACGGCCACGGATTCCTCGACCACCTGCACCGGGCAAGACGCCTCGACGCAGCAGATCAACGCGGTGAAGGCCGAGCTCGCGTCACCCGCGCTCGCGAAGTTCATCAAGAAGTCGACGTTCGAGAACCACGACCAGGTGTTCGCCGACTTCAAGAAGCAGTTCAAGAACAACCCGGTCGTCGACTACGTGACCCCGGACCTGTTGAACCAGACGTTCTGGATCAACCTGAAGGACCCCAGTCAATCGAACGTGATCGTGCAGAGCCTGTCGTCGATGTCGGGGGTGCAGTCCGTCACCGATCAACGTCAGTATCTCGATCAGATCTTCTCGATCTTGAACGCGGCGAGTATCACGGCGATCGCGATCGCCGTCGTGATGTTGGTGGCCGCCGCGCTGCTGATCGCGACCACGATCCGGCTCTCGGCGTTCTCTCGACGGCGCGAGCTCGGCATCATGCGGCTGGTCGGTGCGTCGAACAGATTCATCCAGACGCCGTTTGTCCTGGAGGGCGTGTTCGCGGCGGTGGTGGGCTCCGTGCTCGCGGGCCTCGCGACGGTCGGCATCGTGAAGTTCTTCGTGCAGGGGTACCTGCAGGCATCCGTGCCGTTCACGAGCTTCGTCGGGGTGAACGACGCGCTCACGGTCGTGCCGATCCTGCTGGTTGCGGGGATCGGCGTCGCCGCGGTCGCGAGCAATATCGCGATCAGCCGCTACCTCCGCGTGTAGCCGCGCGCCGCGGAGCCGGCTGCTCGCGCAGTAAACTGAACGGATGCCACGCGAACGTGGTCAGAAGGTCGTTGCCACCAACCGCAAGGCGCGGCACGACTACCTGATCGAAGACACCTATGAGGCGGGCCTCGTGCTGACCGGCACCGAGGTCAAGAGCCTGCGCGAGGGGCGCGCGTCCCTCGTCGACGGCTACGCCTTCGTCGACGGTGGCGAGGCATGGCTCGACGCGGTGTACATCCCCGAGTATCTCGATGGCACGTGGAACAACCATGCACCGCGGCGCAAGCGGAAGCTGCTGCTGCACAGGCAGCAGATCCTGAAGCTCTCGAACAAGGTGAAAGAGGGCGGCTACACGATCATCCCGCTGCAGCTGTACTTCAGCGATGGGCGTGCGAAGGTCGAGATCGCGGTGGCGAAGGGCAAGCGCGACTACGACAAGCGCCAGGCGCTGCGTGAGCGGCAGGACAAGCGCGAGGCCGACCGCGCGATGCGGCAGCGCAACCACCTCGGCGAGTAGCTGTTCTTCGCGGTGGTCCGCGCTACAGTTCCCGGTCCGCGCGCCAGACGTAGCGGGCGCGCTGTCCCGCAGGTGTAGCGCGCCGGCATTCACAGCGCCCGGATGAGCCGTTCCTGCAGCTCGCCGAGCCACCAGTAGGCGGCCTTCGCCGGCGCGAGCTCGGGGCTGTCGGACCCCTCGTCGTCGTCCGTCTCGATTCCGAGCCGGGTCGCGAGGGCGAGGCGCAGGTCGGTGATCGCGCGCAGCCACGGCAGGACCTCGGGCTCCGCGAGGACGACAGCACCGGATGCCGCGGCCGCACGCGCGAGGGTGAGCGCGTTGCCGGTCTTGAGCGCCACGAGGTCGTCTTCCGTGAAGCGCCGGAATTCGGCGGCCGCGTCATCGTCGTCCTGATATGCGTCGGGCAGCAGGCGCTCGAGAGCGGGGTCTCGGGGGAGTGCGGGGTCGGCTGCGGCGTCGGGCCCGGCATCCGTCTGCGTCAGCAGGTCGATCAGCTCGCTCGTGAGCTGCGCCAGCATTTCGCGCTCGACGTGGTCGAACTCCGCGCTGACCCGGCCGTCGCGCGTGGTCTTCACCCGCACGTCAGACCTCCGGCTTGTCGAGGGTTGCCCAGAGGCCGTATTCGTGCATCGCCTGGACGTGCCGTTCCATCTCTTCGCGGCTGCCGTGCGCCACGATCGCCTTGCCCTCGCGGTGCACCGCGAGCATCAGCTGGGTCGCCCTGTCCTCCGTGAAGCCGAAGTAGCTCCGGAACACATAGACCACGTACGACATCAGGTTCACCGGGTCGTTCCACACGACGGTGCGCCAGGGGGTGTCGAAACGGTGCTGCTGTGCGAGGAGCTGCTCGAGCTCGTGATCCAGGCCCGGCGAAGCGGTCTGTGCCATGTCTCTAGCGTGGCACAGCCGGGGCGCTGCGATGACGGGGAATCATGTGGGTCGAGCATCCGTTATATTGAGAAGTCCGCCACCGAATGGCGGTTGCCTCTCCAATAACTCGACAGCGTGTGACAGCGCCCGCCTCTGACCGCCCAGCATGGGGATGATCGGTTTCGACATCGCCTGAGCGAGTCTGAGAAGCGGGCCGAGGATGCGGGGTTATCTCGTTAACGCCCCCTGCAAAATATAAGTGCCAATTCCAACAGCACTGCCGTCTCCGCCAAGGCTGACGTCGCTCTCGCGGCGTAAGTTCCTTCCGGACACTTAATCGGCCGTCAGTCCGGTAACTAGCCTTCCACCCGGTTCTGGCGTCATCTAGAAGGCTTGCTCGATCGTTGCGTCTCAGGGCGATCGGGGACTTGCACTGAGGCTGGGTCCGTCGGGGTGGTGGCCGCCACCTAGCCCCGGGGTCGAGCACAACGATAAGCGCGGCTGCGCCCGGAGAATGCGGACGACCACAGCGATGGACGGGGGTTCAATTCCCCCCATCTCCACCATCGACGGTCGGCGCGTGGCGCTGTCACAGGCTGAGAGGACGAGAGGCGACCCAATTGGGTCGCCTCTCGTGTTCCTGGCGGACGGCTTGCCCGCCACGGTTGCCGGATTCGCCGCGAGGCGAGGGGCAGGGCGCCAAACTGCGTCCTCAAAGTTGGACGCGCTCGGTGTGTTGGCGTCGAATCTCTACGCCGTCCGGCGGAAGAAGGAGACGCACTGCGTCTGTCATGCGTGCGCGGTATTCGTCGCGGGTGGCGCTCTGGTGCTTGACGCCAAGCGAGAGGCTGACGAGCGTCCGTGCTGCTGCTGTGGCGTGTTCGGACAATGGAGTGCCTTCGAGAGCCTTGAAGAGGGCGGCTTCGAAGCGTCGCGGACCGCCGAGAGCGACGGGGCCGAGGAGCTCGGGGTTTTCGGCGATGACCGTCGTCGTGTCGTTCATGGGCCCGATGTATCGCCCGGCCCACGCGTCAAAGGCCTCGATGATGCGCTCGCTCGCCAGACCGTCGGATGCGGTGAGCGCCTCCTCTGCTGCGGCGAGGTCCAGCCCTACTCCGCGTTCCGCGGCCTCGCGGAACAGGTTGCTTTTGGATGAGAAGAGGAAGTACAGGCCGGGCCGCGAGATCCGGGCTTCCTTCGCGATGTCGTCCATCGATGTTTTGCGATACCCGAGGCGAGTGAACGTGCCGAGAGCGGCGTCTAGCACATCGAGTCGCCGATCCGCGTCCTTCGAAGCCACTTCGTCCACCAGCGCACTGTACCAGCTAGACAATACTCGTCTACATCGTATAGTTGCCGCATGGCAGCTACCCGATTGATCTCGACGCCGTTCACGGCTTCTTCCACCACTGACGAGGTCGTGGAGGCCGTCGACCTGACAGGCGTGCGCACGATCGTCACCGGTGCGTCTTCGGGACTCGGCGTCGAGACCGCTCGCGCCCTCACGGCTGCGGGGGCGGAGGTATTCATGGCCGTCCGCAACCCGGTGGTCGGAGCTGAGATCGCATCGCGGATCGCTGCGCAGACGGGCCGTCCGGAACCGCACGTGCGTCCTCTCGACCTTGTCGACCGCGGCTCGATTGCCCGTTTCGTTGCCGCGTGGAACGGGCCGCTGCATCTGCTGATCAACAACGCTGGGGTAGTGACCGGCGGCCTCGAGCGAGCCACGGATGGATGGGAGTTGCAGTTCGCGACCAACCATCTCGGCCACTTTGCACTCGCAGACGGTCTTCACTCGGCGTTGCGCGACGGCGCGGCCGAGCGGGGTGGAGCGCGGGTCGTCGTGCTGAGTTCGACCGCTCACATGCGCAGCGGCGTCGACTTCGACGACGTCCATTTCCTCTTCCGGGATTACGACCCGCAGATCGCGTATGCGCAGTCGAAGACGGCGAACTCGCTCTTCGCGGTTGAGGCGACGCGTCGATGGGCCCGAGAAGGCATCTTCGCCAATACGGTCAACCCGGGCGGCGTGGCCACGGGCCTGCAGCGAAACTTCACTCCCGAGCAGAAGGCGTCCCTGGACGCCGCGGAGGCCGCTGGCGTGTTCGCATACAAATCCGTCGAGCAAGGAGCTGCGACCACTCTGATCGCCGCCGTGCGTCCCGAATTCGCTCACACCGGCGGCCACTACCTAGACGACGGGCAAGAGGCGTACACCGTCTCCAATGACGCTAGCCTGGGCGACCACCCCCACGGCGTCAAGGAATGGGCGCTCGATCCTGCTCTGGCAGAACGGCTCTGGCGCGTTTCGACCGGCCTCATCGCCTCATAGCTCGGCACACCCAGAAGTCGTCCGAGCGTCGGGTCCGCCTCTCCTCAAAGGGTGGACCCACGCGAAGAAGGGGCTCAGTCGTTCGGGCGGTGTGCGTAGTCGGACCAGATCGTGGGCTCCGATGCAGGCATGCATCTCACGGTATCCGCACCATGTCGGCGCAGCCAGGTGTCGTCGGGATGGCGTTGAGATCTCCGACACCGTGCAGAATCCGCAGTCTCGGACCAGAGCATAGACACCCGCCCCGCGAATCGTCGATACTCTGAAAGCCCGAGAGGAGCACGTGATGGCAGCAATCGCACCGGCGGCGGTGCTCGATCGTGATCGGGAAGCGATCCGCGCCACCTTGGCTGCTTACGGCGTTGAGCGGGCCGGCGTATTCGGCTCGATCGCGCGCGGCGAAGATACGACAGCATCGGATCTCGACCTCATCGTCGTGTTTCGTCCGGGCGCGCGCCGCGACCTGGTCAGCATTTCGGAGGATCTAGCCACGCTCACGGGCCTCAGTGTCGACGTGGTCGACCGGGACCGTGTAATTGAGCGCGTTCAGCGGACAGGGGTCGGCTATCGGATCCTGCGAGACACTGTTCCCCTGTGACTCCCGACGACGCGGAAGCAATACTCGCGCTTGCAGATGAGGTCTCCGTCGGCGTCGAGCTCGGTATTGACGAGAAGGCTTTCCGATCTGATTGGAGGGCGCGATACGCGGCTGAGCGGGTGGTCGAGCGCGTCTTCCAGGCTGCCACTGACCTGCCTGAGTGGATGCTCACCAAGTACTTCGGCGGCGATGGCTTCCGCGCTCTCCGTGGGATGCGTAACCGTCTGGCTCACAATTACCTCGGCGTTGACGAAGAGATCCTGTGGGAGTCCGTAAGCCACGATCTGCCCGGTGTTCAGTCGAGGCTTGCGGCTGATGCGCGCGAGGCGCGCGCTCTGATCGATGCGCTGCTGGGCCAGTATTCGGTCGCCTCGGAGGCTTGGGATCGAGACCATCTCGGGCCTGTCGTGGACAACAACGAGTAGGCGGCATCTGCGTCGGCCTGGACAGCGCCCGAGCGAGTCCGAGACATGGCCGGGTGACTTGCGTGGGATCGGGGTCGCCCGGGTGGTAGCCGCTACCTAGCCTGTGGGTCGATGTCGGTGGCCATTCACGCGCCCTCGGGCGGGTTCGCCAGCAGGGCTGCGCGGTCGCGCAGGTACGGGGCGAGCGGAGCGACAGCGTCGAGCTGGATCGGGCTCCATCGCACGAAGGCGACGCCGTCGCGCAGCACGAGCGGGCCTGAGGCATCCGTGCGTTCGAGCTGGCCGAGGTCGATGGGCGTCACGTTGAAGTTGACGGTCTCGCCGCTCGGGAATCCGCCGCGTACTGCTGCGGCCTGGTAGGCCCGCTGTTCGGCTACCGCGAGTGCGATGACGCTGCGGCGCGCCGGCTGCGCAGCGCGCACGACGTGGCCCGTGCCATACAGCTCGCCCGACGCGCTGAGCAGCAGCGCACCGAGCCGCCAGACGCGACCGACGGCGCGCATCCGCTCGCCCCGAGTCACCCCGAGGCGTCGGCGCGCGGGTTCGAAGACGGCGAGGGCTTCGTCGCGCGCGCGGGCATCGGCAAGCTCCCGCGCAAGCGATGCGGCGAGGTCACGGATGCCTGCGGCGCCGTGTCCCGAATCATCCGAATCGCTCACGCCCCGATGCTAGCGACGCGGGGAAACCCGATGACACAGCGCGGCGTGACGCGTCAGTCGTGGACCCACACCTCGGTGCCCACCTGGGCGAAGCGGTAGAGCGCCAGCGCGTCGGGGATGCGCATGTTCACGCAGCCGTGGCTCATGCGCGCTCCGGCGCCGAAGTTGTCGTGCCAGTACGTGCCGTGGAAGCCCTGGTCGCCGTTGAAGTATGAGACCCACGGGACGTCTTTCGTGCAGTACCCGAAACCGTGGTCCCCGTTGCAGTCGCCCATGTCCTGCGTGGCGAGCTGGGCGTAGACGGTGAAGCGACCGTCGCGGGTCTCGTGTTCGCCGCCCGTGCCGATCGCCACCGGATACCGGGCGACGATCTTCTCATCACCCGACTCGGGGCCTTCGTAGAGAGTCGTCGTGCCCTCGCTCTTGTCGACCTCGATGCGGCGGAACACCGTCGTCGTGCGGAACGGCGTTGACTCACCCTGCAGGTCGAAGCGGAGCGTGCCGCTCGCGAGCGAGTCGGCGACGGCGGCGGCAATGCCGGCAGCGTCGTCGGCCGGGACCGGGGCCGAGGCCGTGTCGGTGGCGAGGCGAACGCCGGGTCGCCCCTCGCGGATGACCCGCAGGCGCGCACCCGTCGAGTTGGTCACGACGGTTTCGCTCTGTGGCTGGCGCTTGACTCGCGCGGCGAGCCCGGCGACGGTCGCATCGATCGCCGACGTGCTCGGCCGGATCGTGAACTCGCCCGTCGTGGTGTCTGCCGAGATGGTGAGCCACGACGCGACCGTCGCGATCGGCACGGCTTCGAGCCGTTCGCCCCCGAGGTAGAAGCCCGCGGTTGCCGCCTGGTCGTTGAGCCGCTTCGCGAACGCCTGAGCTGCCGTTGTCGTTGCGCGTGCCTCGGCCTCGATCTGGGTCGGCTGGATCGCGACGGATGACGTGCCGGCCACGAGCGCCGCAGAAAGCCGGGAGGCGAGGTCGTCGAGATCGACGGACCTGCCGGGCTGCGCGGCGACGGTGTCGAAGGCGTTCTTCTGCTCGTCGAACACGACGCGCGCGTTCACCGCGTCGGCGAACAGCTGTGGCGCCGCCGCCCGCAGCGCAGGCAGGGCGACCGCCGGATCGATCGTGACCGGCGCGGACGCGGCCCCGGGATTCCACGTGGTCGGGTTCCACAGCGGATGCGAATCTCGCGCCTGCCGGGCGAGCGCGTGGGCGTCGACGGATGCCCCGAGCTCGGCCCCCGTGACGACCGCGTCACCGATTCGGATCCGCACCGTCGCCAGACGGTTGCCGATGTTCTGTTCGGCCACGCCCTGTGTGACGACGCCGACCGGCGCGCCCCCGACGGTCACGCCGGGCGCGATCAGGACGAGGGAAGCGAGAACCGCCGCCGAGACGAGCACGACGCTCGCGCCCCCGAGCCAGAGGCCGAGGAGCTTCGCGCGAGTCATTCAGAGAGGGTACGACGGCGCCGGGCGCGACTCGATCGCGTTTTGGTCACGACCGTCGACTCGGCGGATGGCGGATAGCGGACGGCTCACGGCTCACGGCTCACGGGACTGCTAGTACGGCTGCACCTCGAGCTCCGTCGCGAAGGTGCGGAACTCGCTGCGCTCCGTGTGCATCTTCCAGAGCACGTCTGCGAGCACCGCGGGATCCTTTTCGGGGTCGCCCGGGATGATGCCGCCAGGAATGATGAGCTGGCCGACGTGGATCGGGGTGTCGCGCAGCGCCTGGTCGAGCATCTGCGCGTAGGCCGTCTCGCCCGCGAACGCGATCGACGTGCCCGCGAAGTGCTGCACAGGCTGCACGGCGCTACCGCCGTTGACGAAGAGGATTGTGCCGCGGCCGAGCACCCGCATGCCCTGAAGCACCTGGTGCACGGCGGCGACCGGGCCGTAGACCGAGAACTCCACCGCCGCCTTGATGTCATAGACGGTCGATTCGAACAGCGGCCGCAGGAACTCCTTCTGCGGCAGCGGGTTGTAGCTCAAAACCTCGATCGGCCCGAGCTCCTGCGCCGCGCGATCGAGGGCCGCGACGAGCGCCTCGGGATCCCGCGCGTTGGCCGCGTACCCCGCGGCGGTCAGTCCGTCGGCCTCGAGGTCGGCGGCAAGGGCGTCCACGTGCTGCTGGCTGCGCGAGATGAGGGCGATGCTGAACCCTTCGCGGCCGAAGCGGCGGGCGAGCGCCTCGCCGAGCTGACGGCCTGCGCCGATGATCGCCAGGGTGGTCATGTCGGGACTCTCCTTCGTCGGATGCCGGTCGGTACGAGGGCGAGCGCCCCCGCGATACGCTACCCGAGGCGGCGCAGAGCAGAGCAGGGGCGGATGATGTCGAGCGAGGGTGACGAGCACCTCTGCCGCTTCGCATGGGGCATCGTCGCCGACGACCTGACCGGCGCGGGCGACTGCGCGGTGAAGTTCGCGGACGCGGGTTGGCAGGTCGAGCTCAACTTCGGCGGCAGGGTCGACGCGCTTGCGCCGGCCGCGGCGGTCGCGATGACGACGGACGTACGACCGCTTTCCGAGACGGATGCGTCGACCCGGACCGCTGCCGCCGTCACAGAGCTGATCCGCGCCGGTGCCGAGCGGCTGTACCTCAAGATCGACTCGACCCTGAGGGGCTCGGTGCGCGGACAGATCTCCGGTGCGCTCGCCGCCTGGACGACGGTCGAGCCGGGGGCCTTCGCCGTGGTGTGCCCCGCGTACCCCGCGATGGGCCGCACGGTCGTGAACGGTGAGCTGTTCGTCTACGACCTCGCGAGCGGCGTGGGCGACGCGGCGGCTGGGGACGGGGTGCTGACGCTGCGCCTCAGCGGCGCGTCGCCGGAAGAGGACCTTCAGCAGGTCCGTGAGGCTGCGCAGCGTTCGCGGGTGCTGTTCATCGACGCCGCAGTCGACGCGGACCTCGACCGTCTTGCCGTGGTGCTCGAACGGCTCGGGCGCGTCGCGCTTCCGGTCGGCTCGGCCGGCCTCGCCGGAGCGATCGTGCGGCGCGCCACGACCACCGGCGATCAGGGCGTGTCCCCGCAGGCTGGCGCAGCATCAGCATCAGCACCAGCACCAGCACCAGCGGTACTGACGGCATCGTCCGAGCGACCGCCCATCGCGTCGCCCACGCCGACCTCGACGCTGGTGGCGGTCTCGTCGAGGCATCCGATCACGACCGCCCAGGTCGACGTCCTCGTGAGCCAGCTCGGCGACGACAGCCGCGTGCGCCTCGTCACCACCCCGGCCGATCGTCTCGAGCTCGACGACGATGCGGTCGCGGCGCGCCTGGTCGCGGACAGGCTTGCCGCCGACGTCGAGCGACTGCTCGTCGACGAGCCGGTCGGCAGCCTCGTGCTGGTGGGCGGTGACGGCGCCCTCGCCGTACTGGAGCGGCTCGGCGTCGCGTCGGTGCGGGTCCACGGCTCCGCGGCCGAGGGAGTGCCGCTCGGCGTGGTGCACGGCGGCCCGCTCGACGGGGTCCGGGTGGTCACGAAATCCGGCGGCTTCGGTGAGTCCACGACCCTGCACGAGCTGGTGCGCGGACTGATCGGCGCCAGCACCCAACTCACGACAGAACAGGACCGTCCATGAGTCTTCCCAAGCTGGCCGTGACCCTCGGCGATGTCGCCGGGGTCGGCCCCGAGATCACCGCGAAGGCGCTGCTCGGCCACGATGAGTTGCGCGCGATCTGCGTTCCGATCGTCGTCGGCGACGCGCAGCATGTCCGGCGCGGCGTCGAGCTCGTCGGCGGCGACCCCGGCGTCGTCCGCGTGATCGCGAGCGCCGACGAGGCGACGAACGAGCCCGGAACGATCGAGGTGCTGCAGACGGGCGACCCGATCGGCGACGTGCCCATCGGTGAGATCAGCGCGGCCGCCGGTGACGGGGCGTATCGCTTCGTCGTGGAGGCGTGCCGACTCGGGCGTGAGGGCGCGGTGCAGGGAATCGTGACGCCGCCGCTCAACAAGGCGGCGATGCACGCCGGCGGCCACAACTGGCCGGGCCACACCGAGCTGCTCGCGCACGAGTTCGGGGTGACGGATTTCTCACTCGTGCTCTCGGCCGGCGACCTGTACTTCTTCCACTTGACGACCCACGTCTCGATGCGGCAGGCGATCGAGGACATCACGTTCGAACGCACCCTCGGCGTGCTGCGGCTCGCCGGTGCGTTCGCGCGGGCGAGCGGCGCACCGGACGCTCAGATCGGGCTGGCCGGCCTCAACCCCCACGCGGGCGAAAACCGTCTGTTCGGCAACGAGGACGCCGACATCCTCGCACCGGCCGTCGAGGCCGCTCGCGCGGAGGGCATCAACGCGGTCGGGCCGCTGCCGGGTGACGCACTCATTCCGGCAGCGGTCCGAGGGCATTACCGCTTCGTGGTCGCGTGCTATCACGACCAGGGTCACGCGCCGTTCAAGGCGGTGTACGGCGACGATGGGGTCAACATCACCGTGGGGTTGCCCGTGGTGCGTGTCTCGGTCGACCACGGCACCGCGTTCGACATCGCGGGTCAGGGCATCGCGCGGGAGGCGAGTCTCGTCCTCGCGATCGAGCGCGCCGCGGCGCTCGCACCGGGCTGGGGCGCGGTATGGGAGGCGGCCCGCTAGGCGTGCTGCGCGCCGTGGGGCCCCTCGGCGATCTCTTCGATCAGCTTGCTCGCGAAGGCGGGGATGTCATCGGGCTTGCGGCTCGTGACGAGGCCCTTGTCGGTGACGACCTCGTGGTCGACCCACGTCGCGCCCGCATTGCGCAGGTCGGTCTGCAGGCTCGGCCACGACGTCAGGGTGCGCCCGTCGACGACGCCGGCCTCGACCAGCGTCCATGCTGCGTGGCAGATCGCACCGACCGGCTTGTGCTGTTCGAAGAACGCCTTGGCGAACGCCACGGAGGTCGGGTCGGTACGCAGGTCGTCGGCGTTCACGACGCCGCCGGGCAGCACGAGCGCGTCGAAGTCGGCGGAGTCGGCCTGACCGACCGGCAGCTCGACAGCGAAGGCATCGCCCTTGTCGACGTGATTGAAGCCTTGGACGCTGTCCGGCTTCGGCGACACGAGCACGACGGTCGCCCCGGCTTCTTCCAATGCGGCGCGAGGGCCGGTGTACTCGACCTGCTCGACGCCGTCGGTCATGAGGAATGCAACTCGCTTGTCAGTCAACTGGCTCATGCCTGCCACGTTAGGAATCGCAGGCGGCCGAGGTCGAGGGGTTGACGGGCTCCGGGTCTAGCGTGGAGTTACTCACCCAGCGCGACCTCAAGGACGAAGTTGACTCCTCAGACGCATTCCCCGGCCGTGTTGCGCACGGCGACGCTTCCTGCTGACTCGGCGACGCTCGTCGGCCGGTTGTTCGACCCGGCTGTCGGCGGCCCGTGCGTCGTCGCCGTGCGCGGGGACCGGCTCGTGGACCTGACGGGCGGCGCGGCGACGGTCGCGGGGCTGTTGGAGCGCGACGAGGTCGTCGAGTTCGTGCGCGGATTCGAGGGCGACCGCTCCTGGTCGCTGGACGACGTGGTCGCCGCGACGTTCGCGGGCGACGCGGAGAAGCCGCGGTTGCTCGCGCCGGTCGATCTGCAGGTGATCAAGGCGGCGGGGGTCACATTCGCGACGAGCATGCTCGAGCGCGTGATCGAGGAGCGCTCGAAGGGCGATCCGGCGGGCGCTGCGGCGGTGCGAGAGCGGGTTGCGAGCGCGGTCGGCGGGGCGATCGCGAGCGTCGTGCCCGGCAGC
>NZ_JBHSCN010000017.1:0-23728 GCF_042651345.1 Gryllotalpicola reticulitermitis
CGATGATCTCCCCGGTCACAGGATCGATCATCTCGGTCGTGTCCATCACGGCCTGTTCCTTCCAGTCAGGCCACCCCAGAAACACCGGAAATCAGACAGTCCCCTAGCTGCGCGTCGGCGGGTAATACGGGATCGATGCGGAAACGGAAGCTGCGCGGCATGTGGCACCTGCCGTCGCTTTGCATTGCATGCGCACTGCGCCGGCTAATGCCAGCTCGGGCTGATTACGACGGAGTGCATGGACCTCAACTCGATAGAAACGTCACCGAGCGACGCCGAAATGTAGTCTTCTTGAATAGGCATGAGCGATGACATGCTGCTCGATCGATGCGCGCTGCCGAGAGGATGCCTACTTCTCGACTGGCTCATAGCAGACGCATAGCGGTCCATGTTTGCAAGAAGTGTGGTCATCTTTGTATTAGAGATTGTCTGGCTGAGGTCGGAGGTTCGGGGTGCTGGTCGCGCGGCCCGCTGAGCGGCGTCACTAAGTCGACGTGTCGTGAGCTTGGCCTGGTGATACAGATCACAGGTGGTAGTGAGCTGGGAGGGGAGTTCGGAGCGTGCTCGCGGTTGCTGGCCATGCTGGCGCGGGCCAGAAGCGTGCCGCGCAAGCGCGGCTGGGCCGCCGAGCGGTGGGGCGGGTGCGCTCAGCGGCCTTGGTTGCACGGTCGGTTGCACGGGCGCTGACGCAAGCATTGCGACCTCGGAGTTGCAGCAGCGGTTGGTCTCCGGCGCGCGGGTGTTCGCCTAGTTGGGGTTGCAGTTCAGGAGGGTGTGGGAGAGGTCGAAGCCTGACCAGGGGCTGCGTCCGGGAACGCTGCGGGTGCCGTGGGGGACGCGTTCCGTGATGACGGGTGCGCCGGAGGTCTGCCAGTCGGTTGGGTAGTGCTCGGTGATCCATTCGAGGCATTTCGTGGTGGGGCGGTTTTGGTCGTCGGTCTTGGCGATGGTGATCGGGATGATGGGCAGTTCGCGCCAGCCGGGCCAGGCGTGGTCGTGCCAGGCGGCTACGATCTGTGATTCGGTGCCGTCGTGGTGCCAGGCGCAGTTGTGGCAGATCGCGCGGTAGAGGAGATCACCCATGCAGGAGCAGCGTTCCCGGTAGTGGTGGCAGCGCAGGTCGACGCTGAAGACGCGCAGGTCGTGGCCGGTGGTGTTGGCGTTGGCGTGTTCCATGGTGACGGCGGGGTGCCACATGTGGGAGGTGCGGAGGCTGTCGAAGCGGCCATGCTCAAAGGTCCAGCGGTCGAAAGCGGCGGTGAGCTGCTCGGGGGTCCAGTACGCGGTGGTGAAGTGCAGGGGTGCGCCTTCCCAGGCAGGGGCGGTCCGGACGTCTGCCTCATGGATGAGCGCGTCGATGTCGAAGGCGAGCTGTTCGTCCGGGGCGTTGCGGCGGGTCATGGCTGCACCTCGATGGACAGGAGGAAGCGCTCGTCGGGCAGGAGGCTCGGCAGCCTGGTGAGGCTGTAGCTGTCGTCTTCGTTGCTGGCGGCCCAGGTGTTGAGAACGATGGTGCCGTCGCGGGTGATGTAGGCGATGATGGCATCATCGTCGCTGCGTTCGGTTTGAGGCCAGGTGAAGACGCGGTGCTGGGGGTCGACGGCGGTCCAGGCGGTGAGGATGTCGCGGACGGCAACGGTGGGAATGAACGGCTCGACCTGCTGGTCCCAGCTGGTCTCGTAGTAGGCGTGGACGGTGATGGCGGTTCCGCCTGCCGGGGTGAAGATCGCGGTAGCGGCATCTCCGGCCTCGGCACGCCGGCCCGACGGGGTGTGGGTGACAAGCACGGTGGGTGTTCCTTTCTAGGTGTTGGCGGAGCCGCGCTCTTCGGGGCGCGGCTCCGCGGATGGTTCAGGTGAGGGGCTGTTCGACCCAGTCCTTGGTCTCGCGGCAGATGTGGGTGCCGTCGCGGTAGGTGTTGCGCTCTCCCCCGCCGAGGTCGTCGTCCCAGATCTCCGTCAGCGTGACGGTGCGACCGGGGAACAGACGGGAGAGGACGCGGGCGACGAAGGGGGCTTCGCCGATGGACCATTTCGAGTTCCAGTCCTCGCCGGTGACGGAACCGTGGGCGTCTCCTCGAAGAGGTTGGAGGTACTCGTGGTGGATGTCGTCGAGGTCGTCGCCGGTCTGGCGTCGCCAGAGGGTGGCGAGGGTGTCGGCGATGTGCTGCCGGGCGCCTTCCTCGGGGAGGTCGTCGGCGTCGACGTAGATGTCGGTGTCAGTGCTCATCAGCTGTCCTCCGGGTCCTATTCGCAGGCGTCGCAGCGGGTCAGCTCGGCCGGGTCGACCGGGACCTCGTACTCGAGGGTCCGGTTGCGGATCTGGGGGCCCGGGCGGACGGCGCCCGTGGGGTCGGCGGCGGCAGCGTTCCCGTCCTGTTGGGCGGCCGGGGTGAGCGGTGTGGTGGTCATGGTGGTGGTCCTTTCGTGTCGGGGGGGCTAGAGGGTTTCCCAGGTGCCGTGTTCGTTGCGGTACTGGATCCAGGCCGCTCCGGCGTTGGGGGTGCCGTAGCAGTCGAGGGCTTGGAATTCGGGTTCGCCCCGGTAGTCCTCGGCGAAGGCGTCGTCGAGGAAGCGACCGTGGTAGTAGACGAGGCCGTCGTCGTCGAGGAGCCGAAAGGCCTCGCCTTCGCCGTTCTGAAGGCGGGCGATGGTCTCGTCGCGGGCGGTGCGGGGTCCGGTGACGCCGACGCCGTAGCCTTCTTCGTTCTTGCGGGTGATGAAGTCCCGCGTGATGAGGAATGCCATCTCGGGGTGTCCTTTCCTGTGGTTGGGTGTCCGAGCTTTTTCTTGTCCTTCTCGGTGCGGTGATTCCGGGCCGGCCGTGAAGTCGGCGCAAGCGCAGCGACCCTGGAGCGGCCAGTTTTCGCACCCCGGCCCGTGGGTGCCCGAAGGGCAGGGCCGGGGTGCGAAAAGTTGTCGCGGAGGGGTTGCGCCGGCGAAGCGGATCGAGCCCAGAATCGACGTCCGAGAAGGGCAAGAAGGCTTGTGAGACGGCAGCACCGCGAAGCGGTTCCATCCGGCGGGCGCTGTGCCGCGCAGCGGCTCCCCTTCCCGTGCGGCCCGGCATCGTGCCGGGCCGCACGTCGAACCGGATCTCCGCCGGATAGTCAGCTGCTCGCCGGGGTGTTCTCGTTGGCGTGGTGCTGGAGGAGGGCGTGTTTGACGTCGGACCAGAGGTCCGGGCGGTCGGTGTGGGCGTCTCGTTCGCACGCACGCAGGAGGCTGTCGAGGAAGCGTGCTCGGCGTTCCGGTGTGGACAGCTGGGCGGTGTAGAACCCGTGGCGGTCGTAGTGGGCGATGAAGCCGAAGTAGCCGTGGGTGGACAGGCCGTCGTAGAGCGCCGTGGTGAAGGCTTCCTCGGGGCAGTCGTTGTCGATGAATCGGATGAGGGCGTTCGTGAAGCGGGCTTTCTTCTCGCGGGTGCCACTGCTCCAGCCGGAGTCGGTGAACTGCTCGGCCCGGAACCGGCGGCTCATGACGTCTCTTCCACGTTGAAGTCGAAGGGCATGGCGGTGGTGGAGTACAGGTCGGCGCCATCGGAGCCGATCGCGGCTTCCCAGATCGACAGGGTGATCTCTTCGTCGAGGTGCAGGGCGGTGACGAAGAGCCCGGCCTCGGAGTAGATCCATTCGCGCACGACGTCGGGCTCGCCGGGCGCGTCCTTCCATACGTCCAGGAGCTGCCTGGTCTGTGCCGGGGTGAGGAGGTAGCCGTCGCCCTGGATCGTCTCGTCGGGCTGGACGGCGGGGATGATGACGGGCTCGGGGAGCGGGTATCCGGTGACGGTGATCGTCGCCGTGGGCTGGCCGGTCATGTTGTTGGTCCTTTCGTGTGGAGGGGTGGGGCCGCCGTGAGAGGGGCGCCCCACCCGGGGTTGTGGCTAGTTGTCGCGGGCTGCGGTGGAGTCGGCGGCCCAGGCGAGCCAGGTCTCGAGCTCGGCGCGCATGCTCGCGAGCACGGAGTAGTGGAGGTCGGCGAGGGTCTTGCGGCTGAACCGTCCGCCGGGGGCGCCTGCGGGCAGTGGGAGGGCCTTGACGTCGGAGTCGACGCCGAAGGTCATGGCGACCTGTTCGACGGCGAAGCCGCGCTCGTGGGAGATCAGCGGTCGGGAGGCGGTGGCCCGGTAGCGGCCGCCGGAGGCGCCGGTGGTGGTCACGCGCAGCACGATCTGCGTGCCGTCCTCACGCTCCGGCAGGGCGATCTCGCTGCTGAGCGCGCGTCCGTCCCGGTTCGGGATCGGGGTGGTGAACTGCTCGGTGATGATCATGGCTGGTGTCCTTTCAGTGGTGGAGGCCGATCGTTTTTCTTGGCCTTCTCGGTGCGTGATCCAGGGGCGCGGTCCCGAGCCGGCGCAAGCGCAGCGGACCCCAGGGCCGGCCAGTTTTCGCACCCGGCCCGCGCATGCCCGCAGGGCAGGGCCGAGGGCAAAAAGTTGCCGGAACGGGGTTGCGCCGGCGACGCGGGCAGCGCCCAGGATCGACGTCCGAGAAGGACAAGAAACGCTCCTCAGAAGGGCAGCACCGCGCAGCGGTCCCACCTGGCGGCACAGTGCCGCGTAAGCGGCTCCGCTCCCCCGCCTCGGCCCGGGCTGCCGGGTCGAGGCGGACTCCTGAGTCCTGAACGATTCGGACATGTTGAGGAGGTGCGGCGGATGGACGACACGATTCGCCTCGAGGAGACCGGGATGAGCGAAAGGGTCCTGCGGGCCATCCAGGAGGTGACCTCCCGGTCGCTGCCCCGCATCCCAGACCTGATGGAGCCGGGGGCGACCTTCGCGTGGGAGGACCCGCAGGCGACCCGCGGACACTTCCTGGCCTGGCGCGACCGAGTCGCCGCACGGTCCCTGCAGGAGGTCCAGCTGCTCGCCTCCGGAGGCATCGACCCGGTTCCCGGTGTAGAGACGGAGAGAAACGTGGTGGCCGTCGCGCTGCTGCGCGGCGAGCTGTGGCAGGAGCAGATCCGCAACCGCGCCTCGGCGCCCCGCGTCGAGGCGTTCCTGGAGTCTCTGAACCCGGGTGTGCATGTGCGGGACCCGCTGGAGGCGGGTGCCGGGTTCGAGGGTGCGGCTGCCGATGCGCAAGGCGACCTGCCGCCGGGCGTCTACCAGGGCACCCGGCTGGACGGTGGCGGCCCGGTACGGGTGGTGGTCGCCCCGCTTCCCGCGGACGTGTGGTCGACGGGTTCGGCCGCCTTCGCACTCGACGACCAGTCGCAGACGGTGGTGGCCGCGGTCACCCAGATGACATTGGGGCGCCGCTCCGGGACGCCCGGTTCCCGGCTGGCGGCGGTGGAGCGGCAGCTGCAAGCCGGCGGCTACACCGTGCAGGACGGGCACCTCGTCGCCCCAGCGCGCGCCCCGGCCGCGCCGGAGCAGGTCCGGGATCCTGGGACTGCCCCGCTGTCGTGGCCGGGCCGGGACAGCATGGCTGCTGCGGCACCTGCGATGGGCCGCTGACTGCGGAGCACACCTTAGGCGTTGTAAACGTGGATGGCGGGCCGCGCCGAAAGGGCGGCCCGCCATTTGTGCGGTGTGCTGCTCAGCTGGCGGCGGCTTGGAACTGCGCCAGGGCGTCCTGCGGGTTGAGACCTACCGGCTGGGCCGGCCCGGTCGCGGTGGCTGCTGCGGGCTCTCCCTCGGCGGCGCGGGGGCGGCGGGTCACGGTGGCGGTGGCGTGATTCAGGTCGGGGCCGAGTGCGTCGGCGTCGATCTGCACATCGGTGCCGCCCTTGTCTCCGGCCTGCCACGGGCGGATCCGCAGCCGCCCGGTGACGATGACGTGGTCTCCCTTCTGGAGGGAGGCGGCCGTGTTGTCGGCCAGCTGACGGAAGGCGCTGACGGTGTACCAGTTGGTCTCGCCGTGCACCCAGCTCTGACTGTCCTGGTCGAAGCGGCGCTCCTGGGAGGCGAGGCGGAAGCTGGTGATGGCCAGTCCCGCACTGGTGGTGATCTGCTTCGGCTCGGTCCCGACGATGCCGGTGACGGTGATCTGATCGGACATGGTGTTCTTCCTTCTTTCGTTGAGGCGATGTCCGCAAGGAGCCCGACTCAAATCGGGTTTTCCTGGAATCTCGCGTTTTTTGCCGTTTGGCGAGAGCAGATTCCGAGGGCGGCGAGAGACGTCCGCAGAGGCCTCAGGCCGGCCCCTCGGCGGCCAAGTTTTCGCCCCCGGAAGAGCGCAGCGGCGGGGCGAAGAGTTTGTCGCCGCGGGGTTGCGGATGGCGGAGCGGCCCGGAGAATCGGCCGGGCAAACGGCAAACGCCCTTCCATGTGGCCGCCGTGACCAAGGCGGCCACATTAGCGCCGGCAGCTGCCGGGGCAGATCACGGGTTCGGGGTTGGGTGCGAGGTTCGGTCGCGGTACCAGGCGATGATCGCGTCGTTGAACTTGTCGGGTTCCGCGTTGTACTCCCAGGCGTGCCCGACGGTGCGGAAGCTGCGCAAGGTGACTGTGTCCGGGTATGCGCGCTCGAAGAGACACGAGCCTTCGTGGGGCACGATCGGGTCGTCTTCAGAGTGCAGGATGAGGATCGGCAGCCGCTCGGCGGCCGCGCGTGCGTCGGCGCGGGTGATCTGGAAGCTGATGCGGGTCGTGATCCCGAGCGAGCGCTCGATCAGGGGCTGCTGGAGGCCCCAGGCAGTGAATGATCCGAGGAAGGCGGGCAGGCCGGAGCGCCTCGCTCCGGCACGGATGAGGAGTGGCCAGTCGGTGACCGGGGCGATGGCTACGATCCCGCGGATCCGGTCGGCGTTCTTCCCACGGGCGGCGGCGGCGAAAGCGAGCGGGGCGCCCATCGACCAGGCGAACAGGGTGATGTCTTTGGCGCCGTGGTCGACGGCGAAGTCGATGGCGGCGTCGATGTCGGCCCATTCGGCTGCGCCGAGTGTGGACGAGCTCGACCGCGTAGGGGGTCCGTCGCCGTCTCCGCGAAACGATGGGACCAGGCACGTCAGCCGTAAAGTCTCGGCGGCTGGGACCGTGCGCAGGGCGGTGATGCGGGTGGTTCCGAAGCCGTGGATGTGGATCCCCCACGAGGCGGGGTCGTGTGCCTGCCCGGGGGTGATGAGCCAGGCGGGGCATGGGCCGACGCCGGAGGGGACGGTTGCCTCCGACCAGCGTCGGGGTGCGATGGAGTCCGGGCTGGGAAAAACATGCCCGGTGAAGCGAGCTAATCCTTTGCCGTCGCGCTGTGGACCGGCGACATGCCGGACGGCTCGGTGCACCGTCGGCGAGCCGGAGGGGTCCGTTCGACGCTCGCCGACGAGCAGGTGGGTCTCTTCCTCCTCGTCGGCGCCGCGGACCCAGATGCCGTACCGTCCGGGCGCATCTGTCATTGGGGTGCACGGCAGCTCGATGTCGTCGTCGCTCCAGGTGACCGGGAGCAGCCTCGGCGGCCTGGAGCGCACGACGCGGCTGCCGGATTGGCGCAGGTAAGCGAACAAGAGGACGGCGAGGAGCACCAACAGGAGGACGATGAGGAGGACGGTCATTGCGGCTTGTAGGTTATCGCTCGTCGGAAACGCGGGATCCGCAGAGCCAGGTAGTGCGACAGCAAGTCCTCCGCTTCAGCCAGGGCGGGATTCTGCGGCCCGGTGTTGAGGACGGCACGGTCGCTGATATGCACGACCGTTTCATACAGCAGAACGATCTCGCCCTGCGGGTGCCGCCCTCGAGAGGCTGCTTCAGGGTCGAGGCGGGCGACGAGTTCCAGAGCGCGGCGGCGCTGCCAGGCGCGCGCCCCCAGGAACAGGAAGCACGCGATCGTGATGAAGATCAGCCCGGGATAGAACAACGGCGTGAAGCTCGTGTAGAGCAGGCCGCGCAGGTCCTGCGTGGACAGGCGCCAGTGGGCGAGGATCGCGTAGGCGAGCTCGTCGGCACTGGCAATAACAACGAGGATCGCGCCGGTGCGGAAGGGAATATAGAACCTGCTGGAGCGGCGGCGGATCGCGATCAGCAGTTCGCTGGCAAGGATTCCGACGGTCGCGGTGTAGATGATGACGTAGATGAGCATCGGCGTCTGGCCGATGTTCATCGCGATGAAGGCGCGGCCGTCAGTGTGGTCGCCCTTCTGGACAAACACGAAGGGCAAGCTGATGGCGGCACAGGTGATCAGGAGGCCTGCGAGGTAGCTCGGCTGCGGGGTCTCTCGGACGAGCCCGATGATCCCGCGCACGGCCAGCCAGAATGCGGCGGTCGCGAAGAGGTTCTGCGCGAGGTTCAGCCAGTTGTGGCTGCCAAGAAGCGCGTCGAGGGTCGGCGGCGGGATGAAAGTGCCGCGGCACAACAGGCCGAAAGCGCCGAAGAGCGTTGCGAACCACACCTGCCGCGAACGCGGCCCTCTCCGTACCGCAGGGGCGCGCAGGATCACCAGCACGAGCAAGAGGATCGTCGCGATCTGCTCGAGCAGGAAGAACGCTCTCATCCGAGGACCCGCAGGTCCTCGTAGTCGCCTGGCCGATAAAGGCGCTGGGCAAGCTGGTAGGCGAGTAGTTCCGCGGCCTGCTCGTGCGCGTCGTCGCGGACGGTGTCCTTGCTCTGCGTGCACCCGTCATGGCCCAAGAGGAGATGACCGAACTCGTGCAGGATGCTGTGCGTACGGTAGAGCGGCGAATCGGTGTAGCGGATCAGGATCAGATCCTGGTCAGGGAAGCGGCTGAGCGCAGCTGTGGCGTTGCGCCAGTGCGCGTCACCGATGGCCTGGATCCGGACGTTCTTGCGCGTTGTCTGAGTGACGTAACCGACCAGTTCGTCCCAGCCGACACCCTGGGAGAACCCGAGGACCGAGGCATTCTTTGCCGGCACAGTTCCGCCTAACGGCCGGTCGTCCCTGCCGCCGCGAGCCCCCTTGTGCCAAAACACCCCCGCATCCTGTCCCGGTGGCTCAATCCCGTCGGGTCGTGGATGGCTTCTCGTCCATGCTGTCACTGTACGTCGCAAGCAAAGCCCGCGGGCTACCCTCGTTCGAGGCGCATAGGCGAGTGCTGACCGGACGTGGCAGCTCTGCTGGCGCGAAGCGCTGCAGCGATCGCGCGAAGGGTCTCCGGAGTGGGTTCGCCCACGGATCGGAGCGATACGCCGGCGCTGCCGGTCTCAGCGACCGCGTCGACGAGGTCGATGCGCGCTTCGATGAGCGCGACCTTCTCGTCCTCCGCGCGTGCAAGCAGATATTCGCGCGGGACCTCGAGAAAGTCGGCGATCGCCTCGAGCGTCGACTGCCGCACGCGGGCCGGCCCCGCGCCGGAGAGCAGGCGCTCCCAGGAGCTCAGATCGAATGATTCGCCAGAGGAGGCCGCGACCGCGGTGACCAGGCGGGTCACATCGACCGGCTGCTGGGGGCGGCGGGTGAGGAGGCGGAGCCTGCGCGCGAGCTCGTCCTGGTCCACGCGGGCGAAGGAGCCGAAGAAATAGTCGGCGGAGACCTCGAAGAACTGCGCCAGACCCCCGACCAGCCCGGCGCTCGGTTCGCTCTTGCGACCATTGCGCAGTTGACCCAGATAGCTGTGCGTGATCGGGACCCCGTATGTGCGCAGCGCCTCAGCGACGGCCACGTTCGTGTACGGCCTGCCCGTGGCAGGGTCAGGTCTGCTGTCGAAGAGCGCGTTCAACCGCTGCGTGAAATCCGGAAGCCCATTGGGCATCGCACCCCTCCCTCCATGGGCGCAACCGTAGTTTTATGACACTTGCATATTTGTGTACTGAAGTTTACTGTGCGAGCCATGATGCGTGATCACAGTTTACATTTCCACGCGAGGATTGCTACCGCAGTTCATCCCTCTCCCCCAGTGGTCCCACGGGGCTCCTGTCTTGTGTCGCCGCTCGAGCGTGCGACGGGAGGTGGCCAGCGATGGGTGGGAGCTCGAGTGATCTCGTGGGGGCGGCGCTGGGGTATGCGGCGTCTGGGCAGCCGGTGTTCCCTGTGGCCCCGGGGCGGAAGTTTCCCCTGACGGAGCGTGGCTTCTTGGACGCCAGCCTCGAGCTGGACCAGGTGCGTCGGTGGTGGAGTGCGTGGCCGCGGGCGAACATCGGTCTGCCGACTGGCGTGATCTTCGATGTCGTCGACGTCGATCACAAGGCGGAGACCTCTGGTTTTGACACGATGCTTCGGTTGCAGCGCGCGGGACTGTTAGAGGGGTGGACGCAGCTGGTGGCGACGCCGTCGGGCGGCGCGCACATCTACTTTCCGGCGGATCCGAATCGGCCGCAGCAGAGCTGGCAGGACGCGGCTCACGCGATCGACTTTCGCGGCGCTGGCGGGTACGTGCTCGGCATACCCTCCCAGGTGGTGCAGCCGAACGGCGGACGGCGCGGCTACGACCTCGTCGGGGTCGCCCCGGGTGCGGCGATGCCGGTGGATGCGACGGCGATCCGCGCCGTGCTTCGTCCGCCGAGCGCGACGCGGGAGACGTCGTGGCGGCGGCCCGCAGACGAGACCGTGACACGCCGCCTGGAGCGGTGGTTGGCACAGCGGGGTGTGGGCGAGCGCAACGCCTCCCTGTTCTGGGCGTCCTGCCGCCTGGCCGAGCACGGGCTCGCGCCCGAGCATGCCCGGGCGACTCTGGGTGAGATCGCCCGGCAGATCGGTTTGGAGGATCGAGAGATCGAGGCGACCATCGCCTCCGCGTACCGGACTGTCCCGCGCCCCAGCGCGGGCGGCGCGCCTGGGCCGCCTGCCGCCGGTGCGGGACCCGCAGAAGCCGGTCCTCCGCTGAGCCGATGACCGCCCCGCATCACGTGCCAGGTGTGGACGGTTTGACGGGGCGCGTGCCGCGGTGGGTTCTCGGCGTGTCGATGGCCGGTACGGGGCTGATCGACGTGGGCGCGTTCTGGCTGTCGGCGACCGCGTTGACGAATCTCGCGCAGCGGGCCGGCTTGGCCTGGTTCGAGGCGTGGATGTGGCCGGTGATCGTGGACGGGATGATGATTGTCTCCACTGTGGCGATCGTTGCCTTGCGCCCCCACGGCCGACGCGCGGTCGCCTACCCGTGGATGCTGCTCATCGCGGGCTCCGGGGTGAGCGTGGTCGCCAACACGGCGCACGCTCTCGTCACCCGTGCCGGCAGTCTTCCTGCACCGCTGGCGGGGCTGATGGCAGCCGTGCCCCCTCTCGTCCTCCTGGCCTCGACACATCTGACCGTTGAGCTCGCCCGCCGATCCGGACGCCCCGAAATCCCAGTGGCAGCAGCTGCGCCGACGGCGCAGGCGATGCCAGCAGAGAAGCTGCTACCGGCATCGCCACGCGCACGAGCACTGTCAGGTGCACCAACTTCGGCAGACCTCACCGCCCTCGTCGCGCGTCCTCCGGTGTCCGTGGAAGCGCCCGCATCCGAAATTGAGCCGGCGAAGCGGACGGAGAAGGAACTGGAGCGCCGCCGGCGTGCACGGCAGCTGCGCACGCAGGGGCTGAGCAATGCCCAGATCGCTGCCGAGCTGGGCGTGCACAAATCCACCGTCGGCCGGTGGCTCTCACCATCCGCCGACACCACATGAGGAAGGGGAAGGCGCCATGACAGATGAACAGCACGAGACCCGCGCTGACGTCCGAGAGACTCCGGAGGATGACCGGGCTGAACGCGAGGATCCAGGGCTGGGCGTCACCGGTGACCCGTCGACCGGGGCGGCTGGAGATGGCAGGTCGCCGGAGCTGGAGGCGCCCGGGCGTACTCGCGCCGGGATCGACTGGGTGCACGCCAGTGAGCTCGGCCAACGGGCCACCGATCGGCTGCTGCGCCACGGGATCGACGCGGAGCTGCGCGCCCGGTTGCTGCTGAACGTCAAGGCGGAAGACATCCGAGACACGCTCATCGCCCGGCTGCAGGAACGGACAGGCGCCATGCGCAGCCCGGAGGCTCAGCCCGCTGGAGTCAGAGTTCCCGCGTCCGAAATCGAGCGGGAAGGCGCAAGCCGATGATCTGCTTCGGGCACGGCGGAACTCCTGGCTGGCATTAGGCGAACCAGGAGGGATTCGAGCAATGACCGTTCAGCGTGTAGACATCAGCCGGCTGCCGCGGCAGGAAATGGAGGTGTTCGCCACCTCAGAGGGCCTGCGCAGCGTGCTGCAGGTGATCGCCGCCTGCGGTGAGACCGGCTGGCGGAGCCTGCCGATCGCGCAGGACCTGATGCTCTACGCCGCGCACCGCTACGAACCTTTGGCCGCAAGCTGGCACCGCGAACCGTGGGAGGCCGCCGCGGCCGCGTTCCTGGCCATGCGGACCGCCGCGATCCTGCACGCCCGGGACCCGTGGGCAATGGTCACAGTCGCCGTCGAGCGGGACTTGCGGCTGGAGACGGCCGCCGAGCGCGAGATCACCTCCCGCAACCGCATCAAGCACGACGGCATCCGCCCCGAGCGGGTGCCGGTGCGCGCCGGCGAATGGGAGGAATACCTCTTCGACACGCTCCACTCCCCCGCACCCGAGCGTGAGGAGAAGGCGCTGGACGACGTCATCCATGTTCCCGCCGCCTACCTCACCCGTGCCGGCTGGGACCCCGAGGACGCGATCGCGGTCGTGGAGTACATGTGCGGGCGCATCACGGACCTCGGTTCCTTGGACTCCGCGGTGGACACGCTGCAACGCGACCGCGCGATGCGCGAACTCCTCGGGCTGCCGCCGCGGTGCTGGTCCGCACTCATCCACACCCTGATCGGCACGCACTCCACCGCCAAGCGTCCCGCCCGGATCGGCGCGATCCCGCGCGTCCTGGCCGGTGCCGCCCTCCCGGAGCTGCTCCTGGACGAGGCCTTGACGCAGGAGGCCAGCGCCAGCACCCCGCAGTATTGCGCGGCGGGAGTCTGAGGTGCACGGCGGCCATCTCGTCCCGGGCTACCCGGTTGCAGACATCCAGATCGGAAGACGCTTCCGGCAGGAGCTGACCGGCATCGAGGTCCTGGCCGCCTCCATCCGCCAACGCGGGCTGCTGGTCCCGCCGACCGTGACAGGTCGAGGACTCCTGGTGCTGGGAGAGAGACGGGTCGCCGCGCTCAGGCTGCTCGAGGTGACCCACGCGGACGTGTGGGTTCTGGAGACCGTCTCGGACGGCCTCGGGCAACTGTTGGCGATGCGTGACGACCTGGAGCTCGCCGAGGCGCTGAAGCCGAGCGAGCAGGCGGCCCTGTACGCCGAACTGTTGGAGATCGCGAAGGACGCCGCCCGGCACCGGCAGCAGCTCACCCAGTTCGGCTACCGTGCACAAGATGCCGGTGGTGCGGAATCCGCACCACCGGTACCGGCGATGGCAGGCAAGGCGCGGCAAGAGGCCGCCCGCGCGGTGACCGGCACCAACTCCTACCAGCGGCTGGAGGAAGTCCTCGCTGTCCAAGAGCTCACCCGTTCACCGAACCCGTGGCTTGCTGAGCAGGCCCGGCAGGCCCTGGTGGAGATCGACCGGAGCAGGAAGGTCGCCGCCGCATTCACGAGCGTGAAGACCATGGAGGTCTCCACGACACTCATCCAGGCCGCCTCCGACCCCCGACAGTCCGCGGACCACCGGCAGCACGCGGCCCGGGAGCTGTCGCGGCTGCGCACCCATGCGCCGTCACGCGACGGCCTCGCGCACGCCAAGCGCACCATCGCCCAGCTCGACGCCGGGGACGACCGTGCAGGATGGCGGGATCTTCCGGAAAGTCTGCGGGTGCGCCGCGAGGCCGCCCGCTTCCTCGGCACGGTCACCCCTTTGCAGGGCGGCTGGGTACAGCCGGACCCCGCCGCCCTGGCCGCCGCACTCACCGACGAGCAGTGGCAAGGCTTGAAAGACCTGAGCGCCCGGCTCGCCGCGCTCGTCGACGAAGTCGCGGCCCTGCGGGCAGTTTCACGCAGTTGAACGGCCCCTCCGGGTCGGGGGTGGCTCCTGTGGGGTGTCCCCGTTTGACCGTCGAGCCTGAGAGCCGCGCATGCGCACCCTGCACCTTCGCCGCCGCACCGTCATCCTTCTGGCCTGCATCCTCGCGGCCGCGCTCGTCCTCATCGGCATCGGCATCTACGGACTCCTGCGCGGCGCCCCCGACGCCTCGAGGACTCCAGCCCATGCTGCCTCCGCTGCCCCTCTTGTAACGCCAACCGCGCCAGCGACCACACCCCCGGTGATCCGACAGGACAACCCGGTCGTGTACGCACGCCAGGTGGCCGCCGACATCTTCACCTGGAGCACCACCGGCTCCGTGACTCGCACGGGATACCTGAATGCGCTGATGCGGCAGGCGGACCCGGACAGCCCCGACCTGGACGGGCTCTACGACGACCTGAACGCCTACCTGCCGACCGCCGCCCAGTGGCAGCAGCTCGCCGCCTACTCCACCCGCCAGTCCCTGACGATCTGGACCGCCGCAATACCGAAGAAGGCGTGGGATCAAGCGCTGGCGGAAGGCGGATCCACGATCCCGGCTGGCACGAGCGCGGTGACGATCGACGGCACCCGGCATCGCAGCGGCGTGTGGCTCGGGAAGCCCACCCGCACCTCCGATGAGGTCTCCTTCACCGTGTTCGTCACCTGCCAGCCGACGTACTCGAGCTGCAAGCTGGTGCGGCTCTCGGCCCTCGGCACCCCGCTGCGATAGGGGCTGACGTCATGGGAAAGGTGCTCTCCAGTCTGTTGGCCGCCGCGGTCCTTGGGCCTTTGTTCGGCGTCCTTGCCGTGGTGCTCGTCGTCGCGCCGGCCAATGCGCAGAACTCCTGCCTCGGCAACAACCTGGCGGTGGATGACGCCGCCCCGAACACCCTCACGGTGGACACCGACGGCGGGAGCATGACGCTCACGCATACGCAGCTCGTCAACGCGCTGACGATCATCCGCGTCGGCACGACGACACCCGGTGTGAGCAAGAACGGGATCACGATCGCCCTGATGGCCGGGCTCGTGGAATCCGGGCTGCGGATGCTCGACAACCCGGGCGCTTACCCCGACTCCGCCAACTTCCCGCACGACGGGGACGGGTCGGATCACGACTCGCTCGGGATCTTCCAGATGCGCCCGCAGTCCGGGTGGGGCACGGTCGCCGAGCTCATGGACCCGCAATACCAGGCCGAAGCCTTCTACGGCGGCCCAACCGGCCCCAACAAGGGCAGCCCCCGCGGTCTCCTGGACATCCCGCACTGGGACTCACTCCCTCTCGGGGCTGCCGCGCAGGCGGTCGAGGTGAGCGCCTACCCCGACCGGTACCAGGCGCAGGAGAAAGCCGCCCACGGCATCCTGGCCGCACTGACCAGCGCCACCAGCAGCACCGATGATCCGGTGGATGACCCGGCGGCCACCGCCGCCGGCGCCGCCTCATCCTGGGACCCGGCGCCAGGCACGTCCGCGTGCGCCGCCACCACCGGCGGCCTGCCTGGTGGAGACCCGGGACCGGGCCAGGGCGCGGGCGGGGGGTTCGCGCCGAACACGGTCGAGGTCGCGCAGGCGGTCGCCTACGCCGAAGACCAGCTTGGCCAGCCGTACGTCTTCGGCGGCCAGGCGCCCGGCGGCTGGGACTGCTCAGGGCTCACGATGATGGCCTACCGGGCCGCCGGCGTGGACATCGGCACCCACAGCGTCACCGACCAGCTCTCCCGCATGGTCTCCGAAGGTCGCACCCTGCCCATGGCGGACGCCGAGCGCGGCGACCTGCTGTTCTGGCAGGAACCGGACGGCTCCTACGAACACGTCGCCATCTACCTGGGCGGCGGCATGATGATCGCCGCCCCGCAGCCCGGAGAGAACGTCAAGATCCAGCAGGTCTGGTCGACCTCCGACGAACGGCTCCTGGACTTTATCGGCCGCCCCACCGGCACCCCGTAGCCGGCCCCGGCCGCCGGCAGCTTAACGGGCCGGTCACGCGCGGCGGGCTCCTTGCTGTCGTGCCCGCCGCTCGTGGCGGGCGGAAGGAGTCCCTATGCCGCACCTGACTGTCTCCTCCGGCGTCTACCCGAACGTCGGCGCGGTCTCCAGCACGGACCTCATCAGTGCCGTGGGAGCGCTGCTGACGATCGTGCTGATCACGGCCGCCGCGATGATCGTGATCTCCGGCGCCGCCTGGGCGATCTGCCACTCCAGCGGCAACCACCAGGGCGCATCCCGCGCCCGCACGACCCTGTGGGTGTGCCTGGGCGCGGCCGCGATGGCCGGCGGCGCGGACGCCTGGGTGAACTTCCTCATCAGCGTCGGCGGCACCATCTGAGCCTCGGCGGGGCCGTGCGGGCTCCTCGACTGCGGCTGCCCGCACGGACGGCCACCCACCGCCGTCGAAGGACCCACTGCCGTGAAGAACACCTTGCTGCTGCACCCGCTCGCCGATATCGACATCACCCCGAACAGCAGCGGTCTGCCGGGCATCGACCAGCTGCGCACCATCGTCGGCGCCGTGATGACCGTGGGCCTCATCCTCGCCGTCCTCGCCCTGATCATCTCCGCCGTCGTCTGGGGCTTCGGCGCCAACTCCAGCAACCCCCACCTCGCCTCCCGCGGCAAGACCGGCGTCCTCGTCTCCTGCGGCGCCGCCGTCATCTGCGGGGCCGCCGTCGCATTGGTCAATTTCTTCTGGGGCGTCGGCCAGTCCGTCTGACCCCATCCAGCCGCACACGACGAACACGAGGAAAGGGACAACGTGGCTGGGATCTGCGATGTGCCGGTCATCTCCGCGGTCTGCGGGACGGCCAGCAGCGCGGCCGGGAACCTGATCGCCGGACCGTTCAACTGGCTCGCCGACGCGATCGCGGCCGTCGCCCAGTGGCTCTTCGAGGGCATGTGGGCACTCATCATGGACACCACCAGCGTGAACGTGAACGAGCCGGGACTGCTGCAGGTCTACGACATCGTCTTCGGCATCGCGATCTTCGTCATGCTCGGCTTCTTCCTCCTGCAGCTGATCACCGGCATGATCCACCGGGACCCCGGCGCGCTCTCCCGCGCCGGCATCGGCCTGGCCAAGAGCGTCCTCGGATCCTTCGTCGCCGTCACCATCACCGCCACCCTGTTGGCGATCGTGGACGAGTTGTCCACCGGGCTCATCCAGGCCACCGGCAACACCGTCGACGGGATGGGCGCCAAGCTCGAGGTCTTCGCGCTGTCCATCGGCGCGGTCACCACCGCGGCTCCCGGCGCGGGGGCACTGCTGACGATCTTCCTCGGCTCCCTCATGATCGCCGGCTGCGCGATCCTCTGGTTCTCCTTGCTGATCCGCAAAGCGCTCATCCTGCTGTCCACCGTGATGGCGCCGATCGCCCTGTCCGGGATGAGCTGGGACACCACGCGCGGCTGGGTCGGCAAATGGGCCGGCTTCATGCTCGCCATGATCGTCTCCAAGCTCGTCGTCGTCACGATCTTCCTCATCGCGATCACCCAGGTCGACTCCCCCATCAGCCTCGACATCTCCTCGATCGCCAACCCGATCGCCGGCATCGCCCTGCTGCTCATGGCCGCCTTCGCCCCCTACCTCGTCTACAAGGTGATCAGCTTCATGGGCTTCGACATCTACCACGCCATGTCCATGGAGCAAGAAGCCAAGCAGGCCGCCAACCGGCCACTGCCCCTGCCGAACATGCCCGACACAGACGCCGTGAAGAAGGTCCTCGGGAACAAGGGCGACACCGGCAGCCCCGACAGCGGCGGCGACAGCACCCCACCGCCAGGACCCCCCGACCTCACACCTTCCGGCACCGGAAGCCCCCCCGATACGCCAACACCCAGAGCCGGGACCAACTCGACCGGCGGCGCCGGAACGGCCAGCACTGGTTCGGCATCGCAGGCGGCCGGGGCCGGTGCTGCCACCGACGGCGCTGGGGCGGCAGCCGGTGGTGCAGCAGCCGCAGGCCCTGCTGCGGGCGCGGTGCTCGCCGCTGAACTCGCCCAGCAGGCCGCCACCGCAGGCCCCCAGGCCGGCGGGGCCGTCGGCGCCGGCGGCGAGGCGCAGATGAGCGCCGCCACCGACGCCGCAACACCCAGCAGCACTCCCACAGCTGGTGGTCCTGCGACGCAGACCCCTCCGCTGAGCAGCCCGCCCGCCAGCCCGCAACCCCCAGAGGCCGCACCCGCTGGCCAGCCCAACCAGGCCCCGCCAACCCAGACCCCGCCGCCGCAGACGTCGCCCCCGCAGGCGCCACCGCCCGGGCCGAAGCCCGCGCCCACGCCACCGACCGAGTAAGCGCCACTCAGGAAGGACGCTGATGAGCACCTCATCTGCCCGCTACGAGCTGACCCCCGTCACCTTCTCCCGGCTCTCCCGCCGCGGCGTCATTCTCGGCCTGTCTGCCAGCCAGCTCGTCTGCCTCGCCATCGCAGGCCTCCTGTTCGTGGCCTCGCTCTACACTGCCGGGACCACCGGGCTTCTCTATACGGCGCCCGGGTGGGCTGCCTTCGCCGCAGCTGCCCTCGTCACCATCCAGAGCCGCAAGGTCATCGAATGGGCGCCGGTCACCCTCAGCTGGCAGCTGCGCCAAGCCACCGGCCAGACCCACTACCGGCGCCGCATCGTCAAACCCCGCGCTGCCGGCACCCTCGCGCTGCCGGGGGACGCTGCTCGGCTGCGGCAATACGTGCACCCCGAGACCGGTGCCGTCATGGTGCACGACCCCCACCAGGCCACCCTCACCGCCATGGTCGACGTCGACCACCGGGGCCTCGCCCTGCTCGACCCGGCAGACCAGGAACGCCGCACCCACGGCTGGGGGCGCGTGCTGTCCACCGTCTGCCGCTCACCACACCTCGCCCGCCTGCAGGTCCTCGAACGCGCCCGCCCCGACTCCGGCACCGGGCTTGCCCAATGGTGGGCCGAACACGGCACCGCCGACAGCTCCTGGGCCGCCACCACCTACCAAGAGCTCATCGACCAGGCCGGCCCCGCCTCCGAACAGCACCGCTCCACCATCGCCCTGTCACTCGACATGCGAGCCGCCGCCCGCATCATCCGCTCCTCCGGCGGCGGCCTGAAAGGCGCCGCCGCCGTCCTCACCCAGGACATGGCCACCCTCACCAGCGCCCTGCGCGCCGCCGAACTCCACCCCGGCCCCTGGTACACCCCCGGCCGGCTCGCCGTCGCCCTCCGCTCCGCCTACGACACCGCGATGGCCGCCACATTGGACCGCTCCGGGAAACTCGGCGAAGACCTCGCCACTGCGGGACCCGTCGCCGTCGACGAGGAATGGGCGATGCTGCACACCGACTCCGCCTACCACGCCGTCTACTGGATCAGCGAATGGCCCCGCTCGAAGGTCTACCCCGGGTTCCTGTCCCCGCTGCTGTTGACCAACGGCATCCAGGCGACCTTCACCGTCCTGATGGACCCCATCCGCGCCGACGTCGCCGCGAGACAGATCCGCAAACGGAAGACCGAGCACCTCTCCGACCGCGCCCAACGCGCCCGCCTCGGCCAGATCGAAGACGCCGCCATCACCGCCGAATACGCCGACGTCCTCCAGCAAGAAGCCGAACTCACCGCCGGCCACGGCGTCCTGCGCTACACCGGCCTCGTCACCGTCGCCGCCCGAAGTGGGGAAGAACTCGAGGCATCCTGCGCACGCATCGAGCAGGCGGCGATCCAGGTCTCTTGCGAGCTGCGGCGCGTCGTCGGCCAGCAAGCCCAGGCCTTCACCGCCGCAGCCCTCCCCCTGTGCCGACACGTATGACCGGCCCCACTCGAGACGCACAGCTGATTGCCCGCAGCACCCGCGGTCGCTGCGATCGGAAGGAGGGATGGCATGTCGAACCGTGACCGTACACGCTCCACCGTCCTCATCGACCTCGCCGGAACCACGCGCCGCGACCGGCGCCAGCGACAGCGCGCCGCCCGACAACTCCTCGCCGACGCCGAAGAGACCCGGCGCGATCTTGCCCGCCAAGAACGCGAACAGGAACGCGACACCAGCAGCCACATCGACTACCTACCGGCAGCCGGCGAGCCAGGGCCGGCAGCGCTACGCTCCGGGCTGCGCCTGCGCCTGCCCGCCCACCAGGACACCAGCGCCGCCCTTCGCGGCCTCTACCCGTTCCTGGCCGAAGGCGGCCTCGGCGCCGAAGGGATCTTCGTCGGCCAAGACCTCTACTCCGGCGCCAGCTTCGTCTACGACCCCTGGGTCCTCTACCAACGCGGCCTCATCACCGCACCCAACCTCGTCCTCGCCGGGATCGTCGGCTCCGGAAAATCCGCCCTCGCCAAAGCCCTCTACACCCGCTCCATCCCCTTCGGCCGCCGCGTCTACGTCGCCGCCGACCCCAAAGGCGAACACACCCCCATCGCCCGACTCGTCGGCGGCCAAGCCATCATCCTCGGCCACGGCATGAACACCCGCCTCAACCCCCTCGACGAAGGCACCCGCCCCGCCGGCATCGACGACACCGACTGGTTCGCACAGGTCAGCGCCCGCCGCCGCGACCTCGTCGGCGCGCTGTGCGAAACCGTGCTCGGCCGCCCCCTTTCCCCCGTCGAGCACACCGCCGTCGATGTCGCCCTCCGGCAGACCGTCGCCGAAACCCCTGTCCCGATCCTCCCTATGGTCGTCGACCGCATCCTCCAACCACACGCAGCCGAAGACCCCCGCCTAGCCGAAGACGGCCGCTACGTCGGACACGCACTCCGTCGCCTCGTCGGCGGCGACCTCGCCGGCCTCTTCGACGGCCCCTCCACCGTCAGCTTCGACCCCACCCTGCCGATGGTCTCCCTCGACCTCTCCCGCGTCACCGAAAACAGCACCCTCATCTCCATCCTGATGACGTGCTCCTCCGCCTGGATGGAAGCCGCCCTCATGGACCCCCACGGCGGCCAAAGATGGGTCGTCTACGACGAAGCCTGGCGCCTCATGAGCCACCCCAGCTTGCTCCGCCGCATGGACGCCCAATGGCGACTCAGCCGCCACTACGGCATCGCCAACCTGCTCATCTTCCACAAGCTCTCCGACCTCGACAACGTCGGCGACCAAGGCTCCGCCATGCGCTCCCTCGCCAGCTCACTCCTCGCCAACGCCGAAACCCGCATCATCTACCGGCAAACCGCCGACCAGCTCGGCATCACCGCCGACGCTCTTGGCCTTACGGAGACGGAGCGCGCTCTCCTGCCCGGACTCGGGACCGGGCAGGGCCTCTGGCGCATCAGAGAGCAAAGTTTCATCGTGCAACATCAACTGCACGCATCCGAACTCGCGGCGTTCGACACCACGACACGAATGATTGCCAACTCCCGTAAGTTCACCAATCCTGAAGCCTAGAAGGCCGGGAACTCACGGACACAGGAGCCGATTTCAGGTTAGTCGATCCGTGGGTTCCGTCGACGGCGCCGGGCTTCCTTAGGTCAGCACTCGCTGTATGGTCAGTGTGTGCTGACTATTGCTTCGCGAACGGATGTGATGAACCGGCTCGGCCGGGCGATGGCCGATCCGACCCGCTCGCGCATCCTGTCCTCGCTCATCGATGAACCCGGGTACCCGGCGCGGCTCGCCCGGGACCTGGGGCTCACGCGCACGAACGTCTCGAACCATCTGGCGCGTCTGCGTGACTGCGGGATCGTCGTCGCCGAGCCCGAGGGCCGGCAGACCCGGTACGAGATCGCCGAGCCTCGGCTCGCCCGTGCCCTGTCGATGCTGCTGGATGTGACCGTCGCCGTGGACGGGGGCGCCGCCTGCACAGCGTCCTCGTGCCCGGTCTCGGACTGCGGTGGGGCGTGCGTACGTTGAGCGACACACTGAGCCCGGAGCGAAGGGCGACGCTGCACCGTCGGGTGCGGTTCATCGTGTTCTTCACGATCACCTGGAACGTCATTGAGGCCATCGTGGCCCTGACCGCGGGCACCATCGCCTCGTCGGCGGCGCTGATGGGCTTCGGGCTGGACTCGGTGATCGAGGTCGCCTCGGCCGCTGCCATCGCCTGGCAGTTCACTCGCAAAGACCCTGAGCGGTGGGAGCGCGCGACCGTAAAGGTCATCGCGATCGCGTTCTTCGCCCTCGCTGCCTACGTCACCGTCGATGCGGTCGTCGCCCTCACCGGCGTTCACGAGCCGGAGCACTCCGCGGCCGGAATCGGCATCGCGATCGCAAGTCTCATGGTCATGCCGGGCCTGGCCTGGTTCGAGTTCTCCACCGGCCGGGCGCTGGCATCTCGCAGCGTGCAGGCGGACGCGAAGCAGCTCCTGCTCTGCGTCTACCTCTCCGGCACGGTGCTCATCGGCCTCATCCTGAACTCTCTCCTCGGCTGGGCCTGGGCCGACTCCGTCGCCGCGCTCGTCGTTGCCGTCCTCGCGATCCGCGAAGGCATCGAGGCCTGGCAGGGCGAGCTGGAATCGCCCTTCGAAGTACTGGAAGATTTCGACGGCGCGGAGGACGAAGGCTCCGCAGCATCGGGGGCCTGCGCGCTTCCGGCTGAGGAACGCCAGGAACGACAGGCGCAGTGGCGGGCATTCGAGGACGAGTACGAGCTCGACGTCGAACGCAGCGAGACGAGCCTCGTCATCCACTACGCCAAGGTCGAGGACTCCGTCACCCGGTTGCGTGCTCTCGTGGACTCCGAGCGGGACTGCTGCGCGTTCGCACAATGGTCGGTTGATGACAGCCGCCACGACCTCCAGCTCGCCGTAACAGGACCTGCCGGACAGCTCCGGGCGCTCAATGTCCGGTAGCACCGGCCCGGCGTGCAAGGTTGCGAGTCGCGGCCTACCCGATGATCACAGGGTGTGTGCCTGGCCTATCGGCCAAACGGTGGCACCTGTCGCTTTGAAGTAGCGAATGCTTCCCCTGTGCTGTGGCCCGATATGCCCAGTGGCTCTTGCCGTGACGTCCTCGGAAGAAGCCGCTGCATCGAGTTGTCTCCGGCGACGCTTTCCGGCGGGATGGGTGAACGCAGCTCGGGCGCGTTGGTGATCGCTTCTCGCGACGCCGCCAATGCTGCCGTGGCAGCGACGATCGTCACGCGAGCGTGTGTAGTTGACAGTTGCCACATGCTGGCCGCCTGTGCAATGGCGAGGGGTTCTTGCGAAGCTGCGCTGGATAGGGCGGGGGCCCGTCGGGTGAGTCCAGTGTGATCGTGACGGCGGAGTTGTAGTTCGCGCCCGGGCGCCCTAGTCCGATCGACGTTTCGCTGTCTTCCGCGTACATGTATGGCTCCCAGAGGGCGAACTCCGCCTTTGCGGGGAAGGCGTTCCATCGTCGTTCGAATGCGGCCAACGCGATCAGAAATGGCGACTTGGGCGTCGCGGGCGGCTCCGATCGTTGGTCGCTCATGCTCGCTCCTCATCTGGAACGTGATCCTGCGCCCTCGACCGAGGGCACAGGAGTAGGAGCCCGGAGCGGCGACCCGCGTCAAACGGGCGGCCCGGCAAGGGCGCGCAAGTCCGCATCGGACCGGCCGTTAGCGGCGCCGGTGATGTCGCTCACTCCGCTTCTGCGCGAGCGGGATCAGTCCGTTCTCATTCTCGCTCGCGGTGTCCTCGTCCTCACTTGCGAGCGGCACCAGGTGGACGCTTCGGCACCTCATGCGTCAGCCGCGCTCGAGCTCGACCGGCCGGTTCGATAGTCCGCTCCGCGTGCGCGGCCGAGGTCGGCCACCTGACCGGTATGACTTTGTGGACTGCGATCGTGGAGTTGCTCGTATGAGCGGCCTGTCGCGTCGGAATCGCGCGCTGCAGGGCGGCACTGGTCCGTCCGCGCCTGATGTTCACGCGATCGTTGTCGATGGGGTCTGTCCGATGAACGGTGTTTCTGGGCTGGCGGTCATTAGTTGATGCGGCCCTCGAAAGCGATCGCGAACGCGTTCAGCGCCGGCTTCCATCTCGTGGCCC
>NZ_JBHSCN010000018.1:0-24727 GCF_042651345.1 Gryllotalpicola reticulitermitis
AAACGCCCGGACACATTCCGAACCCGGAAGCTAAGACTCCCAGCGCCGATGGTACTGCAGGGGCGACCCTGTGGGAGAGTAGGACACCGCCGAACACCCCTTAGAGAAAAGGCCACCCACAATTTGGGTGGCCTTTTCGCTTTAATTACGTATAAATCCACAGCAGCGTGAGGAGCACACCGTGAGCGACCGCTCAGGCGACGACGACAGCGAGCGCAGGCCGCGCCGCGGAGCCGACGGCCCGGGGCCCCGGGGCGGTCAGGGCGATCGTCGTCCCTCACGCGCTAACAGCGACCGGCCTTACAGCAGCTCGCGCGCGCGCCATGATGGCGACGCACGTCCCCGCAGAGATGGTGACTTCCGTCCGCGCCGTGACGGCGACGCGCGCCCCCGCCGGGACGGTGATGCGGCTCCTCGCCGTGATGGTGACTTCCGCCCTCGGCGCGATGGCGATGCACGTCCCCGTCGTGACGGTGACTCGCGTCCGCGTCGTGATGGGGACGCACGTCCACGCCGGGATGGGGACTTCCGCCCTCGCCGAGATGGGGATGCTGCTCCGCGTCGCGAGGGTGACTTCCGTCCCCGCCGTGACGGTGACTCGCGTCCGCGTCGTGATGGGGACGCACGTCCGCGCCGCGACGGAGAGTTCCGTCCGCGTCGTGATGGCGATGCGGCTCCACGTCGTGACGGTGACTTCCGCCCTCGTCGGGATGGGGACGCACGTCCGCGCCGGGATAGAGACTTCCGCCCCCGCCGGGACGGTGATGCGGCTCCGCGCCGGGATGGGGCGGCTCCGCGTCGTGACGGCGATTTTCGCCCGCGTCGCGACGGCGACTCCCGTCCGCGTCGTGATGGAGAGAGGCGACCGGGAGCGGGGGAGCGGCGGCCCGGCTACGGAGACCGTGACGCGTCGCGGTTCGAGGAGCGCACGCACGAGCGTCAGCGCCCTGATGAGCTGAGGCCGGTGCGTCCGCGCCACGACGACCCGGAGATCCCGGAATCCGTCACCGCACGGCAGCTGGACGGCGCGGCGCGTTCCGAGCTGCGCACGCTGTCGAAGGACAACGCAGAGGAAGTCGCGCGTCACCTCGTGATGGCGGCCGAGCTCATCGACGACGACCCGGAGCTGGCGCACCGCCACGCTCTGTCGGCCGGTCGTCGCGCCGGTCGTGTCGGCGTGGTGCGCGAGACGCTCGCGATCACCGCCTATGCCACGGGCGACTTCGCGCTCGCGCTGCGCGAGCTGCGCACCTACCGCCGGATCTCAGGCAAAGACGACCAGCTTCCGCTCATGGTCGACAGCGAACGCGGGGTGGGCCGACCGGAGCGCGCTCTCGAGCTGGGGCGCTCCGTTGAGCGCAGCACGCTGAGCAACGAGGTGCAGGCATCCCTGGCGATCGCCATGTCGGGAGCGCGGCTCGACCTCGGCCAGCCGGAACTCGCACTGGCCGAGCTCGAGGTGCCGCAGCTCAACCCCGACGTGGCGTACTCGTGGAGCCCCGCCCTGTTCCAGGCCTATGGCGACGTGCTGGGCGAACTCGGCCGGGAGGCCGAGGCGCAGTCGTGGTGGGACCGTGCCGAGCACGCGGCCGATGTGCTCGAGGCCGCGTCGGCGGAGGGCGAACTCGAGACCGTTGCGGTCGAGGTCGAAGAGCTTGAACTCGACGACGACGAGGAGGCGGAGGAACCGGCGGACCAGGTCGACGCCGCGGATTCGTACACCCCCGAAGACGAGGTTGCTGAACTGCTGGGTGAGAGTGAGGACGACAATGGCGATCTTCCGAAGCCGGAGTAACGCCGCACAGACGCCGCTCGACGGCGTCGATGTGGTGCTCGCCGACCTCGATGGGGTCGTCTACAAAGGGCCGGATGCCATTCCTCACGCGGTCGACAGCCTGAATCGGGCAGCACAGAGCGCGCGGCTCGGCTACATCACCAACAACGCGTCACGGACCGATTCGGCCGTCGCCGAGCATTTGAGCAGCTTCGGCCTGCACGTCGTGCCGAACGACGTGGTGACATCTCCGCAGGCGGCGATTCGCCTCCTCGCGGGACTCGTGCCGGCGAAGTCCAACATCCTCGTCGTCGGAGGCGACGGCCTGACGTCGGTCGTCGAGGCCGCGGGCTTCACCGTGGTGCGTTCCGCGGACGACGACCCGGCTGCGGTGATCCAGGGCTTCGCGCCCGAAGTGGGCTGGCAGGAGCTCGCCGAGGCGTCGTTCGCGCTCGCGGGCGGCGACGACGGCATTCCGTGGGTCGCCACGAACACCGACTGGACGATCCCCGTGAAGCGTGGCATCGCGCCGGGGAACGGCACGCTCGTCTCGGCCGTGCACACCGCCGTGGGGCGTCTGCCCGTCGTGGCGGGCAAGCCTGAGGCCGCGATCTTCGAGGAGGCGCGGACGCGCTTCGATGCGAAGCATCCGATCTTCATCGGCGACCGTCTCGACACCGACGTGCAGGGCGCGAACGGCGCCGGCATCGACTCGGTGCTCGTGCTCACCGGCATTGACCGGGCGAAGCAGGTGCTCGCCGCGTCCCCCGATCAGCGGCCGACGTACATCCTCGAGGACCTGCGCGGGCTGCACGAGCCGTACCCGGCGACGGAGTCCGCGCGCGGCGGCGTGACGGTCGTGGGCGACGCGGCCGTGCGGCTCAACGGCACGACGGTCGAGATCGCGCGCGCAGGGGACAGCTCCGTCGATCTGCTGCGCGCGGCGTGCCGCGCGATCTGGGACTCGGGGCTCGCCATCTACGCGCTCGACGTGCCCGAGCGGCTGTACCGTTGACGCCGTGAGCGAGGAGCGCGAGGGCACGGACGCGACCCAGAGCGAAGCCGCACTGCTGTCGCGGCTGAGGCTGATCGAGGATCAGCCTCTCAAGACACGGGCCGAGGCCTACGCGCACGTCCACGAGGAGCTGCGTGATGCGCTCGACGCCGCCGACCGGCGGCGTGGAGATCAGCAGGGTGCTGCCGACCGGCAGGGCGGGCGCTGACCGCCGTATGGCATCTGCTCGTCTCGACGCGGCGATCGTCGCACGTGGTCTCGCACGATCCCGTACCGTTGCCGCGAAGCTCATCGCAGCCGGTCGTGTGACCGTCGACGGTGCGGCGGTGGTGAAAGCATCCGTTCAGGTCGACGATGCCGCTGAGGTCGTCGTCGCGTTGCCCGACCACTATGTGAGCCGCGGCGCGCACAAGCTGATCGCCGCGCTCGACGCATTCGGTGTCGACCCGGCGGGGCAGCTCGCGCTCGACGTCGGCGCCTCGACGGGCGGCTTCACCCAGGTGCTGCTCGAGCGCGGTGCGCGGCACGTGCTCGCCGTCGATGTCGGGCACGACCAGCTGTCGGTGCCGGTCAAAGGCGACCCGCGCGTCACGAACATCGAGGACGTGAACGTGCGGTACCTGACGCCCGAGCTGCTTCAGACATCGCTGGGGGCGAGGGATGCTCCGTCGCTGGTGGTCGGTGACCTCTCGTTCATTTCACTCACCCAGGTGCTGCCGGCGGTCCTCGCCTCCGTGCGTCCCGATGCCCGTTTCGTGCTGCTGATCAAGCCGCAGTTCGAGGTGGGGCGCACGGGCGTCAAGGAGGGCATCGTGCACGACCCCGCGCTGCGGGCGGATGCTGTCACGGGGGTCCTGTGGGCTGCGTGGGATCTGGGGCTCGGCACTGCGGGGCTGATCAGCTCGCCGATCGTCGGGACGCACGGCAACCGGGAGTATCTGTGCCTGCTGTCCGCGGGTGACGGCACCAACCCGACCGAGTGGCTGGATGAGGCGCACCGCATCACCGCGTGAGCAAGACCCGTGGCGGGTGGGACGACATTCCGCGCTGAGCACCTGATCGACGCAGGCATCCGACAGAATAGAAACGTTGGTCTTGCACGATGACGGGAGCGTGACGTCCATGGCAGCCGAACGCCGCATCCTGGTCGTCTCGCACACGGGGCGCGAGGAGTCGCTCGAGGCGGCACGTGAGGTGTGCCGTCAGTTGCTCGGTGCGCCCGACGTCGTTCCGGTTCTGAGCCCTGACGAGTGCCGCGATCTGCGTGCGTACGCGCCCGAACTCGAGCACCTGGCGGTGTTGAGCGACGACACGTCGCCCGACGAGCTCGAGCTCGTGATCGTGCTCGGCGGTGACGGCACGATCCTGCGCGCGGCCGAGATGGTGCGCGGCGCCGACGTGCCGATCCTCGGCGTGAACCTCGGCCATGTGGGTTTCCTCGCTGAGAGCGAGCGGGACGATCTGGCGCACGCCGTCGGGCGGGCGCTCGCGGGTGATTACGATGTCGAGGAGCGCATGACCCTCGCGGTGCGGGTCAAGTACGACGAGAAGGTCGTCTACGAGGACTGGGCGCTCAATGATGCGAGCGTCGAGAAGGCGAGCCGTGAGCGCATGATCGAGGTGATGGTCGAGGTGGATCGGCGGCCGCTCTCGAGCTTCGGCTGCGACGGGGTCGTGATGTCGACGCCGACCGGCTCGACCGCTTACTCCTTCTCGGCGGGCGGCCCGGTCGTGTGGCCGACGCTCGACGCGCTGCTGTTCACGCCCATCTCGGCGCACGCGCTGTTCGCGCGGCCTCTCGTCGTGACGCCGGAGTCGGCGATCGCGGTCGAGTTGCTCGACCGGGTGCAGACCGGCGGAATCCTGTGGTGCGACGGGCGTCGCTCGATCGAGCTGCACCCCGGCGCGCGCGTCGTGGTGACGAGGTCGCCGATTCCCGTGAAGATGGCGCGTCTGCACCACGCGAAGTTCACCGATCGCCTCGTTCGCAAGTTCAATCTGCCTGTCCTGGGCTGGCGAGGACCAGCGTGACGGGCGTGAGCTGCTCGCGGCGTAGCCGCGACGAGGAATCAACAGCGTGACGGGCGCGAGCCGCTCGCGGCGTAGCCGCGACGAGAAAATAGAAATAACACAGTGATCGAGGAGATCTCCATCCGCGACCTCGGCGTGATCGCCGAGTCGACGTTGCCGCTCGGCCCGGGGTTCACGGCGATCACGGGCGAGACGGGCGCCGGAAAGACGATGGTCGTCACCGCGCTCGGCCTGCTGCTCGGGGCCCGGGCCGATAGCGGCAGCGTGCGGGTCGGCGCGCAGCAGAGCTGGGTCGAGGGGCGCTGGCGGGTGCCTGCGGTCGGCGACATCGCCGAGCGCGTCACGGAGGCCGGCGGAGACGTCGACCGTATCGGCTCCTCCGGCGACGCGGAGCTCGTCGTGAGCCGCTCAGTGTCGCCCGAGGGACGCAGCCGTGCGTACGCGGGCGGGCGGAGCGCGCCGATCGCGGTGCTCACGGAACTCGGCGAGCGTCTGGTCGTGGTGCACGGGCAGTCGGAGCAGTTGCGGCTGAAGAGCGCCACTGCGCAACGCGAGGCGCTGGACCGCTTCGCGGGGGAGAGCGTGCACGCCCCTCTTGCCCGTTATCGCGATGCATGGAGCCGCTGGCGCGACGGTGCACGCGAGCTCGATGAGCTCACGACGGACCGCGACCGCCGTGCGCGCGAGGCGGAGGAACTGCGTGCCGCGCTCGACGAGATCGAGCAGGCAGCGCCTCAGCCGGGTGAGGACGACGAGCTCGATGAGCGGGTGGAGCGGCTCGAGAACGTCGAGACGCTACGTGTCGCGGCGGCCGCGGCCCGCGAGCAGCTCTCGGCGGAGGAATCCGACGGCCCTGACGCGCTCGCGCTGATCGACAGTGCGCGGCGGGCGCTGGAGGGAGCGGCCCGGCACGATGGCGCTCTCGGTGAGCTGGTCGACGCGCTGCAGGCGGCGCAGTATCAGGTGGCGGATGCCGCGGCGCAGCTCTCGTCATATCTCGCGGGCCTCGACGCCGACGGTGCACGCGACCTCGAGCTGCTGCAGGAGCGGAAGGCGCTGCTCGCGAATCTGACGCGCAAGTACGGGCCGAGCCTCGACGATGTGATCGCCCGCCTCGAGACGGGGAGTGCGCGACTGTTCGAACTCGACGGTGACGCCGAGCGGATCGATGTTCTTCGCGCCAGGGTCGATGACGATGCGCGGGAGGTCGAATCGCTGGCTGCGGAGCTCACGGCGGAGCGGGTTGCCGCGGGGGGCGCGCTCGAAGCATCCGTGACCGCCGAGCTCGCCGCGCTCGCCATGCCGGACGCGCGGATCGTCGTGGAAGTGACCGATCGTGGTGAGCTGGGCTCGTCGGGGCGCGACGCGGTCGCGATCCTGCTGCAGCCGCATCCGGGGAGCGAGCCGCGGCCGCTCGGACGCGGTGCGTCGGGCGGTGAGCTCTCGCGGGTGATGCTCGCGATCGAGGTGGTGCTCGCGGGCACGCAGCCGGTGCCGACGTTCGTCTTCGACGAGGTCGACGCGGGCGTCGGGGGCGCGGCGGCGATCGAGATCGGCCGACGGCTCGCGAAGCTCGCCGAGTCGTCGCAGGTTCTCGTCGTGACGCACCTTGCGCAGGTCGCCGCGTTCGCCACCAATCATCTGACCGTCGTCAAGGACACGGGTGGCGCCGTCACCGAGTCGAGCGTGCGCAAGCTCGAGGGCGCCGAACGGGAGGCCGAGATGGCGCGGTTGCTGTCCGGTCTGTCGGACTCCGAGAGCGCCGTAGCCCACGCGCGCGAACTCCTCGAACTGGCGCACTGAGAGCCCGAATCGGCCGTGCGAGTGGATGTCGGCCGACTTCCCGTGCGAGGCCGCCCGTGGGTCGTCGCATTCCGCGCTGAACGCTTGTTACGATAGAACCCCGTGGTGGAATCTTCGGGCGCAGGGCATTCTTCAAACGGCACTACCAAGCACATCTTCGTGACAGGCGGTGTCGTTTCTTCGTTGGGCAAGGGCCTGACGGCCGCGAGCCTCGGCAATCTGCTCACCTCGCGCGGGCTGCATGTCGTCATGCAGAAGCTCGATCCGTATCTGAACGTCGACCCGGGAACGATGAATCCGTTCCAGCACGGTGAGGTCTTCGTCACCGACGACGGGGCCGAGACCGACCTCGACATCGGCCACTACGAGCGCTTCCTCGATGTGAACCTGTCGCAGGCCGCCAACGTCACCACCGGGCAGATCTACTCGCAGGTCATCGCGAAGGAGCGCCGCGGCGAATACCTCGGCGACACGGTGCAGGTGATCCCGCACATCTCGGACGAGATCAAGCGACGCATGCGCCTGCAGGCTCACGCCGACCCGCAGCCCGACGTCATCATCACCGAGGTCGGCGGCACGGTCGGTGACATCGAATCTCAGCCGTTCATCGAGGCGGCCAGGCAGATCCGCCATGAGCTCGGCCGCGGGAACGTGTTCTTCGTGCACGTCTCGCTCGTCCCCTACATGAACGCGTCGGGTGAGCAGAAGACGAAGCCGACCCAGCACTCGGTCGCGATGCTGCGGTCGATGGGCATCCAGCCCGATGCGCTCGTGCTGCGCAGCGATCGCCCCGTCTCGGAATCGAACAAGAAGAAGATCGCGCTGATGTGCGACGTCGACGAGGACGCCGTGATCAACACGGTCGATCTGCCGAGCATCTACGACATTCCCGGCACGCTTCACGACCAGGGCCTCGACGGCTACGTGATCTCACAGCTCGGGCTCGGCGAGAAGGCCGGCGAGCCCGACCGCGCCGGGTGGAACGAGCTGCTCAAGGTCGTGCACGACCCGCGCCGCGAGGTGACGGTCGGGCTCGTGGGCAAGTACATCGATCTGCCGGATGCCTACCTCTCCGTCTCCGAGGCGCTCAAGGCGGGCGGCTTCGCCCATCACGCGAAGGTGAACATCCGCTGGATCGCCTCCGACACGTGCGAGACGCCCGACGGCGCGGCCAAGGCGCTCGCCGAGGTCGACGGCATCTGCGTTCCCGGCGGGTTCGGCATCCGCGGCATCGAGGGCAAGCTCGGGGCGCTGCACTTCGCGCGCGAGAACGGGATCCCGGTGCTCGGCCTGTGCCTCGGCCTGCAGTGCATGGTCATCGAGTACGCCCGCAACGTGGCCGAGCTGCCGGGCGCTTCGTCGAGTGAGTTCGACCCCGAGACGCAGTTCCCGGTGATCGCGACGATGGCGGAGCAGGTCGACATCATCGCCGGCGGCGACCTCGGCGGCACGATGCGTCTCGGCCTCTACCCGGCCGCGCTGGCCGACGGGTCGATCGTCTCGGAGCTGTACGGCGCTGCGGAAGCGTCCGAACGGCACCGCCACCGGTACGAGGTGAACAACCACTACCGCGAGCAGATCGCCGACGCCGGCCTCTGGTTCTCGGGAACCTCGCCCGACGGGAACCTCGTCGAATACGTGGAGCTGCCGCGGGACGTGCATCCGTTCTACGTCGCGACCCAGGCTCACCCCGAGCTGCGCAGTCGCCCCAACCGCCCGCACCCTCTGTTCCGCGGCCTCATCGGCGCCGCACTCGACCGCCAGGAGTCGACCCGGCTGTTCCCCGTCGAGGAAGAGGCAGAGACCGAGAATGTCGCCTGAGCCGGGCGCGCTCGAGCCGGAGCTGATCGCCGACGAACCGTTCGAGGCGCAGGTCACGGAGTCTCACCGGAGCTTCGAGGGCCGCGTGTGGGACATCCGCAGCGAGACCTTCGCGTACAACGACGGCATGCTCACTCGCGACTTCGTCGACCACACGGGAGCCGTGGCGATCCTCGCGCTCGACGACGAGGGGCGGGTGCTGCTGATCAGGCAGTACCGGCACCCCGTGCGGCATCGCGAGTGGGAGATCCCCGCGGGTCTCCTCGATGTCGAGGGCGAGTCGCCGCTCGTCGCTGCCCAGCGGGAGCTCGCCGAGGAAGCCGACCTCACCGCCGGCGATTGGAACGTGCTCGCCGAGATCCACACGTCGCCGGGCGGCAGCAGCGAAGCCATCCGCATCTACCTCGCCCGCGGCCTCGCGCCGACCGCCACACCCTACGCCCGCACCGACGAGGAGGCCGACATCGAGACCCGCTGGGTCCCGCTCGAAGAGGTCATCGACGGGATCCTGGCCCGGCGGCTGCAGAATCCGTCGCTCACGGTCGGCGCGCTGACCGCTCACGCCTCACGCGAACGCGGCTGGGAGAGCCTCGGGTCGCCGGAGGAGCCGTGGACGCGACGCCCGCGCCGGTACTGACGGGCACAGCGGCGCCCGCGCCCGGGGCGAACCCGGCGCTCGAGCGTGACGTGCTCGCGTTCCTGCGCTACGTGGCGCTCGAGCGCGGACTCGCCAAGAACACGGTGACCTCGTATCGTCGTGACCTCGCTGCGTACACCCACTGGCTGGGTACCCAGGGCATCGCGTCGTTCGGAGCGGTGCACCCGACGCAGCTGAGCGCATACGCGCAGCACCTCGGGAAGCGGGAGCCGCCGCTCACGGCGGCGTCGGTCGCGCGCATGCTGAGCACGGTGCGCGGACTGCACCGCTTCCTCGCGGTCGAGGGGCGGACAGAGACGGATGCCTCGCGCGAGCTGCGCACCCCGAAGAAGCCCATGCGGCTGCCGAAGGCGATTCCGCAGGCCGAGGTCACGGCGCTCATCGAGACCGCCTCGGGCGACGACGTCGTCGCCCTGCGGGACCGCGCACTGCTCGAACTGCTCTACGCCACGGGCGCGCGCGTGTCCGAGGCGGTGGCCCTCGACGTCGACGACCTCGTCGACCGCGAGATCGTGCGGCTCACGGGCAAGGGCGACAAGCAGCGCATCGTGCCGCTCGGCAGCTACGCGCGCACGGCCATCGACGCGTATCTCGTGCGCGGCAGGCCGTTGCTGTCGGGGCGCGGGAAGGCGACGCCGGCACTCTTCCTCGGCATCCGAGGCCAGCGCGTGAGCCGCCAGAACGCGTGGCTGATCATCAAGAGGGCCGCCGAGCGGGCGGATCTCAAGCGCGAGATCTCACCGCACACGCTGCGGCACTCCTTCGCGACGCACCTGCTCGAGGGCGGCGCCGACGTGCGCGTCGTGCAGGAGCTGTTGGGTCATGCATCCGTCGCCACGACCCAGCTGTACACGCTCGTGACGGCCGACACCCTGCGCGACGTGTACACACAGGCTCATCCACGGGCGCGGTAAGGTTGTCCCCAGCCCAGCCACCCCCAAGCAATTCCAGCAACGCGACAGGAGCGTCAGTGCAGCGCACGCAGACCGACTTCCCGGTGCCCGCACCGTTGAAGCAGCACGGACCTGCGCGCATCATCACCCTCTGCAACCAGAAGGGGGGCGTCGGCAAGACGACGACGACGATCAGCCTGGGCGCCGCGCTCGCCGACTACGGCCGCCGGGTCCTCGCGATCGACTTCGACCCGCAGGGTGCGCTCTCTGCCGGCCTCGGCGTGAACACGCACGAGGCGACGACGATCTACGACCTGCTGCTCAACACCAAGCTCGAGCCGCGTGAGGCGATCCAGCCGACGAGCGTCGAGGGGCTCGACGTGATCCCGGCGAACATCGATCTGTCGGCCGCCGAAGTGCACCTCGTCAACGAGGTCGCGCGCGAGCAGGCGCTCGCCCGGGTGCTGCGACGCATCAGCGCCGACTACGACGTGATCCTGGTCGACTGCCAGCCCTCGCTCGGCATCCTCACCGTGAATGCGCTGACGGCCGCGCACGGCGTGCTGATTCCGCTCGAGAGCGAGTACTTCGCGCTGCGCGGGGTCGCGCTTCTCGTCGAGACGGTCGATAAGGTGCGCGAGCGGCTGAACCCGGCTCTCGAGCTCGACGGCATCCTCGTGACGATGTTCGACTCCCGCACCCTGCACTCGCGCGAGGTGTTCGAGCGGGTGGTCGACGCCTTCAAGGACAAGGTGCTCGAGACCGTCATCTCGCGCACGGTGAAGTTCCCCGACGCGTCGGTCGCGGGCTCGCCGATCACGCAGTTCGCGCCCGACCACCCCGCGGCGGAGGCCTACCGCCGCCTCGCCCGGGAGCTCGTCTCGCGTGGCGCGGTCGCCTGATCCCGACGCGCTCGACGAGGCCGGCGAGCCGTCGTTCCGCGTTGCGCTCGACAACTTCGAGGGGCCTTTCGATCTGCTGCTCTCGCTCATCGGCAAGCACGAGCTCGACATCACCGAGATCTCGCTGAGCCGGGTGACCGACGAGTTCCTGTCCTACCTGCACGGCATCGACCTCGTCGTCGAGCTGGACCAGGCGAGCGAGTTCCTCGTCGTGGCCGCGACCCTGCTCGATCTCAAGGTCGCGGGACTCCTGCCGCAGGGCGAGCTCGTCGACGCCGAGGACGTCGCGCTGCTCGAAGCCCGCGACCTGCTGTTCGCGCGACTGCTGCAGTACCGGGCGTTCAAAGAGGCGTCGGTGTGGTTCGACGCGCACCTCAGCCGGGAATCCGCTCGCCACGCTCGCACCGTACGGCTCGAGGAGAAGTTCCGCGCGCGCACGCCCGAGCTGGTCTGGACACTCTCGGCCGACGATTTCGCAGCACTCGCCCTGCTCGCGTTCACGCCGAAAGAGATCCCGATCGTGGGGCTCGACCATCTGCACGCGCCGCTCGTGAGCATCCGCGAGCAGGCCGCCACGGTCGTCGCGCTGCTGCGTGACGGTGCGCCGCGCTCGTTCCGTGAACTGGTCGCCGGGGTCGAGGTGAAGGGCGTCATCATTGCGCGCTTCCTCGCCATCCTCGAGCTGTACCGGCATGCGGCGATCCACTTCGAGCAGCTCGAGCCGCTCGGCGAGCTGACCGTGCAGTGGTCGGCCGCGAACTGGTCTGACGAGAATCTCGCGAATCTGGGGGCTGACTATGACGGCTGAGGCCGTGCCGGAACAACCGGAAAGAGATGTGCGTCGATCGCTGGAGGCGATCCTGACGGTCGCCGATGAGCCGCAGAGCCTCGTGTCGCTCGCCACCGCGATCGGCGCGCCGGTCGCCGCGGTCAGGCAGGCGGTCGAGGCGCTGCGCGACGACTACGACGGGGTCGATGCGACCACCGGGGGTGTGCGGCGCGGATTCGAGCTGCGCGAGGTCGGCGGCGGCTGGCGGCTGTACGTGCGTGAGGAGTATGACCCTGTCGTGACCGATTTCGTGGTGACGCAGAATCCGACCAAGCTCTCTCAGGCGGCGCTCGAGACGCTCGCTGTGATCGCGTACAAGCAGCCGATCACGCGCGGGCAGGTGGCGAGCATCCGTGCGGTGAACGTCGACTCGGTCGTGCGCACGCTGCTCAGCCGCGGTCTCATCACCGAGGTGTTCGCGGACTCCGAGACGGGCGCGATCAACTACGGCACGACCGAGTTGCTGCTCACGCAGCTCGGCATCAATTCGCTCGATGAGCTGCCGCTGATCTCGCCGCTGCTCGCCGATGGTACGGAAGGGTTCGACGCCGATGTCCGATAGTTCCGCCGCGGGCCATGAAGGTCCGGCGCGCACCGACGGTGAGCGGCTGCAGAAGGTGATGGCGGCTGCGGGCGTCGCGAGCCGCCGCGCATCCGAGGAGCTCATTGTCGCCGGCCGCGTTCAGGTGAACGGCAAGGTGGTGCGCGAGCTGGGCGCCCGCATCGACCCCGAGACCGACCTGCTGGCCGTCGACGGCGTCGCCGTGCAGCTCGACCAGTCGAAGCGCTACGTCATGCTCAACAAGCCGACGAAGGTGATCAGCTCGATGAGCGACGACCAGGGGCGCGCCGACCTGTCGCCGTTCGTCGACGAATATGAGGAGCGACTCTTCAACGTCGGGCGCCTCGACTACGACACGAGCGGTCTGCTCGTGCTGACCAACGACGGGCAGCTGGCGCAGGTGCTCGCGCATCCGTCGTTCGGCGTCGAGAAGACCTACGTCGCGAAGGTCAGCGGCACGGTGACGGCGCAGACGCTGCAACGGCTGAAGCAGGGCATCGAGCTCGAGGACGGCCCGATCCGTATCGACCGCGGCAAGCTCATCACCCGCGGGGCGAGTGACGGCGCCTCGATGGTCGAGCTGACGTTGCACTCGGGGCGCAACCGCATCGTGCGGCGCATGATGGCCGAGGTGGGGCACCCGGTCGTCGAACTGGTGCGCCGCAGCTTCGGGCCGCTGCACCTCGGCAGCCTGAGGCTGGGCCGCACCCGCGAGCTGACTAAGGTTGAACTCGGCCAGCTGCTCACCCTCGCGCGCCAGGCCGAGGACGAGAAAGGCCGGCTGTGACGGAAGCCCGACTGCGTGAGTCCCGTGTGGCCGGAACCGTTCGCGTGGTCGGCTCGGGGCTGCTCGGCGCATCCGTCGGCCTGGGGCTCGCCGCCCGCGGTGTCGACGTCGTGGTGACGGATGCCTCACGCACCGCTGCCCGCCTGGCCGTCGAGTACGGCGCGGGGCGCCCGCCGGCCCCGGACGACGCACCTGGTCTGATCGTGGTGGCCGTTCCGCCCGACGCGATCGCCGAGGTCGTCGCCGCTGAGCTCGAGGCCTTCCCCGAGGCCACCGTCACGGACGTGGCGAGCGTGAAGTCCGCGCCGCTCGCCGAGCTCGAGGCATCCGCCGCCGACCTGTCCCGATACGTCGGCTCGCACCCGCTCGCCGGGCGCGAGCGCGGCGGCCCCATCTCGGCGCGCGCCGACCTGTTCCTCGGGCGTCCGTGGGTGGTCTGCACCCGCCCCGGCCTCGCGCGAGGGCGCGTCTCGCTGATCGAGCAGCTCGCGCTCGACCTCGGTGCGATCCCGGTCGAGATGGATGCGGTGACGCACGACGAATCCGTCGCCCTCGTCTCGCACACGCCGCAACTCGTGTCCACGCTGATGGCGCGCCGTCTCGGCGCGGCGGCCGATGCGGCCCTCGGGCTCGCCGGCGGCGGCGTGCGCGATGTGACGCGGGTCGCGTCGAGCGACCCGGCGCTGTGGGTGCAGATCCTCGCGGCGAACGCGTCGGTCGTCGCCCCGATCCTGCGCGCCTACCGCGACGACCTCGGCGACGTCATCGACGCACTCGAGCGCATCGATGAGTCGGGCAGCCGGCGCGCCCTCGCCGAGACGCTCGCCGGGGGCAACGCCGGCGTGGCCCGTCTGCCCGGCAAGCACGGTCAGGACAAGCGCTTCGCCAGCGTCGTCGTCCTCATCGACGACACACCCGGCCAGCTCGGCCGGCTGTTCACCGAGCTCGGCGAGCTCGGAATCAATATCGAGGACATGCGGATGGAGCACTCGCCCGGTGCGCAGATCGGCATCGTCGAGCTCGCCGTGCTGCCCGAGGCGCTGACGCGCACCGTCGACGACCTCGCAGAACGCGGTTGGAGGATCGCAGGTTGAGCACCATCGTCGTCGCCGTCGACGGGCCCGCAGGCAGCGGGAAGTCGAGCATCAGCAAGGCCGTCGCCCGGAAGCTCGGGTACGCGTACCTCGACACCGGGGCGGCGTATCGCGCATTCGCGTGGCACGCGGCGCACTCCGGTGTCGAGCTCGCGGACGAGGCATCCGTCGTCTCTGCGCTGCCGTCGTTCGAATTCGCCGAGGCGACCGACCCCGACGCATTCTCCGTGCGGGTCGGTGCGACCGACGTCACCGACGTGATCCGCACCCACGAGGTGAGCGGCATCGTGAGCCACGTCGCCCGCGTTCCCGAGGTGCGCGCGGCGCTCACCGCGATCTTCCGCGACATCGCGGTCACGACCGAGAACCCGGGCATCGTCATCGAAGGGCGCGACATCACGACGGTCGTCGCGCCCGACGCCGAGGTGCGCATTCTGCTCACGGCGAGCGAGGAAGTTAGAATGGGGCGACGCTCTGCCGAGTTGACCGGGCATTCCGCCCAGGCCGTCGGCGAGCAGCTGAAGGCGCGAGACCGCGCCGACTCGCGGGTCGTGGACTTCATGACCGCCGCCGACGGGGTAACGACCGTCGATTCCACCGACTTGAACTTCGATGAGACGGTGGACGCGGTCATCGATGTGATCCACTCCCGCCTCTAGATCTGAGGAGCAACCCATGGCCGACACCGACGACTTCGACGACGCAGCAGTCGGGCAGGACGACCTCGCCGACAAGCTCGCCGCGCTCGACGACTCGGCCGCCGAACGCCGCACCGCTGCGCTTCGCGGCGGCCTCGACGACTACGCCCTTGACGACGAGGACCTCGCGGTCCTGTCGGCCTCGTCGGAGAACCCCGACGAGATCGGGTACCTGCCGGCGCTGCCCGTGCTCGCGATCGTCGGTCGGCCGAACGTCGGCAAGTCAGCGCTCGTGAACCGGATCCTCGGCCGCCGCGAGGCCGTCGTGGAGGACACCCCCGGCGTCACGCGCGACCGGGTCGCGTACCAGGCCGAGTGGATGGCACGCCGCTTCACCATCGTCGACACCGGCGGCTGGGAGCCCGACGCCCGGGGCATCGACGCGTCGGTCGCCGCGCAGGCCGAGGTCGCGATCGACCTCGCCGACGCGGTGCTGTTCGTCGTCGACTCGAACGTCGGCGCCACCTCGACCGACGAGCACGTCGTGCGCCTGCTGCGCAAGACCCGCAAGCCGGTGTACCTGGTCGCGAACAAGGTCGACGACGCCCGGCTCGAGCCCGGCGCCGCCGACCTTTGGTCGCTGGGGCTGGGGGAGCCGCATCCCGTGTCGGCGTTGCACGGGCGCGGCGTCGCCGACCTGCTCGACCTCGTGGTCGGCGCGCTGCCCGAAGTCTCGGCCGTCGCGAAGCGCGAGCTCGGCGGTCCGCGCCGGGTGGCGATCGTCGGGCGCCCGAACGTCGGCAAGTCGTCGCTCCTGAACAAGGCCGCAGGGGAAGAGCGCGTGGTCGTCAACGACCTCGCCGGAACCACGCGCGACCCGGTCGACGAGCAGATCGAGCTCGGCGGCAAGGTGTGGCGCTTCGTCGACACCGCCGGGATTCGCCGTCGCGTGCACCTGTCGCAGGGCGCCGACTTCTACGCGTCGCTGCGCACCTCTGCGGCACTCGAGAAGGCCGAGGTCGCCGTCGTAGTGCTCGACGTGACCCAGCCGATCAGCGAGCAGGACGTGCGCATCGTGGACCTCGTGCTCGAATCGGGGCGTGCGCTCGTGATCGCCTACAACAAGTGGGACCTGATCGACGACGACCGCCGCCGCTACCTCGAGCGCGAGATCGAACAGAACCTCGCGCACGTCGACTGGGCGCCGCGCGTCAACATCTCGGCGAAGACCGGGCGCCACCTCGAGCGTCTGGTGCCCGCGCTCGAGCTCGCGCTCGAGTCGTGGGACACGCGTATCGGCACCGGAAAGTTCAACGCGTTCCTCGCCGAACTCGTGGCGGCGCATCCGCACCCGCTGCGCGGGGGGAAGCAGCCGCGCATCCTGTTCGGAACGCAGGCCTCGAGCCGGCCGCCGACATTCGTGCTGTTCACCACCGGATTCCTCGACGCGGGGTACCGGCGGTACATCCAGCGCCGGCTGCGGGAGCTGTACGGCTTCGAGGGCTCGCCGATCGTGTTGAACATGCGCGTGCGCGAGCGGCGCAGCCGGTAAGAGCGGGTGCGCTGGGGGAGAGAAAGCACGTTCGGGGATACCGACCGGGGCGTTTTCTCTCCCCGATCGTGCGTTTCATCCCCCTCGCAGGCGCGGCCGCGCTCGATTCGTTGCGCGTCGGGTCGGCACGTTATGATGGTCAGGTTGTCCTCGTGAATCTCACGAAGGCATCGGGCTGTGGCGCAGCTTGGTAGCGCACCTGACTGGGGGTCAGGGGGTCGCAAGTTCAAATCTTGTCAGCCCGACCATTGAAAGCCCCGGTAGGAAGCCATATTCCTACCGGGGCTTTTTCTCTTTGTAGCGGCATTCGGGCCGAATGATCACGAAATGTGCAAATCAGCGGCTTGGCGAGGGACGAGCGCGGCAGCTTTCTCGGCGGCATTGCGTGCGGCGGACGCCACTAAGTGCGTGTACATGTCAGAGGTGATCGAGTACGACGAGTGCCCGAGCACCTTGGAGACGATCGCGAGGTCTTCTCCGCTGGCAATCATCAGGGAGGCGGCCTCATGCCGCTGGCCGTGGAACGTCATCTTGGGGAGACGAGCCTTGAGTCGGAGCTTGTCGAATAGGCGGGTGACATACTGGGGTTTGAGTGGCGTGCCATCTTCGTAAGTGAAGACGTAACCGGTGTCGTGCCACGCCCCCGACTCTCGCCAGTTCTTCGCCTCCGCCTCCTGCGTCAGCTTCCATGCGACGAGCGCCGCCGACGTGTTGTCTGCGAGCTCGACGGTGCGGCGCCCGCTTCTCGTCTTTGGTGTCGTCTCTTCGATCACATGACCGGCCTGGGTGCGGTTGTGGCGCACCTGGATGCTGCGATCCGCGAAATTCACGTCCTCCCACCTCAGGCCGAGCAGCTCGCCACGCCGCATCCCAGTGAATATCGCGAGTTCGAACAGCGCTCCGAGCCGGTGCTGTGCTGCGGTGTCAAGGAACTTGCCGACCTGAGCCGGCTCCCACACCTCCATCTCCTTCCGTTCAGCCTGCGGGAGATCTAGGCCCACGCCAGGGGCGTGGTCGTTGAGGTTGTCCTTCCCTGCTGCGCGCAGCGATCCCTGAACGACGGCGACGATGCGTCGGATCGTGGTCGCGCCACGGCCGTCCGCGATGAGCTGATCGACGAACGCCTGAACATGCATGCGTCGGATCTCGCTAATGGGCATTCTGGCGAGGGCAGACGGCTTGAGGTCGTTCGCGAGGTACCTCGAATAGTTATTGACGGTCGTCGCCTTGAACGTCTTGCCGGTTGTCTGGCGGCGTTTGAACCACGCCTCGAGGTAGTCCCCGTAGAGGATCTTCGACGGCGGCTTGTACGTGCCCTTGTCGAGCTTGCCCGCAAGCTCGTTGCGGGCCTTCACGGCCTCACTGCGGGTCTTGAAGCCCCCCTTCCGATACTGCGTTCCAGTGTTCGAGTCGCGGACGTAGAAGGACCATGAACCGTGGCGCGAGTCGCTGATCAGCTGCGGGCACGTCGCGGCGAGTTGCCGCTCGGTGGGTTTTGAGGGAAGGACACCGAACTGCTTCCCATCGGGCTTACGGCATGCGCAGCGGCGGTAGACGTCGGCCATCATGCCACCTCGTATCCGGCTCGGCGTAGGGCTTCGGCGTGATCGCCGGCACCTTCGTAAGAGCCCTCGAGCTCGAGTTCGGACACTATGCGGCCGGTCTCGTCGGCGGCCATCACATAGGTGCCGAGACCGACGACCGGGACGAACACGGCGTACACGACGACGTATTCGACATCGCGCTCGCCCCATATGGTCGAATGCAGCGGCGGGTCGAGACGGTAGAGCTTCGCCTCAGAATGAAGGTCAGCGAGGTCGGTGTCGACCGGCCGCGCGGTTCCGTGACTCTGTGCCATCAGGACACCACCACTCGAGGGCTCACGAGCCAATCCTCGAAGTCGACCATGAATCGGTCGCGGATGAAGAACTTGCGAGTTGCATCGCGTGAAGCTTTCGCAATCGCCTCGAACGGGTCGGCGATACGGGACCACGCGAAGCGGTCAGCCTCAAGCTCGTTGTCGTCAGAGGTGCCTCTGTGCCCGTACAGGGCATGACCGATCTCGTGGGTGAGCGTGTAGCGGCGGCGAGCGAACGTCATTCCCTCGCCGAGGATGATGGTGGCATGGTCGGGGAGCCAAAGCCCCCACGACGCGTGCAGGGGCCGGGTCAGCACCTGGATGCCCAAACAGTGGGCATGGAAATCGGGGTCATACTCGTGACCCTCGCTGACGCGGGGGACGTCAGTAGAATCGTGCACGATCGTGCCTTTCTTTGCGGATGGGTATTTGGTCGCTGCCCTCGCTGGGCCGGAATCCCGGCGAGGGCTTTCTTTATGTCCGGCCGAAGCCGGCAGGCTTATCGCTTGTGGTCAGCCGTCTCCTCTTCGGGCTCAGCTCTCACCAAGCTGATGTGTTCCGTGAGATCCACGCCCGCCGCCATGAGGCTCTCGGACTCGCGCCGAAGCGCCGCCGCTCGGTTCTCCCATTCAGCGATTTCCTGGTTCTTCCCACGTGCGATCACGGCGAGGTTGTCTAGCTCCTGTCGCGCGACCCGGATGCGGACGGCGGTCTCCTGCAGCTGAGCCTGAATATCCGCGAGCCGTCTGGCGTTCGAGCTAACGCGTGATTCGAGCAACGCTTCAGGATTCACGTCCAAAGCCTGCGCAACGGACGGCAGCTCGGCCACGCGGAGCGCTCTGACTCCGGCTTCGATGCGCGCGATCGTTGTCGGATAGAACGACTCGAGGCCGCCCTCTCTCGTACGTTCGGAGAGCGCTGCCTGACTGAGTCCCTGTTCCTCTCGGATGCGCCGGATGTTGTGGCCCACGATCACGTCGACTGGATGCCGTGGTCTCTCGTCGGGCGTGGTCTGTGCGCGTGCCATGTCGTCAGATTACACACAAATCAAGTGCGCAACAAGCCGCCGCATTATCGTCACGTTTAGACCCGTGCTAAACTACAGGTGTGTGGTTCGGATAGAGCCACACACAAGACGTTTTGAGCGAGATCGAGGAGCACGCGATGAGTACCTACGTACTCAAGACGCCGATTGGTGAGCTGCCGCTCACCATGAGCGTCGAGAGGTCCGGGGAATTGACGGGACACTCCCGTTATTCGTCCTACGAGGCCGCCAAGAAGGGTGAGCTCCCGGTGCTCCGCTACGGCAAGCGCCTCGTCGTACCCACCGCGAAGCTGCTTGATCAGCTCGGTATCCCGTTCGAGCGCACGGAGGCAGCATGAGAGCAGCGATCCCAGACCTCCGGCAACACGAAGCGGAAGTGGTCACGGTCGAAGATCTGATTCGCTATGCCCACCGACGGTTCGCGGCGGTGGATGTGCAGATGTCCCCGTCGAAGGTGACTCGGATCGTGCGGAAGCACTACCGCGAGCACGGACCCGACGCGGTCCGCGCTGTGATCGACGCCTACGTGGTTGACGGTGTGAGGGCCGGCGAGCTCGACCCGTACTTCGCTTTGGCGCTCCCGTACGCGGACCCGGTCGGCAACATGGTCGCGCATTGCGTAGATAGCGGCCTCAAGGTCGAGGCGGCATAGAGGGAATGGGGAAAGATCTCGTGTCGCGAATCGTCGCGCTGATCGGCAAGATCGGGCTGAAACCGAACGAGCTCGTGGTCTTCTTGACCATCGCACTCACCGTGCTTGACAAGCCGAAGGACGGCGCGCTCCCCGTCTACTGGGAGAAGCGCAAGGCGCTTGAGGAAAAAGCGAACCTCAGTAGCACCAGCGTCAAGGTCGCTCTTCACGGCCTGGTTGCTGCCGGATGGCTGATCCAGGAGCCGACCGATAAAGGCAGGCCCGGCCAGACGGCGCGATATCGCGTCAACGTGCCGAAGCTCGCGGCGCTTGCAGCTGAGGCCGAGAAGGCGCACGAGGGGCAAGTGGTGTTCGGTCGCCCGGTGGCTGTGGATAACTCTGCAGTCTTGGTCCGGAAAGCGGACCTAATGCAGTCCGGAAACCGGACCCCATTAGGTCCGGAAAACGGCCCCCTGAGGAACCAACCTGAGGAACCGATAGAGGAACCAACTTCCTTTACAGCCCATCGCGATGCGACGGGCGCCGAAATCGATATGTCCGAATTCGACACCTGGGGTCCGAGTACGGCGCTCATGGAGCTGTGGCAGGACTATTACGTCCTTGCGAAGTGGCGGCTACCGTCATCCGACCTGATCGCTCGGGTGCGTTCGCTGACCGCTGAGCAGTTCGAGGAGGATTGCCGCTATTTGTGGCGCGACGCGCATCAGGAGCTCCGGTTCGATGGTGGAGACATCGATCACCACGCCAAGCGTGACCAGCTGATCGACGCAGGTGCGATCTCGCTCCTTTCGCACCGTGGGCGCCGGAAGCTCATGGAACGCGTCAAGGCTCAGGGCTTCCGTGAGGGCGGCGAAGCCGAGTTCCAGGGCGCGGCATGACGCGCTACAGCAACGTGACGTACCTGCCGATGTGCAGCATGTGTGGCTGGGTGTCTCGGACTTTGATCGATGCCTTCTATGACGCGTGCCCTGAGTGCGCGCATTGGATGAACACTCTGGACGCCGACAGACCCGCCCGGGCCACGGTGCGGGAGGTGAGAGCCGGATGACCTTCGAGGACATCGGCTACAAGCTGCCACGAACCTGCCGCGTGCACGGACTCGTGCTTCCGTGCGCGGCATGCGATTACTTCCTGCGATACCCGACCAAACGAAGCCTGCAACAGGTCGCTGACCGACGCGACATCGAGGACACATGACATCACTAGATTCCCGGCGCTGGGCCGCAGTGAAATCCCGATTCACGGACGATGACGACGACTTCGAGGTCATCCCTGGGACTGACACCGTTCAGTCGCCGGTACAGGAAACGCCGGACGATCCGGAAGACATCGAACTTGGCCGCCAAATAAGCGCAGCACGCGCGACCGCTGACGAGGAAGCGAAGAAGGCCGGCCAGGAGGTCGTCCAAGCCCTTCTGGATCTACTCAAGCCGTCCCAGGCGCGTCCGGGCGGCTATCACCCGGTCACGACCGACACGGAACTCGAGGCGGTCTTCCAACGGACCTACGCCCAGAGCCAAAGGGTGACGAAAGCGAAGGCCGCGAATCTCACCACGGCTGTCACGAAGGCAGTCGATGCCGCTCTCGACCGTGTGAGTGCTGAACGGGTTGCGCTTCTGCGCGAGATTCGCCGTCTCCATCTCCGTCTCGACCAGATCGAGGCTCCCCGTCAAATCACCAAACCGAAGGGCTGGTAATGCCATACAAGAACCCCGAGAGTCCCACCGCGGATTCCATAGCCGCGATCAAGAAGACGCTGGCCCGTAACGTCGCGCGAAGCACGTTCATCCGCAAGGCCAAAGCGTTGGACCTCGTTCCCGTGTTCGACAAGAGCGGCAATCTCATCGGTGCAGTCGACCCGAAAGACATCAACCCGCTCGCTGACCCGCCAACGACCGCTCCGAAGCCGAGCGCTCCTCTCGCAAAGGGCGGCAACGCTGCCTATATCAAGAAGCTCGCTCGGCAATTCCGGGAGGGACGTGGATGACTCTCATCGCCACAGCTGTCGGACCTGTAGCTCAGCAGTACGGGGGGCGTGGCTCAGTCGTCATCGTTGATCTCGACTTCACCGCGGTCGCATCAACGACGTACCGGCTATCAGCGTTGCTAGGGAATCTCGGCATGGCGCCGACGATCGGCCCGAATGCGGACGCGCCCGTTGTGAAGCTTCAGGTTCTCGATAGCACGGGCACCGCGTCATCGGTGGCAGCCGTCGCTGCGGCGGCGGGATCGCTTGGGACCCCCGTAGTCGGCTACACCGCCGCCGACTGGGCAGCGCCTAGCTCGGGCGGGTATCACCTCCAGCTCGTCGCCGGCGGTGTCGCCGCGAACTCGATCAGCAGCACCTTTCCGCCCGACTCCGTCCAACTCTCCGTCATCACCGTCTAAGGAGTTCCCATGCCAGTCGACTACACCCAGATCGACCCGAGCGTGCCGTTCGCTGAACAGATCAGCCGCGTCGCGGCACTGCCAGCACCTCGTCCCCCGTATGCGATGAGGTCAGACACTTACGCCCCTCGCCCGAACGCACCGCAGACATTCGCCCCAGCGTTCACCGCGCCCGTACATGAGGTCGTTCACCGCTTGTGCACTGCTGGTGTCGAGGTCTCGAAGTCCGCCAACTATCTCGAACTCCGCAACAACGCACTCTCACCGATTGGCCGCGTGAGAGCTGTCAGCGTGCTCGACGCAACGCTTGAGGAATGGCAGCTGGAAGCGCTTGCCGGCGCCTCTCACGCAGCCACTGTCGCGCACATCGCCGCCGAGCAGGAACGGATGCTCGAGGAGCTCGACGAGGCGATGAAGGCCAGCATGTCCGCCGAGGCGGACAACTATCTCGACACGCTCCGTCCCCAGTTCGACCACGCCGCCGATCTCGCGCGAGTCCTCAACGCTGCCGGCGTGATCGACAAGCTCCAGAAGCCGGGCGCGAAGGAGATCGCCACCAAGCAGGACGGAAAAGTGACCGTCGAGACGATCCCTGCCCCGACTGACCTCGAGTACGTCACCGAGATGTTCGGCGCGGCGGCCGGAGCAGCATGGGCGGAATTCATCGACGACCGTCAGATCGACGCTCTCCACAACGCGGCAGCTCTGCGAGCCACCCTCGCCGAACTTCTCAACATCGGTGAAGGACGCGCGCCGCACAGCATCGGAATCGGTGCCAGCGGCGACCACTTCGCCCCGCGCTATGGCGAACCGGACTACGTCAAGTGGCTCCGTCTCGCGCCGTCGCTCCAGCTCGTCCCGTTCAAGGACACGACGGCACGCCCCTAACCCCAAGACTCCGGTGACGCATGGTGAACCGCGCTCCTCCTCGCGCGGTGCGTCACCGGACCCAGCCCGAGAGCACGCGGTGTTTCGACTCCTTGCGCCGCGTGCTCTCGGGCACCCCTACAAAGGAGACACACTATGGGACAGCCGAATCTTGGTCCTGACTATGCGCTTGCGCACCGTATCACCCAACTCGAGAAGCATGTACGCGCGCAGGCGAACGCGAACCCGCTCATCAACTCTCAGATCGGCTCAGGCGGCCTGCTCGTCAATGGCACAGGCGGCATCACCATCACCGACGGCGGCGGCCTCACGATCCACGGCGGAGGAGCCATCGCGATCGACGACGGCGGCAGCCTCGAACTCAACGGCGGCGGCAACATCGCACTGCAGGGCGGCGACGTCGACCTCAGCAGCGGCAACCTGAACGTCACGGGCGACGGCTCGATCGCTGTCACCGGTACGGGCGAAGTAACAGTCGACGGGCTCGCGCTCAGCGCACTCAAGCCGGCGGCGATCTACGCCAGCGCATCAGGTTACGCGCTCGCGGCTGCTCTCACCCCGGTAGCGTCCGCCACGGTCACCGTGCCCACGGGCTACACGACCGCGCTCATCAACTGCATCCTTTCCGCCAACTACGCCAGCCCCAACACCGGAACCACCGAATACGGAAGCTCACAGATCGCTTACACGACCAGCCAGGGCGGCAGCGGCACCTCCGCCAACTTCGACGTCAGCATCGCGGACGGTGGGGTTGCATCCAACGCCGTGGGCTACGCCATCGAGCTCACAGGGCTGACCGACGGAGAGACGATCACCCTGACAGCCAACGTCAGCGGGGGAGTCGCCGGAACCGCGAACGCCTACAACGTCGCGAGCCTCGGCGGAACCATGCTCTTCATCGCCTAACCGCCAACCGCAATCCCATCAGCCGGCTCGGTGCTGTTCACGATCGGCGGCAACGTCGCACCATCCGCGTCCTTGCCGCCAGGCGTCGGTCCAACAGCCGCCGGCGCAGGCACAACCGGAGCAGGTGACGACGCAACTGCCACCGGCGCGCTCGTAGCCGGCGCACTCGTCGGGGTCGAATCAGTCAACGGGACCTCCTGAACCTTGACGACAACATGAGTCGGCGCCACAGACGGGCGCGGCGCCACAGCCGGAGCCGTCACCGTATACGTCTCTCGCGGCTGAACAGTGGGCGAGACAGCGACGGCAGGAACGGTCGCCTTCACCACAGGCACACTCGACGCACCCGCGGTCACAGCGCCGACAACCACAGCAGCTGCTACAAGCACCGCAGCCCCACCACCGATAGCCGCCCAACCAAACCGATTCACGCTCATGCCTACATTAAGACGCCGATCGGCCCGAATTAAAACCCCTCCCCAAACGAGGGCCACCCACCGAACAAACCACCGAACGCCATGGCTAACGGGTCTGTCCGATGAACGGTGTTTCTGGGCTGGCGGTCATTAGTTGATGCGGCCCTCGAAAGCGATCGCGAACGCGTTCAGCGCCGGCTTCCATCTCGTGGCCC
>NZ_JBHSCN010000019.1:0-32838 GCF_042651345.1 Gryllotalpicola reticulitermitis
AGTCGAGAAGAACCGCATCGGTGCGTAACGCTGGGCTTTGCGCATTTTGGCAGACGTGCTCGGCCGAGTCTTCCACGGCACTACTCATAGCAGAACGACCCGAGTCGGCCCGGTGACCGATCCGTTAGCGTGCCGCGGATGCAGGCCGCCCGCAGAGGGCGACGGGTGCCGGCTACAGTGCTAGCCATGCCCGAGTTCCTCGTCCGCCCCTTGCGCGCTGAGGAGTGGGAGCGTGCGAAAGACTTCCGCCTGGAAGCGCTACGTGATGAGATCGCCCCAGTCGCCTTCATCACGACCTTCGACGAGGCCGTGACGTGGGCTGATGAGGTCTGGCAGAAGCGGGCATGGGCGAGTTCGGAAAGCGCCGACCCGAGCGCACGTCAGCGCGCGCTCGTCGCTGTCGATGACGGAAAGTGGTTGGGTACGCTCACAGTCCTCGTGACCGCGGCGGGTCAGAAGGACTATGCGGGAAGAGTCCTCCCCGCGCGTACAGCGGATGTTGTCGGTGTGTACGTGACACCAGCGGCGCGTGGTAACGGCGTCGTCCAGGCCCTGCTCGAGGCCGCCGCCGACTGGGCCGCCGCGCAGGGCATTTCGCACCTTCAACTCTTCGTGCACGAGCACAATCCGCGTGCTCAGCGGGCGTACGAGAAATCCGGGTTTCTGCTTACAGATGAAGCACATGACTTCGGAAACGGGTCTGACCTCAGAATGGTTCGCGTGCTTTCCACAGCCAAGTGACCGTCACCCACGGAGCACGATGACCGATCGCTTGCGGGCGTGCCGTCTCCTGTTCGAACCGCATAGTCTGACGGCGTGCGCTACGGGAGTAAACGCGTTGTCTTCTGGGACTTCGACGGCACGCTTGCGATGCGGGATGGGCTCTGGTCCGAAACGTTGGCGCAGGCACTTCTGTCGATCGCTCCCGAACTCGGTCTCAGCGCGGGGGACTTTCGCGACCAGCTCTCGGTGGGGTTTCCGTGGCACGCGCCCGACGTCGTTCGGGTGACGCAGTCCGCCGCGGCATGGTGGGCCGCCCAGCACGCGCTGTTCCTTGACGCCTACACGAACGCGGGCGTGCCCCCGGACGATGCGGAACGCGCGATCGCTGCCGTTCCGCGCGAGTACTACCGCCCGACGGCGTGGACGCTCGCCGCGGATGCGGTGTCGGCCCTGAGCGCCACCGCTGCCGCGGGGTACCGGAACGTGATCCTCAGCAACCACGCACCCGAACTGCCGCAACTCGTTGCCGATCTGGGGCTTGCTCGCCTGATCGACAGGACCATCACGAGCGCCGCGGTCGGTGCGGAGAAACCGAACCCGCACATCTTCGAATACGCACTTGAGGACATGGGCGCGGGGGATGACGTGTGGATGATCGGCGACAACCCCGTTGCCGACATCGGCGGAGCCGAGGCAGTCGGCATCCGCGCGATCCACATCAACCCGCAGTGCACCCTGAGCGACGCGGTCAACCAGATTGTCGGGAGCGCGAGCCACTCACACGCCGGCGAAAACGGCGCACCGTGCTGACCGATTCTTCAACGATCAGTTACGCCGCCGGAAGACGCGCCGACTCGTCGTCCAGCAGCGCTCGAATGCGCTCAACGAGCAACGCCACGTTGACGATCGCATCCGTTCGAACTGGCAATGTCGGTTGCCCTGAGCACGGCCGCGCTACTGCCGCCACCGCCTCCCACTCAGCGAGCCGCTCAGCGTCCTTGTGAGCAGGATGACGCTCCCGGGTCAGAAAGCGTTCGCGAGCCACCCCGATCGGCACCTCGCACCAGACCTCGACAGCGCGCCCCGCCCCGGCTCTGCACAGCCCGGCCCGAAGGAACTTCTCATCGCGACCCGTCGCCCAGAAGCTCTCGACGATCACGACGCCATCGACCAGCGCGGCCAGACTCCACATCACGTCGCTCGCGAGCGCCCCAAGCTGGCTGGTCGGCAACGGCTGCGAGACGAGATCAGCAAGCGACTCCTTGATCGCATCCTTACCAATCAGCGGCACCCCGAGCTGCCGGGCCAGGGGCGTGGCCAGCGTGGTCTTCCCCGCGCCAGGCACCCCGTTCAGCAGGACAACGGAATCGCTCACCTCGACACGCTAGCGATCAGCACCCACATCGTCCTCACCGGCGCTGCCTACGTACGATGAGCGATCGGCCTTCGCGCGTGTGGCCCGATAGCTCATTGATCGGGAAAGTCCCGAGGTCCCTGATGCCGTGTTTCTATACTGGGCGCAACGGGCAGAGGAGGCCGCGCGATGCCGTCAGGACACCGACCGACAGCGAAGGTGTACGGCTTCTGGGTGTGGTCCGGACTTTGCTGCGCCGGGGCTGCGACCGCAGCGATCGCGGGCAGGTATACGTTGATCGTGCTGGCCGCTCTCGTGTTTGTGGCCCCGCTTCTGATCCTTGGCCGGATGTGGCGGCAGACGCACCAGCGCATGGGCAGCTTCCGGGACTGGTTGAGGAGCTGAAACCGCCCCACCCCTGGCGTAGAGCGATCTAGCAACCGGGACTTAGCTGCCCGGCGCGGGATCCTTAATCGTCTACTGGCTCGCGCGGGGATCAGGCGGGTATATGAGGTGCCCTAGTCTGGCGAGGCGGCCGCGGGTCGCTGGTGTTCCTCGGTGTGGCGGGAGTGAGCGTGATCCAGTTGGCACGGCGGCGGGTCAGGGCGGCCTGCCAGTTGCTGTTCCTGTTGCGGAACGCGGGGCTTGGTCTTGTCGCGGTCACGCTCCTGGTGCAGCTCATCGCTGGTGTTTCGGTTCCGCTGGTGATCCTCGGAAGCGGAACGGTCGTATCGGCGGCGACGGGCCACACGGGATCGATCGTCGCCGGCGTCGTGTTGTGCGCGGTGGGCCTCGTCGTTCAGCAGCTCACGGCGCCCCTGCAGGTTGTGTTGGCCTCGAGCGTGCAGCTGCGGGTGGATGCCTACGTCTCGCAGCGGTTGATCGATTCGGTCGGGGCAGCGAATAATCTGCGTGCGGTCGAACAGCGGGAGGTCGTGCAGCATGTCGCGGAGGCCAACGGGTTCCTCGATCAGCGTGCACAGACGCCGGGGGGCGCTTCTGCGGGCGCGCTCGCGCTGGTCGCGCGCTACGCCGCGCTCACGGGCACGCTGATCCTGTTGGCGGTGGTGGTATCGGTTCCGGTCGCGCTGTTGGGCCTCGTGATCGCATTGGTGAACCGGCTCGGACAGACATACGCGTTCTCGCTCTGGTCGGCCGCGAACGGGCGGTTCACCAGGCTGCGCCGCCGCCGGCAGTACCTGCGGGACCTGGCGATCGACCCTCTGTCAGCGCGGGACATCAGGATGCTGCGCCTGGGCGGCTGGCTTGAGCGGCGCTACGAGCGAGAAGCAATGCAGGGCCTGCGTGTGGTGTGGCGCACGCGCCGGCGCATTTACGGCCCGCAAGCCGTGTGGTGTGCCCTCGCGACGCTCATCGGCTCCAGCATCCTGCTTGCAGCCTCAATGGCCCAGGTTGGCGGCCAGGCTGGGGTGTCTCCGGGCTCGATCGCGATCGTGCTGCAGGCAGCGCTTGCCTGCGTGCTGTTCGGCAACTTCTTCCCGGAGGCCGACCTACAGATGCAGTACGGGCGCCTTGCATGGGAGGCGATCCTGGCAACCGAGCAGGCACTGCGCACCGGCCCGATCGCAGCAGCAGATGCCGCCGAGCGGGCGGATGGCGCGGGCTTGGCCGATGCTGTGCGCGGACCGGCCGACATCGCCTTCCACGACGTGGTCTACGGGTACACACCCGGCACGGATGTGCTGCAGGGCGTCTCGCTGCGACTGGAAGCGGGCCGGTCGACGGCATTGGTCGGCGTGAACGGGGCGGGAAAGTCGACGCTGGTAAAACTGCTCGCGGGGTTCTACGCACCCGCCAGTGGGAATGTCACGGTCGACGGCGCCGAGCTGACGGCGGCCGAGCGGCTTGCCTGGCAGAGAAGAGTCGCGATCGTCTTTCAGGACTACGCCCGCTACGAGCTGACCCTAAGGCAGAACATCGCCATGCAGGCCTCCGACGCAGGCGACGATGACGACGACGGGATGGTCGAGACGCTGCGGCAGGCCGGGCTCAGCGGCGCCTTCGACACGCTGCCGCTCGGACTCGACACGCCACTTTCGCGACTTCTGCCCGGCGGCACCGACTTCTCCGGCGGACAGTGGCAGCGGCTCGCTTTGACCCGCGCCCTGTTCGCCGTGCGACACGGCGCTCGGGTCCTCGTGCTCGACGAGCCGACCTCCCAGATGGACGCGCGCGGCGAAGCAGAGTTCTACGCGAACTTCCTCGAGCTGACTCGCGGAGTCACCACCCTGATCATCTCGCACCGCTTTTCCTCCGTCCGGCAAGCCGATGCGATCGCCGTCCTGGATGGCGGCGCGATCGTCGAGCTCGGACCTCACGCAGAGCTGGTGGAGCAGGGCGGTCATTACGCGCGGATGTACGCCGCTCAGTCGTCGCGGTACGCGCTGAGCTGAGGAACAAGAAAGACCACCGATGAAGCGAACTCTCAACGTGATCCGCCTGGTCCTCGTCATGTCGTGGACCATCGACAAGAAGCGCCTGATCATCGGAGCGGGACTGCTCCTGCTCGGCAGTGTCGCTCAGCCCGGTGTCGCGATCTTCGTGCGCAATCTCACGAACGCGACGATCTCCCATCAGTCCACGCTGCTGCTGACCGCTCTGGCGGCTGGTCTCGCGCTGTGCATCACCGGGCAACTGCTGCTCGCCCATTTCGGGCACCTCTGGTATTTCGAGTTGGGCGAGCTTGACGAGATCGAGTTGAGTCGTCGGGTGTCACGTGCGCTCCACAACGACCAGCCGTTGGACGAGATCGAGTCGGCAGAGGTCGCCGACAAGATCGAGCTGCTGCGGCAGGACATCGCCGGCGCCCGCGTCACGCTTGAGGCGACGATCAGCCTTGTCGCGGTCGTGATCCAGCTCGTCATCACCTGCATCCTGCTCGTCACCGTCAGCCCCTGGCTGCTCCTGCTCCTCGTCGTCGCGGCAATCCCGGTACTGACGACCAGCGCCTCCGAGAAGCCCGTCCAGGACGCGCGCAAAGAGGCCGCCGCATTCACCCGGCGCATCCGCAACCTGCGCGACGCCTCCACGAACGCCGACCGTGTCAAAGAAATCCGCCTGGGTGACGGCGCGGCACGGGTCCGTACCCTGCACGGTGAGGCGCAGCAGAAGCTGGCCGCGACGATGGCCGCCGGCTACCGCCGCTACTATGGCCTGCGCCTGCTCGGCCAACTGCCCTTCGCGCTCGCTCTGCTCGCGGCAATCGCTTACACCGCCTGGCTCACCTTTCACGGCCACAGCAACGCCGGCCAGCTGGTCATGGTGCTGGCGCTCACCACGCAAGTCGGTGGCCAGGTCGCCAACGCGCTGCAGCAGCTCAACAACGTCGGCCTGTCCGCGACCGGCCTGGAGCGCATCGAACAACTGCGCGTCGGCGGCACGAGACGGCCCGCCCAAGCGGTTCCCGCCATGATGAGCACCCGCCTCGCCACCGGGTTGCGCCTCGAGGGGATCGGCTACCAGTACCCCGGCAACAAAACGCCGAGCCTCCTCGACATCACCTTCGACATTCCCGCCAGCACCTCGGTCGCCGTCGTGGGCGAGAACGGGGCAGGCAAGAGCACCCTGATCAAGCTGATCCAAGGCCTCTATAGCCCCACCAGCGGCCACATCGAACTCGACGGACGCCGACTGGAGTCCTACGCCACGGGCGACTGGCACAAAGCAACCGCCGCCCTGTTCCAGGACTTCGTGCACTTCGCGTTCCGAGCCCGCGAATCCATCGGCGTCGGCGACATCGACCGCATCGACGACCCGATCGCGATCGAGGCCGCGATCGAACGAGCCAAAGCACGCTCGGTCACCGACCGCATCGGCAGCCTCGAAACCTACCTCGGCCGCAACTACCGCGACGGCGAAGAGCTCTCCGGAGGACAGTGGCAAACCATCGGCCTGGCCCGTGCCCTCATCAAGGACAGCCCACTCGTGCTCACCCTCGACGAACCCGGGCACTCCCTCGATCCCGAATCCGAACTGCGCATGATCGACGCGTACGAGACCGCAGCCCGCGACTTCGCCACCCGCACCGGTGCGATCACCTTTTACGTCACCCACCGCCTCTCCAGCGTGCGCTCAGCCGACCTCGTGCTGGTCCTGCGCGACGGGCGCGTCGACGCGATCGGCACGCATGACGAACTCATCGCCCACGGCGGCTACTACGCCGAGCTGTTCACCATGCAAGCCCGCGCCTACACAGACAACGGAGCCGACTAAAGACGGGCTTGCACGCAGTGTCGAACGGCCGCGAAGCCGTCGCACGCGCGCAAGGCGATCCGCTGACGAAACTGTTCGGGGCTGCCCGACGCGACCACGCGGACCGGATTACGGTGTCTGAGTGACCAGCCTGGAGCCAGTGCGGCAGGTGCTCTGCGTTTGCGTCGGCAACATCAGCCGGAGCCCGATGATGAGCGCGCTGCTCCAGCGCGACTTGGGCGACGGATTCCTCGTTCAGAGCGCGGGCCTGGACAAAGACCTGGCCGGCCGCCCCGCCAACCACCGCTCCATCGACTGCATGCGGGAACGCGGTCTCGACCTGAGCGGGCACGTCAGTCGCTGGATCGGAAGCGTCGACCTTGACGGGATCGGGTGGATCGTCACCGTCGGCCCTGATGAGGCCCGCGAGGTGCGCGCCCACCTCAAGAACCGCCCCATCTCGGTTATCGTCGCCAACGCGGAGCACGGCGGCATTCCGGACCCCTACGAGCTGGGGATGGACGGATACCGGGAGTGCGTGGCGCTGTTGGATGTGGTGCTCCCTCATGTCGCCCAACAGATCAGGACGCGCGAAGGCGACTCGGCATAATTCGATCCTGATTGCGCGGGAACGGTGTCACGCGAGCCGACCAGTCACCGGGCGTCAGGCTCGCCGTGGCTGCGGTGGGTAGGGTTCGGACCATGCACGTCACCGACCATAGCGGCGATCTGCCGCTGATCGTGCTCGACTGCGATGGTGTGCTGGTCGATTCTGAGCGCCTGTTGCAGCGCGTAGACGTTGCAATGCTGACCGAGTTGGGCTGGCCTATCACGACGGACGAGATCTACCGCGAGCATCTGGGCCACACGGTGGCGGACATGGTCGCCAACGTCGAACGGCATCTCGGCACGCGCCTACCTGCCGACTTCCTTGAGCGCCGGAACGACCGCTTCACGGCGCTGTTGGACGCCGAACTCCGGCCGGTTCCCGGCATCATCGCGGCGCTCAACCGGCTCGACCAGATGGGCTACACGACCTGCGTCGCGTCGTCGGGATCGCACGAGAAGATGCGGATGACGCTCGGTCGGGTGGGGATCTTCGACCGGTTCGAAGGCCGGATCTTCAGCGCGCACGACGTGAGCAAAGGCAAGCCTTGGCCTGAGCTGTTTCTCCACGCCAGCCAGCGCATGGGCTACCCGCCCGACCGGTGCATCGTGATCGAGGACAGCCCGGCAGGCATCACGGCCGCGTACCGGGCGGGCATGCTCTCGATCGGCTACGCCGCTCAAACCCCGACAGACATGCTCGCCGATGCTGACGCGACGATCGAGGACATGGGTGACCTCGTTGAAACGGTGGCAAGGCTAAGCCGGTCACGACGAATAGGTAACCACTCCGCGCGCTGAGCGATCCGTCAGCGTGCGCTCTGAGAGTCAGTCGGCGCGGAGCACGGTGTGGGGTTGCGCCTTCCACGTCGTGATGACGGGCCGGCCGCCGATGCGGCCTTGGCTGCGCGCGTATGCGAGGCCGCGCCGGGTGTTCTCGCGTATGGTGTCGACGCGCAGCTGCGCGATCGCCGCCATGATGCTCACGATGGCCTGGCCCATCGGGGTCGACGTGTCGACGTCGAGGAACGGCTCGGTGAGGCTTGTGAGGCGGATGCCTCGGCGGCCGAGTTCGCGGATCGTCTCGATCGCGATCAGCTCGGTGCCGGCGATGCGGTCCAGCGCCCGGATCATGAGGGTGTCGCCGGGTTCGAGCCGGTCCAGGCAGCGCAGCCAGTCGGGTCGGTCCTGCACTCGGCTGGATTCCCCGTGGTCGACGTACACGCGCACGCATCCGGCCTGGCGCAGCTCGGCCTCCTGGGAGGCAGGGTTCTGTTCGCGTCGTGAGACGCGGGCGTAGCCGATGACCGCCATGTTCGCCTTCCTGGCGGCCGGCGCCGCTCACCAAAAACGGTAGCTGCCCTTTTGGGCCGCGCCGCGGTTTTGGTGGGGGTTAAAGGTGCGCTTCTCTTCGGCGTGTCGCGGACTCGACCGTGATCACCCGAAACCGATCGTTTACGGCGCGCGTATGGGCCGCCGCAGCGCGCACGACCAGCGAGCCAGACGGAGACTCTTTGTCTCACCAACCAGCGTCAGGCCGCAGCGTGGACCAGTACCAGCACGAAACCGGCGACGAGCGCGAGCAGGGCCGCAGGCACTGCGACCGCGATGCCCAACCACGCAAATAGCAGCCCCACCCGCGCTAAACCGTGCCACAGTCTCACAGCTCGATACTGGCGCGGCCGCCGAGCAAACTCATCCTCGATCCGATATCGATCCTCTAACAGGTGCGCTTACCGATGGAGCCGATCACGGAGTTCTCGTCCTCGTCGCCGTCATCATCGGCGTACGCGCCCTCTAAAACGCGGAGCATCGCCGACGCGGTCCGTGCTCTCCCGACCGCGCGGCCGCCGAGTCGATCGCCTGTGCGAGCTGCTCGGCGTCAGGGCCGGAGAGGACGTAGAACGTCTGGGGCTCGCCGGCCACGGTCAGCTGCACGCTCCACTCCAGCAGCTTGCGGCGGCGGTCGACCGAGGTGACCTGCTGAAGCGGTACCTCGTATGCATCGTGGATCGGCCACTGGTGGCCCTCGAACAGGACGCGCTGCTCGGTCACCACCACCCAGCCGCGGCAGTCGGTGGTCGTACGGAACTCGGGGGTCTGCTGGCGCACACACCGCACGCGACACACGATGCGCTCACCCTCGCGCGCGCAGCTCCTGCCATGTCCACACCCGCAACCTCTCACAAGCAACCCGTGCTGGGGGCATATCGGACATCCGCGGTCATCGGCTCTGCTGACCGCCGATCACCGCGGTGACGTGCGCGGGGTCGAGCTTCTCCAGCCGCGCCCACGCGGCGAAGAACGTAGGGCCACGAAGATCCGGGCTGCGACGCACGTGCAAGCCTGCAATGCGCAGCTCGGTGCGCACCGCCCTCCAGACCTTAGTCCACGCGACTGCACAGACAATCAGCAGCGCATAACAGGCAGCCCAGACAGTGGCCAACGCAAAAAAGACCGGTCCGACAAACCACGCAGGCCGCGACAAAATGCAAATCAGCCCGACCGCCATGGCTGCCACGAGGATCACGACAGCCCAGCGCATCCGATCGAACGCGCGCCCGGACAGTTCAGCGTACTTTTCCCCAATAAGCGGGGTCATCGACTTCACATAGCGTCGCGACATCGATCAACGCCTCTCTACTTACCTCGCAGGGTCTGAACGGCGTCTTCGGGTTCAGAGTCACCGCCTTGCCCTCGAACTCTTCCAGCTCTTGGCACAGGGACGCATCCACATCACCCCGTAGCAGTCCGACCGCCTCGTGGAGCATCGAAGAACTGTGCTCTCGCCTGCTTGGGGAACAGGTCAGAAGGCAACGCCGTCGGTCCAAGCCCGGGGCGTATAAGCACCGCAAAACCCAGCGCTTCTCGGATACGCGTGCAGTCGGCGAAGTGGAGCGTCACTGATCCGGTCGAGTTGCGAACGGTGATGCCGTCGACGGTGATCCGGCTCCGGCGCACCTCTCCGACATGAATCGCAGGCGCCGCGCGGCTCGCGGTGAAGACTAGCCGCGCCGGGAGCACAACGAGGACGAATAGCGAAAACGCGACCCCGACCAAACCTGCGATACGGATCACCACGGGGCCCGATAGCACGGCCGCGAGGATGCCAGCGATCCCGGCTGCACCCGACATGAGTATCAGAGGTACCGCCCCGGGGAGTTCAGGAACGCTGACGAGCAGAACGGCAAGATTCAGTCGCCAGCTGTAGTCCTTACGCAACGTCGTCTCGAACTCAGCCGCAGCGGTGTCGCTCACTTCACTCATGCGCTCGGCGACTCCCGACTGAAGCCACGATCGCTTCCTGATGCTTCCAACCGCTAGACGGCATGAGTATTTCACTCCACAAACGGTGCAACATCCTCAGGTCCGTCCCCCTCCTCTGCGTCCTGGAGGTCCTCCTGCTCTTCCCGCAGTGTTGCGTCGACGTCGTTCCACCTGGTGCCGGCGGTGTAAATGGTGCTCTCTGTTATTGCTGGTGATCCTTTCAGCTCGTAGGGATTCCGGTGGGTCGGCCGACGACGGGGGCGAGGGTCTCGCCGTTGTCGGAGGTCCACACCGATTGCTCTTTGACGCCTTCGCCGGGGGCGGCGGCGGAGAGCATCTTGCCGCCTCCGAGGTAGAAGCCGACGTGCGCCCATGCGCCGTCTGCTTCGTGCCAGAACAGGAGATCGCCGGGTTCGGCGTCCACGATCGGCAGCAGCCGGTGTTCGGCCTGCATGGTGGCGTACTGGTCGGCCACGGAGTGGGTGCCGATGTTGATGCCGGCGTGCTGGTAGGCGACCATTGTGAGCCCCGAGCAGTCCCAGACGTTCGGGCCGGCGCCGCCGATCACGTAGGCGTCTCCGAGTTGCGCTTCTGCGAAGGCGAGTGCTGTGTTGACGGCTTCCTTGTCGGGGGCGAAGCCGGCGCCGCCGGACCAGACGACGTTCGTTGCGGTGGTTCCGCCGGTGCAGGTCTGCCCGGTGGCCAGGGCGGAGACGACGGCCTCGGCCGGCGTGAAGTACGGCGTGTAGTAGTTGGGGTCTGCGTTGATCTGCACGGCGTGCGCCGCCTCGGTCGGGGTCATGTTCTGCCAGCCGGGCACGGCCAGCAGGTGCGTGAAGAACAGGGTAGCCGAGCTGGTGGCGTTCATCCGCTGCGCGAGGGTTCCCCAGCTGGCGCGCTGCTGGAACAGGCCGCGGCTGTCGGGGCCGGCCTTGTCGCCGTAGTCGAGGGCGCGCAGCTGGGATTCTCCCATCGCGGTCATGACGCCGATGACGACGCCGTAGGTCGGCACTTTGAGCGCGTCGCCGGCGTTGATGATCGCCGCAGCGTTGGTCAGCTGGTCGCCGGAGTACCCGTCGACGGCGACGTGGGTACTCGCGTCCTGGGTGCTCGTCGAGGTGCACTGGGCGGCCTGGGACGGGTCGCCGGCGCCGAAGACGACCGTGCCGACGACGAGCAGCAGCATGATGAACGCTGCGCCCGCGCCGATGAGTACCCGCTTCACCCTGGCCTCCCTAGCGGGCCACCTGGGCGATCGCGCCGTCCGTGTTGGTCACGGCCGCCTCCCACCGGGAGCGGATGTGCTGCACGTGCACCTCGGGGTTCGAGCCGTACTTGAACAGGTGGTGGCCGGGCTGGAGGTTCATCACGATTTCCTCGCTGGCCGGGTCGAGGTTGAAGGTGCGCACCGCCCAGGCGGCATCCTCGGGGCGGTCCTGCCGGAAGATGTGCACCGTCTGCGCCTCCTGCACGACGGTGTATCCGGGCGAGTCAGCCGGAATGTCGGTGCCCTTGTGCATCAGGAACACGGTGGAGATGCCGAGGGCGCGGGACAGCTTCTCGCCGGCCTTCACCACGCGGGCCGCCGGCCCGTCGACCAGGTGCCAGCCTTCCTCGTACAGCACGTTGGTGAAGTAGCCGCGGTCGCTGCGCAACCGGCCCATGAGCCACATGTTGCCGATCGACATGACGGCCGGCACCGCCGGCCCCGTGTCGGGCAGCCCGGAGAGGTCGAACACGGTGAGCTTGTGGCCCAGGTCGACATCCTTGCTCGTTTCCCCGTCGAGCAGGCCGGAGTACTCCTGAAGCAGGCCCTCCAGCGCGAACCGCACGGAGAGGCCGGCCTGGTGCAGGCGCTCCTTGGATTCGGGGCTGAGGTCGTCGTCGTTCGGCACCTCTCCGAGATACGGCAGCAGGTCCGCGGGCGTCGCGACGCGGCCGCCCTGGAACCGCTGGAGGGTCGTGACGACCGCGTGGCGGATCGCCTTTGCCTCCCACTCGGTGGCGGGGGTGTCGTTGCGGGCGATCTGCGCCACGGTCGACAGCAGCAGTGTCTGCCCCTGGAGGCCCTGGGCGCGGATGATGTTCGGGTCCAGCATGTTCAGCCGCGTGCCGGTGCCGTCGCCGGTGAACATGAGCGGCGTCGAGCCGAGCTGGTGGGCGAGGTCCGTGTACTCGCCGTGGTCTTCGTCGGCCTTCTTGTCGTAGACCACCGCGCGGCGGTGATACAGGGTCAGCGGCCGCAGCACGTAGTTCGTCTTCGCGAGCGACGACTTGCCCGATCCGACCGTGCCGAAGATCAGCACGTTCGGGCTGGTGATCTGCCGCGGCTGCATGTTGTACGCCGTAGCGGGGTCATGCGAGATGAGAGTCCGCGACAGGTTGTCGCGGCCCTGCACGACGCCCTCGGTTCCGGTCGGGGCGGCGACGATCGCAGTGTTCAGCACCTCGACCTGCCGTGTCGTCGACGGCGCGCCGGTGGCGGCCGGCGCGTACCAGCCGCGACGGGCGTGGCGGGCGCTCGCGCGCAGCTGCGTGCCCGGCAGGGTCCACGGCGGCACGTCGACCGGGCGGCCGCTCTGGGTCGTCTCCCGCTGCTCCTGAGCTGCCGGGATCGGCAGGCTGTCGGGCGAGACGAAGGCCTTCAGCACGGGGATCTTCGCCAGCAGCGGCGTCTTTGACACCTTGGTGTCAAGCGGCCTGTCGCCGCTGCGCTTACTGTGTTCGCCGCGGCGGGTGCGGGGTTCGCTGGTCACGAGATTGCCTCCTTCTCGCTGCGCCCGGCCAGGCGCGTCATGACGCGGCTGGAGAACTCGGGTGCGCTGGGCTTCAGCCCTCGGCCGATCGGCCAGGTGGTGCCGCTGGCGGCGGCCTGGTAGCTGTCCTGCCACTCCAGCCGGTTGATCCCCAGCCCGGTATCGCAGACGTCTTGCAGCTGCCGGCAGGCCTGGGCCAGCTCGGCGCGGGTCGGTGCGGTGATGGTGACGTAGCCGATCCACTCGACGCCGTGGTGGTGGCTTCCGGGGCGCAGATCGCGGGCACGGCGCTGCGCGCCGGTCAGGTTCTCTTCCGTCTCGTCGCTGCCCAGCCGGCCGGCCTTCTTGGCCGATATCAGCTCCGACTGGTCGCGCACGACGTCGCGCTGCGTGGCCGACTTCGCGTCGGCCGCGGGCACCAGGTGCTCGTGGAAGGCCACGCTGCGGATGAAGTCGAGCTCCTTGCCGATGAGCAGGTCCAGCGCCCACAGCGGGCTGCGGCCGGACACGCTCATGTTCTCGGCGCGGATCGCCGCGGTGCGGTGCCACCACTCCACGGCCGGCGCCGACGTCGGCTGGTCGTCCGGCCCGAGCACGGTCGGGTCGTAGCCGGTGACGACGTGCGCGGAGAACTCGTCGTGGCTCGGGATGCCGAACCGGGTGGGGTCGACGCGGCGCACCGCGTCGATCGGCATCGACGGGTTCTGCTGGTGCAGGATGAGCGCCGCGGTCTGCCGGGCGGTGAGGACGGTGACCTTCCCCATGCGGGCTTCTTGCAGGCCGCGGATCGTCTGCACGATCTGCTGGTCCATCAGCTCCCGCCAGCCGTCGCGGCCGGGGGCGAACTTCTCGGCCGCGTCGAAGAACTGCTGGGTCAGCGGCCAGTTGACGACCACGTAGTGGCGCTGCACCATCGCGTCGGAGCTGGTGCGGCGGATCACCTCGTCGTAGGAGGCCTGCTGCTCGTGGAAGATGCGCCGCTGGTCCTCGTCCCAGCCGGGGTCCGGCTGCTCGAGGTTGGTGCGCGCCCAGGCCTGGTGCCGGGCGGTGTCCGGCGGCAGCACACGGGTGAGGGGCTGGACGTCGCGGATGAGCGACGTCGCCCCGCCGCGGGCGGCCAGGAACCGGCCGAACGCGCTGGCTGCGCGGGTGAGGTGCCCGCTGGACTCGATGCCGCGCACCTGCCCGGAGACGTTGAACGCGACCGAGAGGTAGTCGTCCTCGCCGACCGGCGAGTGCCAGGCGATGCCCGGCTGGTTGGAGCCGTACTGGAGCCAGCCCATGCCGTCCGCACCGTCCGGGTTGGCGCGCATCGCGTTGATCTGCTGGTCCAGTTCGAGTGCGTGTCGGCCTTTGGCCTGTGCGCGCTCGGCGTGCAGCTGGTCCCACTTCGCGACGTCGTACGGCTCGAAACGGTCGGTGCCGGCGCGCTTGCGCGCCTTCCAGCGGGCGCGCTTCTCGTGCCGCTCCATCCAGGTGCCGTTGTGGGTGCGGGTCGTCAGCGCCAGCGTGACCATCACGCCGACCAGCGCGAAGCCGACGCCCCACAGGTGGAAGAAGATCGTGCCGACCATGCCGGCCAGCACGAAGAACACGAGCATCCAGGTGCGCGCGCCGGCTCGGCGGCTGCCGAAGAAGGCCCGGTGGCCGCCTTCGCCGCCGATGAACCGTTCGTAGTTCTCAGGCATCTACCTACTGCCCCTCTTGCCAGTTGGCCTCGTGGTCCCGAACCGGTTCCACGGCGGCCTCCCCGAGCTGTTCGGTGGTTCGTTTCGTTTGTTTCCAGGCCTGCTGGGCGGCCAGCGCCGCGGCGCTGAGCCCTGCCGTCTCGGGAGCTGCGGCGACCTCGCCGGCCTCCAGTGCCTCGCCCGCACTGGCGGCACCCGCCCCGCTTCCGAGGCCGCTGGCCTCGGGCATGACCTCTTCGGGGTCGCTGCTGCTGGCCGCGCCGCTGATGCTCGCGGTCTCGGCCGGCTCAGCCGCCGGCGAGCTGCTGCCGCCCGAGCTGGTGCCGCCGCCGGATGATGCCGGGCCGTAGCTGCTGGCCCCCTGGGGGCTGCCGGCGTCCGCCGTCGACGCCGGGGCGTTCCGGTCGGCGTCGGCCGTGCTGGACGGGCCGATGGTGCCGCCGCGTGACGGTATCCCGCCATTGCCGCCGAACGGCATGATCGGGGCGAGCTTCGGGAGGATGAACGGCGACAGGCCCGCGAAGAACACGGCGACGATCGAGACGGCGATCTGCACGGTGGACTGGAGCGAGGGCGCGCCGGTGAACACCTGCACGCTGCCGGCGACCATCCAGTAGACGACGCCGAGCAGGAAGAACAGCAGCGGGTGGGAGGCGAGGATGCTCACCCACATGTACGCCATCTTCGTGCCGAAGCTGCGCCGCTGCGGGTCGACGATCCACAGGAACCCGAGCGGGGCGATGACGCCGGTGAGGTACAGCGTGACGAGCTGCACGATCAGCATCAGCAGCACGAGCAGCAGCCCGACGATCATGAAGAACATCAGGATGCAGCCGACGACCGCGCCGCCGGCGATGCCGGATGCGTCTTTGGCGTCGAGCATCTTCGTGAACGTCGAGGTGATCGAGTTCGCAGAGCCCGCGATACCCCAGTTGGTGATCGCGTCGGTCAGTGCGCCGATGAACTTCACCAGGAACGCGCCGGCAGCCGGCCCGAAGCTGGAGCCGATGAGGAACACCGGGAAGTACAGGCCGATGGACTCGGCCAGTTCGCGGCCGGCCTGCTGGCCGCGTGCGGTGCGCACGATCTGCGGGATGAGCAGCAGCACCGCCAGCAGCACCCCGAACGCGAAGCTGACCGCGTAGGCCTTCAGGAACCACGAGGCGGACAGGTCCGGCAGGGTGGCCTTCGACAAGGCCGGCAGGACGACCTGCGCGAGCCCGTGCGCGGCGTTCTGGAGCAGCTTGAACGTGTTCTCTGACGGGTCGCTCCAGAAGTTCGCGACCCCAGCTGCGGAGTTCACCGCGCCCTGCGCGGCCGACGCTGCGCCGCTGACCGCGCCCCCCACACTGTTAGCCGCGTTGCCAACGGCCTGCCCCGCTGACGTGACACACGAGACGAGTCCGGTGCATCCCCCGCTCGTCGACGTGGCCGCCTGGGCGATCGCTTCGTACATGGTCAGCACCCCGCGATGAAGTGAGTTCCGTCAGCAGCGAGGGCCTGTTGGTCGACCACGTGGCCCTCGACCACCTTCCACGCGCCGTTCTCCCACTTCATGTAGAAGCCGAGCACGCCGACTTTCGTGGGGCTCAGTGCGCCGTCGACGACGTAGCCGGCGGCCAGGTCGACGATCAACTCCCCGTTGCTCGTCGACGTCGCCCGCCACAGGCCGTTCACGGTCGACATGGTGAAATGCGTGCCCGCCGGTAGAACGCTCTTGGTTGGGTTATCGCCCGTGTTCGCATTCGTCGTCGGGGTCCACATCGCCGCTGGCGACGAGCTGGAGCGCAGCGCCGTAGCGACCTGCTTCTGCTGGGCCACGGATGCGTACGGGTACTGGAACCAAAACCGGTAGAACGCGGCGGCGACTTCTACGGCACCGTCTTGGGTGTCGGGGGCGGCCTTCTGGGCCGTCAGAACGCTGGTGGCGTCGTAGTTCGGGCCGCCGAGGCACCCGGTGGGGTCCTCGTCGCTCGCGCCGCTCTCGTCGACGCTGGGCGTGGGGGTGGGTGTGACGGTCACGGTCGGCGGCGCGGCCGCGGCCGGGTGGCCGGTGCCGCGTGTCGTGGTGAACACGACGACGCCGGCGATGATCACGGCGAGCACGAGTGCGCCGATGACCCAGGGCCACCGGCTGCGGCCGTCTGCCGAGTACATGCGCATGCGTGCTCCCCCTGGGTCAGCTGAAGATCGCGAGGACCGCGCCGACGATGACGGCGATCGCTGCGAGTGCGCCGAGGCAGATCAGCGCCCAGATCGTCATGGACTTGGCTTCCTGGTGCTTGACCGGGTTGCCGCCGGCGGTCGCGGCTGCCGACATGCGCACGAACCCGAGGATCACGCAGACGGCCGAGATGATGATGCCGAGTGCCCAGATCGCGCCGAGCAGCTTCTGCCATAGCTGCGTGAACTGCACCCCGAACACGGAGAAGTCCGGCGTGACGCCGTTGAAGGGGTTCGGGGTCGTGGCCAGGTACGCCGCGGCGGCCTGAATGTGCTCCATAGCTCTAGCTCCTCTTGCTGATGGTGACGGATGCCTGAAGGCTGCGTACGACGCTGGCGGCCGCGGTGATGAACGCCTCGCGGGTGGCCGGCGCGAGCTGGCCGAGCGTGATCTGCACGCGCTCTGCGATGTGCGGGTCGAACGGGATCGTGTGCAGGGAGCGGATGCCCTCGCGGGCCAGCACCTGCTCGACCTCGGCGGCGATGGTCGGGTCTTCGTGTCGGCCGTCGACGAGGCGGATGCCGATCGCGTTCGCGGCCAGCTCCGCGGCGTGGCCGCCGTCTGCGCGCAGCTCTTCCAGCAGCCGCAGCGCCTCCACCGTGGAGTCGCCGGCGTTCATCACGGGGATCACGAGCGCGTCGGCCACCTGGACGGCGGCGCGGAACGCCTCGCTGGTGGGCTGGTTGCCGGAGTCCATCACCCGGATGCCGTAGAACTCGTCCACGAGGCCGGCCACGCCGATCACGGCATCGCCCGTGAGCCGCGGCCGGCGGCCGACGGTCCCGATGACGGCCGCGAACGACGATTGCGGGGCGGTGTAGCCGGCCAGCTGCCCGGCGTTCGTGATCCGGTCGAGGTCGCGCACCAGCTCGCCCAGCCCGACCTGCGGGTTGCCCTCGGCACGGTAGGTCAGGGCGCCGGGGTCGTCGGACACCTCGACGATCGCGACCTGGCCGCCGCGGATCGACGCGATGGTGCCGCCCAGCAACAGTGCGGCCGGGGTCTTGCCCGTGCCGCCCTTGGGGTTGGCGACCAGCACTGAGACGGCCCGGCTCCACGTGGCCTGGCGGATCTGCGTCTCGAAGATGCTGAGCTTCGCCCGATGCTCCAGCTCGGCCGCCTCGGCCGCGCCCGGCTTGACGTTCATGCCGGTGCGCGCGAGGAAGCCGCGGAAGCCCTTGCTGGCCTTCTGTCCGGCCACGGCGGACTGTGCCGGCCGCTGCCCGGTGAACAGCGCCGAGAAGTCCGGGGCCGGCGCCGCCTGCGCAGGCTGATCCTGCGCCTCAGCCGGCGGTTGCTCGGCTAGCGGTTGCTCGACCTGCTGCTGTGGCTGCGCGGCCGGCGGCGCGGCCGGCGCCATGCCCCACGACGTCGGCGGCTGCTGCGGCGCGGGCCGCTCGAACGCGGACCTGACCTGCTCGGCCGCTTGCTGGGCCGCGGGTGCCGCGGTACCGTCGTGCCGCACCGGCTCCGGCACCTCCAGCTGCTCGCTGTCCTGGGGCTGCTGCGCCGAGCGGCGCGTGCGCTGCACGATCATCGTGTCGTCTTCCACGAACTCGTCGGCACGCGACGCGTCGTCGAAAATCCCCCGACTGTTCTCCGTGTTCGGATCTGACATCGCCCGCTCCCCTAGCAAGATATCTTTCCTATTTTCCGCACGATCGTCTACGTGCACAAGTAGGCTACCCCCAGCATGCCCTGAACGGGTGACATTGCAACGAAATACTGCTGATCGCAGGCGATACCGGGTCATGTCCGCATTAAGGGGGACAAGACAACACGTCAATGCCACTTAAGACAGGTTTTATGTCTCGTTCGCTTCTATCCCCCATTTGCGGGGTTGGCGGCATGGCTATCTCCCCGAGCACCTCGTGCTCGCGCCAGAATGGAGCGGTGACGGTGACTGAGCAGAGCGACGTGGTTCCCGAGGCCGTGGGCCGCTTCAAAGACGCGATCAGCGCCGACTCACGCCTGCTCGTGCTGCTGCGCCTGCTGCGGCAGCCGCAGACCTTCCCGCAGCTCGTGGCCGCCCTCGACGTCTCCCCCGCCGGGTGCCGGCAGGCGCTCGACGCCCTGGAGAAGGCCGGCTACATCACGCCGGACGCTCCGGGCTCGGGCCTGCGCAAGCGACCCAATACGGTGTTCTGCGTCGTGCGCGGCGCGATCGCCGCGGACTTAGGCGAGCTGGTGCGCGCCTTCGCGTCCTGAAGTCGGCTCGAGTCGTTGACACCTAGGCGTCAAAGCGGCTGCCGCGAGAACCGTGCCGGTTCTCTTTGCCGACGATGGGCTGCTTCGCGGATGGGCGCGTGAGCGCAGCGGCTTCAGTGAACAAATGATTATTTGAGCAATTGAGCGGATGAACGATGTAGTAGGCCGTGCGGGCTACTGGGCGGTCGGTGCGCCGTTGAACGCGCTCGTGTAGGCGCTTTCGGCTTCGGAGACGACGGCCGGGGCGCTCTGGCTGGTGACGAGCACGGACATCTCGCGGTCGTAGCTGAGGCTCGCGACGCTCGCGTTTTGCGATCCGATCAGCAGCTCGTCGTTGTCGACGATGACCTGCTTCTCGTGCACGTACAGGGCGCTGCTGGAGTCCGGGTAGGCGTGCACGCTGCATCCGGCGGCCTCCAGCTGCCGCATGGCGGCCGCGTACTCGCTTTGCTGGGTCATGAGCACCTGGCAGGCCACGCCGGCCTTCGCGCGGCCTTCCAGTGCCTGGATCACGGCTTCGTCGCTGAGTTCTTCGCTGGAGAACTGCACGCGGGTCTTCGCGGAGGCGATCACGGATGCCAGGGCGCTCTGCGCGCCTGGCGACCACAACAGGCCCGCGGCGTTCTGCGCCTGGCCGAGCTGGCCGGGCATGGCCGCCCAGTCGCTGGCGAAGGTGGCCTCGATCGCGTCTACCTGCGCCTGGTCGCGGTCGATCACCCAGGCGTCGAGGGTGCTCGCGTAGTACTGCTGCTGGAGGTTCGCGGTGCCGATCGCGGAAGCCGCGCCGGCCTGGCCGGCGTCGACGGTGATCGTCTTCTGGTGCACGATCGTCGAGGCCGGCCCCCACTTGACGGCCACTCCCCCGTGCTCCAGCTGGGTGTAGGCGTCCGCGTTGGCGCTCTTGCCGCTGTAGGCCGCGTCGAGGATCACGCGCACCGTCACGCCGCGCTGCGCGGCGGCGGTCAGCTCGTCGACCGTCTGCGTGTCTTGCAGCTCGTACATCGTCATGTCGATGGAGCGCTTCGCGCCGGTGATGAGCTGCCGGATGCCGGCCATGCCGGCGCTCGGCTCCTGCACCAGCTGCCAGCTGCCCGCGGAGGCCGGCGCCGCCTGCGGAGAGGCGGCAGGGCTCGCCTGCGCATCGGTGCCGGCGCTGCCGGCCTGCCCGGTCCGGGCGAAGTACGCACCGGCCGCGGCGAGGATCGCCACCACCACCAGCACCCATGCCCCCGCGCGGCTGCGGCGTCTTCTCCTGCTCACAGTTCCCCCGATGATCAAATGAAGCTATGTGCATATGAGTAATTGAGCGAATGATCTAGTGATGGAATGAGGGTGCGCGGCGCAGGGCGCGCCTGCGGCGGACCCGCCACGCCAGGATGACGGCTGAGGCGGCCAGCGGCGGCACGGCGGCGATCAGCTCGGCCGCGGTCTGGCCGACGTGCGGCTGCACGAGCTGCACGAGCAGCTGCACGAGCAGCGCGGCAGCCCCGGCGACCAGGACGATCGTCACCCCGACGACGCCCACGGCGCGCAGGAACGCGCTCGGGCCGCGCGGGTAGCGGCGGCGCAGCGGCCGCACGATCAGCGCGGCCAGGAGCGCGCATGCCGCCAGCACGAGGATCAGCGCCCACTGCGCTGCCGTGCTCATGGGCGCTTAGCCCACCAGGCTCTCGATGTGGCGCAGCAGCTCGGCGCTGATGGTCGTGCCGTTGTCGTTGGCCCAGTTCTTGAACCGGCGGCGCAGGTCCGCGTCGATTTCGATGCTGATGCGTGGCGGGTGCTTCGCGCCGGCTTGGCTGGCTGGTCGCTTGCTGTCCGCCGGCAGCGGTGCGGGCTCGGCCGGCGCTGCGGCCGCCGCGGTCGCGGCAGCAGCCGGGGTCTCCAGCGGTGCGGCCTTGCCCACCAGGTCTTTCATGCTTGCGCGTGCCATGTCACTTCCCCTTCTCGTTCGCCCACAGGCTCATCAGCTCCAGCGCCAGCGACTTGAAGTCGTCGAGCGCGTTCGTCGCTCCCCGGCTGGCCGGGTAGCTCGTCACGACGTCGCCGGTCAGCAGCGCGTCGGAGTGCACGGTGTACTCGCGCACGGTGCTGTTGAAGCGCGGCAGCTCCATGTCGTCGAGCATCGCGATCGCGTCATCGCGGCGCTTCTGCCCCGCGTCGTCGCGGTGGACCCGCGAGAGCAGCACCCGGTACGGCAGGCCCCGCGGCGCGACCAGCGTGTTGATCGTGTTCAGCAGCGGCCGCACGCTGCCGGGCTGCGGCTCGATCGGCATGACCACGAAGTCGGCGTTGTCGAGCACCGCCGCGAGCCGCGGCACCTCGCTGTCCGCGAGGCTGCCGGGCGTGTCCACCAGGATCAGGTCGTACTGGTCGAGCTGGCGCATCTGCGTGAGCACGTGCGGGTCGTCGACGGCATCGAAGTCGAACGGCAGGGGCTTCTCCCCCGCTTCGGCCGTCTCGGCCCACGCGGTCGCGGTCTGCTGCAAGTGGTCGATATCCAGCACCAGCGTGCGCGAGTGGCCGGCCATGATCGCGGCCAGGTTCATCACGACGTTGGACTTGCCGACGCCGCCTTTCTGGTTCACCACGGGGACGATCCTCATAATTCGATCATACCTTCCTTTGATCAAATGAGCTACTTACCAAATGAACATTTGTAGGTGAAAGAGAAGCCGTTGACACGTAGGCGCCAACGGCTCGAGCCGGTCAGAGAGCGGGCGCAGTAGCGTGGCGGCCCGCAGCATCCCAGCGGCGCGCGCGGTCGATGGTCATCTGCACCGTCTCCCGATCGCCTTCGCTCAGCCGCCTGGCCCATGCCCGGCGGGTGTAGTCGCGGATCCTGTCGAGGTCGATGTGCGCCGTCTCGACGGCGTAACGGGCCTGGAGCGCGCCCAGGACGCGCTGGGCTCCGTCGATATCGGCCTGGGTGGTCTTCTCATGCCGGTCACCCGGCGCGGTGCCGGGAATCCACTCCCCCGGCCGGGCGTCGGCCGCCCAATTCGCTGCGTCTCGCAGCTGCGCGATCTTCGCTACCAGCTCGGTGCGCTTGTCGGCTGCCCGGTGCTGAGCGACGAGTTCGAGGTCGTCGAGGCTGATGCCGGCCGCGATCAGCGCCGCCTCGTGCTGCTCGCGCTCACTCATCGTCTTCGTCCTCGGTGTGGTGTTCGGCCGGGTCGTAGGGCAGCTGCGCCATAGCGCGCAGCGCCTTGTGGATCAGCTTCGGCAGCTCGTTGCGCGCGAAACCGGCCGCCGGGAAGCCGGCGACCTCGGTCGGCTCCAGGTCGACGTCGAGGATGTCGACGTGGTGACCGCCCGGCGTGTTGATGTGGCTGGCGGTGTCCTCGCTGGCGTCGAGCCTGTCGGCGCGCACGGGGAACTGCTGCTCCATGTGCAGGTAGCACACGGAGCGGTAGCGCGCAGTGCCGCCCTCCTGGCTCGCTGCGTCGCTCATGTGCGTGATCCTCTCCCCCGCCGCTGACATTGCGCGAGACGCCCGTACAGGGGTGCTCAGGATGCCTTGTGCAGATACTCCGCCACGGCCTCGCGGATGATTGCGCTGGCCTTGCGGTTCTCGACGCGCTCGCGCGCGGTGAGCGCGGCGTCCAGCTCGCGCCCGAGTCGGAAGCGCCGCACAGGCGACTCGCCCGCGCCGGAATGCCCGTCGAGCGACGGCCGGCCAACGGTGGCGATCGTCTTCTTGACGGCGCTCTCCCCCATCAGCTCCGCGAGCATGGCGCGACTCGCCTCCGCGGCCGCGGAGCCCTCGTAAGCCTCGCCGGCTTCGTCCGGCTCGTAGTCCTCGGCCTCGATGCGCTCGGACCAGGCCGCGAATGCGGCCTCGTCGGCGGCGCTCATCTGGCTCTTCGCCCTGGTGCTCATCGCTTGGTCGTCCTCTCTTTCAGAGTCTTGATCGCTCGGTTGTACGTCTTCTCCCGCAACGGCATGACATGGAAGACCTCGACAGTCTTCGTCACGTACTCGAAGTGCCCCATGACCTCCAGGTTCACGGTGCCGTCCACCGTCCGCCCGATCCACAGATGCGCCCATCCTTTGCCGGGAATGCGCGACCTGTCGAAGTTCGGTACGAAGAGGCGCGGGTTGACGATTGTATTGACGGCGTCCTCGTGGGCGATCCCGTGCTTGTCGGCACTGATTGTCCATTCGTATCCGTCGAAATTCATAATAATATTGTGGCACATAATCGGCAAGATGTCTACTCATTTGATCAAATTATCTAACGATCTTTTGAAGCTCGCGCACTGACACCCAGGTGTCAAGTTCTCGAGGCCGGCCCCGGTTCTCGCATGGGGCGTTGCACTTCGCGTCACTGCCTGCGATGAACCCCGCCGACTCGGAATCGCGCGCGATTCCTTCGGCCCAGGCAACCCTGCCGCGTCGCGCTGCGCCGCGCCCGGAACGGCCGGGCTGCTCACCGGGAACCCCCGGAGGCCGCGCCGCTGCGTACACGCGGGCAAGGGTCCGATCAAGGCGGATGCCTCGATCGGGGCATCGAAGAACGGAGAGTGTGAGCGATGTTTGGGCCAGATGATGACGTGCAGCAGGTCGGCGGCTACCTCGTGCCGGTGGACCCGGCCGAGCTGGTCGACGGCGCCGACAGCTCCTGCTGTCAGTAGCCGGGGGACAGGCGAAGGGGGCGGCGCTGCCGCCCCCTTCGTGCGCGCCTGGTCAGCTCCCGGTGATGAGCTGCTGGCCGCGCTCATAGTGCAGCTCGTCCACCTCGTCGTCGACGGCGTGCCCGTCGAGCCACCGCGCGGCCGCCTCGGGGGCGCCCAGCGCCCGCAGGATGACGGCCAGGGCCTCGACCTCGGAGCAGGTCAGCCGTGGGCCCACGTCGTGCGCGGTCTGAATGTTCCCGAGGATCGCCAGCGCCTCGGCCGTCTCGCTCTGCCACATCTCGCTCATTTTCTCATTCCCTCATTTGATCATTTGTGGGTAAATGAATCACTGGCAGCTGTCGCAGCCCAGCTCGTCCATCGGGTCGGCCGGAGGCTCGGGGTAGCCGCTAACGAGGTCGTGGTGCTCGACCTGGGCGATGACGACGCCCCCGCTGAGGATTGCGCCGGTGGTGTTCTCGTTCATGCCCGTCTCCTTGTTCATGTCTTCATTCTATCATTTGATCAAATGGATGTGCAAGTGATTGAGGCTAGTTTTCCTCGTCGTCCTCCGCGTCGGGGGAGGTGAAGGGGGAGTGGCACAGGCCGCACAGGATGGGGCCGGCTTCGTAGGTGCTCACGCTCACCCGGATCTTGCGGCCGCACTGGCATTCGGCGCTGTAGCCGTTCTTCGGCTTCTTGGGCTTGTCCTCGCCGTCTCCTTCGCCTCCGTCTTCGCCGCCGGTGCCGCCGAGGATCCCGATGAGCCCGGCCAGGCCCTCGGCGCGTCGGTAGGCGATCATCGCGCCCTCCAGCTCGTGCACCTGGTCGGCGTAGCTCTCGGCCGTCTCGGCGGGAACGCTCGTGGTCGACCAGCCCAGGGTCTTGTCGTGGGTGAGGCTCAGCCCGAACTGCTCGCCGATCGCCTTGAATTTCGCGTTGTGGTAGCGGCCCTGGCGGCTGGTGTCCTTGACGCCGCGCGCCTCGGCCGCCGCGTGGGCCGCCTCGTGCAGCAGGGTGCCGAGCACGTCGGCCGCGCCGCGTTGCAGGCCCTCGCCGGAGACGAACAGCTCGTGGATGCTGCGCTGTGCCTCGTCCTCGCCGGTCACCCAGCGATTCGCGGCGAAGTGCCCGAGCACGAGGCCCATCGCCTTGCTGCCCGCGCCGATGGTCACGATGACCTCGGGCACGTCCGGCTGCTGCGCCTGGATCGCCTTCCAGGTGTTCTCGATCGCTTCGACCAGTCCGGCGGTGATGCTTCCCTTGTTCATGTCCTCATTCTATCATTTGATCAAATGATAGTTCAAGGGTTTTGTTACTCGGTAGACCACGAATCGGAGGCGCGGAGCGCCGTTCTCGCCGGGGGCGATTCTCCGGCCCGTGTCACCTGCTCCCATCTGCGGCCGCGGGAGTCCTGCCAGCTGTCCGGCGCTGCGCTCTGGCTTCCTGCCGGGCTGCGCTCCTGGCCACGTGAGCAGCTCGCGCCCTTTCCTGTCGCGGCGATTCCCCCCTGTCGTCATCAGCCAGGGTTTGATCTGGGCCTCTCGACCTCGCGCGTCGCGCGGCCGTCTGTGCCGGTGTGCCAGGCCGGGCGCGCAGCTGGCCGGCAGGGGCCGGCGGGGGAGTGCGGGCCGTCCACCTGGGTGCAGGCCGGCCTGGCGGTAGCTGGGCTGTGCACAGGTGGTCGGGGCGCTGCGTCAGTCCGTCCCCACTCAGGGCAGGCCCGTGGGGTTGTCCGGATTGTGGGCGCGGTGGCGCATGCGGTTACAGCTGGTAGCGGGCTTTCGCGCGCTCCAGCAGCTGGTCGAGGGTGTCGACCCATTCGACGGGCAGCTGGTGCTGGTCGCCGCCCCAGACGTGGAAGCGTCCGGGGGTCCATTCATCGCTCCAGCGGCCGGCCGGCACGGCCGGTTCGCGGGCGTCGGTGGTGAATTGCGCGCTCTCGGGGTTCTGCTCGTCGTCGAGCACTTCGGTTCGGGTGGCCGGCCAGGCCACGGCCTGCCAGTGGCCGGCCTCGCCTTCGGTGAGGTCGATGACCAGGCCGACGATCGCGGCGGCCGGCTCGGCCGAGCGAGCTAGCGGGAGAGCGGACGGCGCGGCCTGTTCCGCGATCGGCGCCGGCGTTGACGCGTAGGAGGCAAGCGTGCTCGGGCCGGCCGGGGCGGCGTCGACGGACGCCGGCTGCGCCGTCGTCGACGTCGGCCCGCCGGTCTGAGAGAGCCGGGTTGCCGGCGGCATGACGCGGAACTGGGCCATGCCGCCGGCCTGGACGATCCAGAAGGCGCCGTCCCACGATTCGCGGACGTCGTTGGGGTCCAGCGCGTAGCTGTGCTGCGCGCGGGCGCTGCGCAGCTCTTCGCCGTAGGCGCCGCCGGAGGCCTCCTGACGCATGATGGTGCCGGCGTAGCCGACCACCTCGTCAGGGTCCTTCGTGCGGCCGATCAGCAGCGCCGCGCCGGAGGACAGTGCGCGCTGCCGGCGTGCGGGGTCGTTGGACAGGCCGGCCACGGACTGAGCCGCGAGCACGAGGCCGAGGCCCGCGGAGCGGGCCGTCTCGAACAGGCTCGCGGCGGTGTCGCCGGGGTCGCTGTCGGCGGTGACGAGCTGCGCGAACTCGTCGACGATCACGAGCAGCGGCGTCCCGGTGGTGCCGTGCTGCATCCGGGTTCCCATGAAGCGGCGCAGGTCGTAGAGCATCATGTCGCCCAGCGCCGCGTGGGCCGGGTCGCTGCCCGGCCGCAGCGGCACGATGGTGAGGTCCGCGGGCAGGCTGTCGTAGCTCCAGCCGTTCTCGCTCACCAGCGGCTCGATCGGCCGCAGCGCGGACATGACGTCATCCAATACGCGGGTGCCGCGGGTCTCGCCGCTCTTGCCGAATTCGTGCTCGACCAGCTGGAGGTCGTAGTCGTCGCGCACGTGCGGGCCGGGGTTCCGTATCCGGTCGCGCAGGTCCGCGATCGACTTGAGCGGCGTCTTGCCCTGCACGGCGTCGAGGACGCCGATCAGGTCGCGCGTGTACACGCGCCCCTCGCCGGTGTTCTCACCCACCAGGCGGACGATCTTGCCGCGGATTTCCGCGGCCGTGCCGACAAACAGGTTGAACGGCATGTCATACACGGCAGTGCGCCCGGCCTGCCAGGTGCGCTCGACGACCTCGCGGGCGTCCTTCGGGTCGCCCTTGGCGTCGATCATGACCACGGGGATGCCCTGCTCCAGCGCGCAGAAGATCAGGCTCTCCAGCAGCGTCGTCTTGCCGGTTCCGGACTCCGCGAGCAGCAGCGCGCGCAGCGCCGCGAGCTTCGGGAAGAGCATCCACCGGCCGCGCCGGTCGATCCAGTCGCGCACGCGGCGGAAGTCGTAGAACCGCTCGCTCAGCGTGCGGATTAGCGGCCGGGTGACCAGCCCGAAGGCATGGCCGCCGGCCACCGGCCGGGGAGCAGTGCGGGCGCTGCGGCTCGCGCCGATGATCTGCCCGGTGCGCGTGTCCACGCGCACGCCGAGCTGTCGGGCGCTCACATAGTCGGGTGCATGCCGGCGGGCGCGCTCCACGCGCTCTTGCGTCATCACGTCCGGCAGGTGCCGCTGCGCGGCCGCGGCCGCGATACGCCGGCGCTTGAGGGAGAACGCGGCCGGGGCCAGCGCGACCCCGAGCAGCAGGTTCCCGACGACGGCCGGCCAGAAGGTCGGCCACAGCTGCCCGGCCCAGGTGCCCGGCGTGCGGTGGAAGAACGCCGCCGCCTGCCCGGCCGTGATCCACCGGCTGAGCCCGGCGACCTCGCCGGCGAGCACGCCGACGACCATCAGGATGCCGACCGTGACCACGACCCACCACCAGCGGGGCGTGGTCCAGTAGCGCAGCTTCGTCGCCGCGATCCCGCCGGAGAACGTCCACACGATCAGCGGCACCAGCAGCGGCAACGCGATGAGGAAGACGACCAGCAGCAGGGCCACCTTCAGCAGGCCGCCGACAATCTCGGTGGTGGCGTCGCTGCCGGACTGCGGCGGGTACTGCTGCTGGTCGTAGTAGCTCTGCTGGCTGCTCATGCCACGCCCCCGATCCCGTCGAGCTGCGCGGGCATCGACACGGCCGGCTCCGGGGCCGGCGCGGCCTCCAGACGGCGTAGCCAGCGGGGCTGCTCGCTTGTCTCCCACAGCCCGCGACGACCGAAAACGGGTTCGACGGCGATGCGCTGGCGAACAGCCCGGTTTCCGGCCTCGCCCGTCTGGCCGAACTGCTCCAGATTGTTGAGCACGGTCGTCGCGACCTCGCGCGTGGTGAAGTACGCCACCCGCGTCATCTCGCTGCGCTCGAACCGGCGGCGCAGCTTGCGGAAGATCGTCATGTACCTGGTAGTGCGCTTGCTCGTCAGCTCCACCTCGACCAGGTGCCTGGTCGAGCCCTGGACGGCAACGCCGTCCGCCGGGTGGTCCTCGCTCGCCCGCGGCCTCCCGGTCTTCGCCTCGCCGGCCTCGTCGAAGAACACGTCGCGGTGCCACTCGTAGCCGGCCGCGAGGTAGTGCGCGGACACGACCGACACGGCGACCTCGTGCCGGGCGGTCTGGCTCAGCAGCTGCGGGGCCGGCCTGCCGATCGCCGCGTGCGTCGCCCACACGAGCGACCCGCCCGCGCCGGCGACCCGCTGCCGGTCGATGAGCCCCAGGCCCTCCATCCGGGCGCACCACATCTGCGCAGCTCGCAGACTCACCGGCGAGCTGGCCCCGTTCATGCCGGCCAGCGCCCAGCGCAGGCCCTCCATGTTCGTCAGCCGCACGGTGTCGAACCACTGCATCATCGCCTGGTCGCGATCCGTCACCCACGCCATGAACGCCCCCCAAATGAAGTCAGGCTAACTGTCTTCGTGCGCAGCTCCAGCAACACGCTCCACCCGCTCACCCACATAGCCAGGCTACTCGTACACCCCCGTCTAGGTCACGTGCCCTCGCTACCTTCTCTCCACTCAACTGCGCCCCTAGATGAACAGCGGCACAAGCTCCGCTTGTTCCGTTTCCTGGGTTTGGTTTTTGGTTTTGCTCTTCTCTTCTCTCTCTGTCTCTCCTTTGTTGCCCTGCTCTGCCCTGTGCCCCTTTACTTCCGAACCTCCCTCTCACAAGAACTTGTTCGCAGGGAGCGGGAGGTTCGGAAGCAGCGCAAGCCGGGGGCACAGGGCAGAGCAGGACAACCCTTTCGTTTACCCCTTCGCCGCCGGTGAAGGGGTAAACGAAAGGCCTCACGAGGGGTCTCCGGGGTCGAAAGTGCGGCGCTGCGCGGCGTGGAGCGCCGTCAGGCGCTCGAACTCGGCCCGGTCCATAGGAACGGCCCGGCGTTCCAGCTCGATGCGCGAAGCGGCCTCCTGGCGGCGCCGCTCGGCGGCCTCGATGGCTTGCCGGCGCTGCCTCTCCACGGGCGTTTCCGCGTCGACGTCGACGGCCGCTCGGAGCATCCATGCGAAGTACGCCACTGGGTCGCGCTGCGTTTCCGGCTCGGCAACGGTGACGTTCTGAGAACGCAAGTGCTGATTTACCAGGTCGAGCAGCGCAGCTGCCGTCCACGCCTCGGGACGGATGCCGGCCCGAGCGAGCGCATCGCACAGAGCACCGATGTGGACTCCTCGGGCAAGCCACGGCATTCGGGAGGCGAGCTGCGCTGCCAGCTGTTGAAGCCCCATAGGTCGAGGCGACCTTGCCCGTCGGACAGACCGGCCTTTCATCCTTCGTAGCTGCGGCCGCGAAGCGGCCTCCGCGCGCGCTGCGCGCGTTGGTGGGAACTCTTTAACAGCCACCTGCTGTTTAACTTTCTCTCGAGAGGGTAGGGGGGCGGCATCCACAGCCGGCGCTACGCGCAGCAGCTGGCGAGCCCACCTCGGGATCGTGAGGAACCTGGTCGACGCCACCGCACGCTGCGCTGTACCGCCCAGCTCGCGGGCCTCCGTCAGCTGCTCCAGCGTCAGCCGGTTAGCGCCCCGGCAGACGACCAGCTGGAAGCCGATGCGGGTGAGGAACTGAAGGATCTCCTTCACCGTGCCCGGCGCGCACTTGATCGCCTCCGCGATCGTGGCCCGGCTCACGGCCACGTTCCGGCCGGTCCTGAAGTCGGCCGCTGCCGCCAGCTCACGCGCGCACGCCAGGATCAGCTCACGCGAGGACATGCGCCGAGAGCGGCGTAGCCGCTCGACCGCCGGCTGCGCCAGAGCCGCCTCCAGCGCAACCAGCCACGCCTCCGGGTCGCACGCCGGAACCCTCGAATACGTCTCCAGTGCCGGCCGCAGAATCAAGCCGCCTCGACGAGCGGCCTTCTGCGCCCCGTAGAGGGCCGAAGGCCCCTCCTGGGCACGGTTGCTCGGCCGAGCCGCGATCGCCCGCGAGCGGGGCGCGTGCAGGGTCGTCGCCGGAGAATCGCCGCGCGAAACGGCGATAACCATGTGTTTAAAGTCAGGGTTAGGCGTTACGATGGTGCCGTCCCTTCAGGGAACAGCGGAGCCTCCCAGCTCCACTGGGCTTTTGTTTGGAAATCCGAACCTCTGCACTCGCCAAAGTCGGGAGGTTCGGAAACATGCTTCGAGCGCCGGTCCTAGGACCGGCGCTCATGCGTTAAGCGGCGCTGTGGGTCGTGCCCCCTATCCCGTCAAGTTCTGTGGTCTGCGTCTCGGGCGTCCACCAGGTCGGGAGGCCCGCGCTATCCAGCTCGACATGCTCGATGAGAAGCTGGATGAGGTATGACCGGGAGACGTCCATGCGGTCGGCAATAACGCTCAGTTCCTCACTGGCCTTCGTCTCGATCGTGAAGCCGTATACCTTCGGCTTCTCCTTGGAGCCGCGTGGTCGGCGCGTTGCGGTCATGGCGTCAGGCTAGACCCGCTTTATATTTAAATCGAGCGTCTGGCACGTCGGCGTGTCGGAGGTCGCTGGCAGGCTCCGCTTGTGGGGCAGGCGGACCGGACGGGCAAGAAGATGGATGCCGCGCTCCTGTGGACCCTGATCCGGCCGCAGCCGCGGTCGCTGTCTGCCGAGGAAGCCCGGATGCTTGAGGACCCGATGCGATCGCCGCAGGGCCCGGTGCGGGCGCTGGCGTGGCTGCGGTTCCCGACTGGGGACGGCGACTACGTGGTGCAGCTGCTGGAGTGGAATGGCACCGCGGTGCGGGTGGAGGGGATGCTGCACGGGGCGAACGTGTTCCGCGCGATCGTCTACCGGGGCGCGCTGTCGCCGCGCGGGTCGGCCGCCGGCCTACGTTGACACGTAGGTGTCAGCTGCTCGAGCGTGGGTGTCGGCCGATCGGCTCGACGAGCTGCGGGCCGTCTCCGCGCAGCGGGGCCACCTGGTCGAAGACCAGCTCGGAGGCCTGCTCGATCCCGGCGAGCACGGCGTCGTCGACGAGCTGCTGGTCTCCGGTCACGGTGGCGCTGATCCAGTGCCGCCACATGTCGGCCGGGAGGATCACGGGGTTGCGGTCGTGGATGTCTGCGAGGGTCTGCACGGCGTCGGACGTGAGGATCGTGGCGGTGAGCGTCCACCGGTCCTCGTCGTCCTCGGCCTTGGCGGGGTCGGGCCACCACGAGTAGAGGCCGGCGAAGCCGATCACGGATGCCTCGGGGTGGTGGATGAAGTACGGGGTCTTGGTCTTGCCGTCCGCGGCGGTCTGCCACTCGTAGTAGCCATTGGCGAGCACGATCGCCCGGTGCGACTTCACCGGGCCTTTCCATGTCGCCTTCTCGGTGATGCCCTCCGCGCGCGCGTTGAACGTCGGGTACTTGAGCTTCAGCGTCTTGCTCCAGCTCGGCACGAGAGACCAGTGCGCCGGCTCGAACCACGGGGCCACGTCCTTGCCGCCTTTGGCGGACTCGAACAGCAGCGGGACGGCCTGCGTCGGCTTGATGTTCCACGACGGCTCCCACAGCCGATCAGGCCGCCAGTCCTCCATCCGATAGCCCTCGCGCACCCACTCGGCGATCGAGGCGTTCACCTGGTCGTTCATGCTGAATCTGCCGCACACACGGCCACCGTAGACCGGCGCGCAACGCACGGCGACCGGTGGAGCTGCGTCGGCCGCCGCGGCGGGTTCTCGAGGCATTGACACCTAGGTGTCAACTGCTCGAGCTGGGGGACTCGTACACTTCCGGTCATGAGCGAGGAAGCGCGGCGGCCGGCGCCGCTCGGAGACGTCGACGAGCTGGTGCAGTTGCGCTGGCAGCTCGGCCAGGTGCGCGAGTACGTCGCGGCGCTCGCAGAGCGCGGCTCGCCGGCCTACGGGTCGGAGGCGTACCAGCTGCCGGCGGCGATCATCCTCGGGATCATCGACCGGCCGCAGCAGGCGATGGATTTGCAGGCCGACGTCGCCCGGTCGATCGGCCGGACCTTCCGGCCTGGCGACGCAGACGAGTAGACCGGATAGAGCGCTACGCGGCGCTGCCGCGTTGGAGTTCGCGGTAGATCGTTGCTCGGGAGACACTGAACACTTCGGCCAGCTCGCCCTGCGAGTGCTCGCCCGCAGCGTGCATCTTGAGCAGGAGCTTGCGCTGAACCGCAGTGAGCTTCGGCTTCTTCCCCTTCAGTCGCCCCTTGGCTCTTGCGACGGCCATGCCCTCGCGCGTGCGCATCCGGATCAGGTCTGCCTCGAACTCGGCCACCATGCCGAGCACGTTGAACAGCAGCCGACCCACAGGGTCGTTCGAGTCGTAGATGCTGCCGCCGAGACTGAGGGCGACGCCTTTGTTCGTTAGTTCTTCGGCGATATCGCGCGCATCAGGCAACGACCGGGCAAGTCTGTCGAGCTTGGTGACCACGAGAGTGTCGCCGTCGCGCACGGCGGCCAGGGCTTCGCGCAGGCCTGGGCGGGCACGGTTAGTCCCGGTGAGTCCGTGGTCGACATGGATGTGCTTCGCGTCCACGCCGAGGGCTGTGAGCGCGTCGCGCTGGGCGGTGAGGTCTTGCTCGATAGTCGAGACGCGGGCGTATCCAATCAGCACACATGACAGTGTTGCAGTTGACGCTCCATCATCGGGCATTTCATCGGGCGGGTCTTACGGGCATCTCCAGCTCCCGAAATCTCGCGACCGGCGATCGGTCATCGACCCCATGCGTTGACCGACCGGCTTACGTTCGTCTCAGCTGAGGCGGTCAGCGACCCGTTCGAAGACGCGCCACATCTCTGATGGTTCCGAGACAATGCACTGCATACCTGCTGCGATCG
>NZ_JBHSCN010000020.1:0-33242 GCF_042651345.1 Gryllotalpicola reticulitermitis
CGACCTTCCAGACCAGCCCCACAGAACCGTCACCGATGTCCTGAGACATGAAGTGTTACCGATGTCCTGATGCAGAACTGTCACCTATCTGCTGAGACATCACACACCGTTAGAGAATGGACGCAAGCTACGCGCACGTAGCGGGCCCGATGAACAGACTGAGCGTGCGCCCAGGTGGGGCGCTGGGCCACCTAGACCCGGTGACGGTGTCCATGCGGGTGATGTCTGCCGGAGACGGATATCTCTACCTCTGGCGCACGGTCGTGGCCGGAGATGGTGAGCGGGACTTCAGCTCGCCGCTGACGCGCTATTACCAGGAGAAGGGAACGCCGCCCGGTCGGTGGTTGGGTTCTGGTGTCGCCGCCCTCGGTGAGGGAGCGGGGACGCTCGCCGCTGGCGATGAGGTTTCGGAAGAGGGCCTTGCCAGGTTCTTGGGCCACGGGATGGACCCGGTGACTGGAGTTCAGTTGGGCCGTCCGTATGGGCAGTTCAAGACGGTCGCCGACCGGATCGAGCACCGCATCAGAGTCCTGCCTGTGGGGATGCCCGAGGATGAGCGAGCCGCGAGTATCGCGGCGATCACGCGCGAGGAGGAGGACCGTACTCAACGGCGTGCCGTGGCCGGGTTCGATTTCACTTTCTCGGTTCCGAAGAGCGTGTCGGTGTTGTGGGCGGTCAGTGATGCGGGGACGCAGGCGTTGATCGCGGACGCGCATCACGCGGCGATCGACGACCTCCTGCAGGAGATGGAGCAGGACGTGATCATGACGCGGGTGGGTTTCAACGGCCGCGGGGGAGCGGTGGCCCAGGTGGAGACGCGTGGGCTCATTGCGACGGCGTTCGATCATTACGACTCGCGTGCCGGTGATCCGCAATTGCATACCCACGTGGTGGTCGGGAACAAGGTGCAGGGCTTGGACGGCAAGTGGCGGGCGCCGGATGGCAGACCTCTGTTCGCGTCGGTGGTTGCTCTTTCGGAGATGTACAACGCTGTGCTCAGCGATCGCATCAGCGCGAGCCTGGGACTCGGGTGGGAGCAGCGGTCACGCGGGGCGGACCGCACGCCGGCCTGGGAGCTGGAAGTCGTGCCTGACGAGCTCCTGGATGAGTTCTCCAACCGGACACACGACATCAATGCCGAGGCAGAACGCCTCATCCATGAGTATTTGGAAGGCCACGGCCGCTACCCTTCACGCACCACCATCCTGCACCTGCGCCAGCAGGCGACCCTGTCCACGCGGCCACCGAAGGAGACTCGGTCTCTTGCCGAACTGACGCAGGGATGGCGCGCGCGGGCCGCGCGCGTTCTCGATGAGGACGCTACCGGGTGGGCTACGACAAATCTGCTCGCAGCTGCCGAGCAGCCGGTTCTTCGCGTCGACGACGTCGCGGCTGAGGACATCCGCGCGCTGGCGGCGTCGGTAGTGAATGCGGTCGGGACCAGGCGGTCCACATGGCGTCGCTGGAACCTGATGGCCGAAGCTGCGCGCACGAGCATGCCATATCGCTTCGCCACCTCAGAGGATCGGCAAGCATTCATCGGACTGATCGCCGACGAGGCCGAGAGGCTCTCGCTCCGGCTGACTCCTGCCGAGCCCGCTTCATCACCGGCGCGTTTCCAGGATGTGGGCGGCCGTAGCGTGTTCCGACCGAAAGCAAGCACCGTCTACTCGTCGACGCGTGTGCTGGACGCCGAGGACGAGTTGCTTGCCCTGGCACACATTCGGACCGGACCTGGCGTCCCGCTTGAGGTCGTGGAGCAGGCGGCGGCTCGCCAGGACACCAACGGGCTGTTCTTGGGTCCTGATCAGCGATCCGCGCTGGCGCAGATCGCCTCCTCGCAGCGCGTTGTCGATGTGCTTGTGGGTCCCGCAGGTGCAGGCAAGACGACGACGCTTGGCAAGCTCCGCACGATCTGGGAAACCGAGCATGGGGGAGGCAGCGTGGTTGGCCTGGCGCCGTCATCGTCTGCCGCCGAGGTGCTCGCCGAGGATCTCGGCATCCAGACGGAGAACACCGCGAAGTGGCTCTATGAGCATCGCCGTGCCTCCGAACGTGCCACGCAGATTCGCGAGATTGACGCGCAGATCGCCGCAGTGGTCCATCGCCTGCGGGAGCACGACCTCTCCCGCGTGGAGGCCCGCAAGCAGCTGAACTGGTTGCACGGACGACGCCACGGCACCGTCTCGGACCTCGAGCAATGGCGCCTGCACTCCGGGGACCTCGTCATCGTGGACGAGGCGTCCCTCGCCGGCACGCTGTCCCTGCATGCTCTCGCGGAGCACGCTGCGGACGTGGGAGCGAAGCTTCTGCTGGTGGGGGACTGGGCGCAGCTGACGGCCATCGATGCCGGCGGCGCCTTCGGCATGCTCGCTCGCGAACGTGATGACGCGCCTGAGCTGACCGCGTTGCACCGCTTCCGCAACAGGTGGGAACGAGCCGCATCGCTCCAGCTTCGGCTCGGCGAGGAGGATGCCATTGCCGCCTACGGCACGCATGGGCGCATTGTCCCTGCACCGCAGGATGACGTCCTGGACGCGGCCTACCGTGGCTGGCTTACCGACAAGGCGGAGGGTGTCCGCACGGTGCTGATCGCTGAGACCGTTGAGCTGGTAACCCAGCTGAATTTGCGCGCCCGACTCGACCTCGTCGACGAGGGGGTTGTCACCGCCGCCGGCATAGCGATCCACGACGGCAACCTCGCAGGCCGAGGCGACACGATTGTCACTCGTAAGAACGACCGGCGCCTCACCGCGGGCTCCGGCTGGGTGAAAAACGGCGACACCTGGACGGTGACGGCTCACCACCGCGACGGATCGTTGACGGTGCGCCGTGCGCATTCCACCGACCCGCGCCGCATTCGCCTACCTGCGCCATATGTCGCCGAGAACGTCGAGCTCGGCTACGCCGTGACCACCCACCGGGCGCAAGGCATGACCGTCGATCGTGCCCACGCGGTCATCCGCTCCTCTTCCATGACGAGAGAAGCGCTGTACGTGGCCATGACCCGTGGGCGCGACAGCAACATCGCCTACGTGTCCATCGACGAGCCGGATCTGGAAGAGCACCAGAGGCTCGGGCAGGACATCACCGCCCGCATGGTCCTCACCGGCATCCTCCACCACTCCGGCGCTGAAATTTCCGCACACGAGGCCATCACCCGCGAGCAGGAGAGCTGGACCAACATCACCCAGCTCGCGGCCGAATACGAGACCATCGCCCAGACCGCGCAACGCGAACGTTGGATCGACGCCCTCGAACGTTCCGGGCTCAGCGAGGAGCAAATCGATCAGGTGATCGAGGCCGACACCTTCGGTCCACTCATCGTTGAACTCCGGCGCGCCGAAGCCAACGGGCACGACCCTCAACCCCTTCTGGCCCACGCGGTGATATCCCGCGACTGGACGGATGTCGACGATGTCGCCAGCGTCCTGCGGTGGCGCATCCAGCGCGACATCACCCGCAGAGTTACAGGAAGCCCGGCCGTGCCGAATCTCATCGCCGGTCTTATCCCGAGAGCGCAAGGCCGGATGTCCGGAGAGCTCCAGACGGCCCTCGCCGAACGCGAGGAACTCATCGAGCAGCGCGCCCGTGCCCTCGCCGAAGAGGCCGTAACCGCGAGCCCGTCGTGGGCTTCCGGTTTTGCCGTCCGACCCGGCGACCCCGTCCGGGACGAGGCCTGGCTGCGCAGCATCGCCGTCATTGCCGCGTACCGCGACCGCTACCAGGTGACCGGCCCCGACCCGCTCGGCCCGTCCGGTACCGGCGACAGCATCCGCCGCATCGACCGTCAGCGCGCCGAGAACGCGCTGCGCACCGCGCGCGGCCTGGCGGGCTCACCGCCGGACCCCGTCGATGCGCCCGCCGCCAGGCGCGGTGACCCCGATCTGTCCCGCTGACGATGTCGGAGGCTCATGCTGCACTGAACTCGGTCATACCAAAAACAGCGAAGGCGGCCTAGCCTGAAACCAGGCAATCCGCCAGGGAGGGCGCGAAGCCATGATGGGCATCATCTGGACCGTTTGCGTGCGTATCTACGAGCTGCTGCAGAAGTACGGGCCGTCCAACATCGTGCTCTGGAGACTCCGATCACGGCGTGGCCTCAAGTGGGGCGCTCCTGTGGGCCTTGCCGGAGTAGCGGTCTACGCCGGGATCTTCGTCGGCCTCAGCGAGCTCATCGAGCACGGGGCCACCGCGTGGCTGTACCTTCCCGCCGCCGTCGCTCTCTGGGACGCCATCAAGTTCCTCATGACCATCCCGGTCAGCACCATCCGGCTGCTGCGCGTTCGAGTTCAGGAGACGCGCTTGCTGAATGCCACAATCCGGGACGTCTACGCGGCGGAAGCGGCGTCTGGCCGCAGGCACCCGAAGCTCTCTCGCGACGAGCGACGCGAACTCGTCGCCGGTATGCGCAACTGAGCTCATTGGCTGGACGCGGTAATCAAGTACGCAAACGTGCACATGTTTCTGCACAAGATTGATGATCTGGAGATATACCACCAGCGATGCCCGTGCTCATCCTGCCCAGCGGACATGCTCGCACTGAGCTGCCCAAAGCCCTCGCGCGTTTCCGTGCGGAAAGCGCCGCAGCTCAGCCCCTGATCTTCGGCTCTCACCGCAAGCCAGAGGCGGTGGTGATCCCATTCGAGCTCTACACCTCGCTGTTGCCGGCGATCGAAGAGCTCGAGATCGCCCAGCTTGTCCGCGAACGCAGCGCAGAAGGTCCCGCGCGCCCGTTGAGCGAGCTCGCCACTGAGGTCGGCCTCGACCCGAACGACTACCAGTAGTGGCACGCCGCCTCGCCCTCGCAAGCCTGCCCTGCTTGGAAGGAGATCTTCGCGCTCCCGGATCCGGCGACACGGAAGATCGCTTTGGACATGCTCGTCCTCGTCCCAGACGGGCGTGTCCACGGCGAACGCCTCGGGACCCACGTCGCGACCGGCAACCTGAGTGACGGCTACAGGCTCTCGTCGACCCGGATGGAAGCGGGAAACCGCGTTTCCGACTGGCGTACTGCTATACGCCTGACGAGATTTCCGCCATCACCTTGGAGGCCGTCGCCGTCGGACCTCGACGTCTACCTTCGCGCCCCACGAGGCTGCACCGCACGGAATCCGACTGACTCAACGACCACCGGCCGAGCCGGGCTCGGCGCCCGGCCCAACAGACAGGGGAGCACGGAATGAAAGAGACCCGCGAAGAGTCCGCGGTGCCACCAACCCTCACGCCGGCGCAAGTGAGGCGTGCGCTCGCCGCCATCGCGGCGGCCCAGATCATGTCCGGCACGGAGCCGGCCCCGGAAGACCTCGAGATCGGCCGGCGCATTCTTACGGGGGAGACCACCGCCGAGGGTGCGATCCACGCGCGGCTCAGACAACTCGAGCAGCAGCACGGGCTCACCCGTTCAGAAGCAGCCGCATCACATGACCAGAGGACACTCGACGGGCAGGCTCCGCACCAGTAGCTGTCGTCAGAGTCGGCAGACCCGACCGCGGTGGTGCGGAATCGGCACCACCGTGGCCCGGCTGCCGCGCGATCACCGTCTCAACGCCGCCGTCACCGGGCGTTCGAGATCAACGTCGCACCTGTCATTCACCGTCCTGCTTCGCGAAGGCTCGATCCAGAATCTCCGCGGTCGCCGGGTCCACCATCTCGTCACGGCGGATGTAGTGCTGCACGGTGATCCGCGGATCCACATGCCCTAAGAGATCTGCGGCAAGGTCGACTCCGGCATGGTCGTTGATCGCGGTGGCGGCGGTGCGCCGGAACATGTGCGGTGACACGCCCTCGATGCCTGCCAACTCGAGAACGCGCCGAAGCTGCCTGCGCACGTTTGCCGTGGAGAACGGCGTTCCGTTGCGCGTGGTGAACAGTAGCGCGTCATCGGAGCGATCCGCCATCATGGCAAGCCGTCCTCGCACGGCCTCGGCGGTGAACGACGGGAGCGCGATCGTACGCCGGGACTTGGCGGTCTTCGGGTGGTCCTGCCGATGCGGCCTACTGCCCGCACTATGCGGGGCGACGATGGTCCCGGCGATGCGAATCGACGGAATCGGAGAGGTGACGTCGATGTCGCGGCGGCGGATCGCGAGGACCTCTCCGATGCGAGCGGAGGTGCCGAGCATGATCTCCACGATCGCTCCGAGCCATCCGTCCGTTATCGGCCCGGAGACGCGCGGCCCCGCCTCCCACACGCGGATTGCCGTGCGCACCGCATTCACCTCGGCGGCCGTCAGCGCCGTCGGATCCGGCCGCGGGCGCGAGATGCGGGCGACCGACTCCATCGGGTTGCGCGGCAGGACCTCATGCCGCACAGCGAGGCCGAAGGCCTGCCGGAGAACGTTGCGGGACTGCTTGGCCCGGTTGTAGCTGACCCGACGCTGTTGCTTGATGAACTGATCGCACCGCGCCACGCCGATCTCTCGAAGGGTGAGATTTGCGAAGTGCGGCAGCACGAGGTGGGTCATGTTCCACCGGTAGAGCTGCTTGGTTCCTTCCGCGAGCTCGGGGTTGAGCTCCATGTCCGCAAGCCAATAGTCTGCGAGTTCCTTGAACGAGCTGTCGGCGGTCAGATCAGTGGTTCCCGGCAGGTAGACCGTGCGGGCGGCGAGCTTCTCCTTTAGCGTCCGCTCCGCTGCCCGCTCGCTGTGCCCGGATGCCTGGACGAGCCGGGCGGTGCCGTCCCAGTCTCGGAACCGGGCGCGTGCGCGGACCGTACCCGAGCCGTCATCGACAAAGGTGATCTCGCCGAACGTCCCGATCGGCAGGCGCGGCCTAGACATGTGCGCTCACCTGTGGTTCGAGGAGAACGTATCGCGCTGCTCCTCCAACCAGGCCTTCACCTCGGATGCCTGGAAGACGACGTGCTTGCCGACGCGGTAGCCGGGTGGTCCCTTCCGGTTCGTGCGCCAGTCGTAGATGGTAGAGACCGGCACACGCAGGAACTCGGCCAGGGCCTTCACGTCCATCATCGGGTCGAGGCCCGTGGGCAGCTGCGGCGGTGGGGATGCTGAGGTCATGTCGGACAGGAGCACCGCATGACCCGGACAAACCGCCGACACCACAGAGCGTCCGGATCCAACGGTGTACTCCAGGTCGGAGAGGATCGCGAAGGAAGGGTTTGAGATGAGTTTGAGATGACGTAGTCAAATTCCACCTACACAAAAGGCCGGAAACCCGTGAGTTTCCGGCCTTTTCTCGTTGCGGGGACAGGATTTGAACCTGCGACCTCTGGGTTATGAGCCCAGCGAGCTACCGAGCTGCTCCACCCCGCGGCACAAGAATTTACTTTACCAGGCGATGTGCATCTGACGAAATCGGGGTGGCTTCCGTAGGCTCTCGGCCATGGCAGCCGCGCCCTTGATCGATGATCACGCGACCCCCGAGACCCGCGCGCTCTACGCCGGCCTGCAGAGCTTCGATGCACCACCTGGTGTCGTCGGCTTCGACCTCGGCGGCATTGAGGCGCTCGCCGGCCACAACCTCGACGGTGTCGCGTTCCCGGCCATCATCCGTGACGTCCGCGCGGCCCACGTCCGAGGCGACCTCGTCACGCTCACCTGGCATTCGGTCAACCCGCTGACGCATGGCGGTCACGGCGGACGTGGCGACAACAGGGCGCCGCTGTCTGCGGCATCCGTTCTGCCCACTGGACGCGCGCACGAGAAATACGTGAAGTGGCTCGACAACGTGGGAATGCTGATCAAGCAGCTGACGGATGCCTCGGGCACGCCGATCCCGCTCGTCTTCCGCCCTTTCGACCAGCACAACGCCGACCGGTTCTGGTGGGGGCTCGGCGACGGCTCAGTCGAGAGCGACACGAAGCCCGACGAGTTCGCGGCGCTCTGGCGGTTCACCGTCGACTACCTGCGCGACGTCTCGGGTCTGCACAACCTCATCTGGACGCTCTCACCCGACGTGGACCGCATCACGGCCGACGACGTCGCGGGCCGGTACGTGCGCGGGTATCCGGGCGACGAGTTCGTCGACGTTCTCGCCATTGAAACCGCCGACTCGACGCTGTTCGAGGCGGTCTCGCAGCTCGCCGCAGAGCGCGGCAAGGGTGCACTCTCACTAGGGTCGAACCGTGAGTGAGTTGCTCAGCGTCGCCGTCGCCCAGTTCGCGCCCGGGCCGGACACGGATGCCAATCTCGAAGTCATCCGAGACCTTGCCGAGGCCGCTGTCACACGCGGGGCACAGATCGTGGTGTTTCCCGAGTACTCGTCGTTCTTCGTGAACCCCGTCGGCGCCGCGTTCCTCGACGCGGCCGAGCCTCTCGACGGGGCGTTCGTCACCGAGCTCGCCGAGCTCGCTACGCGCCTCGACATCGCGATCGTCGCCGGAATGGCCGAGGAGCGCGATGAACCCGGGCGGTTCTCGAACACTGTCGTGGCGGTGCTTCCCGGTCGTGGCCTGGTCGCCAGCTATCGAAAGCAGCACCTGTACGACGCGTTCGGGCAGCGGGAATCCGAGTGGGTCGCACCCGGCCCGCTCGCCGAGCCGCAGTTGTTCACCGTCGCCGGCGTCTCGATCGGTTTGCAGACCTGTTACGACCTGCGTTTCCCGGAGGTGACCCGTCGCGTCGTCGACGCAGGCGCCCAGCTGGTGCTGGTCCCGAGCGAGTGGGTGCACGGCAACCTCAAGGTTCACCACTGGCGCACACTGCTGATCGCGCGCGCGATCGAGAACACGGTCTACGTCGCCGCGGCGGATCACACGCCGCCGGTGGGCGTCGGCACGTCGCTCATCGTCGACCCGATGGGCGTGGTGCTGACCGAGCTCGCCGACGAGCCGGATCTCGGGGTGGCGGATGTCTCGCCCGATCGCGTGCGCGAGGTTCGTCAAACGAACCCGGCGCTCGCATTGCGTCGCTACACTGTCGTTCCCCGCGACTGACCTTTCCCTCCCGGCGCGCATCGCCGGGCTCAGCGGTTGCTGCGCCGTCCACGTGCTCGCTGGCCGCGACGCCGGCGGTGTTGCGACTATGCGGCGACGAGGGCTCCGAGACGCGCGACCGCGTCGTCCAGCACGTCGAACTTCTTGCAGAACGCGAACCGCACGAGAGAGGCCGCGTCGCCACGGTGCTCGGCCGTGTAGAAAGCGGACAGGGGGATCGCCACGACCCCCGCGCGCTGCGGCAGATCGCGGCAGAACTCGACGGCGTCGGTGAAACCGAGGGGCGAGACATCCGTCACCACGAAATACGTCGCGCGCGACTCGAATACGTGGAATCCTGCGCCGCGCAGCCCCGTACTCAACAGGTCGCGCTTGGCGCGGAGCGTGTCGGCGACTCCGGCAAAGAAGGAGTCCGGCAGCGCGAGACCTGCCGCAATCGCCGGCTGGAACGGCGTGCCGCTCACGAAGGTGAGGAACTGCTTCACCGCGAGAATCGCCTGGATCAGTTCAGGCCGCGCCATCGCCCAGCCGATCTTCCAGCCGGTCGTCGAGAACGTCTTTCCCCCGCTCGAGATCGAGATGGTGCGCTCGACGGCGCCGGGCAGGGTCGCAATCGGCACGTGCGGCGTCTCGAACCGTAGATGCTCGTACACCTCGTCGGTGACGATGTAGGCATTGTGACGCTCCGCAAGCTCGATGATGCGCCGCTTCGCTGCATCGCCGAGCGTGGCACCGGTCGGGTTGTGCGGATCGTTGACGAGGATCACTTTCGTCCTGTCATTCACCGCCCGCGCGAGCTCGTCGAGATCAGGCGCGAAATCCGGCGCGCGCAACGGCACGGTCACGTGCTTGGCCCCGGCCAGCGCGATGAGTGCCCCATAGGCGTCGTAGAACGGCTCGAACGTGACGACCTCGTCGCCCCTCTCAACTAGCGCGAGCAGGGTCGCGGCTAGGGCTTCCGTGGCGCCCGCGGTCACGAGGATCTCGCGATCGGGGTCGAGCGCCTGCGCGTAGAAGCGGCGTTGGTGGTCCGCGATGGCAGAGCGCAGAAGCGGATGCCCCATGCCCGCTCCGTACTGATTCTCACCGTCGCTGATCGCCCGCCGCGCGGCGTCGAGCACCTCGACGGGGCCGTCTTCGTCGGGGAACCCCTGGCCGAGGTTGATCGCACCGGTGCGGACGGCCAGCGCGCTCATTTCCGCGAAGATCGTCGCCGCCGGCGTGCCGTCGGAGCCAAGGAGCCCCGCTCCGTGCGCCGCGTTGCGCCACGGGCCGTCGATATTCATGCGCACCACGCTAGTCGCGGCATGAATGCGATCCATGGGCGCCGCCCGAGCGCACGCCGCCCTGTGGATAATTTCCGCGCCGTGGGCCGTCTTCGCCGTAGCTTCAGACGATGCGGATTCTCGGTCGCTGCCTCATTGCGACAACAACGTTGCTGCTGGCTGCAACTCTCGCGGGCTGCACCCCCGCGCCCACGTCGTCCCCGATGCCTCGCGCGGCGTCGCCGACCGCGACCTCAACGCCGACGCCAAGTTCGACGCCAGTCTTCGCCTCCGACGAGGAGGCACTGGCGGCAGCGGTTGCCATCTATAGGAAATACGAGGCTGCGTCCGACGCCGTCGGTCGGGACGGTGGCGCTCATCCTGAACGAGTTCGCCCTTATGTCAGCGACTCGGGATACGAATTCGAACTGGCGCAGGCCGAGACGTTGAGGGCAGAGCAGTCGCATGGCGTTGGAGCAGCGGTTCTCAATAACGCCGTTCTGAAATCTCGCGACGAGCAGGGCGGAGTGGCGACTGTGACCATGCATGTTTGCGAAGACATCTCGGCCGTTGATCGAATCGACGCACAAGGGCGGTCGCTCGTTGAGTCGACTCGAGGCGACTACCTCGACTACGAGGTCGTTCTGAAGGGCAGTGTCCGCGACGGGCTAGTGATCCATTCGAACAGAGAGTGGACAGGCGGCGGAATTTGCAAGTTCTAGGAGCAGTGGCCTGCGTCGTGCTCGCCTCTTTCGTCGCGGCTGGGCCGGGGTTAGATGCGGACGTCACTGGAGCATGGTCGGGGCGTGCGCTGTACGTTTCCGGCTCCACACGCGGGACCGAGGTTCCGCCGCCCGCGTCGCGCCCAAAGGGCACGAGTGACTCCAAGACAGCGACTGACCCGCGCGCGACTGCGGCGCCGGACGATGGCGACTTCTTCATTCAGAGGTGGTGCCCGGCGCCGGGGAAGTGCCAGGAGGCGAAGTTCGGCTTCACCGTCGAGTCAACGCCGGAGCCGTCAGCCACGGCGTCGCCTGCGCGAGCCCCAACGCCCGCCTTGAGCGATGTGGCGCGGTTTGTTGCCGGTTCCCCGCGGGTCCTGGTGGAGCCGGCCGCATGGACGGTGGCGGGCGCCGAAACGAACTTCATGGCGTCAGGCCCGAGGGAGCACTCGCAGTCCGGGCAGCTGCTCGGGCAGGCGGTCACGGTGCGCTTCACGCCCGTCGCGTATCACTGGTCATACGGCGACGGCAGCGCTCGAAGCACCCCCGGCCCCGGCGTGAGCTGGAAGGCATCCGGCCTCTCCGCATTCGCTAAGACATCGACCAGTCACGTGTTTACGGCGCGCGGGAGCTACCCCGTGACGGTCGCCGTCGAATACGCCGCTCAGTATCGGTTCGCCGGGGACGGCTGGCGTGCGATCCCGGGTACGCTGAGTCTGACGTCAGGGGCGGTGACGGTGACAGTGAAAGCGGTCAAGACGGTCCTCGTGGGCGGAACCTGCGACGAAAAACCGTCCGCGCCTGGTTGTTCCCTCTGATCGGCTGGTCTTCGATAACGCTTGGCGAGATTCGAGATCCCTCCGAGAGCCGTCATAACGTGCGCACAGCTTCGCATTGGATCCTGGTTGTGCTTGGAAAAGGAGCGAACCCATGAGCGACAACGCGAACGACCACGTGGACCCGCAGAACGCCCACAACTCCGCGGCCAACCCTTCGGCCGAGGGGGAGTCGGTTCACGAGCCCGAGCCTCCTCAGCAGGGGGCACCCGAGTGGCAGGCACCGGCGGCACCCGCCCAGCCTGCAGAATCCACCGTGGTGTTCGATCAGCCGCAACAGCCCGCACAGCCGCCGCAGCCTGTGCAGCAGCAGCCGGCGCAGCAGCAGCCCATGCAGCCTCCCCAGCCCGCGGCTCCCGACTACAGCCAGCCGCGGCCGCGCTGGGGCGAGTATGCCCAGCAGACGCCGCCGCAGCCCGCACCGCAGGCACCGCAGCCCGGTCAGCCGTACCAGGGGCAGTACCCCCAGCAGACGCAGCCGTACCCGCAGGGCTACCAGCAGAACCAGAACACGCAGCCGACGCAGCCGCTCGGTGGCCAGCACCCCTACTACTCGCAGTTCTCCGCCCCCGCACCGCAGGCCCCCAAGCCTGCGAAGCCGAAGGGTGAGCGCTCGCTGTCCAACCGCTCGATCCTGCTGATCGTCGCCGGGCTCGTCGTCGGTGGGCTGATTGGCGGTGGCGTCGGCGGTGGAATCGCGGCCGGCGTCGCTCACAACAGCGGCACCCCCGTCAATATCTCGAGCGGCAGCGGCGCGTCGAACATCACGGTCAACGACCCGAAGAACGTCACGCAGGTGACGGCCGTCGCCGCAAAGGCGTCGAACAGCGTCGTCACGATCAACGTGACCGGCTCGCAGGAATCCGGTACCGGCTCGGGCGTCATTCTGAGCAGTGACGGCTACATCCTCACGAACACCCACGTCGTGACCCTCGACGGCGACACCTCGAGCGTCACGATCCAGGTGCAGACGAACGACGGCAAGCTGTACGCCGCGAAGGTGATCGGCACCGACCCGACCGATGACCTCGCTGTCATCAAGCTCAGCAACGCATCGGGCCTCTCGCCGATCAACTGGGGCAGCTCATCGAAGCTCAACGTCGGTGACCAGGTCATCGCGATCGGCGCGCCGCTCGGCCTGCAGGGCACCGTCACCGATGGAATCGTCAGCGCGCTGAACCGCAGCGTCTCGCTGCAGTCGAGCGCGGCCCCGTCAGACGGCAGCGGCAGCGGCAGCGGCGGAAGTCAGAATCCGTTCGGCAGCAGCAACCCGTTCGACCAGGGGCAGCAGTCGTCCTCGTCCGACATGATCTCGGTGCCGGCGATCCAGACGGATGCCGCGATCAACCCCGGCAACTCGGGCGGCGCACTGCTCAACGACAGCGGCCAGCTCGTCGGCATCAACGTCGCGATCGCGAGCACCGGTTCGAGTGACGGCTCGACCCAGTCCGGCAACATCGGCGTCGGCTTCGCGATCCCCGCTGACGTCGCCCACCGCATCGCCGACGAGCTGAAGGCCAACGGCAAGGCCACGCACGGCCTGCTCGGTGCGACCGTCAGCAACGCCGCCGCGCAGAGCAACGCGACCACCGTGGGTGGCCGCATCGAGTCGGTGAACAGCGGCAGCGCGGCGTCCAAGGCGGGCCTCAAGGCCGGCGATGTGATCACGAATGTCGGCGGCGTGCCGGTCACCAGCGCCGACGACCTGACGGCGCAGATCCGCTCGTCCGCGGCTGGTGCGACCGTCAAGGTCACCTACGTGCGCGACGGCAAGACCTACCAGGCGAACGTCACGCTGGGCACTTACACGGCACCGCAGCAGTAGCCCCGGCACGGCCCGTGACGCCGTGCCTCAGCCGGAACCCCAGCCTGCCGATTGGTAGGCTGGAGTTCCGCTGAACGACTGGACCTCATGCCGCACGACCCCCTCGAACTCGGTGACCTGCCCGGCGTCTCGTACGTGATGCCTGTCCTCAATGAGGAATCGCACGTCGGTGCGGCGGTTGCCAGCCTCTTGGCTCAGGACTACTCGGGGCCCTCCGAGGTCGTGCTCGCGCTCGGCCCCAGCACCGACGGCACCGATGCCGCGGTCGCCGCCCTCGCGGCGGCCGAGCCGCGGCTCACCACTGTGCCCAACCCCGAAGGGAACACTCCGGCGGGGCTCAACCGTGCAATCGAGGCATCCGCGTACCCGATCGTGGTGCGCGTCGACGCGCACTCGATTCTGCCGGCCGACTACACCCGCACCGCGATCGACGTGATCAAGCGCACCGGTGCCGACAACGTCGGCGGCGTGATGGACGCACACGGCGTGACCCCGTTCGAGCAGGCCGTCGCCGTCGCGTACGGCAGCCGTGTGGGCCTCGGCGGCACGCGGCACCACACGAGCGGGAAGGAAGGCCCCGCCGAAACCGTCTACCTCGGCGTGTTCCAGCGGCAGAGCCTGATCGACGCCGGCCTGTTCGACGAGGGCTTCAAGCGTGGCCAGGACTGGGAACTGAACCGGCGCATCCGCTCGCGCGGCGGCCTGGTCTGGTTCACGCCCCGGCTCCGCGTCGGCTATCGCCCGCGGGCGAGCGTGAAAGCCCTCGCGCGGCAGTTCTTCTCGACCGGGCTGTGGCGCGGCGAGCTCGCACGCCGTTTCCCCGCGAACAACGGCCTGCGCTACTGGGTGCCGCCGGTCGCCGTGGTGCTCATCACGCTCGGTATCGTCGCCGGCTGCCTCGCGGCGCTGTCGCCGTGGTGGCTGATCGGATTCGTGATTCCGGCGGGCTATCTGCTGATCGTGTTCGCGTCGACGGCGCTCGCCCGCTCGCACGGCAGGTCGGCGATGGCGTGGCTCGTCATCGTGCTGCCGGTGATCCACTTCACGTGGGGGGCCGGGTTCATCCTCGGCTTCTTGAAGCTGACGCGGAATCTCTCCGAGTTCACCGGCCGCTGACTCGCACCCGGCTAATGGTGCAAAGCGCGCTTGTCGCGGGCGTGCTCGAGTACGATCACGTCGGCGCCGTCGCCCGTCTCGCCCTCGGGCGGGAACGCGTTGCGTGCCGCTTTCGTCACGCGGCGGCCGAGCATGTTGTTGCCCACGCCGCCGATGACCGCGCCGATGCCATAGGGGAGCGCGCGACCGATGATCGAGCCGGCCTGCTTCGCGGCGACCTTCTTGACGAACGTCTTCCTGAGCTTGTTGAGCAGAGGGCTGACGACCGCGGTAGGCACCGAATCAGAGATCATCGCGCCCCAGTAGCCCGCACGGGTCTCGTCTTCGTTGAGCATCTCGAGACCGAACTGGCGGATGATGTCGCTGCCCTCTCGCCCGAGCATCAGGGCGAGCACCAGGCCGCGCGTGCGCTCGGGGTCTTCGACCGTGATGCCGTGCAGCTCGGCGACCGACTGCGCGAACAACGCCGTCGTCTCGAGGAACGCGACCGTTTCAGCGGCCGACAGCGCGAGGGCGGTGACGGTTCCGACGGCCGGGATCACCGCGGTAGCCCCCGTGGCCGCGCCGGTCGTGGTCACGGTCGCGAGATACCGCTGCTCGAGGAGGTACTGCAACTGCTCCGTCGAGGCGCTCGGGTGGTGGCGCCGGATGCCGTTGAGGTGGGCGAGCACCGCCGGGCGGTGCACCCCCATCAGCCGGTCGACCGACCTCTCGATCGTGAGCGGCAGCGGGCCGGTTTTCGCGCGGCCCTCGTTGTCGACCTTCACGAGTTCTTTCGTCTTGCGCTTGGCCATGCCGGGAGTCTAGGTGACGGTTGCGCGAACCCGACGGGGGTTGACGGGGCGCCGACGGCCGCCGTCAAAAGTTTCTGCCACCGGGGGACCTGCGCCCGTTAGGCTCGTGGCCTCGCCCACCCCGAATACCACGCGAGGTAAACCGTGCAACTTGCTGCGTGGTCGTCGATCACCTTCGGCCAACACTTGAAACGCGCGCGTCATGCCCGCGGGCTGACCCAGGAGCAGCTCGCGAACAAGGTTGAGATGCACGCGGCCAACCTGCGACGCCTCGAGCGCGGCGCCGCGAACCCCAGCCTGTCGACGATGGCGCGACTGGCCGCGGGGCTCGAAGTCGAGCTGCATGAGCTCGTGCGCGGCATTCCACGGGATCCAGAATAGCGGCTAAACCCGATGGGCATAAATTAATTGTGGGTGCAAACGCTGGAACTTCGCACGACGCGCCTATAGGCAAGAGGGGTGAGCCCAAAAGCCAAGCGGAAGACCGCTGCCTCGACAACGCTCGGCGAAAGGGTTCGTGCCCTTCGGCTGGGCATCGACGGCGCCACGCAGGAGCGAGTCTCGCAGCTGGCGGGCATCGACCTCACCAACTATGGCGATATCGAGCGCGGGTTCGGCAACCCGACGTTCGAGACGCTGCTGCGCATCGCTGCGGTGCTGCAGGTGCCGGCGAGTGATCTGATCACGGGCCTGACGCGTGCCGATCTGCCCGATGACGACCCCGACCTCACCGTCGCCGAGTTCATCGCCGCGCGCAAGCAGCGTCGTCTCGCGCCATAGCGGCCACGACGACCGGCGTCGGTTAGAACACACAGCGCCACAGGTACTCGTCGTCGTTCTGGCGGCGCCACCTGACGACCAGCGTCGTCGAGCGCGCAAGGTCGTCGCCGTCGATCGGCACCCAGACCGACTCGCCGGCCGACATGGCCATGGGGAAGTGCTCGGGCAGGGAGCCCGGCCCGATGAGCGCGAGCGACACGTGCTTCAGCGGCTCGAGGCTGGCGTTGCGCAAGCCGTACATCGGTGCGTGGTCACGAATGAAGATCCACGGGACGGGGTAGGAGAGCGGAACGTCTTGCATGCCTGGAACGGTAGGCGGGGCATCCGACAACCGAGGACGGAATGTGGAAAAAGCGGATGCCGCACCGCGCGTGCTGGGGAAGAGGTGCCCTACGCGTCGATGACGGGAGGCGCCGAGGCCATGCCGTAGTCGTCGTTGTAGCGGTCGATGACGTCGTCGATCGGGCCGTCCATGATGAGCTCGCCCTGCTTCAAGTAGAGCCCTCGCGAGCAGAACCGCTTGAGGTCTCGTTCCGAGTGCGACACGAAGAAGAGGGTGCGCCCGTCGGCGAGCAGCTGCTCGATGCGGGCGTAGCACTTCTCACGGAACGCCTTGTCTCCGACCGCGAGCACCTCATCGACGATGAGCACCGGCTCGTCGAGCTGAGTGATCACGCTGAACGCGATGCGCACCTTCATGCCGCTCGACAGGTGCTTGTACGGGGTGTCGAGGAAGCCGGGGATCTCGGCGAAGCTCACGATCTCGTCGAACTTCGCGTCGATCTCCTTCTTCGTCATTCCGTGGAGGCCGGCCGTCAGATAGACGTTGTCGCGCACCGTCAGATCGTCGACGAATCCGCCGGTGATCTCGATCAGCGGTGCGACGCCCTGCCGCACCACCGAGGTGCCCTCGTCGGGGATGAGGACACCCGCGATGATCTTGAGCAGCGTCGACTTGCCCTGCCCGTTGCGGCCGACGACGCCGATCGCCTCGCCCTGGCGGATGTCGAAGGAGACCCCGCGCAGCGCCCAGAACTCGTCAGGCCGTGCGCGCCGCTTGCGGCCGGCGAACAGGTCTTTGAACGACCGGCGTGCGCGCCGGTTGCGCTTGAACCGGATGCCCAGCCCGGACACCTCGATGACCGCACCGCTGCCACCGGAGCCCACCATGGTCACAGAATCCGTGGCAACCATCACATCGCCTTCAGCACGGCCGGCACGGAGCGGCGGAAGGCCCACAGACCGATTCCGAGGATGACGAGCGCGCCGACCACGGAGACGAGCACGTGGAACATGTTGAGCTCCTTCGGCCAGAAAGCTGAGCGGTACAGACCCATGATGCCGGTCAGCGGGTTCAGCTGCAGGATCGACCGCACGGGAATGCCGTGCGTCTCAACCGGCCACTGCGTGGGGGAGTAGAGCACCGCCGATGCGTAGAACAGCAGGCGAAGGATCAGTCGGATGGCTCGTTCCAGGTCCTTGTAGAAGACGACCAGCGGGGCGACGATCAGAGCCAGCCCGTAGGTGAGCACCGCCTGCAGCACGAGCCCGACCGGGAACCACACCACGTACGCGGTCAGGGGCGCGTGGTAGAGGAGCGCGAAGATCGCGAGCACGGCGAGCGAGGCGACGTACTCGATGCCCTTCGACAGCACGATGCGCGCCACCCACAGCGACTGCGGCAACGAGACGGAGCGCACCAGCTTCGATTCCTTCGAGAACACGCGCGCGGCCTCGGTGATGGTGCCGTTGAACCAGGTCCATGCGAGCAGACCGACCATGAGGTAGACGATGTACGGGTTCTCCCCGGCTCGGTCTTGGCGCTTGAAGACGACGACGAACACGAAGAAGTAGATGAGCGACATGAGCAGCGGGTCGAGAACCGACCACACGTAGCCGAGCGCATTCGTGGCATACCGCACGGAGAGGTCGCGCTTCGTCAGCAGCCATAGTGAGTGGCGATACTTCGCGAAGGTGCTGCGCTGTGCGGGGCGCACCGCGAGAGAGCTTGTCACGGGTCTCAATGCTATGGGTGCCTTGTCGGTAGTTTGGTGAAGGTGAGCCACGTACGAATCGGCGTTCAGATCGCCCCGCAGCATGCCAGTTATCAGCAGATCCGCGACGCTGTCGTCGAGCTCGAGCAGCTCGGCGTCGATGTCCTCTTCAATTGGGACCATTTCTATCCGCTGTCGGGCGAGCCCGACGGTCTGCACTTCGAGGGCTGGACGATGCTCGGCGCATGGGCCGAGCAGACCACGAATGTCGAGTTCGGATGCCTCGTCACCTGCAACTCGTATCGCAACGCCGACGTGCTCGCCGACATGGCCCGCACCGTCGACCACATCTCGGCGAAGGGCGGCGAATCGGGCCGCCTGATCTTCGGGATCGGCGCTGGCTGGTTCCAGCGCGACTACGACGAATACGGCTTCGAATTCGGCACGCCCGGTCGTCGTCTCGACGCGCTCGCCGAGGCGATGCCGCGCATCGAGGCTCGGTGGGCCAAGCTCAACCCTGTGCCGACGCGCAAGATCCCGGTGCTGATCGGCGGTGGCGGCGAGAAGAAGACGCTGCGCATCGTCGCCGAGCACGCCGACATCTGGCACAGCTTCAGCGACCTCGACACGCTCAAGCGGAAGAAGGCGATCCTCGCCGAGCACTGCGAGGCCGTCGGTCGCGACTTCTCCGAGATCACCCTCTCGTCGGGCTTCGGTTCGTCCGATCCCGCCGAGGCCGGCGACGCGCTGCTGGAGGAGGGGGTGAGGCTCTTCACGATCGGCATCTCGGGGCCCGACTACCGATCGAGCCTCGACACCATCAAGAAGGCACTGGCCTGGCGCGACCGGGTCTAGGCATCCGTGCTCTGACCCGCCCTGAGGCGCTTTGGCGCGCGCAGCGACACGACAAGCGAAGTGACACGGCCCCGGCAAGCACCTGCCGGGGCCGTGGGTGATTCCGGCGCTACGCCGCCGGAAGCTCGCCGTCGGCGCGCAGCAGCGCCGGGATCCCCGCTACGGACTCGAGCAGGTGCGTGTGCCGATAGTGCCCAAGCTGGGCGGCCGTGTACGCACCGGTGAGCACGCCCACGACGTAGCGCGCGCCCGCTGCGACACCGGCGCCGAGGTCGTTCGCCGTGTCGCCCGCGACGAGAACCTGCGCGACATCGGTCACCCCCGTCGCCTCCATGCCCCGATGGATGAGGAACGGTGCCGGCCGTGATGCCGCGACCTCGTCGGAGGTGACGAGAGCGTCGACATCCACTCCGACACTCCACTCGACGATCGAGAGCAGCAGCTCGGCGACGTCGCGCGAGTACCCGGTCTGCAGCGCCACCTTCACGCCCGCCGCCCGCAGCTCGGCGACGGCCTCGCGCACTCCGGGGATCAGCGTCGGCTTGTCGGCCAGGTAGGTCGCGGTGAGCGTCGAGCGGAACTCTTCGAAGAGAGCGTCCTGGCGCGCCGGGTCCTCAGGCTCGCCGAGCTCGGCGAGCAGGCCGCCGATCGCCGCGTGCTTGCTCGTTCCGCCCCACTTCGAGAGCAGCGCGTCATCGATCTTCTTGTTGGTCGCCCCCTCGACGGTCGAGCGCAGCACGGCATAGACGGTGCCGGCCTCGGCGATGGTGGTGCCGGCCATGTCGAGAGAGACGAGGCGGATGGTCATGCGCGTGCTCCTTGTCTAGGCTTCCTGGGCCTCTTGAGCGAGGCGTGCCACGCTCGGGCGCGACACGGCCGATGTGGTGCGGGAGTTGCGGATCGCGAGCGTGGCGCGGTCGGTCCGGTAGCGGTCGTCGGCGTATTCGAGGACGACGCCGGCGTACGACGAGGTGACGCGCTGGACGCGCAGCAGCGGACTGCCGAGCGGCACCTCGAGCTGAGCCGCATCGGTCTCGTCGGCCGCGACCGCGTCGATCGAGTGCATGCCGAGATCGAGGGGAACGCCGCGGTCGATCAGTGCGCCGAAGATCGAGCCGGCATCCGTATCGATGTCGAACAGCCGGCGGCCGACCTCGTCGACATACCAGCTGCGCTCGAGCATGACCGGCTCGCCGTCGATCGAGCGGCGCCGCACGACGACGACCGCGCGCTCGTCGGCGCCGATCTGAAGCTGCGCAGCGACGGATGCCTGGGGCACCCGCCGGGCGAGCTCGATGGTGTGCTGCCCCGGAGTGCGGCCCGACGCCTGCACCCACGCGGTGAACGAGAAGAAGTCGTCGATCGAATGCGCCAGTGGGCGGTCGCGCACGGTCGGCACGCGGCCCTGGCTGGTCTCGATCAGTCCCTCGTTGCGCAGCTGCGCGAGCGCCTGGCGCACCGGTCCGCGGCTCGCTCCGAAGCGGGCACAGAGCTCGGACTCCGAGGGCAGCGGGGCGCCGATAGGGAGCTCGCCCGAGCTGATCTGCTCTCGCAGGGCGTCGGCGACGACGGTGTGAAGAGGGACTCGCACGTGACAATACAAGTGGAATCCCCAGCCACGACCAAGCGATCGGGGGTGTTTGTTCACCTTCCGTTAGGCCTTCGGTCCTCCTGGTTGAACTTCTCGTGACGCTTGTCGCGACAAGTGGAATCCGAGCTTCCGGGTCGGTCACAGTGGCACTCGTGACCTTCGCCGCCTCTGCCGACGCGACCGCTGTCGACAGCGGCCGCCGCGCCGACGTCGCGATCGTCGGCGGCGGCATCGTCGGGCTCGCCCACGCCTGGCACGCGGTGCGTTCCGGTCTGAGGGTCGTCGTGCTCGAGCGCGACGAGTTCGCGGTCGGGGCGAGCGTGCGCAACTTCGGCCACATCTGCACGAGTGCGCAATCCGGTCTCGCCTACGACTACGCGCTGCGGTCCCGCGAGGAATGGCTTGCGATCGGTGAGGCCGCCGGGATTCCTGTCATGACAGCCGGCACCGTCGCCGTCGCGCGGCGCCCCGAAGAGCTCGCGGTGCTGGAGGAATTCGCCGAAGCGCGCGGCGACGAGGTCTCTCTGCTGACCGTGGCGCAGGCATCCGATCGACTCGGTTTCGCGCCGGTCGGCGCGATCGGAGCCGGCTGGCTTCCGCTCGACCTGCGTGTCGACTCGCCGACGGCCATCCCGGCACTCGCGGCGTACCTCGAGAGCCGCGGTGTCGAGTTCCACCGTCGGGCGAACGTGCTCGCCGTCGAGCCGGGTCGCGTCATCACCGCACGCGGCGAGGTCGCCGCTGACCGTGTGATCGTCGCCGTCGGCCACGACGTCGACCGCTTCTTCTCCGAGATCGCGGACGAGCACGGTGTGCAGCGCTGCCGCCTGCGCATGATCGAAGTGGATGCTCCGGCGAGCGTCGGCACGGTCGACCCAGGGGTGTTCACGGGCACGTCGCTGTTGCGTTACAGCGGCTTCGCTGAGACGAAGGCGGCCGAGGCCTTGCGCGATGCGCTCGACCGGGAGGCCCCGGAGCTCGGCGCGCACGGCGTGAACCTCATGTTCACGCAGCGGCTGCCCCACAGCCCCGAGGCCGGGCGGCTCGTGCTGGGCGACACGCACCACTACGGCGTCACCGAGACGCCGTGGGAGGACGAGGAGAGCGACGAGCTGCTCCTCGACCAGTTCCGGTGCCTCTTCGGCTCGGCCGAATTGCGTGTCCGCCGCCGCTGGCGGGGCGTCTACGCATCGAGCGAGACGGGCCCGTACCTCATCTCCGACCCGCAGCCCGGCGTGACGGCCGTCACCGTCACGAGCGGGATCGGCATGACGACGGCGCTAGGACTCGCCGCATCCGTACTTTCCTGACCCGATTCTTTATCCCACCCGCGTTCCACATTCCCCCAACTGCACCGAGACAAATAGGAGAGCAATGAACAGCAAGCTCCGTCGCGTGGCCTCCGGCCTCGCGCTGGTCGCAGCGGCAGCGATTGCGCTGACCGCATGCTCGAGCGGCAGCGGCTCCAGCGCCGCGCCGAAGGCGAAGGACTGCAAGACCCTGACGACCGCGCAGGCCTCGAAGGCCACCAGCGCGGCCGCATTCGGCGGTCTCGACTGCCTCGCCGCCGCCGCCGAGAAGGAGGGTCACCTCAACGTGATCACCCTTCCGCCGTCATGGGCGAACTACGGCGAGATCATCGCCGGCTTCGAGAAGAAGTACCCGCAGATCAAGATCAACTCGGAGAACCCGAACGGCTCGTCGCAGGACGAGGCCGACGCGGCCCACAACGACAAGGGGCAGTCCACCGCTCCTGACGTGTTCGACATCGGCACCTCGGTGCTCGAGGCGAACAAGGACATCGTCACGCCGTACAAGGTCCAGAACTGGAACGACATCCCCGCCGACTTCAAGGACCCCGACGGCAACTGGTACTACGACTACACCGGTGTGATGTCGATCGGCTACGACTCGTCCAAGATCAAGACGGCCCCGAAGTCGCTGAACGACCTGCTCAGCCCCGAGTACAAGAACGCGGTCGCCATCAAGATGTCGCCCGTCAAGGCGAACGAGGCGCTCATGTCCGTCGTTCTCGCCGCGCTCAACAACGGTGGTTCCGCCGACAACCTGCAGCCGGGTGTCGACTGGTTCGCCAAGCTCAAGAAGGCCGGCAACTTCATCCCCACCGTCGCTTCGCAGGCGACCGTGAACAACGGTGAGACCCCGGCCGTCATCCAGTGGTCGTTCAACAACGTCGGCTGGGGCGACGCGTCGCAGGGCGGCAACCCGAACTTCAAGACCGTCATCCCCACGGGTGCGGCCGTCGGTTCGTACTACAACCAGGCTGTCGCGTCCGGCGCCGCCAACCCGGCCGCCGCCCGCCTCTGGGAGGAATACCTCTACACCCCGCAGGTGCAGAACGAGTACCTCGCCGCAGGCGCCTTCCCCGCTGAGCTGACCACCATGCAGAAGAACGGCACGCTCGACAAGAGCGCGCTCGCGAAGGCCGGTGGCCTGCCCAGCCAGATCACGCTGCTGACCGACGCTCAGGCGACGGCCGCCGGCACCTTCATCACCACGGCCTGGCCGAAGGCCGGGATGGGCGACTAGTCGCCCCCGACAGATCAATGACTGCCACCACTACTGCGGTAGTCGGCCGCGCCGCCGGCGCCGGGGCTCGTTCGCCCCGGCGCCGGCGTACCGGTCTTCTCGGCTTCGCGCCGTTCGCCGCCTACACGCTCCTCTTCATGGCCGTTCCCACGGTGCTCGCCGTGTGGAGCGGGCTCACTACTCAATCGGGCGGTTTCACGCTCGCGAACTTCGCGGCGTTCACTCAGCCCGGAATCCAGAAGGCGTTCCTCAACTCCTTCCTGCTGTCGCTCGCTGTGGCGGTGGCATCCGCGATTCTCGGCGCGATCGTGTGCGTCGCGCTGCTGGCCGCAAAGCCGACCGGCATCCTCCGTGTCGTCGTCGACGCGGCGAGCTCCGTGCTCGCCCAGTTCGGCGGCGTCATGCTCGCGTTCGCGTTCATCGCGACGATCGGAAGCGCGGGCATGTTCACGCTCTGGGTGCAGCACGCCTTCGGCTTCAACATCAACTCGCTCGCGCCGTCCAAGACGTCGGGCCCGCTGCTGTACCAGCCTGCCGGCATGTTCTTCCCCTACGTCTACTTCTCCATTCCGCTCATGGTGATCGTCTTCATGCCCGCCGTCGAAGGTCTGCGCTCACAGTGGGGCGAGGCCGTCGCAACGCTCGGCGGAAGCCGGTTCCAGTACTGGTGGCACGTCGGCATGCCGGTGCTCGCGCCGTCGTTCTTCGGCGCGATGATCCTGGTCTTCGCAAGCGCGTTCTCGTCCTTCGCGACGGCTGCCGCGCTCACGAACTCGGGCATCCTCATTCCGGTCGTGATGCAGCAATATCTGGGCAGTGAGACGGATGCTTCGATCGCCCACGTTCCCGGCGTACTCGCCATCGGGATGCTCGTGATCATGGCCATCGTCATGGGCCTGTACTCGCTCCTGCAGCGTCGCGCCGCGAGGTGGCAGCGATGAGCCGCACGAGCCGCCCCGTGCGCGTCGGCGCGGTTCCCAGCAAGGTCACCTCGAGGATCATCCTGATCGTCGCGGGCCTCGCGTTCCTCTACCCTCTGTATGCCCTCGGTGCATTCGCGTTCCAGCCGGTCGGTCAGCACTCCGGCTTCACGCTCGACCACCTGAAGGCGCTCACCGACCCCGTGCGCGCCTACCAGTACCAGCAGTTGTGGGAGGGCATCCAGAACTCGCTCGTGATCGCGGTCATCACGGTCGCGCTGATGCTCGTGTTCCTGCTGCCGGCGATGATCCTCGCCGAGCTGCGCTTCCGGAACGCGCGTCGCATCATCGAGTTCGTCTGCCTGCTGCCGATCTCGATTCCCACGGTCGTGCTCGCGGTCGGCTTCGTTCCCGTGTACCAGCAGGTGTGGCACCTCACCGGATCAGTGCCGTGGGTGCTCGCCTTCGCGATCGGCATCATCGCGCTGCCCTACGCGTTCCGGCCCATCCAGGCGAACATCTCGGGCGTCGACATGATCACGCTCAACGAGGCGGCGCGCTCGCTCGGCGCCGGCTGGTTCTCGGCCGTGTGGTCGATCATCCTGCCGAACCTGCGCCGCGGCATGCTGTCGAGCGGCCTGCTCACCATCTCGGTCGTGCTCGGCGAGTTCACGATCGCCTCATTCCTGCAGCAGAACACCTTCCAGACCGGTCTCGCGCTGCTCGAACAGGCCGACCCGTACGTGGCCTCCACCTTCGCGCTCGCCGCGCTGCTGGTGGTCTTCCTTCTTCTAGTCGTCATCGGCTCGCTCGGTTCGGGCAGCCGCTCGCGAAAGGCATCCGCATGACGCACGTCGTCGAAACCCCCTCAACGGCGGCGCCCAGCCGCACCGGCACGTCGGTCAAGCTCGTCGGCGTCATCAAGGACTACGCGGGCCAGCGCGCCCTGACCGGCCTCGACCTCGAGATCGAGCCCGGGGAGTTCATCGCTCTGCTCGGGCCGTCCGGCTGCGGCAAGACCACCGCGCTGCGGGCGCTCTCGGGGCTCGAGCAGATCGACGGCGGCAGTATCCTCATCGACGACGTCGACGTGGCGCGCACCCCGGTGAACAAGCGCGACATGGGGATGGTGTTCCAGTCCTACTCGCTGTTCCCCCACATGACCGCGCTGCAGAACGTCGAGTTCGGGCTCCGCATGCGCAAGGTCGACAGCGCCAGCCGCCGCAGCCGCGCCGTCGAAGCCCTCGAGATGGTCGGGCTCAGCGCACTCGCCGAACGGTTCGCCCACCAGCTCTCCGGCGGCCAGCAGCAGCGCGTGGCGCTCGCCCGTGCGCTGGTCACCCGCCCGCGCGTGCTGCTGCTCGACGAGCCGCTGTCCGCCCTCGACGCGAAGGTGCGCGTCGCGCTGCGAGACGAGATCCGCCGCATTCAGAAGGACCTCGGCATCACGACCCTCTTCGTCACCCACGACCAGGAAGAGGCGCTGGCCGTCGCCGACCGCGTCGCCGTGATGAACTCAGGCAACATCGAGCAGGTCGGCACGCCGGAAGAGCTGTACCTGAACCCGGCGACGGCCTTCGTCGCCGACTTCGTCGGCCTGTCGAACAAGCTCGAGGGCACCGTCGTCGGGGGAGTGGTCACGGTCTACGGCCAGCCGCTCAACGTGCTCGGCGAGGTGCCGCTTTCGGGAGCGGTGACGGCGTTCGTGCGGCCTGAGGACGTCATGCTGGCGGATGCCGGGCTCCCCGGCACCGTCGTCTCGACGAGCTTCCTCGGCTCACTGCGACGCACCTTTGTGCGGCTCACCGACGGCACGATCATCACCGTGCAGCACGACGTCGCCGAGCGGTGCGAGCTGGGCGAATCCGTTTCGCTCCGCTTCAAGGGCCGGCCGGTCGCTGTAGCGCCAAAGCAATAACGAACCGGCGCGCGACCCTCTCCGCTTGCTACGTTGGGGCCATGAGTTCTCTGCCGGAATCGACCCCCGACGAAGAACCCGCGCCCCAGGTGGCGCCTGTCATAGACCCAGCGGAAAAGCCCGCGTCAGCGGCGAAATCGACCTCGCGTGCCCCGGCGAAGCCGCGGGCGCCGCGCGCCACTGCGCCGCGCCCGCGGACGCCTGCGACACCGCCCGCGGCGGCGGAGGACGCCGCCGCTGCCGACGGCGAGGCGGTCGGCGCTGAAAGCGCGCCGACCACGCCGCGCGCGCCCCGTGCGCCGCGTGCCCAGACGCGCCAGACGGCAGCGGCAAAGACACCTGCGGCAGCGGCAAAGACACCTGCGGCAGCGGCGAAGGCACCTGCGGCAACGGCGAAGGCGCCGACGAAGCCACGCGCGACAGGCACACGCACGGCAGCCACACGTGCAGCAGCGGCAGCAGGAACGGCAGCGAGCACGGCGGCTGCCGGTCCTGTGCCTGCCGGCAGCACGACTGCGAAGGCGCCCGCCAAGACCCCTGCCAAGCGCGCGCCGCGGGCGAAAGCCGCCCCCAAGGCACAGCCGGCACCACCGCCCGAGCCCAAGCCGACGGCCCTCGGCATCCGTCAGATCTACAAGCGATTCGGCAGCACGGTCGCGCTCGACGGCGTCGCGCTCGAGGTGCCGGAAGGCTCGTTCTTCGGCATCGTCGGGCCGAACGGAGCGGGCAAGACCACCATGCTCTCGATCGTCAGCGGCCTGCTGCGCCCCGACTCGGGCCAGGTCGTCGTCCATGACGTCGATGTCTGGAAGGACCCGAACCACGCGAAGCGCCTCATCGGCGTCCTGCCTGATCGGCTGCGCCTGTTCGACCGGCTGACCGGCGCGCAGCTGCTGTTCTACTCGGGAACGCTGCGCGGACTCGACGCGAAGACGGTGAAGACGCGGGTCGACGATCTCGTGACCGCATTCGGGCTCGACGGAGCCGTCGGCCGCCTCGTCGCCGACTACTCGGCGGGAATGACGAAGAAGGTCGCGCTGGCTGCGGCCATGATCCACTCGCCGCGCGTGCTCGTGCTCGACGAGCCGTTCGAGTCGGTCGACCCGGTGTCGGCGGCGAACATCATCGAGATCCTGCAGAAGTACGTGGCTGCGGGCGGCACGGTCGTGCTGTCGAGCCACAGCATGGACCTGATCCAGCGGGTGTGCGACCGTGTCGCCATCATCGTCGCCGGCGTGGTGCTCGACTCGGGCACCGCAGACGAGGTCCGGGGCGGCAAATCGCTGGAGGACCGGTTCGTCGAACTCGCCGGGGGGCGCAAGGCGGCGGAGGGGCTCGAGTGGTTGCACAGCTTCTCGGAGTGAAGCTGCCCGATCGGCAGCGCGCTTTCGCGACGGCGGAACAGGCAGCGGATGCCTTCGCCGACGTGCCCCGATTCCTCCGGCTCAAGCTCGCGCTGCTTGGCGGTGCGTTCCGGCGCAGCGTGTGGCAGGTGATCGGCCTCGTGCTCGCCTCGCTGTACGGGCTGGGTATGACGGTCGCGCTCACGGGCGGACTGATCGCGGCGCGCTTCGCTCCCGACACGGTTCTCGTGCGCGATGTGGTGATCGTCGCGGGCGCGGCGGTGACCACCGGTTTCCTGCTGCTTCCGTTGATCTTCGGGGTCGACGACACGCTCGATCCGCGCAAGTTCGCGCTGTTCGGCATCCCGTCGTCCCGCCTCGCCGTCGGCCTCGCCGTGGGCTCGCTCGTCTCCGTGCCGGCGATCGTGCTCATGGTGTGCGCGCTGGCGACGGTGATCACGTGGGCGTACGGATTCTGGATCGCCGTGCTCGCTCTGATCAGCGCCGCTGTCGCGGTCGCGACCTGCACACTGGCGGGGCGCGTCGCGACGGCTGTTGCCGCATTCCTGCTCGACACGCGGCGCGCCCGCGAGCTGAGCGGCGTGATCGGCGTGGTGCTCATCGTGCTCATCTCGCCGCTGGTCCTCTCTCTCGCCAACGTCGACTGGGGCGCCGAGGGGCTGTCGGTCGTCGGCACGTTCGCCGACGTCGTGCGCTGGTCGCCCGTCGGTGCCGCGTGGGCGGTTCCTGCTGACGTCGCCGTCGGCCACGGCGGTGCTGCGGCGCTTGAACTGCTCATCGCGCTCGCCACGTTCGCAGCGCTCTGGCTGGCCTGGCGTGCGCTGGTGGCGCACATGCTCGTCACGCCAGGGCGTGCCGGCGACGTGAAGCTGTACGCGGGGCTCGGCTGGTTCAGCGCGATGCCCGCCACGCGATGGGGTGCCGTTGCCGCGCGCAGCCTCAGCTACTGGAGCCGAGACGCACGTTACTGGGTCTCGCTCATCATGATCCCGATCCTGCCGATCGTGGTTCTCGGTGCGCTCGGAGTCGTGCATGCGATCCCAGCGCCGTACCCGGCACTGCTGCCACTGCCGATCATGGCGCTCTTCCTCGGCTGGTCGGCGCACAACGACGTCGCCTACGACGGCACGGCCGTCTGGCTGCACGTGGTCGCGGGTGCGACCGGCCTCGCCGACCGCGTCGGACGCATGGTGCCCGTCCTGTTCCTCGGGGTTCCGCTCGTCGTCATCGGCACGGCCGTCTCGGTGTATTTCTACGGCGACCTGCGCGCCGCGCTGCCGCTCGTCGGCATCAGCACGTGTGAGCTCTTCGTCGGCCTCGGGCTGTCGAGCGTCACCTCCACGCTCTTCCCGTACCCCGTGCCGAAGCCCGGCGACAGTCCCTTCGCTCAGCCGCAGAGCGTCGGTGCGATCGCGGCGCTCGTGCAGGGCTTCAGCATCGTCGTCATGCTGGCACTCACCGCCCCCTCGATCGTGTTCGGCGCGCTGGGCGTCTTCGTCGACCCGGCGTGGCTCGCAGCATCGCTGTGGTGCGGCCTTCTCATCGGCGCCGCGGCGCTCGTCGCCGGGGTGCTCGGCGGCGCGGCGATCTTCAACCGGCGCGGCCCGCAGATGCTCGAGGCGGCGGTGAAGGCGGCGTGACACCGCTTCTACACTTGACGTCATGAGCATCTCCGAACCCGGCGCCCCTGCGGAAGGCGGCAGCACCGCGACGCTCGATCGCGAGCTCGAGGAGCTGTTGAGTCAGGAATCCGTCGAAGACGGGGACCACGACCGCTTCTCCCACTACGTGCGCAAAGAGGCGATCCTCGAGTCCGCCATGACTGGCAAGCCGGTGAAGGCGCTGTGCGGCAAAGTCTGGGTTCCGGGGCGCGACCCCGAGAAGTTCCCGGTCTGCCCTGAGTGCAAAGAGATCTACGAGTCGCTCACCGATTGAGCGCGGCACCTATTCGCGCATCACGCCGGACAGGTCACGGCGGTAGCTGAGCAGTGCGGGCACAATGCTCGATGCGGCTGCGGTCGCACTCGCGACCGCAAGACAGATGAGGCCGTACCTCGGCTCGTACGCGGGCGTGGCGATTCCGATCTGAGTTCCGTGTTCGATTCGACCTCGCATCGGCGCGACCATGGCGCCAGGCCGGGTGGGGTGAGCGAGGCTCCGGTTTCGAACACAATAGGGGAAATAAACCATATGGGCGCAACCAATAAATCCTTGGTCTGCCCTATCGAGGGCCCCGCGCTCAGACGAACAGCGTCGTCAGCGCCGGGTCGCCTGCACCGAGGCGGAACGCCTCTTCGGGCAGCTCCTCGATCGCGCGGCGGTGGTGGGCACGCGCGGCCTTCACGCCGTCCGGGCCGAGGAATGAGGCATCCGCTTCACCGCCCGACATCAGTGTGACCAGCAATTCGCGACCCGCGTCGCGAGGCGGCCGCCGCGTGACGATGTGCACGACCTCGCTCGTCGCGATACCGGCCGAGTCGAGGTGTCTCACCGGCACCTTGCGGCCGCCGATCGACGCCTTGCCGTCCGAGTTCTTGGCGACCGGCACCCAGTCGCCCGACTCGTTGCGGTACGCGACCAGCTTGTAGACCATGCCGGATGCGGGGGCGCCGGAGCCCGTCACGAGCGACGTGCCGACGCCGTAGTTGTCGACGGGGCTCGCCGACAGTGCGGCGATCGCATACTCGTCGAGGTCGTTCGTGACCGTGATCTTCGTGCCGGTCGCGCCGAGCGAGTCGAGTTGCGCGCGTACCTTGCCGACGAGCTTGGGCAGGTCGCCCGAGTCGAGCCGGATGCCTCCGAGCTTGGGCCCTGCGACGCGCACCGCCGTCTCGATGCCGGTCTTCACGTCATAGGTGTCCACGAGGAGCGTCGTGCCGACACCCATCGCGGCGATCTGCGAGCGGAACGCCTCTTCCTCGGTGTCGTGCAGCAGTGTGAACGCGTGGGCGGCTGTTCCCATCGTCGGGATGCCCCAGACGCGCCCGGCCTCGAGGTTCGACGACGCGGCGAAGCCGGCGATGTACGCGGCGCGCGTCGCGGCGACCGCGGCGTCTTCGTTGGCGCGGCGTGAGCCCATCTCGGCGATCGGCCGGTCGCCCGCCGCGTGCACCATGCGGCTGGCAGCCGTCGCGATCGCCGAGTCGTAGTTGAGCACTGAGAGCACGAGGGTCTCGAGGATCACCCCCTCGCCGAACGGCGCCTCGACGGTGAGGATCGGCGAGCCCGGGAAATACACCTCGCCCTCGCGGTAGCCGGTGATCGTGCCGGTGAAGCGGTAGTCGGCGAGCCAGTCGAGCGTCTCGGCGGAAACGACGTGCTCGCGTCGGAGCCATTCGAGCTCGGCGTCGCCGAACCGGAAGCGGCCGATCAGCTCGAGCAGGCGCCCGGTGCCCCCGACGACTCCGTAGCGGCGGCCGAGCGGCAGCCGGCGCCCGAAGACCTCGAACACCGATTCGCGTGCGTAGCTGCCATCGGCGAGCGCGGCGTCAAGCATCGTGAGCTCATAGCGGTCGGTCAGCAGTGCCGTCGACGAGGTCATGAAGGCCAGATTATCTAGACTCGTACCATGAGCGACCAGCCGATCGGAGTCTTCGATTCGGGCGTCGGCGGTCTGACGGTTGCGCGGGCGATCCGCGACCAGCTGCCGAACGAGAGCATTCTGTACATCGGCGACACCGAGCACTCGCCCTACGGGCCGAAGCCGATCGCTGATGTGCGTCGCTACTCGCTCGAGGTGCTCGACTTCATGGTCGAGCAGGGCGTGAAGATGCTCGTGATCGCCTGCAACACGGCGAGTTCGGCGATGCTTCGCGACGCCCGCGAGCGCTACGACGTGCCGGTCGTCGAGGTGATCCAGCCCGCAGTACGGCGCGCGGTCGCGACGACGCGCAACCGCCGGGTCGGCGTGATCGGCACGCAGGGCACCGTGAACTCGCGTGCCTACGAGGACGCCTTCGCCGCCGCCCCGCAGCTCAGGCTGTTCACGCAGGCGTGCCCGCGATTCGTTGAATTCGTCGAGGCGGGGGTGACGAGCGGCGCTGAGCTCTTCGACATCGCGGCTGGCTATCTCGAGCCGCTCAAGAGCGCCGGCGTCGACACCTTGGTGCTCGGCTGCACCCATTACCCGTTCCTCAAAGGTGCGATCTCGTATGTGATGGGCGAGGACGTCTCGCTCGTCTCGAGCGACGTCGAGACGGCGAACGACGTGTACCGGATTCTTGTCGGCCACGGCCTCGAGCGGGTGGCGTCGTCCGCACCCGTCATCAGCTATGAGGCGACCGGCGCCGACACTGCCGCATTCCAGCGCTTGGCGAATCGGATGCTCGGCCTCGACGTCTCCCGCGTCGACTTCGTGCAGACGGGCGCCATTCCTCTTCCTTCGATCGAAAGGCACTGACTGTGACTGACAACGAACGCTTCGACGGCCGTACACCCGGGCAGCTGCGCCCCGTGACCATCGAGCGCGGGTGGAGCAAGCAGGCCGAGGGAAGTGCGCTCATCAGCTTCGGTGACACACGCGTCCTGTGCACCGCCTCGTTCACGAACGGCGTGCCGCGCTGGCTCGCGGGCCAGGGGAAGGGCTGGGTCACCGCCGAATACGCGATGTTGCCGCGGGCGACCAACGACCGCAACGATCGCGAGTCGGTGAAGGGCCGCATCGGCGGGCGGACGCACGAGATCAGCCGTCTGATCGGGCGCTCGCTGCGGGCCGTGATCGACTTCAAAGCGCTGGGTGAGAACACCGTCGTCATCGACTGTGACGTGCTTCAGGCGGACGGGGGTACCCGCACCGCGGCGATCACGGGCGCCTACGTGGCTCTCGCAGATGCGCTCGCCTGGGGCAAGGAGCGCGGATTCATCGGCAAGAAGGCCGTGGCGCTCACCGAATCCGTCTCTGCGATCTCGGTCGGCATCATCGACGGCGTTCCCATGCTCGACCTGGCATACGTCGAGGACTCGCGTGCCGAGACCGACATGAACGTCGTGGTCACGGGTGCGGGTGCGTTCGTTGAGGTGCAGGGGACGGCGGAGGGTGCGCCGTTCGATCGCGATGAGCTGAATGCGCTGCTCGACCTCGCACTCGCGGGCAATGCTGAGCTCGCGGTGATCCAGCGCGCGGCGCTCGAGGGCTGAGCATGCGCGTCGTGCTCGCGACACACAACTCCCACAAGGCCGACGAGTTCCAGCGCATCCTCGCGGCGAGCGTGCCGGGGCTCGAGATCGTCGCATACGAGGGCCCGGAGCCGGTGGAGGACGGCGTGACCTTCGCCGCGAACGCACTCATCAAAGCTCGCGTCGCTGCAGCGCACACGGGGCTGCCCGCGCTCGCTGACGATTCCGGCATCTGCGTCGATGTGCTCGGGGGTGCACCCGGGGTCTTCTCCGCCCGTTGGTCGGGGCGTCACGGCGACGACGCAGCCAATCTGCACCTGTTGCTCGATCAGCTGGTTGACGTCCCGGACGAGCATCGGGCGGCTCACTTCTCGTGCACGATCGCGTTCGTCTCGGGCAGCACTGAGACGACCGTCGAGGGCGTGTGGCCGGGTGAGCTCGCGCGCGTCGCGCGGGGTGACAACGGGTTCGGCTATGACCCGATCTTCCTGCCCGCGGGCGAGGGTGGAGCATCCGCCGCCGAACTCGACCCGCAGCGGAAGAACACGGTCAGCCACCGGGCGCGCGCCTTCGCGCTGATCGAGCCGGTGCTGCGAGCTAGCTGTACTGACCTCGACCGTTGTTGATTCGGTCGATGGGTGGTTTGCCTTCGATGCCGAGGTGGGCTCTGTCTAGGTTGTAATGGTCGATGAAGGCGGGCA
>NZ_JBHSCN010000021.1:0-42951 GCF_042651345.1 Gryllotalpicola reticulitermitis
AGGCCTTGCCCGCCTTCATCGACCATTACAACCTAGACAGAGCCCACCTCGGCATCGAAGGCAAACCACCCATCGACCGAATCAACAACGGTCGAGGTCAGTACATCTAGCGCGCCAGGCGTTCGTCGTGACGGTGGAGACACGCATAGATGAGGGCATGGAACCCGCTCCCGCCCCTGTGCGCATCCTGGTCACCGGAAGCCGGGAACTGACCGACCGCGAGCTGGTGCGCGCCGCGCTGAACGCGGCTGTCCGGGATCTACGAGCTGCCGGGCATCTCGGACCGGTTGTCGTGGTCCACGGTGACGCGCGAGGCGCGGACCGCATCGCCAGGGACCTCGCACGGTCAGCGCGGGTGGCCGACGAGGCTCACCCCGCGGACTGGGACGGGCTCGGGAAGTCCGCTGGCCACACGCGCAACCAGGCGATGGCCGACTGCGGCGCGAGCGTGTGCCTCGCGTTCCTTCGCGACGGGGCGGCGAATCGGCACCCGGGACATGATGCGGCGCGCACGCGCGTCCGGCATCCCTGTGAGGGAGCACTGGCAGGGGTAGCGGGCATCGCCTTCCGGAGGGACACCTCAGGCTGTGCCACGCACGTGGTCACGGTGTTGACCTCCAGCAGCCGTGAGAACGGGATCTAGGACCTTCTGAGCCGGGGTCTTATTTCGAACGATGTGGGATGAGGCACGAGGCGATGGGTCAGGAAGTCAGACTCCCTGGCGTGTTCCCGCGATTCGATTCTTGAAGCGCGGCACTCGGGTGTCGACGACGTTTGAAATGTGGGCCGATGTGACGGTCGAAAAGTAGGCCACCGGTTCGTCGTGTTCAGTCTGCCGTGTCGTGGGTTTTGATGCTGGGGAGGCTGTCGATCCCGCGGCCGCGGAGCCGGTAGCTGGCACCTTTGAGGGTGAGGACGTCGGCGTGGTGCACGATGCGGTCGATCATCGCGGCCGCGACTGCTTGGTCGCCGAACACGCCGCCCCAGCCGGAGAACGGCAGGCTGCTGGTGAGGATCAACGAGGCGTGCTCGTAGCGGGAGGAGACCAGTTGGAAGAACAGGTTCGCGGCGTCCTGCTCGAAGGGCAGGTAGCCGACCTCGTCCACGATGATCAGCCCGTAGCGCTTCAGCCGCGCGAGCTCGGCCGGGAGCCGGCCCTGCCGGTGCGCATCCGTGAGCCGGGTCACCCAGTCGGTTGCGGTGGCGAACAGCACCCGGTGCCCGTGCCGGGCCGCGACGATCCCGAGGCCGGTGGCCAGATGGGTCTTCCCGGTTCCGGGCGGCCCGAGGAGCACAACGTTGCGCGCCTCGGCGAGGAACCCGCCGGAGGCCAATGCCGCGACCTGCTGCCGGCTGCCGGGCTGCGCGTCCCAGTCGAAGTCCTCGAGGGTCTTACGGGCGGGGAAGCCAGCGGCGCGGATGCGCAGCTCGGCGCCGGAAGCGTTGCGTGCTGAGACTTCCCGCTCAAGGACAGCGGCGAGGTAGTCCTCGAACGACCAGCCGGCATCCCGGGCCTGATCGGCCAGACGCGATGCGGCCTCGGTGATCCTGGGTGCTTTCAGCGCCCCGGAGAGGTAGGCGATCTGCTTGACCGCCTCGCTCGAGATGGCGCTCATCAGGCCACCTCGCCGGTGAGCCCGAACGCCCGGTCGTAGTCGGCCAGATCCCGGCCGAGGTCATCGCCGAGCACGGGCTTGGGCTGCTGGAACTGCGTGCGCATGAGCTTCGCGGTCTCCACATGCGCCGGGTCGGTGATCGTCATCCCGCGTGCCCACACACGAGCGTGGTCGGCGATGATGCGGCCCTCCAGCCGCACGCGCACCCGGTCGAGATCGGCAGCCACATCGACCATGCGTCCGATCGCGTGCGGATCGACCGAGTAGTCACTCCCGGCGAGGCGCACGTAGTAGTCGCGTCCGAGTCGGAACCGTTCGCGCCAGCCGAGCTGCAGCGGGATCGGCGGCAGTGGCAGCATCCGGGAGCGATCGTGCTCGATCAGATCGATCGGCCGCGCCATGATCGTGCGCACCAGCCGCGCGTTCGCCTTCTCGAGCCACTCGGCCAGCTGCGTGTTGAAGTCCTGCGGCGAGGCGAAGGCGCGACCGGGCATGAACGAGGTCTCGAAGAACCCGTTGTGCCGCTCCACGATGCCCTTGGACTCCGGATCGTACGGTTTCAGCTGCACGATCCTCGCAGCCAGCGTCCCAGCGAACGAGGACACCCCCTCGGCCAGGCGCCCCCTTTGCCCGATCCCGGACTCGTTGTCCCAGATCAGCCTCCTCGGCACCCGGCCCAGCTGCCGGATCAGCTCCCACGACCCCAAAAGCAGATCCTCGGTCTTACGCGACGGGATCATCCGGGCGGTGAGGAACCTCGAGTGCGCGGCCACGATCACCAGCACCGGCAGCAACGCGGCCGACCCGTCCTCGAGCGGGATGCGCTGCGGCGGGAACCACAGATCGCACTGCACCGCATCGCCGGCCGCCCACGTAAGTCGATCCGCGGGATCGACCGGGCGGTGCTCGGGCCGCAGCCGCTGCACGTTCTGACGGAACCAAGTGATCGACCCCGACCACTCCAGCCGCTCCGCGATCACCATGGCCGGCATCTCCGGGTGCTCCTCAAGCAGCGCCCGCACCCGTGGCTCAAACGGCGTAAACGACGTCGGAACCGCCTTGCGCTCGTACTTCGGCGGCCGCTCCGACGCCACCGCAGCCGCGACCGTCTTCCGTGCGATGCCCAACTCTCTCGCGACCCGACGCTGCGGAACACCCTCCGCGACCAGCCGCCGGATCAACGCCCAATCCTCCAAGGAGGTCACCCATCCAATCTGTCTGGATGGCCTACTTTTCAACCGTCGCTATGGCCTACATTTCGAGCGTCGTCGACACAGACGCCCCCACCCACTGAGTCCACGGTGCAGCAGACCTGATCGGCGAATCTCAGTGATCGGGTTCATGTGCAGCCGGCGAGGTTCCAGAGACGTCCCCGTGAGCGTGACTGATGCAATGCCACTCTGGTGGTAATGCAGTTTCGGCCGCTCGTCGAGGGTGACGAAGTCGGTGGCTTTGTCGAGCAGGTACCTCGGAGTGACGCCGTATGTCCATCGTGCGTTGGCGATCTTGGCGGGCGACACGAAGATGCCGCCGTCGCGAATCATCCCGATCGCGCAGATCGGCTTGAACTCGCCCCGTGCACCGCGCGCGACACCGAAGCGAAACGGCTTCGCACGCGGGACCACATCCATGGGGTGAACGTAGCGTGCTCGGCCGACATTGCCTGGCAATCTCGGACGACGAGCTTGACGTCAAACCGAGGAGACGCGACGGATGGTGGCCCATGGGCTGATCGGCTGCATCGCCTGGACGTACTCGTAAGGATGCTCCTCGATCTGCTGAAGGTCGCCGGTCGCGTCTCTCGCCCAATCCCGACCTGCAGCGTCGCGGAAAGCTATCGCGGCTTCCACATGGATATGCATTCCACCGCCGGGATAGCCCGGAGCCCCGGCTACAGCCCACATGCCCGGCGGGAGACGGTTGATGAAGAGGAGCGCGTCGTTGGAGTTCCACTCCCCCTTGAGGAAGCCGGTACCCGCCCCGTAGGCGACGCCGTAGCCGATCACGACGTCGTAGATGGCACCGGTCGAAGCGTTCGAGAGCATAACGTCACCGCGGCCCGACCCCTCGTCCTGGTCGAGCCAGACCGTGATCAGCTCGGCCTGGGCCCGAAGATCGGCTTCACGGCTTCGACGAAGCTCGTCTTCCGCTCTTGCTGTGACTTCACGCGATCGCTTCCGATCGACGAGGGCCAACCAAAGCGACACGAGCAACGCCGCGATCGCCACGATCGCCGTAATAACGGTCGCCAAAGCGCCGCCGGCTTGCGCAGCAAGCGCCAGCCAGTCATAGCCGTCATGTCCGAAGAAGACTGATGGGACGATCACATGTCGAGCTTCGCAGCTTGCCGTGCACAACGTGGGCACGAACAGCGCCCGATCCACGATCGTCACGGCGCCAAACCGCTCCGCGTGAAGGAGTTGCTTCGCCTGAGGCGAGAGCACGTCTGAGAATCACGACCGCCACCTCCATGCTGAACAAGAAGTGAATCCGGCGCCGCGATAAGCGCTGACATGGGCACCTGAGATCAAAAACCCCTGCGATCCGCCGAGAATCGGCGAGTGCGCCCGAATCAATCGGCGAACAGTCGAATACTTATCGAACCCCATGCACATCGATCCGCAAAGTGGCGATCAAATAGCGGCTTGATCAGGGCTCCTGGTGGATCTGAGGGGACTCGAACCCCTGACCCCCTGAAGAATCCTGACCGCCTCTGGTGTGGCGGCATGGGGGCCACGGTTTCGAGTCTTCTCGGCAAAACTCCTGATAGATCTGGCCATTCACGGAGCCAGTTCTTGACCTCTTTATTAAGCATCGTGCCACCTCGGTCGCTCTGGAGCCAGTTCGATGAGGCTGAACTGTCGAATAACTGTCGACTGCGCCCCACCACAGACTGGACGTGACCTTTGGGGCATCGCGGTTGCCGTGCTCGCGCTCACTGCCGCATCTACAGCACGAAATCGACAAGCGGTCAGTCAGCGTTCGATGTGCCGCGACTCGCTGCAACGAGCCATATACCGCGTCGCAATCGACGATGAGATCTCTTCGCACGTGAGCACGTTGTTAGCGCCTCTCGACCGCAGCGCGGGTCGCGCAATCGCCCAACCAGTGCGTGTTGCGCCGCACCGCCGTGGTGGACGACGACGGAGAAGGATGAGTGTCCAAGCAGCAATAGAGAACAAGGTCTACGACCTTATGTCTGATCGACGTCCGTGTAGTCGGCGACTGCGATTGATTCCAGCAACTCCTCGTACACCCTTAGGTCGACTGGGAGCGCGGTGCCTGTTGCTTGAAGGCGCCGGAACAGGCTCATCGCGAAGGAGATCAGTTGAACGCCCGGTTCGCTGAACGTCAGCCCTGGCGTGAGCGGCTTACTCGTGGATGATGCGGGTCAGCCTCCCTTTGTAACAAGGTGTCTGCATCACACAGCCCCAAGAGCACACCACTCACGCCGATGCTCTCCGGTTCGATTGCACTCATGTGCGGAACTCTTCTGCGCGATCCGAGACGCTGAGTCCGTGACCGGGCAGGTCGTGCGGTACCAGGGCGCCGGACCGAACGTGGAGGGTGCCGTCGAACAACAGCGGTTCGATCCGGGCGTGGTCGTGGAAGTACTCAAGGTGCCGGGCGTTCGGGCTGGCGCACACGGCGTGTGCACTGAGTTGGGGTGCGCAGTGCGCCGAGATCTCGACGCCGTGGGCAGCGGCGACTGCCGCGCCCTGAAGCCAGCCAGTGAATCCACCGCAGCGAGTGACGTCCAACTGCAAACAGTCCACGGCTCGTGCTTCGAGGAGGCGCGCTGCGTCCTGGACGCGCCAGCAGTATTCGCCTGCGGCGATATCCATCCGGCTGCTTGAGCGAATGTCGGCGAGCTCCTCGGGCATGTCCGAGGAGACCGGCTCCTCGAACCAGCGCACCCCGAATTCCTGGAGTGCGCGCTCCATGCGGCGGGCCTGGGACGGCGTGTAGCCGCCGTTGGCGTCGACGAACAGCTCGACAGACGGCCCAATCGCCTCGCGGGCCAGACGTACGCGGTGCAGATCGCGGCTTTCAGCGCCGCCTCGGGACTCGCCGATTTTGATCTTCGCAGCCGTCATCCCCGCGGCAACCCAGCCGCGCAACTGCTGGGCCATGGTCGAGTCGTCGTACGTCGTGAAGCCGCCACTGCCGTAAGCCCGCGCCGAGGGCGAGGCGCGGCCGAGAAGAGCAAGTAGCGGCACGTCGAGGAGGCGTGCCCGCAAATCCCACAGTGCGACATCCATCGCGGACAGGGCGCACGCGACCAGGCCGTCGCGGCCGGTGTTGCGGACCTTGTGCTCCAGCACCGCCCTGATCGCAGGTAACTCCTCGGGGCGACGCCCTCTCACCAGAGGTGCGAGCATATGCTCTATGACATCGGCGGCGCCGGCCTCGCAGTAGCTGTAGCCGAGACCTTCGGTACTGCCGGCGGCGACCGTCGCGACGACGATCGTGGTCTCAGCCCATTCGGCCGTTCCGTCCGCTTCCGGCAGATCTGTCGGCACGCGGTACACATTGGTCTCGATTCGATCGATCGCCGCTGATGCCACCACCGGTTTCTCCTCTCTTTTCTTTCACCGGAGGCCACGCGCCTTAGGGAGGATTCACGCGGCTCCGACCCCAGCAACACCCAGTCGGTGGATGAAACTAGCCTGTGGCCGCACCGGGGGTGCCTATTCGCGTTGCCCGGGATCGTTCTTGCCGAGGTGGAGCGCGCTCTTGGTTCGGTGGAGGGCTTCGCTGGCCAGCGCCTCGGCGCTGTCGACCAGCGTGGGGACTTCCAGTGGGTCGGCCTTGAGCATCGCCTTCATCATGTTGTTGCGATACTGCTTCGTGATCTTCGGCGGCAGCGGGGGCGCGTTGCGGGTCACATACGCGTCGATCAGTGTGGGGCCGTCGTGCGCGAATGCCTCGTCCCATGCTGCGCCGGCATCCTCGTCGCTCCTCAGGCGGATCCCTTTGAAGCCGAGCAACTCGGCGTAGCCGGCATAGTCGACGGATTCGACGTCTTGCGCCGTCCGCCAAACAGGGTTGGCATCCTCGGTGCGCATCTCCCACGACACCTGCGACAGGTCATCGTTATGGAGCACAACAACGATGAATTGCTTGTTCGGCCACCTCTCCTGGTACTTCTTGACCGTGATTAGCTCGTTCATGCCGAGCATCTGGAAGGCGCCGTCCCCGATGGTGCAGATCACGGGCCGCTCGGGGTATGCGAATTTCGCGGCGATCGCATAAGGCATCGCGGCGAGCATGCTCGCCAGGCGCCCCGAGAGGTCGCCGCGCATGCCGCGGCGCAGGCGAATGTGCTGCGCATACCAGTCCGCGGTCGTCCCGGCGTCCGCGGTCACGATCGCGTTCTCGGGCAGCCGTTCGTTCAGCTCGAAGTACACCCGGCGCGGGTTCCCACCGTCGGGGAAGCCGAGCATCGCCTGTGCATGCAGCTCTTGCTCGGCCTGCGTCCATTCCTTGGCGATCTGCTCCTGCCAGGACAGGTCTTCCTGCTGCACGAGCATCGGCAGCAGGGCGGACAAGGTCGCACCGACATCGCCCCATAGATTCACCTCGGTCGGATAGCGTATGCCGAGCTGCTCGGGCTTGAGATCGACCTGTACGGCACGAGCCTGGCCCGTCTTTGGCAGGAACTCCCCGTACGGGTAGTTGGTGCCGAGAAGGACGAGCGTGTCGCATTCCGTCATCTGCCGGTAGCTGGGAAGCGTGCCGAGCAGGCCCACCTGCTGGGTATGGAACGAGACATCCGAGGGGATGACGTCCTTGCCGCGCAGCGCGGTGACGATCCCAGCGCCGACCCGCCGCGCTGCCTCCACGACGAGGTCGGTGGCTCCCCGTGCGCCAGCGCCTACGAGGAACGTCACCTTGCGGCCTTCGTTGATGACCTGTGCCGCCCGCTGGATGTCCGAAGACGGAGGCGTGATCTTCGTCGATGCCGCCGCGCTGCTGGATCGCGACACCCAATGCGCGGCCGCGGGCTCGGTCATCTCCATGCCCTGAACGTCGTGCGGCACAACGACGATAGCCGGCTGCAACCGGGTAGTCGCGGTCCGGAATGCGGTGTCGATCACGGCCTGCGCCTGCTCGGGCGACACGATCGTCTTCACGTATGCGGCAACGTCCGCGAACACCACCTCAAGGTTGCTCTCCTGCTGCGTGAAGGTTCCCAGCGCGTCAAGGCCTTGCTGGCCGACGATCGCGACGACCGGCACATTGTCCATCTGCGCGTCATACAGCCCGTTCAGCAGATGGAACGCGCCGGGGCTGGACGTGGCGGCGCACACTCCGACCTCGCCGGTGAACTTCGCATGTGCCGTCGCCATGAACGCCGCGATTTCCTCATGCGTCGGCCGGACGTAGTCCAACCCGGTACCGGCCCGCTCGGCGCGGCCCAGCGCCCCGTCGAAATCGCCAATGCCATCCCCGGGATATCCGAAGATGCGGCTTACGCCCCACTCTCTGACGCGTTGAATCAGGAAGTCGCTCACTGTGGTCATCAGGATTCCCCCTTTGCCGCTGTGGTTTCACCGCGCTGCCTGCGACACGGAGCGAGCCTCGGACTCGTGCACACCGGAATCTGCATGGATTGCATACGCGCAGCAGTTGGAGTGAAGCATGCTTGAGTTGCGGACGCGCCCGGCTTGCGCCCGTGTTCGATAGGGAGAGACAATCGGCCTCCTCGCATCTGCAAGCACCGAGGCGATCCACTCAGCCCGGTCACGCCGCAGCCAGGTACCCCGCCGTCCGCGCGGCGATGGCCATGATGGTCAGCGCCGGGTTGGCGCTGCCTTGTGTCGGCAGCACGCTGCCGTCCGCGATGAACAGGTTCGGCACGGCGAAGGAGCGACCGTACCGGTCGACGACGCCCTCCTGTTCGCTGGCGGCCATGCGGGCTCCGCCGACGAGGTGCGCGTATCGATTGATCGTGATGACCTCGTCAGCGCCCGCAGCCTTCAGGATGCGCTCCATCACGGCTGTGGCGGCCTTCACGAGCTGCTTGTCGTTCTCGCACTGGCTATAGGCCATGTGCGCGATCGGCATGCCGTTGCGGTCCTTCTGGTCCGCGAGCGTGATCCGGTTCTCAGGCAGCGGGAGGAACTCGCACAGGGCGCCGAGCACAGACCAGTGCACGTAGTCAGACATGTAGTTGCGCAGATCCCTGCCCCAGTGCCCCTGCGCCATCACGTGTTCCGCCCAGGTAATCGGTAGCGGCGAGACGGTCTGGATCGAGAAGCCACGCTTGTAGGACTTCGTCGGGTCGGTCTCGTAGAACGCCTCGGTGCTCACCTCCGGCGGCGGGGCCTTGAACATGCGGATCTCCTCGTCGAACCGCCCCGCCGTCTGCGGCGCTCCCTGCACCATCAAGTAGCGACCCACCTGGTCGAAGTCATTGCAGAGCCCGTCAGGGAACCGCGCCGAGGCCGAGTTGAGCAAGAGCCGCGGCGTCTCGATCGAGTAGCCGGCGACCACGACGATGCGGGCGCGCTGGAAGCGCTGGCGGCCGTCGCGGACGTAATGGACCCCTGTGGCGCGCCCGGTCCGCTCGTCGATTTCGACGCGCGTGACCATGCAGTCGGGGCGAATCTCGGCGCCGTGAGTGAGCGCGTCGGGGATGTGCGTGACGAGCGGAGAGGCTTTCGCGTTCACCTTGCATCCCTGCAAGCAGAAGCCGCGGTAGATGCAGTGCGGCCGGTGCCCGAAACGGCCGTTCGAGATGGCGACGGGTCCAACCTTCGCTTCGATGCCGGCAGCTTGTGCGCCACGCAGGAAGATCTCCCCGTTGCCGCCGACAGGGTGCGGCCGCTGCGGATAATTGTGCGGGTCGCCCCACGGCCAGTCCTCGCCGGCAACTGGCAACTCGGCTTCGATCTGCTCGTAGTAGGGCTTGAGGTCGTCGTAGTCGAGCGGCCAGTCCGCTCCGACGCCGTCCTGAGTGAGTGTGCGGAAGTCGCTGGGATGGAATCGCGGCGTGTACCCCGCGTAGTGCACCATTGAGCCGCCGACTCCGCGGCCTGAGTTGTTGGAGCCGAGCGGTACCGGGTCGGATCCTCCGATCTGCCGCGGTTCGGTCCAGTACAGCTTGTGGGAGCCGGCCTCGTCGCTGACCCAGTCCTGCTCCGGATCCCAGAACGGTCCGGCATCCAGGGCCACCACTTTCCATCCGGCCCGGGCGAGCCGCTGGGCGACGGTCGAACCGCCGGCGCCGGCTCCGACGATGACGGCATCCACCTCGTCCTCATCGTCGAAGCGACGCATCTGCTCGCGTAACTGGGTGGGGAACGCACCGCGCGGGGTGAGCAGCCATGCCGACTCGTTGCGGTCCCGTACCCGGCTCACGGCGCGCTCCGGTGCACGGGGTCGTCGCCGGGCATCGCGTCGGGTACCTCGTACGGTTCGCGTTTCCCGACTCCGGCAGCTTTGTAACCGCGGGGATACGCCGGGCCGCTGAATCCGATCTCGTTCCATGCCCACGGGTGCGAGTAGAAAGCAGTGGCGGCGTAGCGCGTCCACAGGCTCCACACCTGGGCGCGCGGCAGTCCGTGCCAGGTCTTCTCCTCAGACGTCTGAATCGCTAGTAACAGCGCGTGCTGCTCATCCCACTCGCAGTACGCGAAAGCCGCGCCGTGAGCCCCCTGGGCATCCTCGTCGAGACCAGCGAGTGAGCACCGCCACGCCTCCCGGTCCGGCGGCATCGTGTCGTAGTGCCAGCCGTCGGTCTCATCTTCAGCCAAGCGCGAGTCCACCATGCGCACCACGTCGACGGACTGCTCGCCGGGTGACGGGCGCTGGTCGAGCAGTTGATCGAACAGGCTCTTGGCCGCAGCCTCCTCCTCGATCGTGAAGAAGCGCACCGGCGGCAACGCGTGCATGCGGCCCGTGATCGCCGCGCGGGTGGCGTCGTCCCAGTGCGCCGATTGGTCGAGCACATTGAAGCCGGGAAAACGTGGGCCGACGGCGCCGGCCGGCAGCGGAGTGCGTTCGCTCATCGCTCCCTCCGCAGCACCGCGGCGAGCAGACCCATGCCCCCGACGAGCGTGACCAGGAGCGGCGCGAACAGGGGCGGCCCCATCTCGACGTTGTAGCGGAAGTTGCGCCACCCGCCGGGCCGCTGTGCCACCCCGCGGGCGTGCAGCACGGTACCTTGAAGCCCGTTGGCGATGATGACGGCGGATGCCAGGGGCAGCACGGTCTTGGCCATCGTCTTACTGCGATAGCCGGCCAGTCCTGCCAGGGCGCCCACTGGGCCGATCACGATAGGCGCCCACATCCAGCGGTTGCCGAAGCTCGCACGATCATGCTCGAAGAAGATCTCGGCGGTCGTCACGGCGGCGCCCATCGCGGTCAGTACGGAGAGCAGCCGTTCGAACCGGCCATGCCTGATCTCGTGGACTTCCCGCGCGGCGGCGCGCGCTGAATTGGCTGCTTTCGTCGTCTTCCGTTTCACGCTTCTCCTCACATTCGTAGGTCTCTTGAGTGCTACTCGTGCGCCGCATCCGCAGCGGTGGGCGACGTGACGGTGTCACCGGTGGCGAAGTCCAGGACGCGGGCCCAGTCCGATGCGATGGTCATGGCGGCTGTTTCTGCAATGACCTCGACATGCGGATGCGGAAGCCGCCGCGCGAACCACTTCGCGTCTGAGGGGCCGAGCCGCTTGTCGCGTGCGCCGTAGAGGACGAGGGTGCGCGCTCGAAGGGAGCGCGCCGCCGGTGCCCAGCCGCCTCGGTGTAGGGCCCGGCGGTCGAACTCGATGCCGGCCTCGCCCTGTGCGACGGCCTGGTCGAGCATCCGTTCGCAGCGCTGCTCGGTGCCGGAAAGGCGCAGCGCCTCGTCTTCGTCGCCAGCGCCCAGCAGGGACAACGCCTTGATCCTGGTGCCGCCGAGTAGTGCCGCGCGTGCTCGAAGCGGGTCGCGGTGCTGCGGGATCCAGGCGCGAGTGCGGCGGATGACGATGTCGTGTAGCCGGTTTTTCGGTGCTGCCGTCTGCACGAGCGCGACGCGCGCGATGGCGTCGGGGCGCTCCGCGGCGACGCGCAGCGCGATGAGGCCGCCGTAACCCCAGCCGATGACGGCGTCGATGCGAGCTCCGGCACCGGTCAGCTCGTCGAGGACGGCAAGCTCGGCGAGGTGCGGCTCAGCGAGCGGCGATATCCGCGGGGAGCTTGCCCCGTAGCCAGGACGATCCGCGGAGACGATCCGGACGGACCTCTGGCCGGTGATGACCGGATCGGGATCGAAGCCGGACGCTCCCGGTGTGGGATGGCACAGCAGGACAGTGTGTTGGGCGGCCGGGTCGCCGAGGGTGGTCATGCCGACCACGCCGCCGGTGGCGAGTTGCAGGAGGCGTGCGCTCATCGGGCGTGGAATCCGCGGTAATACTCGTAGACCCACCCGACGAGTGCGACGGCTACCAGCGCGCCGCCGATCATGACCATCCAGATGCCGATGGCGAAGCCGAGGAAGACCACGAAGCAGGAGGTGGCGAGAGCGAAGGGCCACCAGCTCCAGGGGCTGAAGAAGCCCATCTCCGGGTCGCCATCCTCGATCGACGCGTCGGCGCGATCCTGCGGGAGACGGTTCGGGGCGGAACTCGAGACGGTGAGGTAGAACGCCAGCAGCACACCGAAGATGAAGCACAGGCCCATAGCGACGGTTCCGGTCCATTCGATGCGGCCCTGATCGTGCAGCGTCCAGAGTCCATAGCCGATGTCCTCGAGGAGGAAGAAGCCGGCAAGGCCCCAGAACAGCAATGCGCTCGCCCTCATCGCTGAGCCCCTTCCGGCACGGCGATCGGAGCGGCCTCCGGATGGTTCAAGTCGAAGGCCGGAGACTCAGAACGGATGCGGGGCATGCTCGTGAAGTTGTGCCGAGGCGGCGGGCAACTCGTCGCCCACTCCAACGACCGGCCGTACCCCCACGGGTCATTCACCTGCACCTTTGGCGCATGCCGCCAGGTGACGTACACGTTGAGGAAGAACGGCAGCATCGACGCGCCAATAAGCATCGATCCGATCGTGGAGAGCTGGTTCATCCAGGTGAAGCCGTCAGATGCGGAATACGTGTAGTAACGCCGCGGCATGCCGTCCACACCCAGCCAGTGCTGGATGAGGAAAGTCGTGTGGAACCCGATGAACAGGATCCAGAAGTGCCAGACGGCGAGCTTCTCGCCCAGCATCTTGCCCGTCCATTTCGGCCACCAGAAGTAGAAGCCGGAGAACATCGCGAACACGACCGTCCCGAAGACGACGTAGTGCAAGTGCGCGACCACGAAGTAGGTGTCGGAGACGTGGAAGTCCAGCGGCGGCGAGGCGAGGATCACACCGGTCAGCCCTCCGAAGAGGAAGGTGATGAGGAATCCGATGGCGAACAGCATCGGCGACTCGAACGTGAGGTGACCGCGCCACATGGTCCCGATCCAGTTGAAGAACTTCACCCCTGTCGGCACCGCGATGAGCATCGACATGAGCGAGAAGAACGGCAGCAGCACGGCGCCGGTGACGAACATGTGGTGGGCCCACACGGTCACGGAGAGAGCGGCGATGGCGAGTGTCGCGTAGATCAGGCCCTTGTAGCCGAAGACCGGTTTGCGGCTGAAGACCGGGAACACCTCGGTGACGATGCCGAAGAACGGCAGGGCGACGATGTAGACCTCCGGGTGGCCGAAGAACCAGAACAGGTGCTGCCAGAGCAGGGCGCCCCCGTTGGCGGCGTCGAAGATGTGGGCACCGAGCATCCGGTCGGCGCCGGCTGCGAAGAGGGCTGCGGTGAGAACCGGGAAGGCCAACAGCACGAGGATCGCGGTGACGAGGGTGTTCCAGCAGAAGATCGGCATGCGGAACATGGTCATGCCGGGGGCGCGCATGGTGACGATGGTCGTGATGAAGTTCACCGAGCCGAGGATCGTGCCAAAGCCCGAGAGGATGAGCCCGAACACCCACACGTCGCCGCCCAGCCCGGGCGAGAACGTCGACGAGGCCAGCGGCTGGTACGCGAACCAGCCGAAATCCGCGGCACCTCCCGGCAGCAGGAATCCGAGGACCACGGTCAGCGCCCCGTAGGCATACAGCCAATAGGACAGCGCGTTGAGTCGCGGGAAGGCCACATCGGGGGCGCCGATCTGCAACGGCATGATCACATTCGCGAAGCCGGCGAACAAGGGCGTGGCGAACAGCAGCAGCATGATCGTGCCGTGCATCGTGAACAGCTGGTTGTAAACCTCTCCGGTCGGAACGAACCGCTCCCCCGGCTCGAACAGCTGCACCCGCATCAGCAACGCCAGCACCCCGCCGATCAAGAAGTAGACGAACGAGGTGGTGAGGTACAGGTAGCCGATGACCTTGTGGTCGGTCGCGGTGAGGAGGCCGAGGATGCGGTCGCCCATCGCGAGCGCGCGGCGCTGCCCGCGTACATCGCGTGCGGCCGCGTCGGCGTCCCGCACGCTCTGCATGAGCCGGGACGCTTTCATCGCCTGCTCCGAAGCGCTGTGCTTCCGCCCACCGCGGCGGCGGCGAGAGCGGCTCCTGCAGCCGCCCATGCCGCGGTGCGGTGGGTGATTGCCCAGGTTTGCGGAGAGGTGCGGCGAGCCCGGTCGTCGAAGATGCCGTGCGCGCCTTGGTCACCCGGGACGGGTTCGTAGAGGTTCACGCCGATCTGAGCCTCACGCTTGTCGGGGGCCTGCTGGCCGGAGTACCCCGTCCGAGCGAGGTACCAGTCCGCCACCCGGGTGGACAGCCGGTTGCCGATGATCGTCGCCACGGTCATCTCTCCCACCCAGGTCCGCCGCCTGGGATGCTCGGCAACGTGTGCGACGGCGCGGGCCCCGACTTCGGGCTGGTAGATGGGTGGGACGGGTTGAGGATGATGCGGCAGGGCGTTTCTCACCCAGTTGAACTGGATCGTGTTCAGCGCCGGCATATCAACCTCCGACAGCTTGACCCTACTGCCGTTGTGGAGCAGCTCGGTCAGCACGGATTCGGTGAAGCCTTTGATCGCATGCTTTGCGGCGCAGTACGCGGCCTGCAGCGGGATGCCGCGGTGGCCGAGAGCCGAGCCGACCTGGATGACGTGGCCGTGGTCGCGCGGGACCATGCGTTTCAGTGCGGCGCGGGTGCCGTTCACGAATCCGAGATAGACGACCCGGGTGGCGCGGTCGAAGTCCTCCGGATCGGTTTCGAGGAACTCCCCGAACACGCCGGTCATCGCGTTGTTGACCCACAGTTCGATCGGGCCGAGCGCCTGCTCGATCCTCTCGGCGGCGGACTCCACCTCGTCGTTGACGCTGACATCCGCGAGGACCGCCAAGCCGCGGCGACCCGCAGCCTCGACGTCCTCAAGCGCGGCCGCAGCACCGTCATTACCGCGGGCAAGGACGGCGACATCCCATCCTCGAGCCGCGAGCTCACGCGTGATGGCACGCCCGAGACCCGCAGATCCGCCGGTGACGACGGCCACCCGGCTGCGCGCATCAGAAAACTGCATCTCGTCCTCTACTCCTTCGGTAACCGGCACTGTTTTCGCCCATGTCTGTCACGCCTGCCCTGCGCTGTGATCTCGGTGAGGCTCGGCGAGGGCTCGCGCGGTCTCGGCGAAGAAGGCGTGCACGAACGCCTGCGGCACGTTGCCTCGGCTCTGCCGTTGCAGGACGTCCCATTCTTCGGAGAAGAGACCTGCCGGTCCGCAGCAGCCGCGGACGCGCTCGAACCACCTAGTGGCCTCCACGTCACGGCCCTGCTGATGCAGGGACAGCGCCATCATGAGGCTGCACAGCAGGAAAGCTCCTTCCTCGTCCCCTAACTGGCCGTTCTGCGGGAAGCGATACAGGTATTCCTCGCTGGCCAGCTCGCCCAGCGCTGCCGAGACCGTCGACAGGGCTCGCGGATCCTCCCAGGCGACCGCTCCGCGGATCGCCGGCAGAAGCAGCGCCGCATCGATGCCGGGATCGTCGGCTGCCCGTTGCCATCTTCCGCTGGCGTGCACACCTCGGTTGCCCACCTCGGCGAGGATCCTGTCCGCGAGCGCCGCCCACTGCGCCCCGCGCCCTGAGGGTGCGTGGGCAGCTACGGCGCGCAGCCCGGCGACGCAGGCCAGTCGGGAATGCGTCCACCACCGCGCCTTAAGCTCCCAGATTCCCGCATCCGGCTCGTCCCAACGTGCGGCGATTGCATCCACTGCCACTTCAACCGCCGGCCACATCTCCACGTCCAAACGGTCAAGGCGCGCTGCAGTGCCGAAGAGCGAAAGAGCCTCGCCGAAGGCATCGAGCTGGAATTGCTGGTTGGCCCGGTTGCCGGCGATCGCCACTCCGCCGGGATAGCCAGGCAGCGGCAGTCTCTTCTCATCCGGCACGGGACCGCCGTCGACGGCATAGGCCGGCTTGAGTCCGGGGCCGTCCTGCTGCAGCCGGTCGGCGACAAAGCTGACGGCATTGTCCAGCAGTGCATAGTCCCCGAGCGAGGCCATGCTCTGGCCGGTGAAGCACTGGTCCCGAATCCACGCGTAGCGGTAGTCGTAGTTGCGCCCCTGCTCGGCTCTCTCCGGCAGCGACATCGTCGCGGCGGCGACCATGCCGCCGTGTGAGCTGGTGAGCCCCCGCAGGACCGCCCGGGCGTGGTGCACGTCCCGATCCGCGACGGTACCGTGCGTCTCCGGCACCTCGCTACGCCACCGCTCCCGCGTGGCCGTCCATAGCCGCTCCTCCTCCGCCGGCTCCTCGGCGAGAACCCCGCCTGCGATCTCCAGCACCACGTCGTGCTGCTCCCCCGCGGCAACCGTCAGCACCGCTTCTAGGCCGCCATCCGCACTCAGACGTGCATCCTCGAGCCCCTGCACGCGGAACGAAAGACCGCTACCGTGCCCCTCCCACAGCGTCCTTCCGCTACGGCTCCACGAGACCCGGTGTCTTCCGTACCCCGGGCGCGGGTGCAGCACGATCCGAACGCGGCAGTCCCCTTCGCCCGCCACGACACGCCGCAGCAGCACGAGGCGGTCCTGCTCACCGGGGAACGCGAGCGCCTCCTGGCACTCGACAATGTGGGCGTCCTCGACCCACCGGCTGTGCCACACCAGAGTCCCCGGCTCGTAGTACCCGCCCCACACATAGTCATCCGCGTCCGGAGTGATGGCGAAGAGGCTGTCACCGCCCAGCAGCCGAGAGAAGACCGCCGGCGAATCCCAGCGCGGAGCGCACAACCACACGACCTCCCCCCGAGGGCCCATGATCGCCCCGCGCTCCCCGTCCGCGATCAGCGCGTAGTCCCGGGCGACGTGCAGGCCGTAGCCGGTCGCGCCGGTCACGTTACAGCCCCGCTCGGGGATTGAGATCCCGCAGATGCGGACACTCTCCCGGACAAAACTGACCGCCCGTGTCCGAAGGAACGCCGTTGCTCACCACCACACTGGAAATCGCCCGCGCCGCAGCCGGCCTGCTGTGCGCGACCCAGGCCGACACAGATCCGGTCGTCCGCCGCGGCACGAAGATCGCCGGCGCCAGGCACATCGTCCAAGCGGCCCTCACCATCGCGGCACCCGAGCTGCGAACCCTGGGCCTGCTCACCGACGGCCTGCACGCCGCGTCCATGCTCGTTGTCGCGGCATCCCCGCGCTACCGCCGCCCAGCGCTGAGCCAAGCGGTGCTCGCCGCCGCGTTCGCGGGCGCCGAACTCTGGACGGTGCGCCACCACGCCGCACAACACACCCGCAAGCGCCGCTGTCGGCGTCCATAGCGTTGTCGACATCGGCCCACCACCTCAGCTTGACGCTTGCACGTACGCAACACTTGCAATGCTGCACACAATCGCCAGCAGGGCCAACGGCTTGCGCAGCAACGGTCGGCACGGTAGACACGGGCCCGAGCGCGCCGGGGGGCTCAGGCAGCTTTGAAGGCGCTATTCCAGCGCGGTCGCGCGGAACGCGCCACCGGTTCCCAACTGCGACGTTCCGCTCAGCTGGCACCTCGGCCCTGGCGCACCAGGATGCGCGACAGCCGGTCGTCTTGCATCATCCGAAACCGCGCGCCGAACTGCCTCCGAGCTCCTCGTTCGCGACCGATCCTGCACCTAACGCCGTGCCGACGTTGAGACAGAGCAAGCGATGCCAGGCGTCATCACTTTGGTCGCCCGGCTGAGGCTGTCGCCGCACGGCTTCGCGGGTCGCCGCTACGTCAAGCGGCCAGGACGCAGGGAAGCGCGCGTTTTACCTCTCGTCTTCCGGGTTGCTGTCGGATGCGGGGCCATCATTGCCGACATCGCCGCCGACCCAGAAGCCCGCCCCATCCACGAAACCCTGCCAGGGGTGCGGCGTACGGGCGCGCTGATACTGCGGCGTCTCGGCGTCCGTGTGAGAGCGCGAGCGCTCACGCTCCCTGACATGGCCACCGAAGAGGAGGACGCAAGCGGCCACCAGTCCAAAGGCTGCGATCAGCAGCAGCACGAAGAGCGCGACCGCAGACATCGCCACGGTATCGATACCTGACTCAGGACTCATAAGCGTTGCTCCCTCCCCTCGAGTCGTCGCGGCGACAGATGCCGCCGTTCATTGCACAACAGCATTATTTGTATGAATGCAGTAATCGTCTAGTCTCTGGGGCCGAGGGCTCCGCGGTTTTCGGCTACGGTTTGGTACCCGTCGTTGTCGGCGATGAGGTGGCGCTGGGCTGCGGGGATGCGTCGGGCGTGCTCGTTGCGGTCGGGCTCGGCGTGGGTGTGCGGGTCGGCGCGGCGGGATACCCGACGAGGGCGGTGTCGGGACTGGGGAGCGTGGTGCCGCCGAGTTGGCTGTCGAGGACTGGCAGGAGCTGCCTGGCGATGGAGAATTTGGCGTCGTAGCCGTTGGTGCCGGCCAGGAGCGGCCAGGTGCCGAGGTGGACTTTGCCTGCGACGTTGCCGACCCAGGTGGAGTTGGTGTATTTCGTGGTGGAGGTGATGAGCCAGTTCTGCTCGTCGTAGTCGCTGGTTCCGGTCTTCGCGAAGTGCGGGGTGCCGTCCGCCGGGTTGGCGGTCTCGGCGGTCCCGCCGCGTCCGAGGACGCCGCGCAGGTCGTATTCGACGGTGTTGGCGATGTTCGTCGGAATCGCCTGGGTGCAGTGGGGGGTCGTGAACGGGATGGCCTTGCCTGCGGGGTCGGTGATCTTCGTGATCGCGGTCGGGGTGCACACGATGCCGCTGTCGGCGAAGCCGGCGTAGGCCTCGGCCATGGTCAGCGGGGAGATGGCGTTCACGCCGAGGATCATCGAGGGGAACTCCTTGAAAGTGCCGCCCGGGTCGGCAAGGTGCACTCCCATGTCTGTGGCGATGTTGTAGATGTCGCAGAGGTCCAGCTGGGTGCCCATCTTCGCGAAGGCGGTGTTCACAGACTGCGCGGTGGCCTGAAGCACGGTGAGGTTGGGGGCGGCGGGGTCGGCGTTGCTGACGTGCCATTCTCCGGTTCCCAGGTTTTCGCAGCTGTTGGCGAAGTCGCCGAAGGGGAACTGGTGCTGGGTGGTGGAGACGGTCTCCTCGAGGGTGTGCCCGGCTTCCAGCCACGCGGCCAGGGTGAAGGCTTTGAAGGTGGAGCCGGTCTGGAATCCGATGGAGCCGCCGTAGTCCTTGTCGGTGTTGTAGTTGACGGACGTTCGGCCGTCTGCCTGCTGGTTGCTGTAGCTGGTGTTCTGCACCATGGTGAGGACGTTCCCGGTGCCGGGCTCGACCGTGACGTTCGAGCCGCCGAGCTTCACCCCGGCAGCGGTGGCCGGGACGTAGCTGCTCAGCGCCTTCTGCGCGGAAGCTTGCAGGCCAAGGCGCAGCGGGGTGTAGATCCTGAGTCCTCCCGTGTTGAGCGCGCCGATCCGGTCGGCACGGGTCTTCCCGAAGGCGGGGTCATTCTCCAGCTGGTCGCGCACGTAGGAGCAGTAGTACGCCGCGTCGTACTTCGCGGCTGCCGCGCAACCGGAGGTCAGCGGGGTGATCTTCGGGGAGACCGGGGTCTTTTGCGCGGTCTTCAGCTGGGCTTCGGTGATGGAGTGGTGGGCGTACATGCGCGCCAGGACGTAGTTACGGCGCGCGAGGGTGAGCTTGTACCCGTTGGCTGCCCCGTTGGCGGTGTTCTTCGGCTGGTCGATGCGGAGGTTGTCCGGGTTGTTGAGGATCGCCACGAGGGTGGCGGCCTCGTCCAGGGTGAGGTGGGCGGCATCCGTGTCGAAGTAGTAGCGGGCGCCGGCCTGGACGCCGTAGACGGTGCCGCCGAGGCCGACGATGTTGAGGTAGCCGGTGAGGATCTGCGACTTCGTGTACTTCTGGTTCAGCGCCGAGGCGTAGCGGATCTCCTGCAGCTTCCGCTGCGGCGTGATCGCGGTGGCCTTCTTGTAGCACGCAGTGACTTGCGCCGTTGGACCCAGTTGTTCGCATTCCTGGATGCGGACGTTCTTCACGTACTGCTGCGTGATGGACGATCCTCCCTGCACGTCATCGCCGTGACCGAACGCGGTGGCAAGCGCCCCGCGGATGGTGCCGATGACATCCGTGCCGCCTTCGGAGTAGAACCTGGGGTCCTCGGTGTCGATGGCCGCGTCCTTCACCAGCGGGGAGATCTGGTCGGCGTCGACCTCGATGCGGTCCTCGGAGTAGAAGGAGGCGATCGCGATCTGCTTCCCGGCCTGGGTGGCGTACATGGTGCTGACCTGCTCCGGGGTGCCGATCTTGAGATCCGCGGGGAGCGCGAAGTACGCGCTCGCGGCGGTGTTCACGCCATGCGCACTGAGCATCGCACCGGGCACGGCCACGGCGGCGAGGAACACTCCGGCGACCGCGCTGAGCGCAAGGAAGCCGAACAGCCCGGACAAACGAATGAGCACCCTCACCAGCTCCTCCTCACGCCGCTGAGGGCTCGTCGTCGTTAACGGCGCCGAGCATGCGCCGGTACTCGACGTCCTGCAGCCGCTCGATGTCCTGCCCACGCCGCAGCAGCTTCTGCGTGTAGATCGTCCCGTAGGAGATCGACCGGGAGATCAGCGTCGAGATCGCCGCCGTCAGCATCACCGGCAACGCGAGCGAGAAGTCCCCGGTCATCTCCACCACGGACGCGAGCCCCGTCAGCGGCGCCCGGGTTCCCGAGACGAAGACTCCGGCCATCCCGATCGCCGCGTACATCGCCGGGCTGCCGGCCGCGGCCCCGAAGAAGTGGTCGGCGATCATGCCGTAGGCGGTGCCGGTCATGAGTCCCACGAACAGCGAGGGGGCGAACACGCCACCAGACCCGCCCACACCCAGGGTCAGCGAAGTGGCGAGGATCTTCGCGGCCGCCAGCAGCACGATGAACCACAGCGCGTAATCGCCTTGAAGGGCTTTGAACATCACCGGGTAGCCCACCCCGTACATCTGCGGGATGGCCAGCAGCAGCAGACCCACGAGAAGGCCCCCGACGGCAGGGCGCGCCCACTCGGGGCGTCCGGCCCAGACCTTGTCGCAGAGGTCCTCGATGGCATAGAGCGTCCATTTGAAGAACTGGCCGACGACCGCGGCGATCACCGCGAGCAGCGCGATCAGCAGGTAATCGATCGAGTGATGCAGGCTGACGCCCGTCGGGAACTGGGCCAGGAACGGCGCGCCGCCGAGGATCGGCCGGATGATCGCGTCGGCGACCATCGAGGAGAGCATGATCGCAAACAAGGACCCCGCGGAGATCTCCCGCAGGATGATCTCGGCCCCGAAGAAGACGCCTGTGATCGGCGCGTTGAAGGTCGCTGAGATGCCGCCGGCGGCGCCGCATGCGACGAGGATCCGCAGCCGGCTCTCCGGCGCACGAACTGCCTGGCCGGTGCTCGAGGCCAGCGCCGAGCCGATCTGCACGATCGGCCCCTCCCGCCCAACGGATCCGCCGGTGCCGATGTTCAGCGCCGAGGCAAGTGCCTTCACCGCGGCGACCTGCGGGCGGATGCGCCCGCCGTTTTCGGCAACGGCGACCATCACCTCGGGAACGCCGTGCCCGCGCGCCTCCCGCGCCCACCGGTAAACGACAGGACCGAAGACGAGTCCACCGAGGGCCGGAATGAGCACATAGAAGCCGGAGCCCAGCCACGGCAGGTGGCTGCTCGCAACCCGGCCGGCCTGCCCGAACTCCTGCTTCCCGGTGGCCAGCCACGTGAAGCCATAGACCATGAACCGGAACGCGAGAGCGCCGAGAGCCGAGCCGGTTCCGACGATCAGCGCCATCAGGAACAACCCATAACGGTTATCCCGCAAGACCGCAGAAACCCGAGTTAAGATTGCACGCACGCAACTATTGTAAGAGTGCAATCATCCGTCACCGACCATGCGGGTCGGCACCAGAGGAGAAGTCGATGGCTGAAGCGAAAGAGCCGTCCGATCCGGCCGAGGCGACGCTCACCGCGTCCCGCGCGCTGCTGGGCATTGTGGCGCGCTCGGTCGCGCCCGCGCTGGAGGTCGTCTCGCTCCCCCAGTTCCGAGTACTCGTGCTGCTGTCCGCGGCCGGCCCCACGCGGGTGGGGCAGCTGGCCGAGAAGGTCGGCGCGAACCCCTCCACCTTCTCCCGCTCCATCGACCGCATGGTCGCCGGCGGCTGGGTCATCCGAGCAGAGAATCCCGACAGCCGCCGCGAGGTGCTCCTCGAACTCACCGATGACGGCCGGTGGCTCGTGGAATCCGTCACCGTCCGCCGCCGCCGCGCGCTCACAACCGTGCTCGAGCGGATGAGCCCCGCCGACCGCAGCGCCCTCACGAGCGCCCTCAGCGCCTTCAACACCGCCGCCGGCGAGACAAGCATCGGCGACCTCCTCGCCCTCGGCCTCTGACAGCCAGACTTCAAAGAAGGGTTGCATGCCTTCAAAAGCGGCCACCACACTCCTCCGGCTGCCGAATGTCCTCTATGGGGTGCACCTGGGCTGGGTGCTTGGAAACCGGTTCATCCAGCTGACGCATACCGGCCGCCTCAGCGGCCGCTTCTACACGGTCGTGCTTGAAATCCTGCGCTACAACCCGGACACCCGCGAGACGATCGTCATGTCCGGGTTCGGCACCAAGGCCAACTGGTACGCCAACATCCGCTCCGGTCGCGCCGCCTGGATCGACAAGGGGCACGGCCCCTACCGGGTCAACTACCGCCTGCTCGAGACCGAAGAGGCGGTATCCGTCCTGGCCGACTACGAGCGCCGCATCCGTCTGGTGCGCCCGCTCGCCGGCTGGGTGCTCGGACGGCTCGCCGCGTTCGACTACCACGGCACCGCCGCCGACCGCCGCCGCCGCCTGGTCGAGACCCTGCCGCTCGTCGCCTTCACTCCGATCGCCGAGAAGTAAGCCACCGCGCGCATGACCATGATCCCCACATCCTCGCCTCTGCCATCCGGTATGCCCATGCCCACAGGAACACCGATGGGCGGCGCGCGCATGTCGGGCCTCATGTGGATGCCGGCCGAGCCGCCCACGCTCGCCCGCATCGTCGCCTGGCATCCCCAGCCGATCCCGATCTTCCCGCTCCTCGGTATGGCGCTCCTCATCGCGTATCTTCTCGGCGTGGTCGTGCTGCGCCGCCGCGGGGACAGCTGGCCGATCGGCCGCATCCTGTGGTGGCTCGCAGGGGTGTTCACGATCGAGGCGATGACCGTGACCGCGGTCGACGGATACGGCATGGAGCTCTTCAGCATCCACATGATCCAGCACATGGTCATCGGCATGCTCACCCCGATCCTGCTCACCCTCGGCGCCCCGATGACTCTGCTGCTGCGCGTACTGCCCGCCGGCCGCGGGCGCAGCGCCCGCGGCACCCTGCTCGCGATCATCCACTCCCGCGCCGTGCAGGTGATCGGCAACCCGGTCGTGACCCTGCTGCTGTTCCTCGGCAGCCTCTACGGCCTCTACTTCACGCCCGCCTTCGACGCGCTGATGAGCACCATGTGGGGCCACAACCTCATGCTCATCCACTTCCTGGCCATCGGGATGCTGTACTTCTGGGGCGTGATGGGCATCGACCCGAGTCCACGTCGCGGCGGCGGGTTCATGGGCGCCTTCGGCAAGCCGGTGATCCGCGTCTCGGAACTCGCAGCAACGGTCCCCTTCCACGCCTTCTTCGGCATCGTGATCATGATGGCCAGCACGCTCATCGTGCACTTCTACGCCCGCCCGTACCCGTCGTGGCACGTCTCGCCGCTGTCGGACCAGCAGACCGCCGGCGGCATCGCCTGGGGCTTCACCGAGCTGCCGACCCTGCTGGTGCTCGGCGTGCTGTTCCTGCAATGGCAGCGCTCGGATGCCCGGCATGCCCGCACCGCCGCGCGCAAGATCGCCCGCTTCGGCGACACCGAGCTCGATGAGTACAACGCGCGCCTGGCAGCGCTGGCCGCCCGGGATGCCGGGCGCCCATGAGCGCGGCGCTCGTCTACGCGTTCACGCTGGGTCTGGTGGGGCTGCTGAACCCCTGCGGCTTCCCACTGCTGCCGGCCTACCTCGCCCTGTTCCTCGGCGAGCAGGACGGCGGCTGGACGACACGGGTCGTACGCGGCCTGGCCGCAGGCGGCAGCCTGACCGCGGGGTTCATCCTCGTCTTCGGGGTCCTCGGCCTCGCCGCCGGCGCGGTCTCCACGGTCCTCGATCCGGTGATTCCGTGGTTGATGATCGCCTGTGCCCTCGCCCTGCTCGTCGTCGGCGTCCTCGCCTCCGCTAGCCGGATGCGGGAGCTGCGCCTCCCCGCCCTGCCCTTCCGGCCCGGCACCGGAGCTGTGACGATGGTCGGCTTCGGCGCCGCCTATGCGCTCGGTTCCCTCAGCTGCTCACTGCCGCTCTTCCTCGCCGGCGTCTCCAGCGCTCTCGCGCGCGGGGGCACGACCGGGGTACTCGCGTTCCTCGCCTACGGGATCGGGATGGGGCTGTTCGCCACCGGCGCCTCCGTCACCGCCGCCGTGGCCGGTGCGAGTGCCGTACGGGGTCTCGGGCGCGCCGCCCGTATCCTGCCGCGCATCGCAGGCGCGATGTGCGCCCTGGTCGGCGCCTACCTCCTCCTGTACTGGGTGCGAGACCTCGCCGCCCCGAGCGTGCAACTATCGGCGATCACCGTCGTCCAGGACGTCCAAGCGCGGCTCGCCGCCTGGTTCAGCGCCGCCGCGCTCCCCCTCGCCGCCCTTCTCGCCGCGATCATCATCGCCGCTTTCAGCTCGCTAGCCATCACCGCCCAGAAGGAGGCCGACCGTTGACCGCTCCCACCCCGACGCCCACACGCCGAGCGCGAGCAGCTGTGCTGATGTGGACCGGTGCAGCCGTCGTCCTCGCGCTCATCATCGCCATCGCCCTCGTCGCGATCGCAGGCAAGAACAGCACCTCCGCAGCTTCATCCGACGACTACCTGCGCGCCGGGCTCAACAAGCCCACCGCTGATCTGCTCTCCCTGGACCCGATGACCGGCGAAGGCACCGTCACCGCGCCGGCGATCAACCTGACCAACGAGAACGGCACGCCGCTGACCCTCAACCGGTTCCGCGGCAAAGTCGCCATCGTCACCGTCAACGACGACCAGTGCACCGACCAATGCGCGCTCTTCGCCCAAGACATCCAAGCCGCCGACAAAGACCTCACCGCTGCAGAGCGTGCCCATATCGTCTTCGTCGCGATCAACGCCAACCCCTACTACCCGTCTGTCTCCGACACCCTCGCCTGGAGCAAGCAGCATGGCCTCGCGGCACTGCCGAACTGGTACTACGGCACCGGATCCCCGGCGCAGCTCTCCGCCACCTGGAAGGCATGGGGAGAGCCCGTCGAGCTCGACCCGAAGACCCGGACCGTCGAGCACGGCACCGACATCTTCATCGTCGGCCCCACCGGCAACGAAGTCGATCTCGCCACCTTCGGCGACGAGTCCGCCGACACCGGCCCCTTCGGCCACGGCCTCGCCCAGATCGCCGTCGACGCACTACCCGCCGCCCAGCGCGGAAAGGTGGCCGGCGCGAACCTGCCGGCACCGCTCACCGACGGGACAGATGTCGGCGCCACTCCCGCTCCGTTCTCCCTCGCGTCGCTGACCGGCAGCGGGAAGGTCTCGACGGCATCCGACCGCGGCACGTACACCGTGATCAACTTCTGGGCGAGCAGTTGCTCGGCCTGCACCACTGAGATGCCCGATTTCCAGCGTGAATACGGCCAGCTCGACGGGAAAGTGGCGTTCCTCGGCATCGACGTCAGCGACCCGACGGATGCCGGACGCTCCTTCGCCACCAAATACCACGTGACATACCCGCTCGTCGCAGACCCCAAGGGCTCGATCGCAGGACGCTTCCGCATAACGGGCCTGCCCTACACCGTGATCCTCTCCCCGCAGGGCGAGGTGCTCATCAGGCATCCCGGCACCTTCACCCACGACGAGCTCGCCTTCGTACTCCAAGACCTCGACACCTCACTCCCCGACAACGATGACTAAAGACTGATGACCAAGGCACACCCCCTCACCGCGATCGCCGCCGGCGCGGTTCTCGTCCTGGCCCTCGCCGGGTGCACGAGCACAGCCCGAAGCGATGCCGGATGGGTACCGAAGCCGCACTGCCCGACCCCCGCGGCCCTCGCAGCGGCATCAGCGTTGCCGTCCCTAAAGTTCGCCGCGCACACCTCACAGCCCGAGACGCTCACGAAGACCGGCTGCGCCTACCTGGCCGGCGACAACGCGACACGACTGGACGTCGAACGCGACCCCGGACCCCCAAGCGAGATTGCCTTCGGCACCGCAGCCCACCTCACCATCACCCAGAAACCCAAGCTCGGGCCAGGGGCAGAAACGGCACGCTCGTCCTCCTTTCGCGCCCTCATCGCACCCGCCTCCGGAGGTGCCACCCTGCAGATCCAGGTCATCGCCTCCGGCGACACCGACATCGCCTCGGCCTGCCGGCAGCTCACCACGCTGCTTCCACAGTTCGCCACTCGACGGACAACGTGAGGCCCGGGTCGCGCGGCAGTCCTGGGGCATGCGACCACGTACGAATCCCCGCACTCACGCCCGGACGGCGCCCGCTGCTTGCGCGCTGTGCTAGCGAGCCGCGTAGCTCACCGCGCGCGGCGGCAGGTCTCTCCTACATCGCTTCCTTGATCCCCTTCTGGATGAGAACGGCGTTCACGGGGTAGCTGCAGGCGAAGCCGACGAGCATCGCCAGCTGCATGCCCAGCCAGAAGACGGCGGTCGTTGCAGGAAGCATGCCGCCCCACAGCGGCCGTGCGACCAGGAACTGGATGATCGCCATCGTCCCGTACATCCCCAGCTGCCACGCCAGGATCGAGAAGGTGTCCGCCTTCAGCGCATCCCGCAAGGAACGCCGCCGCGGCTGATCCCGCATCGGCGCGATCGCGAAGTACTGGAACACGATGCCCAGCACGAAAGCGAGCACCAGATCCCAGATCCACGCCGCAAAGAGATGCACCTCATACAAGTGATGCCACCCCACCGCAACCGCCAGCACCGGAAGCATCACAATCGCGAACTCAGCGATGAGATCACCGAGCGCACACCCGGCCCCGCAATGCGTCGTCCCGATAGCAATAGAGGCCCAACGCGGATGCTTGCTCGTCGCGCGATCGTCGCCTACGGCATCGGGGCGCTCCGCCCGCCCATAGCGGCGATACAGCCACACCCACAAGCCGCTGCCGAACAAGGCGGTAATCGGCCACACGAGATTCATGATCGCCGTCCGCTGCGGACGCCGGGCCACGTCGACCGCCGTCCACACCGCGCATCCCACCGCCGCAATAAGGGAAAGTGTGGCGACGACCGTCAGCCAGACGGGAACCTCCGCGTTTGTCAACTCCGTCACCGCACGCCTCCCCTCACGTAACGACCGCGTTACGGCTTTCGCTGATCTCCCGCAACCGGATTGAGAAACCATTTACATTCTGCAACTGTTGCAGGGATGCAATCAACCGCACAAGGGAGGCCCCATGTTGCACATTGATCCCGCAGACCTCGACGACCCCAGCTCGGTAAGCGTCGACCTCACCGACCTGCACGACGCCGTGCTGAGGCAACTCGGCGCCAATGAGGCGCACCGCCGAAAGGCGGTCGACGAGTGAGCATCGACCCCTTCCACCCCGACGACGCAGGCGACTACTCCGCGATCTACGAAGGACGACACACCCGCGGACGAGGCCGCGGCCTCGGCCTGCGCATCGCGGTCGTTGTTGGCGCAGTCGTACTCGTGGCGGCGGCAGCCGTCGTCGCCGTCGCAGTCGTCTGAATCGTGGTGCCTCCCCAATACGGCACGACAGTGAGAACAGCCGATGCGCTGGGTCCGGAACCGCCGCTGGCAGACCGCAGCATCACCGCTCCAGGAGACGCGCACGCCTCAGTCTTCTCGGACTGCGCGACGCATCAGACGGCAATCGACCTCCACGTCGTACACCTGTTGTGCCGCCTCATCCATTCGCGCGTGGTGTGGCGCGAACGTATTCGCAGAGAGATCCGGTCATCGAGTTACAACGCCTTGTTGACGGCTGTTGCGAGTTTCTCCCATGCCGCGCGCTCGTCATCGGTGAGAGCCGTGTATCCGTTCTGTCCGAGCCAGTTCATGAACGACTTCGAGAGCTTCCACTTGGAGACGCTCTTGGTCCCGTGCTCAGCGGCAAGAATTTCCATGATCGGCCGGGTCGGTTGGGCGGCGATCGTGGCAATGCTGTCCCAGCCGAGGTCTTTGGCGCGTTCTGCGAGTGTGCTGCGGAACAGATCCTCGATCTCGGCGCCGCGGTATGGAGTCACGAGGAAATCTGCAACCCGCAGAATTGCTTTCTTGGGAAGGAGGGCGGTCAGAGCGTCTTGGGTTGCCGCCTGGTCGCCGGCGTTATCGGAGTCCAGGAGCGCGGCCACGTCCAGACTCTGGCCCGCGTAGATCGTGCAGAAATATGCGACCTTGCTCGCCGTCCCCGCAGGGATGACCGCCGGCGTGCCTTTGAGTGTTGGCCCGTTCTCGGCGTCAGCTGCGGAGTTGACCGCGTTGAGGTAGAACATGTCGGTCACGCCCTCGCACACCAGATTCTTCTTCTGGGCGAACAGCGTCTGCGCGAGCTCGTATCCGAGAGCGGCCTGGAGGGGGAAGATCGAGCGGGGGTCGTCCACCTGGACGCGGGTGTGTACCTTGGTGCCCTCTTCGCGGCTTGGCATTTCCACGATGCGTACGAGATCGAGCTCGTCGGAGCCGACCATGAAGGGCGAGTGGGTGCTGTAGATGATCTGGTTGTCCTCGCCCAGCAGCGAGATGGTCTTGCGGAACTCCTGCTGTTTCAACGCGTGCAGGCTCAGTCCCGGCTCGTCGAGGAGCAGCACCGCGTTCTTCAAGTCGTCTGTGGCCTGGGCGCGGAAGACGACGAAGAAGGAAACCAGCCACCGGAAGCCCTCGCTGCGTTGGTCGAGCTCTACCTCCACGCCCAAGTCGTCGACGACCATGACCTTTAGATACTGACCGTCCGCGATCAGACGGAGGGTGAGCTGCTCGTCGCCCCACACACGGCGCAGATCGCGAGTGAGCTGCACCCCGGCGGCGTTAAGCCGATATTGCCGAGCGTCCAACTTCCGCTGATGCTCCTGCACAGCCTGGTCATGGGCTTCCCGGACGGCTTCGTTCTGCTCGTACTGCGGCGGCTTCACCGGGGCACCCGCGCCGAGCTCAGAGAGCTCCTGCGCGGTGAAACCAAGGAACTTCAGCAGGCATAGGTTTCCGAAGTCGTATTCATCATCGATGTCGTCGCGCGCCTGACGCGCCGCGAGGGATTCGAGGTCGATGCGAGGGCGCACGGTGAAATATGTGGAGTAGTACACCAGCAACGGGGTGCGCGCGTTCAGAATCCCGACGGCTTTCTTCAAGTCCGCGCCGTACTCGGTGGCCGCGTGCAGGCGCGAAAGCCGCGCCGTCTCTTTGTCATCCTCCTCGTCCACGATCGGGGTGGCCTGCTGCACCAAGCCCGCTAGCGACGTCGCCAGGGTTTCGGTGATCTCGGCAGAGTCCGAGTTGGTCAGCAGGTTCTCGAACGCTGTGATGATCGCAGTTTCGGCCTCTTGCTTCTCCAGATGCGCCTTCAGTCGCACCAAGTCCTGCCTGAGCTCCTTCATCGTCGGAGCATCAGCGATACCGGTCAGCGTGTATCGGCGGACGTTGTCGAGGTAACGGTGCCAGGTGAGTGAGGCGTCCTTCTGCACGGCAAGGCTCCCGGGCAGCGCCGCCCGATCGCTCTCATCGAGCGCGAAGGTCACCTCCGCGACTTTGATGTCCTCGACCTTGGCTTTCCCGGTCTGGATGTCGTTGAGGTGCGCGCGGGGGTAATCAGCTAGGAAGTCGAGCTGCCCGGTGTCATCCGGCGGGTTCACGGTCTGGATTGCTTTCAACAGGGCGGTCTTCCCGGACTCGTTGATCCCGACGAGGATCGTCTTGTCCCGCTCTAGCGCGAAGTCGTTGGAGTCCAGCACGGACCGGTAATTGCGCACACGCGCCTGGGAAATCCTCATCGCTCTCCACTTCTCCTGGTCGGATACTACGGGCCAGCTGTGACATTGACTCACCCTTGGCACCGCGCGGCGACGCGGAACCGCGGAGCGTGCGGACTTAGGGGCCCTTGCGTCTCTGGCTGTGATCGGTCCAGTCGCTTCCAGATCCTGATGCAGTAGAAGCCGCCCTTCTCGGCTTCACAAGAGTCGAAGCCCACTTCACCTGCTCAGCCCACATGCGACCGAAGAGCCCTTCTATGGGCCGCTTCCAGGAGACAGCGAGAACTGAGGGCGCCGCAGCGTCTTGGTCTTCGCTGCTGGCGATATGGCTACGAAGCTCAGCTTCTCCGAAAACCGGAGAGTGGCGCCGAGAAGCGGCTGCGTCACACGAGAAACGTCGACTAATTATCGAACCGTATGCCGATCGGTCCATCGCCGACCGAGCTGAATAGACCTCTGACCGGGAGCTTTGGTGGATCTGGAGGGACTCGAACCCTCGACCCCCTGAAGTCGGGCCGCATCCTCGACGTGGAATCTCGTTCCCCGTGGACTCTGCCGATCTCGACAAAACTCCTGACAAATCGGCTCGTTGCCGGAGCCGGTGCTGTACCTCTTCTATTAAGCATCGTCCAGGCTGCTGGTGTCTAGAGAGGTCTCGGCTGCTCTGAAGTGTCGAATATGTGTCGACCTGGATTGGGCGGCTCGTTGAAGCGGGCTTGCAGTTGGTGCAACATTTGTGGCCCTGGTGGTTGTGCTCGCCACCGCCGCGTCGCCAGTCACCGGCGGTTCCATGCGCCCGTTCCGGAGATTGCGGTCTGCTGGCTTCGTGCACCTCGGCTGCCGGTTCAGGGGTCACTCGAAATAGGGGTCGCGTCCGGGTCTGTGGGGGAAACCGAATGCGGAAGCCGCCAGCACCGGCACGAGGGAGGGCCCGAGCGTCTGAGCGGTGCGGCGCCGGCGGTCGAGACAGCGTGCGTCCACCTCGCCTCTGATCGACGCGGCGACGTACAGGAGCCCGAAAGGAACTCAGGCGGTCCCCCGCAGCATCACGCTGCAGGTGGCTCAGGCCTCCCTTCACCTCTCCTGTCGCCCTCACGGTTGTTTAGAGTCCGTCCCGTTGCGGACTTCGCGACGCCGTAGGCTCCTCTCGGTGCCGGCGTGAAATCACATCAGAGGAACCGCGTTTCAGCGCTAGGACCGGGATTGGGCGCGCATCCCGACTAGCAATTCACGTCGTTCGGTGCGGGTGAGCTTGTCGTGCTGGCGTCCTTCTGCGGCCTCAGCCGCGTAGACGTCCCGGACGGTAGCCCTCAGCATTCGCGCCTCCTGTGCTCGCACCCGGAAGAGCTTGACGGCGCTGATGGGGATGAACATGAGGAACTTAATGGCGTCCCAGAGTGCGACCGCTGCGAGCAGGTATAGCCATGGGCTGAGTCCCTGCTGAACGGCGTAGCTGATGCCGAGGAACATCCCGCCGTACGCGACGGCGCCGGCGAGTCCCACCACTCCGCCCCATCTGAGGCCACGCCGGCTACGGAGCCGCCAGAGCACGATGTTGGAGGGCCCGTACTTCTGCAGCAGCTCGTAGACGCGCACGCAGATGGTCCAGACGATGCTCATCATGACGTTGCCTCCTTCCGGCGGCTTTGCTGTTATGGCCAGGGTAGGTCGGACTCTGGTATTCCGGTATCGCTGAGGTCAGTTGAGCACCACCCACTGACATTCTTAACGGGACAGGTCTGGCGCATCCGGTCGGATCGAGCGCGAGCCGCCTGTTTGTCGCTGCGCTACGCCGAGTTCCCGTGCGGTGCGCAGAGCGTTCTCAGCGCGTTGCCGGTCGATGCGGCGAATGCTATTCCCAGTGCCGACGGGACCGAGAGGTGCCAATCCCGTCACCTCGTACCGATCACGGTAGGCGGCGACGACCGCAACGCTGCGCAGCCAAGCCTCTTCTCGGACAGGATCTGCCGGTCGCACCCCAAGCCCGGCGGCCCAGGAACGGGCATCGGTGACGGCCGCCTCGGCGAGGGCTCGGGCACGCTGCTCTATGAGTTGCTCACGTTCGTCAAGAGCGGTCTGAAGCTCTGCGGGCATATGACCCTCGGCTTTCGGGATCAGGCCAGCGATGAGGTTGGTCACCGCCGGAGCACCCACTGGCCTGCGCGTGACGGCGCGTTGGATGCGCCAGCGCAGGACACTGGCGACATCCTCGACGTCTGTCCAGTCGCGGGAAGCTGCGGCCACCTTCAGGAGCCACTGAGGGTCATGTCCATTGGCTTCGGCGCGCCGCAACTCGACGATGAGCGGGCCGAAGGTGTCGGCTTCGATGATCTGGTCGATTTGCTTCTCGGCGAGTCCAGAGTGCTCGAGGGCCTCGATCCAGCGCTCGCGTTGCGCGGTCTGGGCTACGGTTTCATACTCGGCGGCGAGCTGAGTGATGTTGGTCCAGGCCTCCTGCTCGCGGGTGGTGGCCTCATGGGCGGATATTTCGGCGCCGGAGTGGTGGAGGATCCCGGTGAGGACCATACGTGCGGTGATGTCTTGCCCAAGCTTCTGGTGTTCTTCGAGATCGGCTTCGTCGGTGGACACGTAGGCGATATTGCTGTCGCGTCCGCGGGTCATGGCTACGTAGAGGGCTTCGCGGGTCATAGACGAGGAACGGATAACCGAATGGGCGCGATCAACTGTCATGCCTTGGGCGCGGTGCGTGGTCACGGCGTAGCCGAGCTCGACGTTCTCGGCCACATACGGGGCCGGCAGTCGGAGGCGGCGCGGGTCGGTGGAATGAGCGCGGCGCACCGTCAACGACCCGTCGCGGTGGTGGGCCGTGACGGTCCAGCTGTCGCCGTTCTTCACCCAAGTGGAACCCGCGGTGAGACGCCGGTCGTTCTTGCGGGTCACGATGATGTCTCCTCGTCCAGCGAGGTTGCCATCGTGGAGAGCCACACCATCGGCGGCCACGTCTCCTGCCTCGATCAGATCGAGCCGCGCCCGCAAGTTGAGCTGGGTCACCAGCTCGATCGTCTCGGCGATCAGTACCGTACGGACGCCACGGGCTTTATCTGCAAGCCAGCCATGATAGGCGGCGTCCAGGACATCGTCCTGCGGTGCGGGCAGAATGCGTCCGTGCCGGGCATACGCGGTGATCGAGTCCTCCTCGCCGAGGCGCAACTGCAGGGATGCGCTTCGTTCCCAACTGTTGCGGAAACGGTGAAGGGCGGTCAGCTCGGGAGTGTCATCGCGCGTGCGGGCGAGCATGCCAAAGGCGCCGCCGGCGTCGATAGCCGTCAGCTGCGCCCAGTCCCCTACCAGGAGCATTTTCGCTCCTACCTCGGCGGTGTGCTGCGCGAGGGCGTGCAGGGACAGGGTCCCGGCAAGCGATGCCTCGTCCACAATAAGGAGGTCCCCCGCGTGGAGCCGCCAGCCCTCGATGTCGGCAAGGATGCCCCGGCGTCGTCCGTGCAACCAGTTGACCTGCCTGCGAGCCTCCGCGCGGGAAAGTTCGTGGTCCCGAAGACGATGGGCCACGGTGGTGAGCTGCGCGTCGATCTCGCGGATCTGCGTCGCGCGCTCGGCGCCGCGGCGATGCTCGTGGAGCCACTTCGCGGTGTTCTCGGTTTGGATGCCGAGCTCTTCCGACAGCACCTCGGCTGCGGAGGACGACGGGGCCAGGCCGACCACGCTTCCGGACCCGTGCTCGGCTTCCCAGATCATCCTGAGCATCCCCAGCGTCGTGGTCTTCCCCGCCCCGGCGGGACCCACGAGCACGTCGACAATCCGCTGCGAGGAGGCAATCTGAGCCAGCGCGGATCGCTGATCCGGGCCGAGCAGCAGCCCATTGGCATCCGGCTGTGACGCCGCCTCCTCGACGGCGTCGAGCGCAACTCCCGGGCCGGAGCAGGTGGCCGCCAGTTCGAGAAGCTCGTCCTCCACCTCCAGCACACGCGTTGACGAGTAGACCATCGTCGCCTTCGGGCGGAACACGCTGCGACCACCAGCATCGTGGAATGGTGTTGGTGACGAAGCAACTTCAGCGGGTGTCAGCTGGAGCGACAGTTTCTCGGCCTCATCGGCGATCAGTCCGATCAAAGCTTGCCGATCCTCTGAGGTGGCGAAGCGGAAGGGCATGCTAGTGCGCGCTGCTTCCGCCATCAGGTTCCAGCGCCGCCAAGTGGACCGTTTGGTTCCGACTGTGTTCACCACCGACGCCGCCAGCGCCACGACGTCATCAGCCGCAATGTCGTCAACCCGGAGCATCCGCCGCTCATTGCCCTCGAGCAAGTGTGCAATTGCCCAAGCCGCGGCATCGTCGCCGAGAACGCGCGCGGCTCGTGTGCGCCATCCCTGGGTCAGCTCAGAGAGGGAGTGAGGCTCCTTCTCGGGCCGCGTGGACAAGGTCGCCTGCTGGCGCAGATGCAGGATGGTGGCTCGCGCAGGGAAGCGCCCGTGCACGTCCAGGTAGGCCTGGATGAGGCGGTCTGCCTCGGCGTTGATGTCGTGGGTTCGATTGGAGAACTCGTCCAGCAGCTCGTCAGGGACGACCTCCAGCTCCCACGCCGGCGTGCGGTTCGGCCCACGCTGCCGTTGCTCCCAACCCAGACCGAGGCTCGCGCTGATTCGGTCGCTGAGCACGGCGTTGTAAATCTCCGACAGAGCGACCACCGACGCGAACAGGGGCCTGCCGTCCGGGGCACGCCACTTCCCGTCCAACCCCTGCACCTTGTTCCCCACGACAACATGCGTATGCAGTTGCGGATCGCCGGCACGCGAGTCGTAGTGGTCGAATGCTGTCGCAATGAGCCCGCTCGTCTCAACCTGAGCTACCGCGCCCCCGCGACCGTTGAAGCCCACCCGTGTCATGATGACGTCCTGCTCCATCACCTGCAGCACATCTTCGACTGCCGCGAGATGCGCGTTCGCGATCAGCGACTGCGTACCCGCATCGCTGACCGCCCACAGCACCGAGACGCTTTTCGGGACCGAGAAGGTGAAGTCGAATCCCGCGACCGCGCGTCTTTGAGTACGGTCCTCCTCCTCACGCGTGATCGTCGCGATGCTCGCGGCGCGCTCATCATCGGGCATCCCTTCGGGCAGCACCTTGGTCCGGCGTTCGATCCGTTCCTGGACCGTTTTGAACTGCCCGTAAGGGCGACCCAGTTGGACTCCCGTTACCGGGTCCATCCCCTGGCCCAGGAATCTGGCAAGGCCCTCTTCTGAGACCTCATCTCCGGGTGCAAGCGCGCCGTCAGCGAGACCTGCGACGCCGGAGCCCAACCATCGACCGGGAGGCGTTCCCTTCTCCTGGTAATAGCGCGTAAGCGGCGAACTGAAGTCCCGCTGCCCATCCCCAGACACGACAGTGCGCCAGAGATACAGATATCCGTCGCCAGCAGACATCACCCGCATCGAGACCGTCACACGGTTCAGGTGGTCGGACACCCCCAAAGGAACTCCGAAGGTAGACGACCTTACGCGTGGAATGCCCTTTAGCGTGACGCTATGGAATGGATCACAGGCGTGGCAGTTCCATTGCTGCTCGGGCTGTTAGCCGCCTTCGGCGCAACGTGGTACTCGAACAAGAAAAACGCGCAGCGGCTCAAACGCGAAGCCGACGAAAACGTCGCGAACGCTGTCCGGGCATACATCCGCTCGCTCCGAGACACATCGGACTATCTCGAGGCGCAGGCGATGGCATACGGAGGGTGGGACCCTACGAAAGCCGTGATCAACCACGGCGGACAGAGTGCGGTCCGCGATGCGTACACCGCGGCAGCACGCTATTTCCATCGGCTCGATATTCGGAGTGAGGACAGGAATCCGTTGCGGAATGAATTTCCTGACTACGGCCAGCACCCGATGGATGGGGCCGGTAACTTCCACGAGCGCGCAAACCAGATCCAGGCACTCCTCGACCGCGGCCTGAAGTGATGGGCAGCATTTGAAGTACTCGCCGACGGTGCACACCCGGACGGCTTGGAAATCGTCTCACACGCTTGAGACAACATCCCTCTCGCTCAGTCCTGGACCGGTTTCCCAGCGCAGGCTGAAGAGCGGTGGCACAGGTCACGCTATTACGCCAGCCCCACCCTGAGCTCCTTGCCACTAAGCGTATGCACGTGAAGCTAAAAGTCGGCATGCCGGTGAGAAGGATCTGACTCTTGGCGAGTCAGCGGGAGAAGCAATTCGCCCAGGTCCATCTCGAAAGCGCGGGCCAGTCGGAACCACGTATCCAAGCTCCCTCGCGTCGCTTCCCGACCGGGGTTGCGTCTCGGTTTGCCTGACTCAAGGGTGACAAGAGTAGAACGACCAATGCCGGTTCGGGCTGCGAGGTCGTCATATGACCACCCGCGCTCGTGGCGCAGCCGCGACAGATGGAGCCTCAGCGCCTCGTAGTCGGGCTCATCGGAGCGGGAATCGGCCACGACTCAAGACCATCGGACAGACCTCTTGCGGCTGTTATGGCTATCCATCACAATTATGGCTAGCCATCCTCGGGCTGGTCGCCGCTATACCCCTCCTGTTGACTCGTCTGGATAGAGTCCCGCGCCCTACGACAGTTGATGCGCACAGCCCGGGGATGGCATCTGCTTCAAGAGCGAGCACGACGCCTGCAGGCGATGCCGCGAGCGCGAACGGGGTCTGGCGCGGAGATCGATGCTGGTCAAAGCTCTGGCGGGGTGCCACCAGCAATCTCGGAGACGAGGTCGATCACCCGTTGATCGGGGGCGATACTGGCTTGCATGTGCGGTCGCTATGTGGTGCCGAAGACGGACGGCCTTGCGTCGCTGTTCGACGTCGACCTACTAGCAGAGAATCTGCCAGAGCCGACGTTCAATGCCCGCCCCAGCTTTTCGCTGACAGACCCGGAGCCGCCCGTTCCGGTCATCGTCGAGGCGATCCCGGACGACGACCGACTGGTGCGTCGGATGGAGCCCGGGTTCTGGTCGTACATTCCATCGTGGGCGAAGGAGTTGCCGCGGAATACGTTCAACGCGGTGAGTGAGGAGGCTGCGTCGAAGCCGACGTGGAAGGCGGCGGTGAAATCGAAGCGGTGCGTGGTGCCCGCGGCGGCGTACTACGAGGCGGGCGGTCGCGGAAAGAACGCCTACCGTTATGCCTTCGCACACCCGGGTGATGAGGTTCTTCCGCTGGCTGGCTTGTGGAGGTGGTGGCGGCCAGCCCCGGATGCGCCCTGGTTGCTGACCTTCGCGATCTTGACGATCCCGTCACCGACTCCGGGTATCGCGGCCGTGCATCATCGTTCACCTTTGGTACTGGATCGGGGCCTGGTGGACACCTGGCTTGATCCACGGCAGGCCGGCGATCAGGCGTTCCTGGACATGGCCGCCACGAGGGCGGCGGATCTGGTCAGCGGCTTGCGGTTCTGGGAAGTGGCACGGTTGGATGTGAATTCGGAGGAGATGCTGGCGCCGCGCGTCGACGCGTCTCCGCTTCTATAAGGTCCCAGGCCATCTCGCCGGTGACGGAGATGCCTCGGGCGCCTGACCGGCGGGTGCGGCCGCGGATCAGCAGGTAGGAGGTGCGGAAGATCCGGTTCCCGGCCTTCTCCTGAGCGTCCGGGAAGAGCACCACGTTCGCTAGCCCGGTGCCGTCGTCGAGGGTGATGAACACGGTTCTGCGGCCGTTGCGCATGGGCGGGGTGTTGGTCGCGCGTCGAACCCCGGCAAGGAGCACCTCGGTGCCGCCGGGAAGGACGATCAGGTCGCGGGCCGGGGTGACACCGAGTTCGCGGAAGAGCGTGTGAAACCGTGTCATGCGGTGACCGGCGATGGACACGCCGAGCTGCTGCAGCTCCAGGTCGGTCTGGGTGTGCGCGTGCAGGTCCATGGCGGTCACTCCGTCCAACCGTGGGATGGGCAGGTCGAGGTCGAAGGCGAGCTGTGTGGCCGGCACCTTCTGTGCGCTCCCGGTGACGCGGCGGATGTGCGCCAGGAGCTCGTGGCGGCGGTTTCGGTCGTGGTCGATGAAGGCGTCGAGGGCGCCGACACGGGCGAGGCTGTCGAAGATCCGGCGCCGTGGCCGTACGCGATCGCGGAAGTCCTGCAGGGAGGTGAAGGGCTGATGGTTCACGATGCGCTGTCGCTCCTTCTCCGAGGATCCGATTACCTCGGTGACCGCCACGCGCACGCCGAGTCGACCGTCTACGGTGCGTTCGAGGCGGTAGTCGAGGCCGCTGTTCTGGACGTCGATGGGCAGGAGCGGGATGCCGAGGTGACGGGCTTCGGCGATGATCAGGTCTTTGGGCCACATGCCGGGGTCGTGCGTGAGGAGACCTGCCATGTGCTCGGCCGGGTAGTGGGTCTTCAGCCATGCGGATTGGTAGGTGGGGAGCGCGAAGGCAGCGCCGTGGGCTTTTGCGAAGCCGAAGGACGCGAAGCCTTTCAGGATGCCCCAGACCTTCTCGACGACCAGTGGCGGGAATCCGCGTGCGATCCCGCGCTCCCGGATGAGGTGTTCGATGTCGGGGAGGTGGCGGTCGTCGGCGAGCCACCGGCGGTAGACGTCGGCCTTGCCGAGGCCGCACCCGGTGAGCGCGTCGATCAGCCGCATGACCTGCTCGTGAAAAACCACGACGCCACGCGTCTCTTCCAGGATCGGTTTCAGGCGTGGGTGGATGTAGTCGGGCATCACCTCGCCGTGGCGGGCTTGGAGGTAGTGCAGGGGCATGTCGTTCTTCATCGGCCCCGGCCTGAACAGGCTGATGTCGATGGTGAGATCGTTGAAGACTTCAGGCTGGAGCTTGCCCACGAGTTCCATCTGGCCCGGGGATTCGACCTGGAAGATCCCCAGCGTGTGGGTCGACCGGATCGTCTCGAAGGTGGCCTGGTCATCGAGCGGAATGGCGTCGAGATCGATGCGCTCACCAGTGAGGCGCTGGTGCTCCGTGACGGCGTGGGCCATGGCCGACTGCATGCGTACGCCGAGGATGTCGAGCTTGATGAGGCCCATGGGGTCCATGTCGTGCTTGTCGAACTGCGACATCGGCAAGTCCAGCCCGGACATCTGCACCGGGGTGCGATCCAACAGGGTCCGGTCGGAGAGGATGACGCCGCAGGGGTGCACGGAGACGTGCCGGGGCAGCTGGTCCAGCCGCTCCGTCAACTCCACCAGCAGATCCAGCTCGCGGCGGTTGCGGACCTGTTCGGCGAACTCGCTCAGCTCCGGCTTCTCCACGAGGGCCTGACGGAACTCGCCGGCGTCGAAGCGCCACAGCTCCTTCGCGATCCGATCCACTTCCTCCGGGGCCAGGCCAAGAGCGTGGCCGGCGTCACGGACGGCACCGCGGGAGCGGTACTGGTTCTGCATCGACATCAGCGTCACCCGCTCACTCCCGAACACGTCGAAGATGCGCCGGTAGATGTCATGCCGGCGCGCGGACTCCACATCGAGGTCGATGTCCGGGAGGGTGAGCCGTTCGGTCGAGAGGAATCGCTCGAAGATCAGCCCGTTGCTGATCGGCTCCACCCCCGAAGTGTGCAGCAGGTAGTTCAGTACGGAGCCGACGCCCGAGCCGCGGGCCTGGATGCGCGCCCCCATCTCCCGGATGAGGTCCGCGACCTTCGCGACGGTCAGGAAGTAGGCCGGGAAGCCCAGTTGCTCGATGATCCCCATCTCGTGACCCAACTGGTCCTCGACCTGCCGAACAAGGCGGGCCGAGGCACCGGCGTACCGAGTAGGGATCGCATCACGCGCCCGGGCCCACAGCTCCGCCATCGGTGCGCCGGTGATCCCGATCACGGAGGCCTCGGGCATCACCGGCCTCTTCCAGCCCACGTCTTCGGCGGTCAGGACGCAGCGTTCGGCGATCTCGTTTGTCGCCGCGACGAGTTCGTCCGCGGTGCGCTCATGCGCGGTCACGTCCAAGACCATGCGGGCCACCTGCCGCATCAGCGCCTCCGGCTTCAACCACGCCTGCCCGGTGGGCTGGACCTCCGGCAGATCCTCCAGGGGAAGCAGGAGTCGGGCAGAGTCCGCGACGTCCGCCGTCGCCGCTTCCTCCGGCGTCCCGTACCGCACGGCGTTCGTCAGCACTGCCGACAGGCCGGCCAGTTCGGCCAGCTCCAGCATCCGCGTCGCGGGAGTCACGCTGCCGGCACCCCCCGGCTCAGCCAGGTGGCACACCACCTCCACCACCACCGCACCGGACTCGAACTGCCGCGTCCACCAGGCGAGTGCGCGACGGGCGTCCGGCATCCGCCGGTCCAGTACGGCCTGGCCCACGTCGGACTCCGGCCCCAGCAGCACGAACATGCGCCTGCCGATCGCGAGCTCCGCCAAACGTGCGCGTGTGATGGCGGGGCTGCCCGAGTGCTCGTGTGCTGCCGATACCGCCCGGCACAGGGCGGCATACCCGGCCCGTCCGTCGTGGTCGCTGCGCGCCAGCACAACCGCGCGACCCAGCGGCGCGCCCTGCTCGTCGAAGACCGCCAGTTCCGCGCCGAGGATCGGGCGGATGCCCGCGGTCAGGCAGGCACCGATGTGCTTGACGGCGCCGTAGAGACCGTCCCGGTCGGTGAGTGCGAGGGCGGTGGCGCCGTGTGCTGCTGCGAGGGGGACGAGGTGCTCGGGTGGGGTCACGCCGAGATGTGCCGAGTAGCCGGAGTGCACATGCAGGTGCGTGAACACGCGCGCCCCTACTCCCAGGCGAGCATCAGCTGCCAGCCGTCGCCGTCGCCCAGACGCAGGAGGTCGTAGCTGGCGACATGGTCGCCGTCGCAGGTCGCCTCCACCCGCCAGAACTCTTTGTCGATCCGCAGGAGATCCGAGCCGAGCTCGCGCCACCAGTTGCGCCGCTGATAGAACGATTGCGGCTGCCCGATCACCTCGTACTCGAAGCGACGCCACACGAATGAGCGCGGCTCCCCGTCCGGGGACAACGCCACGGAGATACTTTCTTCGATTTTCTCCGGCATCACATCACTCCCAGATCGAACAGGCTTGCGATACGGCAGTGTATGTCGGCACACTGACAACGCCAACCCACCCCGGTGCCGCGAAGGCCCTCATCGAAGCTCAGCCGTACCGAGGCTCGACGACGAGCAGGCACCGGCCGGGGCTGGAGTGTGAAAGGAGACCACCGGATGACGTCTAGCAATGCGCCGACGTGCGATGTCCGCGACTGCGGAAGCCCGGCAGCCCCTGGCGCGCCGTTCGCGCTATGCCCGGGGCATCTCGCGCTGGCGGCGGACTGGGTCGGGCAGCAGCTCGGCGTCGAAAACGTCCTCCCGTCGCCGTGCGTGGCCTGCGGGGCGCGCCTTGGCATCCGCTACCCCTCGGGGTGGCTGTGCGCGGTGTGCGAATGGGTCTACGGCACCAGCCCGGACGAGGACCTTCCCCGGCCGCGCGTGGACGTCGTCTACTACATCCGCTTCAAGGACCGGATGAAGATCGGCACCACCAGCAACCTGCGCCAGCGCATGTCCCAGCTCTGGCACGAGGAACTCCTCGCCATCGAGCCCGGCGGCCGCGACCGCGAACGCGCCCGGCACAGCCAGTTCAGTGCACAGCGTCTCGAGTCCAGCGAGTGGTTCAGCCTCAGCCCGGAATTGCTCGCCCACGTCGACACGCTCCGTCGCGGCATCGACGACCCATGGGCGCTCTACGCCCGCTGGCTCAGCGAGGCCATCGCCGCGCGCGCCTGACATCACAGCAGATAGGCGTCGACGAGGAGCGATCCGCGCAGGGCCCGCAGTTCGTCCACGAGCCGGCTGAATGTCTTGCCAGTGACCCCGCTCGCCAGGACGTCGTGCTCGTTCAAGAGCTCCAGCCGCCCGGTGCGTACCCGGATGACATCCCACCCGGCGGAGCGCACGATGCGGTCCTTGCGCTCATCGACTTTCTGCCGTCGCCCGACATGCTCGAGCCCGTGCCGGCCCGTGCTGTCATACTCGACCGCCACCCGCAACTCCGGCAAGAGAATGTCCGGCCACACCTCGAGGTGATCGAAGAACGGGCGGCCTGCGCGGATCGCGTTCGTCCCGTGCGTGACCATCAGGCGCTCCTGGAGGCCCGCGCGCAACTCAGCCTCAATGGCTGAGGCGGGCCGCGGCGCGCATTCGCTGACAAAGGCCTCGCCCACCGGCAACGCCGGCGTCTTCTCGCACAGGACTCGCTTCGGCCGTGACGGCGCAGCAGTCGACGACGGACGGCGGCCGAGCGCGAGCTGAAGACACTCGGGGCACCACACTGACCGGCGCCGCATCTGGCCTGGGCGGTCCCGCTGTTCGGCTGGGGTGGCCACGAAAATGTGGCCGACGTCGCACTGCCACTGCAGCAGCACCTCGGCCGCGGGTGGGATCTGCGTCAGCGTGATCCCGGCATTCAGGTCTGGGTGATCCTGCCGGATCAGCACTGGGAACGGCGCCCACGCCTCCCGGTACGTGCCCACCGGATACGGCACCTCGGTGCCGCGCGAGAACTGCCTGCGCGCCCACCACCGATCCACCGGCTCCGCCATGCCGTGCAATTTACGTCCGACCACCGACAGTTGCTCGTAGGGCTGGGCGACGGCACCGTATTGGACCGCCTCCCCCGCCCCTTGCATCGCTTGAGCGCCGCGAATCCGTCATCGCGCCGATTCAGGACGGCCCCTGTATCGCATGCCGACATGGGGAGTTCCAAACGACCGCGCCCTGAGGTGAGGCAACCGAAGGCGCGCTCAGGCAACGGTTGCGACGCCTGAAGCAAGCGCAACCATGACGCAACGCCCCGCGTATGTGCCGACGTAGTCCGACCAGACTCGTGCAACCCCTCTAGCTGCGGGTCTGTCCGATGAACGGTGTTTCTGGGCTGGCGGTCATTAGTTGATGCGGCCCTCGAAAGCGATCGCGAACGCGTTCAGCGCCGGCTTCCATCTCGTGGC
>NZ_JBHSCN010000022.1:0-91938 GCF_042651345.1 Gryllotalpicola reticulitermitis
ACACGAGAGACCTCCGTGGGTTCGAGCTGGCGAACTAGACAGCTCCAACTCGACCCCGGAGGCCTCTCCTACGTCAACAACGATCCGGGTCAGTACAGCTAGCGCAGGTACCGGTCGATGGCGCGCGCCGCGTCTCGGCCGGCGCGGTTCGCTCCGACCGTCGACTGCGACGGGCCGTAGCCGATGAGATGCACGCGCGGCTCGGTCGCGACCTGCGTACCGCGCACGGCGATGCCGCCGCGTGCGTTGCGCAGTCCCAGCGGCTCGAGGTGGGCGAGGGATGCCTTGAACCCGGTCGCCCAGAGGATCGCGTCGACGGGCGTCGCCGAGCCGTCGGCCTCGCGCACGCCACCTGGCTCGATGGCCCTGAACATGGGGCGCCGATTCAGCACTCCGCGCTCGCGCGCCGCGATCGCGTACGGCAGCCACGCGAGCTGCGTGTACGACACCACGCTTCCGGTGGGGTTGCCCGCCTCGGCATCGGCGGTGACCTTCTCGATCACCTCGCGCCCCTCGACCTCGGGTGTGAAGTCGCCGTCGCGGAAGACCGGCTCGCGCCGGGTGTACCAGAACACGCTCGCGTGCCGAGAGATCTCCTCCAGCTGCTGCAGCGCCGAGATGCCGCCGCCGACGATCGCGACGCGCTGCCCGGCGAACTCGGCCGCGCTGACGTAGTCGCGGGTGTGCAGCTGGCGCCCCATGAAGCTCTCCTGGCCGGGGTAGTGCGGCAGCACCGGGTTGTTCCAGGTGCCGGTCGCGTTGACGATCGCGCGGGTGCGCCAGGTTCCGGCATCCGTCTCGACGAGCAGCTCGCCATGCGGGTCGGCGTCGGCGCGGGTGACGCGCGCGACGGTGACGCTGCGCAGGATCGGCAGGCCCATGCGCGCCTCGAACGAGGCGAAGTAGCGGGGCACCGCAGTGTCCGCGGGCTCGTGCGGGTCGATCGGAGGCTTGGGGTGGTCGGGCAGGTCGAAGATGCCGTTGACCGTCGCCATCGTGAGCGATTCCCAGCGGTGCCGCCACGCTCCGCCCGCGGCGAGTTCGGCGTCGAGGACGACGAAGCCGCGATCGGATGCCTGACCCCGGGCGTCGGTGAACCCGCGCCTCTTCAGGTGATAGCCGGCCGAGAGGCCCGCCTGCCCGGCGCCGATCACGACGACGGCCGCGTAGCGCGCGGGCGCGCTGCCCACGGCATCCGTCACAGCGCGCTCACGCAGCCGCAGCCTTCCCCAGGGACACCTTCGGCCCTAGATCTGCAGCTCGGCTGCGACGACCACCGCGTTGTTGAGCGGAAGCGCCGCGTAGCCGACCGCGGTCCTCGCGTGCGCCCCGACCTCGGGGCCGAAGAGGTCGAGCACGAGGTCGGAGAATCCGTTGATCGCGTTCGTCGTCTCGCCGTAGCCGCTGTCGGCGTTCACCATGCCGCTGACGCTCACCCACGACGTGATGCGATCGAGGTCGCCGATCGCGCGCCGCACGCTTCCCAGCACGGAGAGCACGGTTGCTCTCGCCGCAGTGGTCGCGTCGTCGAGCGACACCTCGGACGGCACCTTCCCGAAGGGCCCGATGAGCCGGCCGTCTTCCCCCTGCGGCGAATGGCCGGACACGATGACCCGGTTGCCGACCACCTTCACCCAGTCGAACGAGAACGCGAAGCCGGCGGGCGGTCGAGCCGGCTGCGGCAGGACGAGTCCACGTTCGGCGAGCCGATCATCGATAACGCTCACGCGTCTGATTATCCCGCCGCGCGCGCGAGCGAGGTCGTCGAACCGCGCTCGATCAGCGCGGTTCGGACCGTGACCGAGCGACTGCGCGCCGGGGCGCCGCTCAGCTCGTCGAGCATCATGCTCGCGGCGAGCGCACCCTGGGCGTAGGGGTCCTGCGCGAGCGTGGTGAGGTCGAACACGTCGGCGAGCGGATGATTGTCGATGCCGATCACGGACAGCTCGCCCGGCACCGAGATGCCGAGTTCCCGCGCGGCGAGCATCGCGCCGATCGCCATCTCATCGGATGCCGCGAACACGGCCGTCGGGCGCTGCTCGACGTCGAGCATGCGCAGCGCCGCCTCCCGGGCGTCGGTGATCTCGAAGGCGCCCGTCACCGTCCATTCGGGGCGCACCTCGAGGCCGGCCGCCTGCATGGCCCGCGCGTACCCGGCGCGGCGCCGCTGCGGCACGCGCTTGTTGAGCCCGCGCTCCTCTTCACCCCCGAGATGTCCGATCGCGACGTGGCCGAGCCCGATGAGATGCTCTGTTGCGGCGCGCGCCACGCCGAACTCGTCGACGCCGATGTGCCGCAGCCCCCGCACCGGGCCGCCGACCACGACCGTCGGGTAGCCCAGCGATGCGAGCTGCTCGCGCTCGGTCGCAGTGAAGTCGAGGCAGAGCGCGATGACAGCGTCGACCCGCTTGCGCAGGATCGAGCGGTGGAATACGCGCTCGCGGTCCTCACCGCGCACCCCGAGGTTGAACAGGATCGTGTCGTAGCCCATCGGCCGCAGTTCCGCGTCGATGCCCTCGAGCACAGAGGTGTAGAACCACCGGCTGACGTTCGGCACGACGACGCCCATCGCCATCGTGCGGCCCGTGGCGAGCCCCGATGCGTTCGATGAGGGGACATAGCCGAGCCTGTCCGCCGCTTCGCGGATGGACCGCCGCGTGTCCTCCGACACATTCGGCAAGCCGCGCAGCGCGCGCGACACCGTCGCCATCGACACGCCGGTCACCCGCGCAACGTCGGCGATTCCGGTCACCGGTATCACCCCTTAGCCTCATCGTCGCTTCGGGCGGGCGACCGCGGCATGGTCATCCTCCCATACGCGGTGCCCGCCCGAAGATCGATTCAGGTCAGCCCTTGACGGCGCCGGAGGTCAGGCCCGAGACCACCGATCGCCGGAACACGAGCACGAGGATCGCGATCGGGACGACGGCCACCGTCGACGCCGCGAAGATGATGCCGTACGGCGTCACATGCGGCGTGCCGAACAGGGCGATTCCGACCGGGATCGTTCGGAACGAGTTCGCGCTGTTGAACGAGAGCGCCATCAGGAACTCCGTCCAGCAGGCGGTGAACGCGAAGATGCCGGCCGTGAACAGACCAGGCAGGGCCATCGGCAGCACCACCGACCACACCGTTCGCAGCGGTGACGCGCCGTCGATACGGCTCGTCTCCTCCATCTCCTTGGGCACGCCCATGAAGTAGTTGCGGAGGATCCAGATCGCGAACGGCAGGTTGAGTGCCGTGTAGGGCACGATGAGCGCCTGATAGCTGTTCAGCCAGTTGACCTCGCGCATCAGGAGGTAGAGCGGTGCGATCAGCGCGATCGCCGGGAACACGCTGATCATCAGCAGCGCCACCAAGATCGGCAGCTTGCCGCGGATCGGCATGCGCCCGAGGGCGTAGCCCGCGAGAACACCGAAGGCGAGCACGAGAACCGTCGTCGCGATCGAGACGATCAACGAGTTCACGATGTACGTGCCGAAGGTGTAGCTGCCGAACGCGGATGCGTAGTTCTCGGTGCTGACCGGCGACGGGAACAGCTGCGGCGGCTGGGCGGCCACCCCGGCCGTGTTCTTGAAGCTGGTCGCGATCATCCAGTAGATCGGCGCGAGGACGAACAGAATGATGGCGCAGACCGCGATCCACAACCCGGTCTGACCGGCCTTCGAACGACGAGCGCTCATCGTCAGTCCTCCCCGCTCTCGGTGACCTGCGACCTGAACACCCGCAGGAACAGCAAACAGCCGAGTACCACCAGAACGGCGGTCGTCGTGGCGACCGCGGCCCCCGGCCCGAACTTCAGGTCGGTGAACATCACCCGGTAGCCGAGGATGGCGAGCGAGGTCGTCGCATTCTGCGGGCCGCCCTGGGTCAGGACGAACGGCAGGTCGAAGACCCCGAACGCCTGCAGGATGCGGAACAGCACGGCGAGCGCGATGGTCGGGCGTAGCAGCGGGAGCGTAACGGTCCAGAAGGTCTTCCACCCGCTCGCGCCGTCCACCTCGGCCGCCTCGTAGACATCCCGCGGGAGCATGACGAGCCCCGCGAGCACGATGATCGTGACGAAGGGCGTCGTCTTCCAGACATCCGCCACGATCATTGCGGCGATGCTCGAGACCGGCGTGCCGAGAATGACCGGCGAGCCGAGCCCGAGTGCGTGCAGGATGCGGTCCGCGATGCCGTAGGTCGGATCGTAGATGTAGCCCCACAGCGTGGCCGAGATCACGGTGATGAGGGACCACGGAATGAGCAGGATCGCCATCATCCAGCCGCGGAATGACTCGAGCCGCTCGAGGACGAGCGCGATCAGCGTGCCGAGGACGATCTCGATCGTCACCGTCACCACCGTGTACCCGACGGTGAACGCGAGCGCGTACTGCCAGACGCTCGCCGAGAACACCGTCGTGTAGTTCGACAGCGTGAAGCCGTCGATGCTGAATCCGCTGCCCAGGACGTTGACGTTCGAGAAGCTCATGATGACGGAGAAGACGATCGGGAAGATCGTCACTGCGGCGATGACGATGAGGGCCGGGGCCGAGAAGCCCCAGCCCAATCGGGCCATCGCGCGCTGGTAGGAGTTGCGGCGGGGAGGGCGGGCCGCCCGCGCGCCGGAACCCGGCGCACGGGAGGCCCGCGCTCGCTGCGGCACAGTGCCGGCGGTGACCATCTGGCGCCTACAGCCCGCCGTTACTCACTGCCGAGTCGATCTGGCTGCTGGCTTTCTTGATTGCGGCCGACGGTGACTGCGACCCGGCGAGCACACCGTTGACCGCCTGGTAGATCGCCTGGCTGACCTCGGGGTACGCCGGCGAGTTCGACGGACGCGCGATGAGCTTGGTCTGCGGCACGATCGCCAGCACGGCGTTGCTCGCCTTGACGCTCGCGTCGGTGCGCACGGCCTCGTTGGTCGGAATCTCGCTGAACTGCGTGGCGATGATCTTCTGCGCCGTGGCGCCGGTCATGAACTTGACGAAGGTCAGGTCAGCGGCGACGTTCTTGCTGTGCGGGTTGACGTACAGGTTCCAGCCGCCGATGTTCGAGTACCCGGTGCCCGACTGACCCTGGAAGTTCGGCATCGGAGCGACGCCGACCTTGCCCGCGACCTTCGAGCCCTGGCCGTTGGCCGAGGCGTATGCGTAGTCCCAGTTGCGCAGGAACAGCGAGTTGCCGTCCTGGAAGGTGTTCATCGACTGGGTCTCCTGGTAGGTCGAGACCGCCGCCGGAGCAATGCCCTGCTTGACGAGGCTCTGCTCGAAGGTCAGCGCCTTGACCGCGGCGCTGCTGTCGAGCGCGGACTTCTTGCCGTCACTGCTCAGCACCTTGCCGCCGGCATCCGTCAGGAACTCCATGTAGTCGCAGGTGGCGCCTTCGTAGTTCGCGCCCTGGAAGACGTAGCCGTACTGCACCTGCTTCTTCGACTGCGCCACCTTCGCGTCGCTCACGACCTGCTCCCACGTGGTGGGGACGGGCAGGTTGTCGGCCTTGAGGATGTCCTTGCGGTAATAGAGGAAGCCCTGGTCCTCGAAGAACGGGGCGGCGTAGACCTTGCCGTTGTAGGTCGCGCCGGCCACGAGTCCGCTCGCGAAGGTGTTCCAGTAGCTCTTCGGCAGATACTGCGAGAGCGGCAGCGCGAGCTGGTGCGACGCGAACTGCGCCGGCCACACCACGTCGCCGAGGTAGACGTCGGGACCGGCGCCGCCTGAGATCTGCGTGGTCAGGGTCGCACGGTTGGTGTCGGTGTCCTGCGGCGCCTGGATGTACTTCACCGAGATGCCGGGGTATTCCTTCTTGAACTCGTTGATCAGGATGACGTTCATGTCCTGGCCGCCGACCATGCTCGGCCCCGCCCAGAACGAGATGGAGCCCTTCGTGGCGTTGCCGGAAGGCTTGCTCGAGCCGCTGTTCGACGTTGAACTGCTGCCGCTGCCACTGCTGCAGGCGCTCAGAGCGACGACGGATGCCGCCGCCATCGCGATCGCCGCGATCTTGACGGAACCGCGCCGCCGTGGCGCGTGGCTCCGACCGAAAACGGTCTGAAACATGGTTGTGATGCCTCTCTCGTCGTGCCTGGCGATGACGGTCACGTGAGCTACACGACAACGTCGTCGCGAGGCGATTTTGTGCGGCGCACCGGCATACCGCTGTGCGGCGATGTGCCGGGGTGCCGTGCACACATCCGATCCGCTTTGGTGAAAACTCCTCGTCGAGTTCGGTGACAGCGGTTCTTCTGTGGACGGCCTTGATGTGCCTCGCGAGAGAACGTATAGCACCCCCATGGGGAACTGCAAGCGTTTGACGGGAACGCTTGCATAACGCGGCCGGCCTAGCTGAGAGCCACTTCGTGACCCGACTCGGCCGAGCGGTAGCAGGCGTCGATGATCTCGGCGCGCTTGAGGCCGAGCGACCCGTCATGCTTCGCCCACTCGGCCGCGCCTCGACCGATCGTCTCGACGAACTCGCGCACGACCCGGTCATGGCCGCCGTTCTCGCTCGGCGTCGCCTGGTAGTCGGCGTTCTCGCCGTCCTTGGTGCGGAACACCGTGAACTGCGTCGTCTCGTAGTCGATCACCCGGAGTTCCGCGCCGCCCTTGGTGCCGTACACGGTCATCCAGTACTCGTTGTTGTCGGCGCGATACGCGTCCCAGCTCGCCTCGACGGTGACGGTCGCACCGTTCGTCAGGCGGATGAACGCGATCGCGATGTCTTCCACGTCGAACCCCTCGATGGCCTGGGCGCCGAGCTCGGCGTAGGTCGACGCGGAAACGGTCGCGACCTCAGGCTCGCCGAGCAGGTGAAGCACGTAGTCGATGACGTGCACGCCGAGGTCGAGCAGGGGGCCGCCGCCGGCCTGCGCCTTCTGCGCGAACCAGCTCGAGCCGGGAATTCGCGCCCGGCGCAGCCAGCCCGCTTTGGCGATGTACGGCGTTCCGAGCTCGCCGGACTCGATGATGCGCCCGAGCTCGGAGATATCGCCGCGCAGGCGGTGGTTGAACACGACCTGCAGCACGCGGCCCGAGACACGCGCCTGCTCGACCATCGCGCGGGCGTCAGCGAGGCCGGCCGCGATCGGCTTCTCGGTCAGTACGTGCAGGCCGCGCTCGAGCGCCGCGATCGCGATCGGCGCGTGCAGGAAGGTCGGCGTCGCGATGCTGACCGCGTCGAGCTCAACCGCGTCGAGCATGTCCTCCCACCGGTCGAACGTCGCGGCGATGCCGTATTCCTTCTGCAGGTCGGCGACGCGGTCGGTTTCCATGCCCGCCAATGCGACGATGTCGACGCCGGGCAACGCGGCGTAGCCCTTGAGGTGCTGCTGACCGGCCCAGCCGACACCGACGACTCCCACTCGCAGGGCGCTCATGCCTGGACGAACCAGTCGCGAGCCGGGTTGCTCACTTCAGGCATCCGCTCGAATCCGGGCGCAGGTGCAGCCCAGCGGACGGCATTGGCGAGCACGGCGCGCACGTCGGCGTGGTGGTAGACGGGGTATTCCTGGTCGCCCGGGCTGAAATAGAAGATCTTGCCGTGGCCGCGCCGGTAGGTGATGCCGGATCGGAAGACCTCGCCGCCCGAGAACGAGCTGACGAAGACGAGCTCGTCGGGAACCGGCACGTCGAAGAACTCGCCGTACATCTCCTGCTGGCCGATCGCGAGCGGCGACGGAATGCCCGCGGCGATCGGATGCGTCGGAGCCACCGTCCATACGAGCTCGCGCTCAGCCTCGTTCCGCCACTTCAGCGAGCACGTCGTGCCCATCAGCTTGCGGAAGATCTTCGAGAAGTGCCCGGAGTGCAGCACGATGAGACCCATGCCCGCGAGCACGCGCTCGTGCACGCGCTCGACGACGTCGTCGGCGACGTCGGCGTGCTTCATGTGCCCCCACCACAGCAGCACGTCCGTCTCCGCCAGCGCCTCGGCGCTGAGCCCGTGTTCGGGCTCGTCGAGCGTTGCGGTCCGGATGCTCGCCTCCGGCAGCCGTGCGGCCAGCCCCTCGGCGATCGCACCATGGATGCCGTTGGGGTAGATGGCCGCGATCTCCGGTTGGGTCGTCTCGTGGAAGTTCTCGTTCCAGACAGTGATACGCAACATGCCGTGATTGTTCCCTCTGCTTGCGACGCGAATTGCCGGCGACTCTGCCGGCGAAGTATCACCCACCCAACACCAGTCGGTGTGCGCATCGCTACCCGTGCCGGCGCCGCCCCCTCGTCGGCGCGCCCAGGGTTCTGTACATTACGCATGACCTCACAATCGAAAGCGCACCATGAGCCACCGCCCCGCCACGTTCACCCCCATCGATGCCGATTGGACGGTGACTCCGATCGCGGGGCCCCTGCCCGCCGGGTTCCCGAGCGGCCCCATCGCGGCCGTCGTCCCGGGCGTCATCCACACTGACCTGCTGCGCGCCGGTCTCATCGCCGATCCTTTCGACGGCGACAACGAGGCGGCGCAGCAGTGGATCGGCGACACCTCGTGGCGATACGCCGCGAACTTCGAATGGCATGACGACGGCAGCGCGCGACATGACCTCGTCGCTTACGGGCTGGACACGGTGGCGACGGTCCTGCTCAACGGCCACGAGATCGCACGCACCGAGAACCAGCATCGCTCCTACCGCTGGCCGGTCGGCGCGTGGCTCGTCGACGGCGAGAACGAGCTCCTGATCGAGTTCGCGGCTCCCGTTCCTGAGGTGACGGCGCGCGCGGAACGCTATGGTGCCCTGCCGCGGGTGAACCACCATGAGTACAACCAGTTGCGCAAGACCGCGTCCCACTTCGGCTGGGACTGGGGCATCGACGTGGCGGGCGTCGGCATCTGGAAGGCGATCGGCATCGACTCGTGGTCGGGCGTGCGGGTCGCGTCGGTGCGCCCGCTCGTCGCGCTCGACGCGGACGGAACGGGCGTGCTCACCGCGCACGTCGAGCTGGAACGGGACGGCACCGGCGTCGACAACGAACTGGCCGCGGTGGTCGAGGTCGCCGATGAGAGCCACGCGATCACGGCGGTCGCAGACGTGAGATCGGATGCCGGGGACTTCGCCGTCGAGGCGCGAGTGCCCGACGCGGCGGTGTGGTGGCCAGTGGGCCACGGAGAGCAGCCACTGTACGACGTCACCGTGTCGATCGGCGACGCCCGCTGGGCCGGCCGCGTCGGCTTCCGCAACGTGCGAGTCGACACGGCGCCCGATGCGGCGGGCCGCCCGTTCAGGCTGTACGTGAACGACGAGCTCGTGCTGGTGCGCGGCGTCAACTGGATCCCCGACCACGCGTTCCTCACCGAGGTCGACAGCGATCGATACGCGCGGCGCCTCATGGACGCAGTCGAGGCGAACGTGAACCTCGTCCGGGTGTGGGGCGGTGGCATCTACGAATCCGACGAGTTCTACGCGCGCGCCGATGAGCTGGGGCTGCTCGTGTGGCAGGACTTCCTGCTCGCCTGCGCCGCGTACGCCGAGGAGGACCACCTCGCGCACGAGATCGAAGCGGAGGCCCGCGAGAACATCACGCGGTTGTCGCAGCATCCGTCGCTCGTGATCTGGAACGGCAACAATGAGAACATCTGGGGCTACGCCGACTGGGGCTGGCCCGCGCTGCTCGGCGACCGCACGTGGGGCGACGGCTACTACCGGGGCCTGTTCCCCGCCCTTGTGCGCGAGCTCGACCCGACCCGTTTCTATTCGCCGGCGTCGCCGTACAGCTTCGGCGACTACCTGCACCCGAACGACGAGCGCAACGGCACGATGCACATCTGGGACGTGTGGAACCGCGAGGACTACACGACCTACCGCGCCTACACCCCGAGATTCGTCTCGGAGTTCGGGTTCCAGGGTCCGCCGGCGTGGTCGACCCTCACGCGCGTCGTGCACGATGAACCGCTCGACCCCTATGGCCACGAGATGCTCGTGCACCAGAAGGCCAACCTCGGCAACGAGAAGCTCGAGCGCGGCGCCCGTGGTCACCTGCCTGACCCGACGTCGATCGAGGCGTGGCACTGGTCGACCCAGCTGAATCAGGCGCACGCGATCCGCTTCGGGGTCGAGCATTTCCGTTCGCTCACGCCGCACAACACCGGTACCGTCCTGTGGCAGCTGAACGACAACTGGCCCGTGGTGTCCTGGGCCGCGGTCGACTTCGACGAGCACCGCAAGCCGCTGTGGTTCGCGATGCGCGACGCTTATGCGCCGCGGCTGGCGACGATCCAGCCGCGCTCGTCGGCTGCGGCGATCGAGGCGGCATTCGAAGGGTCCCGGCCAGCGCAGGACGTGCTCGCGCTCGTCCTCATCAACGATACGGATGCCGCATTCGACGGCGCGTTCGAGGTGAGTCGCCAGAGACTCGACGGGACCGTGCTCGCGCAGAGCTCGCTGGCGGCGTCGGTGCCGGCCCGAGGCTCGGTGACGATCGAGCTGCCGGCGGAGGTGCGCGACGTTGCCGACGCCGCGCACGAGGTGATCGTCGCCCACGCTGGTGCCCAGAACTCGGGATTCGAGCCGGCGCTCTGGCACCCCGCCGAGGTGGCCGGCCAGGGTCTCGACGTGGAGGCGCTCACTGCGACCGCGGAGCAGATCGACAGCGGCTACGCCGTGACGGTGACCGCCCGCGCTCTCGTGCGCGACGTGTTCCTGCAGGTCGATCGCGTCGACCCCCGCGCAACGGTCGACCGCGGGCTCGTCACGTTGCTCGCCGGCGAGTCGGCCCGCCTCGAGATCGCCACATCGGCTCAAGTGGACCCGGCCGTGTTTACGCGCTGGCCCGTGCTGAGCAGCGCGAACAGCTTGCACGCCGGGCGCCCGGCGTAGCTGACGGAGTGGGTGCAGGCACGACCATCGTGCCTGCACCCACTCCGCCGAGGGTCACATGCCGGGGATCGGCGTGATCTCGAGGACTTCGATCTGGCCACCCATCGCAGTGTGCGGGTGCCCGTCCAGGATGCTCTGCAGCGTGGCGAGGTCGTCGGCCTGAAGGATGGAGTATCCGCCGATGCTCGCGTCGGCACCCGCGCTGGCGGGCTTCGTGGGGTTGCCGAAGTCGACGATCGCCGAGCCGGCCTTCGCGGCCCACTCGCCCCACGCCGTGGTCATCTGTTCGGTTTGTTCTGCCGTCGGCTCCGGCATCGCGGCCATCGCTGCGGGGTCGGCACGGTACAGCACCAGGAACTGCGTCATCGCACACCCTCCTCGGGTTCTCACGCCCGTGGCGGGGTGCCACGGGCGCTGCTCAAGCTAGTTCCCGCCGCCACAGAACCGTCGAAGAACGGGTGACGGCGGGACCCAGGGGATGACGAGAAAGGCCCTACACCGCGGGGGGCACGGTGTAGGGCCGAATGGTGACCGTCAGATCAGTCGGCCATGTAGGTGACGTCGAAGCTCGCGGTCGCGGTGCGCGACTCGCCCTCAAGGATCGAGTCGGAGATCTTGGCGACCGCCTCCTTGTCGAAGCTCGGAACGATGGTCACACTTGTTCCGTCGTGGGGTCCAATGGTGTCCCACTTCCAGACGGTCCGCGTGCTGGAGGTTGTGATGGGGCCCTCGGATGTCAGAACATCGATGCTCTGCGCCGAAGCCTGCCAGTTCTGAATGGCGGTCTTAAGCGAGATAGGTGATGCAAGCGTTCCGAGGTCGACAGTAGCGATTCCCGAGGTGCCCGGCTCGTCGATGTTGTCGACCTCAACGATCGCGCTGATTCGGGTTGCCGCGGCCACATCGGCGCCTACGGTGCCGTCAACGGTGAACACGCCGTCCCAGTTCGCCGCCGCATCTCCGGTGTTCGAGAGAATCCACCGCTGACCCTTGCCGCCGTCGACCCCACCATCAGCTAGAGCCTCGAGGTTGAACGGCGTGCCGCTCACCACGAGGTTCGGCATGGCGACGTGGCTTCCCTGCACGGTGGACTTGTTGTCGCCGATCGAGGTGCGCAGGGTGTCGAGCGCGCCGACGCCGACCACACCGGCTGCCAGCGCCACCACGGTGCCCACGATGAGGGCGCGCTTCTTGCGCGACGGCTTCTTGCCTGCGTCTGACGGGGTCGTTACCTGCTGGTTCATGAAGTCTTAGTCCTTCGTCTGTCGAGTGCTGACCGCGAGCAGTCACACGCGGCGGTTCATGCCTTCGAAGGTATGAGCGCAGGCGTCGCCGAAATCGCCCCTCTGCGTGGAAACACGGAGGCGTTCGCCCGGTAGCAGGCACATTCCGGCCGAGATCCGAGCTACAGCTCGGGCCTCGAGATGGTAATGGGGGTTATAACCGAGGTCGCAGCCTCGGCCTGAGCGAACGGCAAGGTGAAGTGCAGGCGCGCCCCGCCGATGGGGGCCGACGTCATCTCGAGCGTGCCGCCCCGGTACGCCAGGCGGTCTGCGTGCCGGCGCAGACCGTGAAGCTCCGGCTCCGCCGCCGACGCCAGCCCTGTTCCATCGTCGTCCACGGTCACGCTGAGGACCCACTGCTCGGGGTCGGCGGCCGGCGTCACCTCGGCGTACACCTCGACGGAGCGAGCATGACCGTGCTTGAGCGCGTTGGTGACCGCTTCTTCCACGAGGTAGATCGCCACGAGGCGCTCGGGTACCGGGATCGGAGCGCCGCCCTCGTCGGCGAACCGCTGCAGCCTCGGGCCCAGCTCAACAGACGTCGCGACGGAAGCGGGCAGCCGGTTCAGCATGATCTGGATCGCCTCAGTAGTGCCGAGATCGGCGCCCGAAGGGAAGACCGTATGGCTGAGGGAACGAACGTCCTCTTCGCGAATCTCCTCAAGGGTCTCGGCCCACTGGCGCAGTTCGGTCTGCATGGCCCCGTTGCCCATTCGATCCGCGATCGCATCCAGACCCGCGGTGACGGAGACCAGACGGAATTGAAGAGTGCCGTGAAGCTGGTCTGCGATGGCTTTCCTCACGCGCGTCTCCTCGGCTTGGAGCTCGTTGATCGCGCGAGCCGCCTGTCGCACCGCGGCCGTTCGCTGCCTCTCCTCATCTCGTGCGCGAGCGACGAGCGACGCCGTGAACAGACCCGCGGACACGGCGACGAACACCGACGCCGGGCCGATGATCGACTGCGCGGTGACGAACGCGCCGTCCACGGGTGTGCTGCGGAGGGCGAGAAGCGCGGGGATCCGGAGCAGCGACGCGGCGATCGCAGTGAGGATCAACACGGTGAGCCGGGTCGGCAGCGATCGGGCGTGGGGCCGGATCGCAAAGGTCGCGGCGATCACGACCAGCCCGTAGGCGAGGTTGATTCCCGCGACGTCGAGCCCATCGGCAACGGCCTCATGGACGGAATCGGGGTCGTCCCCCAGCGCGGACAGTCCACCCCACCCGGCCCACTGCGCCACGGCCATCGGGGAGTAGAGCACGATGTTCAGAACCGAGAACGAGACAGCGATGCGCGTGTAACCGGAGGACGCCAACGCTGCTGTGACGCCCGCGCGCGACCGCCTCACGCGCGCCACGACCGCCCGGTCTGCTCCAGGAACGCCAGTACGGCCGCCACGCGGCGGTTCTGGCCGTCGCCGTTGATTCCGAGCCGCTGGTAGATCGACTTCAGGTGGCTCTCGACCGACCGCTCGTTGATGCCCAGGCGTTCACCGGCGGCCTGGTTCGACATCCCCTCGGCGATCAGCCGCAGCACGCCGAACTGGGCCGGCGTCAGATCCGCCACCGCCGTGTCGACCCGCGGGGTCGAACGCTGAACGAGGTAGGGGTCGAGCACAACCTCCCCTCGCGCGGTGGCGGCGACGGCCCGCACCAGCACATCGCGCGAGAAGCTCGACCGTTTCGAAAGGTAGCTCCACGGCCGCGACGTCTGATCCTGGACCGTCGTGAACAGCCCCATCACGTCCTCGCTCGACAGGAGCATCACCGTCAGGCGCGCATCGGCCCGTTGCAGCGCGAGACCCAAAGCGACCCCGTTGCCGTCTGGTAGGTTCACATCCAGCACGGCGACGTCGCAGCTTCCGGGCGTGAACACCAAGCGCGCCTCGGCGACTCCCGGCACGGAGTGGACGACCTGCATCCCCTCCTGGGCAGACAGAGTCTGCTCAAGCATGCCGCGGAGCAGCGCCTCGTCCTCGACGAGCCCTATTCGGATCATTTGCGGTATCTCCAGATCGAACGATATCGCCGGTCACCCCGGGGCCCATAGGACACGGGAGCGCAGGCTTGCGGGCAATATGGCAGCGGGTAGTAGGCACGCTAATGCGTGGTACCACGCACGCGCACCCGTGGCCCCAGTGCCTCTGATCAATGCTTGATTCCAAGTCATCAATCAATTAGTCAGGGGGGGCACCGTGCGCATCATCGCTCGGACATTGGGAGTCATGCTGTTAGCGCTGATGGTGCTGCCCTTCGCATGGAAGCTTGCCACTGGTGATCAGTTCCTGACTGTGACGAGCAAGTCCATGCAGCCGACGTACATGGTCGGTGATGTAGTGGTCATGCAACGAGCCGACGGCGATGTGCTTGCCGACAAGGGCCAGCCCGTGGTCGTCCGCATGTCGGGCGCCTCATCGTCGGGCGCTCCCTACGTGCACCGCGTCGAGCAGCCTCTGTCTGACGGGCGTGCATACCTCAAAGGCGACAACAACGCGCAGCGAGACCCGCTGCCCGTGAGCCCCGAGCAGGTGCTCGGCGTCCCCCGAGCAGTGCTCGCCGGGCCCCTGGCGTCGATCTTGACCTTCTCCCAGAGCATTCTCGGCCGCGTGGTGCTCGGTGGGGCGGCTCTTGCGCTGCTATTGGTTAAGCTGCCCCGTCGCACTTCAGCGTCCGCAGCCGCGTCCGCTCCCGAGTCGGAATCGGACCCGGAGTCGGAATCGGAGTCCGTCAGCGAGCCCGCAGACGTCGACGACGTCTTCTCGCCGCTCGCTCCCGCTCTCCACGGCCCCGCGCTCCACGGCACTGGCGTGGAACCGGCGAGCAGCTTAAGGGGGCAATCGTGAAGAACGTCGGGCGGCTGATCGCTGTCACCGCGCTGATCTCACTCCTCACCATCGGGCCGGGGCGCCATTCCAGCGCCGCCGTGCTGCCCGACACCCGGGCCCTCACCGTCGCCGCAGGTTCCGCGACCGTATATTCCGCCGACGACCCCGCCACCGACGCGAGCGCGGCTGAAGAAGACGAATCAGCGGAGTCGGCCGAACCTGCGCAAGATCCCGAGCTCGTCGACGATGGCACCGATCTCCCCGGCGAGCAAAGCGACGCGACCGACTCAGAGCACGACGCCGATTCCGCTGAAAACGCGGAGGTCACCGAAGACCCGGAGGTCAGCGACGACGCAGAAGCCACCGACGACGCAGACGTTGCTGACGACGCAGAGGTCGGCGACGACGCGGCTTCCCCCGACGCTGACGACTCCGCAGAAGGCACCGACGTCGCCGATAGCACGGAAGATGCGAACGGCACCGAAAACCCGAACGGCACCGAAGATACGGACGGCGCTGGAGTCGACGACGGCACGGCACGGCCGGGCGAGAACGAATCGGACCCGGGTGTGTGTGCCCAGGACGAGGAGCTCATCGCCCCCGACACCGACACTTCGGGCGCGGGCGCGGCCGCAACAGACAATGGCCTCCAGACTTCCGACGAGACCAAAGCGGACTCAGCTGACTGCGCCGCGTCCCCGGGGCAGACCGACGAGACCGTTCCCGACGCGACCGATCCTGAAGCCACCGATCCTGAAGCAACCACGACCGCGACCGACAGCGACACGGCGTCCCCCGACGCTGACGGAGAGGGCCACGCCGACGACCAGGTCGCCGTCACACGATCAGATCACGGGCGCGAGCCCGAAGCTGTTTCCTGACCGCCTGACCCAGCGAGCACCGTCGCGAACGCCAGCCACCCACCGACATGAAAGCTGGCCGGTCTACCGGCCAACGACCAACTGCGTCGGCTTCGGCAGGACGTACACGGTCGTGTCGTCGAGCTTCACTGCTTTGAGCTCGGGGTGAGCCGCGAGATACGCGCGCACCTGCGGCGGCATCGGAAAGCGGTGGTCCTGCTGGATCACGATCGCGCGGAAGGGTCCGGCGGCCGGATCAGTCTCCAGGTTGTTGCCGAGGTAGGGGCTGTCGGTGCTCGGGCTGGCCTGGACGATGAGTACTCGATCGCTGCCCGTCACACCGGCGCTCTGCAGCACGGGTTCGACTCGCGCGATCCCATACGGGCGCAGAGTAACCACCTCCCGCAACTGCACGACGACCGTGACCGCCGCGAGAGCAAGCAACACGGTTGCAAGGCCGACCGCGACGCCGCGCCAGTGCCGCCGACGGAGCTGGTACAGCTTGACGACGCCGATGCCGGCGAGCGGAATCGCTGACCAGGCGATGTCCTCGTAGTAGTACGGCAGGGCGTCGTGCGCGATCAGGGCGAAGAATCCAACGCTGCACAGCGTCGCAGCGAAGAGGAACCAGCTGAGCAGCTGATGGCCCGGCACAACGAGAGCGGCTGCGATGCCGGCGAGCACGACGATCGTGGCAAGGGCGCCAAGGCCGTGCGCTCCGAACCAGAGAACACCCCACCACGGCGCGTGCAGATAGGTCTTCCCCGCGATGACGGTGGCGTGCCCGGTCGCGTTCGCGCTGCTCTGGAACTTCAGCATGTACGTGATCGCCCGCACGGGGCCGGCGGGCAGATAGCTCAGCCATCCGGTGACGACCGCGACTGCTCCCCAGACGAGCGCGGGCACGGCGGCGCGATACGAACGCCAGCGCGGCGTCCAGATGACAACCGCGAACGCCGGAAGGATCGCCAAGGCCGGTGCCTTGGAGGTGATCGCGAGCCCGAAGGCGACGCCGGACAGCACGAGCCACACCCAGCGCTCCGTGCGGTGCCACTGCCAGATCGTCGCGCTCGCCGCAACGAGGAACGCGGCCATGATCGGGTCGAGCATCGCCATTCGCTCGATCCGGTCGTACGGGTTGCCGTCGGGATCGAAGACCGGCAGAAGGAGCGCGAATCCGGCCGGGACGATTGCCAGGAGACTGCCGAACTCGCGGCGCATCCAGAGCCAGATGACGACCGCCGCCGCGAAGCTCATCGTCGCTGTCACCAGCCGGCTCACGGTCACGCTCAGGTGACCGACCGCGAGCTCAGCCACGCCGATCAGGTACTTCCCGGTAAGGGGGTGCTCAAGGTTGGCGGTGAACGTTCCGTGCAGGTACTGCCACCCCGCGGTCGCGTAGGTGACCTCGTCTCCGGCGATGTTCCCCGCGCTGAGGTGAGCGAACTCGATCACCGCACCCGCCGCGAACACAAGAACAAGAATTGACGCGACCACGAGAGAGCGGCGCCGACGGCGAGCGCGTTGACGCGGCGGGGCGTCGGCGTCGCGGTCGACCTGAGCGGCAGACGTCACGGCGACCACCCTATGCGGCGAGCGCGGTCCCCCGAGGTACCCCACGGCGCCGGGCCGCGCGGCGCGTCGACGCCGCAACGCGCCCCAGGAGGTAAAGCAGCGCGCTGATCGCGGTGACGAAGAATCCGACCGGCCAATCGCTCGCATATGCGAGCGCGATCGACGCCCAGATCGTCACCAGCGCGAACACCACCGAGAGGGCGATCGCCGACGCCGGGCGCCGGGTGAGAAAGCGCGCGGCAGCCGGCGGCCCCACCAGCAGAGCGAACATGAGCAGGGCGCCGACGATCGGCACGCTCATCGTGGTGGCGCAGGCGAGGATCAGGCCGAACACCACGGAGATGGCCTGTGGGCTGACCCCGCGCGACGCGGCCATGTCCGGCACCACTGAGGCGGTCAGCAGCGGCCGGAAGAGAACCGCGACTGCAACCAGGCACAGCGCACCGAGGACGACCATGGGCACGATCTCGACGCTGGAGACGCCGAGGATCTGCCCGAACAGCAGCGAGAACACCTCCGCGGAGTACTCGGTGGAGCGGCTGAGGAACAGCGCCCCGAGTCCCAGCATCATGACGAGGGCGAGTGCGGTGATGACGTCACTGCGGGCGCGGCGACCGAGGACCGAGATCGTGAGCGCGCCTCCGGCAGCGAAGATGCCGAGGCCGATGAGCGGGTCGACACCGACGAGCACGGCGCCGGCCGCGCCCGCGAACGCGCCGTGAGGAACAGCGTGGGCGAGGAACGAGTTGCCGCGCAGCACGACGAAGAACCCCACGACACCGGCGATCAGGGCGACGATGGTGCCAGCCTCCCACGCGTTGATCATGAACGGGGCGAACATCAGCCGGCCACCTGAGCAAGCTCGGACTCGGAGCCCGCGACCGCACCTGCCTGTGCGGGCGCGCGGCGCGTGGACCGCAGGTGCGCCCCGACACGCACACCGAGGTAGACGAGAAAGACCAGCGCGACGATGCAGAAGCTCACCGGCCAGTTGGTGCGTCCGCCCCAGTAGTAGCTCTCGTAGGAGACCCAGCAGCCGACCCAGGTGGTCGCGACCGCCAGGCCGGCCGAGAGCAGCACGGCGTAGCCGAAGCGACGGGTGAGCAGCAGCGCGGTCGCGGCGGGCCCGATGAGCAGCGCGGTCGACAGGATCGCGCCGATCGTCAGCGATGACAGCTCGACCGCAAGAGCGAGCGCGACGAGGAACAGGATGCCGGTCACCCGCACTGGAACACCGCGGGCGGCGGCGAGATCGTGGTCGAGGGATTCCATCAGCAGCCACCGGTACGCGACGACGATCAGGAGCAGCGCGACGATGCTGAGGGCGATCACCGTCGGGATCACGCCCGGATCGATGACGAACAGCGACCCGAACAGCACCGAGACGGCGGCGTTGCTGGAGCCGCCGATGGTCGTGTCCCAGTAGAGGAACAGGGCGGTCAGCCCCAGCCCGAAGCCGAAGACGACCCCGGTCGCGACATCCCGCCCCTTCAGGCGCTGCACGCCGATGACCTCCATCAGCAGCGCGGCGATGATGCCGGCCCCGACGAAACCCCACAGCTGGCTGATGCCGACGAGGAACGCACCCGATCCGCCCACCGCGCCGAGGTCGGCGAGTGCGTGCCCGGCGAACGACTGGCCACGGATGACGGTGAACACGCCGATGATCCCCGTGACCGCGGCGACGAAGCCTCCGACGATCAGCGCCGTGTGCACGGTCGGGCTGCTGAGGAATCCGCTCGCGGCTGCCGCCGTGGCGAGGGCACTCATGCGCGCTCCCGTCGCAGCTCGGCAGTCGCAGCGGGCTCGTGGTGGACCTCGTCGGGCACCCCGACGGAATCGTCGGCGATGACCATGACGCGGCCTTCGGCGCGAATGACGCGGATCGGCCGCCCGTACAGGCGAGTGAGCACATCGCTGCGCACCACGTCGCCCGGCGCGCCGGTGACGGCGCGGCCGGCAGCCAGATAGACGAGCCGGTCCATGACCGGGAGCAGCAGATTCATGTCGTGGGCCGTCATCACGATCGCGACGTCGCGCGTGCGGCGCAACCGGTCGAGGAGCTGCACGATGTCGTGGGCGCTCCCGGGGTCGAGGTTCGCGAGCGGCTCGTCCAGCAGCAGCAGAGACGGGTTGCTGATGAGGGCGTGAGCCAGCAGTACACGCTGTTGCTGACCGCCGGAGAGCTCGCCGATGCGCTGGTCCGCGAACGACAGCGCGCCGACGGACTCCATCGCCTCCTCGACCCGCTCCTGCGCGGATCGGCGACGCAATGGCAGCCCGAGCCGGCCGCCGTCGATTCCGAGCGCGACGACATCGCGCGCACGCATCGGGGCGTCCGCGTCCAGGGCGACCTTCTGCGGCAGATAGCCGACACCGCCGCTGTGCGCCGCCCGGCGGGGCCGCTGCACGCTGCCGGATGTCGGGCTGAGCACACCGAGGAGCACGCGCAGCAGCGTGGTCTTCCCGGCGCCGTTCGCGCCGATCAGGCCGACGAACTCCGCCGCCGCAACCGTGAGATCGACGCCGTCGAGGATCTGCTTGCCAGACAGGGCGACACGGATGCCCCGAGCGGAGAGCACGTGGCCCGGGGCATCCGTCATCGAAGAATCCGTGGTCAAGGAATCCGTCACAGCTTCTCGGTGGACTGGCCGCTTGTGATCGCGTTCTGCAGCGCGGTCAACTCGGCCTCCATCCACTTCTGGTACGTGTAGCCGGTCGGCATCGTCTCGTACACGCCGACGACCGGGATTCCGCTCGAGTGCGCGAGCGACAGGAAGTGCGAGGTGATGGAGTCGGTCACCTGCTGGTTGTAGAGGAACACCTTGATCGACTTGCCGGTGAAGAACGCGTCCTGCGTCGCGGAATCCTGCGGTGACGGGTCGGTGTCGTTCATGATCGCCGCCTGGAGCGACCACGGCGTCTTGATGTCGATGCCCGCCGCCTGCAGCATGTAGTCGGCCACCGGCTCGGTCACCGCCACCGGCGTGTTCGCGTGGCTCTGCTTGAAGGTGGCGAGCTGGTCGGTCCAGGTCTTCAGCGAGGCGTCGAAGGCCGCCAGCTGAGAGGTGAAGTAGCTCTTGTGCGACGGCTGGATCTTGCCGAGATCGGCCGCGATCGTCTTCGCAACCGCCGGCATCGTCGTCGGGTCGTACCAGAGGTGCGGATTCTCGGTGCTGTCCGGCAGGCCGAGCACCTTCTGCGCGACGATCACCGTGCGGTTCTTGTTCGGCGACGCCGCCTCGAGCTTGGCCATGAAGTCGTCGTAGCCGACCCCGTTCTGAACCACGAGCTGAGCCGTGCTGAGCTCTTTGGCGACGCTCGCGCTGGCCTCGAAGGTGTGCGGGTCGGTGTTCGGGTCGCTCATGATCGCCTTCGCACTGACGTACTTGCCACCGATCTGCGCCGCGACATCCGAGTATTCGTTCTCGGCCCCGACGACGACGATCTTGCCGCTGCCACCGCTGGTGCTCGCACTCGAGGCCTGCGAACAACCGGCCAGAGCAGTCGCGACCGCCGCGGCCGCGATGCCCGCGGCCACCAGTTTCTTGATGCGCACTGACGTCCATCCAATCCAGGGCACTGCCCCAACCACCGTGATTATTGAGAACAATTCTCAGTACGGTTGAGACTACGACGGCGTGCGAAATAACGCTAATCGAAACGATAACCGTTCTCAATCAGGTCGCGGCGCCCACCCGTCAGCCGCTCTAGCGGTAAGTCCAGGCTCAGGGACGAGGGCCTGCGATCACCCGGTCGAGCCACTCGGTGAGCATGCGTCGCTCGTTTTCGCTCAGAGCGGCGAGGTCGTCTGCGTGCGCGCGAAGAGCGACAGCGTGGGCGGCGACGTCGATGGGGCTTTCCGTCGGCGTCGCCCGACGGGCGGCTCTGTCGACATCGTCCGGCGCGATGATCTGCGTGAGGATCGCGTCGAACATGGCGTCCGCGAGTCGTTGGTCGCGTTCCGCCGCGGGTTTGGCGAGGGTAGCCAGGACGGCGCCGGTTCCCGCAGCGTGGATCAGGTCGACGGCCCGATCTTCGGAGACTTGTAGTCGTCCGGCGCGTGCGACGCGATGGACTCGGTCGGCGAGCAGCTGCATGCCCGCCGCCGCGGCCGGCGATCGTGGTCGGCGGCTGGGGTCGCTGATGAGCGCATAGAGATCCGGGTTCGCGAGGCCGAAGCCGACCGTCATGTCCCAGCCCGTGCGCAAATCCTCGATCGGGTCGATGTCATCGTCGGCCGCGACAGCCACGGCTGATCTCTTCGCGGTGGCGAAGATCGTCATCTCGTGCTCGGCGATCGCGTCGAGCAGGCCGTCCTTGTCACCGAACAGGCGATAGATGGTCGGCGCCTGCACGCCCGCGCGATCCGCGACGCTGCGGGTGGTGACGGCGGACTGTCCCCCATCGCGCAGAAGCGCCGCCGCGACCGCGACGATGCGCTGGCGATTGCTGGCACGAGCATCCGTCTCGACCGTCATGAGACAACGATAACGGGTCGCTGTTAGCACTGTGTTTCCAGTGCTAACGTATGCCTGATTCCGTCGGAAACACGAAAGGCACTCCATGATCGTCATCACAGGCGCCACGGGCGCACTCAACGGCGCGACTGCCGACCATCTGCTCACCCGAATCCCGCCCTCGGAGCTCGTCGTCGTCGCGCGGGACCCCGCAAAGGCGCAGCACTTCGCCGAGCGCGGCGTGACCGTGCGGTACGGGGACTTCACCGAGCCCGCATCGCTGCCGCCAGCGTTCGACGGCGCCCAGAAGCTGCTGCTCGTCTCCTCGAGTGACCCGAGCGAAGACGCCGTGACCCTTCACCGCGCTGCGATCGACGCGGCCGTCGGTGTCGGCGTGGGGCACGTGCTGTACACCAGCCACCAGGGCGCCGCGGCAGACTCTCCGTTCCGCCCCGCCCGCGACCACGCCGCAACCGAGCAGCTCCTCGCCGAATCCGGACTCACGTGGACGGCGCTGCGCAACGGTTTCTACCTGCACAGCCTGCGGTGGCTGCTCGGCCCGTGGCGCGAGACCGGGGTCATTGCCGTGCCTGGCGACGGCCCCGTCTCGTGGACAGCCCGCGAGGATGCCGCCGAGGCCGCCGCAGCTCTGATCGTCTCCGATCAGGACTTCACGGGACCGGTCACCATGACCGCGCGTCAGGCGCCGACCTTCGCGGAGATCGCGGACATTGCCACGGCCGCCGCCGGACGACGGATCCGCTTCGAGGACATCGATCCCGATGACTGGACACGCGCGCAGCTCGCCGCCGGCACGCCCGCGCCGGTGGCGGGGTTCCTTCTCGGCATGTACCAGGCCGCAGCGGGAGGCTTCTTCGCCGGCACCGATCCCACCCTGCCCGCACGGCTCGGCCGCGAACCGCGGACGGTGCAGGACTTCCTTGCGGCTGAGCTCGGCTGAGCCGCGCCCCGATCGCACGCGCCTGCCAAGACGGTGGTCGGCGCCAACAGGGGCCGCCCCACCGGGCGACCCCTGTTGTGTGAATCCGTGTGTTGTTACCGAAGCTGCGGGGCCACGGCTTTCGCGGGTTCTACGGTGTCCAGCAGAACCGCAGCGGGCGCCCAGTTGCTCAAATAGTTCGACGCGAGCCAAACCTCGACTCGATCGCCTGGCTTGAACGCTCCACGGTTTGTGAGTGTCACGGTGTCACTCGTCGCCGTCTTGCTCGAGTAGTACGCCTTGCCGTTACGGGCTTCCATCAGATATTTGCCGTTAAGCATCACCATGTAGCGGTTCGCACCATCGAATGCTGTGCGCGACAAGGTCAGGTCGACGGTCGTGGCGGCTTTCCGAATGGAGACGACCCCTGCTTTCGCGGCCGCGTTCGGCGTGAGGTGGGCCGCCGTGACCGATACCTTCTGAAGCACCTCCGCACCGGCAGAGCTGCGCCCAGGGGTGCCGGGGGCACGCTCGAGACTGAAGGAATCGCCAACAGCTGCCGGCACCGAGCGCGACACAACCACCGACGTGCTGTCCTTCTTGACGGAGGAGTAGTAGGCGGCGCCGCGATAGATCTCCATCACATAGTTGCCGTTGTGGCGGACGATGTACCGGTCTGCACTGTCATAGGCGTCTGAGGGCAGGACGATCTGGGGCACGACGTTCTTCACGTCGTTCTGCAAGCGGAGAGTCGGGGCGAATGAGTTCTCATCGGGCTGGTCTGACTTCTCGAGCAGCTGCCCGACGATGTTTCCAAGCTGGTGATCCTTGGTGTCGCCCGTCAGATCCCAGATGATGGCCCCGCCGTAGTTGTTGTCGCGGATGAAGTCGACCTTTGCCTGCACCGAACGCGGATCGTCGTAGGTCAGGAAGGTCTTGGTGGTGCGGTTGTACAGGTACGGCACCTGCGACTCGTCGTCCCAGTACTTCTCGTAGCCCGAGTCGGACTCGAGGCCTTTGAGCAGGTACCACGGATTCGTGCCGGTGCGCTGACCGGCATCGTCCCAGGCGCCCGCGACGGTCGCCGTACCGGACGTGCCGAGCCCGGGAAGGCCGGCAATCTTCTCCGTGGGTTCGACGTCACCCCAACCACGGCCGTAGTACGGAACGCCGACAAGCAGCTGCTTCTTGTCGATGCCGTAGCGTTCGTGGAACTCGGCCATGGTCGCGGTCGTGTTGAGCTTCGGGTCCGCGTCGAGCGAGTTGCCGGTCAGTGGCGAGTTGTGGCCGGTGACCGGGTCGAATGCGCCGTGGTAGTCGTAAGACATCACGTTGACCGTGTCGACCAGGTCTTTGATCACGCTCGGTTTGATGTATTCCATCAGCGTGTGATTAGGAGAGACCGCGATCGAGAGCGGGTAGTACTGGTCTCGCTCCTTGCCGATCTCCGTCAGTTTCGTGCGCAGCGTCGAGAGCAGTCCCTCGAACTGATCGGCCGCTCGGGCAGTTCTCGGGTACTCCCAGTCGATGTCGAGCCCGGTGAAGCCATGCTGATCCATGAAGGTCACCATCGAATCGGCAAGCCGTTCCGCTTTCGACGGAGTCGCGGTCGCGTCCTCGAACTCACCGTGTTCGCTGTTCGTCCACCCTCCGATCGAGAGCATGTTCTCCACGCCGTTCGCCGCGGTCGCGGCGGCGAGTTGGCTGTAGAGGCCGCCGTTCTTCTCCAACGCGGCCCACGAGTCGCCGACAGCGACGCCCCACGTGCCGTCCGCGCCCTTCTTCAGCAGACCGAACGCGTAGTTGAGGTGGGTGATCTTGTCGAACGGAATGTCCGCGACCGTGTAGGAGTCGTGAGCCTCGTAGATGCCCCACTCCGGGAAGTAGCCGACCACCTTCGTCTGGTCGATTCCCCGCTGACGCTCGTCGCGCTGGAACGCCTCCGCAATCGCGCCGCTCCAGGGAGTGAAGCCGAACTCTGCCAAGGGCGTCAGGTTGGGTTCACGCAGCTTCGCCCACGCATCCGATCGCCCCGGCTCGTCCGATGGGCCGGCCCACCACTTGTTCTGGTACAGGGCGCCGCCGTGCAGCACCAGTGTTCCGGCAGTGGCGTATTCTCGCGCGGCCCAGGGAACGCTCTTGACCACGTCGGCGTCGTAGCTTGCAATCAGCACATCCTGCCGACCCTTGAATGACTGCGCGTCGTTCCCTTGACTCCACGACGCCCCACCGTCGTTCGACCACATATGCTTGGCGGTCAACCCGGAAATGATGTTCTTCTCGTCATCGGCAGTCAGTTCGGTCGTGGCTGCGGTCGCTGCGACACCCCCTGACAGGATGACTGCCGGAGCCACCAGACCAGCGACCACCAACGAAAGCCCCCGTAGCCGGCCTCTCTTGCGGCGGCCGCTGGTCGAGCGTTTTTCGCCCGACCGGTCAACGTTGCTCTGTACGGGCACACATACCTCCATCTCTGCGCCACCTGCGAAAAGGAGCGATGGCGCTTCGACGGTAGGTTGGTGACCCGCACACCCCGCTCACGTACCGTGGGCCCGCGGTCGCCCTTGCGAGGTAGCACGTAGACACGCGGCCGCCCGCGCCTACCCGGCGTACTCCTCGGGGGTCACCTTGCGGCCCCAGGTCGTGTGGTTGCCGGTCTCATCCGCCTCCTGGTAGGCGAGCTGCACCGCGAACCGCGTCGGGGCGGCGCCGTGCCAGTGGTTCTCGCCGGGTTCGATGTAGATGCTGTCGCCGGGCCGGGCCTCTTCGATGGCGCCGCCCTCTCGCTGCACCAGGCTGACGCCCTCCGTGATGTAGATGGTCTGACCCGCCGGGTGGGTGTGCCATGCGGTGCGGGCACCGGGCGCGAAGTGCACGACTCCGCCCATGACCTTCGACTGCTGTGAGGGAACGCTGACGACGTCGATGTAGACGTTTCCGTCGAACCAGTCGCTCGGACCGGCCGCCATCGTGTCCAGCTCGCTACGCGTGATCTTCACTTTCAACTCCTTGTCGATGGCACCTGCACGTGACGCCGACCCCGTCGGCCGGTTTGCTCGCTCTGCAGGTGCTTCATCAACAAACCACCGCCGCACGCGGTGGTGAGAGGCCGAGCTTTCCCATGTAACGACAGGGCACCCCACGGCGAGCACGCGCGCCGTAGTGTCGGTGGGTATGGATGCGAGAGCTGAGGTGCGCGACTTCCTCGTCTCACGACGCGCGAAGATCACGCCCGGCGAGGTCGGCCTCACGAGCTACGGCATCCGTCGGGTTCCGGGGCTGCGGCGAGAGGAAGTTGCGACCCTCGCGGGCGTCAGCGTCGACTACTACAACCGGATGGAGCGAGGCGATCTGACGGGCGTCTCCGACGGCGTGCTCGACGCGATCGCGGGCGCGCTCCGACTCGATGAAGCAGAACGGATGCATCTCGCGGACCTCGCCCGGGCATCTCGCGCCCCGCACGCCCGTGGTCGGCGCACCCCGACCAGGAGCACGGTTCGACCGAGCGCCGAATGGATCATCGAAGCGATGACCGGTGCGGCGGCCTTCATCGTGAACAACCGACAGGACATCCTGGCCGCGAACCACCTTGGCCGCGCCCTGTTCGCGCCGATGTTCGAGTCGGGCGCGCCCGCGAACATGGCTCGATTCACCTATCTCGATCCGCGCGCCCGAGAGTTCTTCGCCGATTGGGATCGCACCGCAAAGGAATGCGTCGCCGGGCTGCGTGCGCAGGCCGGGCACGACCCGTTCGACCGGGACCTGTCAGATCTGGTCGGCGAGCTCTCGACACGGTCTCCGGAGTTCGCCGCCTTGTGGGCGAGCCACAACGTGCGCCTGCATCGAAAGATGGAGAAGCGCTTCAATCATCCGATCGTGGGCGAGCTCGCGCTGCGATACGAACGACTCGAAATAGCGGGCGACGCGGGAATCGAGATCTTCGCCTACGTGGCTGAACCGGGTTCCGTGTCAGCCGAGACGTTTCCGCTGCTCGGCAATTGGACGATGGACGCGCCGCCTGACACATCCCGTGCGCATCGCTCAGCGGCCGATCATCTCGGGAACCCCTGACGTTGCGGCGCGACGGATTGCGTCAATGACCCTCATGTTTGCGGCGATGTCGTCTCCTCGCCCCGGTGAGGAAGCTGCTCCTGCGATAGCCCCGCCGGCAGCGCCGGCGGCAGCACAGCGCCGCACGAACTCTGCAAGCTGGTAGTCGAAGCTGCTTCGACCCGCGACCGTGCGTACTCGGCTCGGCCCAGCGGCGGGCCCGATCCGAAGGCTGTGCCCATGGTGGGGTCCGATGACGCCCGTCGCTGCGACGACGGCCCGCTCGAACTCAAGGGTCACCGAGACCGGAGCATTGGTCACGAACGAACACTCCACGTGCGCCACGCCCCCGTCCCCGAATCGCAGTTCGGCGCTCGTCTGCGCGTCCGCCCCGCTGGGGTTCAGCTGGCTCCGCGCGCTGACGCTGACGGGTTCGGAGTCGAAGAGAAGCCGCGACCAGTGCGCTCCATAGACGCCGTTGTGAAAGAGTGCCCCGCCGCCGAGAGAGGCGGCGTGAAGAATCGAGTTCGGGTCGTATGGTCGGACGCCGGCGATCACCGAGCTCGATGACAGCAGGCGCCCAAAGGTCCCTGACGAGACGATTCCCAGCAGCAGCCGGAAGAGCGGGTGGAACCGATAGTGGAACCCCTCCATGACGACCCGACGCGCGCTCACGGCGGCGGCCGCTATGGTGAGCGCTTCACGCTCGTCGACGGCGATCGGCTTTTCGCACAGCACGTGCTTTCCGTGCTCGAGCGCGGCGATCGCCCAGCGCGCGTGGTCGACTGCGGCGTTGGAGACGTAGACGGCATCGACGTCGTCGTCTGCAAGCACGTCGTCATATGCGACGGAGGCCCGGCGCAGTTCCCAATCGCGCGCGAACGCCTCGGCCGCGCCAGGACGGCGGGCGGCAACATGCACCACCCGCGCATCGGCGCGTCTGCTCAGAGGCTCGAGCAACGCCTCCACCGCGATGCGCGAGGCCCCGATCAGGCCGAACGATAGGGGACGCGTCATCCCGCCGGCCTGACCACCTTGACCGCCGTGACCTCGAAGCGGGCGAGCGGCACGGATACGGTGCTGCCGTCCAGCTCGAGGTCGTGCAGCTCGTCACCGAGATAGCTGGACTTGACGACACGCTCGGGCACCCCGGCGAGCTCGATCGCGAGGGTGATCGGCTCGTCGGCGAACGACTGCAGCCGCACGATCGTGGCGTTCTCGCCTGCCTCGACCAGTCCGACGACCTGCACCCGCGCGTCGGACAGAGCGAGCGCACCACGCTCGACCGCACGGCGCGTACCGGTTGCTCGCGCGGCCCGAAGAGGATGCACGTACTCGGCTGCGGTACGCAGCGCCAGCTCACTCGCCGTCTCGTGCTCGTTGGCCCGTACACCGATGGCGTATTCGAACGTCGCCTCGAAGCCCTGCTCGATCGGGAAATTCGTGTCCCAGACGTTGTTGTGGACCCAAGAGTAGATCGTGCCGGGCTCCGACGGGCTGGTACTTGCGGGGAATGGGGCATAGGGGACCGCGATGGTGTGCGGCTCCACGAGCGGCGCATCCTTCGTGACCCATGCCACCGCCGCGTCGCCGTCCTCGACAAGGACCCAGTCACGCACCCCGCGCATGTGCTGGGGCGCGCCCGGAATATGCGGAAGCCCGCTGCCAGTCACGCTGCCCGAGACCTCGAAGCGCAGCCGCGCGTCGTCCCCCGCGAACGGGAACGCGAAGTAAGCGCTCTCCTTGACCAGCCGGGAAGGCTTCGAGAGGCGGTTCTCGACGAGAAGCCGCGGCTCGTCGTTGCGCAGGCGCAGCGTGACCCGGATCCAGTCGGCGCCATCCGCCTGATACTCGTAGACGAGCGCCTGCTCGATCGTGTTGTCCACGCGCTCGACGATGCGAGACGGACGCCCGATGGTGCGAGTGGCAAGCATTTCGAGCCGCTCGCTCGTTGCGAGTTTGTTGGCCAGATGGTTGAAGCCCCCACCGGAACTCGCGTACTCGTCATAGACGTAGCCGTTGAAGCCGACGACCGCACTCGCGTTCACCAGCTCTCGGCCGGTGCGCTTCTCGAGGATGGACGAGATGACTGAGGCATGCTCGTCGACCTGCACCCTGAGGTGCTGGTTCTCGAGCATGAGCAACTCTCTGCGCGGTCGAGCGGCGAGAGCCGACCCCTCGCTCCGTCCCTCATCGCCGAGCGACATCAGGCCGTACTCGCTGCGGCCGGAGGCGCTGCGCGGAACGCTCTCGTTGGCGCCCTCCTCGTGCTCCCGCAGGGCCGGGTCACCGGCGTGCACGTCGACCCGCACGTAGCCCAGTGCCGGAACATCCTCGACGCGCGCGATGATCCAGCGACCGGATTCCCGGTGAGCGGCGTTCGCCTGGCTCTCGGTGACGAAGGCAAGCTCGGATCCGTCTCGGCCATCGAACAGTCGGATGCTCGCAGCCAGCGGCACCACCGCTTCCGGGAGTAAGAAGCGCACCGTCCCGGAGCGGCGCAGACCGGTCGGGTTGGCGATCGCGAAGCTCGCCGTGGCACCGTCGCCTGCGGCGACGGACTGACCGAGGTAGACCAGCGCCGTCTCGAGCAGTTCCGACGAGCGCTGCTGCGCGATGAGGCTTTGCGCAACCTTCCATTGCCACTGGAGCTCGCCCGACGAGAACCCCTCGTCGCCATGCGTCCAGGAGTTCCCGGCGCCCCAGGTGTGTTCGTTGAACATCGAGATCGCCTCATATGCGGCCGACGCCTGCGTCGACTCGTCACGCACTGGCCGGCCGTCGAGCATCGCACTCAACTGAGAGATGGTGCGCCCATCGACTACCTCAGCCTGTGCCTTGCGCATGAATGCCATGGGCACTGCGGCCGAGCCGACTCCCTCAACCCACCAGTCGCCCCAGTCGCCTTCGACCGTGACGAGCTCGTCGCCGAGTCGCGCCTCAGCATCGGCGAAGAAGTCCTCGTTGCGGGACACGCGCAAGCGCGGCCAGTCCCACGTCTCGTTCCACTGGCGCACGATGCTGGGCAACGCCAACCGCGCCGGCGCGTTGTCGCCCATCAGCCCCTGCACGCGCAAATGAAGAATGTCCCAGGGGTACGGGTCCCGGCCGGCGAAGGACTCGCCGTGCGCCCCGAACACGCCGGGCGGGAAGGGGTAGCCGTTGGCCACCATGGAGGTGAGGTACGCGGGGAAGTAGTTCTCCACCTCCTCGATGCTCTGGCTGAAACCGACCATCGGCCCTTCCATGTAGGCGAGACCGTGCGGGCTGTCCGTCATCCACACCAGCACCTCGCTGCCGGCAAGAGTGCGCCAGCGGAACAGCCGAGGAAGGTTCAGAGCGCCCGTGGTGTGCGGCTGAGATCGCCCAGCCCAGTTGTGTGCGACCGACAGGTACTTGACACCGACCTCCTGGAGCGCGTCCGGCAGCCCAGCGACCTGTCCAGGCACGTCGGTCTGCATCGCGGAGGCGAACGGAATGCCGAACTCATCGCGGAGGTCGCGCGCGCCCCGCAGCAGCTCATGCAGCTCATCGGTCGAGCACACGTCTGTGTGGAGGTTGTAAGGAAGTGCGCTCAAGCCGATAGACCCGCCCTTGACGTGCTGAACGAGCCGTTGCATCTGGTTCTCCGGGCGATGCTTGCGCCAGTCGGAGATCGCCCAGAGCGCCTCGCTGTTCCAGCGAAAGCGCGCTTCCTCAGGCCAGTCGGCGGTCTCATCGATGAGGTCGAGTGCGCTGTCGAGGTATGAGCGCTGCGCCGCGAACACCTCCGTCTGGCGGTCGGTATAGCCGAAGTCGAAGTGCGAGTGGTGCACGAGGTGGATCGTCCACTCGCGCTGCTCCTGGAGGACGAACGGGAGCGTCTCTGCACCGAGCTCCGGGATTGCGAGTCGGACCTCGGTCGGCGCGGCCACCGCGCGCACGAGCAGGCGGAGACTTCCGGCCGGACCGTTCTCGACAGCGACGATGAGTTCGGCGTCCGATGTCGTCGTCAATGACGGTCGCATGGCGCGCCCGGCGAGGTCGGCATCGCGCCCGATGAGCCGCACGCTCTGGGTGCGGACGCCATCGACGGTCTTGATCAATGGTTCGGGAAGGACGGCGACGCCCGTGGAGCCGATGACGCCCTCAGCGTGCACGGCGCGCTCGATCAGACCACGGCGGGCATCCTGGTCGTCCCACGGCCGAGTCTTGATGAGCTTGGGGGTGGACATGCAAAAGTTCCTATCTGGCATTGGTGCGGGTGAGAGCAGGGATGTTTTCGGGCGGCCACCGCGCGTGGCGGCAGCGTCTCGTCAGTACTGTCCGAGAGCAAGGCCCTTCTGGAAGAAACGCTGGGTGAAGAGAAACAGGGCCGCGGTCGGCACCGAGACCAGTACGGCCGCCGTCAGCGTCACCGTGTACCCGGGGCCTGCGCCTTCGGTCGACTGCAGGGCGTTCAGCAACGGCATCACGGGGCGGGCGGTGCTCTGCGTCAGGATGAGCGACAGCAGGAAATCGTTCCAGACCCACGTCGCCTGCAGGATGAAGACCACCACCAGCGCGCTCGTGCTCATCGGCAGGTAGATCCGGGTGAAGATCCGCCAGACGCCCGCGCCGTCCACGACGGAGGCCTCGAACACGGACTCGGCGATGCCGCTGAAGAAGTTGCGCATCACGAACGCGGAGAACGGCAGGCAGACGATCGAGTAGATGATGATCATGCCCACGACCGTGTCGTAGAGCCCCGTGTTCGCCGAGAAGCTGAACCACGGGATCACCATCATCTGGATCGGGAAGACCGTCCCGCAGAAGATGACGAAGAACCACGTGAAGCCGTGCCGGAGCTTCAGCACGATCACGGCGAATCCGACGAAGGCGCCGAGGATGACGGCGACGATCGGCGCGATGATCGCGTAGACCGCCGAGACGCCAAGGCCCGCCGGCACGTTCGTCGTCGTGAACACCGAGACGATGTTCGCCCAGAAGTCCCCGACGGTGCCCGCGCTCCAGAGATTGGTGCCCGAGAAGTTCGCGTTCGACTTGCTTGCGTTGGCGAACAGCAGATAGATCGGCAGCAGCCAGATGATGCCCAGCACCGCGAGGATTACGTATCGGGCAATCCGAGACGCCATGGTCACGCCACCCCCCGAGCTCCGGACGGCTCGCCGATGCTGAGCTGCCGCCGAAGATAGATGACCGATGCGGCCACGGTGATGACCGTCAGGAAGATTGCCACAGCGGCACCGAGCCCGTACTCACTGTTCTGGAAGGTATCGGTGTACATCGTCACGCCCAGGGTCTCGGACACACGGTTCGGGCCACCCTGCGTCATCGTCTCGACGATGTCGAACGTCTTCAGGCTGTTCACGATGGACAGGCCGACCACGATCGTCGTCGAAGGGCGCAGCAGCGGCCAGACCATGGAGCCGAACAGCTGCCAGCCGTTGGCCCCGTCGATGCGCGCCGCCTCGAGCGGCTCCTTCGGAATCGACTGGAGACCGACGACGAACAGGAGGGCGTTGACGCCTATGCCCTGCCATGACGACGCCAGGATCATCAGGATCGTGTTGAGCGGCGAGACCTCGAGCCAATGCGTGCCCGCACCCGGCAGATGGAGGAAGCTGAGCGCCTGCGACAGCGCGCCGCCGTTCTGGAAGACGAAGTTGAAGACGACGCCGATGGCGACGCCTGAGAGCGCATACGGAATGAGAAACGGGATGCGCAATAAGGACGCGCCCTTGAGCCCGTAGGTGAGGTACGCCACGAGCAGCCCGATGCCGACAGGGACGATCAGTGTGCCGACCACCCAGATCGCCGTGTTCAGCAGCGAGGTTCCAAAGGCGGGGTCGGTGAACATCGTCGCGTAATTCCTCAGCCCGACGAAGCTCGGCGAGCTGAGTCCGTTGTAGCTCGTCAGGCTCAGGTACATCGTGTAAAGAACGGGGATGTACATGGCGAGAAGCACCAGCAGGACGCCTGGGCCCATGAAGGCCCAGGCCGCCCGCTGATGGTCGTTCGGTTTCGACGCCATCACGCTTACTTGCTGCTCGCCCAGTACTGAGCAGAGGTGCTCTGGATGCTCTTCAGATACTTGGTCGGGTCCCCTGGGCTGGTCATGAACCCGGTGAAGTTGTTCAACGCAGCTGTCAGAACCGGTTGCGGGGCCGCTTCGTAATAGCGGAGATACGTGACGTACTTGGACGAGTCGGTGACCTGCTTGCCGAAGTCCTGCAGGGTCGAGTTCGCGGCCGTCGCGTCAGGGTTGTAGGGCAGGATGCCTTGGGCCTTCGACCACGTCGACTGTGCCGCCGGACTCATCAGCCACTGCGAGTACTTGAGCGCCGCCGTCTTATTGGCCGACTTGGCGGTCACGCACACCGGGGCCGTCTCAACGGCGACGGGCGTCTTTCCGTCCTGCAACGTCACCGCGGGGATCGGGAACAGACCCCAGTCGCTGCCGGGCTGGAACGACACTTTCGAGAGGGTTCCGGGATACCACGTTCCAAACGGCTGCATGGCGGCACCGCCATCCTTGAAGACCGTCTGCGTCGGGGTCTTGGAGCCCGGGTCGCTGAAATACCCCTTCTTCAGCATGCCGAGCCAGATGTTCATCGCGGACTTGACATCCGCATCCGTATAAGAGGCCTTGCCGGCGTTGAGCTGGTTGTACTCATTCAGGTTGGTCCCCGCCATGGTCAGCATGTACCAGACGAACGCCCACGGATCTCCGTCCTGGCTGTAGAACGGCGTGACTCCGTGCGACTTCAGCGTCGCAGCGTCGGTCATCATCTCGGTCCACGTGGTGGGCGGCTGCAAGTTGTACTGGGCGAAGAGCTTCTTGTTGTAGTACATGCCCCAGTAGTCGACCTCAAGTGGCACGCAATACTGCTTGCCGTCGACCGTGTACATGTCCTCGATGGACTGCGAGACCCATCCCTTGGAGACAGCTGTCTTCCAGATGCTGCTCGTGTCCGCGACCAGACCCTGGCTGACCAGCTGCTGAAGCTGAGAGCCCGTGTGCCAGGTGAAGAGGTCCGGCGCCTTCGGCGTTCGCAGCGACTGCTTGACGAACGCTTGGAACTGGTCCTCGTTGCTGTATGTGCTCGTTTTGAGCGAGAGATCGATGTCTTTCTGCGATGCGCTGCTGAGCGGCTTGTAGTCCCAGCCCTTGTCCTCGGTGAAGTTCAACGTCGACGCCGAACCGGCGGACGTCTTCGAGGAGCAGCCGACCAGACCGGCGGTCGCGGCAAGGGCCACCGCGGTCACCGCGAGCCATTTGCGTGCCTTCACACGAACTCCTTCGTTCCTATGATGCAGTTGTTATCGTTACCAACTTGGCCGAAAGTAACACACCGCGCAAGGTCACGCAAGCACATCCGAGCCTCGAGGCGCGGTGTCACGGGGTCGGCGCGGCCGCGCGTTGGTATAACGTGCGAGCCATGAGCGAGTCCGGCGACGACGCACATCCGTCGGGCATTCCGAGACCCCCCACCGTCAAGGAAGTCGCCGAGCGCGCAGGCGTGAGCCCGATGACCGTCTCCCGGGTGTTCGCCGGCGGTGCCAATGTCCGCCCGGAATTGCGCACACGCGTCGCGCGTGCCGCGGCCGAGCTCGGCTACCGCCGCAACGAGAACGCCCGGAGCCTGCGGCCCGGACACAAGTCGGGACTCATCGGGGTCACGATCACCAATATCGCGAACCCGTACTACGCCGAGCTGCAGCGCGGAATCGAGGATGCTGCGGCGAAGGCCAACCGCCGCATCCTCGTAGGGAACTCGAATGAAGACCCCGCTCTCGAGCGGCAGCTGGTTGCCGACTTCATCGGGCGGCGAGTCGAGGGGCTCATCGTCGTGCCGGCAGACCCAGCGCATTCCGAGCATCTGAGCCCGGAATCCGTGGGAACCACGCCGATCGTCTTCGCCTCGCGCCCCGTCCCAGGGCTCGCGGTCGACACCGTGCTCGTCGACGATGTCGGAGGAGCGTATGCCGCCACGAGCCGGCTCCTTGACGAAGGCCATCAGCGCATCGCCTTCCTCGGCACCCGCACCTCCGTGCTGACTGGTCAGCGCCGCCTGCAGGGCTATCGGACAGCCCATCGGGATCACAACGTGCCCGTCTACGAACACCTCGTCCGCACAGGCCAGCAGGAGGCGGCCGGAGCAGAACGCGCCCTTGCGGAGCTTCTCGCGCACGAGATCGCGCCGACGGCGGTGTTCTCGGCGAACAACCGGAACACCCTCGGGGCGATCCGCGCCATCGCGAGGTTCCGTTCATCGGTGCCGGCGGATTCCCCCGAGGTCAGGCTTATCGGGTTCGACTCCTTCGAGTTCGCTGATCTGTCACCAGTGCCGTTGTCCATCGTCGCGCACGACCCAGGCGCGCTCGGGCGTCGGGCGGCCGAGCTTCTGCTCGCCCGGATCGACCATCCGACACAGACGAAGTCGGCCCAGACCGTGGAGTTACCGGTCGAGTTGCAGCTCGACCCGCGCGCACCGGAGTAGAGCGGCGCTCGCTGGTATCGTTCACAGACCGAATCGCGTTGCACCGCGAGCGCCACGCGATCGGCCACGTTCGCCGCCGCCGCCTGCCGCAGGAGCCCACGCATGTATCAGCTCGGTCACTCGCCGACTCCGACAGCCGCTCACCCCGCCGGAGTCATCGACATCGGCGGCTCACATATCACCGCTGCCATTGTCGAGCTCGACCCGACGCCCCGCGTGCTCGCCCGGTCGGGCGCTGCGATCGACACGCACGGAGCCAGGGAGAAGCTCCTGGGAGCTCTGCACGCGGCCGTGAGCAACGTGGCTGCCTCAGCCGAGCGCTGGACGATCGCGATGCCCGGGCCCTTCGACTACGAACGCGGGATCGGCACATTCGACGGGGTCGCGAAGTTCAGCACGCTCGCCGGTCTCGATCTTCGCGCTCAATTCAGCTCGATGCTGGGCATCGACCAGAGTCGTGTGAGCTTCATCAACGATGCGATCGCGTATGGGACCGGCGAATGGTTCGTCTCCGACGCGCGACCCGCACGCTTCGTCTGCATCACTCTCGGCACTGGCGTCGGATCGGCCTTCCTCGACGGAGGACGGCCCGTCGAGGAAGGCCGGAGCGTACCGCCCCACGGGTGGGCCCACCTGCTTGAGGTCGGGGGCGCCCCGCTGGAGGACGCGGTCTCCACTCGCGCCATCAGGCGCCGCTACGCCGAGGCGGGCGGCGACGACCTCAGTGTGCGAGAGATTGCGGGGCACGCACGGGCCGGCGAAAGCCGTGCTTCCACGGTCCTCACCACTGCGATGCACGAGCTGGGAGAGGCCCTCGGGCCCTGGATCGAGCGATTCCACGCCACCGAAGTGGTCGTCGGCGGGTCGATGTCCCGCTCGTGGGACCTACTCGGCGCCGCCTTCGAAGACGGTCTCAGGGACCACCGGGTCGGCACTGCCACGATCCGCCCGTCCGTGCTCTTCGATGACGCACCACTGGTCGGCTGCGCCGCGAGCGTCGCGCTCCGCCACTGAGGGAGGCCCCCGCGGCAGCATCCCACCCGCCCACTCTGCACACGCCCGATGTGGTGATAACGTTACCAACGATCCGTTGCGTCAGGGAGGACACAGTTGGCAGCACAGGCTACGCGGGTGCGCATCAGCAACTACGACAAGACGCCCGCGACCCGGCTCGGGAGGGAACATCACAGCTGGCGCGGGGCGGGGCTCTGGCAGGAGCTAGCCCAGGCGGCGCTTGAGATCAGCGCCGCTCCGGTCATCGCTATCGACGCGTACCCCGGCGCAGACATCCGATCGATCGTTGACGCCGCATCATCGGCGCTCGATGGCTGGAATGTGATCGACAGCGAAGAAGCGACCGCTAAGCCCACCGCAGAGATCGATACCGTGCTCGCGCCCTTTCTCACAGATGACCGCGTCTTCGGCGTCATCTCACATGTGGGAATCGATACCTTCTTCGATGAAGCGGCCTCCGCACGCCTCGCCGCTGCGATCGCCACGTCGGGCACCCCCACTGTCCTCGTCGGGTGGGGGGCGTCTCGCGTTCTGAAGGCCGAGATCCTCGTGCTTGCCGACATGGCGCGATGGGAGCTGCAGCTTCGGCAGCGAGCGGGCGCACCGAATTGGCGCAGCTCGAATGTGAATGATGACCCGCTCACGAAGTACAAACGCGGATTCTTCGTCGAGTGGCGCGTAGCCGACGAGCACAAACGCTCCCTGTTCGGGCGCCTGGACTACTGCCTCGACACGAACAGGGGTATGGCGGATGCGGTTCTCATTCGAGCCGACACTCTCCGCGCCGGACTCGCAGCGACGGCCGCAACGCCCTTCCGCGTGGTCCCCTTCTTCGATCCGGGGGTCTGGGGCGGCCAGTGGATGCGCGAGGTCTGTGATCTCTCGGACGACGCGGTGAACTATGCCTGGTGCTTCGACTGTGTCCCCGAGGAGAACAGCCTGTATCTGGACGTCGATGGCGCGCGGTTCGAGCTTCCCGCGCTGGATCTTGTGCTCACGCACCCGCGCGAGCTGCTCGGGGAACGGACCTTCGCCCGATTCGGAGCCGAGTTCCCGATCCGCTTCGACTTCTTGGACACGATGGAGGGCGGAAATCTTTCGCTTCAGGTCCACCCTCTGACCGACTACATCCAGCGGGTGTTCGGCATGACCTACACGCAGGACGAGAGCTACTACCTGCTCGATGCCGAGGACGATGCCGTCGTCTATCTCGGGCTCAAAACCGGCGCGGATCCCGAGCGAATGATCGCCGCTCTTGAGAGCGCGGCAACCGGCGAGCGCGCATTTCCGGCAAGCGACTACGTCAACACGTTCCCGGCCCGCAAGCACGATCACTTCCTGATTCCGGCCGGAACGGTTCACTGCTCCGGCGCGAACTCGATGGTCCTCGAGATCTCGGCGACGCCGTTCATCTTCACCTTCAAGATGTGGGACTGGGACCGCCTCGGCCTCGACGGCAAACCGCGGCCGATCAACATCGAGCACGCGAAGCACAACATCCAATGGTCCCGGGACACGGAGTGGACCGAGCGCAATCTGGTGAATCGCGTCGAGAAGATCGCCGAGGGCGACGGCTGGGTCGAAGAGCGCACCGGCCTGCACGAACTCGAGTTCATCGAGGTGCGGCGCATCTGGTTCAGCGGCACCGCCTGCCAGAACACAGAGGGCACGGTCAATGTGCTGAACCTGGTCGAGGGCCGCGAGGCGATCGTCGAGAGCCCCACCAGTGCGTTCGAGCCGTTCATCGTGCACTACGCGGAGACATTCATCGTTCCCGCGGCCGTCGGCGGGTACACCATCCGTCCGCACGGTGAGGCGGAAGGCACCCGTTGCGGTGTGGTGAAGGCGTATGTCCGCGGAACACAGACCGAGGGCGCACGGATGGCCCCCGGCAACTGAGCCGAGGGCCATCCGATTCCCGTCAGCGTTCAGCCACGGTAGATGCCGAGCTCGCTGACCGCCATCTGGCCGCCGTTCTGGCCGCCACCGTTGGGCGTGTCGGCGACGATGCGCACGTACCGCGCCTTCACCGGCCTGTCGAACTGAACGCCGGACAGGCCGCCCGCGGTGTCGTCATGCCGCGCGACCGTGTAGAAGGTCGAGCCGTCCTGTGAGACGTCGACGTGCCAAGCGGTGGCGAACTTGTCGTCTGGCTGCAGCAGACTGAGCGACTGGAACGACTGCTCCGAGCCGAGATCGACCTGCTGGACCCATCGGTATTGGCCGGTCGCCTGCGCCCACGTCCCCGGGTCGCCGTCCACGGCGAGCGCGGGCGTCTCGTTCGGCTGCATGGCGGCCAGCGTGCCGTCGATGAACAGGGCCTGCGCCGGCTTGTCCAGCGCCAGGTCGGCGTTGCCTGGGGTCGCTGCGAACGCCCCGACTTCGTCGATCGCCATCTGGTCGCCGCGCTGGCCGCCGTTGTCCGGCTCGTCAGCGACGATGCGCACGTAACGCGCGGACACCGGTGAGGAGAACACGACCGGAATCGTGCCCCACCCGCTGTCGGTGATCGTGCTGACCGTCTTCCAGTTCTGACCGTCGGCCGAGGCGTCCACATGGAAGGCCGTCGCGAAGTGCTTCTGCGGCATCCCGACCGTGAGGTAGCCGAGTTGCTGCTGCTTCTGCAGGTCGACCACGAGTTGCCAGCGGAACTGACCGCTCGCCTGGATGTAGGTCGACGGGTCCCCGTCTGTCGCGTAGGTGAGCTGCGACTCGGGCTGGAGCTGCGCAGTCGTGCCGTCGAGGAACTGCGCCTGTGCGGGCTTGCCCGCGGCAAGATTCACCGGGGCGACTCCAGTGGGCGCAGCTGCAAGGTGCTGATAGGGCGCCTCGAGGCCGGCGTTGTCGATGACTGATGCCGGGACCCCTGTGCCATCGGACGACACCTGGGTGTTGTTGAGCGTCAGGTCGGTCGGGTTGCCGCACACCCAGTCGGGATTCGGATTCTCGACATAGTTGCCCGTGAAGTCGAAGTCACCGTAGGGGGTTCCGGCGCCCTCGTAGCATCCGCCCATCGAGAAGACGCCGTTGTCGAACATGGCGTTCCCGGTCATCGTGATGTACTCGCTGCCGCCATCGGTGTAGATCGCGTGGCCGCCATCGGCCGAGTTGCCGTTGCGCACCACGTTCCCGCTGATCGTGAGGCCGCTTGCCATCGACTGCCCTTCGACCCCGAGCACGTAGATGCCGCCGCCGTCGGAGCGCTGCTGCATGTGGTCGAAGATCAGGTTGTCGGAGATGGTGTTGTATCCGCCGTCACTGCCCTGGTGGCCCCAGCCCCAGTTCGAGCTGATGCCGCTGTACGGCACGTCGTTGACCTGGTTGTGCTCGATCGTGTCGTGCAGCGCGTAGCCCTGGAAGATGCCGACGCCGCCCGTGTACTGGGCTGCGACGTTGTGCACCCAGTTGTCTGCGATGTCGTTGTAGGACGGGATGAGCGCGAGATCGCTCGGCGTGGCGTCCGTGCCGTTGCCGACCTCGATGCCGTTCGCCGAGGTATCGGTGACGACGTTGCCCTTGATCGTCGAGTGGTTCACGTCACGGCCGAGTTCGAGGCCGGCCGCGCCGAGATGTTCGAAGGTGCTGTTCTCGATCGTGAGGTGCGACGTGTATGCGAAGGTGACGTTGCCCGGTGTCATCGTCCACGCGCCGTAGGGGCACGTGCCCGGGTCAGTGGTGGAGAAACGGGTGCAGGAGCCTTCCTTCGCGTACGCGTCGTTCCCGGTCAGGCGCATGTTCGCCTGCACCTCGGAGAACCCGTCCGGGCCGTCCGGCGCGGTCCACCCGCCGTACTCGAAGCTCAGGCCGGAAAGGGTCAGCCCGGTCAGGGGGCGTTGAACGGTGCCTGTCCCAGAGACAAGGGTCTGCAGCTTCGGAATCTCGACGTCGGCTGTGCGGAGGTTCTCCCCCGCCTTGGGCATGTAGTAGATCGTGTGCGTCGGCTGGTCGAGGTACCACTCACCGGGCTCGTCGAGCAGCGCTTTCGCGTTCTCGATGAGGTCCGGGTTGTTAGCGTTCGCGCCGTATTGCTTGAGCGTCGAGTTCTGGAAGCAGGGCTCCTGCATTGTCACAGTGGTGCCGCTCACCGACGCCACGCGGCAGCGCATCTGCGTCCACGCGACGTTGTAGACGAACTCGACGTCGCTGATGTTCTGCCAGCTGTCCATCGTGGTGCCGCTCGTCGTATAGCCGGTCGCGGTGCGGGTGAAGCTGTCGGGGATCTTCCCCGATGCACGGTTCTCGCGCACCCCGTTCACGTAAAGCTGCCGAGTGTCAGTACCGGCCGGCACCTTTGCCGACCAGATGCCGTTCGCACCCTGCTGCCAGCCGCTGACCTGCTCGCCGCCGGACAGGACCGGGCTCTGCCCGGGCGCCGCCTCATAGCTCACCGTGCGGCCGGCCGGCGCGCTGTCCCCCTTTGCCGCGTCGAAAGCGAGCGTGTGATCGAGGTGATAGGTGCCGCCGGCGAGGACGACGTCGATGTCGCTGCGCGCGGCTCGCGCGAGCGTGCGCGCCCTCGCCTGACCTTCAGTGAGCGAGCAGGGGTCGCGCGTGATGCACGCATCGCCGTGCCCGGAGGGCGAGACGGAGATGACGAGCGGCGGTGCAGCTGGTGGAGCGGCGGCCGCTCCGATACCGGCGAAGGCACCCGCAACGAGGGCGATCGCCGTGCCGACGCCTGCAATGAGGCGCCGGGGCGTTGGTGTACTCATGTTCACTCCGATACAACGTTGGTCGGACATGGAGAGTGACCGCCTGGGCCCGGGCGGTCGCGGGGGTCACTGAACGGGTCGAAGGCGGAGCGCCTGCATGCCGCCGTCGACGGCGATGCTCGTTCCGGTCGTCGAGCCGGAACGCGGGCTGGCTAGATAAAGCACGGCGCCCGCGACTTCCTGCGCGGAGACAAGCCGGCCATGCGGCTGGCGCGCGTTGAGTGCTCGTCGCTCGGCAGCGGGGTCGACCTGCGACGCGAGCAGGCGGCCGACCCACGGCGTGTCGGCGGTACCGGGGTTGACGCAGTTGACACGGATGCCTTCGTGCAGGTGGTCCGCGGCCATCGCCTGCGTGAGAGCGAGCACGGCGCCCTTGCTCGCGGAATACAGCGCCCGCTGAGGCAGCCCCGCGGTCGCCGCGATCGAGCAGGTGTTGACGATCGCAGCCGCTCGCGACTGGCGCAGGAACGGGAGGGCGGCGCGGGCCACGCGCACCATGCCGACCACGTTGATGTCGAGGACCCGCGCCCACTCGGCATCCGTATTGTCCTCGATGGTGCCCTGCGCTCCGATGCCGGCGTTGTTGACAACGATGTCGAGCCGTCCGAACCGTTCAGCTGCGGCGACGACAGCCTCGCGCACCGACGCGTCGTCACCGACATCGGCACGGAGCGAGGTGACGTCCGGGCTCACCGACTCGGTCAGATCGAGAACAGCGACGGATGCTCCGGCCGCCACCAGCTCGGCCGCGATTGCGGCCCCGATGCCCGACGCGCCACCCGTGACGATCGCCGCGAGCCCATCGAATTCCTGCGCCATGTGCTGTCCCTTCCGTAGTGGTCAGTCGGTTGCGAGCCGGTACACGCGTGCCGCCGTCTCCGACCGGAGTCGGGTCCGCTCCGCGTCGTTGAGGCCGAGGCCGTCGCCGGCGGTCGCCGCCCAGGACGCGTATGCGTCATCGCCGAGCTCGACGGACAGCGGGCGGTCGCTGCCCAGAACGGCCCGCTCGACGCCGAACGCGTCGAGAGCGGCAAGGACGAAGTCGGTGCCGCGGTCGCTCACGGCGGCCGCACCCGAGAGCTTCACGACCGCGTTCGGCTGCGCGGCAGCGGCCCGAAGACCAGCGAGCCAGACCCGCCCGGCATCCGAATCGATGCCGTCGTAGATTGGCGGGTTACCCAGGTGATCCCAGACCACAGTCGCATCCGGCGCCGTCGCGTGGATCGCGGCGAACTCGACGAGCTGCTCGAACCGCGCGGTCACCTCGAACACGAGACCCGTGCGGGCGACGGCGCGGAGCCCGGCGGCATAGGCCGCGGCGTCAAGACATCCGGCGGGCTCCTCCTGCAGCAGGCGGCGAACACCGCGCACGAGCGGATGTCCGGCGCACAGCACCGCGAGATGGGTGCCGACCGCCGCGCCGAGGTGCACGGGCGCGTACGCGACGATCGCGACGAGCGACCGCCAGCCGAGCGACTCGACCCAGCGCACCTCATTCAAGGCGTCCTGCGGCGAAGCATCCGCTTGCACGAAAACCGACCGCGGGCCGTTCTCGATGCGCGGCGGCAGCACGGTTCGCGGAAGTTGGAGGTTCTCATCGAGCCACGGGTAGCCGAGTCGCCGCGCGTCCCACACGTGCACGTGGGTGTCGATAAGCGCCTGCCATGGGGCGTCGCTCATTCCTTCGTCGACCCCGCGAGCATGCCGGAGACCAGCGCGCGCTGAGAGAACAGGAACAGGACGAGCACGGGCAGGATCGCGATGATGATCGCGAGGGCCAGTTCCGGGCTCGTGATGTCGAGGCCCTTCCCCGCCACGGGGTTGAACGACGGCGTCGATGAGAGCAGCTGGTTGAGGCCAACCTGGATTGGGAACTGGCTGCTGCTCGGCAGCACGAGGTACGGCAGGAAGAAGTTGTTCCAGTTGCCGACGAAGCTGAAGAACGCGACCAGCCCGATCACAGGCCGCGCCAGCGGCAGCGCCACCTGCGCGAACACTTGCCACTCGTTGGCGCCGTCGATGCGCGCGGCCGACAGCATGTCGCGCGGCAGGCTCGTCGCGAAGTAGATGTACACGAGGTACACGCCGAACGGGTAGAAGGAGAACGGGAGGATGATCGACCAGGCCGTGCCGATCAGGTGGAAGAGGTTCAATTCGAGGAAGATCGGCAGCACGAGTGCCGCGTTCGGCATGATCATCACGACGAGGGTCACGGTGAGCAGCACTTTGCGACCCCGGAACTTGGTGAGCGCAAGCGCGTAGCCGGCCGGGATGCTCGTGAGCAGCGTGAGGACCAGCGCGCCGATCGAGTACACCGCCGAGTTCTTCAGCCACTCCCAGATGACGCCGCCCTGGAACGAGGTCAGATGCTGCCACGCCGCGCCGAGCTGCGTGAACGATCCGAAGGACAGCGGGAAGGAGTGCTCGAGGGCGTACGCCGTCTTCGTCGGCGCGAGCAACAGCCACAGCGCCGGAAGGAGGAAGAACACGAGCAAGGCCGCGAGGATGACCACGACGACAACCACCGAGGTGGCGTTCGATGCGGCGCGCGCGCCGCGGCTGCGCGGGCGGAAAGCTGCAGGCTGGGTGGTCATTCCTCTTCCTCATCCACTTTGAAGAGCCCGGAGCGGGTCACGAGCAGGGCGGCGACCAGCAGGCCGACGACGAGCAGAACGATCGAGATCGCCGCAGCGGCGTTGAAGTCGCCGTGCTGGAACGCAAAGATGTACGCCAGCTGGTTGGGCGACCAGGTCGGGCTCACGCGCTGCAGACTCGCGGTCTGCAGCAACTGCGGTTCGACGAACAGCTGCGTGCCGCCGGCGAACGCGAGAATGCCCATATAGACGATCCACTTGCTGATCATCGGGATCTGCACGTGCCACGCGGTGCCCCATCGGCCGGCACCGTCGACCTTGGCGGCTTCGAGCACCTCGTCTGGCACGTTGTTGAGCGCACCGTACATGACGACGATCCAGCCCCCGGCGCCCGTCCAGAACGCGATCAGCACGAGGATCGCGGGCAGGTTGGCGGGCGCGAGCACCTGGTCGAAGGTGTGCAGCCCGAGCGCAGCCAGAAGGCCCGATACCGGGCTGACCGAGGGCGAGAGCATGAACAGCCACACGAGCACGCTGGCGACGCCGGCGAGCGCGCCGGGGAGGTAGAAGAGGAAGCGCAGAACCGTCGAGACGCGGGGTCCGACCCAGCTGCGCAGGATCACGGCTGTGAGCACGGTGAGCACGATGACGAGCACGAGCCACATCACGAGGTAGATGCCGATGTTCGCGAACGCCGGGGCGAAGCGGAAGTCCTGGAACACCTTGACGAACTGGCCGAGGCCGACGAACTGGCCGCGGTCGTTCGTGAACGCGAGGTAGATCGAGTACACCGTCGGGAAGACGCCGAAGGCGAGAAGCAGCACGGTGTAGCCGGACACGAAGAGGTACCCGGCCAGGCCGGCCCGTCGCCGCGAAGAGCGGCGGGCCGACGTGGTGGTGGCAGGCGCCTCGCGGCGCCCGATCTCTAGGGCTGTCATTTGGTGGTGACCGTGTAGCCGACCGACTTCGCCTCGTTGACGATCGCGGTCTGCCATTCGGGCAGGATTTCGGACATGGACTTGCCGGCGGTCAGAGCGGGCAGCACCGTGTTCGACCACGGAGTGGCGTCACTGAACTTGGTGTTACTCCACCCGGTCCACACCTCATTCGCCGCATCCAGGAAAACCTGAGAGACATCGTCGGCGAAGTAGTCCTTGTTCGCCGGGTTCGCGAGCCACGCTTTGGCGCCCGGCACGTAAGCCGGGTAGGTCGGCGCGTCGCTGAGGTTCTCATTCGACGTGGTGAGCCATTCTGCGACCTTGGTCGCGGCCTTGAGGTTCTTGCTGTGCGAGGAGATCATCCAGATGCCGCCGCCGACGTTGCCGGTGTAGGTCTGGCTCTCACCCGCCCACTTCAGCGGTGCCGCGGCAGCGATCTGGCCGGCGGGCGTCTTGAAGGCCGAGTTGTACAGGTACTGGCCCTGCCATGACGGGCCGACCGACATCAGCACCTTGCTGCCGTTGAAGCCCTGCGTGAAGAAGCCCTGCGTGCTTACCGACTTGTCGGCGATGAGCGGGTCCAGCAGCTTCGCCATGCGGGTGCAGTCGGGCGAGCTCAGGTCGACCTTGAGCGTGTTCTTCCCGGTGAGCTGCTGTGCGGGGCATCGGCTCGACCAGAAGTACGACTCCTGCGAGTTGGTGTCGCCGACGGCGCCGATGACGTAACCGGGGTGCTGCTGCGCGACCTTCTCGCCGAGGGCCTGGTACTGCTCCCACGTGGTCGGGACCTGGTAGCCCCACTGATCCATGAGCTTCTTGTTGTACCAGAGCACGACCTGGGCGATGTCATTGCGCAGGCAGTACGTGTGTCCGTCGACCTGGCACGGCGTGAGCGAGCCCTGCGCGAAGTTGCTAAGCGTCGACTTCGGCACGAGTTGGTCGACCGGAGCTGCGTACGGCTGAGCGCTGGGGCTGCTGGCGACAGACGCCCAGGTCACGTCGGTCGGAGAGGCGAAGACGACGTCGGGCCACCCCTTTCCGGTGCGGTCGAACAGCTGCATCTTCGTCTGCAGGTAGGTCGAACCGTCGGCGCTGCCGTCGAACGTGACGATGTTCATCTTCACGTTCGGGTTTTCCTTCTGGTACTTCTGAACGTCCGGCAGGCGCGTCGAGTCGGTCCACACAGTGATGGTCGACGACGGGTCCTGCTTTGCTTCTTTGAAGCTGGAGCTGCTGCCGGTGTCCGACTGCGCCGCGCTGGCACAGCCCGACAGGGCGAGCGCCGACGCGGTGAGGGCGATGACCGCGGCTGCCACGGTCCGTCCGCGACGGCTCGCCAGCTTCGTCAGTGGCGACTTCATTGTCTTGCCTTTCTTAAGGGGGTCAGTTCCTAGAGGGATTGGTGGACATAGGGGTGGAGTTCCTGGGGGTAGTCGAGCCCTGAGGGCAGCGCGATTCCCGGACCGGTCGGTGCGTGCACGAGGCCGTCCGCATCGACACAGCGCTCGCGCACCACACGGCGCGACGTGACCAGCGACTCGTAATACGTCGTATTCGAGATGGCCATGCACAGGTGCTGATTCGGAATGTCGGAGCCGTGCACCTCCGCGCGCAGCCGATACGAGTCCGCGAGATGGGCGGTGCGCATCGCCCCGGTGATACCGCCCCGCAGCGTCGTCGACGCGCGCACCCCGAACGTCGCAGCGCCCTGCATGATGAAATCGGCCGAATTCATGTGCGCACCGTCGGACGTCTCTGCGACGAGCAGCGGCACGTCGACCGCTCGTGCCAACCGGCCGTATGCCGTGATCGAGAACTCGCGCATCGGCTCCTCGTACCAGAGGTAGTTCGCGTCGGAGAGCGCGCGGCCGACGTAAATCGCATCGGGCAGGTCGAAGCCCGCCGATCCGTCGTACATGAGAGGCACGTCGTCGCCCACGTGCTCACGGAGCGCGCCGATCAGCTCAGCGTCGCGCACGGCGTCGCCCCAAGCGTGCAGCTTGATCCCGCGATAACCCAGCTCGAGACTCTGGTCGGCAACGTCGAGGAACTCGGGGATGCTGCCGAAGGTACTCGTCGAGGCGTATGCCGGGATCTCGGTGCGGTAGCCCCCCAGCACCTGCCAGGTCGGCAGCCCGTGCAGGCGCCCTGCAAGATCCCAGAGCGCGGTATCGATCAGCCCCAGTGTCGGCAGCGGCAACTCGTGAATGCGGTCGAGCTCCCAGACGCGGTGCCAGATCCACTCGCGCCGCAGTGGGTCCTGCCCGATCAGCTCGGGCCGGAACACCCGCTCGACGAGGTCGTCGAGCATGACCGCTGCCCCGGGCCGCGAGAAGAACGCGACACCCTCGACGCCGGCGTCCGTGCCGATGCGCAGAATGCCGCCCTCGCCTGCCGGCGAGCTGCCCGCGAGCCCTTCACGCCAGCGGAACGGCGGGTCCACCGCGGGCACGGGCACTCGGAAGGATTCGACGTGGGTGATCTTCATCGTTCGTTTCTGTGGGTCGAGAGCGGGCCGGGGCCCGGCATGAGGCAAAGGGGTATCGCGACGACCGGGGTGCAGTCGCGGAAGATCGTGAGGCGCTGGCTGTGCTCAGCTCCGCCCGGTCAGGTTGAACAGGCGGTCGCGGATGCGGCGCTCGAACTGGTGCTGCGTCGTCTCTACGTGAGCGGTCATGAGCTCGGTCGCCCGCTCAACATCACCATCGGCGATGGCGTCGGCGATTTCGACGTGCTGCCGGCCGGCTTGGGCGAGCGACCCGGGCGCCGAACCGTGAAAGAGCAGAACATCGCTCTGTGCCGCGTACCTACGCACCATTCCGACGGCGGACTGGAGGAATACGTTGTGCGCGGCGAGCGCGACGGCACCGTGGAACTGCTCGTCGGCGGCGGCGAAGCCTTCCGCGTTGTCTGCCGTGCCCACCTCGAGCGAACCGCTCGCAGCATCGCGGATGGTGCGCACCTCGACCGGCGTGGCGATCGTCGCGGCACGGCGCGCGGTTTCCGACTCGATGAGGCGCCGGTAGTCCAGAAGCATCAGCACGTGCTCCATGTCAGTGGGCTGGTAGTGGGCGAGCTCGTCGTCGCCGATCGCGGCCGCACCCGAAGCGACGAAGATGCCCGCACCGCGCCGAACGCTCAGCCGGCCGAGCGCCGCAAGAACCTTGACCGCCTCGCGGGTGACGTTGCGCGTGGTGCCGAGGATGTCGGCGAGGCCCTGCTCGGTCGGCAGACGATCGCCGGCGCGCAGGTTCTGCTCCGCGATGTACTGAAGCAGGCGCTCAGCGACCAGCTCGTAGCCCGGCCTGTAGCGATCACTGCCGTCGGCAGGCTCGTCGCCGTCGAGGTGAGCAGCCTTGGTCGCCACGGTGGGTCCCTTCGTCGGGTGGGTGGTGCGGAATGAGTATGACACATTGCCGGATTAATGCAATTCATTTTCCGATGTGCCGAAATGGATCAGATTCTTGCTACGGTCAGATGACAGTAAATCTTCAGGAGTGACAGTGCAGCGCCCCACCGCGTCGACGGAGACGTTCGTATTCACCACGCATCTCAGGCAGGGGCGTGAACGCGACTACGAGCGCGTCCACCACGCGATCCCGGCCGATCTCGACGCGGCGATGCGGGCCGCGGGCGTGATCGGGTGGCGTATCAGCCGATCCGGACTCACCTTGACCCACGAAGTCGAAGCCCGGAGCCGCACCGAGATGGAGCGGCGGCTCGACGCTGATCCCGCGAACGTCAACTGGCAGCGTCAGGTGGCGCCGTTCCTCGACCCCTCTGCCACCACGAACGAGGGCGGTCCGGCCGGCACGGTCATCTGGGACTTCTCGTGGCCGGCGACGCCGCGGCTCGCGCTCGGCTGCGCCCAGCTCGGCAACCTGTACCACGAGCGGAGCGACGTGGCGGCCTGGGCCCTGCTCGATGCGGCGTGGGCGGCAGGCGTCCGTCACTTCGACACCGCACCGCATTACGGGCTAGGTCTCTCAGAACGCCGACTCGGCGAATTCCTGCGGACGAAGCCGCGCTCGGCATTCACGGTGAGCACCAAGGTCGGGCGGATGCTCGTGCCCAACCCCGGCGGCGCGAATCAGATCGACGACGAAGGGTTCGTCGTGCCCGCGACCCTTCGTCGAGAGTGGGACTTCTCCGCCGACGGCGTGCGCGCGTCGCTCGAAGCGAGCCTCGAGCGGCTCGGCCTCGACCACGTCGACACGGTACTGATCCACGACCCGAACGACCACGCGAACACCGCCATTGCGGCGGCGGCACCGACCCTGCTGCGTCTGCGCGACGAGGGCGTCGTCGAATCGGTCGGTGTCGGCAATCGCGACACCGCGCTGCTTACGCGGTTCGTCCGTGACACCGGCATCGACGTCGTCATGCTTGCCGGCCGCTATACCCTGCTCGACCAGTCGGCGCTCGACGAGTTGCTGCCGACGTGCCTGCATCAGGGCGTTGCGGTGCTCAATGCCGCCGTGTTCAACAGCGGCGTGCTCGCGGAGCGTCGCCCCTCCGATGATGCTCACTTCGAGTACGACGTCGCACCGACCGCGGTCGTGGAGCGCGCGCGGGAGATCGCCCGGCTGTGCGAGCGACACGACACGTCACTCCCTGCGGCCGCACTCGCGTTCTCCGGTGCGCACCCTGCCGTGCGCGAACTCGTGGTGGGCGCCGACAACGAACAGCAGGTGCGGCGCAACGCGGAGCTGCTCGCTTCTCCCCCGCCCCCGAAGTTCTGGGGTGAACTAGTGGGGCACGGGCTCATCCGCGCAGACGCGCCGCTTCCCGCCGCCGCCTGATCACCGCTTTCCCCGTTCCACTACGAGAGGCCCCCATGGTTCAACGGCAGTTCCCGAAGCCGGCCGAGATCTTCGAGCTGATGCAGTTCAAGAAGCCCGAGCTGGACGCGAAGAAGCGGCGCCTGGAATCCGCGCTCACGATCTACGACCTGCGCCGCATTGCCAAGCGCCGCACCCCGGCAGCCGCGTTCGACTACACCGACGGGGCGGCCGAGATGGAGATCTCCCTCGCCCGCGCCCGCCGGGCGTTCGAGGACGTCGAGTTCCACCCCTCGATCCTCACCGACGTCTCACACGCCGACCCGTCCACCACTGTCCTCGGCGGCCCCTCAGCACTCCCGTTCGGCATCGCCCCGACCGGGTTCACCCGGCTCATGCAGACCGAGGGCGAGACCGCCGGCGCGTCAGCTGCCGGAGCCGCGGGCATCCCGTTCACGCTCTCGACCCTCGGCACCACCTCGATCGAGGGCGTAAAGTCCGCGAACCCGACCGGCCGCAACTGGTTCCAGCTCTACGTCATGCGCCAGCGGGAGATCTCCTACGGCCTCGTGGAACGGGCCGCGAAAGCCGGGTTCGACACCCTGTTCTTCACCGTCGACACCCCCATCGCCGGCGCACGGCTGCGCGACAAGCGCAACGGATTCTCCATCCCGCCCGCCCTGACCCCGAAGACGATCATCGACGCGATCCCCCGCCCCTGGTGGTGGTGGGACTTCCTCACCACCCCGAAGCTCGAATTCGCGTCCCTCACCTCCACCGGCGGCACCGTCGGCGAACTGCTGGACGCCGCGATGGACCCCTCGATCAACTACGAAGACCTCACGATCATCCGCGAGATGTGGCCAGGCAAGATCGCCATCAAGGGCGTGCAGAACCTTGAGGACGCGAAGAAGCTCACCGGCCTCGGCGTCGACGCCATCGTGCTGTCCAACCACGGCGGCCGCCAACTCGACCGCGCCCCGATCCCGTTCCACCTCCTGCCCGACGTCGTGCGCGAAGTCGGCAAGGACACCGAGGTCATCGTCGACACCGGCATCATGAACGGCGCCGACATCATCGCCGCCATCGCCCTCGGCGCGAAGTTCACCCTCATCGGCCGCGCCTACCTCTACGGCCTCATGGCCGGCGGACGCGAAGGCGTCGACCGCGCCATCTGGATCCTCCAAGACCAGCTCATCCGCACCATGAAGCTCCTGCAGGTCGCCACCCTCGAAGAACTCACACCCGCCCACGTCACCCAACTGCGCCGCCTCCAGCCGATCCCTCGATAAGGGTCGCCGGCTGGCGCTGCCTGGTGCGTGGCGGCTGCGTCCCGGGTTCAGTGGCCGGTCAGCATTTCCCTTCCGAGCCAGTCGTCGGCATCACGAACGCCGGGGAGCGCGAAGAAGTAGCCGCCGCCGAACGGCGAGACGTAGTCCGTGAGCGGTTCGTCGAGGAGCGCCTTCTGGACCGCGACGAACTGCCGGTCGAGGTCCTGGTTGAAGCAGATGAAGATCTGCCCCATGTCGAGCTGGCCGTTGGCGTCGGTGCCCCCGCTGTAGTTGAACCCTCGGCGAAGCATCCGTCGATCTGGTGTTCTCCAGTCGCGCGGGTTCGCGAGCCGGATGTGAGAGGTGAGCGGGGTCGTGTTGCCGTTGGCGTCCCTCGCGTGGTCGGGGGTCTGGAATTCCTCACGACCCGCGACCGGCGCGTCCCTGCTTTCCAGCGCGCCGCCGGTGTCGCGATCTCGCCCGATGATGCGCTGCTGCTCGTTGAGCGAGATCCGGTCCCAGAACTCGACGAACATGCGGATCAGCCGCACCACGTGATACGACCCACCGGTGACCCAGGCAGGCTCGTCGCCGTCACCCTTCGTCCACACGATCCGGTCGGTGAGCTCAGCGTTGTCGATGAACTCGTGATTGGCGGTGCCGTCACGGAAACCGAAGAGGTTGCGGGGCGTCCCGCTCGGGCGCGGAGGGCTCGTGAAGCCTTCCTTGCGCCACACGATCTGAAGGTCGGCGCGAGTCGCGCGCATCAGGATGCGCAGAGCGTTCAGCACCGTGTCCTGGTTGTCGGCGCAGATCTGCAGCAGAAGGTCCCCGTCGCACTGGCTCCGGTCGAGATCGTCGTTCCCGAATTGGTCCATCGGGCGCAGCCGGGCCGGCTTGACCGGCGCGAGCCCGAAACGGTCGTCGAACAGGGTGGCCCCGACACTCACGGTCACGGTGAGCCGGTCAGGCTCGGGCGCGGGGCCGAGCACGCCGTTCTCATACGGAGTCGACACGATGCCGTCGCGGCTGCCCCGGCCGGCCGGCGCCTCGCCACCGGTGACCAGGTAGCGGATCGTCGCGGTCAGCGTCTGGAACATCCGCTCCAGGGCCGGCCGGTCACGGGCAGTCACCAGGAACGCGGCGACGAGCCCGACACGCTGGGCGGGGTCGACGATGCCCGCCTGATGATCGCCCTCGAACGGATGCCTCGCCGACGGCATGGCGGCGTCAGCGTCGGGCGCGAGCGCGGGGGTGGACTGAGGCGGGGCTTGAGGCTCGAGGGTCATTCGTGGGTCGCGTTCCGAGGGTCGAGGACAACGGCGGCATGGGAGAGCAATTCGACGCAGTGCTGCACGGCCGCATTGATGCCGGCGCGCTGGCGGGTGGTCAGCGCCGTCAGGGGAACCCACCCGTATTCGTGGTGATAGCTGCGCACCAACTCCTGCGTCGTACGCAGCTGCTGTTCGGTCTCGTCGAGATAGGGGTCCTGCTCCTGCAGGATCGGCAGCAGCGGGTCCATGGCCCGCCACGTGCCGGTGATGTTCGCGTCGACGGTCGCGAGTTCGGTGCGACTGCCGGCATCGCCGATTCCGTTCAAGTCCTTCTGGAGCGTGTCCTCCAGAATCTCGTGCACCCGGCGGCCCATATCGATCGGCGGTAGTGCGTCGGGTCGTGCGAGCACGTCGGCAAGCCCGTGAACCGCTTCGATCAGGGCGTCGGCGTGGGGCTCGATCGTGGCGACCGGCTTGCCGCTCCACAGCATCGCCTCGATCTTCCGGAAGCCCTCGAAGTCAGCCTCGGCCGCATCCACTCCGCGGGGCGGGTCGCCGTTGATGGCCTCCCCCGTCTCGCCATAGGCGCCATACGCGCCCCCGAGTGTCTCGTAATGGAGTTGGGCGGTCAGCCAGTCGTGCTTCGCGGCCGCCACGTCGCCGGCACGCACGCTCTCCCGCAGCTGCGCGACCTGCTCGTTGAGCGTCGGCAGCCGGCCGGTAAGCCACGCGATGTAGTTGTTGATCGGAATCCGCAGGTCGATTCCGGTGAGGGGTGTGATCCCATACACGTCGTATGGCAGCGGGTCACCTGTGACGGTCACCGGGTGGCTGAATTTGATCGTGTAGTCGGTGATGCAGACCCAACGGTACGAGCCGGGGGGTACGGATGCTGTAACCGACCGCGTGGCGCCTCGCCCGAAGTGCTCCACCTCGAGGTAGATCCGCTCGGTCTTGAGGTCCTGCAGGTAGACCTCCATACCCGCGGCCTCTTTATTGACGAACGTGAAGTCGTAGGTGCCGGCCGGGCCGCCGAACCAGTCGTCGATGCAGTACGGCGAACCCGCATGGAGCACGACGGGCTGGCGGCCCATGGCGTCGGTTTCGACCAATGATGCTCTCCTAGAGCTGCCCTCGGCCGGCTTCGGCCGGCTTCGGCCGAGGGCAGCATAACGAACTACCAGGGCGTGACCACTGTGGAGTGAGTACTACGGCGTGACGTCAACCGCCACCAGAACCGGGTCGGACGTTACGCCATCCCTGGTCGCGGTGACCGCCGCCGTGTACCACCCCGCGGTGGAGAAGCCGACGGCGCTGAGGTCAGCGTGCAGACTGGACCCGCTCGGCGCCTTGGCTCCGATGTCCTTGAGGAACGTCGCCGGCGCGGGGGCCTTGCCGGCTCCAACTGTGAGCGTGTCCTTGGTTACCGTCACCTGCGGCACCGCCGGAGCCATCGGTGCCGGCATCTGACCGAACACCCCCGGACCCCGCAGTTCGAAGGTCGACACGACGGCCGCGTGGTCGCTGGCCCACGAGTGGTCCGCGACATCGCCGGCTGACGGCCATCCGGTGACCAGGGTGTCGGAGTCGACGAGACTCAGGCCGCCCTTGTAGTCGACGTAGTCGACCCGGTCCGCCGGTTCGGCATGCCCGCTCGCGTCCGTCGTGGGCACGACCGGCCAGGTCACGCCCGGGTCGGAGACCGGGTCACGGTTGACCGTGCGGTACGAGTCGACGAGTCCGGCGCGCGCGAACAGCTGGGTGACGGGCCAGTTCACGGCGCCGACGCCCGAGTGCTCGGATGCGGTCTTGCTGGTCCAGTCGCTCGACGAGGGCGACTCGAGGTCACCGAGCAGCAGCACCGGGGTGAGTCCGCGCAGTGACGGGGTGATCTCCTTCACCACGGCCTCGGCTTGCTTGTAGCGAGTGGTGGCCAGCTCATCCGCGACGAGCGTCTTCGGGTTGGTCGTGCCGTTCACCACGGCGTCCGGCCCAAAGCTCGCGTTGTCGAGCTGGGCGTCCCAGACCGTGAGCGGGTCGCCGCCCACGCTGATGACCTCCCCGGCGACCGGAGCAGTCGCGGTCGGGAAGGCCTTTGGGCTACGGAAGGCGGCCGGGTAGGCGGAGACGATTCCGAGGTCGCCGTTGCCGTGCGCCTGCCACCCGAGTGCTGCCGCCACGGCGGTCGCCATCTTGTAGCCTCCGCCGGTGAAGCCGATCACGCCGAGCCCGTTCGCGGCGACGGTCGCAAGGTTCTTGCCGACCGCGTCCGTGACGTGGCTGCCGTCGTCCCAGGCGTTCCAGGTCGCGGTTCGCAGTTGCGGCGAAGCCTTGAACTTCGCGACCGGTACCTCGACGAGCAGATCCGAGGTGGTCGTGCCGTTGGTGGCCTCGACGGTGATCGTCCCCTCGGCGCCCGGCTGGAGGGCCGGCGCGTGGCCGGTGACGGTCCCGTCGTCGCTCACGCTGAGCCAGCTGGCACCGCTGACCTTGGTGTACGTGGTTGGCGCGGTGCCGTTCCATAGCCCGAGAATCGGCTGGTCGACTGCGGCGGTGGCGGTCTCGGTCGGCAGTTCGAAGGTGTCGGTGATGAAGCCCTGCGGCAGTGTCGACCAGTCGCCCGGCTTGACCGCGAGCTTGGTCCACTGCGCGTACAGGGTGACGGTTCCGCCGTTCACCGTGGTCAGGTTGTCCACGGTCTCCATGTCGGCGTAGGCCACGGCACCGGTCTTGCTGGTGCTCCAGCCGGCGAGCTGATAGCCGTCTCGGGCATATCCATTCGGCGACAAGGGCGCCTCGGTGTCGTAGGTGAAGGTCTCACCGGCCGTCGTGCCGTTGTCCGATCCGTTGCCGTCGAAGGCCACGGTGTAGGTGTTGGCTGCGAACACGGCCTCGACCGAGACATCCGTCGCCGGCACCGTGAAGGTGCTGTTCGCCGATACGGTCAGGCTGCCGTCGCTCGGTGAGAGCACCTTCCACGAGGCGAGGTGGTAGCCGGCATCGGGGGTCGCGGTTAGAGTGGCCGTCGAGCCCTGCGTTGCATACCAACCGCCGCCGGAGAGGCTCGCGGTGCCGTGCCCGGCACTGGTCACGGTGACCTGCGCGGCGCTGTCCGGAACCCAGGTGGCGTAGAGCGTGACGGTGCCGCCGTCAGTGGCGGTCAGGTTGGTGACCTGCTGGCCGTCGGTGTAGGCGGGGGCCCCGCCGGCGGTCGTGGCCCAGCCTGCGAAGGTGTAGCCGGAGCGGGTCAGGGTGTTGGTCGATAGCGCCGCCGCCTGGTCATAGGTCAACGTGCTGTCCGCCAGCGTGCCCGTACCGCCGTTGTCGTCGTACTGGACGCTGTAGGTGTTGGGCGCGAAGTTCGCCTGAACCGTGACCGGGGTGGACCCCATGGTGAAGGTGTTGGCGGCGCCGATGGTCGGCGCGCCGGTCGTGGGCGAGGTCACCGTCCAGTCGGCGAAGTGGTAGCCGGCGTCGGGCTGATCGGCCAGCGTGACGGTGTCGCCGGTCTGAGCCGGGTTCGGGCTGGCCGAGGCCGTGCCGTGGCCGCCGCTCGTCACAGTGACCGCCTTCGGGGCGCCGACGACGTAGTCCGCCAGCACCTGACCGCCGGAGATGGCCTGGTCGTAGTAGTCGAAGCCGTCGACGTAGCCGTCGTCGTGCTCCCCGTAGGTGCCGGTGCCGTCGCTGCCGATGAACCAGGGCTTGCCGCTGTCGAAGTTCGCGGCGTTCACGATCGTCGGGTTCGAGTAGCCCGCGTCGGCCGGAGCCAGCTGGCCGTTGATGTAGTAGCTGAGTGCCTGCGTGCTCGCGTCGTACACGAACGCGTAGTTGACCCACTTGTCGTGGAACTCGTACGCGGAGTTGGTGTTCTCGGCCGCGTAATTGCTGCCATTGGCGATGCTCGGAGCGCAGAGCCGCTGCCCGTACCCGCTGTTGTGGTAGAAGTTCAAGCCGGTGTCGCCGCACGAGTTGAAGTTCCCGTTGCCGACGAACATCGCGTCGGAGACCTCGTTGACGTCGTACCACCAGAACTGCACGGCGAAACTGCCCGAGGCGTCGGTCTTGCCGGCCACGAGCGGGACCTCGATGTTGTTGTTCACCTGGCTGGAGCTGGTCGTCCCCGCGTTGACGTGGGCAGCCTGGCCGGACACCCCGGTGACATACGTGGGAGTGCCCGCCGTGGTGAGGCCCGACTGCCACGTGCCGTTGTATCCGTTGCCCGACGAGTCGGTGACCGTCGTGCCGGAGTCGTTGTCGAAGTTGTACTCCACCGTCGGTGCGGCGTTCTGCGAGACGGGCCGGTTGGTGAGGTAGTCGGACTGGATCTGGTCGGCGCTGATCGTCTGGTCGTAGTAGTTGAAGTCGTCGACGTAGGCGTCGTCGTACTCCCCATACTGTCCGGTGCCGTCATTGCCGATGTACCACGCGTACTTGTTTACCGCGTCGAAGAACCCGGTGGTCGTGGTCACGGTAGCCGGGTTGGGACCGTACGCGTTGACCGGGGCAAGCTCACCGTCGATGTAGTAGCTGAGGGTCTTTGCCGTGGAGTCGTAGACGAAGGAGTACTGCACCCACTTGTTCTGGAACGTGGAGGCGTTGTTCTGCATGGCGTAGTTGCCGGTGCTGAAGCCGTTCCCGGAGCAGAACCGCTGCCCATAGCCGCCGTTGTGGTAGAAGCTCAAGCCAGGGTCCCCGCAGGAGCTGAAGTTCTGGTTTCCGAAGAACACCGAGTCGGAGTGCTCCGACACGTCGTACCACCAGAACGACACCGCGAAGCTGCCGGTGCCATCGGTCTTGCCGGCCACCAGCGGAAGCTTGATGTTGTTGTTGATTCCGCCGGCGTTGACGTGGGCCGCCTTGCCGGTGCCGTTCAGCCCGGTGACATACGCCGGCGTGCCGGGCGTGCTCGGGCCGGCCTGCCAGGAACCGTTCAGCCCGTTGCCGGAACTGTCGGTCACCGTCGTGCCGGAGTCATTGTCGAAGTCATAGGTGATCAACGGGGCGACCGTCGACGACGTCGTGTCTGTCGACGAGGTCGTGGCTGTGGCGGCGTGGGCGGCCGACGTGGCGCCGGTGGGCACCGCGAGCACCGCGAGCGTCAGGGCGAGTGCGGTTCCGGCAGCGGCGATGCCCCGGCGCAGAGAGCGCGGCGCAAGGCGTCGCGGGTGCAGATGAAACATGGACTTCTCCATCGAAAGTGGGCTGAGCGAGCTGGGGGTCTTAGGCCTGGGCGACACGGCCGGCGTAGCGCTGGGTCCAGCCAGTGCCGGTGTCCGCGGTGATGATCACGTCGTAGTAGCCCGCTTCTGTCGGCCAGGTGAAGGTCTTCTTCTTGCCGCCGTCGACCTCGATCACCGTGTCCCGGCCGAGGAAGTCGTTGGCCTTGAGCTCGAACCGCACGGTGCGGGTTCCGGTCGCGGACAGAGTGAAGACGACGCTCCCATTGCCGGACTTGCCCTTCACGAGCTCGGCCGTGGCGAGCGGGATCTTGGCGTCGTGCTCAGTCGGCAGAACGAGCTGGCCGGCGAAGGAGCGGACGAAGTGGTCGGGGCCGTAGAACGACAGCGCGTACTTGCCGTCGGTCTGAGTCGCATCCCAGGTGTACGAGCTGGCCTTCTGGTTGTTGACGGTCATCGGCAGGCCGTCCTGGCCCAGGCCGAGCGGTTCGGCGCCGGTCAGACTCGGCAGGTACTTGTCAGCAAGTCCGATCAGGCTGACCGCCTTGCCCGCCTTGCCGCCGGAGTAGCTCAGGTTGACGGTGACAGAGCCGGTCGCGCGGTCCTCTACCAGTACTCCGTGGGCCTGGTACGGAAGCGGCCGCAGGTTCAGCGGGCCGTTCGTGGTCTGAGTCGGCAGCGCCTGCGCGCCCACGGCGGGCTGGGGTACGGCGGGGAGTGAGGCGTCGGCGGTTACGGCGGCGTTGAGGCTGTCGCGGGAGGGCAGGGTGGGGTAGGAGTTGTCGAACTGGGTGAAGTCGATCGCGGAGAGCATGTCACCGGAGATGCTGCGCCGCCAGGCGCTGATGTTCGGACAGATCGCCGGCTTGCCCAGGAACGTGGTCCACTGCTCCAGCAACTGGATCGTGGAGGTGTGATCGAAGACCTCCGAAACCACCCACCCGCCACGCGTCCACGGAGAGATCATCGTCAACGGAATCCGGCCGCCGTACCCGGGCCACAGCCCCGGCGCCCGCTCCCCCGCCGTACCCACCTCAGGAATCGGCGGAGTGACATGATCGAAGAACCCGCCATCCCCGATCCGGTTCGCCCCGTTCGGCTCATCGAAGTTGATGATGATCAGCGTCGAGTCCCACAACTCCGGATTGTCATGCACCGCCTGGATCACCCGGTCGCAATACATCGCCCCATGACTCGGAGCATTATTCGGGTGCTCGCTCCACGCCGCCGGCGAGGTCACATACGACACCTGCGGAATCGTGCCGGCCGCGCAATCGGAGATGAACTCCCGCAGCACATAGTCCAGATCACTGGAGTCATTGGCCACCCCAGCCGGCGGCGTCGTGTACGGCACCACGATATTGCCCCGCGAGGCCAGATCCGCCGACGCCGTCCCCGGCGCATACGCCGCGAAATCACGCAGCAGGTTGTCCTCGAAATCCCCCATCCACCCGGTATCGACATTGTTGTCGACATACATCTGCCAGGTGACCCCGGCCTCCTCCAGCACCTCCGGATAGGTCTTCCACTTGAACAGGAACTCGCCGTTCTGATCATTGTTGATCCGCGGCCCCCCACCCAGGACCCCCTGCGGGTCATTCGTCCCCGACCAGTACATGATCCGGTTCGGGTCCGTGCTCGTGTTCAACGCGCAGAAATAATGATCCGCGACCGTGTACGCCTTCGCCAACGCGTGATGCCACGGAATGTCCTGCTCATCGAAATACCACATCCGCGAACTCGTGTTCTGCGCGTTGTACTTCGTCGTGTCCGCACGATACGGCAGCAAATACCCCTCACTACGACTATTCGGGTCGTAATAATTCGTCTGACCGTTCTGCCACGTCAACACCTGCTTGTCCCCGAAACCCCGCGAACCCGGCAAACCCAACGTCCCGAAGTAATGATCGTACGAACGGTTCTCCTGCATTACGATCACGATATGTTTCAAGTCCGCCATCGTCCCAGAACGACCATGCGGCCGGCTGGCGGCGGCGGCCGGCTGGCCGCGATCGAGCGCCCCTGCGGCCGCGGCAACGGCTGCGGCGCCCACACCGGCGACGGCAGCGGACTGCAGCACTCCGCGACGGGACAGGCGCCAGCCGAGTGGGCCCCCGCGCTCGGGCGCGTCAGCGCGGGCCGAGTCGGAGGCCATCGAGTGGCCGGATTCGTTTTCAGACATAGATTCACCTCAGTGGTCGGAGTGTCACGACACTCGGTCGGAAGTTGTTATGACAGCGTCGATGTCGCGTCAAACTTTTCGCGCCCTCGTTTGAGGGTCAAGATCCGGTGAAGAACGGCCCGATGCTGTTCATTAGACATTCACCGCGACGAGAAATCGCTTCCGACAAATCCAGGAGTTATAACAAGTTTTGACGACGCCACTTCATGAACGGATCGCCGCTGACCTGCGCGACCGCATTGTGTCCGGGCGGCTCGCCGTCGGCGATCACGTGCCCTCCGAGTCCGAACTGCAACAGGAGTGGCAGGGGTCGCGCGCACCCGTGCGACAGGCCCTGGCCGCACTGCGCGCCGAGGGCCTGATCGCCGGCCCTCGCGGGCGCCCGCCGGTCGTGCAGAAGCACCAGGTCAGCCAGCCGTTCGACACCCTGCTCTCCTTCTCCAGCTGGGTCCAGCTCATGGGCAGCAGTCCTGGCCAGCGCACCGTCGAGATCGCCCGCCGCGGCGCCGATGCCGCCGTTGCCGAGCATCTGGAGATCGAAGTCGGCGACCCGGTCGTGCAACTGGTCCGGCTCCGGTCGATGGACGACGAGCCGGTAATGGTCGAGCGCACCTCGTTCAAGCTCAAGTACGGCAAGACCCTCTTCGAGCACGACCCCGACGCCGGTTCGATCTACGCCCATCTGATCAGTCAGGGTCTCGAGGTCGGCGTCGCCAGCCATGTCATCGACGCGGTCCCCGCCAACGACCAGGACCGGCGCCTGCTCGGCGTCGGCATCGGCACGCCGCTCCTCCGCGAACAGCGCACCGCCCACACCGTCGACGGTGACGTATTCGAGTTCTCCGACGACCGCTACCGCGCCGACCGCGTCTCCTTCACGATCCACAACACCCCAGAAGGCCGCGCCTCACTCGGACGCACCCAACCGAGCGGTAGCTGATCAGCGCGCCGCGCGTGTGGCTGGCAGCGGCCAGCGCCCCCGCCGCGAGACCCAGACGGCCGCAGCAGCGACGCCGCCAATCAGGAGCGCGATCGCGACGATGTACAGCGCGACCGTGAGGTACCCACCCGAACCGAGCTCGGGGTTCAGGAACGGGTAGGGATACCAGTGATCCGTTCCCGCGATCACGTCGTGGGTCAGCGGGCCACGGATCATCGTGTAGATCGACCACGCCAGCGGGAACGCGATGACGCTCCAGATCGCAGTCCACGGCAATCGCCGTCGACCCGGTGCACACAGCCAGTCGAAGATCACGAGCAGCGGTGCCGCGACGTGGAGGATCTCATTCGACCAGGCGAGCGTCGCTCCCTGCGGCAGCTCGATACTGCGCAGGAGCACGTTGTAGACGAGAAGGGTCACCGTCATGTAGCTCGTGACGGACAGCCGGAACACCGCGAACCAGCGCGAGTCGGTGCGCCTACCGCCGATCAGGAATGCTGCGCCGGCGGCGAGCGCGAGCATCGCGAGGAGGTTCGAGTCGATGGTGAAGAAGCTGAAGAAGTTGGCGAGCTGCACGGACGGATCCGCCACGCCGGCCGACGCCCAGTAGCGCAGGCTCGTCGCGAGCTGGCCCGCCACTGCGCAGATGATCGCCGCCGCGCCAAGAATCCGAACGACGACGAAAACGGCGCGCATGGCTGAATGCTAGCCGGTGCCCACGATGGGGGCCGTCACCCGTCAGCGCGCGCGGACGCCTCGATGCTTGAGTGCGTCAGTCGGCATCCTCACTCAGGGTTGGGGCGTATTCGGGCGTGGCCCCACCGAGAAGCGCGTTGCGCACAAGCGCGTCGGCGTACTCCGTGCTGAGCGGATTGTCGGGGATCAGGAGCCGGTTGTAGCAGGCGCCCCACAGCTGGTCGACGAGGAGGTCCGCGTCAACGTCGGGTCGAAGCTGTCCACGTCGGCGCGCCTCTTCGATGGTCTGCTTGGCGAGATCCCGACGCGGTCGGGTGTACCCCTCGGAGACCGCTGCGGACAGCTCGGGGTCGAGCTGGGCGGCGCCGATCAGCTCGGCGATGACGCGACCCGCGCGGCCCTCGGTGAGCAGGCGCACGAACGCGCGCAGCTGAGAGCGGATGTCTGTGGCCGCATCACCGCTGTCGGAGAACTCGAGGCTCTGCTGGCTGGAGGCGAAATACGCCTCAGCGGCCAGCGCCCCAGGGCTCGGCCACCATTTGTACAGCGTGGTCTTGCTCGAACCGGACTGGGCCGCGACCCGGTCGAAGGTGACGGCCCGAACGCCCTCGTCGAACAGCAGAGTCTCGGCGGCATCATGTCCGACTCCATCCCCACGCCCCGCGTCGCCATCGTCACCGGCGCCTCCGGCGGCATCGGCCGCGCGGTGGCCGAGCGCCTCGCCGCCGACGGGACTGCCGTTGTCGCGCACTACAGCAGCAATGCCGCCAAGGCCGACGAGGTCGTCGCGGCGATCACTACGAAGGGCGGCCACGCGGTCGCCGCAGGCGGTGACGTCGCCGACGAGACCGCCATGGGCGCACTGTTCGACACGGCAACCGAGCATTTCGGTGGCATCGATGTCGTCGTCAACACCGCGGGCATCATGCCGCTGGGCCCGATCGCCGAGATGGACCTCGCCACCTTCGACCGCATCCAGCGCGTCAACGTCCGCGGCACCTTCGTGATCGACCAGCTCGCGGCTCGCCAGGTGCGCTCCGGCGGCGCGATCATCAACTTCTCCACCACGATCACCCGCCTGCAGAACCCGAGCTACGGCGCGTACGCCGCCTCCAAGGGCGCCGTCGAGGCGATGACCCTGATCCTCGCCCGCGAGTTGCGCGGCCGCGACATCACCGTGAACGCGGTGGCACCCGGCCCGACCGCGACTCCGCTCTTCTTCGAGGGCAAGTCTCAGCAGGTCATCGACCACATTGCGTCCCTCAACCCGATGGAACACCTCGGCACCCCCGAGGACATCGCCGAGGTCGTCGCGTTCCTCGCCGGCGCCGGCCGCTGGGTCAACGGTCAGACCATCTTCGCCAACGGCGGCGCCGCCTGATCCGGGCCGCCACGCCGCAAGGCAGTGGGCCTCGACGTGAGCTCGCAGGCATCCGCTGACGTCGCAATTGCAAAGTATTACTAACGATTTGGTATACTTAGCAACAGGAGGTGCGGGATGAGCAACGCAGTCGACGAACTGAGCACGGAGCTTCGCAGCGCCATAACGCGCCTCTACAGCCGATTCCGGTCAGAGCGAATCGCCGGAGAGGTGCCCGACGCGCAGCTGCTCGTGCTCATGGTGCTCACCAAGCAGGAGGGCCTGAGCCTGACCGAGCTCGCGGCCTCAGCCCAGGTCACCCTCGGCTCGATGAGTCAGACGACACGGTCGTTGGTGCAACTCGGCTACGCGACGAAGACACGCGCCACCGACGACCAGCGCAAGGTCGTCTTCGCACTGACCGACCAGGGACGAGCTGCCGCCGCCGCGGCACGACGCCACCGCCAGGACTGGCTGAACAGCCAGCTCGCGGAGCTGACCGCCGACGAGCGCAACGATCTCGCCCGCATCGTGCCGCTGCTCGTCCGTATTGCCACCCACTGAACGCGAACAGGAATCCGCCATGCACCCCGTCGAACGCCTACTGACCCCGCTTGGCAAGCTCTTCCGAAATCGTCACGCCGACGGGTCCAAGAGCATCTCGCACGCCCCGGGGCTCGCGACCGAGAACCGCATCACCGTCACCTCACCCAGCTTCGCCGACGGTCAGGAGATCCCGGCAAAGTTCTGCGGGCGTTTCATCGGCGACAACATCTCGCCGGCGCTCAGCTGGAGTCCGCTTCCGGCAAATGCCGCCCACCTGCTGCTCATCATCGAGGATCTCGACAGCCCCGGCGCCGTTCCCCGACTGCACGCCGTCGCCGAGTTCCCGGCAACCATGAACGGCCTTGACGAGGGCGCGCTCACGGCAGAGGCGAAGGACATCACATTTCTCTCGGGACGTCGCGGCCCGCTCGTCTACGCCGGGCCGAGGCCGCTTCCCGGGCACGGCTCGCATCACTACCGATTCCATCTCTACGCACTCGACAGCCACGTGGATCTCGACCGAGTCAGCGGCGTCGAGGAACTTCCTGCTGCCGCCTCTGGGCACGTCCTTGCGTCCGGCGTACTGACTGGCACACGCGAATCCTGAGCGCCCGTCATCCGGCAGCAACCGCGTGCCCACCTCATCGACGCAGCTTGCGTGAAGGACGCACCATCGCCGACCGCACGCTTCGGCGCACACGCGGCCGGTCCGCCCGCCCACGCGGCGTGGACGAAGTTGCGCCCTCAGCGATGAGTTGCTTGAGCTCGGCGACCTCGCGCGTGAGCGCGTCGATCCGCTTTGCCGACGCCCCGGCGTCGTCGCGTTCTCGGCCATCGACGTTCTGCACGAGCCAAGACGACAGGGTCGCGGCAACGGTCGCAATGATTCCGATGCCGCCCAGCATGAGGCCGACCCCGACGAGACGTCCCACGAAGGTGACGGGAACGACATCGCCGTACCCCACAGTCGTGATCGTCGCGAACGCCCACCACAGGGCCTGTCCGAAGTCGCGTATTTGAGAGTGCGAGGCGTTCTGCTCCGCGTCGAGCACGGCCAACGCAGCCATGAACACGAGAACAGTGCCATAGCTGGAGACGTATAGAGGACGCGCCCCCGCAGTGCGGAGCCAGCGAACTGGTGGAACGTCCGGACAATGCCGAGCAGTCTCAGAAGCCGCAGTGGCCGCAGCATCGGAAGAACGACGATGAGCAGGTCCAACAGGTGGGTCACGAACCAGCGGAGCCGTCGGGGAGCGAGGGTAAGGCCAACCAGATAGTCCACCGCGAAGAGAGATCGGGTGATCTGGCGCCGTCGTCTAGGCGCTCAGCCGCGTCGATGCAGTCTGCTCGTGCGTCGCGATCCGCACGCCCGCGAGCGGCGCCCGCCCGTGGGGGCCGGTGCCGTCTGAGGATGCCGGATCCGCTCCGGTGGGAGTTGCGTCAAGGACGGTACTTTCACGGGCCTCGGCGTCGATGCCGAGCATCGGCAGGCGACGGGGGTTGAACCATCGCGGGAGTGGTGCCCCGTCATCGAGCTCTGCCGCCGCAAGCCATTGCACGGCATTCTGAACCGCGACTTCGCGCTCACGAGGAGCGCTGAAGTGGCGGTGCGCGAGGGCGGCGGGACCGGCGTCATTCAGGAGGTACCAGGAGTAGCCCCCGGTCTCAGCATTTCCGACCAGCACGGGGCTGAGCGAGTCCGCCTCGTCGACCAGTCTCATCGCGGCGTCTTCAGCCGCTTCCGCGCTGGGGTAGAGCGCTGCGGAGCCGCAGACGTCTCGGCGTCCGGGGCTGAAGAGTCGCCAGATCCACGCCTCACCGCTCGCCTCGAGCGCGTCCCCGGATGTGTTACCGAGCAGCTTCGCGCGGTAGCGCAGCCAGCCGCGGTAGCGGTCCTCGGTGTGAAGAGCGACGGCCATCGCCAACGGCGCCTTCCGATGAACTAGACGCCGTTGCATGCAGGCTCCTGAATCAATGTGCTCGCCGAAGAGATCGCCTCAGTCCTGCTTCGGCTCTGTCCGGCGCACGGGTCGACCGACGAAGATCGGGGCTGCGTCGAGCCCCGGTATTGAAGCTACGAGAGGGCGCGATCCGCGCCCAGTGTCAAATGGCATCAGCGGTTTGTCATGGCTTGCCCCCGGGCAACGCGCTCGGTGCCGCACCCGACTGCGGCACCGAGCGCTCCAGGCAGCAGAGGAGGACGACTCCGCTGCCACGCCGACGCCTCATCCCGTTACCGTCGGCGGCTTGTTCCGGCGAATGCATCGCGTACGCCGATGTCGAGAGGGGGCCACTCCGCGCTCCGGGCCCGCCTCATCCGGTCGCCTCGGGTGTCGACGTGGGTGAGTCCGTCGGGGCGGCCGGGGAAGTTCGCGAGTCGGACGGGATCGACGTTGGTGTCCGAGTCGGTGCTGTGGTCGGCGTGTGCGTTGGCCGGCGGTAGCGCGCGACCGTGATGTCGATGGAGGAGCCGGCCGCGGCGAGGGTGCCGGGGGCGGGCCAGACGCGGAGGACGTAGCCGCTCGCGTAGTGGCTCGAATCGGTGAGGGCCACGGCGGGTCTGAAGCCGGCGGCATGCAGAGCCGTGACGACGTCGTGCTCGCTGTGCCCCTCGAGGTCGGTGGGGATCACAGCGCGTCCGCTCGCCACGGTGAGGTCGACGTAGGTGGCGGCGGCCACGTGGGTGCCAGGCCCGGGTGCAGCGCCGAGTACGGTGCCGGCGGCCTGGGGCCCGTTGATGCTGCTGACTGCGCCCAGGTGCAGACCGACCAGCGTGAGGGAGGATTCTGCCGTGGCCTGGCTCGTGCCGAGAATCGCCGGAATCGCTACCATACGGCTTGCATGATAGGGCGGCTGCGCAGTGCCGGTGGTGGCATGCGTCGGCGCTGAGGCGGCGACGGCGGTGCCGTCTGCAGGCCGATTGAGCCCGAGCGCGGTCGTTCCGGCGACGAGGACGACCAGGACTGCGAGGATGGCAGCGGCCGTGCGCTGGGCGTGCTGCGTTCGTTTCGCCCAGTAGGCGGCGAGGCCCGGTGGCTGCGCCACACCGTTCTTGGGGGAAACCAGTGGGCGGCGGAGTGAGAATCCGGTGCGCGCGGCGAGCGGTCGGACGCCGGGGATCCAGTCCAGCGTCGCCGCAGGTACGCGTCGGGCGACCCAGGCGATCGCGGACACGAATTCGGCGGGCGGTTCCGCTGTGAGTGTCCGGTCGAGCTCGGCGGCACCCGCTCCCGGCGCGGCCTCGTCGACGTGGACGGCGTTCCGGATCGCGGCGAGTTGCTCAGCGACGACGAGGAACGAGTATTGGCGTTCGGCGGGCCGCTGCTTCATGGCCTGATCGGCGATGCGGCGCAGTTCGACTCCGACGTCCACGGTCTCGCTCGGGTGCAGCAGCTCGTCCCAGCCGGGTTCCCGAATCTGGATGCGGGCCAGGAGCGCCGCGATGATGACGCCGAAGCCGTATACGTCGGTGCGTGCCGTCGGCTGCTCGCCGGCTTCCAGTTCGGGTGCCGGGTACAGGCACGCGCGTGCCCAGGCAGACCACCGCTGTTTGCGGGCTCGCGCGGTTCGATCGTGGGCCTGGAGCAACTCGGGTTGGGGGCCGAAGTCGACGAGGCCGACTGCTACGCCGGAGGTGCCGTGGTCCGCGATGGTCACGGACGCTGGGCTTACCGCGCCGTGGACGATACCGGCCGAGTGAGTGTGCTGCAGGATGCGCGCCAGTTGCTCGGCAGCGGACAGAACGCGGAGTTCCCAGTCGGGGGCACTGATTTCGGGGGGACGGGCGAATCGGTCGACGGTGTCCCCTGACAGTGTGGCGGAAGCGATCCAGACGATGTTCTCGCCGTCCCAGCGGCCGCGCCCGGCATCCCATACGACGGGCAGGCCCGGACCCGCGGGGGCCCGTATCGCGGCGACGGCGATCGCGTGGAACACCCGCTCTGCGGTCGCTCGGTCGACGCCGGTGGTGCTGCGTGGTCCGACGGTCAGGCGAACGGGCCGATCGAGGTGAGTGTCGTAGGCGTGATAGATCGTGGCGAGCGGGGTGGTCCGCTCGCGGCTTCCGAGGCGGAAGCGGTCCGCGAACAGCGGGTCGATCTCGCCTTCCTCCCTATTCATGCGGGGGCCCTGCTGGTTGGTCCGGCCGCGTCGATGCTTCCGGTGGGAACCGATTCCCGGAAGGATCCAGCGCTGCCCCATTTGGTGAAGGTGGTCTCTTCGTCGAATTGCCCTGAGATGATGCTCTCCCGGGACGGCAGCCCGTCGGCGCCGATCCAGAGGTCTGCGTCGACCTCCGCCGGCAGCGCGGCGAGCGAGGCCGCGTCGGTACCGGCGCCGAGGAGCAGGTCGCCGGCTTTCGCCGTGTTGACGGCGACGAGGTACGGGGTGACGCGCTTGCCTGCGATCGTGGTGTCTGGGCCGGAGCGCTGGGCGAAGACGATCGCGGCGCGCAGCTGACGGCTGAGCTGGATGGGGTCCGCCTGGTGGGCGGTCTGGGCGTAGGGCTTCGCAGCCTTCGCGACGGCGGACGGGGCGGATGCTGCTGCGACGTAGTGATCGCCGGTCGACTCACCCAGATTCACCCATGCCTTGCCGCCTGCGACGACGAGCTTCACGGCGGTCGAGGTCTTGGCGATGGTTACGGTCTCGCTGACGTACGGGTTGATGACCGTGCTTTTCACCGAAGGCCTCGGGGAGGGCGCCGGAGTGCCGGCGGTGGTCGGGTAGATGACGTCGGCGTCGATGGTGACCGTCGGCTTGCCGTTGACGATGACCTGCGTGTGCATGTCAACGCTGGCGGCTCTGGTTTCGGCCGCAGCCAGCGACGTTCCCATGTTGTCTGCGGTCAGTGGCGCTTTGGTGGAGGCTGCCGTGGTGCTGCTGCATCCGCTCAGCAGCCCCAGTGCGACCACGCCGGAGCCGAGCGCCGCGGCGAGGCGGGTGCGCGGGGTCATGAGTCGGCCTCCTCGGCGTATCGGTTCGCCGCATCGCGCACCGCGTTCACATAGCTGGTCTCGTGGTTGTACGACAGCACTGCGGCTGACCACCCGGGCCCGGTGGTCAGGCTCTGCCCGGACGAGCACAAGTAATCGGCGGCGGCACGGGCCGCGTCGAAGATGTTGCTCGGGTCGCGGATGCCGTCCCCGTTGCCGTCCGCACCCCACTGCTGCCACGTCGAGGGCAGGAACTGCAGCGGGCCGACGGCCCGCGCCCACGCACCCGAACCGTCGACGGCCGGGTCCATGTTCGCCGCCTTCGTGGTGCTGCCCGACCCGTTCAGCGCCGGGCCGAGGATCGCGGCAGAATCCTCACCGTCCGCCTCCAAACGCGCACCCCCATGGGTACCCTGGCCGGACTCGACCTCGCCGATGCCCGCCAGCGTGTTCCACGACAGGGCGCACCCGGGGTCGCTCTGTCCTTCGCGCAGCGTCGCATCCGCGTACGCGGTGACCGCAACCAGCGGGATGCCCGTTGCGGACGCTATCCTTGCCGCCCAGGATGGGGCGACCGCGACCGGCACCATCGGGTTCACCGCCGTGGTCGGGGTTGCCGTAGGGGTGGGAGTGGTGGCGTCGGGCGCACCCGACTGGGTCCCGACACCAACAGCCGGCAGCCCCTCACCGGCTTCAGCGCGCGCTAAAAGAGCGGCAGGGGCAACCGCGATCGCGGGTGCTCCTTCGGCACCCACCCCCAGGGCTGGCCGGGTGAGCACCCATCCCGCCAGCCCCGCCAAAACCACCGCAGTCGCGGCGAGAATCATCAACACGCTCCGCGTCCTCACGCAGTACCACCTACCTGGTCCTGACCGCGGCTGCCGGCCGCAAGCTCGTCGGTCAACACCCGACTGAGATACTCATGCGGCGCCTCGGCGGAGGCGAGTTCCGCTAGCCGCTCGGCAAGCGCGGCGTTGCCGAGGTCCAGCTCAGCCAGGCCGCGGATGCTGTAGGCGCGAGCGCGGTCCTCGTTGTCCTTGCCCTGGCCCGTGGAGATGTTGATTAGGAGCGCTCGCGTGTCAGCGGGGCGGCGCTGGAAGAGCCGAATCAGGCCCAGCGTGGACTGATTCGGCAACCAGCCTGGCCGCATCTGCCACGCGAATTCGGCCAAATCCGTTGCCTGCGCGAGGTTCTCTGACAGCGGAGGCGCATCAGCGACTATGTCTTCATATGCGCACACCATTGCGAGAACTTGGGCGAATGCCCCCGCAGCGTCTGCGCGCAGTTCCTTCGGAATATCCGCTCGACGAGCGAACTCGAGGATGGTCGGCGCCGCGAGCCGCGCCTGCGTGGCCGCCTCGGGCGACCAGGTGTCGTCATCTACAGGGTTCAGGAGTGCGTCGATCGGAAGCGAGCGATATAACAGCCGCAGGGCACGTACGGCGCTCTGCGGGTGCGGGTCGCGCAGCCCACAACGCAGCCGCTCCAGACTCGGGAAGTCCGCGAGTTCCACCGGGGACGTGGGCATTGTGCGGCGCAACTCCGCCACGGCGCGGAGGTGCTGGAGTTGCGCCCATTGGGCAGATGGTGCGGTGAGCCACAGTACGACGTTGAGGCCGTCCAAGCGCCCACCCGTCGAGGACTTCAGTGGGAGCAGGTTCCAGATCTGGACGGCGGCCGCTGCGCACGCCACCGCCGCGGAAAGGTTGCGTGCGGCAAGCGAAGCCGCTGGGTCCATAGCCACTGCTGCTGCCGCTGTGGCGCACAGAAGTCCGCTCAACGGGCCACCCAGAGCGAACAGAATCATGCGCAACGGCAACGCCCGCGGAGGCAGACGATCAACGTCCAGCGCGATGCACCCACCGAGCGCCTTGCTCGGCGCAACCGGGCCAATCCTCAGTCGGCCAATCGCAGCACCGCGCACCGGAAGCCGCAACACCAGCGCGACGACCAGATGCCCGAGCTCATGTGGAACGACCTGCAAGCAGGCGCCGATGAGGTACCCGGCCGCCGGCGCGAACGCGATGGCGGGGGGCACGGCGCCCGTGTCGGTGGTGAAGTGGTGGCCGCTGATCTCGACCACCCACAGTGCGGCAGCGGCGATCGCGGCAAGCGAGAGGATGAACTGCGCCACGTAACGGCCGGCTGGTGACGTTTGCGGCTCAGCCATACATGGCCTCCCGCGAACAGATCTGAGACAGGCGCCCGGCAACGCGGTGCATGATCATCCGAATCGCCCGTTGACGTAGTCGTGGGTGCGCGGGTCTTGCGGCGCCTCGAACATCGCTCTGGTGTCGCCGTACTCGACGATGGCGCCGGGTTCGCCCTGCCCCGCGAGGAAGAACGCGGTCGTGTCGGAGACACGGGCAGCCTGCTGCATGTTGTGCGTGACGATCACGATCGTCACCTGACCGCGTAGCGAAGCGATCGTCTCCTCCACTCGGCGGGTGGAGGTCGGGTCCAGTGCCGAGCAGGGCTCGTCCATGAGCAGCACCCGCGGTGAGACGGCCAGCGACCGGGCGATGCACAGCCGCTGCTGCTGTCCGCCGGACAAGCCGCCGCCCGGCTGCTCGAGGCGGTCCTTCACCTCATCCCACAGGGATGCCTTGCGCAGCGAGTCCTCCACCAGCACGTCTTTCTGCGCACGGCTCGCGCGGATGCCGGAGAGCTTGAGGCCGGAGATGACGTTGTCGTAGATGGACATGGCGGGGAACGGGTTCGGCTTCTGGAACACCATGCCGATGTTGCGGCGCGCGGCGGTGATGCGCTCGGTGCGGTCGTACACGTCTCCGCCGTCCAGCCGTACCGCACCGGCCAGCGACGCCGTCGGGATCAGCTCATGCATGCGGTTGAGGATGCGCAGGAAGGTGGATTTCCCGCACCCGGACGGTCCGATCAACGCGGTGACCTCGCCCGCCCGCATGTCCAACGACACGCGGTCGAGGACCTTGTGGGTGCCGAACCATGCCGTGATCTCATCCGCGACGAGCTCACCGGCGGTGGTCTGTCCAAACAGTCTGTCGCGCACCGCTTGGGCGCTTTCGCGGCGCAGTCGTTCGTTCTCGACCGGGTCGATCGAGTCCACATCCGTCGGCGCGGACGCCGGGGCGTCACGGTCGACGGATGCGGGGGCGGAGTCGCTCGGCTCGTCGGCATGCGTAGGGAGCACAACAGTGTCAGAGTCGCTGGCGCGGCGACCGCGCCGGGTGGGGAGGAAGCTCATCAGTGTCGGGTCTTTCGGGTTCTGTCGATCAGGTCACATCAGGTTCGGCAGCAGCAGGTCGATGTTCGCCGCCGCGGCGAGAGCAGATGCTGTGAGCACGGAGCCGGCCACGAGCCAGCTCTGCCAGCGGCCCCAGCGGCGCCACATCCATACGCCTACGAGCACGGAGGCCACCACGAGCTGCAGCAGGAACACCAGCGGCCACAGTTGGGTGGTGTCGGTGGCCATCGCGTTCTCCTGCGCGGGCAGGCTCGTGGCCGGGAACACCGAGGCGGAGGCCGGGTAGGACGAGGTGACGAGCGTCGCGTCGACCCGCAGGATGCCGGACGGGGCGAACGGACGGCCGAGAGCGGTGGTGAGCACGAGGTTGCCTTGGCTGCCGCTGGGCGGTGCGGGGGCGGCCTGCCCGGCGAGGCGTTGATCGAGAACTCGATAAATGCATGTGCCTTGGCCCATGGTCATCGTGAATTCGTCACCGGGGGCGAGCTTCGCCCACTTCGCGCCGATGGCGCCGTAGGAGCCGGACCTCGCCATGAGAACGGAAGAGCCGGCCTGACAGGGCATCACGGTGTCGCGCAGGTGACCGATGCCTTCCATGGTCTGCGCGGCGTCGGTGCCTTGGACGATGACGGTGCGCCCGAGGCCGATGCCGGGGGCACTCATCACCGCCACCGGTGTGCCAGCTTCCACCAGGTGGTTGTGCTTGTCCACGGCCGCGACCGGCGTGGCACCCTCGGCGAGGGTGAGGCGCAGCTGCTGGTAGAGGCTGTGCTGAGAGAAGAACTCGACGACGGGCGAGATGAGCACGAGGTTGCCGAGGAGAACGAGCAGGATGGTCGCGGCGATGCCGAGCACCATCGCGTATCCGCGATCGCGGATTGCGCCGGCGGACGTCGCGGCGGTGCCCTGCGGCCGGGCCATCGGTTGCTCCGATTGTTCGACCGGCGGCGGCGACCAGTCGCGCGGGCCGGCGACGGCCGTCATCCGCGGCTCCGGCTGCGGGCGCTGATCGCACTGACGATCGGCGGCCCGATAAGAAGCAGCGCAACGAGGGCCGCGATCAGGAGGAGCGCGAGCGGCGCGGACGGCCCCGAGGCCTCGGCGATGACGGTAGGCACGGCTTTGACGTCGGCGGCGTTCGCGGTGTCGTTGGTCGAGCCTGTTGAGCACACGCCGGTGTTCGGGTCGCAACTCGTCTGAGCCCCGGCGGTCGTGGAGGTACCGGCGGTTACCGGGTTCGTCTTGGGCGCCGTGCCGCCACCCGTGCCGCCCCCGGACGTCCCCGCTCCGGCACCCGTAGTCGAAGGCGAGGCGTTATTCCCGGCGGCAGCGCCCCCGCCCGATCCGGTGCCGGTCTGGGAACCGGCGGCCTGCGGCACGGAGGCGTCGGAATCCTTGCCCCTCCACGGCGCCTGGCACGTCGCGTCGCACGTCACGGGGAACGGCGCGGTTTTCACCAGCTCGTTGCTCGTGATCGAGTCGCCGGGCTTGAAGGTCGGTGAGTTGCAGGGGTTGGAGGCGCCCGAAGTGACACCGCTCTGAGTGGTCGAGATGGTCTTCGAGGTTGCCGCGTCGATGCCCGGTGTCCGCTGAATCTGTTGCATGGACGCGAGGACCAGATTCATAGGAAGGGGTGAATAGCCGAGGGCCCCCATGTCCGCCCGCCAGGAGCAGACGGCGTTCGTGGAGATCCACGCAAGGGTAGCGCCTTGGGGTTTGCCGAGTGGCGTCGTGGTCTGAGTCGGAATCATCTCGTACGTGTACATCGACATCGGATATGACCGCGGATCCTTATATCCATATACATCCGAGAGGTCTTGAGAGAGATAGTTGACTGAGTTCTTGTCTGTGTTGATCTTCGCTTGAGTGAGTGCCACGGCGACGGCATCAGCCGTCGGCAACGTGAAGTAGCCCGCGCCGTTTTCTACGCGCGCGACCGGCATGTTCGCGCGCAAAGCGTAAGCGTATTCGTCGTAGTCGATCGAATACGGGTTATGGGAGGTGAACGTCGTCACACCGTCCGACCCCGACTGGGCGATGAAGCACGGGCCGCCTGCAGCGCATTTCCCGAGTGATCCCACTTGGTAATAGGACGATGCGTGAGTGGGGTCGCCCCCCGTCTCTACCGCGAGATGCTTGTAGTCGGACGGGTACTGGCGCAGCATCCACAGCTTGAATTGCGCGGTCGCTCCCGAGCCGTCGGAACGGACGACGACTGTGATCTGCTGGTTCGGTAGAGCCACGCCCTTGTTCGTGGCGGCGATCGGTGGCGCGTTCCATTTGGTGATCTCTCCAGAGAAGATCCCCGCGATCGTCGCCATGTTCAGTTGCAGCTTCGTGAAGCTCGATCCGCCGATCGGCAGGTTGTATGCGAACGAGGTGCCTCCGGCAACCACAGGAAGCATGGCGTAGCTGAAGTCGGGCGTGCCCGCGTCCTGCGGGTCGTCGGCGTCACCGGTGAACGGGATCTCGCTGTCGGCGAACGCTGCGGAGACCTGCTTGGCAAAATCGTCGCGACCCGTGGAGGAGCCGTTGGGCGTGTAGTTGAACGTGACCCCGTCCTGCGCGGCGTCCACTTCCCACTGGTTCCAGGCGAGGCCGGCCCAGGATGAACCTTCTCCGGCGATCGTGACGTACTGTGCTGCCGCGTTCGCTGGAATTGCGGCGCCCGCGGCAAGCGCAAAGCCGAGGCTCGCTGCGATGGCCAGGAACAGGCGCTTCATGCGAGGTCGGGTTGGGGCTTTCATCGCTTGTCATCCATCTCGTCGTGTCGGAACAGTTCGCTCAGCGCTCCGTCGGGCGCGGCGCCGGGGTCCTTCGGGGTGGCCCTGGCGTGTCTGCGCTCGACCGCTTTCTGCCGCTGGTCCGCGCGGGCGGCGTCACGTGCGGTGCGGCGCGGGGCCGCGGCGATACGAGCGCGGGTGCGCACCGATTGGGCTGCAAGGCGACGCGCACGGCCGCCTCGCGCCTGGCCGGGCTCTGCACCGGCGGTCGCGCGGGCGACGCCGAAGAGGATCAGCACGACGACGAGGAGGAGCAGCGCAGTGGCGAACCCGCGCGCTGCGGCGGTCTTGCCGGGCTGTTCGATGAACTCGAGCGCCGCCAGTGGGAGCGAGGTCTGGTTACCGCTGAACGGATTCGCGTTCGTGAAGTCAGTGACGCCTGAGGTCAGCAACACGGGCGAGGTCTCACCGATCCCGTGCGCGGTGGCGAGAATGATCGCGGTAGTCAGCCCGCTGCGTACCGTCGGCAGCACGACTCTCCAGACCGTCGACCACTGGCTCGCCCCGAGCGCCAGGCCGGCCTCACGCAGGTTTCCCGGCACAAGGCGCAGTACCACATCGGCGGCACGAATGGTGATCGGGAGCATCAGCACCGTGAGGGCGAGAGCCGCGGCGAACCCGCTGTCCTCATGCGTGAACAGAAGGATAATTGTGGACCAGATGAATAGACCGGCCACGACCGATGGCAGCGCGGTCATCGCCTCGGTGATCGTCCGTACAAAGCGTGCGAACCTCCCACCGACCTCGCCGAGGAACACCGCCGTCGTCAGTCCCAGGGGGATGGTGATGACCAGCGCGATGCCGATTTGCTCAAGGGTCCCAATCAGCGCATAGACGACGCCACCGCTGTCGAGCCCGGAGAGAGGCCCCGCGGTCTTCATGTCCTGCGTGAACCAGTGGAACCGCCCCAGCAGCGTATCCGTGGAGCTGGAGGTGAAGATGCGCGCATACACCGGCCAGCCCGCGACGACCACGTAACCGATGACGAGCGCGAGAGTGCCGACGACGACTACGCCGGCGGAGCAGAGTATGACCGTCCAGAACTTGTCCCGTACGGCCGGCCCGCGGTCTTTGAGGAACACGAGGGTGGCGTAGAGAGCAACGAACCAGATGAAGCTTGTGACAGGTGTCCAGCCGAGCGGGATCGCGCCGATCACGGTGGTCAGGAGCAGCCCGATCGCAATCGCGGCGCCCGCTGCCCCGGCGACGGTGAGCACATCCTCGCCCGACAGACCGAGCTGGACCGACTGAGGCTCGGGGATCGCATCCTCCGGTGGGAGTCCGCGCCGTGGCAGCACGGTTCCCCGATACGGAGGAGATGACACGGCATCAACGTGCTGGTTCCGCTCGCCCGTAATAGCCCCGGCCAGGACGAGTGACGCATGCGCTTCTAACCGGTCGTCGCGAACGGTGTTCGTCAACTCACGCCTCACTGTCTGCACCTGAGCGCGACCGGGCGATGATCGCGGAGGCGGTGAAGTTCACGGCCATCGTCAGCACAAACAGCGCGAGCCCGGAGGCCATCAGCGCAGAAAGTGTGAATCCGCCAGCGGAGCCGTATTGGCTCGCGATGTTCGCCGCGATCGAGTTGCCGCCGACATGCAAGATCTGAAGGTTGATCTGGAAGATCGGGCCGATGATCAGGTAGATCGCGATCGTCTCGCCAAGCGCTCGGCCGAGCCCCAGCATAGAGCCACCGATGATCCCTCCGACCCCGAATGGCAGCACGACTGAACGAATCACGCCCCACCGGGTCGCGCCCAGCGCGTAGGCGCCCTCACGCTCTCCGATGGGCGCGCGGGTGAAGGACTCGCGCATCAGCGAGACCATGACAGGGACGATCATGAATCCCACCACCAGGCCCGCGATGAACGTCGACGCCTTATAGAGCGAGTCATTGGGCAGCGGGTTATGCAGGTCCGCGCCGCTGACTGCGAGGAACGGAATCCACCCAAACCACGTCGACAGCCAGCGAGCGAAAGGCGGCAGCAGCGGCTCGAGGAACGCGAGTCCCCAGAGGCCGTAGATGACACTCGGAACTGCGGCGGCGAGGTCCACGATCGACACGAGGACGCGCTGAAGCGAACCTTTGGCGATCTCGGACACGAACAGCGAGACGCCGAGCGCGAGGGGGAACGCAATCACAAGAGCCACAAGCGCGATCAGAACCGTACCGGTGACGAGCGAGGCGACGCCGAAGTGGTACGTCGCCGGTGACCATTGCTGGGTGGTGAGGAATTCCCAGAGGCCGACGCGGCCCACCGCCTCAACCGAGCGGATAGTAAGGAACACCCCGACCAGCACCATGAGCCCGACGACGAGGGCTCCAGATGCACGCGTGACCGCCCGAAACGACAGATCAGCGCGCTCGAGCACCTGCCGGACGAGACGCGGGCCGGCAGGCATCGGGAGGTCATGCTTGTCGGGAATCGCGGTCTGCGAACTCATCGCGCACCTGCCCTACGGCTTCGCGTTCGGAGTACGGCTGCAGCGGCCGCGAACGCGACGGCGCCGCCGAATCCGACGTAGATGCCGTACACAGGGAAGCCGATTGCCGTACTCGAAGTCAATTGCGACGCGGGCAGCGCCTCTGCGCTGGGCCGGACCGCGGCCTTGGCTGTGGGTGCCCCGGGCACTGTGCTGGTGCTGGGCAAAGTGGGCGGCTGGACGGGCGCTTGCGCCGACGGCGGCGGGGCGCCCCCGGAACCGGCAGGACTCGGCAGTGGTTTATTACTCGCGCCCGGAACCCCTCCGGTTGGCGTGCTAGCGCCTGCGGGCGTTACGCAGGAGGGCGTGATGGCCGCCTTCTTCAACGTCGCGATCGCGGACGCGTCTTGCGCCAGCATGCTCGACGAAAGAGGCGCGTAGCCTGGCGGCAGCTCGCCGACCGCGAGACCAGGTGTGTTCCCCGCGCCGGCAATATAGCTGAGCAAGCTCGCGTACGCGGAGGCGTCCGCGGTGGCGAGACAGTTGGTGTTAATCTCCGCGTAGACCGGCAGGGTCAACGGATACGCGCCGTTTGCTTCGTCCGGTGTGGTCAGGGTTGCTTTCACCCCTGGTGTCGACGTCGACTGAAAAACGGACGCGGCCTTCTGCAGCGACGTGGAATTCGCACCGACACAGTTGGCATTGTCGTCACACAGCTCTGCGGTAACGGTCTGGAACTGTGCGGCAGCCGGCGAGTCGGTCAGGCCCATCACCGGGTTGTAGATACTCGCAGGCTGTTTTGCCCACTCGCCATTTGTTCCCGCCCCAGAAGTGCACGAGGTGTTCCCGGCGGCCTCGTCGCACCATTGCGCCAGCGATGGCGGGGCGCCGGCGGTCACGTCGGCCTCAACCTGCGCGAGCGACGGTTCTTCTTCGTGGATGTTGGCACTCGTGTCGAGCGACTGGCTTGCGCTAGGCGCGCCTGCGGGCGGGAGCTCATACCATGACGGCAGAGGGAACTGCGGATCGTCGGCCGAGTAGGTGACGGGGCTGTAGTTGTAGGTATAGCTGAAGCTGGAGGGCGGGTTGAAGCTGGCGAGATTGGCCGCGTCGGCCCTCGCATACTTCTGGTACTGCGACTGCGTCTCGGCGATCTCGGCCTGCGCCGTCTTTTTCAGCGCGCCTGCCTGGGACGCACACTGCGCGTAACTCTCGGTCGAGAAGTACGGGTTGATCACTGTCGGAGAGCCGTTGAGTACTGAGTCATCGTCAGGACAGCCGTTGAGGAAGGCCAGCGCAGCGGGGTCGGCGAGAATCCATTGCCACAGCGCGACGACAGGATCCGACGCCGTGGAGGTCACGATGAGGCTGCCCCTGTCGTCAAAGCTTCCGCTCGCATGACTAGGGAGGGTGTAGTTGAACCCCGGGTTCAGAGCGCGGAATTCTGGATCATCGAAGAGATCAGCGAATTCGGCTCGGGGCGCCCACGGTGCGAACGCCGTCAACGCGACGCCCCCGACGGTCTGGGTCGCTACGTCAGTGTCATAGAACCCGGCTCCTGGATTGATGCCCGCGGTGTAACTCTCAGTGACGAGCTTGGCCACGAGCCGGGCGGACAGCTTGAGGTCGGTCACTTGGCCGGTCTGCGTGGGCAGGTTCAAGCTGACCGTCACCGCTGCCACGCCGGCCGGCGCATATACGGTCTTCGCCCCCCCGCTGTCCGACACAGGCTGGGAGGTGAGCACGATGCTGGTAGAGCCTTCCTCGTACTGCTCCCGCGCAACGCTATCCGCAACCGAGTCATAGCCGAGGGAAAGATTTGCCTGCGAACACAGTGCCGGCGCCCACGATGCGACGGCGCTCGACATGAGCTCGCCACCCACGGTCAGCACACGGCTCTGGTTCGCCGAACAAGATGTCGAGATCGGCGCGAACCCGAGCTTCACCTGAAGCCGCTGCCCCCAGTCGGACGGCGCTAGCACTCCTCCGTCGTCGGAGAACGGCGCGACATTCTGATCTACGGGAACCGCGACGAGCCAACAGGTGTCGATCGACTTGACTCCACTCTTGACGCCGCAGCCGAGTCCCGGCTGCTGCAGGGTGGTCTGCAGATCAAAATTCCGAGACGTTTCCGCGTCAGGGGTCGAGGGCGCTTCCCAGTCGGTCATCTCATTCGTCGTGTTGTTTGTGAAGTCGCTGATCGCGCCGTCCTGCTCTGGATTGCCCTGAATGTCTTCGAACGGCACATAGCTGGACTCGTTATGCGGCGCCACGTTGTCTGTGGTGCCGACCTGTGCTGGCGCGGTCAACTTCGACACGCCGAGGATCGGGGTCGCCGCCGCGCTGAGCGCCGGCGCCAGCGACGGATGGGTGAGATCTCGGACGATGACCAGATATCCGCTCCCGTCGGTCGGCAGCGAGGCAGATATCGGCACGAAGAGGTCCGCGGAACCGTCGCTGGCGGCGGTGAATTGCCCGAACGCCTGGACGCGAGCTCCGACCTCCCAGGTCGAATGACCGTTGACTACACTAGTTCCGTCAAACTCGTTGAGGGTCGCAGACAGTTTGTCGCCCGATCGAAATGTTCCTGCGGCGATGACGTAATCGAACAATGACCCGGAGTACGCGTCCGCGCTTCCAGACGATCCGACAGCGTTCTGCTGCGGGAGCTCAATCGCGGGTGCCGTCGAGGGCGTGTAGTTCTGCCCCTCAGCTGGGGTGAACTCCGCGGTGAGCTGCACGCTTGCGTCCTTGGCCAGACCGCCCACATCCGCGGCCGCGACACCGTTCACGAGGGAGACGGGCGCGCCCAGTTTCTGCCCCGAAGCCGTTTCGAACTGGACCGACCCGGCGGAGGGCGACGGATTCTGACCGCCCGAGTCCGTTTGGGCGAAGAGATGCGCGCTGGTACCTGATGCGTCCATGTACCCGGTGACGGTCAGAGCGGGCGTATACGGTAGCGTACCGCCCGCAATCAGCTGAGAATCGGGGCTTCCGGGCGCGATCTGTCGGCTCGGCAAGCCATACGCAATGCCGCTGTCCACACCACCGACGCCGGATTCACAATGTGCTGGGTCCGGGTTGTCGGAGTCGTCGGCGCCCCAGCACTGCATGACATCGAGGAGAGGGCCGTCTGTCGCTGTCCCGTTCGTCCCGCCCTGCCCGACGCCGGTGTAGCTGAGCGTCACGGTCTGGTTGCCGAGGCTCTCAGTCTGATCAACGGTCAGAGACAGGTTCTTGAAGACCCGCGAGATCGCGGACGAGACTCTGGGATCCGCATCGGCGTAGGTCTTGCCGCCGGTGTACGGCAGCACTTGGGAGTCGTCGCGTGGTACCACGTCGTCCGCGGGTTGCGGACTGCCGTCAGTCTCGGTTGCGGTGTTCTGCCAGTTCACGGTGACCGCCGAGTCGGTAGGCCCGGTTGATCCTTGCGCGCCCCAGCCGCTACTGTCGGCAGCTTGCGCCGGCTGGAGTGCGAATGCGGTGAGGCCAATGACAAGAAACAGGCCGGCGGCCGCATGGAGCGCGTTCGACGGACGCGTCTCGGGACGCAGGAGACGGTGGCTGATGCGGGGTGGGGTCATTGAGAGCTCCGGAGACGGCGCTGTGGGGCGCCGATCGCCCGCCGGTCATCGACGGGGCAGGTCAAGGTTGGGATCCTGTCGGGATGGCTGAATGGGGGCGGGGGCCTTCCGGTCGTGGTTGCAGCCGGAGGACCCCCGCGAAGGGCTATGGCGTGATCATCGGGGCCTTAGCTGCATTTCCTTAGGTCTTCGATGGCCGGTTCCGCGAGAGCGGCGGGGCCGCCGAGGGCCTTGATCGTGCCGGTCTTCCAGGACGTGGTCTTGCTCAGGACAGCGCCAGGGACGCACGTGGACGGGATGACGTAGAGCGGAGAGCCCAGGTCAGCCGCGGCCGCCGCGCCAGTCAGTGCGTCCGGGAAAGTCAGCCCGGTCGCAAGATAGGCGTCAGCCGCCCCGCTGAACTGTGCACTGATCAACTGACTGGTGGCATATCGGTCCGCGCCGCCGAGTCGCGTCGGCGTGAGTCGGGTCGCGCTCTTGACGGAGTTGGCGACCCCGGTCGAGACGGCAGCCGTTCCGCCGGCAATCTCTACCTTCGAGACCTTCGCGTTTCGAAGCCAGCCCGTCACCGAACTCGGGGCGCTCTTCGCTGTGCCGTTGACGAGCAGCACTGGCCAGCCCTTCGAGCCGGCGTATGCCGCTGCGCTCAACGCATCGGGGAACGTGGCGCCGGTGGCGATGAACGCGCCCGATGCTTTGGTCCCGTACGCGTACTTCGCGATGGCGAGGGATGTGGCGTAGCGGTCGGCGCCACCGATGCGGGTCGTTGGCGCGATTCTCGAGAGCGCCGACTGCACCGACGAGCTCACGGCGGCAGTCTCACCGACGATGACGATCTTCGAGGGGCCGAGGCGCTTGATCTCACCTGCAACGGCAGACGGCAGCGAGGTCGGCTGTGTCAACAGGAGCGGGCCGCCGAGCTTCGCAGCAGCCGGGGCCGCTGAGAGGGCATCCGGGAAGTTCTCGCCCGACGCGACGAAGACGACCTTTGCGCTGCCGGCAACCGGGAACGTGTCCTTAGAGACGGCGATCGCGGTGGCGAAGCGGTCGGCACCGTAGAGAGTGCTGACCGCCGGCTTCGTCGTAGCTGCGATGCTCGCCGTGACAGTCTTTGCGACGCCCGTGTAACCGGACTTCTTCCATGTGACCGTCAGTGTCACTTTCTTGCCGGACGCGGTCGTCGGCACGACAAGCGTCCGGTTGGTGCCGATCACGGCCCCGGTCGGCAGCTTCCAGGAGTACGAGGCCGTCGCACCTGACGGTGTCGATGTGCCCGGTGTGGCGATGAGGGTCGCACCTACTCGGTCAGTACCGCTGAGCTTCGGCGCGGTAGCCGTCAAGGACTTCGAAGTGGCCGCTGTCGTGACGTCTACCGTGTTGGCCGACACCACATATGCACTGTTCGTCTCACCTGCGCGATTTACGAGTTCCGCGGAGAACTTATGTATGCCCGCCTTGAGCCCTGTCGCGGTGTATGCCGCGTGACCGCCGCTGAGCGGTATGCCAGCGGACGTCGCACCGGTCTCCGTCCCTGCTGAAATCGGCGAACCGTCAACAATCGGCAGGATGTAGACGTATTGGGTGTCGCTCGACGGCAAACCGCTTTCCGCATACGTGACATCTGTCGAGGTGGCGACCTTGGGGTCCGCTTTCGCGGCAACGGTGATCGTCACGTCCGCCTCGGTGACTCCAACGTTCACGTTGGGGCTTGTCGACGGCGAGAACGCGGTGGCATCGGCTGGGGTGAACTCAGCCGCGAATGGCACAGCGCCGTAGTCGCCCGCGACACCGGCACCGGACCACGTCGCCGTGCCGTTGGTGACGACGATCGGTGCCGGGTTCAGTGGTGTCGTCGACCCGTTCTCGAAGAAGTTCACGGTTCCGACGGCATCGTCGCCCGCTGTGTCGGCAGCCGTCACGGCGGCGCTGAGGTCGACGCTTCCGAGAGTCGATCCAGACTTGCCGGTAAGTGTGGTGGTCGTGGACACGGGGCCCGCAGGGGCCGTGGTGCTCGAGGTCCAGTCGCCAGCCGCGTCGGTGATCGTCAACGTCGTGCTGGCTGAGACCGCAGATCCAGTCGATTCATCGGGCGCCTCGGTTGCGCCGTTGTCTTCGCAGTACCCGATCACCGTCCAATCGCCGGTTGCAATCGAGGCGAGGCTCGCAAGTCCATCCTTCAGTGGCGTGAGGGGGTTCATGTTGTACAGCGATCCGAACGGCAGCGTGGCCGATTGAGTCGCCCCCACTCCGGCAAGGCTCGTCGAGGTCCAGAAGTAGGTGTTCGCGGGAGCCTGCGTTCCGCCGCTTCCCACCGCGTGCGCGTATCCGGCTGCCAGGGTGTCGGGTGTCGCGCCGGTGGCACCGGGAGCGACGAAGAAGAACGTGACGGCATCGCTCGACGCGGGGCAGTCGTTAGCGAGCGATCCGCTGACGGTAGGAGGCGTTGTGGCTGATCCGGAGCCTGGTGAGAGGGCGATCGCAGGGGCGGCATCGGCGTTCGCAGCACCGGTGCCGGTGAGCACGAGGCCGACTGCAGTCACTGTGGTGAGCAGCGCGGCCAGCGGTCCGATGGCGCGGAGTGGGCGTGGCATGAGGTGGTGTGTTCCTTCTGTGGTTCAGGCGGCCACCTGTAGTTGTTGCAGGCGCCCGGCCTCCGGGGATGGTCAGCGTTCGGGATTTCGAGTCAATGGAAGGGGAGGGCTGCACCGATCGCTCCGCTCGTGCGGCACGATCGGTCCCAAGGACATGGGATGGCCGGTGGCGGGGTTTGCCGCCACCGGCCGGAAGGTTGGATCAGTTCGTGTAAGGCGAGAAGTCCCAGTTGCTGGTGTTGCTGGCGTCGGTTGTCGACAGCGGCACGAAGCCGTAGTCGGTCCAGATCGTGTGCGCCGACACCGTGCCGGTGGTGGACTCGAGGGTGGTGTCGAGCCAGGTCACAAGCGAAGAGGTGTTGGAGTCGCTGGCCGGGACGACCGCGAAAACGAAGCGGGCGAAGTTACCGACCACCGAGGTGCCAGGACGTGCCGGGGCGCCGCTCTGCGCGGTGCCGACACCCGCCGAGCTGCCGGTGAGTCCGTTCCAGACGGTCTTGCTATCGACCTGCGGGAAGGACACGCCGGAACCGGTCACACCGGTGTTGGTAACGCCGGTGTTCGCGGAGTCGGCCTGCTCGATCGCAGACGCACCGGAGAACGGCACGATCGCGTCGTAGGACGACGGCAGCGAGCTGACGCCGCCACCGGTCAGATTGCTGGCGACGCTGACGGCGCGGACGTCGTTCTCCTCGACTGCGTGGGTGCTGCCGGTCTCGTTGGCGACACCACCGCTGCCGAGCGTGGCGACGTTGATCGCTGACAGGAAGAAGCTGCGCGTGCCGGAGCTTGCCTGCGGGACGGCACCGATGACCGAGGTACCAGTCGGCGTCGCAGTGTCCTGTGCGGTGGTGATGTACACCGGGATGGCGCCGTTGGAGGCGATGTAGATGTCACCAACGTTCCAGTTGTTGCCGTCAAGGCCGGGGGCGGACTGGTCCTGGCCAGCGACCGTGTCGGTGTAAATCGCCTTGAGCTCAGTGTCGGTGAAGTTGGTGATCGCGGTAGCGCTGCCCACCTTCTGCTCAGCCAGGCCGACGGCATCCTTCGCCTGCGGAATGTACTTCAGCTGGGCGCCGGTCGACGCGGTGGTGGCGCTGCCCGGCAGGCTGGAGGAGCGGGCGAACGTGACCTCCTCCTGCTTGACGGTGGCAGTTCCGCTCAGCGTGTTGGTCGCTCCGGAGTCGGAGGAGACCCACGTGTTCTTGCCCGCCGCGGTGTTGTTCGCCGCGCTCAGGGCGTTGCGGCCATCGCCGGAGCCATCAGGACGCTGGAACGTGTCGGTCGCGGTGCTGAACGGCTTGATCACATCGTTGAGGCCGTTATTGACCGGGTTCGTCGCGTCCCACGAAGCGACGGTCGAACCGAAGGAGTCCGGAGAGTAGCTGAAGTGGCTGCCGTTGGTGCCGCCGGTGAACACGTCGTAGACGTTCTGGTCGGTGTTCGATCCGTACGCGTTGATCGTCTTCGTGCCAGTGGTGGTCGACGTGGGCGGGGTTGCGCCGGGGCCACCGGTGACCCCGGACGGGTCAGCGAACGCAGCCGAGGTGCTGATCGCGGCGGTCAGGGCGACAGCGCCTGCGGCCGCGATGAACGCGGCGCGACGGGCGATGCTGGTGCGGTTCTGCAGCTTGCGCTGTTTGGTGGAGAGGTTCAATTTCAGATCCTTCTCAAAATGTTCGCGCTGGTGCGCGAACGGGTTTGTGCCTTGCAGGCGCGGCCCGACCGATGGCCTAGGCTGCTCGAATGCACCGGCTGGCGCCGGTGCGTTCTCGTTCCGCAGTGAGATTCCGATCCCGGTACCTACGGGATCGGCATTGGTCACTTCGGTGCGGCGGGCCCGTAAGACGTTCGCGCGTCTTACGGGCTTGTGCGCTTAAGCGGGCTCAGGGGGTGTAACTCGCGTAAGCGGCTTCGTTTCCGATCCGGCGCATACCACCGTCGCGGACGACTTCGATCTGGTGCACGTACCCGCGCCGCCGTCCTGTTTCGCGTGGATGTCGGTGGGGATGACGCCAGATTGCATGATCTTCAACGCGTTGGCAATCACATATGCCGGTGAAATCCGGTTCGGTCCCGAGTCCAAGATGAACGTTCGGCGACGCGATGGCGGTCAGCTTGCGGGAGCCGCGCGGCTGTCGCATAGTTCGCGCTTGCCCCAGCGCGGATCGCCGCATCCACGCCTCGCTGCGGTGCCACGATCGCCCGTATCCGCCAGAACGACACACCCGGTAGAGGGCCGAGTCTCCTGATCAGTTGGTATTTTTTACTGTCAGCGAGTCGCTTCGGGCAACTCGCCCGCGGGCTTCGCCACGCCGAATCACCGCGGTCGACGCTGGTGAACGGGAAAAGTTCTGCCACTTTTTTGGGCATCCCCCCAGGATGTGACGTTTTATGTCGCCGGCGAGTGCCGATTAGCATTCACCGGTACTTCGTCCGGCGACGACGGCACATAATGCCTACGCCCGGGTTGCGACGCCGACCTCGAAGAGCGCGAGGGCCCGCCCGATGCGCGCGCGAGGGGTCGTGCCCGTGGCCCCGGCCTCGGGGATGAACACGGCGGCCCAGACGCACTCGGTCAGGATGGACGCTGCATCGCTGGCACTGATCGAATCGGGCACCTGCCCGTCTGCGATGCCCTGCTGGATCAGACGCTCGAATACGCCGCGCCAGATCGTGAACGGCGTCGGCGATCCGTCGTCGACCTCGTCGATGATCCGCAGGAGCGCCCGTGCGCGCACATTCGCTTCGAGCACGTCGACGATGTGGTGCGCGGCGGCGCGCACAGCAGGGAGCCCGCGGGCAGCATTCTGCGTGCTGACATCGAGCAGTTCGTCCCAGCGGCGGCCTTCCGATTCGCGAAGACGCTCGGCGATCGCGCGTTTGCTTTCGAAGTGGTGGAACATCCCGCCGCGGCTGATGCCGGCCTTCGTCGTGATCTCGAGCAGCGTCGTTCCGGCATAGCCGTTGCGGGCGAATTCGGCCGCGGCGACGTCCAAGATCTGGCTCTGAGTACGCTCGGCTTGCTCGCGTCGTGTGGGCACGGGTTCCCTCCACGACGAGGCTATGACATTCGGCCCATGCCGAATGTCACTGCGCGCGGCGGCGTCATGTTGGCCGGTTACTGTTCGCTCATGAGCTCGTCAGTGGATGCGGCGCAAGCCGGCACCGTGCGAGACCTGAGCAACGTCGCCTGGGTGAGTGTGGTCGGAGCTGCTGGCGTCGGGTACTTCCTGCTGAAGGTGGCCTTCGGCACCCACTTCTTCTTCGCGATCGCGACGACCGCCACGTTCACGCCGCTGCAGGTGTGGGGCACGACGGGCCTGCTGGTCGCCCAGGCCATCTGCACGATCTGGCGCCGCTCCTTCCCGGTGCCGTTGCTGGCTGCGGTCGTCATCCTCATGATCGGCGGCACCCTTCTGACGGGCGATCGCGACATCATCATGGGTGTCCCTCTGCTCTTCGCGGTATACAACCTCGTTGCTCGTACCGGGATGACGGCGTGGTTGCCGACGCTGGTCGCCGCAGCCGCCGTGGATCTCGCGGCTCAGCTGTTCGTGTCGGCCCATCTCGGTGTCCCCATCAATGCGTACCTCGTCATCGCCCGGGTGATCATCACGGTCGTGAGCTATGCGATCGCGGTGCCCGCGGGCCTCCTCGTCGGATCGCACCAGCGCAGCGCGCGGTTGGCCAATGAGTATGCCGTCGCGATCGAGCGCGAGCAGGCGGCGCTGTTGGCTGCCGCGGTCGTCGCGGAGCGCAACCGGATGGCCCGCGAACTCCACGACGTCGCGACGCACCACCTGTCCGGGATCCTTTTGCAGGTTCGGGCTGCCAGGGAGGTCCTCCCACGCGATCCCGCGCTGAGCTCGACGCTGCTCGCGACCGTCGAGCGCGAGGGCGAGCGCGCGATTCAGAGCCTGCGCGAGGTGGTCGGCGTGCTGCGGACCGATGCGGACGACGACGTGGCGGGCTCGGCGCACTTCGCGCGCCTCCCCGAGCTGATTCAGGATGTCCGTGCGACCAATCCGCTCATCGAGGTGCAGGTGCACGGTGATCTCGAGGACCTCAGCCCCGCCACCTCGCTGGCGTGCTTCCGCATCATCCAGGAGTCGCTGTCGAACGCCCGCAAGCATGCGCCGGGCGCCGGGGTCGCGATCGCGGTGGTCCGGCAGCCGTCCGAGCTGCATGTCGAGGTGCGCAACTCCGCGCCGATCGGCGCGGACCCCCTGGGATCCACAGGCGGGGGCTTCGGCGTCCTCGGCATGCGTGAGCGCGCGGCGCTGCTCGGCGGCGAGTTCGAGAGCGGGCCGACCAGCGACGGCGGCTGGATGACGCAGGCGACGATTCCGATCTCGAGGAGATCGCCCGCATGGACCGCGTGACGGTTCTGATCGTCGACGACCAGCCGCTCGTGCGCCAAGGCCTTCGAGTTCTGATCGACAACGCCGACGGCCTGCGCGTCGTGGGCGAGGCGGCTTCTGGCAACGAGGCCATCGACGCGGCGGGACGGCTCCATCCCGACGTCGTTCTCATGGATGTGCGGATGCCTGACGGCGACGGCCTGACGGCCACGCGCACACTCAGCCGACCAGGCGCCCCTGGACCGGTGCCGGTCGTCGTCTTGACGACCTACGACACGGATGACTACGTGTTCGGCGCGCTCGAGGCAGGGGCCGCGGGCTTCCTGCTCAAGGACGCGCCGGTTGCCGACATCATCGCTGCGATCCGCGTCGCAGCCTCGGGCGACGGGCTCGTCTCGCCGAGCGTGACGCGCCGCGTCATCGCGGAGTTCGCACGTCGCGGCCCACGGCACGGCGCGGCGCCTGCGGGTGCCGTTAAGGCGGTCGATGCCGGCGCGGCCGCCATGATGCTGACGGTGCTCACCCCGCGCGAGGCCGACATCGTCCGGGCGCTCAGCGAAGGGCTGAACAACAGCGAGATCGCGAAGCGGCTGCACCTGGACGTCGGCACCGTGCGGAACCACCTCAGCCGAGTGATGACGAAGCTCGGCCTGCAGACGCGCACGCAGGTCGTGGTGTGGGCGTTCCGCTCCGGCATGGACAGGTGAGGACATCTGTCTAGTGACGTTTGTCACCGTGCCATCTGTTACAAGCGCGTTTTCTGACATCTCCTCAGACTGAGTACCGCGAGCCGACACCGGAGCCGGCGTACTCGATCGCCAGGAGACCTCCATGCACTCTCGCTACCTCGACTTCGTCGCTGCCGACAGGCGCTTCTACGACGTCGCTCCCCTAGGAACAGCGACACCAACTACCCGCTACCGCGTGCCACATTCGCTCGACTGGCGCGGGTGGCAGCGCACCGACATCCGCGGCTGGACCCAGTACCATCGCCGCCCCATGTCGGTCGAGCAGGGCTGGAAGATCCATGTCTCTGCCACCCGTGACAATGCCCAATCGATCCTCAACCTCGTCGCCGCCTACGCCGCAGACAGCTCCCTCACCTTTAAATTCGTCCCCGGCGAAGCCGAGTTCCGCCAACGCAACGACAAGCAGACTGATCGCGGCAGCGCCGGGAAGTTCATCACGCTCTACCCGCTGGACGAGGAGGAGCTGCGCGCCGCCCTGGCCGAGCTCGAACGGCGCGTCGGCGGCATGGCTGGCCCCTATATCCTGAGCGACCTGCGCTGGAATCACGGGCCTCTCTACGTCCGCTACGGCGCATTCCGTCTGATCGAAACCCACGGCTCAGATGGCGAACGCCTTCCCGCTATCCGGGACCCCCACGGGAACGCGGTACCCGACGCGCGCGACGCCGCCTTCACCCCGCCCTCCTGGCTCGACCTGCCCGACTTCCTCGCCGCGCAGCGCGCGAGCCTCGGCGACGGCGCCGCGCCGGAGGGCTTTCCCTATCAGGTGACGGAGGCGCTGCAGTTCTCCAACGGTGGCGGGATCTACCGTGCCCGTTCGAGCGCCGGCAGGTCGGTGATCCTCAAGGAGGCGCGTCCTTTCGCTGGGCTGACTCCTGATGGGAGGGACGCCGTCGGTCGCACCCGTAATGAAGAGGAGATACTCCGACGGCTGGGCGACGATCCGACGTTCGTGGGCATCGTCGACGCGTTTGACGCCGACGGGCATCGCTTCCTCGTGCTGGAGGACATCGACGGGATCCCGCTCAGCAAGGCGCTGGTGCAGCGCAGCCCGATGGTGCGGGCCGATCGCGGGGTCGTGGACTACCTGGACTATCGGGCCTGGGCCCTGGAGATCGCCGACCAGATCGAGCGCGCCGTCGCGCGGCTTCATGCTGCCGGCATCCGCCACGGTGATTTGCATCCGGGCAATGTGTTGATCACACCGACGAGCCACGTCCGCCTGATCGACTTCGAGATGGCCGGGCCGTCCTCTTCCGGCGAATCCGCGATGGTGGCTGCCCCCGGCTTCGCGGCGCCCGCCGACCTCGTCGGAGCGGACGTCGACCTCTACTCTCTCGCGTGCATCAAGCTCTTTCTCTTCATGCCGCTGACACCGATACTCCCGCTGGACTCGCACAAGGCCGAGCAACTCATCGAGGCCGCCGCGGAAATGTACGCGCTGCCGGACGAGTACGTGGCCAGCATCCGCGCTCAGCTCGTCCCGCCTCGCACCCCGCAGGAGCCGGTCAGCAGCCTGGCACGCGCCGCCGATCGCGCGATCGCCGAATGGGCGGCACGCGACGAGGACGGCCTCACCCGGCTGCAATTCCTCATCGCCTGCTCCGTCAACGCCAGTGCGGACTTCTCCCGCGCCGACCGGTGCTACCCGGGAGACATCCGGCAGTTCGGCGAGAACGGCTACTCGCTCGCGCACGGCGCGGCCGGCGTCCTCCACGCCCTCGACGCCGCGCAGCTCGAATCGCCCGCTCAGGCATCGGATTGGCTGCACGCCGCCGCCGCGGCGCCGGATGCCGACCGCCACCTTGGCCTGTTCAATGGCCTCGCCGGCGTGGCATGGGCGCAGCGGCGCCTGGGCGCGACCGCTGCGGCCAGCCGGACCCGGGAACGCATCATGGACCGCTTGACGCGCGGCGTCAGCGTCGACTCAGCTGCCTTCTCCTCAGGTCTCTACTCCGGCCTAGCGGGCCTCGGGCTCTGGATGCTGAGCGAGCCGGATGAAGACCTGCTCGGATGGGCTGCGCACATCGCGGCGGAACTCACCCGCCGGATCGCGGTCGGCTCCCCCCAGCTAAGCGGTCCCGGCCGCCCAGACCGCGGGCTGATGTGGGGACCGACCGGCATCGCCCTGTTCGCACTGCGACTGTACGAGCGCACCGGCGACCGAGCCCACCTTGCTCTCGCGGAGAACACCCTGCGCATGGATCTCGACCGGTGCGCGCAGGCGGACGACGGCAGCCTGCAGATGGACGAGGGCTGGCGTCTGATGCCGTATCTGGCCACCGGCTCCGCCGGGCTCGCGCTCGTGACCGCGCAGCTGCTGCCGCACGTCGCGAACCCGGCCCGCTATCTTCGGCCGCTCGCCGGCCTCGAGCGCGCGCTTCACCCCCGGTTCACCATCGAGCCCGGGCTGTTCGATGGACGGGCCGGCATCATCCATACACTGATCGCCTTGATCCGCATGGGCGTGGCCGGAAGCGACTCTGAGAGCGCCCTCGCCGCCCACGTCGACGCGCTTCGCTTGCACGCGGTGCGGCACGCGACCGGAGTCGCCTTTCCCGGAAGCGGCCTCATCCGCCTGTCGATGGATCTCGCGACCGGCTCGACCGGTGTTCTCACCGCGCTACAGGCCTACACGCTCCTGCTCATCGACGACGAGGGCGACGAGTGGCACAATCTTCTGCCCCTAATCTTGCCGCAAACGGCAATCAAGCCCCCGATGCCTACGCCCGCGAAGGAGGTGAGAATCAACGATGACCGCCTTCCTTCTGAGCCTGCAGACGCTTGAGGCACGTGACGCCACCGCCGCTGACGGCGCGCGCACAATCAGCGCGTTCAGCCAGAGCCTGTGTGTCAGCAGCGCCTCTGCCGGTCTGTGCTGAGACCGCATCACGACACAGAGGGTCGGAGTTCGTCTGAAGCTCCGACCCTCTGTGCTGCGCGGGATTGCACCGATACCCCTCTTGGCGGCTGGACCGTAAGCCGCGCATACTCGGCGGAGCCGAGTGTGAGGGAACTCTGGATGGAGCGTTCGAGGAAAAGGCCTATGTATTTCTGATCGCTGACAATTCAGAGCGAGGCCCTAGTGCACCGAGGATCGCCCAGAGGATCGACTCCGCGCAAGCCCATCCCCAGTTATAGCCCTAGCCGTAGCACTACGACACGCTCACTGCTGTACCGATCAGCGCCGCGATAGATCCGAGCAGTGGAGGCTCTGTGATGAACGCGAGTTGGTCCACCAGCCATTGGTATCGGCCCAGCTCGTCAGCGATTCCCAGCGAATGGAACCCCGACGCAGCGCATCGAGACCGCTCTTCCGTGAGGGCGAACTTCAGACCGTCATCGAGACATATGGGTGGGCTTGTGCACACAAGACGGCGACCGGCCGGGGTCGCGCCGGATGATCAGGGGTTGCGGGGGCGCCCTCACCATGGTCGCCGAGACCGAATCCCAGCCGCGTCCCGAGGCGATAAGCGCCCCTACGCCCGTTACTGCAAGGAACCGAACTGGCCGAACACGAACCTGGACCAGCGCCAGTCTGCCCATCCGGGCAACAGTTCCCCCCTGCGATCCACGTCGATCCCTCTAACGTCGCGCCAGTTCGAAGAGATGGACATAAACGTCTACAAATAAGGAGAAGCTAACCCGATTTGACCTTGCGCGACGGAGCCTTCGTTATGTCAGGCCAACCCTGCGGCAACGCCAGCGTTCGCCCTGCCGCAAGTTGCTCCGCCACCCACGCGACCGCCAGCTTGCGCGCAGCAACCCACTTGTCGTTATCGGCAATCGGCGCCGCCCCGGGTTCGCGAATAACCACGCCGGTGTAGGGATCCACTTGCACCACCCGTGGCGCGATCTCGTCGGCACTGGCCATCGTCGAACAGTAACCGGCGCGTGCCTCGCGGCCTTGCTTGCGCCTTGCCATGACAAAACCAGCGATGATTCCCCACATCGCGATCAGCGTCACGATGCCGAAAACAACAACCAACGGAGTTAGATGAATGAAGATGAAGACGAACGTGACAACAAGGCTGAGCACCGTCACCGTCACGGAATTCAGCGCAAACATGCTCCACCTATACGACGACCACCCCGGAAGCAAACCGTCGTACAGTCGCATAATCCGCCCAATCTAGATCCCAAAGATCTCTTCGACCTTATCCTTGGTGTCCGCTAAGAATGCCGGAAAGCCCCCATATCGGTTGATAAATCGAAGCGCGCTCGCCGGAAAGCGTCTCGAGTGCTCAAGCGCCGGGAGCTCGGCAAGCGGCCCTAGAACGCCGATAACTGCCCAGAATATCGACATACCGCATCCCCAGCCCCAACCGAAGCCGATGCAAGTCGCAATGGCTACAGCCGTCCCGATAGCTCCGGCCACGATCTCAAAGGGGGCAAGTTCCGTCAGCCACGCTAATTCATCCGCTAGCGGGACTGTCTGATTTCCGGTGTTTCTGGGGTGGCCTGACTGGAAGGAACAGGCCGTGATGGACACGACCGAGATGATCGATCCTGTGACCGGGGAGATCATCG
>NZ_JBHSCN010000023.1:0-181307 GCF_042651345.1 Gryllotalpicola reticulitermitis
TTGCCCGCCTTCATCGACCATTACAACCTAGACAGAGCCCACCTCGGCATCGAAGGCAAACCACCCATCGACCGAATCAACAACGGTCGAGGTCAGTACAGCTAGAGCCGTCCCTGCGCCTTGAGAGCGAGGTACGCGTCGGTGACGGCCGGTGGCAGTTCCTCGGGGGTGCCGGTGACGACGTGCGCGCCGAGCCCGCGCACCGCCTCGGTGAGCCGTGCCGTGTCGAGCAGTGCGCGCTCGGCCGCGGCGGCGCGGTAGACCTCTGCGCGGTCGCCGAGAGCGGTCGCCGCGGTGGCGACCGTCGGATCGGTGACGGATGCCACGAGCACGGTGTGCTTCGCGGTGAGCTGCCCGAGCACTGCGAGCATCCCCCGTGCGGCTCCGATCGAGTCGAGTGAGGTCAGCAGCACGACGAGGGAACGCTGCGCGCTCAGCTGACGGATCAGGCCAGGGACGGCCGGCCAGCCCATCTCGATCAGTTCGGGGTGAACGGATGCGAGGGCCTCGACCTCGCGGGCGAGCAGCTCGGCGCCCGACGCGCCGTGCACTCGCGCACGGACTCTGCGGTCGTAGGCGAGCAGCTCGACCCGGTCGCCCGCGCGGTCGGCGATGACCGACAGCAGCAGGGATGCCTCGATGGCCGTGTCGAGCCGCGGCTCGTCGCCGATCCGCGCAGCCGAGGTACGGCTGGAGTCGACGACGATCACGATGCGCCGGTCCCGCTCGGGGCGCCAGGTGCGCACCATCAGCTCAGGCATCGGCCGCGCCGGGGCGCCCGTGCCGTCGTCGGCCGTTCGACCGCCGACCTGCCGCGCCTGCCCAGGCGCCGGCGCGCTCGCGGGCGGCGCGATCACGGTGGCGCGACGCGCGGTCGCCCGCCAGTCGATGCTTCGCACGTCGTCGCCGCGCACGTACTCGCGCAGCGAGTCGAACTCGGTGCCCTGACCGCGGATCATCACCGCGGTGCGCCCGTCGAGCTCACGCAGCCTCGCGAGCCGCGACGGCACGTGCTTGCGAGACAGGAACGGCGGCAGTACGCGCAACCGCCCGGGCGCCGCGAGCACGGCCTGGCGTGCGGCGAGGCCCAGCGGCCCGAACGAGCGCACCGTGATCTGCTCGACGACGCGCTCGCCGCGCCGCGTCGGCGTGAGGGCGAGCGTCACTGCGCGCCGCTCGCCGCGCGGCACGCGTACCCGCTGCCGGGTCGTCGCGGCACCGGCGGACGGTTGCCACGCGTCGCGCACGGTCGCGCGGAGCATCCGCTGGCCGAGATTCGTGAGCAGCAGCGTCGCGGACACCTGTTCCCCGAGACGTACGCGCGCCGGCAGCTCGCGCGAGACCGCGAGCATGCGCGGCCGCGCCGCGAGCCCGACGTCGATGCCTGCGAGGATCGCGCACAGCACCACCCACACGGCGAGCACGCCCCAGGCCCACACGCCGGTGCGGCCGAGCACTACGAGCGGGACGAGCCCCAGGCCGACCACCAGGGCAAACCGCCCCGTCAGTGCCATTCGCCGACCCTCATCGCGACAACGGCCCGCGCCATCTAGATCGGCACCTGCACCTGCTGCAGGATCGACTGCAGAATCGCGTCGGGCGTGACCTGCTCGAGCTCGGCCTCTGGCCGCAACTGAATTCGGTGCCGCCACACGGACACCGCCATCGCCTTCACATGGTCAGGGGTGATCGCGTCGTAGCCCGACAACCACGCCCAGGACTTCGCCGCGGCGAGCAGGGCGGTCGCGCCGCGCGGACTCACCCCGAGGCGCACCGATGGCGACTGGCGCGTGGCGCGGGCGAGATCGACGACGTAGCCGAGCACGTCGTCGCGAGCACCGACGCGGGTGACGGAGGCGCGGGCCGCCGCGATCTCGGCCGCGCCGATCACGGCGGTCACGCCGGCGGCGCCGAGAGCGCGCGGATCGAACCCGGCCGAGTGCCGGCGCAGCACCTCGAGCTCGGTGTCGCGCTCGGGCAGCGGCAACGTCACCTTGAGCAGGAAGCGATCGAGCTGCGCCTCGGGCAGCGGGTACGTGCCCTCGTATTCGATCGGGTTCTGCGTCGCCGCGACGATGAACGGCTCGGGCAGCCGGTGCGAGACGCCGTCGACGGACACCTGGCGTTCCTCCATCGCCTCCAGCAGCGCCGACTGGGTCTTCGGCGGAGTGCGGTTGATCTCGTCGGCGAGCAGGATGTTCGTGAACACGGGCCCCTCGCGGAACTCGAAGCGCGCCGTCGCCGGGTCGAACACGACGGAGCCGGTGATGTCGCCCGGCATCAGGTCGGGGGTGAACTGCACCCGCGTGGTCTCGAGCGCGAGCGCGGCCGAGAGCGAGCGCACGAGCAGGGTCTTCGCCACGCCCGGCACGCCCTCGAGCAGCACGTGGCCGTTCGCGAGCAGAGCGATGATGAGGCCGCTCACCGCGCCCCCCTGGCCGACCACCGCCTTCCCGACCTCGTCGCGCACTCGCGCGAATGCGTGCCTGAGCTGATCATCTTCCGCTGTCATCGTCGGTGTCCTTGGTTCCCCTCTGGGTCGGGTGCGGTGCGGGCCGTGTCGGGTTGTGGAGCCGGCGCCGTCGAGGTCGGCACCGGTCGTGGGTCAGCCGCGCCCTCGATCGCCCTGACGCGCTGGGCGAGATCGAGCAGGTCGCGATCGTTTCGCGGCGAGGCCTCGAGCAGCACTGCGCGCACCTCGCGGGGGTCGATGCCCGTCTGCGCTGCCACGGCGGCACAGACCGTGAGCACGGGGGCTCCCGGCCCGAGGCCGAGCCGTTTCGCGAGGCGGCCCACGGCGCCCATGCGCAGCGCGTCGAGGGCATGCAGACGCGCATCGGACCGCTGATAGAGCCGGGCCCGCCCATCGAGCGCTTCGCTGGCGCGGACAGCGACGGGCAGGTCTTCGACGACGAGCGGGCCGAATCTGCGCCCGCGCCAGACGGCGGCCACGACGGCAGTGAGGCCGCCCAGTACGACGAGAGGCGTGACCCAGCCCGGGGTGAGGTCGGCGATGGTCGCGGGCGTGCCCGCGCTCGAGTCGGCGATCGTGGGCGTGTACCAGACGAGGCGCGAGCGGGCTCCGAACAGCCGGACGGCGTTGCCCGCGTTGTCGCCGTGCAGGATGCTGCCGTTCTCCAGTGCCGTGGCCGCGCTCACGATGCGCACGTCGCGGCCGGCCTCGAGCAGCGGCTGCTCAACGCCGGGAACGGGTGCGATCAGCACGATCCGGCCGGGGAGTTTCGCGTCGTGCGCGATGCGCTTGAGAGAGAGGTACCCGCTCGGGTCGTAGATCGCGACGGTGACGTCATCGGGACTCGCGCCCGCGGTGGCGCGCTCGGCCGCACCGAGGGTCGAGGCCGAGCGCACCTCGACGCCGTGGGCGCGCAGCACGTTGAGCAGCGCTTTGGCGCCGCTCGGCGTCGAACTCGACGGATCGAGCGGTGGGCTCTGCTGCGTCGACTGGCCCACGAGCAGCAGCGCGAGTATCGCCGCCACGAAGATGACGGCCGCGCCGACCAGCCAGCCGCGGCCGGCGCGCGCCCGCTGGCCGAGGCTCGGCGACAGCACCTCGGCCGCGGCGGGAGCGCGGCCGGCACTCGTGGCCGTCACCGCACGGCCCCTGCGAAGGCCGGCGTCGTGCGCAGCAGGCGCTCGTCGAGAGCCCGCAGCCGATCGTGCTCACCCGCCGACATGCGGCGACCGAGATAGCGCGCTGCGTCGAACGTGGTCGCGGCGGCGCGCAGAGCGCCGTCCTCGGCGGGGAAGACGGCGGCCGCGGCCAACGCGACTTCGTGGGCGGTCGTGCCGGGTCGCACGGCGACGACCGTGCGCTCCGCGAGCGACGCCGCGATCGCGCGGAAGCGCTCGATCACGGCGAGCTCCCAGTCGCCTCTGCCCGTAGCGCGGTCCGCGGCAGCGCGCAGCTGTGCGGCGGTGCGGGTGTCGGCGACCTCGCCCGCGAGGCGCTCTGCACGCGCGCGCCGGTTCAGACGCGGCAGCCCGAACCGCAGCATGGCGCCGGCGATGACGACGGCCGCGAGCACCGCGCCGATCACGGCCAGCCAGGCGGATGCCCCGCTGCCGGCGCCGTGCAGGTGCAACGAACCGAACCAGTCGGCGACCCGTTGGCTGAGCAGGTCGAACCAGCTCGGTCGCGCTGCGGCGTACTCGGGCTTCGCGAGCTCGGTGCCGAGCCACCGCCGCGCCGTATCGTCGTCGGGGGTGAGCGGCGGTCTGCTGACGGAGCTCAGCAGCGCCGCGACCGGCGTCACCTCTGGTCCGGCGCGCCGCCGGGCGCCGGGGGATACGGTGCAGCGAACTGAGGGCTGAGGAACGCGGGGGTCGCGAACGGGTCCGCGAGCGGCCTGCCGAGCTGCGCGTCCTCGACGTAGCGGGTGAGCGTCAGGTCGAGCCCTTCGCGACGCATCCGCTGGTCGATGTAGACGACGACCCCCGTTCCCGCCTCGATGATCGCGGTGACCGTGCCGATGATCAGGGTCAGGATCATCAGAACGACGTAGAGCACGCCGGCGACCGCCGCCGCTGTGGTCTGGAACTGGGCCGCGGTCGGGGTGCCGGTGGGGAAGGCCGCCTGCAGGGCGAACTCGGCGATGAGGGTCACCGGAGTGCTGATGATCTGCGTCGCGACGTAGCAGATGCCGATCACGAGGATCTGGGCGCCGAATACACGCCAGAAAGCTCCGCGCGAGAGCGACCACGAGCGGGCGATGGCGGAACGGATTCCGCGTCGCTCGAGCACGATCGCGGCGCCGGCGAGGGAGGATTTGGCCCAGAGCCACGCGACGAGCACCGCGACGCCGAGCCCCGCGAGCACAGCGAGCGCGACTCCGACGACGATCATCGCGCCCGATCCGCCGGTGCTCGCGCCCGGCGCGATCACGGCCGCGGCGATGCCCGCGGGGATGAGCAGAGCGATCAGCAGACCGCCGGTGACGATCGACACGAAGCCCGCGAGTGCCCAGCGGCGGCCGCGCGTCGCCTGCCACAGCTGGCCGGCCCGCGGCTTGTGCCCGAGCGTGCCGTTGGCGACGGCGATCACGACGAGCCCCTGCAGCAGGCCGCTGCCGATGACGTTCAGTGCGACCGCGATCAGCGCGGACAGCGCGACGGTCGCGATTCCGCCCGCGAGGATCGCCGAGCGATCGGAGGTCTCGGCGTGCGCGAGTCGATACGCGAACCACGCGGTCGTCGATCCGACGAGCGCGAGCGACGCGAAGAGCACGAGCACCTGGATGAGCAGCGCGGGCCCGAACAGCGACGCGACGTGTCGGCGCATCAGCTGGAACGGCGTTCCGAGCAGCTGGCCGAAGGTCAGCGGTCGCAGCGGGATCAGCCCCGGCCGCGGCGGCGGCGCCCAGCCGGGAGGCGCTCCGTACCGGGGCGAGTCCCAGGCCGTCGGATCGCTCATACCACTAACCTAGACACGAGCAGCCCCGCGCAGGTTTTCGGGGCCGGATCTGGGGAGAACTTGTCCACTCGAATCCTCGTCGTCGACGACGACACGGCGCTCGCCGAGATGATCGGCATCGTGCTGCGCAGCGACGGCTTCGAGCCAGTGTTCTGCGCCGACGGCGCTCAGGCCGTCGACGCGTTCCGAAAGGCATCCCCCGATCTCGTGCTGCTCGACCTGATGCTGCCGGGTCTTGACGGCATCGAGGTGGCCGAGCGCATCCGATCATTCTCGGGCACCCCGATCATCATGCTCACGGCCAAGTCCGACACGGCCGACGTCGTGCGGGGCCTCGAATCCGGGGCCGACGACTACATGGTGAAGCCGTTCAACCCGAAGGAGCTCGTGGCGCGCGTGCGGGCCAGGCTGCGCCCCGCGAACCCCGGCGCACCGGCATCCGTCGTCTCGATCGGCGATCTCACGATCGACGTGTCCGCGCACGAGGTGCGCCGCGCCGACGCCCGCATCAACCTGACCCCGCTCGAGTTCGATCTGCTGCTCGCTCTCGCGAGTAAGCCGCAGCAGGTGTTCACCCGCGAGATGCTGCTCGAGCAGGTCTGGGGCTACCACTACAAGGCTGACACGCGCCTCGTGAACGTGCACGTGCAGCGCCTGCGGGCGAAGGTCGAGCACGACCCCGACAACCCGAAGGTCGTGCAGACGGTGCGTGGGGTGGGGTACCGCGCCGGCTACTCGGGCTGATTCGTCGGTGCCGCGCTTACTCTTGGGCCGATGACAACGGCAGCGCTCAGACCCCGGGCCGCGCAGTGGCGCAACCCGGCCAACTGGCCCGCCGCGATCGTGCACGTCTGGGCGGTGTCGCTGCAGTTCCGCACCGTACTCATCACGGTCTGCCTGTCTGGCGTTGCGATCCTCATCACGGGCCTCGTCGTGTCGTACACGGTCGGCAACGATCTCTACTCCTCGCGCCTCAGCGAGGCGCTGCGCGATGCGAGCCGCGCGCAGCAGCACGTGCAGTCGAGCCTCGACGCGGCGGACGCGAGCGATCCGAGCTCAGTGCTCGCCCTCGGCACGACCGTCAGCACGGCGGTGCAGGATTCCTCCTCCAGCCGTCTGATCGCAATGAAGCGGGCACCCGGCCAGCCGGAGAATCCGCAGGCGCCGACCGACTTCACCGTCGGCATCTCGCCGACCCTCATCTCGAGTGCGCTGTCCGCGGCGGTGGCGAAGAACTCGGACACGCTCTACTCCCAGTCGGTCGCGCTCCCGGTCGACACGGGCGGCGCGAGCTCGGCGACGCACCCTGGGGTCCTCGTGGGGGCGCAGATCCACCTGCCCGCGGCGGGCACCTATGAGCTGTTCCTCGGCTACGACCTGTCCGACTCCGAGCAGACGCTGAGTTTCGTCCAGCGCACGCTGCTGCTCGCAGGTCTTGCGCTCATCGCCCTGATCGGCGCGCTCACCTATGTGGTGGTCCGCTTCGTGGTCGCGCCGATCCAGCTCGCCGCGGCCACGAGCCGTCGCCTCGCGGCGGGCGATCTCGCGGTGCGCATCCCCGAAGAGGGGCAGGACGTCTTCACGTCGCTCGCGCGCTCCTTCAACGGCATGGCCGACAGCCTGCAGCGGCAGATCACGCAGCTGGCGACGCTGTCGCAGCTGCAGCAGCGCTTCGTGTCGGATGTCTCGCACGAGCTGCGCACGCCGCTCACCACCATCCGGCTCGCCTCGGAGCATCTCTACGACCGCCGCGAGGCGTTCGACGACGTCACCTCGCGCACAGCGGAGCTGCTGCACGCGCAGGTGGAGCGCTTCGACCTGCTGCTGTCCGACCTGCTCGAGATCAGCCGCTACGACGCCGGTTCGGTGTCGCTCGAACTCGAGCCGAGCAGCCTCGTGACCCTCGCCGAGGACGTCATCGACGAGTTCGGGCCGCTCGCTCGCGCCAACGGCACCGCGTTGCGTCTCGTCGCGCCGGGCGGCTACTCGTCGGTGCCGATGGATCCGCGCCGCGTGCGCCGCATCGTGCGCAACCTCATCGGCAACGCGATCGAGCACGGCGAGGGGCGTCCGATCGACATCATCGTCGACAGCAACACCACTGCGGTCGCGGTCGCCGTGCGCGATCACGGCATGGGCATGAGCGAGAGCGATCTCGGCCGCGTCTTCGACCGCTTCTGGCGCGCCGACCCGTCGCGCAAGCGGACCATCGGGGGCACGGGACTCGGCCTCGCGATCTCGCAGGAGGACGCGCTGATCCACGCCGGCGTGCTCGACGTCTGGTCGAGACCCGGCGCGGGGTCCTGCTTCCGGCTCACGCTGCCGCGGCGCCGGAGCGGCCCCATCGGCGAGTCGCCGATCCCGCTGCCGCCCGCCGATACGCAGGAGGTGGCGTCGTGAGGCCGCGTGGATTCCTCGCCGTCATCGTGGCCGTGCTCGTGGCATCCGTTCTCGCCGCGTGCGCGACGATCCCGCGCAGCGGGCCCGTGGTGCCGGGCGGCTCGGTCGAGGGTCAGGACTCGGCCTTCGGGCAGATCGACTTCCACCCGAACGCGCCGAGCACGGGGGAGACGCAGGCCGAGATCCTCTCGGGCTTCATCGAGGCGGCGGTGAGCCCCGAGAACGGCTACCAGATCGCCCGCGAGTTCCTGACGACCTCGTTCGCCGGCGAGTGGAACCCCGACGCCTCCGCGACGGTCGACGACCAGGCCAAGCGCGGCGAGCCGAAGACGGTGCCGGGAAGTGAGCTGAGCCTCGACATCTCGCCCGTCGCGTTCGTCGATCAGAGCGGCGACTACCGCACCGCGGCGTCGAGCACTCCGGTGACGCTCGACTACTCGTTCGTCAAGCAGCACGGCCAGTGGCGCATCTCGAAGGCGCCCGACGGCATCGTGATCAACTCGTCGCAGTTCCAGAGCGTCTTCAGCGCGCACGCGCTGTACTTCTACAGCCCCGACTACAAGTACCTCGTCCCCGATCTGCGCTGGTTCCCGAGCTCGCGCGCGGCGATCGCGACGCGCATCGTCAAGGCGCTTCTCGCCGGTCCGTCACCGTGGCTGCAGGGCTCCGTCGTCACCGCGTTCCCGAAGGGCGCACAGCTCGCCGGCGGCTCGGTCGTCGTGACGAGCGGCGCGGCGCAGGTCGCGCTCAGCTCGGTCGCGGGCGGCGCGGACGACACGACGATCAACCGCATGGACGAACAGCTCACCCAGAGTCTGACCACGGCCCAGTCGATCTCCTCCGTCGGGCTCTCCATCGGCGGGGTGTCCCCGCAGAGCGTGACGGGCGTGAGCGGGGCGCAGCTGAACCCTGCGGTGAGCCCGAATGCGCTCGTCTATCAGGGCGGCAAGTTCGGATTCCTCTCGGGCAAGTCCCTCGGCAACCTGAGCGGCCTCGGCGCTGGCGTCGCGGCTCTGCACCCGACCGCCGCGACGGTGACGGCCGACGCTTCGACGGCTGCGGTGCTCGCCAAGGGTGCGGTCTATGCCGTCTCCGACGCGGTCGAGGAACCTGTCCGCATCGACCACCGCGCGAACCTCATCGCCCCCTCGATCGACAACCGCGGCACCATCTGGTCGGCGACCTCGGACCCGGCGGCCGACTTCGCCGTGTCCGCGGGCGACGGCGCGACGGCCACGATCAAGGCGAGCTGGCCGGACGCCCGCACGCTCGTCGCCTTCGCCGTGTCGCGCGACGGGACGCGTCTCGCGGCGCTCGTGCGCACGATGAACGGTCAGGCGCACCTCATGGTCGCCGGCATCGTGCGCGATTCGAACGGACACCCGACCCGGCTCGGCGAAGCCGTCGACTTCGGCGATCTCGGACTCGGCACGGGCATCGCGCTCGCCTGGAGCGACGACCTGGACGTCTCCGTCCTCGGCACGAGCCCGCAGGGCGGCACCGCGATCGTGACGCAGCAGCTCGGTGGCACGCTGTCGTCGCCGATGACCGGCCCGGCGGGTGCGGTCGCCATCGCAGGCGGCAACCCGTCGACGCAGCCGTGGGTGCTCACCTCGTCCGGGGAGCTCCAGACGCCGGCCGGCAACGGCTGGCAGGAGGCCGCGTCGGGTGTCGGCATGCTGGCGGTGCAGCAGGGGCGCGACTGACTTCGGCGGCGGGTGCGTTCGGCTCACGCGCCCGGTCGTTTTCCACAGGCACCCGACAAGCGTCGGCGCGGTCGGGCAGGATGCCTGGGCATGTGGTCCCGACTTCATGGTGCTGTCCTCGACGCATGGGCGGCGCTCGCTCCGGTCGACTGCGCGGGCTGCGAAACGCCCGACCGGGCGCTCTGCGAGACCTGCCGAGCCGAGCTCGCGGCCGCAGTGCCCGCGCGACATGCGCTCACGCGCGCGGACGGCACGGAACTGCCGGTCTGGCACGCGCTCGAATACGGGGGAACGGCGCGGAGCATCCTGCTCGCCTTCAAAGACGGCGGCCGCACCGACGTTGCGCCGGCCCTCGCCGCTGTGCTGCGCCGGGTGGTGCGGGCCGCGCTCGCCGCCTCGCCGCCCGAGGCGCGCGGCCGAGTCGTTCTCGCCGGCATTCCGTCGACGCGTGCCGCATTCCGGCGCCGCGGCTATGTGCCGCTGCGACACCTCGTGACGCGCGCCGGGTACCGCGACGAGCGGATGCTGGTGGCCACCCGACAGACGCAAGATCAATCCGACTTAGATACCACAGCGCGCTTTGCGAACCGTAAAGAATCGCTGGCAGTCCGAGGCGGCCCGGTCGGGGCCTTCGTCGTGCTGCTCGACGACATCATCACGACGGGAGCCACGATTCTGGAAGCTGACCGGGCATTTCACGCAGCCGGCCATCGCGTCCTCTGCGCTGTCGCGGTCGCCCGCACGCCGCGTCGCATCCCCGCGCTCCGGGCCGACGTACAAATCGGCAGAAAATGCTCGTGACATCGCCAGAGGGTGGAACTACGGTGGGCGACACCAAGCAGGTGCGCATACCGGTTCAACCGGTCCCACCGGCAACCGCGGCGGGAACGCACCGAGAACAGGAGGTTGCGATGGAAATCGACATCGTCGGGCGCGGCGTTCAGATCACGGACCGCTTTCGCGAGTACGTGACCGAAAAGGCTGACAAGGTGTCGCACCTGGCGGAGCGGGCTCTTGTATTCGAGATCAAGCTGTCTCGCCTTGCGGGCCGAGGAGGCACCCCGGGCGATGACCGGGTCGAGCTCACGCTCGTCGGACCTGGGCCGGTCGTTCGGGCCGAGGCGACCGCGGCAGACAAGTACGCCGCCTTCGACATCGCGATCGGCCGCATCCTCGAGCGGGTGCGCCGTGCGAAGGACCGCCGCAAGGTGCATCGCGGCGGCTCGCACCGCCCGACGTCGCTGCGCGAGGCGGCCGGTGCGGGCTTCGCCGGCACCGACCTGACGCCGGCGCCGGCTGAGACGCTCGACCGCGTCGCGACCGGCGCGATCCCCGTGGCGCAGGCCGATGAGCCGGGGGCCGCCGACCACGACGACTACTGCCCCGTGGTGATCCGCACGAAGACGTTCGCCTCCGTTCCGATCTCGGTCGATGACGCCCTCTATTACATGGAGCTCGTCGGCCACGATTTCTATCTGTTCATCGACTCCGAGACCGATCGGCCGAGCGTCGTCTACCGGCGCAAGGGCTGGGACTACGGCGTGATCCAGCTCGACGACGACGCTGACGAGCTGCAAGAGGTGGCAACGGCGGCGCGCAAGCTCGAGTCGATCTCGTAGTCGCGGACTCGAACATCAGGCGGCGGATGCTTCGGCCTCCGCCGCCTGTGATGTGCTCAGGTCATGACGGCGCGCCTCGTCTAGACTTGCTGGGATTCCCGGTGGTACCGCGTACGGCCCCGCCGGCCTGCGAAGCCCGCGCCGCCGAAGCGACGGCGCTGAAAAAAATGGAGTTATTCCGTGGCCTCAGTCCTTGAAAAGGTCCTGCGCGTCGGCGAGGGCCGGCTCCTTCGCAAGCTCGAAGGGTACGCGAAGGCCGTAGGCACCCTTGAAGAAGACTTCAAGGAGCTCACCGAGGAGGAGCTTCGTAACGAGACCGTCGAGCTGCGCGAGCGCTACGCGGAGGGCGAGACGCTCGACGAGCTGCTTCCCGAGGCGTTCGCGGCGGTCCGCGAGGCCGCGCGTCGTGTGCTCGGCATGCGCCACTTCGACGTGCAGATCATGGGTGGTGCCGCACTTCATCTCGGCAACATCGCCGAGATGAAGACCGGTGAGGGCAAGACCCTCGTGGCGACGACGGCCGCGTACCTGAACGCGATTCCGAGCCGCGGCGTGCACGTCATCACGACCAACGACTTCCTCGCGAGCTACCAGAGCGAGCTGATGGGCCGCGTGTTCCGCGCGCTCGGCATGACGACCGGCGTGATCCTCGCCGGCCAGACCCCTGAAGAGCGCCGCGAGCAGTACGCGGCCGACATCACCTACGGCACGAACAACGAGTTCGGCTTCGACTACCTGCGCGACAACATGGCCTGGCAGTCGTCCGACATGGTCCAGCGCGGCCACAACTTCGCGATCGTCGACGAGGTCGACTCGATCCTCATCGACGAGGCGCGCACCCCGCTCATCATCTCGGGCCCGTCGTCGGGCGAGGCGAACCGGTGGTTCACCGAGTTCGCGCGCCTCGCCACGCGCCTCACCCCCGGCGAGGACTACGAGGTCGACGAGAAGAAGCGCACCGTCGGTGTGCTCGAGCCCGGCATCGAGAAGGTCGAGGACTACCTCGGCATCGACAACCTCTACGAGTCGGCCAACACCCCGCTGATCTCCTTCCTCAACAACGCCATCAAGGCCAACGCGCTGTTCAAGCGCGACAAGGACTACGTCGTGATGAACGACGAGGTGCTCATCGTCGATGAGCACACGGGCCGCATCCTGATGGGCCGCCGGTACAACGAGGGCATCCACCAGGCGATCGAGGCCAAGGAAGGCGTTCCGGTCAAGGCCGAGAACCAGACGCTCGCGACCGTCACGCTGCAGAACTACTTCCGTCTCTACAAGAAGCTGTCCGGCATGACCGGTACCGCCGAGACCGAGGCGGCGGAGTTCATGTCGACCTACAAGCTGGGCGTCGTCGTGATCCCGACGAACAAGCCGATGATCCGCAAGGACATGCCCGACCTCGTCTACAAGAACGAAGAGGTCAAGTTCGCGCAGGTCGTCGAAGACATCGTCGGGCGGCACGAGAAGGGTCAGCCGGTGCTGGTGGGCACGACATCCGTCGAGAAGAGCGAGTACCTCTCTCGCCTGCTCGCCAAGCGCGGTGTGCGCCACGAGGTGCTGAACGCGAAGAACCACGCGCGCGAGGCCGCGATCGTCGCCCAGGCGGGTCGTCTCGGTGCGGTCACGGTCGCGACCAACATGGCCGGCCGCGGAACCGACATCATGCTCGGCGGCAACGTCGAGTTCCTCGCGGTCGCCGAGCTGAATTCGCGCGGCCTCTCGCCGGAGGAGACGCCCGACGAGTACCAAGAGGCGTGGGACGAGACCTTCGAGAAGCTCAAAGACACCGCGACGGACGAAGCCGAGAAGGTGCGTGAGGCCGGCGGTCTGTACGTGCTCGGCACCGAGCGGCACGAATCGCGCCGCATCGACAACCAGCTGCGCGGGCGCTCCGGCCGTCAGGGCGACCCGGGCGAGAGCCGTTTCTACCTCTCGCTCACCGACGACCTCATGCGCCTCTTCAACGCCGGCGCCGCCGAGTCGCTGATGGGCCGGGCATCCACGCCCGACGACCTCGCGATCGAGTCGAAGCTGGTGTCGCGGGCGATCCGCAGCGCTCAGTCACAGGTCGAGGCGCGCAACGCCGAGATCCGCAAGAACGTCCTCAAGTACGACGACGTGCTGAACCGCCAGCGCGAGGCGATCTACAACGATCGTCGTCACATCCTCGAGGGCGACGACCTGCACGAGCGCGTGCAGAAGTTCCTCGATGACGTGGTCGACGAGATCCTCGACACGCGCACTGGCGAGGGCAACGGCGACGACTGGGACTTCGACGCCCTGTGGAGCGAGCTGAAGACGATCTACCCGGTCGGCATCACGATCGACGAGGTCATCGCCGAGGCAGGCACGAAGGGGCGGATCAACCGCGAGTTCATGCGCCGCGAGATCCTGTCCGATGCGCACCTCGCCTATGAGAGCCGCGAGGAGCAGCTCGGCTCGGACGCGATGCGCGAGCTCGAACGCCGCGTGGTGCTCTCCGTCATCGACCGTCGCTGGCGCGACCACCTCTACGAGATGGACTACCTGAAGGACGGCATCGGCCTGCGCGCCATGGCGCAGCGCGACCCGCTGGTCGAGTACCAGCGTGAAGGCTTCTCGATGTACCAGCAGATGATGGGCGCGATTCGCGAGGAGACCATCGGATTCCTGTTCAACCTCGAGGTCGAGGTCACGCAGGCACCGGGTGAGCTCGCGGGCGTGGCGGCCAAGGGCCTCGGTGAGTCGCACGAGCAGGCCGGCCTGTCGTACTCCGCGCCGAGCGACTCGGGCGGTGTCGAGGTGCGCAACCAGGGCGGTCAGGTCGACCGGGCGGCGACGGAGCGCGCCGAGCGCGCAGCCAGGCGGCGCGAACTCCAGCAGCAGGCAGACGACCGCCCGCCGCAGCAGCAGGGTGGTTCGCGCGGAGCGTTCGGGCAGCGCACCGAGGGCGACGCCCCCGAGCCGTCGAACCGCGCCGAACGCCGCGCGCAGAACCGCAAGCGTTAGCGGTCGCTCGGCCGCGCCGAGAAGCTCGGCGCTGATGTTCTCACAGCACCGAGATCGAGGTCGCGCGCCAGCGCCGATCAAGACCTTCGAGGCGTAGGGCGACGGCCCGCACGCGCTGCGGCATCTGCACGACGACGGTCGCCTCGCGGACACCGGGGCACGGCTCGAACACGCGGATCGACATCAGTGCGAAGCGCGGGCGCAGCATCGTCGTGCCTTTGAGCGCCCGCGAGCGCGCCGCGAAACTGACGCGTCGTGCCAGCGTCGTGTACACGTCGTCGGTGACCCAGCGCGCGATCTGCTCCAGTTCGCGCGCGCCGGCGATGATCTCGATCACGCAGTGCACGAGGTTCCGGATCAGTGGCTCCGGGTCTGGCAGGTCAGTGGTGCGCTGTACACCGAAGAACTCGTCTTCGTCGAAGCGCTCGCGGCGTTGTGCTGTCGTCATGGGCCCCCCTTGGTGTGCGAACCGGCAGATGTGCCGGGCGGGTGCTGTGACGATGGCATCCGCGTCGGGCGCAGAGCCAGAGCAGATATGACCTGGGGACAGCGCGAGCGCAGCGAGACGCGCCCGAGCTACCGTCGGGGCATGCGCTTCGACCTGCTCTTCGATGACCTCGAGGCCCAGCTGGAGGCGGAACACGCAGCGACCGCGGCGGGCGAGCTGGTCGAGCACGAACGCCTGCGCGCCGCCCGCACCACGCTGCGCGACCGCATCGCCGTGCTCGCGATGGCGCCGGCGGCGATCCGCGTGAGGCTCACCGACGATGCGCCGATCGAGCTGGTGCCGACGTCCGTGGGGCGTGACTGGTTCGCCGCCGAGCTGCCGGGCGCCGGCGAGGCGATCGTGCCGATCGCGGCGGTGCGGGGCATCGTGATCGATGAGGCTCAGCTCGGCGCGAGTCGTGAGCGGATGCCTGAGGCAGCGCCGCGGGCCGGCCTATCCGCCAGGCTCGGCGTCGGCGTGGTGCTGCGTGACCTGGCCCGTCGCCGCGTCGCGCTGGACGTCATGAGCCCGGGGGAGGCCGCACCGGTGCACGGCACGATCGACCGCGTGGGCAGCGACCACTTCGACCTCGCGGTGCACGAGCGCGGCTCGACCCCACGTGCTTCGGGGGTGCACGAACATCGGATCGTGTCGCTCGCCGCCGTGGCGTTTCTGCGTCTCGGGTAGCCCTGCTCAGTCCCCGGCGGGGGCGGGAGCGGAGAGCTCGGCGAGACTCGCGAAATCGGACTGCTGCCAGAGGGCGTGGCGGCGCTGCCGCTCATAGAGCTCGGCGATGTAGGACTCGAGCACGTCGCGCTCGATGCGCCACTGGGTGCCGACACGGATCGACGGCAGCTCGCCGCTCTCAAGCAGCGAGGTCACGTCGGCAAGCTCGACGTTGAGCACCTCGGCGCAGTCGGCCGGTGTGAGGAAGCGCGTTGCGCCGGCCGCGAATTGGCTCACCATGTAACCATTCTGGCGGTCATGCAGGCATCCGCCTCCGGGTGTGGATAACTTTCCGGGCGCCGGCCGCGACTTCGGCACCATGGGGGCATGATCACGGCCACCCCGGTCCCGCGACCGCGTCCGACGTGGCGCGAGCCGCGCTTTCTGCTCGGGCTGCTGCTGGTCGTCGTGTCCGTGGTGGGCGTCGCCGGTCTCGTGGCAGTGTCAGACCGCAGCGTGCGGGCGTTCGCCGCCCGGCACGTACTCGTCGCGGGCGACGAGCTCACGACCGACGACGTCGTTCCGGTGCGCGTGCGCCTCGGTCAGACCGGCGCCGCGTACCTGATGAGCGCCCCGCGCTCCGGAGCGGTGGTCACGCGCACGGTCGCGCGCGGCGAGCTGATTCCGCTCAGCGCTGTCGGCGAGGCCTCCGCGCAGACGGAGACGAGCGTCGTCGTCGCGCTGGGCGGCGCTCTACCCGGGGCTGTCGACGCCGGGGCCACGGTCGACGTGTGGGCGGCTGCGCCGAGCGCCCAGAACGGCGGCTCGCTCAGATTCGACGCACCCAGCGTGCGTGTCTCTGCCGCCACGGTCGTGCGCGTTCTGCGCGATAGCGGGCTCGGTGCGGGCGACGCTGTCTCGGTCGAACTGCGCGTGCCGAACGACTCCGCCGCCGAGCTGATCGAGGCGGTCACCAACGACTTCGCCATCACGCTGGTTCCGCACCGCCTCTCGGTCGGCGAGTGAGATGGCGCGGCTCGCATTCAGCCTCGAACGACGACCCGAGGCCGTTCTCGTGCCGGGGGCGGTCGATGCCGGGCATGTGATCGTCAGCCGCGTGCAGACCGCGGGCGAGTTGGCGGCGGCCCTCGCTGCGCACGAGATCGACCTCGCTGTCGTCTCCGCGACCCGCGCGCGGCTGACTCGCGAACTCGTGGTGGCCGCCGAAACCGCGGGCACCCGCCTGGTCGTGCTCGCCGTCTCGGCCGACGAGCACACGGTCGCCGCGCAGGCGGGTGGTCCCGACGCCCTCTCCGAGCCGGCTTCGTGGCGCGAGCTCGAAGAGGTGCTGGCCACGACGGCGGCGTCCGGCCCTCCGACGACCGAGGGTGCCGGGCTTCGCGGGGAGGCATCCGTCGTCGCCGTCTGGGGGCCGGCCGGGGCGCCGGGCCGCAGCTCGCTCGCCATCGCGATGGCCGCGGAGCTCGCCGATCTCGGGCGCACCGTCGCGCTGATCGATGCGGATACGCACGGTGGCAGCGTGGCGGTCTGGCTCGGTCTGCTTGACGAGGTGCCGGGCTTCGCCTCCGCGTGCCGGCTCGCCGGGAACGACGCTCTCTCTCGCGCCGAGTTCGATCGAGTGGCGCACTACGTGCCGGTACGCAGGGGCGTGCTCGCCGTTCTCACCGGTATCGCGCGCCCCAGCAGGTGGCCCGAGCTGAGCGGTGAGCGCGTCGCTCGCACGATCGATGCGGTGGCCGGCTGGTTCGACGACGTCGTGATCGACGTCGGCTTCAACCTCGAGGCCGACGAAGAGATCGTGAGCGACTTTCTCGCACCGCGGCGTAACGCGGCGACGCTCAGCGCACTCGAGCGGGCGACGCGGGTCGTAGCGGTCGGGCTTGCGGACCCGGTGGGACTGTCGCGGCTGATGCGGCACCACCCTGATGCGGTGGCGGCCGCACCTGGCGCACGTCACAGCGTCGTCGCCAATCGCGTGCGTCCCGGCGTGGCCGGGGCCGCGGCGGAAGGCCAGGTGGCGCAGGCGCTGCACCGCTTCGGCGGCATCGCAGCCGCGGCACTCGTTCCCGATGATCCGGCGGCGTTCGACGCGGCGATGCTCAGAGCGTCGCCGCTCGGCACGGTGGCTCCGCGTTCCCCCGCACGGCTCGCGATTCGAGCGTTCGTCGAGCAGGCGGTGCTCGGTCTCGAGCCGCAGTCGTCGCGGCGCGGGCGCCGATCGCCGGGCCGTGGCGGCGCCCGCCGGGTGCCCAGCCGAGTGGTGCACGCGACCCTAGACTTGAGCCGTGTCGACCCTCAGTGACTTGGTCATCGCCCACGGCCGCTCCACTCCGGAAGACATCGAGTGGATGCACATGCTGGTCGGCGACGCCCAGCTGCTGGCCGACCTGGCCTTCGCCGACATCGTGCTGTGGGTTCCGACCGAAGACGGCTTCATCGCGATCGCGCACTCGCGCCCCTCGAGCGCCGCGACTCTCTTCTATCGCGACATCGTCGGCCAGCAGATCCGGCCCGAGTGGCGCCCCCAGGCCACCGAGGCGCTCGAGACGGGCCGCATCGTCGACTCGAGCGCGCCCGAGTGGTACGAGGAGACACCGACCCGAGTGCGCGCCGTGCCGGTGCTGCGGCGGCTCGGCTCGACCTCGTCCAAGACGACGGATGCTCCGATCGCAGTGCTGACGCGGCACACGAACCTGTCCGAGGCGCGCACCCCTGGCCGGCAGGAGCTGACCTTCAACGACTGCGCGAACGACCTCTTCGGCATGATCGCCACGGGGGATTTCCCCGATCTGGGCGCACCGAGCGGTCCGAGGCGCGGTGCTCCACGAGCATCCGATGGTCTGATCCGCCTCGACGTCGAAGGCATCACGACGTTCGCGAGCCCGAACGCGCTCTCCGCGTTCAACCGGATCGGCTTCACCGACGAGCTCGAGGGCGAGTCGCTCGCTGAGGTGACCACGCGTCTGCTGATCGGGCACGCAGCCGTCGATGAGTCGCTGCCGCTCGTCGTCACGGGGCGTGCCCCGTGGCGCACCGACATCGACGTGCGCGGAGTCACGGTGTCGCTGCGCGCGATCCCGATCCGGAATCGCGGCGAGAGGGTCGGCGCCATCGTCCTCGTGCGCGACGTCACCGAGTTGCGCCACCAGGAGCGCGAGCTGATCACGAAAGACGCGACGATCCGCGAGATCCACCACCGCGTCAAGAACAACCTCCAGACCGTGGCGTCGCTGCTGCGCATCCAGGCCCGGCGCTCGCACTCGGATGAGGCGAAAGACGCGCTCGGTCAGGCGCAGCGGCGCGTCGCGGCGATCGCCGTCGTGCACGACACCCTCTCCGAGGGGCTCGCGCAGGCCGTCGATTTCGACGACGTCTTCGACCGCGTGCTGCTGCTCATCACCGAGGTCGCCTCGGGCCACAACACGTCGGTGCGCCCCGTCAAGAAGGGGCGCTTCGGCGTGCTGCCGAGCGAATACGCGACGCCGCTCGCGCTGGCGCTCACCGAGTTGGTGACCAACGCCGTCGAGCACGGGCTCGCCGATCGCTCAGGCGAGGTGCAGATCATCGCAGAGCGTGACGAGGCGCAGTTGCGCGTCAAGATCGTCGACGATGGCGTCGGACTGCCTGAGGGCAAGGTCGGCAGCGGTCTCGGAACGCAGATCGTGCGCACCCTGATTCAGGGCGAGCTGGGTGGTTCGATCGACTGGCACACCATGATGGGTGCCGGCACCGAGGTGACGGTGGAGATTCCTCTGCGCTACCTCAGCGTCAGCAGCTCGTGAGCCGCGCGGCGAGGCGGGGAGGCTGCGCTACGCCGAGCGGCGTGCGCGGGCCGCGCGGCGCTTGAGGGCGCGGCGCTCGTCTTCGGACAGGCCGCCCCAGACGCCCGAGTCCTGGCCGGTCTCGAGGGCGTACTGCAGGCAGATCTCAGTCACGGGGCAGCGGCCGCAGACAAGCTTGGCTTTCTCGATCTGGTCGACGGCGGGGCCGGTGTTGCCGATCGGGAAGAACAGTTCGGGGTCAGCGGTGAGACATGCGGCTTTGTCGCGCCAGTCCATGCGGATGCTCCTTTTTGTTGCTGGGGACCGAGGCGGCGAAGGGGTTTGGCGCTACTTCGGTGAACAGAAATGACCGGAAACAGGGCCGAAGATCTGTGGGGATATCAGACCTGCCCACTGCCCTGTGAGCGCATTACCGGACTCGGATATTCTCCCATGGGGGGCGGACGCAGATCAATAGTTTTGAATGGGATAACCCTGTGAACACAAGCATGAAACCTGCATCTGCTAGGGGCGCCCGCGGGGCGTTGGCAGTGCTGGCGGCGATCGTGACGGTCGAAGCCGTCTTGGTGATCATTGCAACAGTACTCACCGTCGGCGTGTTCGTCGCGCGTGGCGCGAAGGTCGAGTCCGACGGGATCGCCTACCTCGTGTGCCTGGTGATCGGGTGCCTGTGGGTCGTCGCCGCCGCGCTCGGCGCGTGGCTGGCTCGCGGCTGGTCGCGCGGCCTCGTCATCACCTGGCAGCTCATCCAGCTCGCCGTCGGCGTCGGAGCGATGCAGGGTCTGCTCGCCGGACCGCTCATCGGCGTCGTGCTGCTCGTGCTGGGGCTCGCCGGCATCGTCCTCGTGCTCACGCCGTCAGTGAGCAGGAGCCTCGGCCGCGAGCCGCGGGGAAGCTAGCGCAGCAGGCCGAGCTCGCGCCGGAGCATGTCGAAGTGCCCCTTGGCCTTGACGTTGTACAGGGCGTGTTGGAGCACGCCGTCAGGGCCGATGACGAACGTCGAGCGCAGCACGCCGACGACGGTCTTGCCGTAGAGCTGCTTCTCGCCCCACGCGCCGTAGGCCCGATGCACCTCGAGGCTCTCGTCGGACAGCAGGGGGAAGTCGAGGTGCTCCTGCTCGGCGAACGTCGCGAGCTTCGCGACGGGGTCCTTCGAGATGCCGAGCACCGTGAAGCCGGCATCCGCCAGCTCGGCGCGCCCGTCGCGGAAGTCGCACGCCTGCGTCGTGCACGCGGGCGTGAGCGCGGCAGGGTAGAAATACACGATCACCCCGCGTCCGGCGAAGTCGGTCAGCGAGATGATGCGGCCGTTCGCGTCGGGCAACGCGAAACCAGGGGCGATGTCGCCGGGCGCGAGCCGATCGGCGACGAGGTCAGCGGAGGTCACCTCTCGACCCTAGCCCGGCACGTCAGGTGAGCGGCGCGCGCGTGCTGGTGCCGCGTACCCGCAACTCGCTGGCGTTCGGCCCGATGTCTGCCGCGAGAGCACCGTCGACGGCACGAGCTCCAGCCGCAGCGGCGCCCAGTGCCCCGCCGTCGGCGGTTTCGGCGCCATCACCATCGGCGAGAAGAGCGAGCAGCATCGCGGCGCTGCGCCGGCCGGCCCGGTCGGGGAAGCGTTCGAGGGCGGAGATGGCGGGGGAGGCGAACTGGCAGAGCATCGAGTCGTCCCAGCTGAGCAGAGCGATCTCGCCCACGTCGCGAGAGGCGAGCGCGCGCAGGCCCGCCACGGCCATCACGTCGTTGGAGAAGATCAGCGCGGTGGGCCGGGCATCCGAATCGAGCAGCTCGTTGACGCGCGCATATGCGGAGTCGTACGTGTAGTCGGCCTCGGCGAAGCGCGCGCTCATGCCCCGCGCGGCCGCCTCGGTGTGCACGGCCTGCGTGCGGTCGAGCTCATGGGTGAGGTGCAGGGGGCCCGTCACGTGTCCGATGCGCCGGTGACCGAGCTGGTGCAGATGCTCGACGAGCAGCGCTGCGTCGCGGTGCTGGTCCTCGATGCGCTCGGTGCCCGGCTCGTCGGTGGGCAGCACGCCGTGCAGCACGAACGGCATGCCGAGGCGTGTGAGCTGCGCAGGTCGCGGGTCATCGGTCGTGCGGTCGAGGACGATGACGCCGTCGACGCGGCGCTCAGCCGCCCAGCGCTCGTACACCGCGATGTCGCGCCCAGGCGCCGTGCCGACCATGCGCAGCAGCAGGCTCTGGCCTGCCGCCGTCAGCACGTCCTCGACGCCTTCGAGCAGGCGCATGTAGTACGGCTCGGCGCCGAGCAGCGCCGGGTCGCGGCGCAGCACCATGCCGATGGCATCCGCTCGCGAGCGCGAGAGCGCGCGGGCCGAGAACGATGGGCGCCAGCCCAGCTCACGAGCGAGTGCGAGCACCCGGTCACGGGTCTGGTCGCTGACCCCGGACTGGCCGTTCAGAGCGTACGAGACGGATGCCTTTGAAATCCCGAGCTGCTCCGCGAGATGCGCGATGGTCACCCGTTCCATTGCGCGCCTCCCTGCGACAGACCCACGAGGGGTCACCTCGATGCTAGCGACGTTCGCGGGGTCGGGACCCGAACTGGTGCTTTCGCCGCGCGCCACGTCACGCCGGCCTCGAGCGGACTCGGATAGCGCGGGTGGCTCACTGAGCATCGGCGGATGCCTGACCGGTGCCGCTGCCGGCGCCCGGGGCCAGGGTGAGCAGCAGGCGCTGCAGGGAGTCGAGACGGATCGGCCCGGCGGCCCCAAGGGCTCCCGCCGCGATCGCCTCTGCGATCGCGCAGTCCGGCGCGTCGGGCAGGTGGGTGCAGCCGCGGGGACAGTTCTCGGCGAGCCGGTTCAGGTCGGGGAAGCCGCGGAGGATGTTCGCCGGGTCGACGTGCCCGAGGCCGAACGAGCGCACGCCCGGCGTATCGATGATCCACCCGCGCCCGGCGTCCGTCTGGACACGAAGCGAGACAGTGGACGACGAGGTGTGCCGACCACGGCCGGTCACCTCATTGACGTGGCCCGTCGCGCGATCGGCGCTCGGCACGAGAGCGTTCACGAGCGTCGACTTGCCGACGCCCGAGTGCCCGACCGCCACCGTCGTGTGGCCGACGAGAGCTGCGGCGAGCTCGTCGGTCGGCATCGCATCGCGGGCGCTCGTGAAGAGCTGCAGGTGGTCGAGCGCCCCGAAGTTCGCGAGGAACGGCGCAGGGTCGACGAGATCGGTCTTCGTGATGACGATCAACGGGTCGATGCCGGCGTCGTAGGCGGCGACGAGATACCTGTCGACGAGACGTACGCGCGGCTCGGGGTTCGCGGCGGCGATCACGATGAGCATCTGGTCGGCGTTCGCGACGATCACCCGCTCGACGGCATCCGTATCATCCGCTGAGCGGCGCAGCAGAGTCGTGCGCTCGCCGATGCGCACGATGCGGGCGAGCGTGCCGTCCTCCCCGGTCGTGTCGCCGACCATGTCGACGCGGTCGCCGGTGACGATCGCCTGCCGTCGCAGCTCGCGTGCCCGGGAGGCCGTGAGCTGGTGCTCGTCGGGCTGATCCTCATCGAGCAGCACGGTGTAGCGCCCGCGATCGACACCGAGCACACGGCCGGTCAGCGCATCGTCGTGCTCCGGCCGCTGCTTCGTGCGGGGGCGGGTGCCCTTCGGGTTCGGGCGGACCCGGACGGAGGACTCGTCGTACTCGCCGTACGGCTCCTCGTCATCGTCGGCGTCCGACCACCAGCTCACGGAAGCGATACGCCCTCGGCCGGTGCCGTGAGCATCCGCTGCCACAGCTCGGGGAACTGCGGCAGCGTCTTCGCGGTTGCGCCGATGTCGTGGATCTCGACGCCAGGCACGACCAGCCCGATCAGCGCGCCAGCGGTCGACATGCGGTGGTCCTTATGGCTCTTCCAGATGCCGCCGTGCAGGGTGCGCGGCTCGATGCGCAGGCCGTCTTCCAGCTCGGTGACCGCGCCGCCGAGTCCGTTGATCTCAGCAGCGAGGGCGGCGAGCCGGTCGGTCTCGTGATTCCGGATGTGGCCGATTCCCGTGATCTCGCTCGGGCCGTCGGCCAGCGCGGCGAGGGCCGCAAGAGCCGGGGCGAGCTCGCCGCCCGTCGTCAGATCGAGGGTGACACCACGGATGCGTTCGCCGCCGCGCACCGTGAGCCGGTCGCCGTCGAGGCTCACCTCGGCACCGAACAGCGGCAGATACCTCGCCAGGTCGGCACCCACCTGAGTCGTCTCCCCGGGCCAGCCGCTGAGCGTGACCCGGCCGCCCGTCGCCACCGCCGCCGCGAGGAACGGCGCCGCGTTCGACAGATCGGGCTCGATCGCCACGTCCCGCGCGCCGATGAGCTGCGGCTCGACCACCCACGTGCCGAGCGCGGGGGATGAGACCGTGACGCCGCGGGCCGCGAGCGCCGCGATGGTCATCTCAATGTGCGGCAGGCTCGGCAGGCGCTCGCCTGAGTGGTGCAGCACGAGGCCGTTCTCGAAGCGCGGCGCCGAGAGCAGCAGGCCGGAGACGAACTGACTCGAGCTGGACGCGTCGATCGTGATCTCGCCACCGGCGACCCGCCCCGTGCCGTGGATCGTGAACGGCAGTGCACCGCGGCCCTCATCGGCGAGGTCCACGCCGAGCGCGTGCAGCGCATCGACCATCGCCGTCATCGGGCGCCCGCGCGCGGAATCGTCGGCATCGATCGTGACGGGGCCGAGAGCGAGTGCCGCGACCGGCGGAATGAACCGCATCACGGTGCCGGCCTGGCCCGCATCGATGGTCGTGGAACCGGTCAGCTCGGCAGCCGGCGTGATGCGAAGGTCGGCGCCGAAGTAGTGCGCAGGGGTCGCCGGACGCGACGACCCAGTGGGTCGTCTCTGCGATCCGTGCGGATCAACCTCTGCGTGATCCGGCATCCGTTCGATACCCACGCCGAGCGAGGTGAGCGCCTCGACCATGCGGTCGCTGTCCTGCGAGTGCAGGGGAGCGCTGAGCACCGACGGGCCGTCGGCAAGAGCGGCGAGCACGAGCTCGCGATTGGTCTGCGACTTCGACCCGGGCAGCGTCACGTCGGCGTCGACCGGGGACGTCGCGCTGGGCGCCGGCCACAGCTCGTTGCTCGGCACCGGTTCGTTGTCGCCGTAGGGATCGAACTCGGGCCTGGAATAGGTGCGGATCTGCATCGGTTGCAGAATAGCGGGCCAGTCGTACGGATGGCCCCGCGACGGAGAGGATGCGTGTGTCGACAGCACTGCTTGAGCGACCCGATGAGGCCTGCCGCCCGGTCGTAGACTTGGCCGCAATGAGCGACGACTTCGAGTCCACGAGCGCGTCCGCAGAGCCGCAGTCAGGTGAAGTACTGGCCGAGCCGGAAGCGCTGCCCTTCGAGGTGCAGGCGCTTCCGTTCATGGACCAGCTTTATGCGGCGGCGCTGCGTATGACCCGCAACCCCGCAGACGCCCAAGACCTTGTGCAGGAGACCTTCGTGAAGGCCTTCGCCGCCTGGGCGCAGTTCAAGCAGGGCACCAACCTCAAGGCGTGGCTGTACCGCATTCTGACGAACACGTTCATCAACAACTACCGCAAGAAGCAGCGCGAGCCCTACCAGAGCCCCATCGAAGACCTTGAGGACTGGCAGCTCGGCGGTGCGGAGTCGACCACCGCGCGCTCGGCGCGTTCGGCCGAGGTCGAGGCGATCGACCATCTGCCCGACTCCGCAGTGAAAGACGCGCTGCAGGCGATTCCCGAAGACTTCAGGATGGCCGTGTACTTCGCCGACGTCGAAGGATTCTCGTACCAGGAGATCGCCGACATCATGAAGACCCCTATCGGCACCGTGATGAGCCGTCTGCACCGTGGCAGGCGCATGCTTCGCGAACTGCTCGCCGACTACGCCGGCGAGCGCGGCATCGCGGCGCGAACTTCACCCGTCAGGAGCACCAAATGACCGACTGTGGCTGCGATAAAGCCAAGCACGACCTCGAAGAATACTTGCACCACGAACTGCTCGCCGATGAGGCCGCAGACATTCGTGACCACCTCGCCACCTGCTCGAGCTGCTCGAACGAGCACCAGGTGGGCGTCGTGCTGATCGAGGCCGTGCAGCGAGCCTGCCGCGAGACCGCGCCGGAAGAGCTCCGCGCGCAGGTGCTCACGCGCATCCGCGCCCTGCAGACGCACTGAGTCTGTCGTCGTGCCGGTCCTCGCCCGGCACGACGAACAAGCTCAGCCCAGCGTCAGCGCCTTCCGCAGCACCTCGGCCTGCTCGACGGCGTGGCGCTTGGCTGTGCCGACAGCGGGCGAAGCGGATGCCTGGCGCGACGCGAGCGAGAACGACCGCTTGCCGGCGCGCCGGGCCTCGTCGACCATGTACGGCGCGGCGCCCTGGTTCTCAGGCTCGTCCTGCACCCACATGAGCTCGGCGTTCGGGTACTGCGCCACCACGGCGCCGAACTCGTCGTCGGGGAACGGGTAGAACTGCTCGAGCCGTACGACCGCGATGCGCGGATCGGGGTTCTTCGCGAGCTCCGCCTTGAGGTCGTAGTAGATCTTGCCGGCGCACACGAGCACGCGGGCGACGGAGGCCTTGTCCGACGCATCCGCATCATCGATCACGGGCTGGAATCGACCCGACGTGAAGTCGGCGAGCTCGCTCGTCGCGCCACGCAGACGCAGCATCGCCTTCGGAGTGAACACGATGAGCGGCTTGCGCGGCCGCGCGTACGCCTGGCGGCGCAGCAGGTGGAAGTACGAAGCGGGCGTCGACGGGCGCGAGATCGTCATGTTGTTCTGCGCGGCGAGCTGCAGGTACCGCTCGATGCGCGCCGAGGAGTGGTCGGGGCCCTGGCCCTCATAGCCGTGCGGCAGCAGCAGCACGACCGATGAGCGCTGGCTCCACTTCTGCTCGCTCGCCGCGATGTACTCGTCGATCACGGTCTGGGCGCCGTTGGCGAAATCTCCGTACTGCGCTTCCCACGCGACGAGCGCCTCGGGGCGCTCGACCGAGTAGCCGTACTCGAAGCCCATCGCCGCGTACTCGGACAGCAGCGAGTCGTAGATGAAGAACCGGCCCTGGTGCTCGGACAGGTTCGAGAGCGGCACCCACTCCTGGCCGTTGGCCTGGTCGTGGAAGACCGCGTGACGCTGGGCGAAGGTGCCTCGGCGCGAGTCCTGGCCGACAAGGCGCACCGGCGTGCCCTCGAGCACGAGCGAGCCGAAGGCGAGCAGTTCGGCGAAGCCCCAGTCGACGCCGCCCTGACGGCTCATCTCGACGCGCTTCTTGAGCAGCGAGGTGAGCTTCTTGTGCACGGTGAATCCGACGGGCGGGTTGTCGAAGGCGTCGCCGATCGCGTGCACGACGGATTCCGCGACACCGGTCGACTCGAGCTCGCCCCCGAGGGACTCTTCGGCCCGGGGCTGCTGGGTGATGATCGGGATCGGCGAGGTCTGTGCCTCGTGCGTCTCGGCGAACGCGCGCTCGAGGCGAGCCTGGAAGTCGCGATGCGCTTCCTCGTACTCCTCCTGCGTGATGTCGCCACGGCCGACGAGTGCCTCGGTGTACAGCTTGCGCGTCGAGCGCTTCGCCTCGATGAGGCCGTACATGAGGGGCTGCGTCATCGACGGGTCGTCGCCCTCGTTGTGCCCGCGGCGGCGGTAGCAGATGAGGTCGATGAAGACGTCGCTGCCGAACTCCTGCCGGTACTCGAACGCGAGCTTCGCGACGCGCACGACCGCCTCGGGGTCGTCGCCGTTCACGTGCAGGATCGGCGCCTGGACCGTCTTCGCGACATCCGTCGAGTAGACGCTGCTGCGCGCCTCGCTCGGCGACGTCGTGAAACCGACCTGGTTGTTGATGTTGACGTGGATCGTGCCGCCGGTGCGGTAGGCCCGCAGCTGCGACATCTGCAGCACCTCGACGTTGATGCCCTGGCCGGCGAGCGCGGCGTCGCCGTGCACGAGCACGGGCAGCGTCGTGTACGTGGCCGGCGGGCGACGGTCCTGCTTGGCGCGAACGATGCCCTCGAGCACGCCGTTGACGACCTCGAGGTGGGACGGGTTCGCCGCCACGTAGACCGGCACCTCTTTGCCGTCGGGCGACAGGAACGTGCCCTCGGTGCCCAGGTGGTACTTCACGTCGCCGGTGCCGGCGAGTTCGAACTCGCCCTCGAACTCACGGAAGATCTGACCGTAGGTCTTGCCCGCGATGTTGGTGAGCACGTTGAGGCGGCCGCGGTGGGCCATGCCGATCGCGACGCCGTCGAGCTCGGCATCCGCCGCGCCCTGCAGCAGTTCGTCGATCAGCGGAATCGTCGACTCGCCGCCCTCGAGGCTGAAGCGCTTCTGGCCGACGTACTTGGTCTGCAGGAAGGTCTCGAAGGCCTCGGCCTCGTTGAGCTTCGTGAGAATGTGCAGCTGCTCGTCGTGGCCGGGCTTCACGTACGGGCGCTCGAGCTTGTCCTGGAACCACTTGCGCTGCGCCGGGTCCTGGATGTGCATGTATTCGATGCCGACGGTGCGGCAGTACGAGTCGCGCAGCACGCCGAGGATGTCGCGCAGCTTCATCTCGCCGTAGTTGCCGGCGAACCCGCCCGCGACGAACTTGCGCTCGAGGTCCCAGAAGGTGAGCCCGTGGGTCGCGATCTCAAGGTCGGGGTGGGTGCGCTGCTTGTACTCGAGCGGGTCGATGTCGGCCATCAGGTGGCCGCGCACGCGGTACGAGTTGATCAGCTCGTGCACGCGAGCCGTCTTGTTGACCTGGTGGGCGAGGTCGACGTTGATGTCCTGCGCCCAGAGAATCGGCTCGTAGGGGATGCGCAGGGCCGCGAAGATCTCCTGGTAGAAGTCGTGGCCGCCGAGCAGCAGCTCGTGCACGATCTTCAGGAACTCGCCGGAGCCCGCACCCTGGATCACGCGGTGGTCGTACGTGCTCGTCAGCGTGATCGTCTTCGAGATGCCGAGGTCGTTCAGCGTCTCCGGGCTCGAACCCTGGAACTCGGCCGGATACTCGAGCGCGCCCGCGCCGATGATGCAACCCTGGCCCTTCATCAGCCGCGGCACCGAGTGCACCGTGCCGATGCCGCCCGGGTTGGTGAGGCTGACGGACGCTCCGGCGAAGTCATCCGCCGTCAGCTTGTTGGCCCGCGCCCGCTTGACCAGGTCTTCGTACGCGGCCAGGTAGTCGGTGAAGCCGAGCGTCTCGGCGCGCTTGATCGCGGGGACCAGCAGCGACCTCGTGCCGTCGGGCTTGGGCAGGTCGATCGCGATGCCGAGACCGATGTGAGCCGGCTTCACGAGCGACGGCTTGCCGTCGACGACGTCGTAGTAGACGTTCTGGCTCGGGAACTGCTTCAGCGCCTGGATGAGCGCCCACCCGATGAGATGGGTGAAGCTCACCTTGCCACCGCGACTGCGGGCCATGTGGTTGTTGATGACGATGCGGTTGTCGATCATCAGCTTCGCCGGGAGCGTGCGCACGCTCGTCGCGGTCGGGACTGTGAGGCTCACGTCCATGTTGGTCGCGAGCGACTTGGCCATGCCGCGCAGCGGCGTCACGTCGTTGGCCGTCGCGGGTGCGTCGTTCTTGGGGGAGGCCGCAGGCGCGTCGGCGGGAACCGGCGTCGGGCGCGGTGCGACCGACGTGGTGCGCGCGACGGGCGGCTGAGTCGGCGGGACCGCGACCGGCGTGGTCTGCGTGGCGGACGCGGACTCCGCGGCGGCAGATGCCTCGGTCGGTGCGGGCCCCTGAGCAGGAGCGGCGGCGGGAGCCGCGGGTGCCTGAGCGGGAGCGGCGGCGACCCCGTTGTCGGCCTTCTTCTGCTCGAGAATCGGCCACCACGACTGGTCCACCGAGTTCTTGTCGGCGAGGTACTGCTCAAAGAGCTCTTCGACGAGCCAGTCGTTGGCTCCGAACTTTCCCTCTTCCGTGCCCGTCAACTGGCTTGCCACAGCCTATCGCCCACCTTCTCCATTGACGTCAGGTATTGCCTCGTGCGGGGCATGCGCGGCTTCCGGGTCGCAGCGCCCAACGACTCTTAAGCCTAGACCCGTCGTGCGATCGGCACGTGCCGCGGGTGCGCTCGGCGGAATACCTTTGGAGTCATGAGGTTCTACGGCGACTCGCCCCAGCACGACCTGACGTATTCCGATGTGTTCCTGGTCCCGAGCCGCTCCGACGTCACGAGCCGTCTGGACGTCGATCTCGCGCCGGGGGACGGCACCGGCGCCACGATCCCGATCGTCGCGAGCAACATGAACTCGGTCACGGGCCCGCGACTCGCGGCGACGCTGGCGCGCCGGGGCGGCCTCGGGGTGCTGCCCCAGGACATGCACCCGCAGGAGCTCGCGGAGAGCATCCGCTGGGTCAAGCAGCAGCCGACCGCCTACGACTCGCCGATCGTGATGTCGCCCGACGAGACCGCCGCCGACGCGCTCACGCACATCCCCGCGACCGCCGGCGTCGGCGTGGTGCTGCACGACGCGGCCGGTGAATATGCCGGGACCGTGCTCGCCTCGCGGCTCGCTACTGTGCCGGCGGATGCCCGGCTCGGCGACCTCGTTCACGGAGCGGCCACGTCCCTCGAGGCCGAGGACGTGCCGGACGGGCGCGCCGCCTTCGACCTGCTCGATGCGGCGGGAATCGACTTCGCCCCTGTGCTCGCCAACGGGCGGGTGATCGGCACTCTGTCGAAGACGTCTGCGCTGCGCTCCACCATCTATCCGCCCGCCGTCGACGGCGAGGGTCGGCTGCGCATCGCCGCGGCGATCGGCATCAACGGCGACGTCGTCGGGCGCGCGCGGGCCCTGCGCGACGCCGGCGTCGACGTGCTCGTGCTCGACACCGCGCACGGCGACCAGGAGGGCATGCGACGGGCTCTCGGTGCGGTGTCCGGTCTCGACCTCGGGCTGCCGCTCGTCGCGGGGAACGTCGTGACCGCCTCGGCCGTTGAAGACCTGGTCGCCGAAGGCGCGAACATCCTGAAGGTGGGCGTCGGGCCCGGCGCCATGTGCACGACCCGCATGATGACCGCCGTCGGCCGCCCGCAGTTCTCGGCGGTGCTCGAGACCGCGGAAGCGGCGCGCGAACTCGGCGCGTCGGTGTGGGCGGACGGCGGGGTGCGGTACCCGCGCGACGTCGCCCTCGCGTTGGCGGCGGGCGCGGCATCCGTCATGATCGGCTCGTGGTTCGCGGGCACCATCGAGTCGCCCGGGCTGTTGCGCACGGATGCCTCGGGCAAGCTCTACAAGGAGAGCTGGGGCATGGCGTCGACGAAGGCGGTGCAGGCGCGGTTCGAGCGGCTGTCGGCCTATGACCGCGCGCGCAAGGAGCTCTTCGCCGAGGGGATCTCGTCGTCGAAGATCTACCTCGACCCCATGCGGCCGTCGGTCGAGGACCTGCTCGACATGATCACGACCGGCCTGCGGTCGTCGTTCACCTACGCCGGGGCGCGAAGCGTGGCCGACTTCCACGACCGCGCTCTCGTCGGTCTGCAGTCCGCCGCCGGCTACGAGGAGGGCAAGGCCCTCCCCGTCAGCTGGTAGCCGCCGAGCCGCGCCGAGCGTTGCGCTACACCTACGGGATCGCGCGACACTCACACCTGGGGCGGCATGCCGTAGCTGTAGCGCGACCGCGGCCGTGCAGGCAGACCGGCATCGACGAGCAGCCGCGCCAGTCGGCGAGGCGCCCTGAGATACGGCGTGTCCCAGCGGGCGAATCGGGGACCGCGAGCACGGATTCGGTCTTCTCGCGTCTTCTCGGCGAGGACCACTTGGTCCACCGATCGACCTCGCGTGAACTCGGCCTTGATGAACTTGACGTAGCCGTCGAACTCGCCGACCAGATCGTGCTCGGGCCACCAGAAATCCGTGTCACCGATATGGCCTTCGGCGTCGAACCACGGCTGCTGGAGAACCGGCGGGGGAAAACCGAGCTCGTGGATCAGGACGCGACTGTGGGATTCCCGAACCGAGTCTGAGAGAGGGCTGGCGAATTCGGCTACACGGCGCATCTTCACGAAGCGAGAACGGCCGCGCTGATACTCGAGTTCGGCCGCGAGTTCGTCCACCGACATCAGCGGCGTAGGCCGCCGCTTCCGGTGTAACGCCGCATCCGCGACAGCGACACCCTGGGCGAAGCTCGAGGTGCGAGCGAGGTCGACGATGGTGCGGGGTACCGACGTGATGAGGAATCCGCTCATCTCGACGACTTCATCGTCGCGTAGCGCGGCGCCGTAGCGGCGGACGTTGCCGGTCGAGCGGCCGCCGGACGCCGGCGGAATGGTGACCTCGACCTGATGCGGCCACGGACCGAGCCGTGGCAGCCCGGTCAGCACCGCGGCGGCATTGTGGGAGAAGACGACGTCGTCAGCGAGAGAGGCCGCGATGCCGATGACGAACGCTTCGAATCGCTCATCGGGACTCTTCGATTGCCAGATCTCTGTCGTGGCATAGACGCCACGCGAGAGCTTCACTCGGAATTCTCGCTCGACATCGCGGCGGATCGCATCGGACTCGATGGCGCGCCCGCGTGCGTCGGTGGTCAGATCGAGGCCGAGCTCCATGGCTCGCGCGGCAGCGTGACTTCGGGACATGCCGATTACTGTGGCCGACCCGCTGCAGGCACCCGCTGGGCGAAAGGTCTCACTCGTGGAGAACTGTGCCCGATCCCGTGCTGTGCCGGGGAAGTCGGCCGGCGCAGCGACCCACCGTGCGCGCTACACCTGCGGCATGGCGCAACTCGCGGGGGTGGCGCGGGAGGCCGCAACTGTAGCGCGCGGCAGGAAGTTAGAGGAAGCGGCGGCAGCGCTCGGTACACTTGCCGCCATATGGACGCGGCCCCGGCTAGACCCAGCGGGCACGGCTGTGCCATGACCGCGGGGGGCGTGCGCCCGTGACCGCCATCGTCGAGCTCATCGCGGGGCTCGTTCTGACCGTGGCCACGGGGTTCTTCGTCGCGAGCGAGTTCACGCTCGTGAACCTCGACCGGGCTGACCTCGAGGCGCGGCGCGAGCGCGGCGAGACCCGCCTCGGCATGACCATCGCGGCGCTGCGCCACACGTCGACGCATCTGTCGAGCGCGCAGCTCGGCATCACGCTGACGACGCTGCTCACGGGCTTCCTGCTCGAGCCGTCGATCGGCGCGCTGTTCCAGCCCGTGTGGCTGGCCATGGACATGACGGATGCCGTGGCATCCGTCGTCTCGTCGATCGTCGCGATCGTGCTCGCCACGCTCGTGTCGATGATTCTCGGCGAACTGGTGCCGAAGAGCTTCGCGCTCGCCGTGCCGCTCGCGACGGCACGCATCGTGATCCCGTTCCAGACCGGGTTCACGACGGTGTTCCGGCCCGCGGTCGCGCTCCTCAACGCGAGCGCCGGCGCGGTGCTCACGGTGTTCGGGGTCGAGGCGAAGGAAGAGCTCTCCGGCGCGCGCAGCGCCGAAGAGCTGAGCTCCCTCGTGCGCCGCTCGGCCGAGCAGGGGGTGCTCGAGCAGGACACCGCGAGCCTGCTCGACCGCACCCTGCTCTTCTCGGGCCGCGTCGCGAGCGATGTGATGACGCCGCGACCCCAGCTCGAGGTCGTGAAGCGCGACGACACCGCCGACACGGTCATCGCTCTCGCCCGGGAATCCGGGTTCTCGCGTTTCCCCGTCGTCGACGACGATATCGACGACATCGCGGGGATCGTGCACGTCAAGCAGGCGGTCGCGGTGCCGCGCGAGCGTCGCGTGCGGGTTCCGGTGAGCGCCTTGCAGACCGAGGCGCTGCGGGTGCCGGAGACCATGCACCTCGATGCGCTCCTCGCCGAGCTGCGCGCGCGCAGCCTGCAGATGGCCGTCGTCGTCGATGAGTACGGTGGCACGGCCGGTGTCGCGACGCTCGAGGACCTGATCGAGGAACTCGTGGGCGAGGTCGCCGACGAGCACGACACGGGCGCCGTCGACAGCGTGCTGACGCCGGGTCCGCGCGGGGAGATCGAGTTCAGCGGCCTGCTGCGGCCCGACGAGCTGCGCGACAGGGCCGCCGTCACCGTGCCCGAGGACGAGCGCTACGAGACCGTGGCCGGTTTCGTCATGGCCGAGCTCGGCAGACTCCCCGAGGTCGGCGACGAGGTGGCGCTCACGGGCGGAACGCTGCGCGTCACGGCCCTCGACGGGCGGCGCATCGACCGGATCAGCTTCCGGCCGGCGCTCGAGCCGATCGCACGTCTCGAACCGCGCAAGGACAAGGACGGGGTGACGGATGCCTGATTGGGCCGGGATCCTCTGGCTGTTCGTGCTGCTGCTCGGCAACGCGTTCTTCGTCGGGGCCGAGTTCGCGGTGATCAGCGCGCGGCGCTCCCAGGTCGAGCCGGCCGCGGAGCGCGGCAAGCGCAGCGCGAAGACGGCGCTGTACGCGATGGAGCACGCGACGCTGATGCTCGCGACCACGCAGCTCGGCATCACGGTGTGCTCGCTGCTGATCCTCAATGTGTCGGAGCCGGCGATCCATCACCTGCTCGCGGCCCCGCTGCAGCTCACCGGCATGAACGACGGCGCGATCGAGGTGACCGCGTTCATCATCACGCTGGTGATCGTGTCGTTCCTGCACGTGGTGCTCGGCGAGACCGTGCCGAAGAACCTGTCGTTCTCCTTTCCGGACCGTGCCGTCGTGCTGCTCGCGCCCCCGCTCGTCGCCATCGGGCGCGTCTTCGGGCCGATCACGCACGCGCTCAACTGGACGGCCAACGGCGTCGTACGCCTTGTCGGCCTCACCCCGCGCGACGAAGCGGTGTCGACGTTCACCCTCGAAGAGGTCGAGACCATCGTCGAGCAGTCCACGCGCGAGGGGGTGCTGCAGGACTCGACCGGCGCGCTCACGGCCGCCTTCGAGTTCAGCTCGAAGACCGCACGCGAGGTGAGCGTGCCGCTCGAGAAGCTCGTGCGGCTGCCCGAGTCGACGACGCCGGCAGACGTGGAGCGCGCCGTCGCGAAGTTCGGGTTCAGCCGCTACATCATCGAGGATGCTGCGGGCTCGCCCATCGGCTACGTTCACCTGAAGGACGTGCTCGGCCTCGAGGGCGCGCAGTTCGCCGAACCCGTGCCCGCGGCGCGCGTGCGGCGTTTCGTCGATGTGGCCGCCGACGCCGAGATCGAGGATGTGCTCGCGCAGCTGCAGCGCTCCGCGACCCACCTCGCGCGGGTGACGGATTCCTCAACCGTGGCGTCTGCGCCGGGAGCGTCGCCGCAGCACACCGTGGGTGTGCTGTTCCTCGAGGACATCCTTGAGGAGCTCGTGGGCGAGGTGCACGACGCGACGCGTCGCGCTTAGCGCGGGCGGGCGCGCTCGTACTGCGGCTGCCAGAGCGCGCCGTCATCGACGCCGAGCTCGCGTGCCCAGCGCTGCGGCGTGCGCGGGTCGCGCAGGATCTCGCGAGCGATGAGCACGGCATCCGCCTGCCCGGTCGCGACGATCTGCTCAGCCTGGGCGCCGCTCGTGATGATGCCCACCGCGCCGACGGGCACCTCGCCGAGCGAGCGGACGTACTGAGCGAAGCGCACCTGGTAGCCGGGGCCGACCGGGATCGACGCCGGCACGTTCCCGCCCGTCGAGACGTCGAAGAAGTGCGCGCCGGCCTGCGCGGCCCAGCGCGAGACGGTCGCGGTGTCGGATTCGTTCCAGCCACCGTCGGCCCAGTCCGTGGCGGAGAACCGCACGAAGATCGCTGGCCCCGCGCCGGGGCCGTCGGCGACAGCATCCGTCACGGCATCGATGACCCGCAGCAGCAGTCGCGCGCGATTCTCGAGCGACCCGCCGTATTCGTCGTCGCGCTGGTTCGACAGCGGCGAGAGGAACTGATGCAGCAGGTAGCCGTGCGCGGCGTGGAGTTCGAGCACGTCGAAGCCGGCGGCCGTCGCACGCCGCGCCGCCGCGCCGAAGTCCGCCACGACCTTGTCGAGGCCGGCGGCATCGAGTGCCGCGGGCGCGTCGTAGCCGGGGTACGCGATCGCCGACGGGCCGAGGGGCACCCAGCCGCCGTCGGACTCGGGAACCGTGCCGTGCCGGCCCTCGAAGCCCCACGGCGCATACGTCGACGCTTTGCGGCCGGCGTGCTGCAGCTGAATGCCCGCCTTCGCCCCGCGCTCATGCACGAACCCGACGATGCGCGCCCAGGCCGCGGCCTGAGCGTCGTTCCAGACACCGGCGTCCTGCGGCGAGATGCGCCCCTCGGGGCTCACGGCCGTGGCCTCGGTCATGACGAGGGCGGCGCCGCTCGAGGCGAGCGAGCCCAGATGCATGAGATGCCAGTCGGTCGGGACACCGTCGCGCTGGGCGACCGAGTACTGGCACATCGGTGCGACGAAGACGCGGTTGGCGAAGGTGACGGGGCCGAGGGTGATCGGGGTGAACAGCTGGGAGGTCATGAGTCCTTGGCGAGTGAGGTGAGGAACGCGCGGAGCGAGGCGGCATCGGTGAACACGTGGCCCGTGATGCCGAGAGCCTCGGCACCGACGATGTTGTCCGCCCTGTTGTCCGTGAACACCATCTCGGCCGCGGTGATTCCGAGGTCGTCGAGCACGTGCCGGTAGATCGCCGCCTCGGGCTTCAGCAGCCTGAGCTCGCCCGAGACGTAGAACGCCTCGAACCAGTCGGAGAGCGGCCCGTGCCGGAAGTAGGAGCCGAAGTCGGCGCCGGCGTTCGAGAGCAGGGCGAGCCGCGTGCCGCCCGCCTTGAGGTCGGCGAGCACCTCGATCGTGCCGGGGTTCACCGAGAGCCACGAGCGGAAGTCGGCGGCCCACAGCTCGTGGATGCGCGCATCGCTCCAGGTCACGCCGAGTTCGTCGGCGATGGCGAGCCAGTAGGCGCGCACACCGTGCGTGCCCTGGTCGAGCCCGTTGCGGTGTGCGAAGTACGCGCGCCAGAACGGCTCGGCCGGTACCCCCGCGAGCGCGAGGATCGTCGCGCGATCGGCATCGGTCGGCGTCCACGAGATCACCTCGCCGTAGTCGAAGACGACGGTGCGACCGGGAAGAGAGATGGGCGAGCTCACACCCCCGAACCTATCGTGGTGACATGACGGCTGAGCGGGTGTGGACGGCAGACGATGCGGCACGGATGCTCCGAGCGCCGGTCGCGGGCGACGACAAGTACACGCGCGGCGTGCTCGGCGTCGCGACGGGGTCGGAGGCGTTCCCCGGCGCCGCCGTGCTGGGCGTCGAAGGCGCGATCCGCGCGGGTGCCGGCATGGTGCGCTACCTCGGTCCCGCGACGCCGACCGGTCTCGTGCTGCACCGGCGCCCAGAGGTCGTGCTCGGCGAGGGGCGAGTGCAGGCGTGGCTCGTCGGCTCGGGAATGCCCGGGGCGGCCGACCGCACGCAGACGGATCAGCAGCGTGTCGGCCTCGCCTTCAATGACGGCGTGCCCGTCGTGGCCGACGCCGGCGCGCTCGACCGCATCGACGCGGCGACGGCCCCGGTGGTCATCACGCCACACTACCGCGAGCTCGAACGGGCGCTGGACCGGTCGAGTGCGGCTCTCACGGCCGCCGAGATCGCCGCGGATGCCTCGACGGCCGCGGCTCGCGCCGCGGAGGCGCTCGGCGTGACGGTCCTGCTCAAGGGCGCGACGACGTATGTCGCGGCGCCGGGTGCCGAGCCGATCTCCGTCGCGCTCGGCACCCACTGGCTTGCCACTGCCGGCAGCGGCGACGTGCTCGGCGGCATTCTCGGGGCGTTCGTGGCGGGCGGCACAGACCTCATCGGGCAACGCGGCCACGACGCGCTCGCCGAACTCGCCGCAACGGCGGCCGCGGTGCACGGGCTCGCGGGCGTCGCGGCGTCCGCCGGTGGTCCGATCGCCGCGCTCGACATCGCGCATGCCGTGCCGGCCGTCATCGCAGGGCTGCTGCGAGGCGGCGGCAATCCTCCGCGATGAGCTCGAGCAGCGCGTCGGGCTCGGCAAGGCGCTGCGAGGGCAGCGCGAGGGCGACGCCGGCGATGAGGGCGCCGTCGTCGCGGCCGATCGGAACCTTGACGGTGACGACATCGTGCTGTGGACTACGTTCGGTCTCACGCACTTTCCTCGCCCCGAGGACTGGCCCGTCATGCCGACCGATTACGTCAAGTTCACGATGAAGCCGTACGGATTCTTCGACCGAAACCCGGCGCTGAACATCAAGGCGACCGAGTCGGACCACTGCGGTCCCGCGCACGCCGGCCACTCGGCCAATGCCGGGCACGCGGGCCACGTGGCCCACGACGGACATGACCACCAGCACTGAGCTCGTCCGCCGTTCGGCGAGCCGCCGGGTCGCGTGGCGCGGCCCGGCGGCCATGGCCGTCATGGTGCTCGGAATGGCCGACAGCATGGCCCCCGCCCACGTGCTGCCGAGCGTCATGTGGGTGGCCGTCGAGCTCGGAGCGGCGATCGTGGTCGCCGTCCCGGGCCGCGGCGCGCGGTGCTGCACGCCGCTCGCCGCGCACCGCGCGCTCGGGCTGATCGCCATGGCGGTGCTCACGGTCGCGATGGCGGGCATGACGAGCATGAGCACGGATGCCTCGACCCCGGGCACCGGGCAGACCGCCATGGCCGGCATGGGTGACCGTGTCGCCCTGCTGCCGGTCGCGCTCGGCGCCGCGGCGCTCTACGCCGGCTGGTCGCTGTGGCGCGCACGGGCTCATGAGGGGCGCCTCGAGATGCTGGTGGCTGCAGCATCCGTCACGCTGATGGGTGCTTTCGCGATCGCGTGACTCGGGCGATTCCCGGGAGGCTATGGTGGGGCCATGCGCGCCCTGGTCAGACGTCGTTCCCTGCTCTGGCCGGCGTTCATCGCGGTTCACCTCGTGCTGGCCGCCATCTGCCTCGTCCCGGGGCCCACGGGGGCGTCGTTCAACGACGTGACCGGCTTTTACCGGGTCTGGATCGACAACGCACTCCATGGCTACGGCTGGCCCGCGATCGATGCGCCGTGGGTGTACCCCATCGTCGCGCTCGTTCCGATGCTGATCCCGAGGATGGCCGGCGACGCCGGGTACGGCGCACTCTGGCTGCTGCTCGTCAGCCTGCTGAACGCGGCCGCGTTCGCGAGTCTGCTGAGCCGCCCCTCGGTATCTCGGGTACGCGCGGCGTGGTACTGGCTGATCGCGCTGATCGCGCTCGGCCCGGTATCGCTCGGGCGCCTCGACATCGTCTCGGTCGCGCTCGCGGTGCTCGGCATCGTCGCGCTCGAGACGCGCCCGTGGCTCGCCGGCGTGCTCCTGGCCATCGGCGCCTGGGTGAAGTTCTGGCCGGTTGCGCTGATCGCCGCCGCGGTGGTCGCGGCGAAGGAACGGTGGCGCGTGCTCGTCGGCGCCGTCGGCGCGAGCGTCGTCATCGTGGCTCTGGCGCTCTGGGTGCTGCGCGCACGCTTCCTCTTCAGCTTCATCGGTCAGCAATCCGGGCGCGGCCTGCAGATCGAGTCGGTGTTCGCGACGCCGCTGCTCTGGGGCGTCTGGGCCGGAGTGCCCGGGCTCAAGATCTACTACGACACGGGCATCTACACGTTCCAGGTCGCGGGGCCCGGAGCGGCCGCGCTCGCCGCGGCGGCCGACTGGGCGATGCCGCTCGCCGTGGCCGTGGCCATCATCGTCGGGGTGATCGCGGTCGTGCGGCGCGCCGAGCCGCGGTACGTCGTGGCGCTGCTCGGGCTCGCGCTCACGGTCGGCTTCTGCGTGTTCGACAAAGTCGGCTCGCCGCAGTACCAGACGTGGTTCCCCGTGCCCGTGATGCTCGGCATGATGGTCGCCGGGCGGCGGTTCCGCCTGCCGGCGATCCTCGTCATGATCTCGCTCGCTCTGACACAGCTGATCTATCCGTGGTTCTACGAGGGACTGACAGGGGCGCAGGCTACGGTCATCGGACTCGTCACCGTGCGCAATGTGCTCGATGTCGTGATCTTCGCGTGGGCACTCGTCGCCCTCTGGAGCGCGGGCGCGCGGCGCACATCGCCGAGAAGAAGGGGAAAGACAGCATGATCGTCGCATTTTCAGTCGCTCCGTCGGGCGGGGCATCCGCCACCGACGACGGTTCGGTGCACGACGCGGTCGCAGCGGCCGTACGGGTCGTGCGCGAGTCGGGTCTGCCGAACCGCACCTCGTCGATGTTCACGGAGATCGAGGGGGAGTGGGACGAGGTGTTCGACGTGGTCAAGCGTGCGACGGAGGCGGTGCTGCCGTTCGGCACCCGGGTCTCGCTCGTCCTGAAGGCGGACATCCGCCCGGGTCGCACCGGCGAGCTCGACGGGAAGATCGCGCGCCTCGAGGCGGCTCTGGAGTAGCGGATGCGCGAACCGCCGAAGAGCCATGCCCGCCTGTGGCTGTCACTGGTCCTGCTGGGCGCCTATTCGGTGGTCGTGCTGCTGATCACGATGTCGCCGATCCCGGTCGACAGGCGCTACCGGAACGCGATCAGCACCGTGCTCGCCATCGCACACCGCCACGGCGTTCCCGAGTGGTTCGGCTACCTGCCGCTCGAGTTCACGACGAACATCGCCATGTTCGTGCCGCTCGGATTCCTGCTCGCGCTGGCATTGCCGCGGAGCCTCTGGTGGACCGTGCTGCTCATCACGCCGGCCTTCTCGGCGGGCATCGAGCTCACGCAGGGCGCATTCCTTCCCCAGCGCGTCGCCGACATCGGCGACGTCGTCGCGAACGGCATCGGCGGCTGGCTCGGGGCCTTCGCCTCCGTGGCGCTGCGCGCCATCGTGGGCGCGCGCGACAAGACCGTGCTGCGGCGCGCGATCTGGGAGTACGAGCAGGTGCGGGCCGCGCGAAGTCTGGCCGAATAGGCGCGCTCGAATCGTTTCGACGCCCGCCGTACAATCGAGCCCATGACTCGCACCGACGCAGGGTCGGCGGCGATGTCCCCGACTCGCATCCGCTTCGCGCTGGTCGCCCTCGCGCTCGGCGGCTTCGCGATCGGGTCGACCGAGTTCGTCGCCATGGGTCTGCTGCCCGACATCGCGCATTCGATGCTGCCCGGCATCTGGGCGCGCAGCCACGAAGACGCGAATGCTCACGCCGGCCTGATGGTGAGCGCCTACGCGCTCGGCGTGGTCGTGGGTGCGCCGACCATCGCGGCGAGTGCCGCCAGACTTCCGCGGAAGCGGCTGCTGATGTGGCTGCTCGTCGCGTTCACGCTCACGACCGTCGCGGCGGCGCTTGCGCCGAACTTCCCGACGCTCCTGCTGTTCCGCTTCCTCTGCGGTCTGCCGCACGGGGCGTACTTCGGCATCGCGTCGCTCGTCGCGGCCTCGCTGATGGGCGAGGGCAAGCGAGCACGCGGTGTCGCCTTCGTGCTCACGGGTCTCACTGTCGCGAACATCGTCGGCGTGCCCGCCATCACCTGGGTCGGTGAGACCTACGGATGGCGCGCCGCCTACCTTTGCGTCGCGGGCCTCTTCGCCCTCACCTTCATCGCGGTCAGCGCGGCCATGCCGTGGCAGCCGGGCAATCCCGGGCAGACGCTGCGGCGTGAGCTGTCGGCGTTCCGGCACCCGCAGCTGTGGTTCGCCCTCGGCATGGCGGCGATCGGATTCGGCGGATTCTTCGCCCTGTACACCTACGTCGCCCCGCTCGTGACCGACGTGGCCCACCTGCCGCAGCAGCCGTGGGTCCCGCTCGCGCTGGTCGCCTGCGGCATCGGCATGTTCGTCGGCAACCTCATCGGCGGTCACAGCGCGGACCGCTCGGTGCAGCGCACGATCCTCGCGGCGTTCCTCGCGGTCATGGCGACCCTCGCCTTCACGGGTCTGTTCGCGCGGACTCCGGCACTGCTGATCCTCGGCATCTTCCTCGTGGGCGCTGCGTCGTCGGTGGTGTCGCCGGCCGTGCAGACGCGCCTCATGGATGTCGCGCACGACGCCCAGTCGATCGCAGCGGCACTCAACCATTCCGCGTTCAACCTCGGGAACTCGCTCGGCGCCTCCCTCGGGGGCGTGGTCGTCGGGCTCGGCCTCGGGTACCGCGCCCCGATCTGGCTGGGCATCGGGCTCACCGTGCTCGGACTGATCATCGCCGTGGTGTCGTTCTCGATCGAACGGCGGTCGGGGCGGCTGCGAGCCCGCACGCGCCCCCTCAACCTCACGGTTCCCTCGCACTGACGCACTGACGCGCTGCGCAGCCGTTCAGACGGCGCTCATTCGCGTCAAGGCCGTGCCACAGGCATCCGTCACCCGATAGCGTCGTGGCGTGAGCAACGTGCCTCCGGGGTGGTACCCGGACCCCTGGCAGCAGGCCGCCCAGCGATTCTGGGACGGCAACGAATGGACGCATCGCGTCAGCGGGGGAGGCCCGCGCGCCGAGCGGCCGCGGCTGGCCGAGGGGGCCCCGATCTACGGCCCGTTCGTGTGGATCATCGCGTTGCTGCCCCTGCTCAGCGGAATTCTCGTGTGGTTCGTGCACATCGACCTCGCGCCGCTCACGGCCTACGTGCGCGAGGTGCAGTCGGCGCAGGCACTCGGTCTTCCGGCCCCGCAGCCGCACTTCAACACCTACACGCTGTTCGGCCCGGGCTACACCGTCACGTCATTGCTCGGGCTGCTGAGCTACGTCGCCGCGATCGTGCTCGCCTATTTCGACCAGCGGCGGCTCGAGCGGGTCGGCGTCGTCCGGCCGTTCCAGTGGGCATGGGCGTTCCTCACGCCGATCGTGTACGTGATCGGCCGCAGCGTCATCGTGCGCCGGGTCGCCGCGCCGCGTGGCCTCACGCCCCTCTGGGTGATGATCGGCAGCTACGTCGTGGCCCTGATCTCGTCGATGGTCTGGGTGATCCAGTTCGTGGCACAGCTGAGCAGCCAGCTCAGCCAGCTGACGCCGCACGCCTGAGCGCTCGCGCAACTGTGCCCGCTCAGCGCACCACTGTGCCCGCTTAGCCCGGCGCTGTGCCCGCTTAGCCCGGCACTGTGCCCGTTTGGCGCTTCTGTGCCCCGTGTAGCGGGAACAATTGCGTCAACCGGGCACAGTCACGGCCGACGTGTGACGCGGCCGACGTGTGACGCGGCCGACGTGTGACGCGGCCGACGCGTCAGTCGTTGTGGAGCAGGATGCCGTCGGCGATCGCGCGCTTCCGCAGCGCGACCTTCGTGCCGACGTCGAAGCCGGCGAGGCGGTACTTCTCGCGAATGCGCTTCAGGTAGCTCTTCGCCGTCTCGTCGCTGATGCCGAGCTTGAACGCCACCGACTTCACCGGCTCACCCGCGCCGTACAGCGCCATGACGCGGCGCTCCTGCGCGGACAGCTTCGGGCTCGACCCCTCGGTCTCGCCGAGCACGACCTCGAGCTCGGCCGAGATGAACGACTCGCCCTGCACGGCCGCGCGGACCGCCTCGGCGATCATCGCAGCGTCTTCGCTCTTCACGACGTACCCGAGGGCGCCGGCCGCGAGCGCCTCGCGTACGACGTTCGGGTCGGAGAGCGCGCTCATCAGCACGGTGCGGGTACCGGCGGTCTTGAGGGCCGACAGCTTCACCGAGATCGGGATGTTGTCCTTCAGGTCGACGTCGAGCAGCACCACGTCGACGGGGAACGCCGGACTCGTCAGCAGCTCAGGCCACGTGGCGATGGCGGCGACGACCTCGATGTCATCGGCTGCGTTGCGGATCCACTCGGTGAGCGCGCCGAGGATCATGCGGTGGTCGTCGACGATTGCGATCCTGATGGGTTGACCAGTCACTGGATTCCTTCTCTCGGGATGTCGTCGCACTCGGGGGTCAGCGGTCGGCGACCAGGTCGAGGGCGCAGTCGACGTCGACTCTTAGCGTAGGGGTGCTATATACGTCCGTATAGCGACCCACTCTGCTGATAGCCTGCCATGCCGCCGGATCAACCCGGCGTTTCGGCACACCGATGAGCTCGAGCGTGACCGCGAGACGCTGTTGTGCGCCGACGTTGTTTCGGCGCACCGTGACCGTCAGCGCCTGTGCGACCCGCTCGCCGTCGCCCGCCAGCATCCAGATGCCGGTGAGCAGGCCGTCCCGCTGATCGGGTGCGAGGCTCGCGGCGAGACCGTCGGGGTCGTCGATCGTCGAGATCGCGCCGAACACGGTCGATTCGGTGAGCGCGTGGTGCAGCCAGGTCTCGCTCTTGCGCGCGACGAGGTTCATGCGCAGCTGCGTCGCGATCGTCGACGCGCTGTCGGCGAGCGACTCGCTGAGGGGAAGCGGGGTGCGCCCGCTCGCGACGTCGTCGAGCAGCTGCTCGGCCTGCATGTCGAGGCGCACGAGCTGCTCGGATGCCGTCTGGCCGAGGCTCGTGGCGGCCGCGCTGGTCGTGCCCTTCGCCTGCGACAGGTCGGACTGGAACTCGACCATGTTCCGGAACGCCCGCACCGTGGCGACGCCGACGATGGGCGGCGCGAGAGCCAGCGCGAGAGACACGATGCCGGGCGCGAGATCGGGGTCGAGGGCGCCGGGTGCCGTCACCACGATGTCGACTGCCAGCAGGATGCCGAGCGCCGCGATCGCCAGGGTGATGCTGCGTTCGCGCTGATGCGCGGTGGCGAACATCGCGATTCCGGAACCCACACCGATCGCCGCGGTCGGATACGGGCCGGACACCCCGTTGCCGACCTGGTCGAGCACACCGAAGACGTCGAGCACGATGACGGCGCCGAACACGATGCGCGCGATCGTCCACCACGAGGTGGGCAGGCGAACCCGCCGTGCCGCGCCGAGCTGCGTGAGCGTGACGACGGCGAGCAGGAGCGCCCACGCCGCGATGTCGAGCGGCAGCATCGGGTAGCGGCGCGCGTCGAACAGGAAGAAGAGAAGGCAGACGGCGAGGATCACATCGGCGGCGAGGTTGATGCCGATCGCGAGGCGTTCAGTGCTGGGCGCGGATTCCTCGCCGCGCCGCTGCGGCATGGCATGGCTCACTTGGGCACCTCCAGCACGACCGTCGTGCCGCTGCCCGGGGCGGAGAACAGCCGCGCGTCGCCGCCCACGTCGCGCAGGCGCGCGACGATCGACTCGGTGAAGCCGAGCCGGCCGTGCGGGATGTCCTCGGCGGAGAATCCCACGCCGTCGTCGGTGACCATCGCTCGCACGCTCGAGTCGTCGTCGGTGATCGTGACGTGCGCCTCGCCCACCCCGGAGTGCCGTCGCACGTTCTCGAGGCTCTCGGCGAGGGCGAGCAGGAAGGCGTCGAGCGTGTCACTCGGCAGCAGCACCTGCCCCTTGCCGTGCCAGGTCACCTCGAGTCCCATGCGGCGGAACCGCTGCTTCACCGACTCGAGCGTGTTGCCGAGCGTGGATTCCTCGACCGGCCGCAGCTTGTACTCACCGCTCGCCTCGGGGTTCGGCGTGTACCCCATGCGCAGCTGGCGCAGCAGCGCAGCATCTTGACCGGCCTGCTCGCGCAGCGCCTGCTCGCTCACCCCGACGCCCGAGTGCGCGAGCAGGGTGAGCGTCGCGAGCACCGTGTCGTGCAGCAGCCGCGCGCCCTGCCGCCGACGCGCTTCAGTCTCGCTCGCGACCCGCTCGGCCCGGTAGGCGTCGCTCATCGCCGAGATGCGCAGCATCGCCTGCGGCACGATGCGCCCCAGCCAGAGAGCGAGCACGGCGCAGAACGCCCAGCCGCCGAGGCCGATCACGATCGCATGGAACGTGTAGGCCGCGTGCGTGTCCCTCAAGAACAGGGCGGTGAGCGACGCCACCAGGCTCAGCACGAACAGGACGATGCGCGGGCCCGTCGTCAGCAGCATGATGCCAAGCGCCCCGACCACGCCGCCCGCGATGACGCCGAGCGCATACGAAGTGGCCGTGTTCGTCGGGTCGACACCACCCGTCGCAACGCGGAGGGAGGCGACCGCGAGGACTTCGAGCACGACCACCCACCAGATGCTCGTCGAGGCGCTCAGCCGCAGGAATCCGATCAGCACCGCGACCAGCAGCGCCGCGACCGCGATCTCGCGGCCCGTCGACAGCGCGTACGGCAGAATCAGGCAGAGCAGCGCGGTCAGCGCCGACAGCATGCCCGTGACCCGGGCTGCCGCCGCGAGAAGGCGGTCGCGCTCCTTGGCGATGCGATTCATTCAGGCACGTGGTCTTGTCGGGTCGGGGGCATGGCGGCGAGCAGCCGAGCGAGCTGTTCGCCGATGAGTTCGTCTTCGATGAGGAACCCATCATGACCGTACTCCGACCGGATGACGACCGCGTTTCCGCCGTCGAGGCCGCCGGGCACGCCGGCCGCGATCTCGCGCTGGCCCTCGACCGGGAAGAGGCGGTCGCTGTCGATGCCGACGACGAGCGTGCGCGCCGTGACGCGCTCCAGTGCCGCCGCGACACCGCCGCGGCCGCGGCCGACGTCGTGCGAGTTCATCGCCTGAACGACCGTGACATAACTGTTCGCGTCGAAGCGTCGGGTGAACTTATTGCCGTGGAAGTCGAGGTACGACTCGACGGCGAAACGGCCGCCCCCGCCGAACGGGCTGATGTCGCTCTGCCAGCTGCGGGCGAACCGCGCATTGAGCTCGTCAGGGCTGCGGTAGTTGAGCAGCGCCATGCGACGCGCCAGCGCGAGCCCACGATGCGGACCCTCACCGTCGGCCTGGTCGTAATAGTCGCCACCACGGAAATGCGGATCGGTGCGCACCGCCTCGAGCTGCACCGAGTTGAGCGCCACCTGATCAGCGGTCGTCACCGGAGGGGCGGCGATGACACCGAGGCGCTCGACGCGATCCGGGTGGCTCACCGCCCACTCGAGCGCGCTCATGCCGCCCATCGACCCGCCGACCACAGCCGCCCACCGCCCGATGCCGAGCTCATCGGCGAAGCGCACCTGCGCCTCGACCTGATCGCGGATCGTCGTGAACGGGAAGCGAGGCCCCCACGGCTCGCCGTCAGGAGCGATGGATGCCGGACCCGTCGTGCCCTGGCACCCGCCCAGCATGTTGGGCACCACGACGAACCACCGGTCCGTGTCGATCGCCTTGCCCGGGCCGATGATGCCCTGCCACCAGCCCGAGGTCGGGTGACCCGGCCCCGCCTCGCCGACGGCATGGCTGTCGCCCGTGAGCGCATGTTCGATGAGGACGGCGTTCGAGGCATCCGCGTTCAATTCCCCCCATGCCTCATATGCGACCCGTACGTACGGCAGCGACTGCCCGCTCTCGAACGTGAACGGCCCGAGACCCACGAAGCGGCGATTGCCCACTGGATCGCTCTCTCGCCACGCGCCCGTGGCCGGTGGCTTGCCGAGCAGCGAGCGGAACTGCGCGTCGGTGACGAAACTCGACGGCACAGTGTCTTCAACGGTCTGCCACTCCATAAGGCGATTGTGCCAAGGAGTGGCAGACCGTCAGGGCTTTGTGACGGGTGCTACGCCGTCCGGCTGTGTTTGTTTGCGTGGCCCTGCCGGCCGCGGTGCGTTACGCCGTGCGGGCTGTGTTTGTTTGCGCGGCCCTGCCGGCCGCGGTGCGTTACGCCGTGCGGGCTGTGTTTGTTTGTTTGCGCGGCCCGCCGGCCGCGGTGCGTTACGCCGTCCTGGCGGCTTGAGCCACCGCGCTCGCCGCGGCGAGAGCGTTCTCGAGGTCCTGCTTCAGGTCGTCGACGTTCTCGAGGCCGACCGAGAGGCGCACGAGGCCCGGCGTGACGCCGCTCGTGAGCTGCTGCTCGGGGGTGAGCTGCGAGTGCGTCGTCGACGCGGGGTGGATCACGAGGGAGCGCACGTCGCCGATGTTCGCGAGGTGGCTGAACAGCTGCAGGCTGTCGACGAAGGCCTTCCCGGCGTCCACGCCGCCCTTGAGCTCGAACGACAGCACGGCACCCGCGCCCTTCGGCGTGTACTTGTTCGCCGCCGCGTACCAGGGGCTCGTAGGGAGGCCCGCGTAGTTGACGGACGCCACGTCGGAGTGGCGCTCGAGGAACTCCGCGATCTCCTGAGCGTTCTGCACGTGGCGCTCGACGCGCAGCGACAGCGTCTCGAGGCCCTGGATCAGGAGCCACGCCGAGATCGGCGCGATCGCCGGCCCCAGGTCGCGCAGCAGCTGCACCCGCGCCTTGATGATGAAGGCGAGCGAGTCGCCGACCGCCTGCGTGTACTGCACGCCGTGGTACGACTCGTCGGGCTCGTTGAGGCCCGGGAACTTGTCGGCGTGCTCCGACCAGGGGAAACGGCCGCCGTCGACGATGACGCCGCCGATGGTCGTGCCGTGGCCGCCGATGAACTTCGTCGCCGAGTGGATCACGATGTCCGCGCCGTGCTCGAAGGGGCGCAGCAGATATGGGGTGCCGATCGTGTTGTCGACGATGAGAGGCACGCCGTTCGCGTGCGCGATGCCCGCGACCGTCTCGAGGTCGAGGATGTTGACCTTCGGGTTGCCGATCGTCTCCGCAAAGAACAGCTTCGTGTTCGGGCGCACCGCCGCGCGCCACTCGTCGGGGTCGTCCTGGTCGACGACGAAGGTGGTCTCGATGCCGAGCTTCGCGAGCGTGTACTTGAACAGGTTGTACGTGCCGCCGTAGATCGACGCCGACGAGACGATGTGATCGCCGGCCTGCGCGATGTTCAGCACGGCTGACGTCTCGGCCGCTTGGCCCGAGGCGAGCAGCAGTGCTCCGGAGCCGCCCTCGAGCGCCGCGAGGCGCTCTTCGACGACGGCCTGCGTCGGGTTCTGGATGCGGGTGTAGATGTTGCCGAACTCGGCGAGGGCGAACAGGTTCTTCGCGTGGTCCGCGTCGTTGAAGACGTACGAAGTGGTCTGGTAGATCGGCGTCGCGCGAGCGTTCGTCGTCGGGTCGGGCGCCGCGCCCGCGTGGATCTGTTTGGTCTCGAACTGCCAGTTCGTCGGGTCGAGGGTCATGGTGATGCCTCCTGCGGTGGCTGAATGGGTCGGGTTGAGGGACTGGGTGGTCTGCGATGTGGCACCGACACTAGAAGCGTGGCATCCGTGCCGCAAAGGGGTGCTGACATACGCAGTCACACGTGCCTTCGCGGTGACACGGCCGCGCGACATGATGGAGTCATGGCGGATGCGAAAAGAGTCGTTGTCACGGGTGCGAGTTCGGGAATCGGTGAGGCGACGGCGCGGCTGTTCGCCGAGCACGGCTGGCGGGTCGTCGGCGTCGCGCGACGTGCCGACCGGCTGGCGGCGCTCGCCGCGGCCACGGGCGCTGAGACGTTCGTCGCGGATGTGACCGAGGAAGCGGATGTCGCGCAGCTCGCATCCTGGCTGGGGGAGAGCGGCGGTGTCGACGCGCTCATCAACGTGGCCGGCGGCGCCCGCGGCACGGACCCCGTGCCCGAGCTCTCGATCGATGACCTGCGATGGATGCTCGACGTGAACGTCATCGGCGTCGTGCGCGTGACGCAGGCCCTGCTGCCGCTGCTTCGCGAGGCTGCCCGGCGGTCCGGCTCCGCCGACATCCTGACCGTCTCGTCGACCGCGGGTCTGCAGGCCTACGCCGGGGGTGGCGGCTACAACGCGGCGAAGTTCGCCGTGCACGGCCTGTTCGGCGCGCTGCGGCTCGACCTCAAGGGCGAGCCGATCAGGGTCATCGAGGTCGCGCCGGGAATGGTGCACACCGAGGAGTTCTCACTCAACCGTCTCGGCGACGCCGGGAAGGCCGATGCCGTGTACGAGGGGGTCGACCACCCGCTCACGGGCGAGGACGTGGCATCCGTCATCGTCGCGGCCCTCGAGCAGCCGTGGTACGTCGACCAGGACCTGATCGTGCTGCGGCCGATCGCTCAGGCCGCCCAGTTCGCGGTGCATCGCGGTCCGCTCACCCCCAAGGCCTAGGACTCGGGGAGAGAACGCACGATCGGGGAGAGAATCCGGCACGGCCGGTCTCCCCGATCGTGCGTTCTCTCCCCTGGGTGAGTCAGGCGAGCGCCCAGTCCACCGGCGGCGCGCCCTGCTCGGCCAGGAGCGCGTTGGCCCGGCTGAAGGGACGCGAGCCGAAGAATCCGCTCGATGCCGACAGCGGCGACGGATGCGCCGAGGCGATGATCGGCGTCTCACCGAGCAACGGCCGCAGCGTGCCCGCGTCGCGGCCCCACAGGATCGCGACCAGCGGGGCGTCGCGCGCGACGAGCGTGCGGATCGCGTGCTCGGTGACGGCTTCCCAGCCCTTGCCGCGGTGCGAGGCGGCGGCCCCGGGCCGTACGGTCAGCACCCGGTTCAGCAGCATGACGCCGTGCTCGCTCCACGCCGTGAGGTCGCCGTGCGAGGGCACCGGAACCTCGAGGTCCTTGTGCAGCTCGCGGTAGATGTTCTGCAGCGAGCGCGGCACGGGGCGCACGTGCCGCTCGACGGCGAACGAGAGGCCGATCGGATGCCCGGGCGTCGGGTACGGGTCCTGGCCGACGATCAGCACCCGCACGTCCGCGAGCGGGTACGAGAAGGCGCGCAGGACGTTCGCGCCGGCCGGCAGATAGCCGCGCCCGGCCGCGTTCTCGGCGCGCAGCCACTCGCCCATCGCGGCGATCTGGCCGGCGACGGGCTCGAGCGCCTGCGCCCAGCCGGGGTCCATCGCACCCTCGGCGGCGAGCTGCGACAAGGACTTCGCGGGGGCCATGCGGGCAAGGTTATCGGGTGGTCGGTGTTGCGATTCCACAAGTCGGCTCGGCGTATGCGGCGCGGGTGAATAGTGATCCCACAGCAAGCTGCACGCACGGCCCCGCGCGTGCGTAACCTCTCCCCGGCGTGCGCCCAGATCGACAACAGGGAGGACCTCGCGATGGAGCGAGACATTTACGACGAAGACCACGAAGACTTCCGCGGCCTGGTGAAGGACTTCATCAAGCGGCACGTCACCAACGAGGCGATTCAGCGCTGGGACGCCGAGGGCGAGATCGACCGGGCGGCGATGAGAGCGGCCGCCGAGGCGGGCATCCTCGGCCTGTCCGTACCGGAGGAGTTCGGCGGTGGCGGCATGCTGCGGGACTACCGCTATCGCGCCGTCGTAGGCGAAGAGATCATCGCGGTCGGCGGAGGCTCGCTGGCCGGCGCCTTCGGCATCCAGGACGACCTCGCCGTGCCGTACCTCGTGCACATGGGCACCGAGGAGCAGAAGGCCAAGTGGCTGCCGCGCATGGCGACGGCCGAGGTCATCGGCGCGCTCGCCATGACGGAGCCCGGCGCGGGGTCCGACCTGCGCGGCATCTCGACCACGGCGAAGAAGGTCGAGGGCGGCTACGTCATCAACGGAGCGAAGACGTTCATCTCGAGCGGCAAGACCGCCGATCTGGTCGTCACGTTCGTGAAGACGGGGGAGGGCAACCGGCCGGATGCCTTCAGCATCGTCCTCATCGAGAACGGCATGGACGGCTTCGACCACGGCAAGAAGCTGAGCAAGCTCGGCTCCCACGGCCACGACACCGCCGAGCTGTCGTTCACCGACGTGTTCGTCCCCGAGGAGAACCTGCTGGGCGGCCAGGAGGGGCGCGGCTTCGTCCAGCTCATGATGAACCTGCCCCTCGAGCGCCTTTCGATCGGCGTGGCCGGCGCGTGCGCGGCGCAGGCCGCCCTCGCCTGGACCGTCGACTACACGAAGAGCCGCGAGGCGTTCGGCCAGCGGATCATCGACTTCCAGAACACGCGGTTCAAGCTCGCCGACGTCGCCGCGACCGTCGACGCGCTGTGGGCGTACGTCGACCGCGCGCTGCTCGCCTACAAGGACGGCAAGCTGTCGGCCGAGGAGGCCGCGAAGGTCAAGTTCTGGGCGAGCGAGCGCGAATGGGAGGTGCTCGACACCTGCCTGCAGCTGCACGGCGGCTACGGCTACATGAACGAGTATCCGATCACCCGCGCGTTCGCCGACGCGCGCGTGCACCGCATCTACGGCGGCACGAACGAGATCATGCGCGACATCGTGAGCCGCCAGCTCGCGGGCAAGCCCGGAGCGTAGGCGACGGCAACTGAGGGGCGACGATCGATCGGATCGCCGCCCCTCTGTGGTGTCGCGGGTCGCTGGGCACGACAGAATAGGCGTGTGCTGGAAGAGGAGTATCAGACGCGGCGGGTGCTGCCGCCCCACCTTCGCAAGCCGGCGCCCGAAGAGGCGCCGTTCTCGTACAGCATCCGCGAGGCGGTCCCCGAAGATCTGCCGCATGTTCGTGAGATCTACAACTACTACGTGACCAACTCGACGGTCACCTTCGACGACAAGCCGATGACGCTGCGCGCGTGGCGCACGAAGTACGACCACATCCGCAAGGCGAAGATGCCGTTCCTCGTGGCCGAGAGCCCGAACGGGCAGATCCTCGGGTACACGCTCGTCTCGCCGTGGTCGGCGAAGGCCGGGTACCGGTACACGGTCGAGAACTCGATCTACCTGGGGCCGGCCGCGACCGGGAAGGGACTCGGCACGCCGTTGCTCGAGGTGCTGCTCGACAAGTGCCGTGAAGCGGGCATCCGTGAGGTGATCGCCGTGATCGCCGATCAGGGGGCCGAGGCGTCGATCCGCATGCACGAGAAGCTCGGCTTCAAAGAGGTCGGGCGCATGGGCCGCGTCGGGTTCAAGTTCGGCCGGTGGCTCGGCACGGTGACGATGCAGAAGTCGCTGCGCGGCAAGCGCTAGCCAACGTGGCCGGCGCAGTGCGGTGAGCGTCGTGGCCGGCGCGCCTCAGCTCTTCGGCGTGGCGCGGCGCAGGGCCACGTAGCCGATGACCGCGAAGATCGCGGCCGGAAGCAGGAGCCACGCGGCGAACCCGGCCGGTCCGACGGCGACGAACCAGTTTCCGAGCCGCAGCCACGAGTTCGTGAAGGTGATGAGCGCCGCGGCGCCGACGAACACCAGCAGGAGCGCCAAGCCGATGACGAAGGTGCCGTTCATCCGCCACCGCACGAAGGCGGCGCCGAATACCGACCCGACGCAGAGCATGAAGAAGATGCCGGCGAAGAACGTCAGCAGACGCTCGCCGACATTGCCGGTGCCGTAGACGAGACCATGGAAGAGCACCGAGTGGAGGCCCCAGCCGTGCGTCCACTGCTCGAGGTACGACATCACCGTGCAGATCACCGAGAAGCCGGCCGACTGCAGGAAGAACATGAGCCCGGTCCCGAGCGCGAAGTCGCGCCGCGTCGAGGACATGCCGAGGGCGTAGGCGAAGGTCAGGTTCATCGCCTGCACGGCGAAGATCACCTGGTAGGGCAGAAAATACACGAGGCCGGGGGAGTAGCCCTGCCCGCTGTCGGCGTTGTGCCCCGTCGCGTGGACGATGAGGACCTGCACGAAGAGGAAGACCGCGAAGATGCTCGCGAGGGTGCCGAGAGGGGCGTACAGCGAGTTGACGCGGTTGGCGTAGTGCAGCCGCACGATGCGCCAGATGCGCGCCGAGGCGCTGGGCGCGTGGGCGGCGCTGCTTCGAGCGCCGGGTTCGATGAGCGTGACGGCGGTCATCGCGATGCTCCTTCGCGGCTGCGGCGGGGCGAGCCCGCGGTGGTGAAACCTGAGGGTGCGGCATCCGCTGCGCCGAGTGCGCCGCCGGTGCGGCGCACGATCAGCTGCTGCAGTGATACCGGAGTGAGTTCGAGGCCGGCGTTCACGGCATCCGTTCTCACGCTGTCATCGACCCCGTCGACCAGAACGGATGCCGTTCGGCCCAGCTCCTCGCGGTGAAGTACCTCGACTCGGCGCCGCGCGACGAACGCGTCGATGTCGGGCTTGCTGCCGACGATGCTCGCGGCGCGGCCGCGCAGCTCGTCGGCAGGCGCGTCGAGAACGATGCGGCCCTGGTCGATCACGATGACGTGCTCGAGCAGATTCGCGACCTCGTCGATCAGGTGCGTGCTGAGCACCACCGTGCGCGGGAACTCCGCGTAGTCGGCGAGCAGGCGGTCGTAGAAGATCTGCCGGGCGACCGCGTCGAGACCGAGATAGGGCTCGTCGAAGAAGGTGAGCGGCGCGCGGCTCGCGAGCCCGACGATCACGCCGACGGCCGAGAGCTGGCCCCGGCTCAGCTTCTTGATGCCGCGGTTCAGCGGCAGGCGGAAATCGTCGGCGAGCCGGCCGGCGAACTCGGCATCCCAGTTCTCGAAGAACCACGGAGCCGTGCGCAGCACGTGCTTGGGCTTGAAGTTGTCGGGGTAGCGCTGGCTCTCCTTGACGAAGGAGATGCGCTGCAGCACTGCGGCGTTCTCTCCGGGCGTCTGGCCGAACACCCTGACGTGCCCGCTCGACGGAAAGTCCTGCCCCGTCAGTACGTGCATGAGCGTCGTCTTGCCGGCGCCGTTGCGGCCGAGCAGACCCGTGATCGAACCGGCAGGGATCGTCACCGAGACGTCGTCGAGCGCGGTCATCGAGCCGAAGCGCTTGGTGAGCCCGCGAACCTCGATCGCGGGGTCGGCGGGAGGGGGAGTGTGATTGTTCATGTCCGGTCCTCGTTGGCCGCGGCCATGGCTGCGGGACTAGTGGATGTGATCAAGCCGGCGAGTGTCGTGGAGTCGATGCCGAGCTTCGATGCCTCGACGAGCAGGGGACGTACGAAGTCGTCGACGAACTGGGTGCGGCGGCTCGCGATGAGGCGATCGCGTGCGCCCGTGGCGACGAACATGCCGATGCCCCGTTTCTTGTAGAGGATGCCCGTGTCGACCAGGAGGTTGACCCCTTTGCCGGCCGTCGCGGGGTTGATGCGGTGGAAGGCGGCGAACTCGTTCGTCGATGGCACCTGGGATTCCTCGGCCAGGCTGCCGTCGATGATGTCGTTCTCGATCTGCTCGGCGATCTGGAGGAAGATCGGCTTCCCGTCGTCGATCACGCGAGCCCCGTTGATTGGTTCATTACTCGAGTAATGAACCACCGAACGAAGGCTTTGTCAAGTCATCCTTGCGCTGGTCGGCCGGTGGTGGGCTATGCTCGCTCCAACGTTTCTATTCAGGCTGAGAGGAACTATGGCAGCGGCCTCGTTGACGCGTGGTTACAACCGCAGCGTCGCGCTTTCATCGATCATCTCGGCCGTGGAACTCGACCGGCCCAGACTGGTGGCCGAGACCGGTCTCAGCCAGGCGACCGTCTTCCGGGTCGTCGACGATCTCATGCAGGACGGCCTCGTCGTCGAGACGGACGCGTCGCCCAGGGTGGGCCCGGGGCGCAACGCCACCCGGATCAGGTTCAACGAGTCGCACGCGATGGTGGTCGGCGTCGACCTAGGAGGCACGAACTGCCGGCTCGTGCTGTCGGACGCGCTCGGGAACACCCTCGGCAGGCTCGTCGACACGACGCCGGTGGCGCTGTCGGGCAGCGAGCTCGCCGACTGGCTCGCGGGTCACGTGTTCGAGCTGACTGCCCGCTACGGACAGGGTGCCGAGCTCGGCGCCGTCGGCATCGGCCTCCCCGGTGCGGTCGCGGGCGACAAGGAGCACGTCATCGCCTCCGTGAACCTGCCCCAGATCGCCGGCACCGAGTTCATCGACTGCCTAAGCGAGGCGACGGGGGTGCCGACCGCGGTCGACAACGACTCGAACCTCGCCCTCGTGGGGGAGTTGCAGTACGGCGCGGTGCCCCGCGGCGGCACGGTCGCGCTGCTCGTCATCGGCACAGGGCTCAGCGCCGCGGTCGCCGTCGACGGCCGCGTGCTCTCCGGGCGCGAGGGAGTGCTCGGCGAGTTCGGCCGCCTGCCGCTCTACGGCAGCGGGTACCGCGTGCGCGACCTCGTCTCCGGTGCGGGGCTGGTGGCCTACGCGGCGGATCAGGGTTATGACGTCTCATCCACGCGCGAGCTGTTCGCCAAGCCGCACAAGTACCGCCGCGTGCTCGACGAGGTGTATCGCGCGCTCACCCACCTCGCGTCGATCATGTCGATCGCCTACGAGCCGCAGTCGATCGTCGTCACGGGCGGCTTCTCCGAATCGCTCGACGAGGCATCGCTCGCACGGATCGCGGCGCAGGTCGAGACGAGCGTCAGCGTGCGCACGAGCATCCACCACTCGAGCCTGGGGGAGGCCGCCGGTCTGCTCGGCGCGATGTCGCTCGGCCTGTCGAACCTCTATCACGGCATCGGGGTCTACCGCGACGATCTCGCGGCGATCAGGAGCGACTCGGCGGCAGTCATCCGCTCGTTCGAGGCGAGCGCGCCGGAGCGGGAACCGATCAGGCTGCCGCTACGCAGCGTCGTCTAGGGCGCCCTGCGCGCCGCTGTTCGCTCCGCGTCGCCCCTGGCGCAGCACTGGCGCGGCGAGCCCCGCGGCGACGACGAGCACGGGCACGATCAGCAGGGCATGCAGAATGCCGGTTCCGCCGGCGACGAATCCGATGAGGGGTGGCCCGACGAGGGAGCCCGAGTAGCCGATCGCCGCGACGACCGCGATGCGCTCCGGCGCTCGCGCGGGCTCGTCGCCGGCCGCCGACATGCCGACCGGGAAGGCGAGGGCGATGCCGAGGCCCCACAGCGCCGCCCCGCCGAGGGCGGACGCGGCATTCGGAGCGAAGACGAACAGCAGGATGCCCGCGAGCGCCGTGACCGCCGATGCCCGCACGGTCTGCGTTCGGCCGAGACGGGTGAGGACTCGCGGTCCGAACAGCCGCGCGACGACGACGGCGACCGAGCACACGTCCGTGGTCGCGGCGGCGAGGCCCTGGGCGGCGCCGTGCCCGTCGACCATCGCGAGGGCGATCCAGTCGTTGGCGGCGCCGTTGGCGAACGACATCCCGAGCACGACCACCCCGATGAGCAGGGTGCGCGTCTCGAGCCACGCGGTGGATCGTCGTGCTGCAGGCCGTGCTGCGGGGCGGCTCGGCGTGCCGGGGCCGGCGGGTTCGGCCGGAACCGCCGTGCGAGCGAGGGTCGCCGTCGGCGTCAGCGCGCGCGTCACCAGAGGCAGCGAGAGCGCCATTGCCGCGGCGACCGCCACGAGCTGCACGACCGCGGGCACCTGCATCGCGGCGCACACGGCACCGAGCCCGGCACCGACGGCGGCGCCGATGCTGAACACGGCGTGGAAGTGCGGCATCACGGGTCGGCTGATCGCGTACTCGAGGTGCGTGCCCTCGACGTTCATCGCGACGTTGCACGTGCCGTTTCCGGCGCCCAGCAGGACGAGCGCGATCATGGTCGGCGCGAACCCGCCGGGGAGCACGGCGCCGGCACCCGCGCCGGCGAGTCCGAGAGTGCTGAGGCCGAGGGCCGCCGCGATGATCGTGCGCGGCGCCCAGCGGCCGGCGAGACGACTGGCCAGGGCGAACCCGATGATCGACCCGATCGAGATGCCGAGTGCGAGCACACCCATCTCGAACGCCGTCGCGTGCAGCGTGCCGCGCGCGGCGGGCACACGAGAGAGCCAGTTGGCGATGCCGAAGCCGGAGAGCCCGAAGACGGCGAAGATCGAGCGGCGCCAGGCACGGTTCAGCGTGCCGTCGCGCGTCGCGCGAGCGTCAGTCGACACGGATGCTTTCACCGCGCACAACGGTCTCACGCAAGCCGAGCCGTTCGCCATCCCAACTGAAGCGGACCAGGTCGCACGTGCCGCCCTCACGCAGCTCGCCGCCGCCGTCGGCGAGCCCGAGAAACCCGGCGGGGCGCGTCGATGCGAGCTCGATCGCCTCGGTGAGTGAGGCGATGCCGGCGGTGAGAATGAAGCGGATGCCGTCGAGCAGCGGGCTCGCCGAGCCCGCGAGCAGACGCGGCTCATCGGCGATGTGCAGCCGCCCGGTCGGCTCGAGCACGACCTCGGTGTGCTGCACTCCGCGGTACCGGCCGGGGGGCATGCGCGCCAGCGAGCTCACGTCGCTCACGAGCACGGCTCGCGGCCCCTTCGCGCGCAGCATCGCGGTGAGCGGCGCGGCGCCGAGGTGAAAGCCGTCGGCGATGAACCCGGCGGTGAGGCGGTCGTCGGCGAGCTGCGCCCAGATGTAGTTGGGGTGTCGCGGAAGCACCGCGTGGGCTCCGTTGCCGAGATGGGTCGACATCGTCGCTCCCGCGGCGATCGCCTCGGCGATCTGCGACTCGTTCGCGCCCGTGTGGCCGATCGATGCGATGACGCCGGCCTCGCGCAGCCGCGCGATGAACGCGGCGCTGCCGGGGCGCTCGGGAGCGAGCGTCACGATCCGGATGCGGCCGCCGGCCGCGTCCTGCCATCGCAGGAACTCGTCCCAGTCGGGGTCGCGCACCTGGGCCGGATCGTGGACGCCCCTCGGGCCGTCCTCGGCCGAGATGAACGGGCCCTCGACGTGCACGCCCGCGACGGCGTACCCGGCCTCCGGGTGATCATCGCAGGCCGTCGCGATGGCCCGCAGTGCGCCGACGATGTGTTCCTCGGAGGCGGTGCCGACCGTGGGGCAGAAGCGCACCACCCCCTCGCTCCGCAGTGCCCGCGCGGCGCCGACGACGTTCTCGGGGTCGGGGGCGCCGCGATTCAGGTCGAAGCCCGCGATCCCGTTGACCTGCAGATCGATGAGGCCCGGGGCGAGCCAGTCCTCGGTCGAGGCATCCGTCTCGGTGATGCTCGTGATCCGGCCGCCTTCCGCGGTCACCGTGACGGGTGTGCCGGTGCGCCAGTGCCGGCCGGTCCAGCTGGTCGCCGCGGCGGTCACTCGCCCGCGACCCGGGCCGCGACGGCGTGCAGGTAGCGGAGGTTGTCGGCGGTGCGCTCGGCGAGCGGCAGTGCGGTGGAGAAGTCCTCGACGGTGATCCATCCGTCGTATCCGACGGCCCGCAGTGCGCGGAAATAGGCGACGAGGTCCGCCTGGCCGGCGCGCAGCGGCGCGGGCTGGGGAGCCCAGTCGACCGTGCCGGCGAACTCGCCCGTCTCCTCGGACGGCGTCCCGACCCAGCGCGTGTTCTTCACGTGCACGTGCGCGAGGCGCTCGCCGAGCATCTGGAAGCCGGAGAGAGTGTCTTCCTGGCCTTCGGAGATCAGGTTGCCGACGTCGTGAATCACCGCGACCTGGCGCGGATCGATGCCGTCGAGCAACCGCAGCGCCGATGACGCCGAGGCGACGACGGTGCCGCGGTGCAGCTCGACGAGCGCGGTCACGCCGTGGTGCGCCGCGCGCTCGGCCACCCAGTGGAAGTGCTCGCGGGTCTCGTCGAACAGCTCGGGGTACGGGCGCCCGCTCGGCGCGCCGCCGCCCACGCTGGAGTTGCCGAGCGCCAGTGTGGTCACCCGGACCTTGTCGGCCCCGAGGCGCGCGGTTGCGGCAAGCATCCGCTCCACTCCGTCGTGGTCGTCGCAGCGCTCGTAGCCGCCGATCGCGGAGAGCGCGAGCCCCGCACCGCTGGTGAGGGCCGAGATCTCGTCGAGCCGGTCTTCGAGCCCGGTGAACGGCCAGGTCGAGCGGTTTCCGGCCCAGAAGCCCGGCGTCTCTGCGCTCTTCTGGTCGGTGATCCGCCACTCGATGCCGTCCCAGCCCTGCGCGCTCAACGTCTCGACGGCTTCCTGGGGCGTCCACTCGGGGGTGGACGCGGTGAACACTGCGAACTTCATCTTCCGGTCCTCACTTCCACGTCGGCGTAGCGCCCTGCGCGCACGTCGTCGAACAGCACGGGGCGACCGAGGGTCGCGGAGATATAGACGGCGCGCACCGCGCAGAGCGCGATCGCGGCAGCGCTGACCGGCACCCCGGGCGCGGTGCCGGTGCGGATCGCGCGGAGTACGTCGCGGTACTGCCGGATGTGCCCCTCTGGCAGCTGGCGCGCATCGCCGGGCGCCGTCACGGCCGGGGCGGGTGCCCCAGCGGATGACTCGCCGCCCGCCTCGTGCCCGGTCAGGTACACGAGCTCGTCGTTCTCGATGATCGCGCTGCCGCCCGACCCCATGATCTGCACGCGTGACTCGAGCCCGGGGTACGCCGCCGTCGAGGCGTGCATCATGCCGAGCGCGCCCGATTCGAACTCGATGGTGGCGACCATGGTGTCCTCGACCTCGACGCGCTCATGGGCGAGCAGCGCCGTGCGCGCCGAGATCTCGACCGGACGCCCCATCAGCGCGAGGAGCACGTCGAGGGTGTGCACGCCCTGGTTCATCAGGGCGCCGCCGCCGTCGAACTCCCAGGTGCCGCGCCACTCACCGGAGTCGTAGTACTCCTGGGTGCGCCACCGCGGCGACGTCGCGAGCGCCGAGGTCACGCGGCCGAGCCGCCCCGACGAGATCGCGTCGGCGACGGCTCGCGTCGCCGAGTCGAAGCGGTGCTGGCTGATCACCGACGCGACGATGCCCCGTTCGGCCGCGGCCGCGGCGGCGGCCTCGATCTCCGCGGCGTGCTCGAGCGACGCGTCGAGCGGCTTCTCGATGACGACGTGGCGCCCGGCCGCCAGAGCCGCGAGGCCCTGCCTGATGTGCATGCCGCTCGGAGTGCCGACCGACACCATGCCCACCCTCGGGTCCGCGAGCGCCTCGTCGAGCTCGGCGTAGACGGCCGGGCGCGACCCGGTGCGCGCGAGCGCGGCATCGGCGAAGGCCTCCCGCGCGCTCTCGATGGGGTCGACGACGGCGACCAGTTCCAGCTCGTCGATGGCCTCGATGGCCGCCACATGAGTGCGCCCGATCACGCCGCAGCCGACCATGGCCACACCGATCCGATCGGGCGCCTCCGGCCTCCGGGTCGTGGCATCCGATTGTGTGCTCACTGCATCTGCCCTCCGCATTCCGTGACGATCCCGGCGAACGCGCGGGCCGCGACGCCGAAGTTGCGCGGGCCGGTGAACCCGCCGAAGCGCCCCGCGGTCGCGAGGTGCGGCTCGAGCGACGCGAAGCCCGCGAACCCGTCGTCGACGAGTGCGCGAACCGTCTCGCGCAGCTGGCCGTGCCCTGCGCCGGCCGGCACGCTGCCCTGCTCGGGCACCGCGTCCTTCACCTGCAGGTAGCTGAGGTAGGGCCGCAGCAGCGCGTAGGCGTCGTCGAAGGGGCGAGCACCCGCGCGCACGAAGTTGCCTGCGTCCCACGCGAAGCGCAGAGCCGGGGATGCGACACCCGCCAGCACATCGTGGACGTGGGCCGGCGTGTCCCCGTAGACGCCGAGCTCGTTCTCGAGCAGCAGGATCAGGCCGGCCGCGGCGGCTCGCTCGGCGAGTGTGCCCATGCGCTCGACGACCTCGGCGCGCACCGCGCTCGCCTCGGCTCCGTCGTGCTGGAAGCTGAACACGCGGACGAAGCGGCTGCCGAGCGCCTGCGCCGCCGCGAGCGCCCGATCGAGCCGGGCGAGCTCGTCGGCCTGCGGTGCCCGTAGGTCGACCTTGCCGATCGGCGACGCCACGGCCGACACCGCGAACCCGGCCCCCGCGATCAGGTGCGCGAGCTCGGCGACGCGCTCATCCGCCAGCTCGACGATGTTGACACCCCACGCGCTGCGCACCTCGATGGCGGTCGCGCCGAGGGCTGCGAGCACCGCGAGCTGCACCTGGGGGTCCGCGTCGATCTCGTCGCCGAAGCCCGAGAGGACGAACCCCGCGGCCCCCGCCGGCGCGCTCACGAGAGCGCCTTCTGCCCCTCGAGCGCACTCGCCGACTCGCGGTCGAGATACAGGGTGCACGCGTCGTGCCGGCGCAGCACGGATGCCGGGCACGCTGTGCCGAGCGGCCCCTCGAGCGCGTCGCGCACCGCCGCCGCCTTCGCACGACCCGGCACGACGCAGAACAGCCGGGCGCCCGCCATCAGCGCGGGCACCGTGAGCGTGAGCGCACGGCGCGGTACGTCGCCAAGCGCCGCGAAGCAGCCGTCGTCGACCTGCTGCTGTCGGCACTCGGTGTCGAGCTCGACCTCTTTGACGAGCTTCGGGTCGTCGAAGTCGGCAACCGGCGGATCGTTGAAGGCGAGATGGCCGTTCACGCCGATGCCGAGGCAGACCACGTCGATCGGCTGCGCGGCGAGTGCCGTGGCATAGGCATCCGCTGTCTGCGCGTCGCCATGTGTGCCGAGGTAGTGGACCTCGCCGAACGGCAGCAGGTCGAACAGCGCGGTGTGCAGCCAGTTGCCGAAGCCCTGAGGGGCGGATGCGTCGAGGTCGACGTACTCGTCCATGTGGAACGCCGTCACCGCTGCCCAGTCGATGCCCGGTTGGCGGACCAGGGCGGCAAGCATCTCGGACTGGCTGGGGGCCGCGGCGAACACGACGCGCGCGGCTCCGCGCTGCGCGATCGTCGCGCGGAGCGCGTCCGCGACGTCGGCGGCCGCCGCGGCGCCGAGCCCCGCACGGTCGGGAAGGATCCGAACCTCCACTACCCCTTCACCGCCCCGGCCGACATGCCCGTCACCAGGTTGCGCTGCACGATCATGAAGAAGATCACGACGGGCAGCGAGAACAGCACGGACGCCGCGATGAGGCCGCCGTAGTCGGTTCCCTCGTTCGTGCTGAAGGAGACGAGCCACACGGGCAAGGTGTACTTCGACTGGTTCTCGAGCATCACGTAGGCCGTGATGAAGTCGTTCCACGCGTTGATGAACGCGAACACGCTCGTCGAGATGAGGCCGGGCAGCACCAGCGGGAAATAGATCGACCGCAGGATGCGCACGGTGCCCGCCCCGTCGACCTTCGCGGCCTCCTCGATCTCGTCGGGCAGCCCGACGAAGAAGCTGCGGAGCACCCAGATGCTGAACGGAAGCACGGTCGCGACGTAGGCGAGGATCAGCCCGAAGTAGCTGTTCAGCAGGCCGAGGCTCTTGAACGACAGGAACAGCGGGATGAGCAGCGCCGTGCCGGGGATCATCTGCACGCAGATGATCGCGATCAGGATCGCCCGCCGCCCGGCGAAGCGGAAGCGGGTCAGCGCAGCTGCCGCGAGGAAGCCGAGGACGATCGACACGATCACGGTGCCGAGGGTCACGATCAGGCTGTTGAGCAGCGAGGACACGAACCCCGCCTTCGTGAGCGCGTCGATGTAGTTGACGACGCTGAACGGGTGCGGCAGGAACTGCGGAGTCGTCGTCTCGATGTCGGCCGGCGTCTTGAACGAGGTGTTCAGCATCCAGTAGATGGGGAACACCCAGATCGCGCAGAGCGCATACAGCAGCGTATGGGCGACCGGATGCTTGGCCCGCCGGCGTCGGCGCTGCGTTCTCGCACCGGCGGAAGCGGCGGGGGTGGCGGAGGACAGGGCGCCCGCGGCGGCGGGTGTGGTGGCGGTGGTCACAGTGACTCTCCCGATCGAACCAGTCGGCGGATGTAGAAGACGGTGATCACCATCAGCATCAGTGCGGTGACGATGGCGATCGCGGAGCCCTGCCCGAACGAGTTCGAGGCGAAGGCCTTCTGGAACGACCAGATGCTCAGCGTGGTCGTCTTGTTGTCCGGGCCGCCCTGGGTGAGGATCCAGAGCTGGTTGAAGGTGTTGAAGTGCCAGATCAGCTGCAGGATCACGACGAGGTAGAGCACCGGCCGGAGGAACGGCAACGTGATCTGCCGGTAGATGAACCACCCGCCGGCGCCGTCGATCTTCGCCGCCTCGTAATACTCGGGCGCGATCTGCGACTGGCCGGCGTAGATCGTGAGCGCCACGAACGGCACGGACTGCCAGACGATCAGGATGAAGACGATCGCGAAGGCTTGAAACGGATGACTCGTCCAGCTGTGCTGCGTGTAGTCGCCGAACCAGCCGAGCTGCGTGATCATCCAGTTGAACACGCCGTACAGCGGCTGGAACAGCCACTGCCAGACGAGTGTCGACGAGACGGTCGGCAGCGCCCACGCGAGGATGAGGATCGAGCTGAGCACCATGCGCGAGAACGCGTTCACGTTGACCATCAGCTGCGCCATGGCCATGCCGATGGCCATGCACCCGGCGCACAGCGCCGCCGTGAACACGAGGGTGCGCAGCAGCACGGGCAGGAAGTCGCTGTCGGTGAAGATCGCCGTGTAGTTCGCGAAGCCGATCCACTGGTTCTGGCCCGTGAAGAGTGCTCGGAGCCCGAAGTCCTGGAACGAGTTGATGACGAGGCGCACGAGCGGGTAGCCGAGGATCGCGGCGAGCACGACCCCGGCGGGGATCAGGAGCACCACGGGGGCGACCCAGGTGCGCCGCCGGCGCCGTCCGGATCGACGCCCGCGTGCGACGTCGATCCGGACCGAACGCTCGAGGCCTGTTGCGTTCATCGGCGAGGAGCCGTGAGCAGACATGCGCTGACCGTCCTTAGGTGTGTCACTGGTTCGCGTTCAGTGCCTTGACGAGGTGGGCGCTGAAGGACTGTGCCGACTGGGACACGCTGCTCGTGCCCGCCGCAGCCTGCGAGAAGTAGGACAGGACCGTCTGATCGCTCTCGATGGTCGCCCAGCCGGGTGCCGCCGGGGTCGAGAAGCTCTTGTCCGCCGCCTTGAAGAACGCCTGCTGGTCGGGATCGATGCTCGGCGTCACCTCGTTGATGAGCTGCTGAGTGACCGGCGAGTGCCCGTCGAGCTTGGTGAGCTGATCGATCTGGACCGACTTGGAGTCGATCATCTCGACGAACTTCAGCGCGAGATCCTGGTTCTTGCTCTTCGCCGCGATGCCCAGGTCGGAGCCGCCGACGTAGGTCGGGGCAGCCTCGCCGGGATGGTTCGGGCTCGGCAGCACGAAGGAGCTGACCTTGCCCTTGAGGGCCGGGTAGCTCGTCAGGATCGACGTCAGCGAGTTGGCATTGCCGAGGATCGCGGAGGTCTTGCCGGTTCCGAACACCGCGTTCGGGTCGGGGGTGTCGAGCGGCGCGGTGCGCGAGGCCGTCGTGGAGTACTTGTTCTGGAACTCCTTGAACTCCTCGAGTCCCTTCTGGGCGGCGGGCGACGTCAGACCGGAGGTCCACTTGCCGCCCTTCTCCGTGGCGATCGTGCCGCCGGCGTCGGCGACGAACGAGAACCCGCCGTACCAGTAGGTGCCCGTCACGTAGATCGGCGAGAAGTCGGCCGAGGTGTTCTTCGCGGCCACCTTGTCGAGGTCGGCGGTGAACTCGGCGTAGGTCGTCGGCGGTGCTGTGATGCCCGCCGCCGCCCAGGTCGCCGTGTTGTAGATGACGCCGCGCGCCCCGCCGTAGAACGGTGCGGCGTAGAGCTTGCCGTTCACGGTCGCGGGCGCTGCGAGGCCGGTGAGGAACGTGCCGCCGTTGGAGAGCTTGCTCTTGTCCTTCGTGATGTCGGTGAGCGCACCGGTCGCGGCGAAGAGCGGAACGTCGGTGTTGCCGATCTCGACGACGTCAGGCGGCGTGTTCGTCGCGAGTGCCGTGGTCATCTTCGTGTTGATGTTGTCCCACTGCTGGGTCTCGATCTTGAGGGTGGCGCCGGTCTCGGTCGCGAACTGCTTCTCGATCGCGGTCTGCGACGCGGGCGTCACGGTGTTCTGCATCAGCCAGACAGTGAGGGTCTTCCCCTTCTCGCTGGATGTGCTGGAGCTGCTTTGGCTTCCGCTGCATGCGGTCAGCGCCACTGCTGCCGCGAGGCCTAGGGCGCCCGCCGCAGTGAGGTGTCTCATCCTCATGGTTTCCTCCTTGACGACTGGCTGCCCCAGGGGTTGGCGCACCAGGCGGGCGTGCGGGGTGGGGCTCGGTGCCAGATTATTTAGGAGTATTGGTTAATGTCCGGGCGGGGTCAATACGGTCAACGGGAGATTTACAAATTGAAATCACGATGAAATAAATTCGACACGGCGACCACACACGGGGGACGCGCGGTGTCAGGAGATCTCCTGCGCGGCCTCCGAAGGCACCGTCGCCGGGCGCATCCGCGCCGTGAACTCCGCCTCTCGGGCGAGCGTCACGCCACGCACGACGGCGCCGCGCACGGCCGCGTCGCGACCGAGGCTCGACACGGCGAGCCGGGTGCGCAACGGGGTGAGGGCGGCCAGACGATCGCTCAGGCCATCGCCGAGCAGGTCGAGGTTCCGCCCGACGCGACCGCCGAGCACCACGAGCTCGGGGTCGAGCACCGCCGAGATGCTCGCGATGAGCGTTGCGAGCATGTCGGACTGGCGACCGACGGCGCGCACGGCCGCCTCGTCGCCGGCGCGCGCGGCGGCATAGATCTCGGCCGCGGTGAGCTCGCCGGCCATGCCCGCCTCGTGCGCGTACGCGACGAGCGCCTCGTCCGCGAGGGCCCGTTCGAGCAGGCCCTCTTCGCGAATCGTCGCGGCGTCGCGCGGGGGGCCGAAGGGCAGGAAGCCGACCTCGCCGGCGGCGCCGTTGGCGCCCCGGTAGAGCTCGCCGTCGATGATCAGCCCCATGCCGACGCCGGTCTCGATGTGGAGGTAGGCGAAGGGGCTCACGCCCCGCCCCGCCCCCTCGGTGTACTCGCTCAGGGCCGCGAGATTCACGCTGTTCTCCAGTGTCGTGGGCAGTCCGAGGCCATCGCTCAGGGCGCGCGACAACCCGGATTGGCGGGAGCCCGGCATGTGCGGCGCGTAGCTCAGTCGGTCCTGCCCCGGCTCGTAGACGCCCGGCACCGCGATCACCGCGGCGCTGAACTGGCCGAGGTCGAGCCCGGCCCGCTCGGCGGCCTCGGCGGCGGCCGAGCGGACGGCTTCCACGAGCGGTTTGACGTTGCGCGCGCGATTGGGGCGCTCGATCCGGCTGAGCTGCGTGCCGAGCAGGTCGGCTGCGACGACGCGGATCGCGCCGACGCCGAGATCGACGGCGAGCACGCTGCCCGCGGTCGGGTCGGCCTCGTAGACCAGGGCCGGTCTGCCCGCGGGCTCATCGGACTGCCCGCTGGGTCGCACGAGCCCGGCCTCGACCAGGTTGGCGAGCGTCGCGAACACGGTCGGCTGCGACAGCCCCGAGTCGCGCGCGAGCTGCGGGCGGGTCGCCGCCCCGTTCTTGTACAGCCAATCCAGCAGGAAGCGCTGGTTCATCGTGCGCAGCAGCGTCGGAGCGATGGCCACGGCGGGCGCGTTAGCTGCGGAGCGTGATGGTGGCACGGCTCTCCTCTCGATTGGCGACGGTCTCCCATCATCGTGCGACCGTCGGGCCAGGAAGTCCTAGTCTTGACGATTAAAGAGTCTTAATGAAGAATCCTAACAACGACTTCGCCTGACCGCTGCCCAATCTCGAAAAGGCCACCCCATGACTGACACTGTCCCCACGCCCGTCGACCACGCCAGACTGCGGCTGGGGGTGCTCGGCGCAGGCGGCATCGCCACCATCCCGGAAGGCGTGCTGCCCAACATGCACCACCTGGCGGGCGAGGTCGAGATCGTCGCGATCGCCGACAGCTTCCACGAGCGGGCGATCGAGGCGGCCGCCCGCTTCGGCATCCCCGCCGCATATTCGTCGCTCACCGAGATGCTCGCGTCGGCCGAGCTCGACGCCGTCGCCAACCTCACCCCGATCCCGGCGCACGCCGCGACGTCGCTCGAGATCCTCGAGGCGGGCAAGCACCTCGTCGTCGAGAAGCCGATCGCGACGACGCTCGCCGATGCCGACCGGATCATCGAGCTGGCCGCGAGCAAGGGTCTGACCGTCGTGGTGGCTCCGCCCGACATGCTCTACAGCCCGTACGTCGAGGCGAAGCGCCTCGTGCACGAGGGCGTCATCGGCAAGGTGGCCTTCGCGCGGGTGCGCAGCTCGCACGGCGGCCCCGGGGGCGGGCCGCAGGGCTGGCCGTTCGACCCGAGCTGGTTCTACCAGGAAGGCTCGGGGCCGCTGCTCGACATGGGTGTGTACGGCATCCACGAGATCACCGGCATCCTCGGTCCGGCCAAGCGCGTCAGCGCGTTCGCGGGCACGACGGAGGAGACCCGCACGGTTCGTGGCGACGGCCCGTTCAGCGGCACGGTCATGCCGGTGACGACGCCCGACAACAACCTCTTCATGCTCGACTTCGGCGACGCCACCTTCGCGGTGATCGACGGCACCTACAACGTGCTCGCGTCACGCAGCCCGAAGGTCGAGATCTTCGGCCGAAAGGGCGTCATCAACGTCATCACGCCCGGCGGCCCGGACCTCGAGATCTACCGCACCGACGTGGCGCCCGGCGTCGACGGGTGGATCGCCCCGAACCTGTACCCGCAGCTGCAGGACGAGCGCCGCGCCAAGCTGCGCCGCGCTCTGCTCATCGCGCAGCTGGTCGACAGCCTGCGCAGCGAGACACGCCCGACGCTCAGCGCCGAGCACGCCCGCCACGCGCTCGAGATCATGCTCGCTGTCGCGGAATCCGCCAAGACGGGCCGCGTCGTCGAGCTCACCACCACGTTCTGAGTCCCGCGTCCTACTCGAAACAGAGGAAATAGATGTCAACCCCCATCACCTTCGGCGTCATCGGTCTCGACCACTGGTACTCGGCCATCCCGCTGGCGAAAGCCGTTGCAGCCCACCCCGATGCCGTCCTCGCGGGCATCGCCGACACGGACATCGCCCGTGCGCAGGAAGTGGCGGCCCAGACCGGTGACCCCGCAGTCACCGACGACCTCTTCAAGCTCATCGAGGACGACAGCATCGACGTGATCGCCAGCTTCGCAAGCGTGGACCAGAACCCGGACATCGTCGTCGCGGCGGCCGAGGCGGGCAAGCACATCGTGTCCATCAAGCCGCTCGCCCTGACGCTCGCCGAGGCCGACCGGATCCGCGCGGCGGTGCACAAGGCCGGCGTGGTCTTCGTGCCGGGCGAGTCCCGCTCCCGTGGCGCCGATCAGAACCGCTGGCTCAAGGATTACGTCGAGAGCGGCAAGCTCGGCCGCATCACTTCGGCGCAGTTCAGCCTCAGCGGGTCGCTTCCGATGAGCTGGCCGGGCGGCGAGCACGACGGCGGCTGGTGGGTCGACCCGAAGCGCGGCCCGGGTGGCGGCTGGGTCGACCACAGCCTGTACCAGATCGACCGCATGCGCTGGCTGCTCGGCGAAGAGGTCGCCGAGGTGAGCGGCCGCGTCGCCAATCTGGTGCACCGCGACCTCGCCGTCGAGGACTACGGCCACGCGATCGTCGTGTTCGACGGCGGTGCGATCGCGTCGATCGAAGACACGTGGAGCGGCCCGGCCGGCGGCTGGCGCATCGCCACCAGCATCGTCGGCACCTCCGGTTCGCTTCACCTCGACACGTCGACCGGCATGATCGCGGTGCTCGAGACCGACGGAACGCATCAGGGCTGGGTCCAGCTGGTGAGCCCCTCTGACCACACGGTGGGTCTCGAAGAGATCCTGACCTCGGTGCGTGGGCCCGAGAAGGCCATCGCGACCGTCGACGACGCGTGGGAGAACCTGGCCGCGGCCATCGCGTTCTACGAGGCCGCAGCCTCGGGCACCGCCGTGCGCCCGCCGCACCTGCGCGATCAGTGACTCCGTTCGGCCGGCGGCGGCTTCGCGAGCGGATGCCATGACCACGGTCCTGCTGGGCGCACGCGTCGTCGGTTCGCCCGGGCAGCTGGGTGACGACGTCGGGTGGCTGCGCATCGACGAGGGGATGATCACGGCGACCGGCATCGGGGCGCCGAGCCCGGCCGCGATCGCTGGTGCGGCGGTCACGACCGACCTCGGTGGCCGCTGGGTCGTCCCGGGGTTCGTCGACGTCCACTGTCACGGCGGCGGCGGAGCATCCGTCTATTCGGGTGTTCTCGACGATGTCGTGAAGGCAGCGCGCACCCACCTGGCGACGGGGACGACATCGATGCTCGCCTCGGTCGCGACGACGGAGCTCGGCTCGATGCTCGCCGCGACGTCCGTCGTCGCAGATGCGATCGACGCCGGGCTGGTCCCGAACGTCGTCGGCATTCACCTCGAGGGTCCGTTCCTGTCACCGCGACGCCGTGGCGCGCAGACGGCGGCGGCCCTGCTGCCGCCAGATCCGGAGGTTCTGGAGCGTCTGCTCGCGGCCGGCCGCGGCCACGTTCGTACGATGACCATCGCGCCGGAACTGCCGGGTGCCACGGACCTGATCCGCGCCAATGCTGCGCGGCTGCGGTTCTCGCTCGGGCACACCGACGCGGATGCCGAGCAGTTCCGCGCCGGCATCGAAGCCGGGGCCCGCATGGCGACGCACCTCTTCAATGCGATGCCGCCGCTGCTGCACCGCGCACCCGGCGCCGTCGGCGCCGCGCTGACGGACGAGCGCGTCACGGTCGAGCTCGTCTCGGACGGCATGCACGTCGACGACCTCGTGCTGCGGCTCGCGTACGCGACCGCGGGGCGTGCACGCATGATGACGGTGACGGATGCCTCGCCGGCCGCCGGCCTCGGGGACGGCGACTACCGTTTCGCCGACCGTCACATCACGGTCGACGGCGGCGTGGCGCGGATCTACGGCACCGACACCCTCGCGGGTTCCGCAGTGACGCTCGGCGAGGTGCTGCCGCGCCTCGTCGGGAGGGCCGGCTTCACCCTCGAGGACACGGCCGAGATCATGTCGGCGACACCCGCGCGGGCAATCGGACTGGACGATCGCGGTACGCTCCGGGTCGGTGCCCGCGCCGACCTCGTCGTGCTCGGCCCGGAGTTCCGCCCGCAGGCCGTGATGTCGAACGGCACGTGGATCGAGTGATCCGGCCGCCGTCTGCGCATACAGCGGGCGCGTGATAGCCGAGGTTCACGCATTTGCTTCCAACTTAGGTATGCCTCACCTACACTCGCTGCATGAGTGCACGACGCCGCGGCCCTTCAGAGCACGTTCTCATCGCCGGCGACGAGCACGATCTCACCGCGATCGAGCACGTGCTGTGGCTGTTGCCCGATGACGCGTACGGGCATGTGTTCGTCGAGACGCTCACCGACGAGCCGCGTGGGGCCCTTCCCGCGCCGGAGGGGGTCACGGTCACATGGCTGCCGCGATGCCGCCGCCCCAGCGTGATCCCCGAACTCGTGTTCGCTGACCGCGGCGAGCCGCTCGCCGTGGCGCTCACCGGGTGGGCATCCGAGTGGCTGACGGGCGGCGACGACCAGCTGGGCCGTCGGCATCTGCTCTGGATCGGCGCCGAGGAGAGCCGGTACGTCAGCATCGTGTGCGACCTGCTGCTGCGGCCCCTGTGCAACCACGTGTATCCGCTCGACGATCTGGTCGGCGCCTCGGCCTCCGAGTCCCACGCCCCCCGCGCGCCGCAGGCGTAACTGTGCCCGTTTGACCCGTGGGTGTGCCCGAATGGCGCGACTGTGACCGCTGCATCAGGCACAGTTGCGCCATTCGGGCACAGCTCCGTTGAGAAAGGGGCACCGGGGGCGCGGGGAGTGCGGGGAGTGCGGGGCGCGGGGCGCGGTAAGGGGGCGTAACCCGGCGCGCGTGACGCGACGAGTCCACTTAAAGTCGAACACGTGAGGAGCATGCCGTGACCGACAGCCTCGACGAGTTCGCCTACCTCCTGGAAGAAGCGCGAGAGGTCGGCGCCGCCGGCACCGCGCTGCCCGTGCGTCGCGTCGAGGTGCCGACCGACGGCGGCCGCGTCAGCAGCCTGCTCTGGGGCGAGCGCCCCGCGCTCACGCTGCTGCACGGCGCCGGCCTCAACGCGCACACCTGGGACGCCACGTTGCTCGCCCTCGGCCGCCCGGCCCTCGCGCTCGACCTGCCCGGCCACGGCGACTCCGAGTGGCGCGACGACTTCGACTACTCGCCCGAGCAGAACGCCGTCGCGGCAGCGCGGGTCATCGAGGACCAGGCTGCAGGCATCCGTCAGATCATCGTCGGGCAGTCCCTCGGCGGCCTCACCGCGCTCGCACTCGCCGCGCAGCGCACCGCACTCGTGCGCGCCGTCGTGCTCGTCGACGTGACACCGGGGCTCCGATTCGAGGAGGCGGCCCAGGTGCGCGACTTCCTCTCGGGGCCGCTCGTGTTCGCCTCCCGCGACCAGATCGTCGACGCTGCGGTCAGCGCGGGCATCGGGTCCGATCGGCGCAAGCTCGAGCGCGGTGTCGTGCTCAACACGCGGGTGCGCGACGACGGCTCGGTCGTGTTCAAGCACCACCTCGCGGCACCTCCCGAAGGCAAAGAGCTCGCGCACGACTTCACCGCCCTCTGGGAGGACGTCGAGCAGGGCGGATTCCCCGTGCTGCTGATCCGCGGCAGCGACGGGTTCCTCTCGCCGGAGCGCGTCGATGAGTTCCGCCGCCGGGTGCCGCGCGCGGAGTTGCTCGAGATCCCCGCGGGGCACAATGTTCAGGAGCAGCAGCCGGCCGCGCTCGCCGCAGCCATCGATGGATTCCTCGCGCGCCATCAGTGATCCGCCGCGATACTCGACTACCAAGCTCGCACCACGAGAAACCCCGGCTCACACCAAGAGAAAGCAGCCCATGCGCCCCAGGAAGTACCTCATCGCAGGCCTCGCCGCGGCTACCGCACTCGTTCTCGCCGCCTGCTCGGGCGGCGGCAAGTCCGCGTCGAGCGGCCCGTCGGACTCGGGCGGCAAGCCCGACACCAGCGCGACCCTCAACGTCGGCCTCGTCCTCGAACCGACCGACCTCAACGTGCGCACCACCTCGGGCGTCGCGCTCGACCAGATCCTGATCGACAACGTGTACCAGGGTCTCGTCGGCCTCGATCCGAACGGCAAGATCGTCGACGTGCTGGCCAAAAGCCACTCGATCTCGTCCGACGGACTCGACTACACGTTCACGCTGAAGAGCGGCGTCGCCTTCAGCGACGGTACGAAGCTGACCGCCCAGGACGTCGCGTGGTCGATCAACCAGGTGCGCACGAACCCGAAATACGTCGACAACAATCAGCTGACGGATGTCTCGTCCATCACCGCCCCCGACGCGAGCACCGTCGACATCAAGCTCGCGAAGCCCAACGCAGAACTGCTCTACGACCTCGCCGGTCGTGCCGGCCTCGTGCTCGAGCAGGGCGCGACCAACGACCTCGCGACGAGCGCCATCGGCACCGGCCCCTACAAGCTCCAGTCCTGGAAGCAGGGCGACAGCATCACCTTCACGCGCAACGATGCGTACTGGGGTCCGAAGGCCAAGGTGGCCAGCGTCGTCTGGCACTACTACACCGATACGGCCACGGCGGTGAACGCGGCGGTCAGCGGCGACATCCAGGTGCTCACCCCGGTCGACGCCACGCTCAAGTCGAAGCTCAACAGCGGGTTCACGCTCACCTCGGGCGAGTCGACCGACAAGTACGTGCTCGCGTTCAACAGCAAGCGCGCGCCGCTCAACGACCTCAAGGTGCGCCAGGCACTGCGCGAGGCGATCGACCCGAAGGCGATCATCGCGGCCGTCGGCGGCGACGGCGTGCCGATGGGCGGCCCGATCCCGAAGGGCGACCCCGGCTACCAGGACCTCACCTCGATCAACGCCTACAACCCGAGCGACGCGAAGAAGCTGCTCGCCGAGGCCGGCCACCCGAAGCTCACGCTGACCCTCACGGTGCCGAACATCTACTCGACCGCGACGAACGATGTGCTGGTCAGCGAGTTCGCCAAGGTCGGCGTCACGCTCAAGGTCGACAGCGTCGAGTTCACGACGTGGCTCAGCCAGGTCTACACGAACAAGGACTACGACCTGAGCCTCGTCGACCACTCCGAGGCGCACGACTTCGGCGACACGTGGGCGACGCCCGGCTACTACTTCAACTACAGCAACCCCCAGGTGCAGAGCCTGTACGCCGAGGCGCTCGCGACGACCAGCGCCGCTGACGAATCCGCGAAGCTCGCGCAGGCCGCCAAGCTCGTGTCGCAGGACGCGCCTGCCGACTGGCTGTACAACTGGACGCCCATCACGGCGGTCGGCACGGGCGTCATGGGATTCCCCACGAGCGGCACCAACAACCGCATCAATCTCGTGAATCTCGAAGTGACCAAGTAGAAATGCCTGAGTGACCCGCTTTCTCCTCACCCGCCTCGGCCTGCTCGTGGTGGGGCTCGCGGTCGCCAGCATCCTGATCTTCTTCACCCTGCGCGTGCTGCCGGGTGACGTCGCCCAGGTGATCGGCGGCACGCAGGCCTCGCCCGCGCAGGTCGCGTCGATCCGTGCGGAGCTGGGTCTCGACCGGCCGCTCTGGGTGCAGTACGGCGAGTGGATCGGCGGCGTCGTGCACCTCGACCTCGGCCGTTCGCTCGTGACGGGCACCCCGGTCGCGAATCAGCTCGGCCAGAAGCTCGAGGTGACGCTGCCGCTCGCCGGCCTGTCGCTGGTGTTCGGGCTCGTGATCGGTGTGCCGCTTGGCGTCATCTCGGCGCTGCACCATCGCCGCGTCGGCGGGTTCGTGATCAGCGCCGTCGCGCAAGCGATCGCGGCCGTGCCGATCGTCTTCGCGGGTGTGCTGCTCATCGTGCTGCTCGCCCTGACGCTCAAGGTGCTGCCGACGCAGGGCTTCCCCTTAGACGGGTGGCATGAGCCCGGCCGGTCGCTGCAGGCTCTGATCCTGCCGGCGCTCACGATCGCCCTCGTGGAAGGAGCGGTGATCCTGCGCTTCACCCGATCGGCAGCGCTTGACGCGCTCGGGCAGGACTACGTGCGCACCGCCGCGGCGAAGGGCATGACGACGACGCGCGCGCTCATCACCCACGGCCTGCCGAACGTGCTGCTCTCGGTCGTCTCGGTGCTCGGCATCCAGATCGCAGGGCTCATCGTCGGTGCCGTGATCGTCGAGCAGCTCTTCCAGCTGCCGGGGGTGGGGCGCATGCTCGTGAGCGACGTCGGCAACCGCGACCTCACCAAGGTGCAGGGCGAGCTGCTCGCGATCACGGCGCTGATCCTCGTCGTCGGCACCGCCGTCGATGTCGTCCACCGCGTCGTCGACCCGCGGGAGAGGGAGCGCGCATGAGGGGCCCGACCTGGCTCCGCGAGCTGCTGCGCCGCCCCGCCGGCATCACGGGCACCGTCATCATCGTCGGCCTGCTCGTCGTCGCCGGAATCAGCCTGTTCTGGACGCCGCAGAACCCGTTCGACGTCGACCCGTTCCACCAGTGGCAGGGCCCCTCGTGGCGCCACCTGTTCGGTACGACCGGGTCAGGGCAGGACATCTTCAGCTATCTGTTCGCGGGGTCGCGAACGACCGTCGCCGTCGCGTTCCTCTCCTCCGTCATCGCGGCGGTCGTCGGCATCGCGCTCGCCGTGCTCGGCTCGCTCACGGCACGGTGGGTGCGGGAATCCGTCGCCCTGCTCATCGACATCCTGATCGCGTTCCCGGTTCTGCTGATCGCGATCATGCTCGCCGCCGTCTTCGGGTCGTCGATCGTGACGCTCGTGATCGCGGTCGGCATCGGATTCGGCGTGAACATCGCGCGCGTCAGCCGCGGCGAGATCAGGCGGGTGGCACGTGCGGACTACGTGCTCGCGGCGCAGGCGTCGGGCTCGGGGCCGTGGCGGATTCTGCGCGAGCACCTGCTGCCGAATATCGCACCGGTGTTCATCGTGCAGCTGTCGCTGAGTGCTGCCGTCGCGGTGCTCTCGGAGGCGGGCCTGTCGTTCCTCGGCTACGGCGTCTCCTCCTCGACGCCGTCGTGGGGGCGCATGCTGTCGATCCTGCAGAACTACGTCACGATCTATCCGGCCACGGTCGTGTGGCCCGGGCTCGCGATCACGATCACGGTGCTCGGCTTCAACCTGTTCGGCGATGCGCTGCGCGAGGCCACCGACCCCCGGCTTCGTCGCAGTTCAGGGCGCAGCTCGGGCCGCAGCTCGGGCCGCGGCTCGCGACGACGGGAGGAGCCGCGTGCTTGACGTCAACGACCTGAGTGTCGAGATCGGCGGCCGGCGTGTCGTCGACGGGGTCGGGTTCTCGGTCGCCACGGGGGGCCGGTTCGGAATCATCGGTGAGTCGGGCTCGGGCAAGTCGCTCACCATGCTCGCGATCCTCGGGCTGCTGCCCGAGGGCGCGGTGGCGACGGGCAGCGTCCGACTCGACGGCGAGGAACTCCTCGGCCGCCCGGAACGGCAGCTCGCGCGCATTCGCGGCGCCCGCATCGGCACGGTCTTCCAGGACCCGCTCACCTCGCTGAACCCGCTGCGCACCATCGGCCGGCAGCTCGTCGAGCCGCTCGAGCTGCACGGCGGGGTCCGGCGCAGCGAGCGTCGCGCCGCCGCCGTGCGCCTGGCCGAGCTGGTGCGTCTGCCCGAGCCGGAGCAGATCGTCGACCGGTACCCGCACCAGCTCTCCGGCGGCCAGCGGCAGCGCGTCGCAGTCGGCATCGCCGTGGCGTGCCGCCCCGGGCTGCTGCTCGCTGACGAGCCGACGACGGCGCTCGACGTGACGATTCAGGCGGAGATCCTGCAGCTCTTCGGGCGGCTGGTCGATGAGACGGATGCCTCGCTCGTCTTCGTGACGCATGATCTCGCCGTGCTCTCCGAGGTCACGACCGACGTGCTCGTGCTGGCGCACGGCCGCGTGGTCGAATCGGGCCCCGTCACGCGCATCCTCAGCGCGCCCGAGCACGAGGTGACCGCGGGGCTCGTCGCCGCTGCGCGCGCCACCAGCTGGCAGCCCGAGGGGGAGGCACGATGAGCCTGCTCGAGGTCGATGGGCTCAGCCGCGACTATCGCGGCCGCGGCCCGGGCTCGCCGGTCACCCACGCGCTGCGCGGGGTGTCGTTCGAGCTCGGCGCGGGTGAGACGCTCGCTGTCATCGGCGAGTCGGGGTCGGGCAAGACGACGCTGATGCGACTGCTGCTCGCGCTCGACGGTGCGACGGCGGGCACGGTGCGGTTCGCCGGCCGCGAGGTGGTGCCAGGGCCCGCGCGCACGCTCGGCTGGCTGCGGCGCGAGACGGGCATCGTGCTGCAGGATCCGTACTCGTCGCTCGACCCGCGGATGTCGGTCGGCGCCTCCGTCTCCGAACCGTTGCGGGCGCTCGGCGTCTCAGTCGACCACCGCGCCCGCGTGCGCGACGTGCTCGCGCGGGTGGGGCTCGACGCCGAGCTCGCGGGTCGGTACCCGCACGAGCTATCGGGCGGTCAGCGGCAGCGTGTCGCGCTGTCCCGGGCGATCGTGCACGGCCCGAAACTGCTGATCGGCGACGAGCCGCTGTCGGCCCTCGACGTCACGGTGCGGGCTCAGGTGCTGGAGCTGCTGCGCGAACTGCACCGCGACCTGGGGCTCGCCGTCGTGCTCGTCTCGCACGACATCGGCCTCGTGCAGCACTTCGCCGAGCGGGTGCTCGTCATGCACGACGGCGAGGTCGTCGAGGCGGGGGCCAGCGCGCAGGTGCTCGCGGCGCCGCAGCATCCGTACACGCGACGGCTGCTCGCCGCCGTGCCGCGGCTCAGCTCGTGAGGTCGGCGCCGGGGAGGCCGGCTCCCGTGACGTCGGCTCCCGTGATATCGCCGAGCAGCTGGAACAGTTCGCGCCGCAGGCCCAGGTCGTTCGCCTGCGCCGCTGTTCCCCCGAACGCGGAGAACCGCGAGAAGTAGGTGCCCGTCGGGCCGTTCATGGGCAGCGTGCTCGAGAAGGCGATCAGCGGCTCCGCACCGCTCAGCGGTCCACGGCCCCAGTGCCCGCGCAGCAGGGTGTTGCCGAGGTGCACCAGACGCGACGTCGACCCGAAGCTCGTCGCCACCATGCCCGGGTGCACCGAGTAGGCGGTGACGCCGAGGTCGCGCAGACGGTCGGCGAGCTCGCGGATCCACATGATGACCGCGAGCTTGGCGCTGCCGTAGACCGGCCACCCGCGCAGATACGGGCGCTCGGCCCACTCGAGGTCGTCGAGCCGCACCCGCCCCCACTGGTTCGCCATCGACGACGTGGCGATGATGCGGACCGTGCCGGGCGCGACGTCGTCTCGGGCCGCGGTCTCGGCCATTCGGGGCGCGAGCAGCTGGGTCAGCAGGAACGGTGAGAGGACGTTCGACTGCAGAGTCCGCTCGTGGCCGTCGGGGGTCAGCTGCCATTCGCTGATCAGGCCGCCCGCGTTGTTGATGAGCACATCGATGCGGTCGTAGCGGTCGAGGAGCTGGGCTGCGAGCATCCGTACGTCATCGAAGCGGTCGAAGTCGCAGACGTAGGCCTCGCCGCCCGCCGCCGCAGCCGACGCGCGCGTGCGCTCGGGGTTGCGGCCCACGACCACCGCATGGTCGCCGCGCGCCGCGACCTCGCGGGCGGTCTCGCGGCCGATGCCCGAGCTCGCACCGGTGATGACGATGACGCGCTGGCTCATGCTGTCCCTTTCATCGAGGCTGCGGGGTGCGCCGAACGCTCGCCGGCTCGGGTCACTCGGCGACCGGGCGGCCGTAGGTCTCCAGCAGGCGCAGCCACACCTCGCTGATCGTCGGGTACGACGGCACGGCGTGCCACAGCCGTTCGATCGTCACCTCGCCCGCGACGGCGATGGTGGCCGAGTGCAGCAGCTCGCCGACATCCGAGCCGACGAACGTCACGCCCACGAGCACGTGACGGTCCTCGTCGACGATGGCGCGTGCTGTGCCGGCGTAGCCGTCCGAGTGGACGCTCGCGCCCGCGACGCCCGCCAGGTCGTAATCGATGACGCGGGTACGGATGCCGCGCTGCTCGGCCTCGTGCGCCGTGAGCCCGACCGAGGCCACCTCGGGGCTCGTGAACGTCACCTGCGGCACGGCGGCATGGTCGGCGGTCGCCGAGTGGACGCCCCACGGCGCCGTGTCGACCGGTTTGCCGAGCGCGCGCGCCGCCATGGCGTCACCCGCGATGCGCGCCTGGTACTTGCCCTGGTGGGTGAGCAGGGCCCGGCCCGTGACGTCGCCCGCGGCGTACAGCCAGTCGATGGGGGAGCCGTCGCCGGAGAGAACCCGGAGCGAGTCATCCGTCTTGAGCCAGCCGCCGGCCTCCAGGCCGAGGCCGAGCGCCTCGAGGCCGAGGTCGCCGGTACGCGGCGTGCGCCCCGTCGCCACCAGGATCTTCTCGGCCGTGACGGTCGTGCCGTCGGAGAGGTGCAGGGTGTGAGCCGCGGGGCTCTCGCCGCCGGCGGGCGACACGCGATCGACCGACGTCCCCAGCCGCACATCGGCGCCCGCCTTGCGCAGCGCGTCGGTGACCGCCTCACCGGCGAACGGCTCCTGCTTCGAGAGGAGCGACCCGCGCGAGATCAGCGTCACCCGGGCGCCGAGCGAGGTGTACGCCGTCGCCATCTCGGCGGCCACGACGCCACCGCCGATGATCGCGAGCGATGCGGGGATCGATCGCGCACTCGTCGCCTCGCGGCTGGTCCACGGCTGCGCCTCGGCGAGCCCGGGAGTCTCGGGCAGCAGCGGCACCGAGCCCGTGACGACTGCGACGCTGTGCCGGGCCTCCAGTTCAGTGACGGTGCCGTCCGACGCGGTAACGCGCAGCGTGCGCGGGCCCGTGAACACGGCGTGCCCTCGTACGAGGTCGATGTTCGCGCCCTCGAGCCACTCGACCTGCGAATCGTCCTTCCAGTCGTGCGTGAAGCTCGTGCGCCGCTCAAGCACCGCGGCCACGTCGAGGGAGCCCGTGATGGCCTCGGCCGCGCCCGGCAGCGCCCGCGCCGTCTCGAGAACCGCAGCGCTGCGCAGCAGCACCTTCGACGGCATGCACGCCCAGTAGGAGCACTCGCCCCCGACGAGCTCGGCCTCGACGATCACCGTCGAGAGGCCGCCCTGCACGGCTCGGTCGGCCACGTTCTCGCCGACCGCCCCCGCTCCGATCACGATCGCGTCGTAGGTGGGCATGGATCCTCCTAGCTGGTGGTGGCGGGCACAGGCCGGGTGAGCGCGGCGAGAATGCGTAGGATCGCGGACAGGTCGCCCGCCGCGGCGTCCGGCGACGCGGGCGCGAACCCGGTGACCGCCGCGCCCACGAGCTCGAGCGGCCCGCGCAGTGCCTTGATCGCTGCGGTCAGCTGCTCGACCGAGAGGCCGAACGGCTCGGGGTAGCCGACGCCTTCGACCACGGCCGGGTCGAGCACGTCGAGGTCGACATGGATGTACACGTGAGTCGCGCCGCTCGCCGCGGCCGCCTCGAGCAGCGCGTCGGGCGTCTCGAGATCGTCGACCCCGAGCGAGCGGATGCCTGACGCCGCCAGGTACTCGAGCTCGGCATCGTCGAACGCGCGGCCGCCCGCGTGGATCACGCGCTCGGGGGAGAGGCGTACCGGCTCGGGGACGAGCCCCTCGGCACCGTCGCCGAGCAGGGTGCGCAGCACCATTCCGCTGAACGTGCCGGAGGGCGAGGAATCCGGTGTGTTGAGGTCGCCGTGCGCGTCGAACCAGACGAGCAGCAGGTCGTCGTAGCGGGCCGCCGCGTACTCGACGCCGGCGAGGTCGGCGCCGCAGTCGCCGCCGACCGTGATCACCGTCTCGTCGTCGTCGAAGGTGGCGAGCGCCGCGCGCACCTGGTCCGCGACGGCGTGGATCGACGAGAACCGCTTCACCCCCGTGCCGAGCGACTCGCCCGCCTCGATGCGCACCTCGACCGGCGTCGTCGCGGCCGCGGGCAGGTCACCGGCGATCGCGTTGGCACCGTCAGTGAGGCGCATCGCCCGTGACGACCCGGAACCCTGCCACTGGGGCACGACGAGAAAACGCGCGGGCATGTCGCCACCCTACCGATGGAGTGCGGGTGGTGTCAGGGCTTGCGTGCTTGTGTGCTTGTGCGCGACGGGCTCAGAGCGAACGCGCGTGCGCGACGAGCTTGTCGAAGGCCGCGTCGTAGTCGGCGTTCGTCTGCTGCGCTTCGGGGTGGGCGTCGTACCACGCGATCGCCTCGGCGGCGCCGTCGCAGTAGGGGATCGTCGTGGCGAAGTCCGGCACGAGTGCCTTCACCTTGCTGTTGTCGAAGATCATCGAATGGGACTTGTCGCCGATGAGTCCCGGCAGCGCGTCGGGCAGCACGCGGCCGATGGTCTCGGTCGCGACGTGCACCAGTTCGGGCTCGGGCACCCCGGCTGCGTGGCCGAGCCACGTGTAGATCTGGTCCCACGTGGGGTGGTGATCGCCGGTGATGTGGAAGCGGTCGCCGACGGCGAGCTGGTTGCCGAGCAGGCCGACGAACGCGACGGCGAAGTCCCGGGAATGCGTGATCGTCCAGAGGCTCGTGCCGTCGCCGTGCACGACCACGGGCTTGCCCGCGCGCATACGTGCGACATCCGTCCACCCGCCGAGCGTCGGCAGTCGCGTCTCGTCGTACGTGTGCGACGGCCGCACGATCGTTGCGGGGAACGCCCGTTCGCGCAGCGCGGCGAGCAGCAGCTCCTCGCAGGCGATCTTGTCCTGCGAGTACTTCCAGAACGGGTTCACGAGCGGCGTGGATTCGGTCACGGGAATGCGCGTCGGCGGAGTCTGGTAGGCCGACGCCGAGCTGATGAAGATGTACTGGCCGGTACGGCCCGCGAACAGCCCGATGTCGGTCTGCACATGCTCGGGCGTGAACGCCACGAAGTCGGCGACCGCGTCGAACTCGACGTCACCGAGCGCGTCGCGCACCGATTGGGGGTCGCGGATGTCTGCCACGACGGTCTTCACCTCGGCCGGGATCGGCCGCTTCGACTCGTGGCCGCGGTTGAGCACCGTGACCTCGTGACCGCGCTCGACCGCGAGCCGCACACTGCTCGCCGAGATCGTGCCGGTGCCACCGATGAACAGGAACTTCTTCGTCGCCATAACGCTCAGATTACCCCTGTCCTGCGGTCGCTTCGAATCGATTCGACCCGGGGTGAAGGGGCGCGCGCTACAGTTACAGGCTCGCGCGCCACCCGTCGCTGTAGCGCCGATCCGTAGCTGTAGCGCGGCGCTACGGGGGCTGCGCCCGGCCGGCAAGTAGGGTCGGGCGGGTGACGTGGGAGGACCCTTACGGCTCAGACGTGTTGGCCGACAAGAACTGGCGTCGTCGCGGTGTCGTGCAGCCCGTGCAGACGCCGGCGGAGCGCGACCTCGTGGTCGAGGTGGTCGACGGCGGCTTCGTGGGCGCGGTCGTGGGTATCGCTGAGGGTGGCCTCGTGCAACTCGAGGACCGAAGCGGCAGGGTCCGCGTCTTCCCCCTCGGGCACGGATTCCTCGTCGACGGCAAGCCCGTCGTGCTCACCAAGCCGGCGCCCGCCTCGGCACCTGCCGGGCGTGCGCGCAGCGCCTCCGGATCATTCCACGCCGGCCCGGTCGGAGCCCGGGTCGCACGCGGGAGCCGCATCTTCGTCGAGGGACGTCACGACGCCGAACTCGTCGAGAAAGTCTGGGGTCACGACCTGCGCGTCGAGGGCGTCGTCGTCGAATACCTCGAAGGCGTCGACAACCTCGAGGAGCTGCTCGCCGAGTTCCGCCCCGAGCCGCAGCGTCGCGTCGGCGTGCTGGTGGACCATCTGGTTCCCGGATCGAAAGAAAGCAGAATCGCGGATGCCGTGGCGAAGGGCCCCTTCGGTGCAGACGTGCTGGTGGTGGGGCATCCGTTCGTCGACATCTGGCAGGCCGTCAAGCCCGCTCGCGTCGGTCTCGCCGAGTGGCCGCGGATTCCGCGCAACATCGAGTGGAAGCACGGCATCGCGGCGGCGCTCAAGCAGCCGCACGCCGATCAGGCCGACATCGCGCGCCTGTGGCAGCGGATCCTGTCGCGCGTGCGCACCTACGCCGACCTCGAGCCGGCCCTGCTCGGCCGGGTCGAGCAGCTGATCGACTTCGTGACTGCCTGATCCCCGCGCGGCGCGGCGCTACAGTTATGGCTCCGCGCGGCACCTGTCAATGTGGCTCTGGCCCGTAACTGTAGCGCGACGCGCGCCATTGGGTGGGGCCGCGGCTGCGTCAGGCCGTTTGCGCGGCGACCTCGTCGACCGTCGAGCAGACCGCGACTGGGTCTTCATCAAGGGAGCGGGCCGCGCGGGCGACGATTGCTCGCAGCGCCGCGGCGTCGGTGGCCGGGATGCCGGCGAGCAGCTGCTGCTCGACCTCGTTCATGCGGGCGGTGAGGTCGCGCAGGCGTTCTGCGCCGGCCCCGGTCAGGCTCACGTGGCGCGACCGCCGGTCATTCGGGTCGGGGGTGCGGACCACGAGGCCCGCCTTCTCGAGGTCGTCGATCAGATAGGTCAGCACGGTGCGATCGAGCCCGGTCGCCTCGGCGATGCCGGCCTGGTTGCTGCACGAGCCCGCGCCGGCGATCGACAGCACCTGGTAGCCCCTCGGGCCTCCGGGCAGGTCGCCAAGCGCGTCGGCCGAACGCTTCAGGTAGCCACGCAACAGCGTTCCGAGTGACCAACCGAGGTCGATCTGCTCGCCCTGTGCGTCTGACATGTCGCCCACTTTATCTGTCTCTTGTCAATTTCAGATTGTCTGTGTCTATTATCGTCTGTGTCACAGAACATCTGCTGTGAATAATGCTGGCACCAGCAACATCCACTTGAGGAGAGCAATTTCCATGAGCACCGTCTTCCGTCTCGACGCGAGCATCAAGCCCGAGGGCTCCGTCACCCGCGCGATCGAGGACACCCTGCAGGGTGCGATCGTCGCCGACCTCGACGCGACCGTCGTGAAGCGCGAGATCGGCCTGACCCCGCTGCCGTCGGATGCCTGGGCGACGGCGATCTTCGCCGGTTTCACCCCCGCCGACGCGCGCACCCCCGAGCAGAACGCCGCAGTCGCGCTCGTGACCGAGCTGGCCGACGAGCTCGCCTCGGCCGAGGTTGCCATCATCGGCGCGCCGTTCTACAACTGGGGTGTCACGCAGCACCTCAAGACCTGGTTCGACCTGGTGCTCGCCGACCCGCGCTTCAGCGCCGGCGTCGAGACCCCGGCCGGTTCGGGCAAGCAGGCGTTCCTCGTCATCGCGCGCGGTGGCGGCTACGGCGAGGGCACCCCGCGCTACGGCTGGGACCACGCGACCGCGTGGCTCGAGCGCATCCTGAAGGACGTGTGGGGCTACGAGGTGACCATCATCGAGGCCGAGCTGACGCTCGCCGAGTCGACCCCTGCCATGGCTGGCCTCGTCGACCTCGCTCGCCAGCGGCTCGCGGAGGCGCACTCGGCCGCCGAGACGCACGGCAAGGCCGTTGCCGTGAAGCTCGGCGAGATCGCCGCGGCGTAGCGCCGCACGCGCTGCTCAGATCCGGTGCGTGCGCCTCGGATCTGAGCAGGGCAGAGCGGATCGCGGCAGCGCGCCCGCGCCGTGCCGGCCGTGACGGACCGGCCGTGGCGCGGCGTGCCGGCGCAGAGGGGCGGATGCTTCAGGCATCCGCCCCTCTGGCCTGCTCGGCTTCTGCGTGCTCGGCCAGCGCCTTGATGCGCGCGAGGCGCCCGTCCCAGGCTTCAGCTGCGGCGCGCAACAGCTCACTCGCCGCCCCGAGCCGGGCGGGACTCACCGCGAAGAGCACCTCGCGGCCGCTGCGTCTGCTGGTCACGAGGCCCGTGCGCTCGAGAACCACCAGGTGTTTGCTCACCGCTTGCCGGGTGACGGGCATCCGCTCGGCCAGGCCGCTTGGCGTCGCCCCGCCGGCCGCGAGCAGCTCGTCGAGCAGCCGGCGCCTGGTCGGGTCGGCGACGGCCTGCCACAGCTCGTCGCTCGCCGCGGTATTCGGGCTCGTCGCGCTCGCGGTCGATGGGCTCGCCGGGGTCACAGCCACGCCATGTACTGGCCGAGGTCGCGCAGGTGGTGCTTCCAGCCCTCGGTGTGCGAGTCGAGGTAGGCGGCTTTGGTGTCCGCGTCCCAGTCGACCTTCGACAGGCCGCTTTCGACGACCCGCAGCAGCGTCTGGCCGCCGATCGGCTCGAGCGTGAATTCGACGAGGGTCGAGTTGAGCTCGGTCGGCGCGTCGCCCGCCGGGTGGCACCAGCGCAGGGCGAGGAAGCTCGGGGCGTCGGCGGCGAGCACGGCGATCTCGGTCGGGTAGCTCCGACCACCGACGCGGAACAGGATGTGTCCGTTCGTGCCCGCCACGGGCTCGAACTCGGCCTTCGCGAACCACCAGCGGAAGATGTGCTCGGGTTCGGTGAGGATGCGCCAGACCGTCTCGGGTGCGGCGTCGATCGTGACCTCGCGAGTGATCGCGTCGGTTGTGATGGTGTCCATTACCAGCTCCTTATGCAACCTGTGGTTGCGTCTCGCGGCGAGCCTACGACTGGCGATCGGATTCTGCAACCATCGGTTGCGTGTTGGGTCAGGGCTTTGTGGTCCAGGCATCCGTCGACCGCGCGAATCGCGCCGCCCGCGCGACGATCACCGCGAGCAGCACGGTCGCGAGCACCAGCACGAACGGTGCGAGATGCGCAGTGACGAGCGCCGAGCCGATCAGCGCGCCGACGAACATGCTCGCGATCGAGACGAACCGTCGGCCGACTTTGCCGCCCGCGCCACCGGCGGGCTTGCTGTCGGCGGAGATTCCGACGAGCGTCAGCGTCAGCACCGTCGTGGTGAGGTCCGGCACGGCGATCGCCCGAGCCGTCGCATTCTGCAACCCCATGCCGACACCGAGCAGCACGATCAGCACGACGAGCGCCGCATCGCCGAACGGTGTCGGCAGCACGAACGCGACGATCGTCGCGACCAGCACGATCGCACCCTGAACGGATGCCGCGGTGAGCAGGTGCCGCCCGCGGTGGACACCGCGCGCCGATGCGATCCGGCCGCCGAGGAACGCGCCGCCGATGAAGGTTGCGACACCCAACAGCGACGCCCACCAGACGAAGCCGGGCGCGCCACCCAGGGCGAACGCGAGGAACACGACGTTCCCCGTCATGTTGGCGACGAAGACCCGGCCGAGCTCGAGGTAGCTGAACGCGTCGACGAGGCCGGTCACGATGGTGAGGAGCACGAGAAGCGGAGGAAGCGGGCCGTGCGGGTCGTCTCTGGGCGGGGCGACGGTGCGCCAGGCATCCGTCAGATGCTGCTTCATACCTCTAGTCTCGCGTGCGGTGTCGGCAGAACGGGGGATTGCCTCTGCTAGCCTTGGGGTGCCCTGGCCCCATTAGCTCAGGGGATAGAGCGTCTGCCTCCGGAGCAGAAGGCCGTTGGTTCGAATCCAACATGGGGCACCAAATGGTCCTTATTCGAACCACGGCCCGCGAATAGCGGGATAAAGACTGCGAGCCACAGGTCCGGTAGGGCGAGCGCCGAGGAGCGGCGTGCTGCCGCTCCTCGGCCTGGTTTTGTCGGGCTTTCCTTCTCGTACGCGAGGCGCCCAATGTCTTCGATCGTTGCGGGCGTGCTTGCACGGACTTTGCTCGCGTCGAACATCGCTTGCCCGGCGTAGAGCGCGTCGAACGGAGGCTTGACGTCGTTGCCGCTGACAGATCGGTCTTCAATGAAGATCGCCTCGTAGATCAGCTGATTGAGGCGCCGGCGGTTGGCATCGGTCGCGTGGCGGTAGAGCTGCGGTGCGTCGCGGAGGAGCTCCAGTTCGGCTTCGATGCGCTTCATGCTGATCGCGAGATCAGCGCTGACTGACTTGAGCTGTTCAGTCAGGCGTTCGCGGTCGCGCTGGATTTTGTAGATGCGGACCTTCACCCGCTTGGTGTCCATCCCGCCATCGGCGGCGAGCTCAATCAGGTTCTCTTCTTTGATATCGAGCTCATCAAGTTGTTTCTCAAGATCTGTCTTGAGGAGCGTTTGCGATCCCAGCTGGTCTGCGAGGGCCCCGCTGACCGTCTCGCGCACCATGTCGACGAACTCCTGGCTGTAATTCTTCTGCTGGTAGTGGCGCTCGACCGCCGTCTCCACCTCGCCCATGTCGTGATGCGGCTGCGTGCAGCCGTCCTTACGCCGCCCCGGGCAGAAGAAGTAGAAGTATTCGCGGCCGCCTCTTCCGACGCTGCGTTGAACGACGAGGCGCTGTCGGACGTGGCGCTTGCGGAAGCATTCGCCGCAGTAGATCGATCCGACGAGATAATGCGGGTACTCCCGTCGCCGCTCGGCGGACATGCGGCGGCTGCCGAGCAGGTCCTGGACGCGATCGAATAGCTCTTGGCTGACGAGCGGCTCGTGTCTGCCTTGGAATTGCTCGCCGCCGAATTCCACCCGCCCCGTGTAGTAGGCATTTGCGAGCAGCCGCCGCACGTCTTTGGGATCGAGCGATTTGGGGGGACGCTTGGGGGTGGCGCGTGTGCGCAGGCCGCGATCGGTGAGTTCCGCCGCGAGCTCGGTGATGCTGAACTCGCCGGTCGCATAGAGCTCGAATGCTTCGCGCACCAGCGGGGCGCGGTCGTTGTCGATGGCGATGGTGCGGATCTCGCGCCCGTCGGTGCGGTCGATGACGTTGAGGTATCCGAGCGGTGCTTTGCTGAGCGTGCCGCCGCGGCGGACCTTGGCGGCCATCTTGAACGAGATGTCAGCGCCCGAGGCTTTGCTCTGGTACTCGTTGATGACGGCGAGCATGCCGCGCATGAGTTGTCCCGTTGGCGAATCGTCGATGCGCTCGGTGGCTGAGACGAGGCTGACGCCGAGCTTGTTGAGGGCGACGCCCAGGATCGCGTCGTCGAAGCGATTACGCGCGACCCGACTGAACATGTAGACGATGACGTAGTCGACGTCGCGGCGCTGAGTGATGCGCGCGATCATCTGTCGGAAGGCCAGTCGTTTGGTCATCTCGGTGGCCGAGCGCCCAGGCTCGACGTACTCATCGATGATGATGACGCCGAGCTCGTCAGCCTTCCGCTGGCACGCTTGCCGTTGCGAGGGGATGGATTGCCCGAGCGGGTCGTAGTCCGTCTTGACCTGACTCGGATCGGACACGCGCAGGTAGGAGATTGCCCGTTTGCCTGGCGGAATTTGATCGAGCGACAGGGTCTCTTCGAGGATCCCTCCGAGCCCAAGCTGCTGGGCGTCGATCGCGATGGCATCCATGTCAGGCATTCCCGGTAGCGATGGCAGCCCGAAGGTGTCATAGCTCATATGCGCCGGGAGCGGATCGAACGCGTCATCGTCGAATGCGGTCGTCATGGACGCACCTCCAAGGAATTACCGATCGTGGGGAGCAAGTTGAGGGGAAAGCTGAGCCGACGCATCTTTGCGACTTCGGCGTCGTGTCGCGCATTCTGAATCGCTTTACGAAGCGTGATGAGTTCGGCGAGCGTGGTCCGGCCGAGTCGCGACTTGACAGCTGATCTGACAGCAACATGCCCGAAAACGGTGCATATGCAGCGGTTATCAATGGCGAGCAAAACAGGGGTCGGGAGCGCAAAGTGTGGTGTTTTTAGCAACCTCTTAAGCAGGGTGTCGAGGGTTCGATCCCCTCCTGGCCCTCCAATGAATTCCGCCGATTTGACCCCCGTTGAATCGGCGTTTTTCATTGGGCTGACAGCCTCGAATTTGATGGCGTGACTGTCGTTTGACAGCAACGCTGACAGCAATGCGTTGCTGTCAGAAATGGCCTCTGGCGCCACCCCTGCTCGATCGTGCTCGATGCCGCCGAGCGCGCTTTCGATGCGCTGCAGGGCGTCGCGGTGCAGGTCTGGATCGGCGTGCTGGTAGATCGACTGCGTGGTGATCACGCTGGCGTGGCCGAGGATTGCCTGCGCATCACGCGCAGGCACGCCGAGTCGTTTGAGTAGCGTCGCTGCCGTGTGGCGGATGTGATGCACGGTGATTCGGCGAAGGCCGGCCTGCTCGCGCAGGATGTGAAAGTCGCGGGTGAAGTTGTGCGGATCAACCGGTGTGCCGACCGCACTGAGGAGGATGAGCTGCTTCTGCCAAGGCAAGTCGGGATCGACGGACGCGGGATCAATACCGCTAGCGTCGGTGATATTCAGCAGCGCTTCCTTGATGACGGGCAAAAGCGGCAGCCTGCGGCGTCCGGCTGCGGTCTTGACCGGACCGACTTCGAGGTCCCGGCCTATCCGCTGGAGCTGCTGGTTCACGCTGAGGCTTTCGCGCTCGAAGTCGATGTCGGACCACCTGAGCCCGAGGACTTCACCGCGGCGCATGCCGTAGTAGATGAGGAGCATGTAGCCCAATTGCCAACGGTGACCCTGGATGGAATCCAGGAAGACGTTGGCCTCATCGATGCTCCACGGCTTGATCTCCTTGCGTTCTTCTCTCGGGAGATCGACAAGACGCGCGACATTGCGCATGACGAGTTGTTCGCGCTCCGCGCGAGAGAGGGCCGCTGAGAGCACCTTGCGCACGTTGTGCAGGATGCTTGGCGACTTGCCCTGTTGCATCAGTATGTTGATGAGTCCCTGTACGTCCGCGACGGTGAGCCGCGACAGGATCTTCTTGCCAATGAACGGCCGGATGTGCACTCGGACGATGCCTTCGTACGATTCTCGAGTGCGCGCCCTGATTCGAGCTGGAGCGACGGTGTTGAGCCAGTAGTCGAGGAAGCCCTCGACGGTCCAGTTCGCATCAGGCGTTGGCACTCCGGCTTCGTCGTCGTGAAGCTTCTTGGTGAGCGCCGACTGCACTTCCTGGCGAGTGTGTCCGTAGAAATGGATGCGCCGCCTCGAACCGTCTGGCGAGTGAACATAAACAGAGGCGGCAAAGCGCCCGTCCGTGCGGCGGTAGATGGAGCCTTCGCCGTTGGCGCGCCTAGACACGACGCTCTCCGATCGGGGAACCGTCTTGTGTGGCGGAGCGGGCGAGGTTAAGTACGGCGTCACGAGGGATGCGGCGCCGGGCGCCGATTTTGACTGATGCCAGCTCGCGGCGCTGGATCATTCGGTTAACGGTCCAGTAGCTGACGCGCAACAGCTGCGCGGCTTCGGGCACGGTGTAGAACAGCACATTCGCCGGGTCTTGGTTGATATCGCTTGGTTGCATGATTCCCCTCCTTTCGGGGTGAGTTAGTCGGTGTGAATGCGATCGGTGAGGCCGAGATCGGAGATGCGCGTCTGCGCAACGTCGGGCGGTACCTCGAACATGGTGGCGATCTTCTCAAGTTGCGTGATGCCGTGCTCGGCAGTTCGACGCACGTCCTTCTCGGGCATCAGCGCGACACGGGCAAAGTAGTTGGACGCGAGCTGCTGCTGCACGTCACCGATTGGCGACCCTGGGTCATAGAGGAAGGCGACGTCGGGGGCATCGAGGATCCGCTTGAACTCACGAAGCAGGTCGTAGGCCTGTTCGCGCGGTTCATCGCTGCCGATCAGGATCTGCCATTTGCCGGTGTGCTCGTTGAATTGGCTGGCACTGGGTACGGGCACGTCATTGGCGTAGTGGATGTCGATTTCGGGCGTCAACAAGAGGAGCTGCGTCGGCGACAGAATGTCGCCAGCTAGCGTCGTCATTCGCTCCGCCTGGGCCTTGGCAACGCTGAGCGCGGCTGGAAAACTGACCGGCTCGGGGCCAACTGGATAAGCGTCGCGGAGGCGCTCAACGAGATCGTCCGTTAGCTTGCGTTTGTTCTGTGCTGATGTCATTGAGTGGTCCTCCTTTCACGACGACCGACGGTTAGTGCTTGTTGTTCGGATTTCCCGGCTCGCGCAGCGGCTCGTCGTAGCGGATACCTTCACGTTCGGCGACTGACTGAAAGTAGATCTCCAGCTCGTCGATCGCTTCGGGTGAGAGCCTCATGTAGCGCGACTCGAGATAGCTGCGGTACGGCGGCAGCGATGCCTCCGCCGTGTAGCTGACGTGGCGGAAGAGATCGACGACCGGGATGCCGAGAGTGTTGGCGACCCGTTGCAGCACGTCTGCACGGGGGTGCTGGACGACGCCGGCTTCGATGCGCTGCATGTTGCTGCGAGGGATGCGAGCAAGCTCGCTGAAGTGGCTGAGTGACAGGTGCTGCTTTTCGCGCTCCTGCTTGATGTAGGTCCCGAGGGTTTCGGTTGGTTTCTTGGCGCTGGTCATGTCTGGGTACTCCGTCTAATACACCCTCATTTTACCTCTGTTCGACATAAAAGTCCAGGTCAGAAGCGTTTTTTACAACACTCTCGTTCTCTATGAGAGAACTCGCCTGCCCCTGTTTTGAGTTGTCAAGATGCTTATGCTCCGCGTGCTTGCGTGCTCGGAAATGGGCTACGGTTACTTCTCGAAGAGGTGGTATTTCCCGTCCAGCTCGACGATGTCGTCGAGGTTCTCGGCTACGAGGTCCCAAATCCGATCGGTGTCGATTTCAATCACTCCGTCGCCGAAGGCGTATTCAGCGGCGACCTCGTCGATCCGAATGCGGAACTCCGTGTACTCGGTGGTGTGCTCCAGTACGTGCTGGCGGTCGAGGGGGTAGCTGCCGACGTGTGCCTCAGTGAAGATCTCCAGCAGGTCTTCGGAGCTGCCGTCGACATCGGGGGGGCTGAGGTACGCCTTGAAGGCGCTTCCGTAGTCCTCGATGAGCGGACGGTGCTCATCCTGGAGTCCAGCGAGCACGTCGCTCGGGATGTCAGCCCGCACCCATACTTCGTAGGCATCGCGATCTTCCCCGAGGACTGTGTTCCAGAGCAGCCGGCCAAGCTGCGGCGCGCCAGGCGATCAGCTGCTTATCGTCGCTCGTGACGTCCGGCTGACCCAACAGCGCGAGGTAGTCGTAACGCAACACCTCGTTCCGGGTGTCGCCGGTCTGGACATAGCTCGCAAGGCCGCCGACCTCGTAACGGTCCTCATATCGGCGGACGAGGTGATCGGCGATCGCGAGCGCCCCTGCCCGGCCGATCGGACGGTTCCGTTCGAGAGCGCGGCGCATCTCGCCCCCGATCACTGCGTCAAGCTCAGGGAGAGACGGGGCGGCCTCGGCGCGGTGTCGAGCTGAGAGCGCCGGGGGAGTCATCGACTCGTTATCCATCACTTCAACTCCTTCTTGGGTTCCTTGCTCTGTTGGTAGACGTGCTTCAGGTACTCCAGAAGCGCGAGCGTCCACGCCTCGTATTCTTCGAACGCGTCCAGCTCAAGGAGCTCTTTTGCCGCTTTCCATGCGTCGAGGCGACCGGTCCCGGCGAAGCGGCCAAGCGCTGAGTGCGTGCTGTCGTGCACACAGGCGGCGATGAGTCGAGCAGTCGAGGTGTCGATGAGCCGCCCCTCTTCCGCGGCGTCACGGATGCCGTCGGTAATCCCGGTGCGGGCCAGTTCGTTCCAATAGCTATCGAGCGAAGACATACGTTTTCCCTCCCAGCTCGATGGCGTCCCACTCGAGCCCGATCTCGGCGCGGCGCTTCATCAGGGGGAGCACCTCGCTGTCGAAGTCGGTGCGATCCGAGCTGCCGACGAACGCGAGATCGAACTCGCTCAGCAGGTTGTCCGCCGTGACGTCCACGGCCGGCAGGCGCAAGAATGCCTTGAACGCATCGCCCTTGACGCTCGCGTGGTGCAATGCCTCGTTAATAACCGGTTGGGCGTCCGCGAGCGTGAGGTCTTTCGGAACCTGCAGGATCGTGTCGATTTCCGTCGGATCGTCCGCGCTGTGCAGGAGCATCAGATTGAGCGGCAACGGTGTGGCGAGGGTCGCGTTCGTCTGCTGCTCGTGGCGGAAGAGGTGCGTGCCGAGCACGTCGATGGCGACGCGGTCGCGCGGGCCCGTCTGCGGGTGCCAGTAGAGCGGCAGATACTCTTCACGCAGCTGTTTGTGGCTGCCTTCACCGGACGTGACGTAGCGACTGAGCGCTTCCGTCGTGGCGTTCCCTGGTGCGTCGGCAAGAACGCCATAGGCGATGAAGCGTGCGGTGATCGGATGCACGTCGACGCCCTCTGCCAGCGCCTCGAGGTATTCATCGAAGATCTCGTCTTCGAGAGCCTGGCGGAAGCCCGGCTCAACTTCTTTGGGGACCGGCAGCGTGGCGATGTGCGCGTTGATTTCGCGCATGGTCCGCGCGTAGAGCGGGTCGTGCTCGGGACTGCCGGGGTTAGTTGATGGGTGCTTTTCCACAGCGGTGATTCCTCCTCTCTGCGGTGTCTAGGTAGTGATGAATGGCGGCGCAGCGCTTACGCGGCGTCGTCGGTGCTTCCCTGGCCGGCAATGACGGAAGCGAACTCGTCCGTGGTGCAGACCTGGAAGTAGTGAGCGGGCAGATCCCGCTCGACGGCGATCGCGCCCGCAACCGCCGCACGGCGGCGGCTGTCGGGCACGACCCACAGCACGCGGGGGAACACCCCACGTTCGGCCTGTTCGGCGCCTGTCGCGGCGTACGCGGCGTACGTCCGACATTTGGCCATGACCTTGCTCGAGACGTGCTCAGTCGCGCGGTCCAGCTCGATGAACCAGTGGTCCTCGAAGTCGCTGCCTACGACCGCGGAGACGAGCGTCAGGTCCGGCTTCACCGTCACGGTCTTCAGGTGAGCCCCGAGGAACGTCCGCCAGTTGGCCGGCTCGGCCTCGACCGAGAGCACCTCAATGCGGCCGCCCCGTTCGAGCTCCAGGACAGAGATGGCGAGGTCGGCGACACCGAGGATATGGCTCACGAACATGCTGCCTGGCTCCATGAAGCGGTGCGGCGAGCCGCGGCCGGTGCGCTCCTGCTGGATGCGCCGCCCCGTCTCGGAGAGCTGCCAGACCAGGCCTTGGCTGCCGGAGCGGATGCCGCCGCGGCGCACCTCGAGTGGGGTCACGACCTTGTCGTCGCGCAGGCGACTGAGCGTGCGCATGGTGGCCTTCGTGGCGGCTCCCTGCGATGCGTGACCATCCACTGCGCTTGCTGCGACGGGGAAGCGCAGCCGCTGGATCTGCCTCGTTGTGAGCAGGCGGAAGCGCTCGAGGTCGTCGAGCACGAGCAGGTCCCGTGGCGTCAGGCGCTCGAGGCTGTGCTGCCAGCTCAAGCCGCGGTAGTGCGCCGAGTATTTGTTCATGGGCCGCTCCTTTTCTTGCTCAGCGACAGAGGCAGCTGGCTGTCCTGTCGCCTGTCTCGTCGGGGGTACTGTGGCGTGCTCCACCCCTCCGTCTTTTCCGCGTCTTTTCGGGGCGTTCGCGCTGACAGGGGCGGGGACTCACCTCTGTTGGCTCCCCAACAGAGGTGGAGCGGGGGTGCGGGGGAGCTGACCAAGAAGCCCGTCATGATGGCCTCCGTCGTCTGCGTCCGACTGGCGCATCCGGTGACGCAGCTTTAGCGGCAGCATCGCTCGGAACTGCCGCGGTCTGGTCGGTGTCATCTGACTGGAACGGGCTGCCAGGTGGTGCTGATTCGTGGCGTCCGAGCACTGCAGCGCGGACGTCTGCGACATCGTGAACCGACTCGACTGGTGGCAGGGTTCTCGCGAGTGCCCACTCCGTCGTGACGCCGTTCACCACCGGCCGGACGTATACCTGGTACCTCTCAAGCGCCATGAAGTCGGCGGGCTCGAGGCCTGGCGCGAGCTTGGCGAAGGTCCGGGCGTCCTCGTCGGTCTCGAGCTTGAAGGCGATCTTGGTGCGAGCGTTGGCTGCGATCGCGCTCTTCATCTCGTGGGGCAGCTGGTCCCAGTACTGGACAGCCGTGATCCACGAGACGGAGAGCGACCGGCTGCGGGCATAGGCGTCTGCGAGGGAGACCGTCAAGCTGCCCATGAAGCGATCGGCTTCATCAAGCAGGACGTGCCCGATGCGTTTCTCGTGGCCATGCTCGGATGCCCGCTCTTGGGTCGCCTGCCAGATCTCGGCAAGCACCAACCCGATAATCAGCTTGGCGGTCAGCGGACCCACCAGCGCCTCGTTGGCTTGGACCAACACGATCTTCCGTTCGCGCCAGATGTCGCGCAGTCGAAAGCTGCCCTCGGCCTGGCCGAAGAGCTGGACGGCCGCCGGCCGCAGCAGCACCTGGTTCAGTTTATTCATCGGGGCCGCGAGCATCGAGGCACGCTGCCCGGGACCGAGTGCTTCGAAGGCGGCCCAGGCCATCTGCAGTGCTGCGTCATTCTTCGCGCCGAACCCGACGACCTCCGCCCTAAAGGCAGGGTTCGTCCAGACCTTCGGGATGTCGATGAGCGTGTAGGGCACGCCACGGGCGTTGCCGGCGCGGGTGAGCGTGCGCAGCACAGTCGAGAACAGATCCTCGGTACGCGGGCCCCAGCCGTCTGCGAAAGTGAACCTGAAGACGTTCAGGACGAAGTCAGCCTGCACATCGGGATTGCGGCCGCGGGCATCGAGCGGATTCGACGTTGACGAGTTGGGGTCGGTCGCGTCGATGACCTCGACGTCGCTCCAGCGCTCCTTCGGGATGAACGACAGCACGCGGTCGACGAGCTGGCCCTTGGCATCGAGGATGCAGATGGCATCGCCGTCGTCGATGGCGTTCTTGGCGAGCCGCTCAAGCAGCGTCGTCTTGCCCACACCGGTTGGCCCGATCAGCGAGAAGTGGAAGACGGTGTCGGCTCGGGCAATCCCAATTTCCCGCCCGTCGCCAGGTACGTCGGAGCGGGCAAAAATGCCCTTCTTGGTCTCAACACCGCGTTCTGCTCGCAGCAGCTTCGGGTGCGCCGGCCGCATGCCGGGAAGGCTGCGTTCGGCGTCGCTCACGATCGGCCAGCCCGACAGCGCCACCAGCTCCGATACCGAGAGGCGGGTCCGCCACCAGCGCGGGGGAGTGCCGGTGTTCATGAGGTTGGGGTTGTCAGGCGCGAGCCGCACCGAGACACCGGGCGATTCGGTCACTCGAAGGGCGGCCATGAGTTCGCGGCCGAAGCGCTGGCGGCGTGACTGTTCCGGCGAGGCGACGCCGACGCGAATCTCGATATCGAGACGGTGCTCGGCCAGATGGTCGCGCACGCGATTGCGCTCCTCGCTACTGGCGTCCGGGATGCCGGTGAGGACGGCTTCGGGGAAGCGAACGTGCGGGTCGGCGATCTTGGCCGGGACGTGCTGCGGCGCCGAACTCTGCCCGATCACGACCTGGAGAACGACGGCCTCGCCGTCTTTGAGCGGGCGGGACAGCGCCCCGTAGAGCGCCCTCGTGAAGCGCTCCGGCTCGCTCACCTCGAGCGGCAACCCGTGGCTTTGGATGCGCAGCTTCTTCGCCGTCTGGACCGAGCTGCGCGCAGGATCACCCGGAGACGTAAGTATGGTGCCGGGCAGCGTGGTGGTCAGCAGACGGCGAAGAAGGTGCACGTCCTCGGGAGCGCATCCCAGTAGTTGTCGGATGCCCTCCTTGTCAGCGCGGGTCTCGAGGATGACCACCGACCCGGCTCGGTCGGCGGCCATCCTCGTAAAGACCTCGCTCACCCGCTCGGGCTCGAGCAGATGGGGGAGAAACACCTCGGAGAAAACGAGGCCATGCGGCGCACGCATTAGCTCACCTCGCTTTCGCCGACTGCGTCCGATTGGTACTTCGGACGCAGCTCGCTCAACTTGTCCAGCCCCGCGAGGAAAGGGGCGTCGGCGCCGCGAGCCTCGGCCTGGTCATGCGCCGCCATAGCGACGACGACCTTCCCGAGCTGCGGCGCATAGTCGAGCGGGTTGTCGATGGAGAAGACGAGCAGGCCGCGCCGGTCACTCTGCGGCGCAGAATTCGCCTGACGGCGCGACGTACGTTTGCGTGCTTGGGGCATGGCCAGTCATCTCCTTTCGATTAGATGGAAGGAGCGACCCACCGCTGCTGCCCACTTTCGGGCAGTTCGTCCGGCGCTTGTTATGCGCTTTCTCGTTGTATTTGTCAACAGAAATCGACGTCTGTTGTGAATTACACAACGAGCGGACAGAGGTGAAATCGCTCCTGGTTACCAGCGGCTGTTCCGGGCTCTCCACCAGGTGACGAGCACGCCGATCCCGACGCCGACGGCAGCGAGGATCACGAGGATCCACCAGATGCGGGCGAGGTAGCTCAGCGCCACGTAGAGCAGGATGACCGCGCCGCAGACCAGCAGGCACGCCTCGAAGAAGCGCTGGAAGAGGCCGCCGCCGCTGCCGTTGTTCACGGCTACGGCTCCTGCTCGTCGAAATCGGACGGCACGGGGTAGCCGAACGGCAGCAGCGAGATGTCGCTCGCCACCTCGTTCCCCCACACCGACCAGCCAGGTCGGCGCGTGACACCGTCCTCGTTCATCGGGAAGCGGCGGCCGAAGACCTCGAGGGCGGGACCCGGCAGGAGCCGCTCGATCAGCGGGAATATCTCGTCGGGCTTCCGCGAGTGTTCGCGGCGCTTGAACGTCTCGATCGAGCGCTGGCCGTGAAAGTTGAACGGCACCTTCCCGTGAACGCCGAACAACATCACCTCATGGGCGCCTCGGAAGTAGGCACCGAGCGCCATCACCGGACGCTTGTCCCAGATGAACGTCGTGATGTAGCGGTAGCCCCACGCCTCCATGACTTTGAAGGCGTTCGGCAGATCATTGCTCGTCGTCCAGAGGAACAGCGCCGAGTTCACGGCGGCGACGTGCTTGATGGCGGTCCCCATGCCTTCGATGTCACGGAGGCTCATGAGGTCGTAGTGGCGGGAGGCACCGCGGCCGCCCTTCTGGCCGGTAGGCCAGGGCGGGTCGGCGTAGATGACGCGGTACTTGTGTTTCGGGGTGGGGCGCCGGCTCTGCGGCATCGGGATGGACATGGCGGTGGACTCCTTCGTGGTAGTTAGGGGATGCGGGTCTCGTTATGCGCCCGAGAGCGAGTCGCGAGAATGTCTCGTCGGGCGGGTAGGGCGAGGTGAGAGAGTCGGGCGGCCGAGACAGTCGAGTCCCGGCCGCCTAGAGGAGTGCTACTTGTATTCGCGGAGACGCTCGTTCGCGGCGTAGGCGAGCGCGATATCAACCGCGGTCGCTTTCCGCTCACCGTCGACCATCTCCGCCAGGAGGTCGACGAGTTCACCGTCGAACTTGGTCTGCGCGCTCACGGCGCCGGAGACGCCGTCGACGCGCTTGTCGATTTGTCCGAGACGCTTAGCGAGCTTGTCGGACTTCTCGCCGGCAGTCGTCTGCCTGCGGCTCAGTGCCGCGAGGTCGTATCGCAGATCGTTGATGCGTGCGAACAGGGTCCCGATGATCACCACCGGCACGAGGATGATGAGCATCGCGGCGATCACCACCCCTGACGAGACGTACCACGGCACGCCCTCGACGAAGTGTTGGAAGTCGGCCATCGGGATCAGCGCCCCAGCTCGTCGATGATCGATCCGGTGATGAAGGCTTCGCGGAGCCGATCAAGGTCGGGAGCTGCGCCGGGCGCGAGCTTGATGTAGAGCTGCAGCTTCTGCTCGGTGATGGCGGCGTTCATCATTTTCCGGTCGACCCGGTTGGCGCGGTTGTCCTCACGGATCATGTCCAGCTGATGCTGGAGCGACTCGCGCGAGGCTGCGATAATGAAGTTTGCCTGGTCGGCTGCCAGGGCGACCAGCACGTCAGCGCGAAGCGTGTCCAGCTGCTTGTTGGTGGCGCGGGCAAGTCGCGATCCGAGCGGAGCGCTCGGCGAGAGGGGCACCACTGCGCCCGGGACGAGCGGGGGAACGGGGGTGATTTCGTTCATGAATCCAGGCTCCCGGTGAGGCCGTTTCTCGTCACTGACACGAAACTGACAAGCTGACCCCGTGCAAGACGACCCGCTCAAGCAGCAGCTCCTCAAGGAGCTACGCGAGTTGCGCCGCGGTGAAGGGGCACTCTCTCTGGAGCGGATCTCGCAGTGCGAGGCCCTCGTTCGGGTTGTAGGCATGGGTAGCGTCGAGCAAGCGCATGCCACCCTGTTCGAGATGTTCAGGCGCTGCGCCGCCGATCCCGACGGTGACATCCGGGCGTATCTCGAGACCAGCGGCATCGGGCTGGAAGGCAACTCGGTGAACCAGCGGTTGGATGCGTACGCCGCGCAGCACAACGTCGACCAGCGCACTGGGTTGCGCCGCAGCGACCGCGGCGCGCTCAAGCTCGCGACTCTGTTCCGCGACGAGGAGCTGTTCTACCGCCCCTGGGGTCACCTGACGCTGTACCAGTTCGGGGCGACCGTGCTCGTGAGCATCGCCCTGCATATGGACCCCGCGTCCGAGTATCGGCCGCCGGCTGTGTGGGTCAACGACGAGCTCCAAGAAGATCTGGCATGGGACTTCCAGCAGCCCAGTCCGACCACCGGGTACGTGCGCGCCCTGAACCACCTCGACGGCCACCCGTTCCAGCCCGAGGCGAAGTGGCTGTTCAAGGTCGACGTCGAGTGGCGCATGGGCGTGTGGCCCACCTGGGTGCTCGCCGCGCAGCTGGCTGACAACCGGCTCGTCTCCAAGATCCAGACCCAGCGCAACTTCATGACGGAGGCCACCATCACCTGGGGAGCCTGGCCAGGAGAAGACCTACCTAAGACCGGCGACTTTGCGTCATTCGACCAACCGACTACCGACGTACGCTGAGCCGGCCACGGTCTCAATTCCGGGTTTTTCGTTTCCGTTCGACGGAACCCCGGACGGAAGGCGACGCTACTTGACTCCTCTCCAGATCCGACCCTGGAGCCCGAAGGAGTCAATGTGCGCGTCTCTTTCGCTGGCCCCGATCCGTGGATCGGTTCGACACTCTCGCAGCGACTCGCCAGCGTCGACAAATGCGAGTACCTGGGACAGGCACCTTTGGACTCGGAGCTGCACGCGGAGGCCGAGCTCGTCGTGCTGGACGGAGCAGCCGGGGGGTCTGCCTCCCATCGAGCTGTAGAGCTCGCTCACACAGGTCGCCGGGTGCTCATCGTCATAGAGGAAATTGGCCGCCCCCATATCCTCGCCGCGCGCGAGGCAACTGGCGTGCGTGTCTTTCGCCGCTCGGAAGGACCCGAGCAGCTGGTCGAGCTAATCCTGCAGATCTTGCATTGCGAAGAAACCGACGCGGAGGATGAAGGCCCTCTACCGAACGACACCGTGCGCCTCAGCGCGCAGGAGCGCCGCGTCCTCATTCTCACCGCACGGTCGGCAAGCGCGCGAGAGATTGGGCACGAACTCGGTGTCACCAGCGGAACTGTCGCCGCATACCTAAGGCGGATCCGGGCAAAGTACGCGATCGCGGGTCGGCCGGCGCGAACAAAACTGGACCTGTACCGTCGCGCCGTCGAGGACGAACTGATTACCGAGTGAGCGATGCGAAGACGTCATCACGAAGATCGGTGCCCGCTGCCGACAATCGGGGTCGGCGTGCTCGGCACGCGGAGTAAGAAACGTCCTTCGGAGCCCGCTTTCATGCTAAATGTGTACGCATAGACATTTGTCTCACTTTCTTGCGACACAGATAGGGCCGAGTCGATGGCAGACCCCATTGGTGCTCCCGACCTCCAGACCGTTGGCGAGTTCGCCACTGCGCTCAGGCAGTTGCGCGAGGCAAACGGCAACCCGACGCTCGAGGCGCTGTCGCGCAAGGCCGGCGTATCAAAGACCGTATTGTCGGAGGCCTTTGTCGGGAAGAAGCTACCTTCGGAGCGCACGGTGGTCGCCATTGCCCACGCGTTCGGAGCGGACGGCAAGGACCTCGCCGCTCGTCGCCGCTTACTCGATCTGGATGCAGCTCCACCACGGAGTCCCAAGGGGCGTGGGTTTGGAAAGCTGACGCTCGCCGTCGTGGCCGTCGCAGGCCTCATTGTCGGCGCTGGGATTGGCGCCGGCGCGACGTGGGGCTTCGACTACGCAGCGGCCGCGCAGAAGGCTCACGTCTCGAAGACGGTTGTCACCGATGCCGCAAAGATCGTCGTCAAGAACGGCACCGACCCGGCAAACACTGCATGCGTCAACGATGCCAAGGTCGTCGCCTCTCAAACGGAGACGCACGACACTCAGCTCCAGATCATCTACTCCGCTGCCTGTCATGCCGCCTGGAGCCGGATCAACCGGTACGACGGCAAAGCAACGGGCAACGAGATCTCGACGAGCATCTATCGCAAGATCGCGCCGAACGCGAAGGACCGCCAGAGTACGACCGAACCCGATGCGCAGAGTGCCTACACGACGCTCCTTGTGCGGCCTTCCGCCGACACGGAGATTTGCGCGAACGGCAGCCTGACGCTCGGTGGTCAGACGATCGATTTGGAAACGCCGATCTGCTTCTGATCGCGAAGCGGCTAGTTCAGCAGCTCGAGCGGTTCCACGCCGAGTTGATCGGCCAGTTTCTCCACCGACCGTAGGCTGAGGTTTCGCTCGCCACGCTCGACGGCGCCGAGATACGTGCGGTGGTAGCCGAGTTCGTGAGCGAGGGTCTCTTGGCTAATCCCGCGCTGTTCGCGCCACGCCTTCAGATTGCGACCGAGCGCTCGCTGCAGGCCGCCTTCCATGCCCCCAAGCCTGAAAGTGTGCTACTCATTGGTCTACAGACTTATAAGTAGCAGCGGGCACCGGAGGAAAGCATGAGGGGTATTGACGCTTGGTACAAAACATGATACAATCTCATCATCACGTCAGTACGGCGGTTGTAGACATCCCTCGCGATGATCTCCCGCCCGGGCGAGCTGACGCTCCGTCTCCGAGCCCGCGCACCTCGACCTCGTTGCATCTAAGCGCCGCGTTTCGCGGCAAGGAACCGCTCCCCATGAGTGAGCACATCACCAACCGCACCGACATCCTCCGCGACTCCAAAGAGAAGCTTCTTCGCCGCGGCCTCCAGATCAGCAGCGTCATTGCGCTCTCGACGATCGCTCTCGCTGGCTGCGCCTCGAGTCATGCCGCTGCTGAACCGAAGCCGACCCAAACGAAGTCCGCCCAAGCCTCGCCGAAGCCGACCGCTACCCCGTTCGTCGAACCGACTCCGACAGTGAACGCCGACCCGTTGCCTGACTCTCTCAAGCAGCTGCAGGCAGACACCCTCGAACAGTTCGATGCCGAGCCGTGGGATCAGAAGCTGGCCTACATGACCTGGCTTGAGAACCAGAATGGCTACACGCCGCAGGAAGCTGCGCGCGAAGCTGTGATCCTTGCTCCGACCTTTCCGAGTGGCTTCATTACCGACCCGCTTACCGTCGCCCCGTACCCGACCGTCGCGCCGACTAATACCCCGGCGGAGATAATGACGGTCGACGACTACGTCAGCGACGTCGTCTACACGCAGAACAATCTACTTGACGCCGAGAAAATGCTTGACGCCGATCTTGTGAACGGTACGCGTTCACCATCCTGGAGCTACAGTGAAGGGATTCTGGAGAAGCAACAGTGGACCGACCCCGGCGACGACGAGAAGGGGGTCCTTATTGAGTTTGCTGGTACAACCACGACCGTTGACAATGTGACTGGACCCGAGACGCTCCCGAACGGCGACATCGTCGAGACCATCAACTGGCATGGCACTGCGACCTCGGGCGACGGCTTGACGACCGTGCCAACAAGCGGCCCGTCAACGTTCGAATACCACACGTTCAAGGACTATAAAGGAGATACTGAGAGCGGCTGGTTTGCCAAATAGGCCAGATAATTCGATAGACAATAAACGCTCTACATTTTGTAGAGCGTTTATGCTTTACTAGATGCAGGCATGGCCTGGCATAAGAATCGAATACAGCGCGTCCTTCTGGCGCTTTTCGCCCCGATCGTGGCGTTCTCTTCGATTGCCGGACTGCAATTCTTCTCGGGATCGGCCGTCACGGCGAACGCTGCCTCAACGGTCGAGGCTTCGCTGTCGGATACCGATCAGGCGACCTCGATCGCCTACTTCAACGACCTGCGCCAGTGCTTCCAACAGGCAGAGTCGACGATCAAGACGTCGACCAGCTCACCGCAGACCGCCGCTCCAAGCACCTGGTTTCCGTCAGGCCTGAAGATGGACGTCCTCGGCCAGAGCGAGTCGTGTTCGGACATCGCCACGGCCGCACTGAAGCTGTGGGGCTTCAGTGCCGATGGCGGCGATCTCCTCGAGCAGATCGGCTACACCTACAGCGCCAAGCTGCCGGGATACACGGACAGCAAGGGCGGGTTAGCGATCCAGAAAGGCTTCACGTCGTATATGTCGTCGGAGGTCTTCGGCAAGAAGCTGGCGGGGAACAGCAGCTTCCCGACGGCGGGCTCGTACTACGCCTACCAGCAGACGCTCATAAACAGCTCGTGCTCCGCGACGGACTTGGGGCCAGTCGCCAGCCTGAACGCTGCGCAGGCCGATCAGATCGGCACCACGGTGAGCGGTATGACCTACACCAAGACGACCGTGGTGAACGGCGACGGCTCAACGTCGTCCGATGAATTCAGCTACAAGTCCGGGAAGTCCGATGTTTACGTCTGGGGGTCGGCGCAGAGCGCGTCGGGCATAGACGACGGCTCCACGTCCGCGTCGACGTTCCAAGCCAGTTGCGCCACGCTCGTGAAAGACATGGGCAGCGCTGCCACGGCGGCAGCCGCGGATCTCGCCCAAACCACCTGTACGACGGCGCTCACGAGCTCAAGCAGCACCCCGACCAGCGCGCAGGTCAGCGCCTGCGCCGCAGGCCTGGCACACAAGTCGAACATCACCTACTGCGCCACGACTGCGACCTACACGGCGTCGAGCGCTCTCGAGACGGCCTGTTTCCAGGGCGCTGGTTATGGCAACGGGGTCAAGTGTGCGGTGAAGTACTCAGACGCCAGCGATCTGCAAGCCTGCCTGATTGGGTCTCAGACCAACCACTGCTCGACCTTTACGACCGGTACCCAAGCGGCGGAGACGCCGTCCGACGTACTCAGCGGCGAGATCGCCGCCTGCCAATACGGGCAAAAGATCGGGCCGGGCGCAACCGTGGCGGGCGGCAACGCTCAAGGGAATACCTGTGCTACCAATCCGCTGTTGGCAAACTGCCAGCAGTGTCCTGACGGGTCAACCCCAGCGGCGGAGGGGTCGTGCCCGACGACTCCTTCCTGCACCATCTCCGGCATCGGCTGGATCGTCTGTCCTGTGATGACCTTCCTCTCGAGCGTCGCGGACAGCATGTACGGCATTCTCAGCAGTGACTTCCTGCCGGTCTCGCCGCTGTCGACGACGATCCAGGCCAGCAGCGGGAAATCGGTGACGTCGCCGACTTATGCGGCGTGGAAGATCATGCAGTCATTCGCCAACGTCGTGCTGGTCATCGTGTTCCTTGTCATGATCTTCTCCCAGCTCACCGACGGCTTCGGCAATGAGCAGCGGCTCGCATCCTGGGGCGTAAAGCGGCTGCTGCCGCGGCTGATCATCGCGGCGATCGCCATGAACCTCTCGTTCTTCGTGTGCGAGGTTCTGATCGACCTCTCGAACATCTTCGGCGTCTCCGTAAAGGGGCTTTTCGACGGCGTCGCCTCGAGCGTTGCCAGCAGCGCCGGCACGACGATCACCGCGACGGTCGGCAACGGCAACGGGTGGGGGAGTGTCGTCGGCACCGTGCTCGACGTGGTGGCCGGTGGTGCCATCGGCTACTTCGCCCTCACGATGTTCGGCAGCCTGCTGCTGGCCGCGGTGCTGGTCCTTCTGATGGTCTTGTTCATCCTGATCGCCCGTCAGGTGCTCATCGTGCTGCTCGTCGTGCTCTCGCCATTGGCGTTCGTAGCGTTCATCCTCCCGAACACGCAGAAGCTCTTCAAACGCTGGTGGGACATCCTGTTCGCGCTTCTGCTGCTCTTTCCGATCATCGGTGCCGTCTACGGTGCTTCCGAGCTGGCGTCAATCGTGCTGCAGTACAGCTACTCGGCGAAGTTCACCGTTGGCAGTCAGACGATCTCCAACCCGAACTCCAGCTGGTTCGGACAGATCCTCGCCTCAGCCGTCATGGTGATTCCACTCGTCGCCGTGCCATTCATCCTCAAAGGAGCGCTCTCCGCCGTCCCGATGCTGGGCCAGCTGTCGCAGAAGTGGGCGAACCGTGCCAACAGCAACTTCGGCAAGCAGCTGCGCAGCTCCTATCAGAACAGTGCCATCGGGCGAGGTCAGGCCACCCGCCGCTTGGCGCGCCAGAACCTGCGTGACCAGCGCTTCGCCGAGAACCTGCAGCGCAAAGGCGTGCTGGGCACCCTCACCCGGACGGCCGCCGGCGGCTTGTCGCCGCTGTCACTGGACCGGCGCTCCGCGGCTGCGCAGAAAGAGGCGATTCTGCGCGCGGCGACAAACACCGCTGCGACCGCCCAGAGTGCCGAAGTCAAAGCCGCGATGGAGCTCCTGTCGCGTGAGGTCGGCACCAACCCCGGCGACATCCTCACGCATATCCAGAAGAACCACGCCGGGATGAGCGACGTGCAGATGGAAGCAGCCGTCGACCACTTGCTCGCTCACGAAGGAACCCGGGAGCTGCGCACTCTCATGAGCGACCAGGGCGTCATGAGCCGCCACGCTCGCAGCGTTGCCGTCTCGGCGAGGCGCAACGACTCCGTCGTGCGTCGAAAAGCGCCGGACCTCGCCAACTGGGCCTCCACCACAGCCGCAGCCCAAGGCGGAGCCTTCGGTGGCTCCACCACGGCTTCCACCTATGAGGGAGCGCAGGCCTCCAAGCTCATCGACCTCGATCCTGCCTCAGCTGCGGCAGCCGAACCCTACATCCAGCCTGAAGAGGCCCGCAGGGCGCTTCAAAGCCAGCGCGCCATCGAGATGAAGCCTGACACGCGGAAGATCCTCGAGCGAGTTGCTGCCATGCAGGGTGCTCAGGCGATGGACGGTGCGCCAGTCGTCGACACCGCCGGTGGCGCACCAGCTCCAAGCAACGCCGACGTGGCGCCAGGAGCAGGCGCACAGCCCGTGGACTCATTCCAGCAGCCACCGACCGATGACAGCGCGGCGGTCGACGCGTCGAGCCTGCGCTTTGATGGCAGCTGGGTCCAGACGGGCCCGGTGTGGGACGACGGCTTCTGGCGGCAAGGGCCGGCTCTCGCTGGTGACGTCCTCCGGCAAGTGAGCGACAAGGGCGGATGGCAAGCCCTCAGCAACGAAGACGTTACCGCCGCATGGGAGCACGCTCGTCAGCTTCCGCCGAGCGTCAACAAGGACGCGCTCCTCCAGCAAGCGATGCAGGAAGTTGCACGTCGCAACCTCATTACCCCGGCGCAGGCTGCAGCCACCAGCGGCGGCGTCAGCGACCCGACATCGCCGCAGGAGATACTCAACATCGACCACACCGCCAGCACTCCGGCGACGAACGCACCCGCTTCGCTGATGCAACCCGCCCCGAACACGACGGTTGAACGCATAGGCAGCCAAGAAGTGCTGACAACGGACGCCCGACGGCTGAGCACGGAAGATCGACATGACATCTTCAACCCAGCCGCTCCGATGAGTGCGCAATCCGACGAGGCCCTCAGAACAGTGGTGAACCAGATGGACCGAACACCGTGGGGCGACGAAGCCGAGGCGGAACTCAGGCGTCGCCGCAACAGCCGATAGCCGAGTTCGAAGCACTAACGAAGAAAAGGAAGAAGGTGATGACGAACAAAACCAGCAGAAGGAATCCACGCAAGATCAAGGAGCGCCGAACAGCTACGAGGCCGGCGGTGCTCGCTGGTATTGAGTGGAGTACCCGCGTCGCGCCGGCGCCGCGCCGCTGGTGGTGGTTTCTGCTGGTAGGCCTGGGCGGGCTGGCGTGGGTGCTTATCGAAGTGCACCTGCAATCATGGACCGGCGTTGCTCTTGCCGTCGTAGCGACGGTGGGACTCCTCATCCTGAATAAGGGCAGCCCCCGCACGCATAAGATCACGGTCACCCCGGAACGCATCACGCTCGACGTCGCGGGGCTCCGTAAGTCGCACGTCGAGATCGACATGGCGGTGTTCAACGCGTTTACGTTCACCGAGGCGAAGCCATCCAGACGCGAGCGATCGATGCAGCCAACCCTGACCTTCTTGCCGGTAATTCCGGTCCAGATCCCGCTGACCGTATTCATGACGCGGAACGAGAAGAAGAACCAGCAGATCATCGATGATCTCGCGACGTTGCTGCCCTACGATCCAGCGCCGGTGTTTCAGAAAAGCACCGGAGTGCTGGACCGGCTTGCCCGGTGGTTCGGGATCGACTAACTGCGCGTCCTCACCAGCGCTTCTCGAGGTAGTCCACATCGACATCATCGACATCGACGTCGTTGTCGCCGAAGAAGCCGCTGATGGTGAAATGGATCTTCGCCCTCGTACCGCTCCAGTTCGTGGTGAGAACGACGCCATCTGTGTCTGCAGGCACATCGGTGCCGAACATGCCGCCGTTGATCTTCACGCGGGTACGGACCTTGTCTCCAGGCGAAAACGATGCCACTTGCTGCTCCTCTGCTTAGCGCGGTTGTGCCGCAATCGACCGCTTCCAGAGAGCGCGGCCCTCTGTGATGCGTTGAACAAGGACCCTTTCCGCGGCGGGGGCCCGCGAATCGGGCCTCACATGCTGATTCGGGACTCGCGGAGTGTGCACATGCAAGACAAGCCCAGTGCATTTATGCCGAGCCCGAGCGATCATGTCAATGCCGATAGCAAGGCTCAATATCGACGTCCGCCGTCGGGTCCGGCGCCTGTCCGAGTGCAGGCTCTGACTCAAAAGGCGGCTGCCTTGCCTGGCGTCGTCGCGTCCAGCCGAGAGAAAGAGAATGCCCCGCATGACAATCGTCATGCGGGGCGTGTGCCTCATCGTCGTCAGTAGAGCGGCGGCGTGTTCACACCGGCCACCTCGCTCCGCATGCCGCGAACCGAGGTGGCGGCAGCCTTCACGTGTTCAGCGGTCAGCTCGTTGCCGCCGGCCGCACGTGGCGCTCCGACAATTCGAACGTCGTCACGATTGCGTAACTGGCCCTTGCCGTCGAAGCGGGGGAGGGGCCGGCCTGTGAATAGCCTTAGCTCGTTCTTGGCCTGCAGGATCTCGCGGTGTTCGAGCTCTAGCTGAAGCCAGAACAGCTTCTGCTTCTGGTTCTCGGTGAGCGGTGTTGGGGGCAGGTTGCGAATCTTCCGCTTGAGGCGACGTTCCTCGGCGGCGACGTAGAAGTGCCGACGCAGGCGGGCGATGAGTGTGATGTGGGTGATTGCCATGAGGGTTGCCTCTCGTAGATCCCCAAGCCTGAGGAGACGGGGCCGCCCTGATTGGGCGACCGGTGGGGGCTCAAGCGACTGTCGAGCCCTCATCGGTCACCCCATCAGGCAACGTCGTCATTATAGAACAAACGTTCGAGGTTGTCAATGGTAACTATACGGTGTGTGCGTACTGTGAGTGCCCTCAGCTTGTAGGCACCACCAAAGGGGCTATGCCCCATCCAGACTCCGCTTGTAGATATCGATCGTCGGCATATCGGCCTCATCTGAGATCCGCAGAGCATCCCGCCGACCCCAATTTGAGGGGTAATATGCGATCAGCCTCTAGCGAATACGAACCGGCGACCGGGTGACGATAGCGAGATCTGCTATCAGCGACATGGTATCGATCAAGGCGTCGGGTGGAATATCCGAGGATGGCGAAATACCTCCCGTGGGATTTCGCCTAGATAATGTAGGCACCCGATCGAGTGACAAGAGTCAATTATCTGAAGCTACCCGACGGGCGTATGCGGCGGACTTGCTAGATATAAAGACATGGTGTGCTGAGCATGGGATACCTGCTACATCGCATCTGAATCCACGCCTGCTGTTCGCCTATTTGGTGGCCCAGGCGCGGGCAGGGAAGTCGCCAGCCACGATCCGCAGGCGTTTGACGACTTTGCGAGGCTTGGTCGGCTCCGAACATCTCGACGAGAGCCGGCTGTCTGCCGTTACGCTTACGCAGATCGAGCGCCAGGTGATGAGGGCTCAGGGGAGTCGGACGGGCGTGCTGGTCGTTTCAGACGACGCGATCATCCAGGCGGGGCTGCGCGCCGTACTCAGCGAGACGGGGGTTCTCTGCTGGGCTGAGGGTCTCGACGGATTGGAACCGTCGACGGCGACCACTTGGGATTACGTTCTGGTTTGGATCGCATCGCCGCGGGGGATCGATCCCTTCGGTGCGATTCCTCGCGTTGCGGCGCTCGGTGAGCGAGTAACGACGCAGGTGCCAATCATTGCGGTCTACAGCGGGGCGTTGTCTCCATTTGTTCGGCTGCGCATAGCCGAGGCGGGCTTGCGTTACGTTCTCCCGCACGCATGGCTGTCTAGCAACCTGAACAGGCTCTCTCAACTACTGGAGAGCGCGGAGGTTCCTACGCGGTTCCACTTGGAGACGCCGCTTGCGCTGAGGCAAAAGCTGGAGCTCGGTCTCGCGGGCGATCTCGAGCGCCTCCTTGAGGCCGCGCTCGAACTCCCACACCAAGTGTGGACTGGGCATCTGCCGCAGTCGCATCTGCCGATCAGCCGCGCTCATGTCCAGCAACTGCGGCAGCTGGCCTTGGATGTCGCAGGCATTCCGGCACCGGACTTTTCGAAATACGCCACGTCACTGCGCACCCCGCCCTCAACGCCGGAGTGGCATCGAGTGCGTGAGGTCGTGCGCCACGCGTTCAATATCAGCACATAGCACACCTATCGGGTGCAGAGCAACATTGTCGCGCTGCCGATTTCGCGCCTTCTAGCTTGGCTTCCGGAACCTCTTCTTCCGTGGTCCCACTACCCGAAGCCTTATCAGGAGTACGCCCATGTGGGTCATTTTTGTCTTGCTGGCAATCTTCGTCGGCACCATCGTCCTGGTCGTCACGCGAGCGAATATCGCCAAGCAGCAGCGCGAGACCGTGGTCACTCTCTCGCCGGCACGAGCAAAGCAAGTGATCGACGACGCCTACTCCAAGCTCATGTGGGCCGACGTTCAGGGTCCCGGACAGATCAACAAGAGGCGAAAGATCCCGCTCAACAACGGCCCGGTCATCTCAATCGACGTTGAGCCGACGGGCGACAACCGAACTCACGTGACCCTCTGGCTCTCCAGGTGGTCCACCAAGAACCGGGTCGCGCTCGTCGACGGCGTCACCGGAAGCGAGAAACGTGCGATCCGCAAGCTCGAGGAAGCGCAGAACCGATGAGCAGGGCGGTCGGCATCGATCTCGGTACCACCTACTCGGCCATCGGGATCCTGCGGGACACCGGTGAGGCGGAAGTGCTCCCGAACCGGGACGGAGAAGACATCACGCCCTCGGTCGTGCTGTTCCAGGAGTTCGAAGGCAAGGATGAGCCGCTGGTTGGCACGATGGCCAAGCACTCGGCCGCCAGCGCTCCGGACGATGTTGTCCAGTTCGTCAAGCGCAATATGGGAGACTCCGACTGGCGTTTCACCTCGACAAGCGGTTCCAGCTACTCCGCGGAGGAGATCTCCGCGATCATCCTCAAGCGGCTGAAGGAGGACGCGGAGCTGGCCCTTGGCGAGCCGGTGAGCGACGCGGTCGTCACGGTGCCGGCCTACTTCGATGACGCCCGGCGTACAGCCACCAAGCACGCGGGGGCGATCGCTGGGCTGAATGTGTTGCGGGTGCTCAACGAGCCCACTGCTGCCGCCCTGTCGTTCGGCGTGGACACCTCGGCGGAGGGCACGGTACTGGTCTACGACCTCGGCGGCGGCACGTTCGATGTGACCGTTATGCGCATCCACGGCGGCGAGTTCGATGTCATCGCCACGGACGGCGACCGCATGCTCGGCGGCTTTGACTTCGACAACCGCCTCATGGAGTTCATTGCTGAAAAGGTGCAGGAGCAAGGGGGCCCGGATCTGCTGGAGGACATCCAGGCCAGCGCGGAACTGCGGGAGAAGGCTGAGATGGCCAAGCGCAGCCTGACCACCGTGGCGACCACCACCGTGCATGTATCGGCTGGAGGCAAGCCATTCCGCATCCGGGTACCGAGGACGGAGTTCGAGCGGATCACTGCCGATCTGCTGCGCCGCACCAAGAACCTGACCGAGGCGGTGCTCGATGAGGCGGGGATTGGCTGGCCACGGATCGACCATGTGCTCCTGGTCGGCGGCTCCACCCGTATGCCGATGGTGCGCGAGATGGTCGAGAGCTCGGCCGGCAAACCCGCAGATCGTTCCGTTCACCCGGACGAAGCAGTGGCCCTCGGCGCGGCAATACAGGCGGCGATGGAGGAGTCCACTGCCGCAGGCAGCACGCTGGATATCTTCAACGGGCAGGCCCCTGTGATCGAGGATGTCACCTCGCAGGCTCTCGGCGTGATCACCGTGAAAGACGACCTGCGGACTCTCACCAACACCACGATCATCCCGCGCAACACGAAGATCCCGGCCAAACACAGCACGGACGTCACAACCATCCGCGACAACCAGACCGCCATCGACGTGGAGGTCACACAGGGCGACGACGAGAACCCAGACTTTGTCGTCAGCGTCGGCAAGAAGACGCTGACGATCCCGCCATACCCCAAGGGCGCGGATATCCGCATCACCTACGCCTACGACATCGACCAGACCGTCTTCGTCGAGGTCACGGACCTCACGACAAACCAGTCGCTGGGCACCTTCGAGGTCGACCGGCTCTCGAATTTGAGCGACGAACAGGTCAAGGCTGCGGCGATCAAGCTCGCGTCGCTTCCGGTGCAGTAGCCCCGTCTCACTCACCCCGCGCGTCACCCGAGTACAGAAGGAACCCGAACCCCTCATGGCATTCGTCAACTACTACGACGTGCTCCAGATCAACCGGACGGCCGAGCAGGCCGAGATCGAGAAGGCCATCAGCGCCAAGGAGCGCGAATGGCGGCCGCGGGCCAACCACCCCAAGCTGGAGACCCGGCAGCTCGCCGAGCAGCACATCAAGTACGTCGCCGAGGCAGGGAAGATCCTGCTAGACCGCTCCCAGCGTGCCGAGTATGACAAGCAACTCGCCGCACAACAGGCGGCACCGGCTCCGAGCGTGGACCCCGGGGGGCGCGACTGGCTGCAGATCGCGATTGAATACATCCAGGCAGGCAATGCCAGCAACGGCAACTACGCCGCCCGTGAGGCCACGACCCAACAGCCGGAGAACCCCGAGGCATGGTACTGGCGCGGGGTGTCGTCAGAGGCGCTGGGCAACAACCGCGACGCGGAATTCGAGTTGAACGAGGCGGTGCGGCTCAATCCGAACCAGGCGTACTACCACGGCGAACTGGGAGACCTGTACCGAACCAACGAGTTGTGGTCGAAGGCCGTCGACGCGTATCAGCGTGCCCGCGACCTGGATCCAAATCGCGCCTATTACCAGGCGGCGCTCGGGGCCTCCGTGGTCGCCACCGGCGACACATCCAAGGGCCTAGAACTGCTCAAGGAAGCTCACGACAGGGAGCCAGATAACCAGGGAACCAATTACTGGTACGGCCTCGCACTGGAACAGTCAATCCAGGATTCCTGGTCCCACACGCATAAGGACCAGCAGGGCGACTTTCAGGTAGTCATCACCAACGAGTCTCAGCTGGAGTATTCCAAGAAGCAGTTGGCCGTCATCAAACGCCTCAAGATCGACGATCGCGACTTCGCCAACGATCTGGACGAAATGGAGATCCAGATCGAGAAGGCGGAGCAGGTCAAGTTCTGGTCCACGCAGGGCATCGGCGGGCTGATCTTCGGCGAAGTCGCGACCTTCATCGCCATGATCATCGCCTTCAGCGCCGGCCACGCTGGAATCTTCTTCGGCATCGTCTTTCTCGGCTTGATGGTGCTGTGGATCCTCCTCTGGGTGCGCTCTCGCCGCATGCCGGGCTGGAAGTGGAACTGGAAACAGGCCGCGCCCTACATCCGCAACACCGGACTCCAGTAGTCAAGACGCCGGACGAAGAGGAGCACGAAAATGACTGCCGAGGAAACCGCACCCGCCTTGCCAGGCGATCGGATCGCCGAGCTGGCGCAGGAAGTTGGGCAGCTCCGCGACCTATTCCAGCGGCGCCTACTGGACGACAAGGCCAAGAACGTCCTGATCGAAACCGTCCAGGAACAGGCGCGCGCCGCCCAGGAGCTGCTGCGACGCAAGCAATTGGAGTCCCTGCTCAAGGAGGCGCTCCTGGCGGTGGACCGGTTGCGCACCGAGGACCCCAGCCGGGAGCTTTCCGAGTCCGTCAGCGACGAACTGCTGGAAGTTTTCCGCCGACGCGGCCTGCAAGAGATTGACGACTCTGGCGACTTCGACGGTCGCATGCACCAGATTGTGGCTACTGTCCCGGCCAGCGATACCTTCCCTGCAGGAAGCATCGTCGACGTTCGCCGTCAGGGCTATCTGCTCGAGGACCGAGTTCTGCGTCCAGCCCAAGTCACCATCGCTACCGCCGCGGATGACCGAGAGTCTCGCTGACGCCGCAGCGGCCCTGCAGCGCGCCCACGGGCAGCTAGAGGGCGCGCTCGACGCGGCACGGGCTGAGGCCGACCAGCGCCGGAATGCGGCGAACCTAGCTGCGGTCAAGGAGCGTGAAAAGCAGCAGGCGATTGCACGAAACAAGGCGGCCCAGGCGGTGGCCGAACACAGCCTGCGCGCCCGCGACATCGCCAGCGGCCTCGCGAGCGCGGGAGACGGACCATTGGCTGTGGCTGAGTACGTCAGCATCGGTACTCTCGGGGTACCCGGCGCGTCGTCCGGCGTGAACGAAGAGGTGCGCGCGCCCCTGCTGATCCCACTCATCGGGCGCGGAAACATCGTCATCGAAACATCACCCAACCGGGCTGAAAAGATCATCGCGTCGATCGTCTGGAGGGCGTTGCACGGGACGGCTCCCGGCCAGCTCGACCTTGTCGGCTACGACCCCGCACTTCACGGAACGCTCGCACCGTTCGCAACCCTGCGCCGAATTAGCGACGACACGTTCACCGTCGTCAGCCGACCGGCCGAACTAGAGCGGCTCGTCCATCACCTGGCCGGCGACGTGCAGCGCGTTAACGAGATGCTCCGCGGTGTCAGCCGCACCCTCACCGAGTTCCGCCGAGAGGCAGGGCATCCCTTGGAACGGTACCGGCTGGTCGTATTGCTGGACTATCCGCAGCACGTCGATGAACAACTGCACCGGCAGCTCTTGCCGCTTGTGAAGGCCGGTGCCGACGCCGGCGTCAGCTTCATCATCGCCACGACGCCAGGCACCGAGGGCAAACCTGACTGGTGGAAACCCAACGAGCTCGATGGGCTCGGCAACACGCTGAAAGACAACGGGAAGCAGCTGGTGTGGCCCGCGCACGCCCAGTTCGACGTGACGATTCCGGAGACCGACGCAGCAGCGCTCGCCCGGAACGTCGACGACCTCGTGCTACAAGCAGCGAGCGCATCTGCCCCCAAGGTCCCCTTCGAGCGCGTGCAGCACCTTGACGCTCGCTGGGACGAATCCAGCGCCGACCGGTTGCGGTTCGCCGTGGGACTCGCCGGGCCGTCAGTTGCAGAGATCACGCTGGGCGACGAACGAGAGCAGCGCCATAACGTCCTCATCACCGGTGCGGTGGGTCAGGGTAAGTCCAACCTGCTGAAGGTGATCATCCACTCCCTAGGCCAGCGGTATTCCCCGGATGAGCTGGAGCTCTATCTGCTGGACTTCAAAGAGGGCGTCACGCTCTTCCCGCTGGCTCCGACGCCCGGCTCGCCGGACTACCTGCTGCATGCGCGAGTCCTGGGCCTTGAAAGCGATAGGGACTTCGGCCTGGCGGTGCTTCGCCACGTCGAAGCCGAGTTCGCACGCCGCGCCAAGCTGTTCCGACCCTACGGCGACAGCATCTCGCGCTACCGAGCAGCCGTGCCAGAGGCTCGCATGCCGCGCATCGTGATCGTCGTCGACGAGTTCCACATGCTCTTCGACCCCAATGACAAAACCGCAGAAGCCGCTGCCCAACTCCTGGAGGCGATCGCCCGCCGAGGACGTTCCTACGGCGTTCACCTGATCCTCGCCTCACAGACGGTCTCGGGTATCTCCGCCCTTATGACGCGGGAAGGGGGCATCTTCGCCCAGTTCCCGATCCGCCTGGCGCTCAAGAATGCCGCGCAGGAGTCGTACGCGACGCTGGGGCAGGGCAACGACGCGGCCGCCCGCCTGCGAGTGCGCGGCGAAGCCGTCCTCAACCTCGACTACGGCCACGTCGATGGCAATCGGCAGGTGGTCGTCGCTGCCGCCGACGATCAGGAGCTCGCGCAGCTCCGCCACCAATGGTGGCTGGCCTCTCGCGAGACGACCCCGCCGCCGCTGGTATTCGACGGCAGCAGACTGATTCGCGCATCCGACGCCATGGACACCATCCGCGGGCTACGCGCCCGAGCCCGTGACGGCAGCTCTGCGGTGGCGCTCGTCGGCTACCCGATCGACGTCACCGGACAGCCGTTCGGCGTCCAGCTAGGGGCAGAACCCGGCCGCAATCTTGCGATCCTCGGCGCAGGCGAACCCGGTGGGTCTGATCTTGAGCTCGAGCCGACCAACAACGCCATTGGCGTTCTGCAAACCGCGGCATTGTCTCTCGCACTGCAGCATCCGGAAGGCGACGCTGAGTTCACCAGCATCGAGGCACTCGACGATGCCACTTTCGAGCGCAACGAGCATCATCTTTGGCTCACAGCGATGGAGCGGCTCGGCTACCCGGTTCATCGTGTCGGACGAGGTGAACTCCCGACCTACCTCCAAGAACTCGCCGGTGAGCTGGAGACACGCGAGGCAGATGCGCCGCCACGCTATCTCTTCGGGTACGGCCTCGATCGGGTGACCGCGTTAGACACGCCGGATATGTTCGCTCACAAGCCTTCCGAGGATCTCCAGCAGATCCTGCGAACGGGGCCGGCGAAGCGCCTGCATCTGCTGGGCTGGTGGGCGAATGCCGCCACCTTCCGCAGCCACATCGGCTATGCCGGAGAGGGCTTCATCGACGCGCTCCTGATGCTGCGACTCGACCAGGGCACGGTGCAGGATCTGCTGTCTCCGTTCATCACCTGGCACATCCGTGACAACCGCGGCCTTCTCGCCGATAGGACCCAATTGCCGGAGCCGACCACGATCATCCCGTTCGCGCCTCTGACAGCCCGAGAGGCATCCGTGCTCGAGCGAGCGGATTGGCAGGCGTGATGCCTGAACGCAACGACCTCGTGGAGCTGTACCAGCGGTACGAGGCCTCCTTGACGGCACTGCTACAGGTCCCCGGAACGCTCAGCAAGAGCCTAGACAGCGCCCGACGCGCTCACGAGACGGCGCAGCAGAATGCCGACAACAGCTACAAGGCGGAGATCAATCGCCTGGCCACGCTTCGCAGAAGCGCCCAAGACCGCTACAGCCGTGCAGGCGCGCGGCTGACTGAACACGGCAACCCTATTCCCGCACAAGTGCGAGCGGTAGCGACGGACGACGGCAGCGCAAAAGCACTCAGATCGGCAGTCGCGGCGCACACCACGGCAGCCGCCGACGTCGACACCGCCATCGGCCAAGCCGCCGTCGATGCCGCTCGAAGGAAAGCGGAAGCCGCGCGCGCTGCAGCCAAAAAGGCCTCCAGCGGTCAACAGGCGGTGTCCGCTCTCCAAAAACGGCAGGAAGCTCTGCGTCGCCAGCGCGAGGCCGAAGACAAACGCCGACAGGAAGAGGCACGCCTCGCCGCGGAGAGCGCAGCCCACCGCAGGCGCATCGTCCTGATCTCCGGCATCAGCGGGGGCGGCCTCCTTGCGGTGGCGGTCGTAGTGATCGCTGTTGTCGCGACCAATCACTAAGACCTCGACCCAGAGACCCCAAGAAGAAAAAGGTAACCCACCATGTCGCAGCTCAGCACCGTCAAGCAGCAGCTCACCAGTATCGGCAACGACGCCAAGACCACCTCCTCCGGCCTCGCCGGATTCAAGTCAAAGTTCTCCCAGGCCGTCTCTCAAGTCGAGGCAACCATAGGCGGCACCGCCCAGGGCGTCGACAAGGAGATGATCCAGACCTTGCAAGCCGCCGAGAAGCAGGTCGACGCCGCGATCGCCGCCCTCCAGCAGGCATCCCAGGCTGCCACCCGGTTCGCTGCGTCGTTGTGACAGCCGGCCCCGTCCTCTCATGCGTCAGGAGCCCGAGCGAATGCGAATGCGCTGATGAGCGATCTGCAGAACCTCATCAGGACACTCGAAGCGGTCAACCAGGACGCGGACCGACTTGCTGCCCAGCTTGCTCAGCAAGCTGGGCGATTGAATCACGCCGCGGGCAGTGCTGCCGCGGCTACTCAGGGTTCCGGCCGACCCGAAGGAACGCAAGCTGCCGCCGCGCTGCAGCACGCCAACAAGGCGCTAACTCAGGCTGCGCAGTTGCTGCACGCCTCAGCCGTAGCGGGCAAGGGCTTCGTGGCGCGTCACGCGGCATCGTCTGGCGGCGCAAAAGGCGACTTTGGACCGCACTCCAGTCCTGAGTTCGGGCCAGGAGCGAATTTGGAGCCTCGTCCGCCGTGGGCGACTCCCGCCCGCTATCTAGCACCGACCGTAGGCCAGCAGACAGCCTTCACGAACGCGGTCCGCGGTGCTGGGGCACACAATGTTGCCGGTTGGGTCCAGAGTGGAAACCCGAATTGGGGAACGTCAGAGGCATGGAACATGAACTGCGGGCCGTGTTCACGGTCATTTGCAGACGCATATCAGGGACTGGGGACGACGGCCGCCTACGGCGACAACACGGGGCTGGGCGAAGAGGCTGAGATGTGGGCTGCGCTCGGCGTTGGACAGCCCCTCATGCTGGACAATTCGAGTCACCTATTGCCGCCGGCCGCGTTCAGCAGCGCTGCATATGGCCTGCTTGGAGACAAACTGGCACTCGAGCCGCCCGGGACAGTCGCGATCGTCGGCGTGGACTGGGACGTTCCGGGCCTCGGCCCCGGGGCGTCCGGCGGCCACTGGTTCAACGGCTACGTCGATGACAGTGGCGCTGTCTGCTGGGCAGATGAACAGAGCGGCAAATACGGAGGGTGGCCCCCGAGCTATTCATCCGATATTTGCAGCATGGAGGCTTTTGTGCGCGAACCGGGCACTCCGGTATGGAGGGAATTGAAACTGTGACTAATTTCGAGGATACATCACCAAGTAGCACCGCCCTCGCGACATTGATCGACTGGTTACGGCAGCACGGAGTCGATGCCCCGTCGGTCGATATTCAGGATTGGCGGATTACGCCATACCAAGACGCGCTCGTGTTCTCACCTATTCGAGGAAATAAATCCAACCGCCTCTACCTTGTGCGAGCCCATCGCGTTAGTGCCTTTTCGCCATCTACAACTCGTCTGGATGAGGCATATACACAACTCCAGACCCTTCAGTAAAGAAGTCAGCGCTGTAACGCACCCATTAGGGCAGCGGGGGCGGTACGGCTCAACTTTTATAGGAATCGAGAATGTCGCACCAAGATATCGAGCCAACGCCTGAGGAGGAACCCATGTCGTCTTCGGAACATGACCGTGAAGGGCCCGCGGATTCTGCGTCCGCCGATGACGCGGTGAGCCCGGCGTCGAAGCCCGTACCGGACGCATCGATTGACGTGCCACCTGGACCGCCCGAACCACAGACCGAGCCCGCGGCGTCCGAAGACACGTCCGCCGGGACCCCGGGGGCGGACACGCTTCCGGAGTCGACGAAGGTCGATGGATCCGCCTCTTCACGGTCAAATGCGGCTGCTGCGTTCTCAGCTACCAAGACGGGACGTTGGATTCAGGCCAACAAGGTCATTTCGGCTGTTGTTGCGGTGATCGTCATCGCGTTCATCTGTGGAGTTGTCGATGCCGCAGTGCCGTCTCATGACTCTTCGGGGGTGGCGAGCGCTGTCTCTGGCGGCGGTGAGAACGACTCGGGCTCCGGAGCGGACACCGGCTCAGGCTCTAGTACGAGCGAGCCCTCCGCCTCGGTTCAGCCCTCGACTACTCCAAGCGCTGCCGACGGCTCAGGCGCAACTTCACTATCAGACGTTTTTGGATCGGACTCTCCGGCGTACTTCGGAGGTCGGGTGTATGTAGCTGGCCTAGGAGACGCCGACGGGAACAGCACTGGTGAAGCGGATTTTTCGAGCGATGACGAGGGCGGCCAGATCACCGTCTGGTCCCCTGGCATCGGTACGCAGGTGCTGAACAATGTGTGGAGCGGTCTGAACCTCGCGAGCGGCGACTCGATCGGGAGCGTGTCCGTCGCTGATGTCGGCCCGGAGAGCAGCATGGACCTGGTCCTGGCATTTTCTGTCACCCGTGCTGCGGTGGGTCTCACGCCCCCGTCGCTCGACTTGGTTGCCGAGTCTTTCGACCTCGCAACCGGTCAGCTGCTTCAGACGACAAAGGTTGCCAACTATGCCAACAACACCGAGACCAATTCCTTCGAGATCGCTGGGTCCACGACGGCTCCGGTTGCGGCTATGTCGCTCTTGAATGGCGTTGAGATCGGATGGAATGCCCAGACTGGTGCGACGGCGTGGAAGACGACCGTCGACGGCCAGCTGTTCAACGTTCCCGACGATGCTGCCGTTAAATATGAGGTTGCCGTCGGAGGCGATGGCAATACGTGCGACAAGTATGTAGGTCTCAACCCGGCAACAGGTGCCGCCGTTTGGACGGTCGATACCACCAAGAACGCGTCAGGCAGCGGCTGTTCCGATGCGGGGGACGTCGACATCATCGACGACACCGACGGATACGGCCCCGACACGCAGGTTATCGAGTACGACAACGGCGACGGCAGTTCCACGGTTCTCGATGCAGCCACGGGAAAGGCGCTAAACCTGCCTGACGACGTCGATATCCGCGCATATGACCCGCTCACGCGCGATATCGCCTACGTCGACGATGACGGCAACGTGCAGGTCTACAACCTAACGACCGGCAAGGGCGTCTACACACTGCCGTCCTCGCAGGTCAGCAACCTCGGCCTGAATATCGCAGGGCTCTACGGCGGCCTGCTCTACACAGAGACGAACAATGCCAGTCCCGTGGTCAAAGTGAGCGACGGGAGCACCGTCACCAACGACTATCAAGGACCAAAGCCGGTTCGGACAGTCAACGGCATCACGATCTACGACGACGGCGAACTCAGCTCGCAGACCACGTTGGTCGGAACCTGGACTTCCACTGACAGCCCGGCTCCGTGATGATCAAGCGAGCTTCGTGAATAGACCCGCCGTTCGGATTCTTGGAGAGTCCGCGAGTAGGAAGCTGGGTAGTGTTCCTTCGGCGCCCCGTGTTGTCGCCTTCGAGATCACTCAAACCGTCGCGATGACTGGTTGCGAGGCGGTCAGGGTATCCGCCTGTCCGTTTCGAGCCGCTCACTCGCCCTCCTTTCGTCCAGGCTCTCACTCAATGATGACTTGCACGCCGCCGATGCTGTCTATGGCTGCGCGGAGTCGTTCGCCCGTATTGATCAGCCAATCAATGCACGAGTCCCACTCCTCGACGTTCTGGACGTCTGCTGGCTCGCCATAGAACGCCACCCGAGTGCCCTTGTAACCCTCCCGTGGCTCCCATGTGAGCGGCTCACCAAAGGCAGCTTCGAGCTCTGTGCGATGCGCTTCGAGCGCGTAGAATCGTGTGAGATTCAGGTCTTGATCGGAACTCACGAATTCGAGTTGAAGGCCGAGACTCTTCTGCGTGAATGTGGAAATCCAGTTCACGTTTGGGATACCAGCCGACATCGTGAACCACGAACTCTTAGTGGTCGTGCCGCGGGTCCAAGTCGGATGCTCGCCGCGGACCCGGGCACTGAACTTGCTCCAGAAGCCTTGATAGCTCTGCTCCCGCTCCGTGAGGCCCGTTTGCTGGGCGGTAGCTCTGACATGCTTGCCCCAGTCGTTGGGCTGAGCCACCAGCTTGAACGCTGGGGCCGGCGCGGAGTCGCCGATCCGGACAACTTCGATGACGACGCCGAAGAAGCGGGTGTTCTCGTCGGTACGCTCGTTGAGCCAGTCGAGGGCCGCCCGATGCTCTGACCGGAAGCTTGTTGCGACCCACACGATCGTGGTCGGGTCGGTCCCCGCTGCATAGGTGAGGATCTGGCCGAGGTGCTTGTGATCGGACTCCTCGAGCTGGTTCTCGACAATCACCCGCTGTCCGGTCGTCTCGTCGAGTCCGATGAGGTCAAGAGAGAAGTCGCCGGCGGCGTGCTCTGCTTCTTCAAGAGCCAGGTCCATCCCAAGCAGGTCGCAGAGGACGTCGGCGTTCTGCAGCAACCACGGAGTGAAGTTGGAGGCTTCGTTCCTCCAGACGTCGCGAGGTTGCACAGTGGAGAGGCGCCCGAGGACAGGCTCGATGGTCATGGTCGAAACCTATCGCTCGCCAATGACACTGAGGTCTAGTCGTAGACGCCCATCAACACACACTCCTGGCGCGTCGCGACTTTCACGTCGAACACGCGGCTCTCGCCCTCATCGTTCGTGCCCTGGAAAGGCCAGCCGTTGACGTGCGGTGGGTGAGCGATGCCGGCCAGGAGAATGTCGTCAAGCGGCGTCGGGGCGTCCGTCACGCGCCAGCGGGTTCCTTCCCACAGCAGCCTGGCCGGGACTCCGGAGTCATCGAGCCAAACCGTCACATTGTCAGTAGCACGCACGATGCTCATGGTGACTAGCTCCTCGCAGTATACGAATATGTGTTCGATAGCGACGAGCATAAGCGGATTTCTGCAACACGCCAAGAAGGGAGTCCAGGCGGCGGAGAGGCCCTTACCGATTCGTGTGGACGCCGACGCCTGGCTCGTGCTGGGCAACAGCCGCACGTTCCCGAAGGCGATCATCCGGCGCATCCGTGACCGCAAAGGCGTTGAGCGCTTTCAGCTCTACAAGTGGGACCTCAATCCCAAGCGCTGCTTGCTCATGGGGGGTCTGCCCCGAGTTGGGTTGACGCCTGACCTCTGAGGTTTCGGCTTCAGGCGGAAGGATGCCCCCGCGGCAAAGCTCTACCCCAAGGAATTCCGCGACGACGTCGTGGCCGTGGCCTGCATAGGCCAAGCACCGCTGTCACAGATCGCGAAGGACTTCGGCATCTCTGAAGGCTCGCTGACGAACTGGTCGAAGCAGCCCGACATCGAGGACGGCTGCCGTCCCGTCCTGAGCGAGGACGAGGGCTAGTTGCGTGAAGCGAGCGAGCGGATCCGGCTCCTGGAGCAGGAGAACGGGGTCCTCCGTAGGGCTGCCGCGTCCCTGTCCGAGGCGAACCGGCCGGAAAAATACTCTTCCCGCTCGTCCGAGAGATGGCCGCGGCCGGTGCCCCGATCCGGGGTACGGGTCGCGGTGGCGTTGCGGATACTCGGCCTGTCCAGGCAAGACTACCACCAGTGGCTGGCCGATCCGGTGTCGCAGCGTGACTTCGACGATGCGTGCCTCATCGACAAGCTCTACGACATCCAAGCGGACGACCCCACGCTCGGCTACAGGTTCCTCACCGACGAACTGGACTTGCAGCACGGCATCCACGTCGGGGAGAACCGTGTGCACCGGCTGTGCCGGGTCGCCGTGACCACCGCCAGTCACCACAAGAAGCGGTCCAAGGCCGGGTCGACCGGGGCGGCGCCGCACGACGACCTGCTCGCCGTGGTCGACGAGCACGGCGTGATCCGGCACGAGTTCCTCGCCGACGGTGCGAACAGGGTCTGGCTCTGGGACATCTCGGAACACCCGACGCGGGAAGGGAAGCTCTACATCTCCGCGATCAAGGACGTGTGGTCGAACAGGATCGTCGGCTACTCCATGGCCATCCGGATGAAGTCGTCGCTGGCGGGGGCCGCGATGCGCAACGCCATCGCCCCACGCGGTCCCATCGGCACGGTGTGTCGTTGCGACAGAGGCGATCAATTTCGTGCCAAACGCACACAGCGTCTCCTCGCGAACAACGGCCTCATCGGATCCATGGGCCGTTCCTACGGCGCTGGGGACAACGCCACCATGGAGAGCTTTTCTCCCTGCTGCAGATGAGCGCGCTGCGCCTCGCGGTCATCGCTGTGGCTGACGCGCGAGAGGGGCACGGCATCTACGAATTGCTTTGCGTGACCGACGCGAAGTTCGACGTTTACTACTTCATCGCTGTTAGCGGCGGAAAAATGCGCCTTCAAGGCCGAGCCAGCAGTTACGAGCCCTGGAGCGAGCTCGCGTGCGTCCGAGCCGGCGCGGTCGTAGTGTTTTCCCCTTCGGCAGTGATGGTGCGTTGCTGTAGCAAATCTCGTCGCTGGCAGCCGGCCGTACCACGCAGCTCACGCTGATCCCCGAATGCCGCAATCAGAATTTCGCAACATCAGTTTACGAGCTTAGGCGGTCGCCGTGCGTCGTGCTCGCAGGCGCCAGCAATCTCCAGTCCGAAGCATCGCGCGATGGGCGTGTGTTCGGCGTCGTGAGCACCCGGCCGGCAGCGCGTACAAACGACGCTGTCGCGTCCCCACAGCCCGACCAGCGTTCGGACCCTAACGTACCTTCCTCAGCGGCATTCTCGCGCTGACTTGCGGCTATGGCTGGCTTGCAATGGATATCAGTATCCGCTCTGCATGGCCGGGCGTCTCCGTGAATTCCAACTGACCCGCATCTCCTCGTGACGACAAGAAGGCGTTCGATCTCGACGCGGATCCGATCCACCACCAGCTGCTCAAAAACACCTATACGCGCCGTCCTATCCCTTATTTGTGAGTCGTGGAGTACTCATTTTTGGCCATGAGCGTGCCTGACCCAGTCGAAATCTGGCAACTTATGCGGCACACGCTCACGAGCGGGGAAGCACCCGCTCGGCGTTGCGTCGATGAACCCGAAGAAATCGAGGACCCATGAAAACAGGCATAACCCGCTATCTCCTAGGGACTCTCTTGGCACCTGCGATACTCTTGTGTGGCCTGCCAGCCGCAGCTTCAGCCGCGACGCCAACGGCGGCGGAGCCCCTTGTCGCCGACGACGTGCACAACGAGATCGTTGGATTGGACGGGACCCGCATGTGGTCCGCTGATGGTGGCAAGACGTGGCACAAAGGAGATTCCGGCGATCTCTTCAGAGGAGATCAAACCGTGTCGGTAGCTGCGCTGGACAACGACGCAGTGGCAAGCACGCCGTGGAGTGCGCGAGCAGCCTACTCGCAGCCTGGCACGATCGTGAGTCACGATGGAAAGCTCTGGAAGAGCCTCACGGCGAGTACCGGAACGGAGCCCGGGCGCGCGTCGGACGCGGTCTGGACACTTCTGAAGCCCTTGGAGATTAGGGATAAAGCGGACTTCAAGTTTACGAAATTTAGCGGTACCGCCGCGAGCGAGTATCAGGCGCAACAGCGCGACAACTACCAGAACATGAAGAAGGTCATCGGCTACTTCCCGGAATGGGGCATCTACGACGCTCACAACAATTTCACGCCCGACAAGATTGCTTGGGACGAGATTACGCACCTGAATTACGGCTTTGGTGTCCTGCAGAAGGGGGCTGATGGGCAGTGGAACGTCGGAGTTAACGACGCGTGGGCTGCGCTCGATAAGGACGGCGGCCTGTTGGATAACCTCGCGAAGTTGACCTACGAGCATAACGTATCGTTCATGCTATCCGTCGGCGGTTGGAACAACTCACAGACCGGCGCCTGGGAGGAAGCGACTGCCACGCCGGAAATGACCGCACACCTGGCCAAGTCGATGACCGACTTTGTGCTCAAGTATGACATGGATGGCGTGGACCTGGATTGGGAGTACCCCAAAGACGAAACAAGTGCCGCGCAGTTCGAAGGTCTCGTTAAAGCACTCCGATCTAAGCTTACTGACATGGGAAAGCAAGTCGACTGGTACTACCAGCTTTCCGCGGCCGTGACGCCAAATCATGAGTTGATGGAGTACATCAAGCCTCACGTCGTAAAGGACTACCTCGACACCGTGAATGTCATGTCCTACGACTTTCATGGCGCCTTTGATCCGATCACTGGACACAACGCTCCGCTTTATCCGAACTCCAAGGACGACGATCAGAAGTTCAACGTCGCCAGCGCTATGAAGGAATACAACGAGGTCTGGGGTCTTCCGAAGAATAAGTTGATGGCGGGCATTCCGTTCTACGGCCGCGGATGGGGCAACGTTGCGGCGACGGAGATCGTACCTGGACTGCCCGGCCTGTTTTCTCCTGGAACGGCGACCGTGATCGGGGCCTGGGACGACGCGGGCGAAATGACGGGAACGAACCCCTACTACCTGCTTAAGAAGCTGGAGATGAGCGGGACCTACACGAAGTACTGGGATCCCGAATCGACAGTGCCCTACCTGTATAGTCCGTCGATGCACCAGCTCCTGACGTACGACGATCCGCAGTCGGTCTCGGAAAAGGTCAACTTCATCCGTGATAACAACTATGGCGGCGCCATCCTGTGGGACATGAGTGGCGATACCGCTGACCATCAGTTGGGCAAGCTGGTCGCGCAAATCAAGAAGGACGAAAACCAGCCCGAGTCGACGTGCGATGCGGGCGTGAAATTGGGAATCGAAAATGGCATGGCGACGCTGGCCGTCAACAGCGCCTTGTACCCCACGCTTCCGCGGCTCATCATCCGCCAAGATGGCAAGTATCGCGCGGAAACGTACCAGGGGCGTTCGTACTATTCGCAGGTTGCGGCGCAGGGGCCGAATAAGATCATCAGTTACCTCTTGCCGGCAGGCTCGGAGGGCAGTACGCTCACGCTCGACTGCGCGCCGGGCATGCCCGGACAGGCGTCCGCGGGGGCGACTACGCCCCAAAGCCTCACAGTCGGGAAGACGTTCAACGACGAGGTGCTCAACGCGGTTAAGTCGATCACCTCAACCGGATCAACCATCGAGGTATCTCTTAATAGGGCGGCGGCGCAAGCAGCTAACCGGTACATGGTTCAGCTCAATGGAAAATACATTGGCGAGAGTTATGCTGGCGCGACCTACTATGCCAGTAAGGTGATCGACGGTGACACGTTTACCATTAAGAAGGATGTTTCAGCGCTAGCCTCCGGTGATGTCATCTCCGTGTACGCGGCCACTGGACGGCCGGGGTACAGCGGATATCAACTAAAGCTCATCGGTTCAGTCACCGGCTGACATTCAGCGCCCGAGTCCGGTCAGGCTGTACGGCGGTCAATCGCCGTCCAGCCTGACCGGATCACGCGGTGGTTGCTGCGCTTGCCTATTCACCGCGCCGCACGCTTCTACCTGCCGCGGCGGGCTGAAAGAGAAAGCACGCCCTTTGTTCCCCACGATGACGCGCACGTGACTCGGGGCGCCGAATTTATTGCCCGCGTATCGGCGGTGACCGACGCCGGGCTGGTGCACGATCAACTCTGATTGTTTGCGTGTTCTGTTGGAGATCCCGAGCGCAGCTCACTTGCCGTCGCATCGATCACGGGGCGCGGAGGCCGCCCTCGAGCGTCGGTCGGCGCAGCGTCGTCGGCTGCTTCGGGTGGCCGTCGGGAGATTGCAGGAGCGGTGTGCAGCCGACCAATCACGTTTGGATATCCGTGGTTGCGGCGCGTGGCCGATTATGTCAGCGGTGAGCGGTGCCGCCTTCGATAGGCTGCTGTGATCCAATCGCAGGCCCCAGCCATCGGGGTTGTCGATTCAGTGGGCAACATGGAGATGAATCGTGTCATCCCGCAGGACTTCGGTGACGGAATTGCATCAGGAGATCGGTGACGATCTGGGCTGTCTTGGTGGTGACAGGTCTCCCTTCAGCGTGGAGGGATGAGCGCACCTGAGCCTGTTGATCCTCGTGTCCGTCTCGCGATCACACAGTAGCCGCCGGATCCGCCGCGCGGGTCGGTGACGACGTTCTGCGCCGAGCACGGTATCTCTCGGAAGACGTTCTACGAGATCCGGAAGCGGACGGTCACCGACGGGCCGGCCGCGGCGCTCGAGCCCAGGTCCCGGCGGCCGAGGACGAGCCCGTCGCAGTTGACCGATGCGGTCAGGCGAGAAGCGATCCAGGTCCGTGCCGCGCTGGAGCGCCCGGCCTTGATTGCGGCCCGGTCAGTGTGCACGACAAGGTGCGCTCGCTGGGGCTGGAGCCGGTGCCATCGACCGCGTCGCTGGCACGGATTTTCCGCCAGGCCGGGGTCGCCAGGGCCGAGCCGCGCAAGAAGCTGCGCGCCACCTATCGCCGGTTCGTCTATCCCGCGCCGAACGCGTGCTGGCAGCTGGACGCGACCGAGTACGTCCTCACCGGTGGGCGCAAGTGGGTGATCTTCCAGCTCATCGACGACCACTCCCGCTTCGCGGTCGCATCGCATGTCGCCGCCGGTGAGACCTCGGATGCCGCCGTTCACGTCGTCGCGAAAGGGATCGCCGCCCACGGCGTCCCGCAACGCCTGCTCACCGACAACGGTGTTGCGTTGAACCCGTCCCGGCGAGGAATCGTCGGTCAGCTCGTGGACTACGTCACCGGGCTCGAAGTGAAGCCGATCACCGAGAAGCCCAATAAGCCGACCACGCAGGGCAAGAACGAGCGCTTCCACCAGACCCTGTTCCGATACCTCGAGACGCAACCGATCGCGTCGACGCTCGGGCAGCAGGCACAAGTAGACGAGTTCGACCGGATCTACAACACCGGACGCTCGCATCAAGGACTCCCTGGGCATATCACCCCGCAGCAGGCATGGGACGCCACGTTCGTTGCGGATGCGCCGAGGCCGCTCCGACCGGCCGCTCCACCTCTTTCGCCAATCGCGACGGCCGGCGCGCTCCTGCCGGAGAACACGCGACGCGTGACGGTCAGCGGAGGGATCAAGGTCAAGGGCGTGAAGTTCCAGATCGGAAGCCACGTCGCCGGAACACTCGTCACCATCGTCCGCGGCGAAGCCACGATCGCGTTCTACGACGTGAGTACCGGCGAACTCCTCATCGAGCACCCGTGGCCCGAACCCGGCACCACCTACGTCAGCAACGGCCAACCCCGAGGCCCCAGGGAGCGCGATCGTCACCGATGGGCTGACACATGAAGTGTCACCGATCTCCTGATGCAAAGCCGTCACCCACGTCCTGAGACATCACAAGCCACGGAAACCAATGACGTAAGCTGAGTTTCGTTCCGTTCGGTTGTGAGAATCTGGTCTCGTCAGAGAGGGGCGTTCTGCCTCATGCCTCGTCGGTACTCTCACCAGTTCCGCGAGCGTGTGCTCGCACTTGTCCGCGACGGCCGCGACGTCGGAGACCTGGCCGCAGAGTTAGGGGTCGCGTCAGCGACGATCTATCGATGGCGCCGTCAGGAGCGCATCGACGTTGGCGAGATCCCTGGTACCGACAGCACGGTGGCCGCTGAGCTGGCTGATGCGCGTCGTCGAATTCGGGAACTGGAAGACGAGCTCTCCGCCACCCGTCTTGCCGCGTCAATGCTGAGGGACCAGGGGATACGCCCAAAAGGCGGTTCCCGGTCGTTGCAGCCCTGACCGGGCAGGGCATCAGCATCGCGACCGCGTGCCGGGTGCTGCGCGTCACCGACCGCGGATACGGAGCATGGCGCGACAGCCCGATGAGCCAGCGCGCGATCCGACACGAGATGCTCGTGGAGACGATCGTGAACATTCACCGTGCCTCTCGCGGTTGCTACGGCGCCCGCCGTGTGCACGCCGAGCTCGTGCACGGGCTGGGTATCAGCGTCGGCCGGGATCAGGTTGCCCGGGTGCTGGCACGCACAGGCCTGCGACGGCTGGCCGACACCCGCGAACGGTACGTGAATCGTGAACATCTCGTGACGACCGAAGATCTGATCAACCGCAACTTCACCGCGACCGCTCCGGATCAGCTGTAGTGCACCGACATCACCGAGCATCCCACCCGCGAAGGGAAGATCTACTGCTGCTGCGTTATCGACGTCTACTCACGCAAGATCGTGGGCTGGGCCATCGACATGCGCCAAACGACGAGCCTCGTCCTGAATGCACTCGACATGGCCGTTGAGGCGCGCAGCCCCAGCCAGACCGTGATTCATTCCGATCACGGGACGCAGTTCGCGTCCTGGGCCTTCACGACGCGGATCCGGGACGCGGGGCTCGTCGGCTCCATGGGGACGATCGGAGACGGGTATGACAACGCGATGATCGAATCCTTCTGGGACACCATGCAAGTCGAGATCCTCAACCGGAAGAAGTGGCGCACCCGGCTCGAACTGGCGAACGCGATCTTCGAGTACATCGAGATCTACTACAACAGGAAGCGCCGCCGCTCCACCCTATCGTGGGACAGTCCGGTGGCCTTCGAGGACCGCCGAAAAGCCAATTCCATCCCCGGCTGATTCTCACAAGACGACGGAACCGAACCCAGGGCACGTCAATCGGCGCTCAACGGTCCACGGATGAGAACGGTGAAGCCTCGATGGGCGGTGTCGCGGCATTGATCCCAGATGTGTCAACTCGGGCTCTAAAGTCGCGTCGGAGCTCTTCGCACGACGCCTGCCTCCACGGCGAGTGGCTGCGCCGTTCGTCCTCCGCTACGCAGGTCGCGTGAGACGCCGCATCCGCGCGCAAGCGGCCAGTGTCGCCGACGGCCCGCGAGGCTGCGCCGCAGGCCTCAGCCGCTGTGTGTGCGGGCCACCCGCTCAGGGGGCCCGTGGAAGCACGCAAATGTCGCGTGCGACACGCTCACACGCAGCAGGCTCGTTCACGAGTACGTACTCGCGGCGCACACGGCCCGCTGAGTGCTCGTCTCCGATGAGTAGGTGGAATAAGCGTGCGAGACAAAGCCAAGCCCCACTCGGTCCGTAGCCGAGTCGGATTCACCGCGGTCGCCACGGGCCCGTTGCTCGCAATGCTGGGGGCGGGGCCCAACAGTTTCAAAGCGGAAGCTATCGGAATACCGCCGCAGCAGCCCGGGCCCATCGTGCCAGCGCGCACAATCCAAGAGCCGGATCGCCGCGAATCGGCGACGCTAGAGAGCGAAGATGTATCGGCTGGTGTGGAACCTCAGGGTGACGGCAGCCTGGGCCTGTCGGTGTACAGGTCCGGAAATGTGACGGGTGAGGCACCGTTCTTGGCTGGGACCGCCGCTCCGGGCGCGCTCGTATCGGTCGCAGTGACCGGAGAAGACGCGACGTATCGCGCGCAGGCCAGAGTGCAGCCTGACGGCGGCTGGGTCGCACGCGTGCCCTCAGCGCTGGGTCCAGGCGACTACTCAGTCGAACTCGAGCAGTCTGAGGGGGCTAGCGAGGGTTCGCATCATCAACAATTCGGGACACACGTGCTCGGCCATGAGCTGTTTGAATGGGGCGAAGGTGGCCTTGACCGGCGCCCCGTACCCGCCGCGTTGAAGGGCGAAAGCGTCGTTCAAGTCGTGGGTGGCGACAAGTTCGCGGCTGCCCTGACCGAAGAGGGGCGCGTCGTCGCATGGGGAGGCGATCAGCTCGCCATCACGGCAGCCTCCCTTCTCGATGGGATCGTGAAGCTTGCTGCGGGTAGAAGGTTCGGGCTCGCTCTTACCGCCGACGGGCGGGTACGTGCGTGGGGGGACGACAGCTTCGGGCAGACCGACATTCCCGCCGACCTACGTGATGTCGTTGAGATCACCGCCCGAGGCGCGTCCGCCACCGCTGTGACCAGTACAGGACGCGTCGTTCAGTGGGGGGAGAGGGACGACGGACCCGCGAGCGTTGCTGCGCCGCGCCTTACGAACACGACCGTCCTCGGGATCGCAGCAGGCGATCAGTTCGACCTCGCTCTGACCGCTGATGGGCACGTCGAGTGTCGGGGAAGCAATGCTCACGCGCAATGCGATGTTCCCGATGACGTCCAAGGGCGCGTCCGCCAAATGGCTGGCTCGTCTACGACTGCCTACGCCATCACAGATGACGGGCGCGTGCGCGTCTGGGGTCAGCTCGATCATGGCATGTCGGATATCCCGGCCGAATTCGGCAATGGCGCGGCGCGAGCAGTCCAGATCGATGCCGGGTACCGACACGCACTCGCGCTCAGCGCGGACGGTCGCGTGCTGGCGTGGGGCGGCAAGTCGTGGGGACAAGCCGTGGATCCGAATCTAGCAGGCATGGTCCCGGCCGGCGTCGGTGCCTCTTCGAACGCCAGCTTTGCCATCGTCAACGCCGTTCACATCAGCCAGCCTGCACCGAACAGCCGTACCTCCGCACATCCGAAGATCGCCGGTACCGCGGGACCGCACGTACGGTTGCGAGTTATGGCGGACAACAACGACGACGCTGCGGCAGATGTCTCCGCGAGCGCCGACGGCACGTGGAGCTTGAACTCTTCCCAGCGGCTCTCGACTGGCGCCCATCACCTTTCGGTATCCGACGACGACGGAGCTCGCGCGGACGCCGACTTCGCTGTCGGTCCGTTCTCCCTGTCAAATTGCCCATCCGGACTCGTCTCGGGCGCCGCACCACTGCTCTCCGGAACCGCATCGCGGGGCGCAACTGTGCAGATTCGCCTGGATGGCGACCGTATCGCGAGCGCCGCCGCGCAGCTTGATGGAGGTTGGGTCCTCCGAGTCCCCCACGCCCTTCGGGAGGGACGACACACCACCTCCGCGGCCTCCGACGCGACTGAAGACGGACCACCCCAGTCGTGCAGCTTCGATGTGGCCGGGTACGAACTTGTGAACTGGGGCGACGCTGCTCTCGCAGCTACAGCTCCGTCGCACGAGCTGGCCGCAGCAACGGTCGTTCAGGTCGCGGGCGGGGACAAGATCGCCGCGGCACTGACCGAAAGCGGCCGTGTCATCGCGTGGGGTGACGCCTCCGCGATCAACGGCGTCGGACGGCTGCGTGACGTCGTCGAGATTGCAGCCGGCACGAAGTTCGGTGCCGCTCTCCTGGCAGACGGCACCGTGCAGACGTGGGGTAATAGCGAGTATGGACAAGACGAGGTGCCTGCGGCCCTGAAGGACGTCGTTCAAGTCGCGGCCCGGGGTGGCTTCGTGCTCACACTCACATCGACCGGAAAGGTGGTGTCGTGGGGCCATGACGACTACCACCAGACCGAGGTGCCCGTCGACCTCGACGGACGCACATCAGTGCAGGTTGCGGCCGGCACCGCTCACGCAGTGGCGTTGGACGCCAACGGAGAGATCACTGCTTGGGGACGAAGCACCCAAGGCCAGACCAAGGTGCCACGTGAGGTCCAGGGGCGCGTGCGTGAGGTCGTCGCCGGCACCTTTTCGTCATACGCCATCACGGCTGACAACAGCGTTTACGGGTTCGGCTCGCGCGGCAATGCATCAGACGGGATTCCCGAAGCCTGGCGCGACGGCAGTATCAAGGCCACGCAGCTTGGCGCTCTCTACGATGGCTTGGTGGGGCTCGCCCCCAACGGTCACATCTTTACCTCCATGGAGGAATCGCATGGGATCGATAAGGTCCCCGGCCTCGATGGCGCCGTCGTCTCTGGCGTCTTCGCCACGTCTTATCACAATGCGTTTGCACTCGTCGACGCGATTCATATCGCAGCCCCTGATGACGACGCGGAGGTGCCCACGCGACCAGCTCTGAGCGGCGATGTTGACCATCACCTCGGGTGCTACGGGCCGGGTGCTGGGCGCGGTGACGACGGGTGCGGACGGGACCTGGGCGTTCATCCCGGAAGCGGCACTCCTAGCTGGAGTGCAGACAATTTGCGCCGATAAGGACTATGGCACCCATGCCAAGATCACAGTGCGTGTGGTAGCCGCGCCTGGCGCGTCTCTCACCGTGCAAGGGAAAGCTGAGGCAGTTGACCATCTCAAGTAGTGAGCCGCGACAGTTCCGTGACGGCTCCGGTGTGCGGTGCTGATGGCCTTCAGATCGCTCCTCAGTCATTTCTCTCGCGCCGCCAGACGGAGAAATGAGACCGCAAGGCGCCGCGCGCTGCACTCGGAGATTCATCTCTCTGACAACGGCAAGCGCGAGATCCGAATCAGGTGCGAATGCTCTTTGGGACGCGACCACTCATTGGAGGACTGGATTCGATTGTTCGGCTGCTAGTTGTTGGGTCGAGCGCAGAGTCGGAATGGGTGTGCTCCCGGACCGGCACTCTCAGGTGCAATCAAATAGCATCGGACGCATGGACTCCCGTATAACGCGCGTGAGCATCGTAGAAGACGAAGCTCTGATGCGCAGCATGCTCGAATCCACTCTTGCCGAAGTACCCGGCTTTCAGGTCGTGCATTCGTTGCCTGCTGTGCAGGAAGCCAAGCTCATGATCGCCCGTGGCACCACAGACATAGCGCTGTTGGATGTTAATCTGCCGGATGGCAACGGGGTCTCCCTCGGACTGCAGCTCCAGCGTCGGGACCCGGACCTGGCAATTCTGCTGCTCTCCAGTGAAGACGTCATGGGTGTCTTCACCACCATCCAGGACCAGACCTCTAAACCGTGGAGCTACCTGTCCAAGCGGTCCGGGTTTGCTCGCGATGTCCTTACCCGCGCTGTCGCCGCGGCCGCTCGAGGCGAAGTTGTCTTGGACCCGTACCTCCTTCAGCGTTCGGAGCCCCGCATCGGTACTGCCATCTCCGCGCTCACCTCGTCTCAGTTCCAGGTCCTTCGGCTCGTGGCGGAAGGATTGTCGAATCAGAGCGCGAGCGAACGCCTCGGCATCAACGAGCGAACAGTCGAGAGTCACCTTCAGGCGATCTACCGGCATCTCGGAATCGACGGCGACGGGCAGAACCGGCGCGTCGCGGCGGTGCTCGCGTTCCTCGATCAAACAGGCCGCGTGTGGCGCGCCTGACCGCCGCCGAGCCGGGGTCGGGCGACGCGGAACTATCACGACTGGCACTCCTGTTCGCTCTGACGACTGCCGCCCTCTTCGCTCTCATGTCGTTGGCAGAATGGGCTGCGTGGGGAGGGCTGTCCACAGCAATCAACGACCGACCGGACGGCGTTGAGGCGCTCGGCGAGACGTTGCTGGTCACCGGCGTCAGCCTCGCGTTCGGACTACTCGTTATCGCACTGGTTGCACCGCTCCGGCCGATGTCGAAATCATGGGGCTGGCGGATTCTGATTCTGACCTGTGCATCCGCAGCAGCTGCGTTTCCCCGTGCTGCGGTGCTGCAGGCCGTGCGCACAACCCCATCTGGCGCCCTCTACGGGGCCACCGAATGGATTGTAGGAACCGCGTCGGGGCTGGTCGGCGGTACTGCTGCGTTTCTCGCTGCAGTTCTGCTGAATCGCGCGCGCGTCGAAGCAGATCGCAGACGGGAAGAGGAGCACCGATCAGCGCAGGCCGTCGCAGAGCTTCAAGACGAAGAGCTCCGAGTCCGACGAATGGTCGCCGACCAGCTGCACGGCACTCTCCAGTTCCGACTGGTCACCGTCACAGCCGGGTTGGACCAAGTCGCGGAAGAACTCAACGCGGCCGGGCACGCATCAGCGAGCCGCACCGTCACCATGTGGGCGAAGCGGCTCGACGAGATCCGTGAGGAGGACGTGCGATCGCTAAGCCATGCCGTCTTCCCTGCCGGCGCCGACCTCGGTACTACTGAGGCAATCGGCATTCTACTCAAGCGCCTGCCGCCCGGAATCGACACGTCTGTCACCTTGGGGCCGACGTACCAGCGTCTAGTCAGGGACCGTATGTCGCCGATGCCCATAGCTGAGAGGCTCGTGGCGATTTATGCCGTGGAGGAAGCCGTCACGAATGCGCTCAAACATGGGCGCGCTCGATCAGTACAGGTCCGAGCTGACGCGCAAGCGGGTGAACGTCCGGATACCTGGGTGTTCAAAGTCACCGTCGACGATGACGGCGTCGGACTTCGGACGGCCTCTCCGGCGTTTCATGGCTTGGAACGGCATCGCGCGCGTATCGAACAGCGTGGAGGGGTCCTCTCCCTAACTGCGCGTCCCACCGGCGGCGCACGCCTTGAACTCACTATGCCCTTCCAACTCGCTGACGGATCGCCCACCCAAGCCAACGTCGACAAGCCCTGGGGGCCGGATCTGCCATCGGCAGTTTGATGGCGGATCCGGCCCCCAGGGCTTATCGACGGCATCTGCTGGTCGAGCGTTTGAGAGCAGCGCGGCCTTATTGGGGGACACCGACGGCGGGGAGGAGGTTTGCTGGAGCAAGAAGGGCCCGAGGGGGCGCCGAACAAGGGCTTGGCGCCGCCGCATGAGCGGAGGCCTCGGGCTCTCAAAGATCCGGCACCCTGCCAGATTCAGGGTTTCGATTTCGTTCCTGCCTGCCTCGCGCGGTTATGCCCCCAGAAATTAGCACTAGCGCCAGGCATAACAATCCGCCAACACGCGTTCCGGTTTCGGCCAGGAGGCCGCCGCCAGCGACCGAGCCATCGGCCTCTTGCTTGTCGCTAGCGCCGCCCATTGTTGGAACGTTGGCGGAGAGATAGCTAACAGAGAAGTCGGCCGCAACGTTGAGCTCTTCGCCGGGCGCTCCGTTCAGCGAACTCGGAGCGGGGAGCGAAACGCGTACCGGGATCGGCAGCGCGCCGGCGTCCCGCAGCTCGGTGGCGGGGCCTGCGCCGACCGCTTGGGAGTACGTCAACGGGCTGGCCAGCGTTCCTGCGTCGTGCCATACGAGCGTGCCAGCCGGGCCATGCGTTCCGTACTGAACGGTCAATGCGCGTGCAAGTGACGCTGACACGCCTCCATGCGCGGAGAGCACGGCATCGAAGGTGACTGACTGAGTCCCAGATGCTTTCAATGTCCATTCCGTCTGCGCTGCGTCGCCCGGCCGGTTCGTGTCGAAGGTGTGCACGAGGGGCTCACCGATTATGGCGACCGCTGCGGGGGCAGCGCCAAAGGCCGCTGCTTGTCCGCCCCCGAACAGCGCTGACGCTGCCACAGCCGTGCCGCTGAGCGTGACCGCAAGGGACTTATGTGACATGAAATTCCGTTCAATGGGGCAGGTAAGCAGCCGCGTCAGGGTCGTTCGAAACCAGCGAAGAAGCGCCCCGGCGAGCGATCTTTGGCTGCCGTGCCATCACGGGGGCAATCAAAAGGAGGGCCAGCGCGCCGCCAGCAAGCACGATTCGACCAGTGACCGACTGAGTGAAGAGAAACATCGAACCCAAGAGGCCGTGGAGAGCAAATCGCGGTTTGCCGGCCAACTGTCCCTCAGAAACGGGCTGCGGGTCCGTGTCAAGGTTGTTGTCGCCCTTGAGCCACGTACCCCTCTCGGTCACCGACTGCACGCGGTGCATGTATCGGCTCGCGCCAGTTTTGTCGCCTGGAAGCATGACGATGACAACCTGACCGACTCGCTTGAGATCGGAAGGGAGTGCCGGCTGAACGTCAACGACCTCGCCAAGGCGGTATGTCGGCGTCATCGAGACACCAGTGACTTGCATGAAGTAGTCACCGGAGACGAGTCTCCACCCCAAGGGGGCGGCGAGGACGATTAGGAGCAATGCCGCAATGATCTGCATCGCGACGGGCAGCATCCGCTTCGCCATAGGAACAGTCCTCTCTGTCTATGCATCTGGGATCTAGCTGAGTTCACTCGCTGGAGCAGTCTGGCTCTGGCCGTCTCGCGATTGCCGAGCCAGACCACACCGGCGAGGGCTTATTTCGCCGACTCGGGTAGGAGATAGCTGACTGTGAAGTCGGCATCAACGTGCAGTGTGGTCTCGGGATCTCCGTCGAGCTTGGTCGGGTCCTGCAGGAGCACGCGCACCGGAATCGAGATGGTCTTGTTGCCCCCGATCTTGTGCTCAGGTCCGAGCCCAAGCGCGGCGTCGTAGCTGACGGGGTTTGCAAGAGTGCCCGCTGCGTGCCACTGCGTGTTCGTGTCGGCTGTGCCCTCGTCGCCGTAATAGACCTTCAGATTTTTCGCGAGCGAGTCGTCCACGGTGGAATTGGGTGCAAGGGTGCCGTCGAACACCGTGTCGGCGTCCCCGTGGTTGACGACATTCCAGGTTCCCTGGACGAGGTCGTTGTATGTGGTGGTGTCGAACTCTTTGTCGAACGGCGCGCCCGTGACCTCGAGGAGGCTGCCGTGAACGCCGGCGGCGTCGGTCGGTACGGCGGCCTTGAAGTGGTTGTCGCCGAGCACGGTGTTCAGCGATGTCAGTGCGCCGCCGGCCGCTACGCCGGCAGCCACTAGGCCGGCGATGCCGAAGAGTAAGGCCTTGCGACGACGACGCGGCCGCGTGGTCTCCGTTGAGTGGGGGTTGAGGGGCGTGGTCACTTTCGTTCTCCTATTCCGATAGCGCGGGGGCCGAACCTGTTCGTGGCAAGTCGCCGCCCGCGTTGCTGACTTACATGACTGTGCCAGCGCTGCCCGAGGCATGCCCGCCAGGTTGCGTAGTTTCACGCACTCATCGTGCGCTCAGTACGCAACCGGCCGGCGTTGCCCCTCAAACGCGACTGCTGCGGCCTCGGTTACCGGCGGCCCGGGTGTCATAGGGCAGCCCTTATGGAGCACGTGATCTGAGCCGAGCGCCCGGGTGACACACCTTAGGCGGCCAAGCGGCCTATTGCCAGTTGGCACATTGGCCGCGCATAGGAGCCGTGCCCACATGAGTGGACATCGTCTGCGCCCCCAGCGAGCGCTGGTCATGGATGCGGTCATATCAACGGGCCCGGCCGTCGGCGGCTGTCGTCAGCGAGGTCGCGGAGCCGCCCTGGTCATCCGCTCGCTGTTGTCCATTGGGTGGCGGGGGAGGGCGGCCCGACTCGACATGGAGCGAAGGGCGTCCCCGCCGCCGTTGCAGGTCGTACGTCGGACGCGACTTCCAAAGCTTCCGGCGGCCAGGATCGCTGCCGATTTGCATCTGATATATCAGAACAGCTAGCATCACATTTCGTCGCCAAATGCGAAGTGCGGTCAAGCCGCAGGCGACAGCGACAGAAACGAAGCGAAACGAAAGGGAAGTAATCATGAAGCGAAAGAGAGTGCTTGTCACCACGGCTGCGCTGGCGTGTGGTCTGGTCATGTCTGGCGCGTTCGCGGCAAATGCCGCCACCCCGGCGGCAACCAGCGTCTCGTCATTTGGAGTCTCGACCCAGCACGGGTATGTGGGCGCGGTATCCTCGGACGTCATCTCGCGTGCCGCGATGCCGGCCAACAAGCCGATTATCGGTCAGGCGCAGTATGAGCCGCAGAGCATGGAGGCGCTGAAAGGCTTCCCGGCTGCCGGCCCTGCTGACGGCCAGATCGCGTCCGCGGGCGGGAAGTACGCGGAGCTGGACAAGCAGAGCGCCACGATGTGGGCGAAGAACGTAGTCAAGTCGGGTCCGATCAACGTAGTCTGGAAGAACACCGCGTCGCACAAGACGACGAAGTGGGACTACTTCATCACCAAGAACGGCTGGGACCCGAACGCGCCGCTCACCCGTGCTGAGCTTGAGCCGTTGGCCACCATCGACGGGGGCGGCGTGGCGCCCGGCGCCGAGTCGGCGCACAAGCTCGCTCTTCCGGCCGATCACAGCGGCTACCACGTGATTCTCGCCGTATGGGAGATCGCTGACACCGCCAATTCCTTCTACAACGTCATCGACGTCGATATCGACGGCCAAGGAGACGGCCTTCCCTCGCTGAACCCTGGGGATGATCACGCCGCGGACCAGGCTCCGACTGAAGATGCCCCTACTAATGATCAGGCCGCCGAGGATGAAAGCCCGGCTGATGACCAGTCCGCAGGTGACCAGGCTACCGATGCCGACGACGTGACTGCGCCGAGTGCCCCCTCGGGTCTTCACTCGATGGGTACCACGGCGGACAGTGTCGACCTGATGTGGTCGGCCGCTAGCGACAACGTGGGCGTGGTCCGTTACGACGTGCAGCGTGCCACTGCGACCGGCGCGCTGTTCTCGGTTGGCTCGACGGCCAAGGCGAGTTTCAAGGACGCCGGCCTGCGCGCAGCGACTGCGTACCAGTACCGCATCGTCGCCATCGATGCCGCGGGGAATTCGACCGGCAGTTCCATTCTGAACGTCACCACGAAGGGTGGATCGCCGAGCGCCCCCGTGGACAACACGCCCGCCACCGACGCCCCAGCGAGCACTCCCGACTCCGGGGTGCAGGCGTGGGATATGCGCGCCTATTACAACAAGGGCGACCGCGTCAGCTACAACGGCAAGACCTACGAGTGTGTTCAGTCGCACCAGGAGGTCGGTGACCCAGGCTGGATCACCGCGCTGAGCCTATGGAAGGCGTTGTAGGCGCGTGGGAGTTACGAGGCGGGCGGGACGAGAGTCCCGCCCGCCTCTGTCGTTGTAAGTGCGTGTTGTGTCAGCATGCTAAAATACAAGGGTCTGGGGGGAACCGCTATGCCAATACCAGAGGACCTCCCGGTCCCGATAGCACGCCGAACTCTGCGTGAGCTTGCGTTTGAACGGCTCCAGGATGCGATCCTTGACGGCACCCTGCATCCCGGCGAGATATTGCATGACAAGGAGCTCAGCAAATGGCTCGGCTTGTCTCGCACGCCAATCCGAGAGGCCTTGAACGACCTGGAGCGCATCGGCCTTGTGGAGATGGCAGCTCAGCGGTATACGCGGGTGGCCGCCCCGGTGCCCGAAGAGCGCGCCGAAATACTTCAGGCTATGGGAGCGGTGCTCGGGGGCGTAATCCGGCTCGCGGTACCGTCATTGGGGGAGGATGTCCGTGGTGAGCTCGCCGCGCTGATCGACCAAGGAATGAGGGTCGCGTCAAAGCGTGACATTGCGTCCCACAGCAAAATCGCGTGGCAGATCGTCGAGACTTTGATCGACAGTTGCCCGAATCAAACCTTGATCAGGCTCGTCCGTCATTGGATCACCGGACTGCTGTATCGCGTTACAGTCACGCGGACGCAAGAGGTGACTCGGTGGCAGGCGCTCGAGGAGAGCTATCCGCAATTGCAGCGGGCGATCCTCGATGGCGATGGACGTGCCGCTGAGGACGCAGCCGGAAACCTGTTCGGTTTCGACGTCGCGCAGGCCTCGGGCGCCGTGCCCGAGTTCCCGCGAGTCGACTATTGAGCGCGTGTTGTCCGTTGTCGGGCCGGGATGGAAGGCGAGGTGTCGACGACGCTCGAAAAGTGGGCTGTAGCGGCGGCGTGGATTCTAGTCAAGGTCGCAACCCGGACTGGCTCTCCGAGGCTAGCAACGCGTTGAAGAGGTCGGCGGGTGGCCGGTCCTCGAGCACGCGCCGGGGGCGGTTGTTCAGCGCGTGCTCGACCGCGAGCAGATGCTCTGGTCCGTGCACGCTGAAGTCGGTACCTTGCGGGAAGTAGTCGCGCAGCAGCCCGTTCGTGTTCTCGTTCGAGCCGCGCTGCCAGGCTAAGCGGGAGTCGTAGACGTAGATCTTCGCGTTCAGCGTCTCGGCGATCTCGAGGTGGCGGCCCGTCTCCGTTCCCTGGTCCCAGGTGATCGGCCGCAGCAGCACTGGTGGGAAATCTGCCATTCGCGCTTTCAGCGCTTCGTGGAGTGTTTCCCCGTCGCGGCGCGGAGGATGCGGGCGGCGAACCATTCGCGCTTTGCGCTCCACGAGTGTGCCGATCGCTGAGCTCAGCTACTTGCCCGCGATGAGATCGCCCTCCCAATTGGCTGCCTCCGAGCGGTCCTCCGGTTCGATCACCACGCTGATGGATCGTCAGCATCGGCTGCTGGAAGCGAGGGCGGCGGCGCTGATCGCTCTGGTGGGCACGCGGATGCTCTTGCCCTGTGCGCAGCGGTGAGCGGCGGTGCGGCGCCAGCCGCGAGGGCCTGACGAACACGGAGCCGGGTTCGTAGATCGCGTGATAGATGCTCCCGTGACACAGCCGCATCCCCGGATTGGCCGGGAACCGCAGCCGCAACTGCCGGGCGATCTGCTGCGGGGTCCACCGCAGTCCCGGCATCTCGAACAGCAGCTGGCGCACTTCCGCGTTGGTCGCCACCCGCCGAGGACTATGGCGCGCCCGCCGCGCCGTCGCATGCCAATGCGCCTCGAACGGCCGGTACCCGCGCCCCGCCGCCGCGTTGCGGCGCAACTCGCGAGAGATCGTCGAGGGGGCACGGCCGAGCTGCGCGGCAATCTGCCGCACACCGGCACCGCCATGACGCAGATCCGCGATCATAATCCGCTCGTCCTGCGATAGGAACCAGGCACTGACCTGACGGGCCGACAGCCGCTCGAGCGCGGAAACGAGCCCGACCGCCTCGCCATTGCGACACGTCTTATTGCCGCGTGCCCAATTGTTCCGCGCAGTACGCGAAACACCGACCTCCCGGGCTGCGGCGCGGATGCCCACCCCCGCTCCCGCAACTCCATGAACCGCTGACGCTTGGCCGACTGCGGCCCGCGCCCCGGCCCCTTCTTCACACGACCAGACGACGACAACACAACCCCAAATACTCTCGGGTGTTGCGACCGTCACTGGAAACCACCCGGTTGAAAAGTAGGCCACCCAGACAGATTGATTGGGTGATCCCGGTGGAGGACGGGGCGTTGATTAGGCGGCTGATCGCGGACCGGGGCGAGCGACCGGGCTCGATCACGTGGTTCCGCCAGAACGTCCAGCGCCCGCGGCCCGAGCGTCGGTCGGTCGATCCGGCGGATCGGCTGGCGTGGACGCCGGGCAATGCGGCGCGGTGGGATCTGTCGTTCGGGTCGAAGCGCATCCCGCTCGAGGACCGGTCACGTGCGCTGCTGCCGGTGCTGGTGATCGTGGCCGCGCACTCGCGGTTCCTCACCGCACAGATGATCCCGACGCGCACGATCGAGGACCTGCTCTTGGGGTCCTGGGAGCTGATCCGGCGACTCGGCCGAGCCCCGCGCCGGCTGATCTGGTACAACGAGCTCGGCATCGGGCAGCGGGACGTCTGGCAGAGGGTGTCTCCTCCTTCGCTGGGTCGCTTGCGGCGAAGGTCGGGCAGCTGAACCCCTACGACCCCGAGCCCAAGGGCATCGTCGAGTGGCACAACGGGTTCTTCGAGACCTCGTTCCTGCCCGCCCGTACGTTCTCCTCGTCAAAGGACTTCAACACGCAGCTGGCCGAGTGGCTCCAAAAGGCGAACGCGCGCCTCTTGCGGACGATCAAGGCGCGGCCGGTGGATCTGATCGCGCATGACCGGGAGCCGATGCTGTCGTTGCCGCCGACCCCGCTGCAGCTCGGCTGAAGGGAGAGAGTGCGCTTGGACCGGGACTACTACATGCGCCTTGCCCCGAGCGACTACTCGGTTGATCCGCACACGATCGGCCGGATGGTCGAGGTGGCCGCAGATCTCGAACGCGTGCGCGTACGCCTGGAGGGCCTGGTTATCGCCGACCACGCCCGCATCTGGGCACGCGGGATGACGATCACCGATCCTACGCATGTGGCCGCGGCGAGGGGACTGCGACAGCGGCTCCAACAACTCCGACCCGCACCTGGCGATGACCTCACCCGGGACCTGGCCGACTATGACCGGGCCTTCGGGCTCACCGGCGAGGTGGCCTAATGAGCGCGGGGCCCACCGAGGCTCGCAAGCAAATCACCTACCTCTCCGGGGGCCAGGGCACCGAGGCCGCCGAACGCCTCGCCGACCAGGCCCGGAATGCCGGCTGGTCGTTCGAGCAATACCTCGGCGCCGTCCTCGAGCGGGAAGTCTCGGCCCGAGGCGTCTCCGGCGCCGAGCTGCGCATCCGCGCCGCGGCCTTCCTCACCCGCAAGACCCTCGACTGGGACGCCCAACCCGCCACCCGGCAGCAAATCGCCGCCCTGGACTTCGGCGGTTTCCTCCCCGAGGCCCTCAACGTGGTACTCCTCGGGCCGCCCGGAACCGGGAAAAACCCACCTGGCCACCGGCCTCGGCATCGTCGCAGGCCGCCACGGGCACCGGGCCATGTGTTCGCCACCTCCACCGACTGGGTCACACGGCTCACCGACGCCCACCGGCAAGGACGCCTGCCCCAGGAGCTCACCCGTCTGCGGCGCTACGGGCTGACCATCGTGGACGAGGCCGGCTACTTTCGAGCAAGACGCCGCGAACCTCTTCTTCCAGCTGGTGTCCTCTCGCTACGAGCACGCCTCGCTGATCCTGACCTCGAACTTGCCGTTCTCCAGATGGGGCGGCGTCTTCGGCGGCCAGGCCGCGGCCGCCGCGATGATTGACGGTATCGTGCACCACGCCGACGTCCTGAACCTGAGAGGCGCCAGCTGTCGCCGGTGCGCGGAACGCAGGCGTTGCGATCTTCTGCCGGACGCTCCACGCACTCTCGCCGCTCCTGCTATATCAGGCCGGGACGACGACCCCTACGAGCCCGATGCAACGAGCTTCTTCACATCGATGTGGATCAGCGACCCGGGATGGCCGTGCTCGTAGCGGCGCGCTGTCTGACGGGTCGCACGGATCACTGTCCCGGTGACGGGGTCCAGCTCACGCAGCAGCGGGGCCCGATACCGGCGCAGCACACGCCCCACGGTCGAGGCCTGCAGCCCGAGCCGGTCCGCGGTGAACACCGGGCCGCGGCGGGTCAGGTGACGCATGATCCGCACCCGCGCCTCCACGCAGGCCCCCGTCCGGTGAGGGTGAGAATGCGCGACGCTGGAACGGTCCACCAAGCCCGCCGGGCGCTGCTCGCGGAACCTGCGCCACCACCGCCACGCCGTCGTGCGCGAAATGCCCATCTCCGCCGCAACATGAGCGACCGCGCGCCCCGAGGAGATGCGCTGGACCATGATCAACCTGCCGGCCGGAGTCAACCGGGCATTACCGTGAGACACAAGAGACCTCCGCGCGTTCGAGCTGAAGAACTAGACAGCTCCAACTCGACCCCGGAGGTCTCTCCTACGTCAACAACAATTCGGGTCAGTACAGCTAGGCCCGTAGACCTTCTGCCGAGGAAAGTTGCCCACTGTCTCATACGGGCGTGGTCAGCTGTTCTCATCGCCGACGCAGCACTCTCGGGCGGCCCGGATGGTCACCTCGCGCTGTCGGGAGATCTCGGCCCGTAGCCGCTGGACAGCCTGTGCTCGGCTCGTCCAAGACTCGGCCTCACCGCTCCGGGCCGGTGTCAGGTGGTTGTGGCGACGCGACTGCTCGATCGCGGTAGCTTGCTGTGCGCAGACCTCGGCATAGTAATCAAGCGCGGAAATGAGCGTGTGGTAACTCGCAAGGTCGCTGAGGTCCAGCGACACCAGAAAGCGGAAATTCATGTGACGCTCTGGTTCTCATTCGGGAAGCTGGCTGACGACCCGAGCGTGGCCGTGCACGGCAAGTTGGGCGCCGGGGGCGACCTTGACGGTAATGGTGCGTGAGGCCGCCCCGTGAAAGTTATCGTCAGCTATCAGCGTGTGGCCCCCCGGGCTGAGCGCTTTGGTTAGCTGCGCAGTCCACTCACCGTTCGCGGCTGCGTTCACTGTGGCGATAATGGGGCCATCTGGGGCGTCTCGCAGCGTCACGGTCGCGTCGGGCTCGGCGCCGCCGTTGACCGTCGGCCGGGAGGGCGTCGTTGCACCTTCTTCGGGCAGCGCGATCCCCAGCGCGCTGCGGTAGGTGTAGCTGCTGTCGAGGGTTGCGTTCCCGAATGGCGATTCGACTGTCACGCTGACGACGCCGCGGTCGTGTGGGGGCGTGGTCACCGTGAGCGCGGCGGTGCCGTTGACGCTCAGGTCCGTTCCCTCGATGCCGTCGAAGGTAACGGCAGTAGCCTCTTTGAGGCCAGTTCCGCTGATCGTGACTCTTTGTCCTCCGGTGGTGGTGCCGGCGTCGGGGGAGAGGCTTTCCACAGTGGGGGGCGCGACGTAGGTCACGCGGGGGCCGACGACGTCGACGCCGTACTCATGGTGATAGTCGATGTGGACTTGGCCGGCCGCATGGGGAGGCGCGACAAATCTCAGCGTTGTGCCATCGGCGGACGCCGTGACTGCCGCCGCGGCATGGTCACCGGCATTGCTTCCCACCTCGATGCTCGTTACTTGGTCGAGCCGCTCCCCACTGATTGTCACTTGCGTGCCTCCAGCGACGGGAAGCAGGGACGGTGAGACGCCCTCAATAGAAAACGGCAGCTCATACGTGTATGCGTCTTTCACGGTGACGTTTCCTAGGGGGGAAGCTAGCCCGATCGAGACTTTCCCGGCGCTGTGGCCGGGCACGCGCACCGTCAGCTGCCTGCCGCCGCTAGAGGCGCTGATGTCTGTAGCGGCTATGTCTCCGAACGTGACTTCGGTCACGTCATCAAACCCGGTGCCAGTCAGTGTGACGCCTGTTCCGCCGCTTGTTGGCCCCTTCGCGGGCGAGATGTCGGTCACCGTCGGGGCTTCTGCATACACCAGATGGGGCCCCAGGACGTCCTGCTTGCCCTGGTCGTGGAGGTAAGTGACCAGCATGTCTTGTGGGGAGTGTGGCGGGGTGACGAACGTAAGGGAGGAGCGGTCGGGGCCAGGCGCGACGGTGACGGGAATAACCTCACCGCCTGGGCCGGCAATCTCGATGCTGTCGACCTTGTCTAGGTTGGCTCCAGTAACGGTCACGATTGTGCCGCCCTTGGTCGGGACGCGGGCGGGCGACATCGAGTCAACCGCGATCGAGGCGGTGTATTCGAACCCATGCGGCACATTGACTTCGCCGTGCCCGCCGATCGACTTCAAGGCGATAGTCACAGGTCCGCTCGCGTGGGGCGGTGTCACGGCGGTCAAGGCGTTCCCATCGTTACTGTGATTCAGACTGGTCGCCTCGAGGCCGCCGAACGTTACCGTCGAGACCCAATTGAGGCTATATCCGGTGAAGGCGACTTTGGTGCCGCCCTCTATCGGCCCAGCCTCAGGGGTGATGCCAGTAAGGATGATGTTGTCTTCATAGATCACCGGCACCGTCTGCGGCTCGGCATATTGCGAGTGAATCTTCAACGATGCCGGGCCTGGCTGATGGGAGGGCATCGTGACCCAGACCGACGGTTTGGCGCCCGCAATGTAGGGATCGTTGATGTCAAAGCGGACCGCATCCCCATCAAGGTCGATCGAGGTGACGTATTCGAGATTCGTGCCGTTCAACGAGGTGCTACCCCCGAATGGGGGGGAGAACGTCGTGTTCGTCATCGAGGTGACCCGGGGAGCGTCCCGATAGCTAAATGTCCCCACGTCTGTCGCAGACAACGAACGGTCGAAGAGGGTGACCTCTGCGTCGCCCTCGCCTTCATGCGAAGGCGACTGGAACGTCAAGAGGGCTCCCTGCTCATGCACGGTCCACTCGGACGGTTGGAGCGCAGCGCCACCCACAAGGACTGCGATCACATTGTCGAGGCCGTTTCCAGAGACGACGATCTCTTGACCTCCAGAAGGAAGGCCGACAGACGGCGTCATCGTCTCGACTGTCGTGTTTCGTGCCGACGCCACCTCGACATGTCGCACGTTCGAGGCAACGTCATGGGAATGACCGAGGGCAGTCCCAGCAGCAGGCGTGGCGCCGGCGAGGATCGATGAGGACAACGCTATGGGCACTGCAAGTGCTGCGATCCATGTGAACGCGCTGCGACCGGACGTTGCCATTGGGGCCCCTGATTCTGACTAGAGCGAACGATGCGGGTGTTTGAATTCGGCGCTCGGGCGACGATCCTGATGACGCTCCCGCTGTCTTGGGGAGCTGTTTGACGCCGTCAGACGCGCTTCTTCAAACAATGCTCACTCGACGACTCGTGGAAGGTGCGCGCCAGTGCGTGTTTTGCGAACACCCTTTCCGCAGTTCCACGCACTTCGGCCGGCCTAACGTTGCGCCGACGCGGGGAAAGCTGCATGCAAACATCGAACGCGGCGATACGGCATCGATCTCCTTCCCCATTCCGTTGCGGGGACTCGCGAATGTAAAAGATGCGTCGCTCGATCGTCCTCTGGACGAACCCAACACAAGTCGCAACCGCGCCTGCGAATCTAGGTGCCGCCCAGCCTCAGGACTATCCACAGGCTGTTATCGGGATCCGAGCGCACCGGCATTCGCGCGTGTCGCAGAATTCACGCCTGCGATCCATGACTCACGTCCGACTTGGGCCGGCCCGTGGCGAAGTCCGGCGGCACTGCATACTGGGCATCGAGTGGCCGACCCGGGCGCTTCCTCTGCCCCACGGCTGGGTCCCCGCAAGCAGGCGCACCGCTTGTCGATGACACTTGAGGGTCACGCCGTTTCGACGGCTTCGCTTCCAGCAGTCATTGCAACGGGGGATATTTCTCGGAGGCTAGCAGCGCGGTGAAGAGTTCGAGCGGGGCGCGGTCATCGAAAACCATTCGGGGCGTGCGTTGAGTTCATGAGCGACGCGCTCAAGCGCGCGCGGGTATGCGCGGAGAGATCGGTCGATTTCGCGAAGTACTGCCGCAGCAGCCCGTTCATGTTCTCGTCCGTGTCGCGATGGCGGGAGCTGGCTGCGTCGCGGAAATAGATCCGCGTGCCCGTGTCCGCAGTCGCGTCGAGGTGTTTGGCCATCTCCGTACCCTGATCCCAGATGATGGTGCGCCGCGACGCCGGTGCCAGCTCTTGCACCGCACTCACGAGCGCGGCATGCGGGTGCATCGAGCGGTGGACTGGCAGGTGCAGCAGCCTAACGTAGCGCATCTGTCGCTCCACCGGCGTCCCGATCGCGGACCGGTCGTGCGGGCCGATGATGAGATCGCCCTCCCAATGCCCCGTCTCGGAACGGTCGCTCGGCTTGAAGCCGTTCTCGTGCAGCTCGCCCAATGGCTCGGCGAGCCTGCGGCCGGTCGGCGTCGGTGTTCACGCCCGGTCCTAAGCAGCGCTGCCTCCGGTTTGCGCGCGATCCCCGTTCCCGCCCGGTACACCGCACGCTAGACGGTGTCAGTTGCGACCCGATGATGCGGATCGTGAGGATGTGCCGCGCGAAGCGCCTGGCTGATCTGCTGCCGGCCCTACCTGGCGCGCAGCCTCTCGATCACGAACCGCCGCAGGCTTCCTTCGGCGGCGAGTTTCAATCGCCGGACCTGGCGGGGCCGCGACGCGGCGGCGACATGCGCGTGGAACGGCCAGTAGCGCCCAGACGGATGCAGCTTGCGGGGCAGCTCCGGGCTGGTCGTCGGGGCGCTCGGCCCAGCGAGTTCCCGATCGCCATAGGTACCAGGCCGCGACTTGCGAGATCGGCGACCTGCACACGCTGCTGCTCCGAGAGGAACCGGGCAGAGATCGAACGCAACGCAAGAGGTTCCAACAGAGGTACGACTATGACGGTGCCATCTTTCCACCGCACCGTGGCGCCGCTCTTCCACCGGCTGCCAGTGGCGCGAGAGATGCGCAGCTGTCGGCACGCGGCACGTACCGCGACGCTCTGTGAAACCAGCTCCATGAACTCACGCCGCTTCTGCGACATAGGCCTGTGACCAGGTCCTTCCGAACACGACGAGGCGATACAACAGGGGCCCCTTCCCAGCGGTCCTCATTGCGGTGGTCACTGGAAACCACCCCGTCGCTATGGCCTACTTTTCAAGCGTCGCCGACGCCGCCCACATTGATAAGAAAAGCTTCCGGGGTCTGGTTCGTTGCGAACCGGACCCCGGAAGCGAGAAACGAAAGCGAAGTAAATGGACAATATCAGAAGACATGCCGAGAGATCCCGCAGAATGCCGCATTCCACGACCCCGCGTGGGTGCGGAGATCGGCCCGGAACTAATGGCCACTCGCCGCGGCAGGCGAAGCTCTGGCGCGATGTTTCCTTAGCCTCGAGACCTACGGCTCTGACGGGCCATCCGAAACGGGACCCGTCGGTGACACATCCGCGGCATGGGGGTTAGGGCGTCTCCGTCGGGAGGCGCTTCGGCGCTAGCTTGATCGCATCTCAACACGGCTCCGCCGCACCTGAGTACCCTCCGAGCTATCCGCAGAGGACTCAGCTGACTCGGCAGTCGCTCGGGCCAGCGTTCATCACTTGTGACATACTCACCGGTGTCTTAGTGCAACCGATCTCGCACGAACCCTGCGAGATCTCTACGTGACCTGAGCCCAGCCTTCTTCAAAGCGCGTGAAATATGATTCTCCACCGTGCGACGGCTCACCCCCAGCTCCGAGGCGATATCCGCGTTGGACATCGAGTCAGCCAGAAGCGACACCTCGCGTTCCCGATCGGTAAGAGATCCCGCCGGACGAACAACGGGGGGGGCGGTCGCCTCGCCACGAAGCCGGCCGTCAGAAGCTTCGATTGAAGCGGCGGCGGCGGCAAACATGCGGGCCTCTGGGGCACTGATTGAGCCGGCTTCGCAGGCTCGCAACAGTCGCGCTGCCAAATACTCGTCGCCATCCTGCTGGTACGCACCCGCAAGTGCCTCGAGATCTTCGGGCCTCTCGATGCAGGCGCGAGCCAGCCGAGCGAACTGAGCGTGGAGTTGCTCCGGCGAGTTCGCGGTGATCCGCGAGAGAACATCAACTCGCGAGTGCGTTGGGCTCAATACGGCAGCGGCAATCGCTAATGCGGCCGAGGACGCAACGCGGCCCATCTGATGCTCGCGGGTTGCAGCAACTTGCAGTAAGTCGGCGGCCTTCGAGCTTCCGGCCTCGCGAAACGCGCTGATGGCGTCGGTCCACGCGGGCTGCATTCCGGGCAACGGAAAGTCAATGTCCGCGTATTCACGTAACTCGAGCAGTGTTGCCTGGGCTATCGCGCCGTTGCCTGAAAAGGCCGCGAGGAAGGACATCATGCGCAACAGAGCCGCATGCGCCGGGCGCGCGAGGAATCCCGGCCGCCCCAGACCGACAATTCGAGCAGCGAGCTCGGCTGCTTCGTCCCAGCGACCAGCCTGAAGAAGGGCGGCGCACGCCACGTATCCGAGCAGGTTGAGTTCGGTGCGGTTAAGGCTGCGGCGAGCCTCTCGGTAGTGGGCAAGGCTGTAGACGAGAGATCCTTCCGCGTCTCCAGTGGCGACAAGCGCGACCGCGCGCGTGAGCACCCTGAACTCGCGCATCAGCGTCGCGGCGGTGTCCTCTCCGGCATCCAACACATCAAGAGCCGCGCGCGGGCGACCCGAAAGCACAAGCAAGAAAGCGCGCACGAGTTGCACCACCCCGGTCTCCGGGTGCTGATCGGCAAGTCGGGTCAGTCTCTCGTCGGCCGTGCCGGTCCTGTCGACTGATACCTCTAGCGCTATCGCCAACGATTCCGCCTGAGCACGCCACCCAGGGAATAGCGTGATAAAACGGTCTATGCGTCGGCCGACCTCGCCGAAGTCCGAGCGTCCTCCGAGGATCACCCACAAAAACTGATGAGTCAAGACGGCGAACGCCTCGGCTGCTGGCGCGTCGCTGCCGACGTGTGTTTTAAATAGCGCAGATCGCAGGGTGCTGCCGGCTGCTGGCTCCTCGCGCAGCGCTACCACGTATCTGTTCGCTGTTTCCGCGCACGGTGACTCGCACCACGCGCGGGCAGCGTCGCTAGCCTCGGCTTGGCTACGGTCGTGAAGGCGTCGAGCGATCGCATCGTCGTAGGGGCGAAGAGCGTCTTCGAGCAGCGTGTTGGAATTAGGGGCGCTCCGCGAGGCCGCAACGAGGGCCGGGGCGCGGAGTTGCCCTGCGTCGCGTGCCTCGCGCGCCAGTCGAAGTCCGAGCGTCCCCGCGGGCAACTGTCGGAAATAGTCACCGACGACGGGTGGGTACGAGGACGCCTCCGCGGCCTCCGTTGGGCCACTGAGCACTGTGATGAAGCCGCTCGACTCGAGGGACTCGGCCAACTGAGGACTGACGAAGGACTGCAGCTCGTCCGCGGTGATCCTGCCGAGGAGACTGAGAAGGTAGAGCGCTTCATACTCTGCATGGCTGAGCGACCATAAGGTCCGCTCCACCGCACGGCGGATGCCCGGGCTCCACAGGTCGCCCGAATTCATCCTCCACGCGCCGTCGCGATAAACAATGTTGCCATTAGATCTGGCTCCTTCAATAAGAGCACACGCGAAGCGGGTCAGCCCGCCGGACTCGGCATAAACGCGTGCCGACACTTCCATGTCCGCGGGGGCACCCAGAACGGCGTGCACTAACTCGACGATCGATCCGAACGCCAGCGGGAGAAGCTCGATACGTTCTGCGTCGATGGCGCTGTAGGCCATCGCTGCGGAGCCTGATGTTTGCGGCGTTCGGGTGAATAGCGTTGGCGTATGAGTTCGTTCTGCGCATATCCGAGCGACCGCGAGAGTGGACTCATCAATATTCTCGAGGTCGTCCAGGACGATGACGCGGCGATCTGACTCGATGAGATGCCGCGCGAGGCTGTCGACGGCTCCGGGCACGCCGAGGTGCGCGCCGTGCAAGGAATCAGCAACACCGCTTGACGTGAACCCATAGAGATCGATCTGTCGAGCGCTCTCCGTTCCGAATACCGTAAAGACGGCGTAACCGGCGCTCTCCAGCCACTCGACGATCCGCTTCGCGAATGTCGTACATCCGATGCCACGGCGCCCGACAACCTCGACGGACCGCGCGCCGTACAGGCCTCGGATAGCCTCGCGCGCTTGTTTCTCGAAGACAAACATAGATTCCCTTGTTGGTGCCGTGTCGATTCAACGCGGCTGCGAATGACTGCTGTCCGTACGACGCATGTCAATGTGGCCGTGTGCGCCCTTCGCTCGGTCGTTAATCAGTCAGCAGCCGCCCGGTCAAGCGCCCCTGGCGGCCGGTCGAAAGCCACGCGGAGGGGGGCTACCGATCACTCGGCCCGGTGACGAGTGGGACGAGTGGGATCAAGGTCCAGTTGATTCGCGTTGACCGGTGAATCGCTCGGCCCATTCCTCATACGAATGGTCATGCGCGATCGGGCAGTCGCAGCCGATGCGGATCGGCTGATCGCATTCCCCCGGAGCGTGGATCTCAGCGTGTGGGGCAAGGATTCTGAGCTCCTTGCGCGGCTGAGAACGGCCAGTAAAAGAGCCGGACGTGTCGTGAAGACTTGTCACTTGGATGTCCTTGTCGTTGGGATGGGCGACTGGTGCGGTCGCCGCGAGGAGGCGATGGGAAGGCTTGACCCGTTGGGGGTGCCGCAAGCCCAGCGGATCGTTTAGATGACGCAATGGCCTAGCCGTTCGTGCGCGGCGAGGCGGGCATCTGCCGCAGAGGGGCACACAGCGCCGACCAGGCACTGGTCGCCGGCCGCCTCTGATTTTCACGACACCCATAGGGATGCGATGCAGCAGCAAGCCGTCCGAACCGTCGCGGGCTTAGGGCGATGTCCCGGCAGTAATCCCGCCACCAGCACCGTCATCTCCCTCCGTGTGACCGTCCGGCGGCAGCTCACATTCGCGTGGCGCTGCACAGAGCGCTCGATGCCCCGAACTCATAGCAACCCTGCACGTGGGCGGGCGCGAAGCACGGACGACACACGTGTTTCCACGCACGAGTGGCAGGGGAGGCTCGCAACTTCGCGCCTATGCCCCCCGGAGCATTTGAAACTGGAGTCTGCGCTGCATTGACGATGTAGCGGAACAAAGCATGGAGTGACAGTGAAGATGACGATGATGCGAAACCTGGCCGCCCTCGCGATTGCGCTTGGCGCTGTGCTAGCGACGCCGGTGGCGGCGCAAGCAAGCTACACACCCGGCGCAGACACGGTTGGAGTCGTGTCAGGCCCTGTGGTCCCGGGCGGCAACTTTACGATCGAATTTGGCGACGGGCTCTTCACTCCCTCCGCCGCGCTGACGGTCGAGTACAGCAGCACCGGTCCCGTGCCAAGCAGCGCGACATTCACCGCCTCACGAAGTGAGCGTCTGCAGGCTGGGAATGCTACCCATTCGGGCGGCGCGCGCGTGACCGGAACTGTGCCCAAGAGTGCCGTCGGTTCCATCAACGCCACGGTCTCCGACGGGTCCAACGTCGGTACGGCGATCCTCACCGTCATCACCGCAGGCGGCTCTGTAACCAATGACGCCAGCATGGATTCGGGTTCAAGCGCGGGTGCCGGGCCCGAGGCGCTCGCGCACACTGGCACGTACTTGACCGTCGCAATCATTTGGGGCGCTATTGGGCTGGCCGTGCTCGGAGCAGGATTCCTCGCCGCTTGCTCCCTCCAGCGCTCACCGCAGGTCAGCCGCAAATAAATCGGCAAATCTGCGCCGGCGCCGGTGGGCGCCCGATGACAGCGCCCGGTTGGGGCTGGTGAAATGGCGGGCTCATCGACATTAATAGGGGCATTGCAACCGCAACTTCGGCTGAGCTTGGCGAATCCACCGGATATACCACCCCGAATCGCATGGCCCGTCATCGATTCAGTCATGACGAGCGCAGCTGTGGCTGGAGAACGGTCGACGGTCAGGTGGGGTGGCTTCCTCCGGGGGACACACGCGGGTCTGCTGCACTGATCTGTGACAGGTTGAGTCACGCGACCTGAGCGGCCGGTGTTGTCATGATGGCTTCGTATTCGATCGGGGTCAAACGACCGAGTCCTGCTTGGCGCCGGCGGCCGTGTTAGGTGCGTTCGATCCAGGTGACGATCGCGATCCGCAGCTCTTCTCGGGTGGCCCATGTGCGTCGGTTGAGGACGTTGTTCTGCAACAGCGCGAAGAACGATTCCATGGCCGCGTTATCGCCGCAGGAGGCCACCCGGCCCATGGACCCGACGAGGTCGTGGCGGGTCAGAGCGCGGCGGAACTTCCGGCTGCGGAATTGCGATCCGCGGTCGCTGTGGACCACGCAGCCGGCGGTCCCTTCGCGTCGGGCGAGCGCGTTCTCCAGGGCCTCCACGGCCAGGCGCGACTTCATGCGCGAGTCGATGGAGTAGCCCACGATCCGCCTGGAGTACACGTCCTTGACTGCACAGAGGTAGAGCTTGCCCTCGCTCGTGGCGTGCGCGGTGATGTCGGTCAGCCACAGCTCGTTCGGCCGCTCGGTGGCGAACACGTGACGGGTGCGCCCGTTGTCGTCCGTGACGGTGCACCGGTCGTCATGCACGGCCGGGCCCGGCCTCCTCCCGTTCCTGCCGCGCTTCTTCCCGAACGCACTCCACCAGCCGTTGTCGCGGCAGATACGCCACGCGGTGCGGTCAGCCATCGGCTGGCCGCGCACGCGGGCCTCGTCCGCCCGCAGCCGGTGTCCGAGCTCGGGGTCATCGCGATGCGCGTCGAATAACGCGTCGGCCCGATACGCCTCCTCGAGCTCCGTCTCGGTGAACGGCGAAGCCAGCCACGCGTAATAGTGCTGGCGGTGGAGCTTCAGTACCCGGCACGCCACCGCGACCGGCACCCGCAGACGGGCGCCGGCAGCAGCGAGCTCGCTTACGAGCGGGTAGAGCCTTTTGACGGCAGGTTCGCCTGAGAGAGATACGCTGCAGCCCGCCGCAGTACCTCGTTCTCCTGCTCGAGCAACCGGATGCGCTTGCGCAGCTCACGATTCTCGGCCAAGTCGCTGCGCGTGGCACCGGCCTTCGCGCCCTCCTCGAGAGCAGCGCTGCGCAACCACTTCTGCAACGTCATCGGGTGCACTCCGAAATCAGTCGCGATCTGCTCCAGCGTCACACCGGGCTCACGACCTCGGGCAACACGAACAACGTCCTCACGGAAGTCACGAGGGAACGGCTTCGGCACAAGAACATCCTTCCAGGCCCGCCACAGCAAGCCAGATCAGATGTCACAAATCCGTGCAGCAGACCCGTCCGCCAATGCGGACTGTGGCCTGCCTGTCGCATATCGCGCTCGGATGTCATCCTTTTGCTGGGTGTCAGTCGCGCCGTCGTGCCAGGCGCGAGTTCCAGTCCGTTCCTTCGAAAAATGTCACGCACCGTATTCCGTCGTAAGTGGTGTTCTCGGGCAAACTGATACGTCGACGAACCCGCTCGGCAAGCCGAGACGAGCGTCTCGATCAGTCGTGGATGTAGTTGATGACGATGGGGGAGCGGCTGCCGAGCGGGCAGGTTATCGCCGCTCATCTGCAGTTTTTCGAGCAGGGGCGACGACGTCCTTCGTCCTGTGCGTCTTTTGCAGTAGTTTCCGGTTGCCCGAGGTGAGCCGGTCGCGCAGCCGGCGCGCCTCGTACGCCGCGGTGTTCTCGAACGGATGGACCTCACCGAATGCGTCGAACGAGCACCGGTCGGTATCCCGGATCACGGTCACACCCGCACGGTCCGCAGGTGAGGAGCTCGCGCGATCGAGCAACTGCGACAGGTCGTGGCCGAACTGAACACGGTCTCGGTTCGCGAGTCCGTTCACGTACTCGGGCCGCAGTTTCCCGTCGTACGCGAAGGCGCCCAGGCCGCGGCCGACGTGTTCGGCGCACTCGAGCCGCGGTTGACCGCGATGGTCGATCACCTGCTGTGGTGGGCGCGCGCCCCCGTCTCGCCGACGCGTGAGGCAGATGAGGTGCCGCAATCTCGCCACGCGGTGTCGGGGCAGATCGCAGACCTGCTCCGCGCGGATTCACCTCACGTGAAGCTTGATGAGGCAGTCCCGGTCAGCAGCCTCAGCTTACGCCCGGGGAGATCGACGGTAGAGCGTGGGCAGCCGGTCAGCGAATCGGATGAACGAGCTTTGTGCGAGCTGCCGGAAATCGTTGGCCGTCGCCTCGTCTGGGGTGGGGGTGCCGAGGCTGTTGCCGCCGGTGGGAACAGGTGCGTTGCGCCATACGAGGTACCAAAGAATACGCCGGGTGAGGGCCGTTGAGGTGGCGGCGCGTGCAAGGAACCCGGTCCACGGGTCGTCCGGGTTCCCGGTGAGCTCCCCAGCGTTGCCGACCTCGGTCTGTGCCGCGAGCTTCCCGCGCGCTTGGGCGAGCGCGGCAACCTGTTCGAGCGTGGCAACGAAGTTCGCGAGGTGCTGCTCAGGCCGGATTGGGTTGTCGGCTCGGCCCGTGTCGAAATAGTTGTCAATGCCCAGCACGTCGACCCACTCGTCACCGGGGTACCCGCGCAGGTACTGCTCGACGAAACGGTCGAGCGAAAGACGGCTGCGGTCGGGCGAGATCGCGTAGAGCAGATTGTGCTGGCCGCGTTTGTCGCGCAGCTGTCTGACAGTCATCCGCCACAGCTCGGCGAACTCGTCTGGGCTCGCGCTTCCCGGATGGTCCCCGTCGCCGATACCCCACCAGAACCATGACCCGGAGTGCTCGTGGAAGGGCCGGAAGACGATTGGGATCGCCTCGCCGGCGCTGTCGACGAGACGGCTGTTGAAACTGGACACGCGGTCTAGCCAGTGCAGGAATTCAGCATGATGGGAGCCGTGCGGGAGGACTGCGGCGACGGAATTCGGCGCCGTGTTCTCTCCGTAGCCGCCGCGGGTGAGGGGGTTCACGCTGTGCCAGCTGAGTGTGATCAGGCATCCGTTAGCGTGGCCCTCTTGGATCCACGCAACAATGTCATCGAAAAGAACTCCGTCGAGATTGGCAACTTCATCGAGCTCGATACGGCCGAGGTCGAAGCCGAGCACGGCCGGGTGGGCACCGACGGTGTCGCGCACGTCAGAGCGGCCGATGTGTCCACGGGACCAGCGGCGGCCGTATGCGAGGGCGTCCTGCTGTCCAAATAGAGCCGCGGTTCCGGTCACCGCGTGAAGCCGGTCGAAGAACCCCCGTGCTTGCGGGGTCAGCGCAGGGTCGACTGGTTGAGGCTCAGGCGTGCGCATCGGCATCCTCGGCTACGGCGTGCACAACGAGCGCCTGCGCCGGCCAGAGCGCGGGGATCTGCAGCCCGAACTCGGAGAGAGCGCGGCCTGACAGCGTGATCCCCGCGGTGAGCCACGGTGGGGCGACCCGGTTCGTGTAGCGGGCGGCACCGATCTCGTCGCGCACCTTCACTCGATAGCGACGGCGCGGGTCGAGACCGGGCAGCGGAACCCGCTCGGGCTGGGAGTCTTCGAGTGAGGCGACAGTGGCGATCGTGAAGACCCCCGATGATCTGTCCCGTGCAACCGCTCCCGTGAAACGAAGCGCGGGGTCGGCGAGATCGGCGTGCACGACGTCACCCGAGTGGATCACGGGGCGCAACTCACGGTAGAGAGCGGCGAAGCGCGTGATCGTCGCGAGTTCCTCCCGCGAACATCCGGCGATATTCCACTCGAAGCCGGCCGAACCCATCAGGCTTGTAGCCAGCCGGTAGGACAGATCGGTCACCCGTCCTGAGCTGTGCGATTCGGTAGGCCCGACATGGGCGCCGACGAGCTCAGGGGGCAGCAGCAGCTGCGTCCACCGCTGGATGTCCTGGCGCTCGACCGCGTCATTCGAGTCGCTGGCCCATACCCGGTCGGCGATCTCGAGCACGCCAAGATCGCTTCGTGCCCCTCCGCTGGAGCAGGACTCGATCTCTAGGCCCGGATGCCGCCGCTTAAGCTCCGCCATGAGCGCGTACATCGCACGAGTCTGCACATGTGTCCCGGGACGCCCGGCGTGCACGGGCTCGATGAGGTCGCGGTTGTGGTCCCATTTGATGAAGTCGATGCCGACGGCGGCGATAAGCACGTCCATTTGGCGCAGCACATGCGCAAACGCATCCATGTTCGCGATGTCGAGTACGTATTGGGAACGCCAAGACAACCGGGCGGGCGCGGCGAGGTGGGCCGGGTTGTGGAGCAGCCAATCGGGATGGCTGCGCGCTAGGTCCGAATCGAGATTGACCATCTCCGGCTCGAACCACAACCCGAACTGCATGCCCAGGTCATGTACTCGTGCGGCAAGCGGTTCGAGGCCGTCCGGCCACACGGCGGGATCGACCATCCAGTCTCCGAGCCCGCGCGTGTCGTCTCGGCGCCCCAAGAACCAGCCATCGTCAAGGACAAAGCGCTCGATACCGACGCTCGCCGCGAGCTCGGCGAGTGCGACGAGCTCCGCCGGCTTGTGGTCGAAGTACACCGCTTCCCACGTGTTCAGCACGAGCGGCCGCGGTGAATGCGGATGTTGTGGGCGCGAACGCAGGTATCGGTAGAACTGCGCGCTGATGCCGTCAAGACCAGTGTCACTGAATGCGAAGTGGGTCGTAGGCGCGGTGTAGCTCTCGTCAGGAGCGAGCACGATCTCGCCGGGACGCAGCAATTCGCCCGCGCCGAGGATGGTGGTGTTCTCGGGGAGCCGGTCGACACGGTAGCTGACGTCCGCGCTCCACGCGGTGTGCACGGCCCAGATGCGGCCGGACCGTGCTAGCGGATTTCCGATAGAGAGCATCGCGAGAGTCGGAGCGTCGTGGCCGTCTCGGCCCCGACGGCTCTGGCGAATGGTGGCGCCGCGGGGAACGGCCTGCGAGTACGGCACCTTCTCGCGAGTCCACCGACCGGAGAACTCCGTCAGTGTGTCCGCCGTCTTCGGCACGGGGAGTGTGGCCTCAAGCCACTCCACACCGAGTTCGTCGTTGCCGGTGTTCGCGATCGCGTAAGAGGCACTCAGCAGGCCGCCGTGCTGGATCTGCAGCTTTAGTTTGAGGCGCAGACCGTTCACATCGTCGACGGCGTGGATGGAGAGCCGATCCTCCGCCCCATCGATACCTACGACGGTCCACCTGGGGTAGATGAGGGTGTCGCGGCGCGTGGCGAGCAGTGCAGGCCGGCCGGCCCAGCCGTCGGACTCCTGTGGCACGAGCGGCACCTGCCACGCAGCATCCAGCGTTCCCGGGGGTGTCTGACGGTCTGCAGCACATGACAACTCGTGAAGTGCTGCGTCGTCGAGGGTGCCGAGTGACGGGCCCCAGTGCAGCACAGAAGGAAGGCTTCCGGACTGAATCTCGAGGACGAGCTGGGTGCCGTGTGCATCCATGGTCAGGAAGGGGCGGCGCGGAGTGGCAAGGCTCATGTTGGATTCCTGCGTCATTGCTGGTCGGAACGTGGAGTGAGTGTGGTGGATGCGGCTCGCGGTCGCGTCAGCCTGTCGGGGAGCTCAGCCCCATGGTGCGTGGCGCGAGCTCGGACTGAAGCACGAGCGTGGCGGCGCCGACGGCTGCGGCGTCTTGCGTATGCGGCGACAACCGCACACGGATGCCGTGATGCGTCCGAGCGAAGAAATCGCGATTGACCTGCGCGTCGATGATCTGCAGGTAAATCGAGCCCGCCGTGGCGAAGGCGGGGCCCGCGAGCGACACCGAGTCAAGGTCGAACAGGTTTGCCAGCGACGTCACGGCCGTTGCGAGATAGCGTGCGGATTGCTCGATCAGACCCGATGCGAACTCGTCGCCGCGCGCTGACGCTTTGGCGATCGTGTTGAACTGCGCAAAGTCGTCCCCGGCGAGCCCGAGGCGTTCGGCCTCACCCGGATGCGTATGCGCGACGCGAACAATCGCCGTCGGGTCGGCGACGTTTTCGGCGATGATCGGGTTCCCGTCGCCGTCGCTTGCGATAACGATATGCCCGATCTCGGCCGTATTCGAACTTGCACCCCGGAACACTGTGCCGTCGATCAGGACGCCGGAACCGAGGCCGAGGCCCATGTAGACGGTTGCGTGGGAACGGGCCCCGTCGATCGCGCCACCCCAGAAGTCGCCGATCGCGGCGGCAGTGGCGTCGTTGTCGAGCACGACCGGGAGGCCTGTCGAGGCGGCGATCATGTTGCGCAGCGGCACCTGGTGCCAGGCCGCCATGTGCGAGGGGCCAAGCACCGTGCCACGGGCGACATCGACCGGTCCCGGAGCCACCACGCCGATACCGACGACCCGGTTTTCGTCGATGCCGAGGCCGATCAACATGTCATGGATCTGTTGCACGAGACCGGTAACCATTGTTTCAGGTGTGCGGCCGCCGACGCCCGCGGTACGCAGCCGTCCGACCATTGCGCCGCGCAGGTTCACGACGACGTAGGTGATGGATTCCCCGCCCAGCTGCACGCCGACGGCACAGCGGGCGGAGGTGTCCACCTCGAGCAGCACCACAGGGCGGCCGCCGTTGGGGCGACCGAGGCCGGACTCGCGTACCAGTCCGTCGTCGAGCAGCTGTCGCACGACGTTCGACATGGTGGCGGCCGTCAGGCCCGTCAGGGCAGCCAGATCGGTACGGCCGATGGGCCCATGGCTGCGGATGAGGTCGAGCACGAGGCCTCTGCTGGTGCCTGATGCGAGTGAAACGCGGGGCCGTGCCATTCGCCCTCCTTGTGCTGCGTTGGTGACGTTATCCGATTTTTATCTCACGGGGCAGCCTACTAACTTGACACGCTTTATAAAGCCATCTAAGAAAGACCCAGCACTGCGCGAGTCGAGGGTCGGCGTTGTTCCCTCGAGCGCGTGCCGGATGCATCCGCTTCCACACCACTGAAGGGTCAATGATGACAATCACCAGAAAGCGGCTGCTGCTTGGCGCCGCTGCGCTCGCGGCTAGCGCTGCGATCGCTCTTTCGGGCTGCACCACCTCGGGCGGCACAACGAAGTCGAGCGGCTCGAACTCGACAGTGACGTTGTTCACCGGGCAGGTCGGCAACTTCACAGAGAACTTCAACCCTCTCAATCCCACCGGCACATATCTGCAGCCCACCCAGGGCGTGATCTATGAGTCCCTCTTCTACTACAACAAGGCCGAGGCCGAGAAGCCGGTCCCTGTGCTCGGAACCTCCTTCACCTGGAACAGCACGGGCACGCAGCTGACCGTCAAGCTGCGTCAGGGCGTCAAGTGGTCCAATGGCAAGCCGGAGACGGCCGACGATGTCGTCTACAGCCTGAACCTCGTGTCGAACAACCCCGCACTCAACACCTCCGGCGTCACCTGGAACGCGACGAAGGTGGACGCGAGCACGGTGCAGATCACGTTCCCATCGCCCTCGTTCACGCTCGAACCGCAGATCCTCGGCAACGAGCCGATCGTTCCGGAGAGCATCTGGAAGGGCATCTCCAACCCGACGACGACGACCAACACGTCGCCGGTCGGTACGGGCCCTTACATGCTCAAGAGCTTCACGCCGCAAAGCTTCGTACTCGAGAAGAACCCGAACTACTGGGGAACGGGCGCGGACGCGCCCAAGATCGCCCAGGTCCGCTACATCTCGCTGTCGAACGCAGACGCGGCGACCTCGGCGCTCGAGGCCGGCCAGGTCGACTACATGGGCTCCTACCTGCCCACGCTGAAGAGCATCGTTGCGCAACACAAGAACGTCTCGTACTCGAACAGCCCGCAGGCGACGACCTCGCTTTTCACGTGTGAGAACGCCTCGCTCGGCTGCACGGGCCCGCAGACGGACGCCGCGGTCCGCCAGGCCATGTACTACGCCATGGACCGCACGCAGCTGAACACGCAGGCGCTCGCAGGCTATGGCCAGACCGCCTCGCCGACGCTGCTGCCACCCGCCATCAACAAGGCCCAGATCATGGACCCCGCCAACCTCGCCGTTCCGCAGACGGCGAATGCGTCCAAGGCCAAGAGCATCCTTGAGGCCGACGGCTGGACGCTCGGCTCGAACGGATACTTCTCGAAGAACGGCAAGGAACTCGACATGTCGGTGAACGTCGTATCCGGCTGGACCGACTACGACACCGACTGCACCCTGCTGCAGGGTCAGTTCAAGAACGCCGGCATCAAGCTGTCCGTGAACCAGATGGCCGACAACGCGTGGACCCAAGCCGAGGTTTCGGGCAAGTACGAACTGTCGCTGGACTCCATCAACATGGGCGCGTCCTCGAACCCGTACTACCAGTACAACAACTACCTGAACTCGAAGGCGACCGCGAAGGTCGGGAGCCCCGCAACGACGAACACGTCGCGTTTCTCCGACCCCACGATCGACAGCGCGCTCAAGACCCTCGCCACGACCAACCAGACGTCGGTCGAGAACGCCGCATACACGACGATCCAGAACGAGCTCGTCAAGGAGATGCCGTATATCCCGATCTACGTCAACCAGGCCCTTGCCGAGTACAACAACTCGCGGGCGACGGGGTGGCCGAGCCAGAGCAACCAGTACGCGTTCCCGCTTCCGTGGGGCGGCAACTGGGGTGTGGGCATCGTCCTCAAGACGATCCGACCGGTCGGCAAGTAGTCCACACGCGATAGCGCCGAGGGCCGGGCGGATTCTTCAGGCATCCGCCCGGTCCCTCGCACGCTGGAAAGCAGAATGATGCGGTTCTATCTGCAGAAGATCGGCTTCTATGTGGTCGCCCTCTGGGCCGCGATCACCATCAACTTCGTCATCCCACGGCTCATGCCGGGCAACCCTGTCGATGTGATCATCGCCAAGATGGGGGCCGCCGGCCAGGCCGTGACCCCGCAGACCAGGCACGCACTTGAGATCACCCTCGGCGGTGGCGGCGGCAGCCTGATCGCGCAGTACGGGCAATACCTGGCCAACCTGGCTCACGGCAATCTCGGCATCTCGATCGTCGACTACCCGGTGAAGGTCTCCACACTCATCGCGCAGGCACTGCCGTGGACCATCGCGCTCGTCGGCTTGGCCACCGTCATCTCATTCGTCCTCGGCGTCGGCCTCGGCATGTTCGCCGGCTGGAAACGCGGCTCGTGGCTCGACAACCTCATCCCGGTGACGACGATGTTCCAGGCGGTGCCGTACTTCTGGCTCGCGCTCATACTGGTGCTGCTGCTGACCCGCGTCGTCTCGGTGTTCCCGTTCGCGGGCGGCTACAACGTCAACGCGGGTCTCGTTCCCGGCTTCAGCCTGCAATTCGTCGGCAGCGCGACCTACTACGGCTTCCTGCCGGCACTGACCATCGTGATCTCCTCGATCGGCGGCTGGATGCTCGGCATGCGCAACATGATGGTCTCCACGCTCTCGGAGGACTACATCGTGACGGCCGAGGCGAAGGGCCTCCGACCGAGCCGGGTGCGCATGACGTACGCCGCGCGCAACGCGGTGCTTCCGTCGCTGTCCGGCTTCGCCATCTCTCTGGGCTTCGTCGTTGCCGGTTCGATCGTGACCGAAGAGGTGTTCAGCTATCCCGGTATAGGCCAGCTGCTCTTCGAAGCCGTGTCCAACAACGACTACCAGCTCATGCAGGGCGTGTTCCTCGTCATCTCGCTGTCCGTGCTCGCCGCAAACCTCGTGGTCGACGTACTGTACGGCCTCATCGACCCGCGCACGCGTGCGCGCGCCTGAGCAGGAAGGACCGGACGCAATGTCATCCACTCTCTCCCTCGACACCGACGCACCGTCTGTCGCTCCGACCGCTGCCCGGCGCAGCATCGCAGCGCTGTTGCCGAGCCCGTCGCCAAAACTGATCGTCGGCCTGGCGATCGCCGCCGTGATCATCCTGTGGGCCATCATCGGCCCGCTCGTGGTCGGGGACCCGAACGCGATCAGCACGCTCGCCTTCGCGCCCCCCGGAAGCCACGGCCATCTGCTCGGCACCACGCAGACTGGCCAAGACGTGTGGTCGCAGATGGCGTGGGGAACCCGCGGCTCGCTCATCATCGGGTTCACTGTCGGAGTCCTCGCGACCGTTCTCTCGGCGCTGTTCGGCGTACTCGGGGCGTACATCGGCGGAGGCGTCGATGAGGGGTTCGCGCTCTTCACGAACGTCGTGCTCGTCATCCCCGGGCTGCCGCTCGTCATCGTGATCGGCAATTACGTGCCGCAGAGCCAACGCGGCCTGTTCCTCATCGCCCTCGTACTGGCGATCACGAGCTGGGCCGGGTCCGCGCGCGTCCTGCGTGCCGTCACTCTGTCTGTGCGCAACCGCGACTACGTCGCCGCCTCACGGGTCTCCGGCGAGTCGACCTGGCGCATCCTGGTCGTCGAGATCCTGCCCAACCTCATTCCGGTCATGGCATCGCAATTCGTGTTCGCGATCATCTTCGCGATCCTCGGCGAGGCCGGCCTGTCCTTCCTCGGGCTCGGAGCGAGCGGCACCTTCACGCTCGGCACGATCCTGTTCCAAGCCAACAACGACCTCGCCCTGACGCAGGGCGCATGGTGGTGGTTCATTCCGCCGGGGCTCGTGATCGCGCTGTTCGGCTGCGCGCTGTCGCTGATCAACTTCTCCATCGACGAGATCATCAACCCTAAGCTACGCAACTCGACGCGCTCGCAGCGCAGGAAGTGGGGCCTCACGCCAGCTCAAATCAAGCGTCTCGAAGAGGAGAACGTGAAATGAACCCCTCGACCCCTCGTCACATCGCAGACCCGGTCGTCACGATCGAGGACTTCAGCATCGACTACGTGGGCCAGGTCACGACTCACGCGGTGAAGAACGTGAAGCTCACCCTGGGACGCGGTGAGATCCTCGGCCTCGCCGGCGAATCCGGCTGTGGCAAATCCACGCTCGCCTACGGCATCACGCGCCTGCTGAAACCGCCGGCCCTGATCTCCACGGGGCACGTCGACTTCCATTCCCGTGAAGGCTGGACCGCTGACCTGTCGACCCTCTCGGGAGACGAACTGCGACAGTTCCGATGGGACAAGATCTCGATGGTGTTCCAGGGCGCGATGAACTCGCTGAACCCGGTGATCAGCATCCGTGCCCAGCTCGAGGATGTCTTCACCGCTCACCGCCCAGGAATGAGCCGCGAAGAGCGGGTGCGAAAGTGCGGGGACCTGCTGGAGCGCGTCGGCGTCGAGCGCTCCCGTCTCAGCTCTTTCCCGCACGAGCTCTCTGGCGGCATGCGGCAGCGCGTGATGATCGCCATGGCGATGGCACTCGACCCGCAGGTGATGATCATGGACGAGCCGACCACCGCACTCGATGTCGTGGTTCAGCGCGAGATCCTCGACGAGATCACCCGCTTGCGTTCGGAGCTCGGGTTCGCCGTCATCTTCATCACCCACGACCTGCCGCTGCTGCTCGAGATCAGCGATCGCATCGCAGTCATGAAGGCCGGGGAGATCGTCGAGTTGAACAGCGCCTACGAGCTCTACACGAATCCGCAGAACGAGTACACCAAGCGCCTGCTCGCCTCGTTCCCATCACTGACCGGCGAGCGAGGAGACTTCATCCGCACGGGCGTCTCCGACGACCGTCTCAACGAGACGACCCAGACCGAAATCGATCAGGAGGTGGCGACGTCGTGAGCACGCTCGAATTCCGCAACGTCACTAAGGAGTACCGCATCCGCGGCGAGCGCGGCAGGTCGGGGAAGCTGCTGGCGGTCAACGACGTCAGCTTCTCGGTCGAGTCGGGCAAGACCGTTGCACTCGTCGGGCAGTCCGGTTCGGGCAAATCGACGATCGCCAAGCTGCTGCTACAGCTTGAGCGGCCCACCTCGGGTCAGATCCTGCTGGACGGAAGCCCGATCAAGCATCGCGGCGCGGGCCTGCGCGACTACCGGCACCACGTCCAGATGGTGTTCCAGGACCCCTTCGCGTCACTCAATCCGTACCACTCGATCGCCCACCACCTTGCGAGGCCGCTCAAGATCCACAAGCGGGCCAAAGACAAGAGCGACATCGATGCTCAGGTGCGGCGACTGCTCGAGCGGGTGCGACTGACGCCCGCAGACGAGGTCGCGGCGAAGCATCCGCACGAACTCTCCGGCGGTCAGCGCCAGCGGGTCGCAATCGCGCGGGCTCTTGCTCCTCAACCCACGATGCTGATCGCCGACGAGCCCGTCTCCATGCTCGACGTCTCGATTCGTCTCGGTGTGCTGAACCTCCTCGCCGACCTGCAACGTGAGGACAACCTCGGGGTGCTGTACATCACCCACGACCTCGCGACGGCGCGGCACTTCAGCGACGAGATCCTGGTCATGTTCAAGGGCCAGATCGTCGAGCGCGGCCCCGCGGACGAGGTGATCCTCAACCCGCAGCACGAGTACACGAAGAAGCTTGCGGCCGCTGCCCCGAACCCCGAACTACGACTCAAGCAGCTGTCCGGCGCGTAACCGGGCGTCGACCGCCGCGCCCCAACTTTGACAACAGAAAGCACCTCATGAGCCACCACCCCGCTACCTTCACGTCGATCAGTGAGGGCTGGACCGTCACCCCGCTGTCGGGTTCCACGCCTGAGAATTTTCCGGACGGTCCGATTCCGGCGGTCGTGCCAGGCGTGATCCACACCGATCTGCTGCGTGCAGGACTCATCGCCGACCCGTTCGACGGCGACAACGAAGCCGCGCAGCAATGGATCGGCGACACTGCGTGGCGATACACGACCAGCTTCTCCTGGCGCGACGACGGCAGCACCCGGCACGATCTCGTCGCGTACGGACTCGACACGGTGGCGACGGTCCTCCTCAACGGAGTCACCATCGCACGGACCGAGAATCAGCACCGCTCGTATCGCTGGCCGGTCGCCGAGCTGTTGCGCGACGGCGAGAACGAACTCGTTATCGAGTTCGCGGCCCCGGTCCCCGAGGTCACCTCACGCGCCGAGGAACACGGTGCGCTGCCTCGGGTCAACCACCACGAGTACAACCAGCTGCGCAAGACCGCCTCGCACTTCGGGTGGGACTGGGGGATCGACGTCGCCGGAGTCGGCATCTGGAAGGAGATCGGCATCGACTCATGGTCGGGGGTGCGCATTGATTCCGTGCGGCCGCTGGTCTCAGTCGACGGTGGCGGCGCAGGCGTGCTGACGGCTCACGTCGAGCTCGAGAGAGACGGCACGGCCGCTGCGGCGGAACTCGGTGTCGTCGTGCGGGTGACGGGCTTCGATCAGGACATCACCGCAGTGACGGATCTGCCGGCGGATGCCTCGGCTGCGGTTCTACGCGCGTCCGTGCCTGACGCGCGTCTCTGGTGGCCCGTCGGCCACGGCGAGCAGCCCCTCTACAGCGTGACCGTCTGCGCCGGCGACGCAGAGTGGCGCGGCCGCGTCGGATTCCGCACTGTCCGTCTCAACACCGCGCCGGACCGGGCGGGGAGGCCGTTCGAAGTACTGGTGAACGACCAGCTGGTGCTCATACGCGGTGTGAACTGGATTCCCGACCACGCATTCCTCACGGAGATCGACAGCGAGCGCTACGCCCGCCGATTGGCAGACGCGGTGGAAGGCAACGTCAATCTCATCCGGGTGTGGGGCGGCGGCATCTATGAATCCGACGACTTCTACGATCGCGCCGACGAGCTCGGGCTGCTTGTCTGGCAGGACTTCCTGCTCGCCTGCGCAGCGTACGCGGAAGAGGACCACCTCGCGCGTGAGATCGAAGCGGAGGCCCGCGAGCAGATCGCCCGGCTGTCATCGCATCCGTCCCTCGTGATCTGGAACGGCAACAACGAGAACATCTGGGCCTACGCTGATTGGGGCTGGCCTGGGCTTCTGAATGGTCGGACGTGGGGCAACGGGTACTACCGGGGGCTGTTCCCCCAGCTGCTGGCCGAACTCGACCCAACGCGCGCGTACTCGCCCGCATCGCCGTTCAGCTTCGGTGAGTATCTGCACCCGAACGACCCGCGCAACGGGACTATGCACATCTGGGACGTGTGGAACCAGCGTGACTACACCGCGTACCGCAGCTATACGCCCCGCTTCGTCTCCGAGTTCGGGTTCCAAGGGCCGCCGGCATGGTCGACGCTCGCACGCGTGGTGCACGATGAACCGCTCGACCCGTTCGGGCACGAGATGCTCGTGCACCAGAAGGCGCACCTGGGCAACGACAAGCTCGAGCGGGGTGCACGTCCGCACCTTCCGGCACCCGCATCGATCGACGACTGGCACTGGGCGATGCAGCTCAACCAGGCGCACGCGGTCCGGTTCGGCATCGAGCACTTCCGGTCGCTCACTCCGCACAACACCGGAACGATCCTCTGGCAGCTGAACGACAACTGGCCGGTCGTCTCATGGGCGGCCGTCGATTTTGACGAGCACCGCAAGCCGCTCTGGTTTGCGCTGCGATCCGCCTACGCGCCGCGCCTCGCCACGCTCCAACCGCGCCCGTCGGCGGCGGCCGTCGAGGCCGCGTTCGAGGGGGCCGCGCCTGACAACGACCTGCTCGCGCTCGTCCTGCTGAACGATACGGATGCTGACTTCGATGGCGCTTTCGACGTGACCCGTCAGAGCCTCGACGGTCGGGTTCTCGCGAAGGCGTCGCTCACGGCGGTGGTTGCCGCGCGCCGCACGCTCAAACTCGAACTGCCGCCCGACGTACTCGCCGTGGGCGACCCGGCGGGCGAGGTCATCGTCGCGGCTCCGGTCGCAGACTCCTCCGGCTTCGAGGTGGCCGTATGGCATCCCGCCGAAGTCGTCGCTCAGGCCCTCAACCACGATGCGTTCGAGGCCCATGCCGAGCAGACCGAGGGTGGTTACGCTGTGACAGTGACAGCCCACACGCTGGTGCGCGACATCTTCCTGCAGGTCGACCGAGTCGACCCGCAGGCACGCGTGGACCGCGGGCTGATTACCCTGCCCGCAGGTGAAAGCACTCGGTTTGAGATCGTGTCGTCCGCTCGGGTCGACCCCGCGGCGTTCACTGTGTGGCCCGTGCTCAGCACCGCGAACGGCTTGCGCGCCCGGCGGGCCTCCGAGTGAAGGGCCGATCTGCATGACCGATCGCACCGCGGCGACGGTGGGCATCGTGCTGCGCCGGTCGCCACGCCAGCTCGCAGCAGAGCCGTTCTACGGCGAGCTGATCGGCGGCATGGAGGAGACATTCGAGCCACGTGGGCTGCACGTCCTCATGCAGGTCGTCGACGGTATGCCACGCGAGTTGGAAAGCTACCGCCATTGGGCGAGGACAGGCGTCGTGCGGGGCGTGGTCCTCGTCGACCTCGTAACTCGGGACCCTCGGCCGGCGCTGCTTGCCGAACTCGGTCTGCCGGGGATCATCCTCGGCGAGCCCGACGACCCATCTCTGCTACCCGCACTTCGCACGGACGGGTATGGGCCGATTCGGGATGCGGTCAGCAGGCTTGCGGAACTCGGGCATCGCCGGATCGCCCGCGTGGCAGGGCCCGCGACGCTCAAGCACACTCTTGAGCGCACGCGTGGCTTCATCGACGCCACCACCGAATTGAGTATGGAAGCGCTGCTGGAGGAGGGCGACTATTCCGCCGAGACCGGTGCGGCCGCGACAGCTCGACTGCTGCGGGCAGCCGATCCGCCGACCGCAATCGTCTACGACAACGACAGCATGGCGATCGCCGGGCTCTCGGTCGCGCGCGAGTTCGGCGTCGAGGTACCGCACCGGCTGTCGATTCTCGCGTGGGACGATTCTCAACACTGCCGCTTGGCGAGGCCCGCAGTCTCCGCGATGAGCTATGACGTGCACCAGCGCGGTCAGCTTGCGGCGCGTACCTTGCTCGACGTGCTCGATGGTGCGGCTCCTCGTGATGTGTGGTCGGAACCGCCCGTGCTGGTCGAGCGCGGCTCGACTGCGCCCTACGAAAAAAGCGACGCGGGGGTGCATTTGCTTGAGCAGGTAGCTGAGTAAGTGCAGCCACCACCCTTGGTTGCTCAATCGCTGGCGCCGAGGACGAGGCCGGTTCCAACTTCCGCGGCGCCCTCGGCTCATCCGGCCAGCATTGCGGCAGCGGTCTTCATCAGCGTGGCCGTCGAACTGGGGAAGACGACCCGGAATCCGTCGTAATCGCCGTACAGCACCCCGTCGTCGGTGAGGGCGGTCAGCAACCAGAACTGGAAACCGTTGATCCCGGAGGACTCCACCGTACTGAGCCAGCTCTGGTATGAGGCGTCCCGGGTCGTCTCGTCTGTGCTTGCCGGAGACTGGCCGATCGGCAGACCGAACTCCTCGAGAGCGACGGGCTTGCCGACCGTCGCAGCGGCCTTGGCATGGGCGGCGATCCACGCATCGCCCCAGCCGACCGGGTCGGTCGTCTCACCCCAGCCGACCGGGTACATGTGAAAGGTGCCGTAGTCGATCGCGGGAAGCGAGATGAGGCTCACCCAGTTGTTGCCTTCATAGCCCCCATATGGGTAGTCACTCGAGCTCTTGTCGAGCCCGAGACCTTCGTCACCGAGCGCCACGAGCTGGTGCGGGGCCAATCGCTTCACGAGTCGGCTCGCGGCGTCAGCCCAACTCCGCAGCGGAGCGCCGTTGGCGTTTCCGAATCCGGTCCCGGCCGACCGGTTGCGCGGCTCGTTCGCCAGCTCCCAGGTCATGACTGTCGGGTCGTCGCGATAAGCAAGCCCCGTGTAACGGTTCACCCGGGTGATTACGTGGGTGACATAGGCGAAATACGCCGCCCGGATCTCCGGGTCGGTGTAAAACAGGTCGTGATTCGGGGTGTTACCCGTCGAGTCACCGTATTCGTCGTCGGCGAGAGACGGGTGGAACCATTTCACGTACTGCGGCATGCCGCCGTAGTCGCCCCAGTTGTTCGTAAGCGCCAGCACAAGCCTGATGCCCAACTGGCCCGCCTTGTAGACCGCATAGTCCAGCGAGTCGAATGCGGCTTCGTCGTATTTGTACGGCGCGGACTGCAGAACGATTGCCTGCCCGCTGGCCGTCCCATCGCTGAAGGCCCACGCTCGCACGACCTTCAGCCCGACCTGCCCGGCATTGTCAAGAGCGCTGTCGATCATGTAGTGCGAACTGGTGTGGAGGTAGTAGGTGTTGGTGCCCCCGAACTTCCAGGCCTGGCCGCCCGAATGCAGCGCCGTGCCGTGCCGTGAGACGTACGCCCCGCGGCCGAGGCTCCACGGATTCGGCAGCGAGCCGGAGGCGGAGGCTCGGGGCGCTGCAGAGGCGGCGAGCGGGTTTAGCAAGGCAGCGCCGGCGGTCGTGGCTGCTGCGATGCCGCCGCCAAGGAGGAGTCCGCGTCGGCTGACGCCGCGGTGGGGTTCGAGAGATGGCTCGGACATGGTGAATCTCCTTTGGTTCGCAGTCAGTGTCACCACGACACTCGACGGGGCGACGCTAGCGCGATGAATTCGTTAAGTAAACGGCTTTAGAAAGTGGCACTATGAAGTGCGAGTCGGCGGGGAGCCGCGGCACCGTTGCCGCTTCGTGGGATTCGGCCACGGCCGCCCCGCAGCTGATAGAGAAGGGCCGCTCATGCGGGGTCTGAGCTTGCGCTTGCTCGCGAGCGCCTCGCTGATGGTCGTCGGGGTCACGGGGGTCGTGCAGGCAACGACGGGGGCGCTGGGCGCGGTCGTCGTGGGGCGGCTCGCGGAGCATCCGTCCTGGTTGCTCGTGTCGATTCTCGCGGCGGTGAACCTGACGCAGATCGTTGCCGGGGGCGCGCAATGGCGCGCGCTCGCGGTCGCGGTCGGGCGGGCCGAGCAGGCCGTGCGCCGCACGCTGCTGGCACGAGTGCTGGGGCAGCCGATGGAGACGCTGCAGACGCAGGGCGCGGGCGAGCTCATCGACCGCGTCGATGACGACCCGGCACAACTCGGCGCCCTCGTGCGAGGGCCGGCGCTCTGGACCGGGCAGGCGATCCTCGGTGCCTCGGCCTCGTGGATCGTGGCCGGGCTTTCGTGGTGGCCTGCGTGGCCTCTGTTCCTCGCCATCGGCGTAGCCTGCGTGTTCATCGTGCGGCGGCGGGCAGGGCGCATCGCACAGCTCAAAGTGCAGGAAGAAGCCGCATGGTCAGCCCATGGCGCCGGGCTCGAAGAAGCGATCGCTGCTGGCGACGATCTCCGGGCCGCACAGGGAAGGGAGTTCGTCGTGCGGCGCTACGTGACCCAGGCTTCCGCTCTGCTTCGTCGCATCGACCGTACCGGGGCTGCAGCGGTCGGCGTTACGGCGCGGGTCGGCATGCTACTCAACGCGCTCGTCGCCGTCGTGGCGCTGCTCGCGGCAGCGACCGCGGCCGGCGTGCCGCTGTTCGGCGGCTTGACCACCGGCCGCATCGTCGAGCTGTGGTTCCTCATCGTCGGCTTCGTCGGCGCTCTCGCAAACGTCACGGGGAATCTGCCGCAGATCCAATCCGGGCTGGGGGCCGCGCAGCGCATCAACGCCCTGCTGCGTATGCCGCAGGAGCCTAGTTCCGGAGCGGAGCTGCCGCACCGTGTGCCGCGCGTCGTGGTGCACGGGCTCGTGCACGAATTCGACCGGCGGTTCCGGCTCGGGCCTATTTCGCTCACCGTCGCGGCCGGGCAGACGCTCGCGCTCGTCGGCCGCACCGGCTCGGGCAAGTCGACCCTCGCGAAGCTGTTACTGCGCGCGATCGAGCCACGCCGCGGCGAGATCCTGTTCGACGGCCACGACGTCCTCGACTTCGCGTTGCCGTCGCTGCGCCGCCGGTGCGCCGTCGTCGCGCAGACCACCGAACTGATCGCCGGCAGCGTCGCGGACAACGTGCAGCTCTACGCCGATGCCACGCGCGCCGACGTGGAGGACGCGTTCACGCGGCTCGGCTTGACTGAATGGATCGCGCGTCTACCCGATGGGCTCGACACGGTCATCGGCGCTGGCGGAACAGAACTGTCAGCCGGGGAGGCTCAACTCGTCGCCTTTGCGCGGCTCATGATCCGCGACCCCGTTCTGGTCGTCCTGGACGAGGCGACCGCTCGGATGGACGCAATGACGGCGCGGCGCCTGACCACCGCGACCGAGCGGCTGCTGGAGGGGCGCACGGCGGTCGTCATCGCGCACCGCCTCGAGACAGTGCGCCACGCCGACCGCCTGGTGGTGCTGAGTGGTGGCGCAATCGCCGAGCAGGGCTCGTGGGACGAGCTCGCGGTGGCGGAAGGCGCGTTCGCGTCGTCGCTGCGAGCAGCCGGCCTGGCCGGGGACGAGCCGCTTGACAGGCCCGAAGCGGCAGAAGCCGGTGACGGGGTCGCGGAAGGCACGGCCGACGGGTTCGTTGACTCAGCGGGTGACGCCTCGACCGCGCTTGCGGCTACCTCCGACGAGTCGCGCCCGTCGCCATCGCTTGCGCGCACCGTGCTGAAGTTCCTCGTGTCGTTCCCGCGTTGGGGCTTCTGGGGCGACCTCAGTTGGCTCGTCGGCACGCTGATCGGCCCCTACGGTGTCGTCACCGGTGCTCTCTGGGGGGCGCTTGCTGCGACGCTCGGCTCTCACCGAGATGGGTGGCAGCTCGCACTGCCACTTGCGCTCTGTCTGCTGTTGTCACCGTGGTTACTCGCGATCGCGGCGCGGTTGCATCCTCGCTGGATGGCGGCGATCTCCCTGACCGTACGGCTCGGGATCCTGCGCGGCCGCCTCGGGCGGCGGACGCCCGCGCCCGCCGCCGTTGGCGAGACACTGGGGCGGGCGTTCGACTCGACACGCCTGGCGAATTTCACCGATGAGGCGCTCGGCATTCCCTATGGCGTCCTGTTCGCCGTGTTGACCGGCCTTGTCGCCGGCGGTTGGGCGGCGGGCCTGATCGCCGGCGCCGTGATGGTGCTGTGCGCGCTGGTGGCGATCACCGGTGTGGGCGTTGTCGGACGGGCCGGCCGCGCTGCCGTCGACGCTCGAGCCGCGTCGGCTCGCGTTCTCGGTTCAGTGCTTGAGACCGCTTCGACCATCAAGCAAGCCGGGGTCGTGAGCGAGGCTAGCGAGCACGCGGCGTCCGCCGACGCGAGGCGCATCGCAGCGTCAATCCGCGAGAACACGGTCGGCAGTCTTCCCTGGCTGACGACGGGCCTGCTCGTGCAGCTCGGTGTCGTAGTGGGATGGGCTCTGCACACCTCGGGACAGTGGACCCTTCCGACCGCACTGCTGCTGAATACCGTGCTGGGGAACTTCTCCTGGTTCGGCTTCGTCACCGGGCAGGTGGTCACGGGAACGCCCGCCACGCGGTCGTGGCTCAGCGCAGTCGCGCGGCTTGCGGGCACCGAGCCGCTTGCCAGCCTGCCCGCGGGCGTGGATCTGGGCCGCGGAAGATCGGCAGCCGCTGCCGCCGCTGCGCCGATCGAGCTGCGGGAACTGGCCGTGCGCGACTTCACCGTATCGCATGCCGATGGGTCCCGCGCGGTGACGGATGTCCGCCTCACGGTCTCCCGCGGAGAATTCATCGCCGTCATCGGACGCGTCGGCTCCGGCAAGAGCTCGCTGTTGGCGGGTCTTGCGGGGCTGCGCAGCAGCAAGGGCGACGTGTTGTGGAACGGAAATCCGATGCCTGCCGATCGCGCCAGGGAGCCGGGCCAGATGGCCTACGTGGCGCAAGTCCCGGCCCTGCTGTCGGGTTCGGTGGAGGAGAACATTCACCTCGGTCGGCTGGAACGGATCTCCGAGGTGGCGACCGCCGCAGCGGACGCCGGGCTAGGCGTCCACACGTCCGAGGCGCCTTCTGCGCACGAGCCGCGACGGCTTCGTCTCGCCGACGAGGTAGGTCATCGCGGCCGCAGACTCTCCGGCGGCCAGGCCCAGCGCGTTGCCATCGCGCGAGCACTCAGTGCTGAACCCCAGCTCCTCATCGCCGACGACCCCGGATCGGGGCTCGACCCAGAGACTGAGGTCGCGATGTGGCAGGCACTTCGTCGCCGCGAGATCACGGTGGTCGCGGCTGTTTCGCGTCGAAGCGTACTCGAGCGCGCTGATCGTGTTGTCGTCCTCGATCGCGGGCGCGTGGCGGCGGTAGCCCCATGGTCTCTGCTCGAGCCGGAGTGGTCCGACCTCGCCGGGTGATCCGGGCTATCGGGTCACATCGTAGGGAATCGCGGTGCCCGGCGCGAGCCCGTGCCGACGCACGATGGTCGCGTCGAAGGAACGCTCGCCATGTACGGCCAGCTCCGCGAGGGCGGCGGGTTGGTCGCCGGACTCGACGAGCGCGAAGAGGTGACGGTGCCGCCGAACGTGCTCTTCGAGGTCTTCGTAGAAGCGTTCCCGGGCGATCAGGTTCCGCGACATGCACAGAATGACCTGTTGCTGGAGGGAGGCGTAGATGTCCTCGAGCCGTCGGTGCTCGGCGATCCGGATCAGCCGAGAGTGAAATGCGTAGCCTGCCTCCACGAGCGCCCCTCGATCCTCAGCCTTAGCGCAGCGATCCATCTCATCGAGCGCCTCGCGGGCTGGATCGAGCAGCTTGGGGTCGCGCACAGGTATGCCGAGCTCGAAGGCCGTGCGCTCCAGCGCAGACCGAAGCGTCAAGATCTCGTACACGTCGACGTCCGTCAGGGTGGCGACGAATGCTCCGCGCCGGGGTCGCGTGTAGATGAGTCCTTCGTTTTCGAGCAGACGCATCGCTTCGCGCAGCGGGGGGCGGCTGATGTCGAGCTCTTGCGTGAGCCGTTCCTCGATGAGCCGCTCGCCCTGCTCGAGTTCGCCGGCGAGGATCTTCTTTCGGATCGCGTTGACCGCCAGTGCCACCAGGCTCGGCGCCTGGAGGCGCGTGTCGTCTGACCTCACGTCCATCCTCGTTCTCCTTGCTCCTCCGCTGGATGCGGCGCTGTTGGACAGAATCTAGCGTTCTTCCGAAACTCTTGCATTCTGTAGATTGACTGTTGTAGACATTAGTCAATGCGGCCATGGTCCGCGAAATCGCCACTCGATGATGAGGAGGACGAGCGAGTGTCTCGTGACAATGGTGCCGCGGTCGTCGGCTTGGGGAACCTCGGACGCGCCATCGCCCTACGGTTGCTCGAGCGTGGCTGGGACCTTCGCGTCGCGGATACCAAGGCCGCGCGCGTTGGGCCCCTCATAGATGCCGGAGCCGTCCAGACTAATCCCGCCGGTCTCGCCGACGTCGGGATCGTCTGCTTCGCCGTACCCGATGCCCAGGCAATTCGGACCGTACTCGAGGAAGGGCTCGCCTCGCGCCTGGGCCCTTTTCACACGGTAGTCGTCCACAGCACCGTTCTGCCTGCAGAGGCCAAGGCGCTCGCCGCGACGGTCGAAGCGCGCGGCGCCTCGTTTGTGGAAGCACCGGTAAGCGGCGGCGCCGAGCGTGCGTTGCATGGGGATCTCGCAGTGATGCTCGGCGGTCAGCCCGCGGCGATCAGCGGTATCAGCGAACTCATCGCCGACCTCGCCCGACAGTCCTTCGAGCTCGGCAGCGTCGGCGCAGCGTCGGCGACCAAGCTGGCCAATCAGCTCGTGATGTTCGCCACTCTCGCGGGCCTGACCGAGGGGCTTCGCCTGGCCGCATCGCACGGCGTCACGGACACAGCCGCACTCGAAGCGTTCGCCGCGGGCACCGGCGATACCTGGGTGGGACGCAACTGGGGATTCTTCGACGCGGTCGCCTCCGATTACGACGCCGCGGGCGTGCTCATCTCGGACCGCCCGTGGTCGAAGGACATCTGGGAGATCCTCGCCGCCGGGCGGGAAGCGGACGTTGAGCTTCCGTTCGCCGGCCTGCTCTCCCAGACGATAGCCAGAACGGTCGAGTCGCACGCGACCACAACCAGGAAAGGAGAGGACGCGTGAGCGCACCCACCGCACTAGCCGGCGGCCTTCGCGCACTCGGTCGACGTCGTCTGAACAACACGTCAGGTCGGCACAAGAATCCGCTGCGTGCGAAGGAAGGCCGCACGGCCTACGTTTTCATGTTGCCGTGGCTCATCGGGCTTCTCGGGCTCACCCTCGGGCCGATGATCTACTCGCTGTACCTCTCATTCACCAGCTACAACCTCCTGAGCTCGCCCCAGTGGGCGGGCTTCGCGAACTTCGTGCAGATGGCAGGCGACTCCCGGTACTGGCAATCGGTGCACGTGACGCTCGTCTACGTCGTGGTGTCGGTCCCTGTGGTCTTGATCGTCTCGATGGCCGTGGCGATGGTGCTCAACGCGAGCATCAAGTTCATCACCGCATATCGCGCGCTGTTCTACCTGCCGTCCCTGCTCGGCGCGAGCGTCGCTGTGGCGACCCTGTGGCGTCAGGTGTTCGGCAACTCCGGACTGATCAATAACGCCCTCGCTGCCATCGGCATTCAGCACGGCAGCTGGATCGGCAACCCGTCGACCGCGCTGTACGTCATCATCAGCCTGAACGCGTGGGCCTTTGGCTCGACCATGATCATCTTCCTCGCTGGGCTGAGGCAGGTACCGCAGGAGCTCTACGAGGCGGCGTCCGTCGACGGCGCCGGCCGGGTCCGGCGTTTCCTCAGCATCACGCTGCCCTCGATGAGCCCGCTGATCTTCTTCAACGTGCTACTCGACACGGTGCACGCCTTCCAGGCGTTCACGGGCGCATACGTGATCAGCGGCGGGACCGGCGGGCCGTCCGACTCGACCTTGTTCTACACGCTCTACCTGTACCAGCAGGGCTTCACCCAGCTGAACATGGGCTACGCCAGCGCGATGGCCTGGGTGCTCGTCGTGGTACTGGCCGCGTTCACCGGCTTCCTCTTCTTCACCGCTCGCTACTGGGTTCACTACGGAGACCGCTGATGACAACGCTGAGTTCGACGTCGCCGAAGACGGCGGCCATGGCGCGGCTGATCAAGAAACCCAAGAACAAGGTCTGGATCTCGGTCCTGCGGCACTTCGTGCTCATCCTGATCCTGTTCGCGATGCTCTATCCGCTGCTGTGGATGGTCGGGGCATCACTTCGGCCCAACAACGAGATCTTCCGCAGCCTCGGGCTGTTCTCCGGCAATCTCACCTTCGCCAACTATGTCCACGGCTGGACGGGCGGCGGGGCGCTGAGCTTCTCGAGGTACTTCCTGAACTCGGTCACCATCTCCGGGCTGTCCGTGGTCGGAAACCTCATCGCCTGTTCGCTGACGGCCTACGCCTTCGCCCGGCTCGAGTTCCCCCTCAAGCGCCTGCTGTTCGCGGTGCTCCTCGGCACTTTGCTGCTGCCGTACCACGTCACACTCGTGCCGCAGTACATCCTCTTCAACAAGCTGAACCTGATCAACACGTTCGTGCCGCTGATCCTGCCGCACTTCCTCGGCACGGACGCGTTCTTCGTGTTCCTGATGGTCCAATTCATCCGCGCGCTGCCGACCGATCTCGACGACGCCGCGCGCATCGACGGCGCCAGTCACTGGCAGATCTTCGTACGGATCATCATGCCGCTTGCGTTGCCAGCGATCGGCACCACGGCGCTGTTCACCTTCATCAACTCGTGGAACGACTTCCTTGGGCCGCTGCTCTACCTCAGCAACACGAGCGAGTGGACCGTGCCCCTCGGGCTCAACGCCTTCCTCGACGCGACCGGCGGACAGAGCTCCTACGGCGCCTTGTTCGCCATGGCGACATTGTCGCTCGCACCACTGGTCGGTTTCTTCGTGGCCTTTCAACGGCTGCTCATCGAAGGAATCGCCACTTCCGGAATCAAGTGAAAGGTATAGCAATGAAGCTGACCAAACGGTCCGGCATCGGGGTCGTAGCGGGTGTGTCCGCGGTGCTGCTCCTTGCCGGATGCTCAGGTAACTCCGGCTCGACCGGCCCGGCGACCGCCGCCGCAAAGCCCAGCGGTTCGATCCAGCTCAGCTACTGGGGCTCCTCGAGCCGTGTCACGAAGTATGACCAGATCGACAAGCTGTTCGAGCAGCAGTACCCCGGTACGACCGTTCAGGCTGCGGCGGGCGACTTCAGCACCTACTTCGACAAGCTCAACGTGCAGGCCGCAAGCAAGTCGATGCCGTGCGTTACGACGCTGCAGACCCGTAGCCTCAACGACTACACCAGCAATAGCACGCTCATGGATCTCGACTCGCTCGTGAAGTCGGGTCAGATCAACGTCAGCGACATCCCGAAGTCCGTCCTCGATACGGGCGACGGCCCCGACGGAAAGCTGTACATGATCCCCTTCGGGGTGGCTTGGAATGCCATCGCCGTGAACACGGCGATGGAGAAGCAGTACGGCATCACACCGCTCAAGGCCGGCTACACCCAGGCCGACTATACGGCATGGCTGAAAGACGCCTCCTCAAAGCTGCCGAAAGGCGTTGCCGCCACGGACAACCAGGGGCAGGACGAGCCGACCTTCTCGGCTTACGTCATCGCCAATGGTTACAAGATGTTCAACAGCAAGGGCAAGATCGGATTCCCGATGTCGGTGCTCGAGGACTACTGGAACATGTGGCAGGGCTTCCAGAAGGCCGGCTATACCAACTCGCCCTCCGCGAATGCGGACGAGCCGACGCAACTCGAACAGTTCTACGTCACCGAGAACAAGCTGCTGAGCGAGCAGGTCGCGGGCAACGCGATCGCCGGCATCCAGGCGGCTGACCCCAGCGCGGACATGACAACCATGACCTTCGCGACCGGAAAAGCGGGCCTCGGGAACATGTTCTTCGTCAGTGGCTACTCGATCCCGAAGAGTTGCAACAACGTGACGGCGGCCGCGGCTTACATCAACTTCTGGACGAACAACGACAAGGCGGCGAGCGTCTTCGCATCCGACAACGGAGCGGTAGCCAACTCGACGCAGTTGAAGCAGCAGATCGCGACGCCCTCGTCACCCGGTGTGAAGACCGAGCTGCAGCAGTACCAGTACATCCTCGACCAGAAGGTGCCGACGCAGACGATCCCGGCGGGTTACGACGCGGTATTCGAAGAGGCATTCACCCGTGACTTCCAGAACGTCGAATTCGGCAAGCAGACAGTAAAGCAGGCGACTGACGCCTTCTTCAGCGAAGCGAACGCAAGCCTCGGGAAGAAGTAGACGAGTGGACGACGAGACGGTGAGGATCATGGTGCGCAACGCGGCGGGCAAGCCCACGGGACAGACTTCAGGAACGGCTCTCGGAGGGATCCGCGTGCTTGACCTCAGCCAAGTGATGTCGGGCCCGTTCTGCACGATGATCCTCGCCGACCTCGGCGCGGACGTCATCAAGATCGAGAATCCCGATCACGGCGACCAAACCCGGAAGTCATGGGGCTATTCGGTGATCGGCGAGGACAGCCGCGCCTTCCTCTCTCTCAACCGGAACAAGCGCAGCGTCGTGCTCGACCTGAAGAGCGCAGCAGGACGGCAGACCTTCCTCGAGCTCGCGGCGACGGCCGACGTCGTCATCGAAAATTTCCGGCCCGGCGTCGCCGCGCGCCTCGGCGTCGGATACGACGATGTCAGAGCCATCAACCCCCGCATCGTCTACGCAAGCATCTCCGGGTTCGGGCAGACCGGGCCTTACGCCAGCTATCCCGGATACGACCTGATCGCCCAGGCGATGACCGGAGTCATGAGCGTGATGGGCGAACCCGGGCGGCAGCCGGTGAAGTCAGCGATCCCCATCGCAGATCTCGGCGCAGGCATGTTCTGCGCCATCGGCATCCTCTCCGCGCTCATCGCCCGCGGCGACGACGGCGACGGACAATACCTCGAGACGTCGCTGTTCGAATCGGCCCTGGCAATGTCGGTATGGGAGTCGACCGAGTACTGGTCCACGGGGGAGAGCCCGAAGCCGCTCGGGTCCGCCAACCGCATGTCAGCGCCGTATCAAGCGCTCGCAACCCAAGACGGATACCTGACCGTTGGCGCGAACAACCAGAAACTCTGGGGACTCCTGTGCGACGTGCTCGAGGCGCCCGAACTGCTCGCGGACCCAAGGTTCGTCGACAACAACCGCCGAATGGACCACCGAGCAGAGCTCGCCGTGGAACTTGAGAAACGGTTCGCCGCAGCGACGACGGACGAGTGGGTCGCCCGGCTGCTGGCTGCCGGCGTTCCGGCCGGACCCATCCGGGACTACAAACAGGTGCTCGAGACCGATCCGCACGTGAAGGCGCGCCGGATGGTGATCGAGTTCGAACACCCCGTCGAGGGGACCACGCGAGCACTCGGCTCGCCGCTCAAACTGTCAGGCACTCCCGCACGGCTGAGCTCGCCACCGCCCCTGCTCGGGCAGCACACCGAAGAGGTACTCCGCGACCTGCGCAAGCACACCGAGGAGAGCGCATGAGCGAGGCATCCGTCACCGTCGAAAGCTCAGGACCGATCGCGCACGTCCGCATCACGAACCCGGGGAAGCGCAACGCATTCACCTGGCGAATGTACGACCAACTGGAACAGATCGCACTCACCGTGGCCGACGACCCGACGGTACGAGTGGTGGTACTACGTGGAAGCCCTGAGGACGGGTTCGCAGCCGGCACCGACATCACCCAATTCGACGGGTTTGACGGGTCGGCCGGAATTGACTACGAACGGCGGGTCGGCAAAGTGCTCGCTGCGCTGGCGGCGATTCCCGTGCCCACGATCGCCGCCGTCGAACGCACTGCGGTCGGCGCCGGCCTCGCGGTCGCCGCCTACTGCGACCTCATCATCGCCGAGCCGCGTGCCAAGTTCGGCGCACCGATCGCGCGCACGCTTGGAAACACGCTGCCGGCTGGCGTCGTGAATCGGCTGCGCATCCGCATCGGTGCCGCAGCGACGCTCAACCTGCTGCTGACGGCCTCGCTCACCCCGGCTGAGAACCTCGTCGCGAGCGGCTTCGTCTACGCGCTCGCAGGCTCCGAAGGGATCGAAGTCACAGCAGCCGCCCTTGCCGAACAGGTCGCCGCCCTCGCACCCCTCACGCTGCGCGCGATCAAGGAACTGAACCGACGGCTGGACAGCTCCTCGCTGCCCGACGACACCGATCTGCTCGAGCTCTGCTACGGGAGCGCCGACTTTCGAGAGGGCGTGCGGGCGTTCGTCGAACACCGACGCCCGGAATGGACAGGAACGCCATGACGGTGATCGACGCTCACCACCACTTCTGGAAGACCGCGGCGCAGGCGCAGCCGTGGCGCACCCACGCCCACACCGCACTCGAGCGCGACTTCGAACCGGCCGACCTCGACCCAGAGCTCGACAACGCCGGCATCGATGCGACAGTCGTCATGCAATCGGTCGACGAGCCGGCAGAGAACGTTCGGCTTGCCAGCTACGCCCGACACGATCGCGTCGCGGGGGTCGTCGCGTGGCTGCCGATCCGCGACACTCGAGCCGCGCTCGCGGAGCTCGACCGTTTGATGATCGACAAGCTCGTGGGCGTACGCTGCCTCATCGCGGACGACCCTTTGGACTGGATCACGCAGCCGAACGCCGTGACGTTGTTCCGCGAAGTGGCAGATCGAGGGCTCAGCTGGGACGTCGTGCCCATCACCGCGGCGCAGACCCGGCACGTGATCGCGCTCGCCGAGGAAGTGCCCGAGTTGCGAATCATCATCGACCACCTCGGCCGGCCGCCGATCGACACCCTCGGGTGGGACCCGTGGGCGGCGAACATCGCCGAGCTTGCCCAGAACCCTGATGTCGCGGTCAAAGTCTCCGTCGGCATCGACGCGCTGACCGCCTGGGGCGCGTGGAAATACTCCGAGCTCGAGAAGTACGTGGACCATGTGGCTGCGCTCTTCGGGGCACAGCGGTTGATGCTTGCGAGCAACTGGCCAGTGGTGCTCCTGCGCGCCGACTACGCGACTGCATGGGCAGACCTCAGCGCCCTCGTCGCGCACGCGTTCCCCGACCACGAAGACCAGGGCCGGATCTCGGGTGGAACCGCCACCACGTGGTACCGGCTATCACCACCTCACGTTCCATCCGGGAATGACGAGAAGAGCAAGAAAGAAGAAAGCGGAAGATGACACTCACCAGTCCCACCAACACCACGGTCACGTACGAGAAGGCCGACCCGAGCGAACTCGCCAGCCTCTATCAACACCTTCGCGTCGTCGACGTCGTCGACGCACTCGACGGCATCGGGTACTTCAATATCGGTCTCATGGACCCTGAGGTTCGGCCGCTATGGAGCGGCATGAGATTCTGGGGCGAGGCGGCGACCATCCGTGCCGTTCCGTCGAACAAGCCGATGTGGAAGCTTGAGTCCACCGACGACATCGTTCACGCCCACGGCATCTGGTTTGAGCAGAATCCGCCGGCGCGACTCCCGAACGACCTGAAGCCGGGCCACGTCGTCGTGATGGACGCCGGCGGCGGCCCCGAGGTCGGTTTTTGGGGGTCCGAGAACAGCATGGGCGCAATCATCGCGGGCGCCGTCGGCATCATCACCGACGGATACTGCCGTGACACCGCTGAGGTCGAACTGCAGCGCACCCCTGTTGTGGCACGCCACCGCGGTCGCACGATCATCCCCGGTCGCATCCAGGCCATCGAGACGCAGACCACGATCGCCTGCGGTGGAGTTCAGGTGAACCCCGGCGACATCGTCGGTGCCGACGATGACGGCGTCGTCGTCGTGCCTCGAGACGTCGCGCTTGAAGTGGCGAAGCACGCCAAGGCGATCTTGCTCGCGGACATGCGCTCTCGGCGTGACAAGTACGAACGCCTCGGCAAGCCAGCCGATCAGACGGTCGACGTCGACGCTATCGAGACGTACTACGCAGCACTGTGACCTCCGCCGTGTCGGGGCCCCGCTGTACACCGGGTCCCGACACGCGGTTGAACCCGAAGGACGACATTGACTTCCGAAGTACTTTATGGCGCCGCGCTTGTCTCGGCGACGCTTCCTGCTGACTCGGCGACGCTCGTCGGCCGGTTGTTCGACCCGGCTGTCGGCGGCCCGTGCGTCGTCGCCGTGCGCGGGGACCGGCTCGTGGACCTGACCGGCGGCGCGGCGACGGTCGCGGGGCTGTTGGAGCGCGACGAGGTCGTCGAGTTCGTGCGCGGATTCGAGGGCGACCGCTCCTGGTCGCTGGACGACGTGGTCGCCGCAACGTTCGCGGGCGACGTGGAGAAGCCGCGGTTGCTCGCGCCGGTCGATCTGCAGGTGATCAAGGCGGCGGGGGTCACATTCGCGACGAGCATGCTCGAGCGTGTGATCGAGGAGCGCTCGAAGGGCGATCCGGCGGGCGCTGCGGCGGTGCGAGAGCGGGTTGCGAGCGCGGTCGGCGGGGCGATCGCGAGCGTCGTGCCCGGCAGC